>NZ_CAKMSJ010000003.1 GCF_928381505.1 Rothia endophytica | reverse complement strand
AGATGAGATTTCCTAGCACCATTTGGGTGTGTGAGGATCCCTATAGATGATGGGGTTGATAGGCCAGGTATGGACGCGGGGAATTCCTGTGGAGTTGACTGGTACTAATAGTCCGAAGGCTTACATTTTTTTCTTGGTGTTGGCTGATTGTTTGTTGGTGTTTGCGTCCACTGTATGGTTTTGAGATAACAGCTCTTATAGGCTGCTTAAAAGCGAGAGGTTCTAGAGTGAAAACTCTAGAACCTCTCGCTTTTTTTGTATGCATTTAAGTGTTCTTGGACTAGAAACCGGGAAGGTAAGCTGAAATCATGGACCTCTTCTCACATCAACCTAAGGCAGAGACGGCGACGCTACCTGCTACAGAACACCAAACCCATGCTGTGTTTGCCGAACTATCCTTACCTTTTGAAGAGATTTGGCAGGGCTTTACTGCTTACACTCACCTGTGGTGGCCTCAGCAGCTGCGTCAAGAACCTACTAGCCACATAGAAATAAGCTCAGAGTATCTGCTGGAACAGAATGAGGATGGCGAGAGTACCCTATTAGGGCAGACAGTGCACTATGTACCGGGTGATGTAGTAGCCTTGCGATTCCACGAAGAGACTGCACCTGATCTCCATGCTGCTTTCCCTAATGGGCTCAGTTTCACCTTCGATATTGGTGACGCTACACTACCCTCCATCGTTGAGGTAAGTACGGGCATCCTTGCTCCCAGAGAGATATCAGCAGATGCTGAACTTGGTCTTGCGGGAGAACCTGCAAGAGGTCTTGCTGAGCATATACTTTCTGCTTTCGCCCGTTTTATGGGAAAAACGCAAGCAGTGAAGGTAGAGGAGCTTTGAGGTTAGAGAAGCGCCGGGTTTAAGGTGAGCTTTAGCATAAACTTGGTGGCATTGAAGCGATACTGGGGGAGCAGCTCGGGGCCACAGCTATTGGAGCCGATACCGTTCTGCTGGTAGTCCAGGGATAGCACGCTCGCCCCAGCTGGGCACAGATCCACGTTACGCACTGCACGAGTTAGCTCTTCAGCGCTAAAAGGGGAGGCGTTAAAAGAAAAACCCTCGCTCTGCCCGACCCGCTCACCGGTCACGGTCAGAGCAAGCCCACCACCGCTGATCTCCAAGAAACGGGTATCGGAGTGAGCCCCGTTTTCCTGTGGCATGATGTAGTCCTCGTGCAAACCCTCCACAGTGTTCTCGAACAGCCCGTGCCAGGTGCTCTGACGCTTATCAATGTAGTTTTCGTGCGGGCCTAGCCCAAAGTAACGCACTGCCTCCATGACTTGGGGCAAAAAGAGCCTTAGGCCAAAGCGGGGGAGTGATGGGAACTCGGGGTCCTTGACTACTGCTAGCTCTACCTCAACTTGCCCACCTGTACTTACCTTCCAGATGGCGTTCACAGTCAGAATACGCTGGACGGTGCAGGCGACTAGACCCAGGTGAGCAGTAATGAGTACCCCACCTTCTTCTACCTGCTGCCAGCTTGACGAATAGGTGCGAGTATAGGCCTGATCCAGATGGGCCCGCTGCCACTCAGCACGAATGTACATATCATTGTCGGTGGGGGCGCGCCAGATCTGTAAGTCCATAGGCTTCTCTAACAGGCTTAGCCCTCCAAAGACCATGGAGCTAAAGGTACCCGTGAGACGGTTGAACACGTAGGTAAAGCTACTTCCGCTCAGGGTTAGAGCGGTTTCTGTCTCAGCTACCGTAATTTCCCCGCCACCGGTGGGATTGGTCGCTGGCAGGGTGAACATCCCGGTGCCCCAGTTGCCCTCATCAAAACCCAGTAGATACCCGGCGGGTAAAAGCACCTCACCGGCTGGGGCGTAGTCAGCGGTGAGCTCGGTGCTTACGCGTACATAGACAGCCCCGGACTCTACTTGTACCGCCGGCGTGAAGGGCAGGATTGCACTCTGCCCAGGTGCTAGGGGCGGCAAGGGTAGGGTGCCTGTTTCTGTTTCGCTGCCGTTGACCTCCACGGTGTAGCGCAGAGTAAACCGATCGGAGGCATCGCTAAAGTTCAGATTATTGAGTACGGTGATTTCGCCGCGTTCGGGGCTATGGGTAATCCGCAGGGGACGGAATACCTGCTTAGCTTCCAGCAAGCCGGTGTGTGGTGTGCGGTCAGGGTAGACCAGACCATCCATACAGAAATTCCCGTCGTGGATACCCTCACCATGGTCCCCGCCGTAGAAGAAAATTTTGCGCCCAGCGGCGTCTGCACCCTTATAGATAGCGTGGTCAGTCCACTCCCAGATGAAACCGCCCATCATGCGCGGGCTTTCGTCAATGATCTGCTGGTAGTCCGCAAGATCTCCTGGGCCGTTGCCCATAGCGTGGCAGTACTCCATGAGCAGGCAGGGCTTGCCCAAAAGCCCTGCGCCTTCCTGCCCGCCGGTGGCTGTAGTTGCCGCTAACTCTCCTGCAAGATAGCCGCGGATATGCTCCAGGGAGGGGTACATGCGCCCGTAGATGTCGAGGGGGGAGAAGTCATAGGTGCGGCGGCTACCGGCATTAAAGACACCTTCGTAGTGGGTCAGACGAGTTGGGTCAAAGCTCTTGACCCAGTGCAGAGCCGTCTCAAAAGTAACCCCGTAGCTCCCCTCATTACCTGCTGACCAGAAAAGGATGGAGGGGCGGTTCTTCTCGCGCTGAACGCATAGCTGCATACGGTCCAAAGTAGCGGTAACAAAAGCGGGGTTGTCCGAGACTAACTCATTCCAGTGCTCAACCTTGTGAGTGTAGGACTCGTCGCGTAAATATTTAAGTTCGTGCCCGTGGCTTTCGTTATCAGCCTCAGCCATGACCATCAGGCCCATCTCGTCTGCCAGCTGGTAGAGGTAAGGGGAACCGGGGTAGTGGCTGGTGCGCACAGCATTGACGTTGTGCGCCAGCATCATCTCAAAATCACGTTTGACCTGCTGAATGTTAACAGTAGGGCCTGTATAGGGGTCTGAATCGTGGCGATTTACCCCACGGATTTTAAAGGGAAGATCATTGAGTTTAACCACCGAATCTTCCAGGCTCACCTGGCGCAGACCAACCCGATCGGCAATTCTTTCGTGCTCGGTGTCTAGCGTTAGCTCATAGAGATAGGGGGTTTCTGGTGTCCACAAGTGGGGTTCAGAAACCTTGAGTTCCACCGAGTGGGTGTAGCCCTCCCTCGCTGACCCAGCGGTTAGCTGACCACTGGTAAGAACCTGCCCTGCGGCGTCCTGTAGTCTCACGCTGGTGGACACTTCGCCGCTCAGTACGGCATCAATGTGCACGGTAGCACCCTCAGCCTGCCCCGCCTGAAGGCCGGTTAGTTGCGAGGTAATAAAGAAGTCCTGCAGTGCTTTCTCGGGGCAATGCAGAAGGTAGACGTCGCGGAAAATCCCGGAGGTGCGGAACTTATCCTGATCCTCTAGGTAGCTCCCATCGCACCATTTAAGCACCAGCACAGCCAAACGGTTGCTACCCTCTACCAGATGCTCGGTGACATCAAACTCAGCGGTTGCGTGCGAAACCTGACTGTAGCCCACATAGGTGCCGTTTACCCAGACATAAAAACATGAGTCCACACCCTCAAAATTGAGGTGGGCCCGGGGTGCTTCTGCCACAGGGGTGTAGATAAAATCTCGGATGTAGGCACCGGCCGGGTTAGCATGCGGCACGAAGGGCGGGTCAATGGGGAAGGGATAACGAATATTAGTGTACTGGTGGCTATCAAACCCGTGATTCTGCCAGACGCTGGGTACCGGTAAGTCGGTAAAACCGTCCAAGAGGTAGTCCACCGCGAAAAATCCCTCGGGAACCTCGTAAGGGCTATCAAAAAGCTGGAAAACCCAGGTGCCGTTCAGGCAGGTAAACCTATCTGAACGCTCGCGGTTGTACACCAGGTCACGGGCACTGAGTTGAGCGTTCGCGGATGCTGGTATGTAGTAAGCGTGGGGTGCTAGGGTGCCCTCGTGGAGGACCTCCAGATTTTCAAAATGACGAGGGATGAACACGAGTTTGCCTTTCGGAGCCGAGGCGGTATCTAGCGGTCCTGAGCTGCTGAGGCTGCGGGGCTTGCCAGCAGGAATTCGGGGTGGTTAAAGCCTGCGCGTTCGTAGGCGGATGCTACAGCTTCTGCGACGGTGGGTACCAGCTCTTGAGATACCAGGGCGATAGCTGACCCACCAAAGCCACCGCCTGTCATACGTGCCCCCAGGGCTCCAGCAGCTCGGGCGGCGTTGACAGCCAGGTCTAGCTCATCGCAGGAAACCCGGTAGTCATCGCGCAAAGAATCGTGCGAAGCATTGAGCAGATCCCCTAGCTGTGCCCAGGTCTGCTCGGTGGTTTCTGCTGTGCTAAAGAGCGCCAGACACTCCTCAACCCGGGCAATTTCGGTCAAGGCATGCCGTAGGGCAGCTCGGGCGGTCGGCAGATCGGTCTGGGGTGGTAGGTCAACCATGCCCGCTGTAACCTGTTCTTCCCAGCGAGCTACCAGCTGATGCGCTTCAGCCAAGGTAGGGGTGCTTTCAAAGTAGTCACGCAGGGTGGTAAGCCCCAGTGTATCTGCGGTGAAATCGCAGGCTGCTCGTCGTTTAGCATACTGGCCGTCTGACAGATTGTGGTGGGCGCGGGTGTCCATAACCAACAGGGCAAGACCGGCGCGGTCAACGTCTACCGTGAGCGGGCGTGTTGAAAAATCGCGGCAGTCAATGGCAAGAACTGACCCCTGATGAGCGCGCAGAGAGATGGACTGATCCATCCCACCGGTGTTAGCTCCGGCTATTTCGTTTTCCGCCCGAATGCAGGCGATAGCAAGCTGTGTCCTGCCTGTATCACTCGCAGACAGAGGTTCCCTGCCAGTATTAGCTGCCGCAAAAGCGTCAAAGGCTAGGGCGGTAGAGCACTCCAGTGCAGCAGACGAGGATAGCCCAGCCCCCAGCGGTACTGAGGAATCAATGGCAATATCGGCTCCAGGCAGCTCATCGCGGCTTACCAGCCCCTCTTGAGCCATTGCCCAAGGAACTCCTGCGACGTAGGCAAGCCAACCTTCAACTGCACCCGGAGCTATCGCACCCAGTTCTATTTCACGGGGGGAAGAGGATGCTGAAGCCCCAGCGTCGCCCTGTGCTGTTACAGCACGCAAGAGCCTATCCTGGCGGGGAGTAACAGCTAGATAGGTTCTCTGGGGTAAGGCAAAGGGCAACACAGTACCACCGGAATAGTCGATATGCTCGCCCAGTAAGTTCACACGTCCTGGCGCGGAATAGACCGCCGTCGGCTCGTAGCCAAATGCCAGCCTGAAAGCCTGGGTTACCCTGTCGATTAGCTCGGTGGGCTTAGGGGTTTTCTTCCAGACGGGGGTCATGCTCCCAGCTCCTTAAAACGTGTAGCAATACGTTCGGGGGTGGTGTCATTAATCCATGCACCCATAGCGGACTCGGCTCCGGCGAGGTACTTTAGCTTTCCTGGCGCGCGGAGCAACGAGAAGACGTGGAGGAACATCCGCGAGATATTCTGACCATCGATCAGGGGCTTCTGCACCCAGGCAGCAATGTAGGGAGTCTTCTCGACTCCTTCAAAGAAACGGTCGAGGCGAGTAAGCATGTCGAGATAGACTTCGGTCAAATCATTTTTCTCGGCGGAGGTAAGGGCCGCGAAATCGGCGGCTGCCCGGCGCGGCATCACCATAAACTCCACCGGCCACTTAGCCGCAAAGGGTACATAAACTACCCAGTGATCGGTCTCGCGCACAATGCGCACGCCTGCCTCTAGCTCAGATGCCAGTACTGACTCCAGCAGGTCAGTGCCCTGCTCTTTTGCCCAATCATCCGCTCGTCGTACCAGGGCAGCGGTGTAAGGCGGCAGGTAGGAGAAAGCGTAAATCTGACCGTGGGGGTGGTGCAGGGTTACCCCAATTTCTTCACCCCTATTTTCAAAGGGTACTACCTGCTTTACACCGTCCAACTCTGAAAGCTCAGCGGTGCGGTGCGCCCATGCCTCCACTACAGTGCGGGCCCGTTTAAAGCCCAGAGTGCCGAAGGAACCCTCATGATCCTGAGTGAAGCTAACAACCTCACAGCGACCGGCAGGAGTGGTCTCAAAATTGAGAGGGTCACCGTTGACCAGGGCAAGAGGGCCCTGCAGGGAGGGGAAGCGGTTTTCAAAGACCACCACATCGTACTCGGTCTCGGGAATTTCACCGGGTACGCTGCCTACACCAGCTGGAGCAAGAGGATCTTCATCTGCCGGGGGCAGGAAGGTACGGTTCATGCGGTGAGCAGCCAGCGTCACAAAGTCCCCGGTGAGAGGATCGATGCGGATTGATGCTGACTCCTGAGGGGGCAGAGTGCGCTCATCCAGTGGACGCAGGTCTTTGGCGCCGCGCTGTTTAGCACCAGAGAGGTAGGGTTCAGAGTCGTCAAAAAAGATGATTTCACGACCGTCCGCTAGGGTGCTGCGAGAAATTTTTACTTGTACCTCGCCCATAACTAAGCGACCACCAGCCTTTCAACGGATTCGGTGAGAAGTGTGTGTATCTCCGGTGAGATACCGGAGGAAGTAATGGCGATATCGATGTCGGACCAGTTGGCAAAGCGTGCTAGGCCGGGGGTGCCCCACTTACTGTGGTCAAAAACCGCGACCACGGTATCTGCGCTCTTCATGAAGGTCTCGTTGGTACGTGCCTCGTTAAGGTTGGGGGAGGTCAATCCCTTAGTGCTTCCGCCATGAGCGCCCATAAAGAGCAAGTCAAGACTGAGCTTTTCAAGGGTGGCATCGGCAACCGCGCCTACGAGTGCATCCGAGGGGGTATGCTCGCCTCCAGTAAGAACCACCCGGTGCCCGTGCGCTCCGGTATCTGCCGTGCGGTAGAACTCATGAGCTACAGACAGAGAATTGGTCACGATGGTGAGGTTTCGGAACGTGCCACTGGCGGCTATTTCTTGGGCTATGCGGGTACAGGTGGTCCCGGCAGTGAAGCCCAGGGATTGACCATCCTGCACAAACTGCAGGGCACTGAGTGCTATGGCAGTTTTTGCGTCCGCATGTAGGGTCATTTTTTCTGCAAAGGTTGGCTCTAGGGAGGACGGAGTGGGTACAGCACCGCCGTGTGTTCGGGAGAGTAAACCCTGGTCTTCTAGTTCTGCTAGGTCACGGCGCACGGTCATAGATGAAACGCCGAGGGCTTCTGCCAGTTCCTGTACTTGGGCGCTACCTCGCTGCTGAACTTCGCGCAGTATGTGCTTCTTGCGTTGCTGGGGGAGCACCTGTCACCTCCGGTTTCTTATATCTTCTACCTCACCACCCATTATGCACAGAATATAACATTTATGAACAGTGATTGAGATTTTTTTGTTTGCTTTCCAGCCGGTTAGAGACAGTGTAGACATTTGCGGCACCCATAATTCCTTTGTATTCTTACTTGTCAAAACAATAGAAAATAAAAAATAAGGAAGAGATAGTGACGTAGAACAAAAAACTCGGTAGACTTTCAAAAATAAACACAAATGAACATTGAACGGTTTTGCCGAAGTGTTTCAGTCCCAACTAGCAGGAGCATCCCATGACACCCACCCCCCTCCAGCTCGACCCCGCACACCTGAGTCAGCTCCACCTGCGAGCTGCTGGGGTGTCCCTGCTACTCGATATCACCGAAGGCGAGCTACCTGCCGTTATCCACTGGGGTGCAGATTTGGGTCCCACCTCCGCAGATGAAGCCACTACTCTAGCGCTTGGCCACATCCAGCACATCGCAATTAACGACCAGGAGCGACCCACCCGAATGAACCTGCTCGCCACGCACGAGGCAGGCTGGCACGGCCGTCCCGCCATCGACGGTGGGCGCGTGAATGGAGCCGGATGGACCACCAAACTCAAAATTACCGGCATTACCGCCACCCTAGAGGGTGCCGAGCAGACCGAAAACCTACTCAGCGGCGGTGCTGGAACCCTAGAATTTACCACCGTGGACACCGATGCCGGGGTGAGCGTAACCATCATCTTGGAACTGTTCCCCAGCGGCCTCATCCGCTCCCGTGCCACTCTTACTAACATTGGCCAGGGCGCCTACGAGGTGCGCGAACTGGGCATTGTTTACCCTCTTCCCTCGAACGCTCGTGAACTCTTTGATCTTGCCGGTCACTGGGGCAAGGAACGCGTTCCCCAGCGCATGCCCTTGACCGTGGGCGCTCACCTGCGTGAATCTCGCAAGGGGCGCACCGGTGCGGATGCCGCTACCCTGCTTACTGCTGGCGTTCCTGGTTTTGGTTTTGAGAGCGGAGAAGTTTGGGGTGTTCACACCGCTTTCTCTGGCAATCACCGTTCCTGGGCAGAACGCGCCTACACCGGAGTTGCTGTGATCGGTGGATCTGAGGTTCTTCTCCCCGGCGAAGCGGTGCTAGAGGAAGGTGAAAGTTATACCGGTGTCTGGGTTTATGCCGCCTACGGTGACGGGCAGGATGCCCAAGCCGCGCGTATCCACCGCTGGTTGCGCTCGCGTGAGATCCACCCCCAGCGTCAGCGCCCCGTGACCCTCAATGTCTGGGAAGCTGTCTACTTTGATCACAATCTTGACCGCCTCAAAGACCTTGCTGATAAGGCTGCGGAGCTAGGCATTGAACGTTACGTGCTGGATGATGGCTGGTTTGGTTCCCGCCGCGACGACACATCCGGACTAGGCGACTGGACTGTTTCACCCGATATGTGGCCCAAGGGTCTGACCCCCATCATTGAGCACGTGGAAAATCTCGGTATGGAGTTTGGGCTTTGGTTTGAACCCGAAATGGTGAACCCTGATTCTGACGTTGCCCGCGACCACCCTGAATGGATTATGGCACCTGCCGGTCGCCAGCCTGTGACCATCCGTAGCCAGCAGGTCATGAACCTGACCATCCCCGACGCCTACGCCCATGTGCGGGACCAGATGGTTGCCGTTCTCACCGAAAACCCTGGCATCAAATACATCAAGTGGGACCACAACCGTCACCTGGTAGAGGCAGGTAACCCCGCAACCGGCGCCCCCGGTGTTCACGCCCAGACCCTTGTAGCCTACCGCCTGATGGAAGAGCTCAAAGAAAACTTCCCCGGTCTAGAAATTGAAGCCTGTGCCTCGGGCGGTGCCCGCGTAGACCTTGAAGTCCTACAGCGCACAGACCGCGTGTGGACCAGCGACTGCATCGACCCGCTAGAGCGTCAGCAGATGCACCGCTACACTCAGCAGCTCATCGTACCCGAGCTTATGGGCTCTCACATCGCCTCGGGTAGCTCTCACACAACTGGTCGCACGCACACTCTTCACTTCCGTGCTGCTACAGCATTCTGGGGGCACTTGGGTGTGGAATGGGACCTCACCGAAGCTTCTTCTGAAGAATTTGCCGAACTCGCTGAATGGATTGCCTTCCATAAGAAGCACCGCGCCCTGTTGCACAGCGGTGACATCGTGCGTATGGACCTCTTTGATAAGGCAGTTGGTGTTCACGGCGTGGTTTCTGCAGATCGTCGTGAGGCCCTCTTTGGGATTAACCAGCTGGACTTCGCAGAGACCAACCCCGTGGGCAAGTTCCGTCTGGGTGGCCTTGATCCCGAGACCATCTATGAAATCAGGGACGTAACCCCCGGGCATGCGGACGCCCACACCGGCTTCCGCCCCTCGCCCGTCTGGCCGACCGAAGAACCCATCAGGGTTAGCGGTAGGGCGCTTGCCACCGCCGGTCTCTTCTTACCCGGCCTCTGGCCCGAATCGTCCCGGATTCTGCACCTTGCAGCTCTCTAAAACTCCTAATTAATACACACCCTTTAGAGGTACACCATGAGTACAACGGCCACCGGCCCCCGATCTGCGAGCCGCCCCGCTAAGCGGCGCCGCATCAAAGCACAGCAGCCTTGGCTGCCCTGGCTCTTCCTTGCTCCTGCCGCATTCGGATATGTGGTCTTCTACCTGTGGCCCACCCTGCGCGGTATTTGGTTGAGCTTTACCGAATATAACCTGCTGACTCCTGCCAAGTTTGTGGGGCTCTCTAACTATGAGCGCATGTTCCAGGACCCCATTTTCTGGGGCTCCATGCGGGTCACCGTGCTCTATGTGGTGCTTAACATTGGTATTCAGACCATCATGGCGCTGCTGATTGCTGTGCTCATGCACCGACTCACCAAGTCCACCTTTGTGCGTTCGGTAGTGCTCTCGCCTTATCTTGTCTCTAACGTGGTTGCCGCAATTGTCTGGCTCTGGATTCTAGATGCCCAGTTCGGTGTCTTTAACCAGTTCCTTGAATGGATCGGCATTGGCAAAATTGGCTTCCTCACCGACGAATTCTGGGCAATTCCCACCATCGCCATGATTAACGTCTGGCGGCATATGGGCTACACCGCCCTGCTCATCTTTGCTGGTTTGCAGACCCTGCCCGAATCCGTTTACGAAGCAGCCCGCATGGACGGTGCGAGTGAAACCCGCATTTTCTTCTCCATCACCATGCCCCTACTGCGCCCCATCCTGGCGCTGGTGCTGATTATGACCATTATCGGCTCCTTCCAGGTCTTCGATACCGTGGCAGTGACAACCGGCGGTGGCCCCGCAAACGCCACCAACGTACTGCAGATGTACATTTACGACCTTGCCTTCGGCCGTTTCCAGTTCGGTTACGCCTCAGCAATGTCGGTAGCTCTGCTAATTGTCTTGGGTATCATCACCATCATTCAGTTCAAGCTCACCCGCGCCAACGACACAGATTTGGACTAAGACCATGAGCAGCCAAACCACTAACCGTGCACCCGTTCAGTCTGAACCGGCCCCCGCGCCCGAACCCGAGTTCCGCAAGAAGTCCCCCTGGGGCAAAATCCTTGCCTGGACCGCTATGGTCATCATCATGCTGGTCACCCTGCTGCCCTTCTACTGGATGCTGCGCACCGCGCTCTCAACCAACTCATCTCTCTACCTAGACCCGGCAAACCCCCTCCCTCCGGAGTTCTCCACCGGTGGTTTTGAACGAGTCTTTGGTATGCAGAGTGCAGAAGAGGCTATCGCTGAAGGTGGCGCCGTCACCGACATGAATTTCTGGCGTTACATTCTGAACTCCACCATGCTGGCGACACTGGTCACCGCAGGGCAGCTCTTCTTCTCAGCAATGGCAGCCTACGCCTTTGCCCGCCTCAAATTCCGCGGCAGCAACATCGTCTACGTAGCCTTCCTTGCTGGTCTCATGGTGCCATCCATCTTTACCCTGCTACCCAACTTTGTGCTCATCAAAGAGCTGGGCCTCATTGACTCCATCTTCGGTATTGCTCTGCCCACCATGTTCATGACCCCCTTCGCGGTCTTCTTCCTACGCCAGTTCTTCATGAACATCCCCCGCGAAATTGAAGAAGCTGCCCTGCTCGACGGTATCTCCCGTATCGGGATCTTCTTCAAGGTCATCCTGCCCATGGCGCAGGCACCCATGGCAACCCTGGGCATCCTCACCTACATTGCCGCCTGGAACGACTACTTCTGGCCGCTTATGGTGTCCTACACCGATAACTCCCGCGTGCTTACCGTTGCTCTCGGCGTCTTCCGTGCCCAGTCACCCCAGCTCGGCACCGACTGGGCAGGTCTCATGGCAGCAACCCTCATCGCAGCCCTGCCCATGATCATCCTCTTTGCTATCTTCGCAAAGCGCATCGTCAACTCCATCGGCTTCAACGGCCTCAAGTAAGGATCGAACAATGGCTTTCAAACGATTCCCTAAATTCCGTGGAGCGCTCGTCCTCTCGGCAACTGCCATGCTGGCATTGAGTGGCTGTGCGCCGTCCGACGGCGGTGAGGGTACTACTGCCGGCGCTATCGACTACTGGCTCTGGGACACCGGGCAGATTCCCGGCTACCAGCAGTGCGCTGACATGTTTGAAGAACAGACCGGCAAGAAGGTTGCAATCACCCAGTATGGCTGGGATGACTACTGGCAGAAGCTCACCGCCGGTTTCATCGCTGACCAGGGCCCGGATGTGTTCACCAACCATGCATCGAAGTACGCCCAGTATGTCAATCTTGAGGTCATCAAACCCCTCAACGAAATTGAGGCAACTGCCGCCGTCAATAGCGATGACTTCCAGGAAGGGCTTGCTGAAATCTGGACAGGTGAGGACGGCAACCTCTACGGTATGCCCAAGGACTGGGACACCATCGCCGCCTTCTACAACATGGAAATGATTGAGGATGCCGGCTACACTGCCGAAGATCTGGCAGGCTGGGGGTACAACACCGCAGACGGTGGCTCCTTTGAAAAAATTATTGCTCACCTGACCATCGATGAAAACGGTGTGCGAGGTGATGAACCCGGCTTTGATAAGACCAAGGTTGCCGTCTATGGTTTGGGCGTCTCTGAATCCGGTGGCTCCACCTTTGGCCAGGGGCAGTGGTCTGGTTTTGCTGCTGCCACAGGCTGGGAAGTAACCAATCGTCCTGTCTGGGGCGACCATTACAATCTTGATGATCCGGCCTTCCAGGGTGCTATTGACTGGTACTTTGGGTTGGTTGATAAAGGCTACATGCCCGCTTTCGGCGTCTTCCCCCAGTCAGAGGGTGCAGCGCCCCAGCTGACCTCCAGCAAGGCGGCTATCACTTTCAACGGCTCCTGGATGATCACCACCTACGCCAAAGCTGACTTTGAGGTTGGGCTGGCTGAGTTCCCCGTCAACACCGACACCGGTGCTTCCAAGACCATGATGAACGGCCTTGCGGATTCCATCAACGTCAATACCGATGACCCGGAGGGCGCTGCCGAGTGGGTGGCCTTTATGGCAACTGAGCAGTGCCAGAGCGTCATTGGTGAGCAGGGCGTGGTATTCCCCGCCCGTAAGGACGCCACCCCTATTGCTACAGAGGCATACGCCAAGCTGGGCCTGGACACCACAGCCTTCAGTGACCCTGTAACCCGTAACGACGTGGTCTACTTCCCGATTACTGACTACGGTGCAGATATCGCAGCGCTTACCACCCCGGCATTTGAGGATATCTACGCTAACCGTAAGCCGGCGTCCACCCTCTCCGCGGTGAATGACTCTATCAACGTACTCTTTGAGACCTCTGCTGACTAAGGTCAGCCCCCAAGATTTAGAAAGGACGCACCATGTCAGGCGTCACCCTTGAAAACGTAACCTGCCACTACCCCGGTGCTGAGCGTGCCTCGGTGTCCAACCTTAACCTCGATATCAAAGAGGGCGAGTTCCTGGTACTTGTTGGCCCATCAGGCTGCGGCAAATCCACCACCCTGCGTATGATCGCCGGTCTTGAGGACGTCACCGACGGCTCCATCACCATCGGCGGGCGGGACGTCACCCACATCGCCCCCAAGGACCGCGATATCGCCATGGTCTTTCAGAACTATGCGCTTTACCCGCATATGACCGTGCGTGAGAACATTGCCTTCTCCCTTAAGGTCGCCAAGTACCCCAAGGACAAAATCAACCGCCGCGTTGAAGAAGCCGCTAAGCTGCTTGACCTCACCCAGTACCTGGACCGCAAGCCCAAGGCGCTTTCAGGCGGTCAGCGCCAGCGCGTGGCCATGGGCCGCGCTATCGTGCGTGAGCCCCGGGCCTTCCTCATGGACGAACCGCTCTCAAACCTGGATGCAAAACTGCGCGTGCAGACCCGTACCCAGATTTCAGAGCTAACCCGCCAGCTGGGTGCCACCACCGTTTACGTCACCCACGACCAGACAGAAGCCATGACCATGGGGGATCGCGTGGCCGTGCTCAAGGATGGTTTGCTGCAGCAGGTAGACTCACCTGCCCGTCTCTATGACTACCCTGCTAACGAATTCGTTGCCGGCTTCATTGGCTCCCCCTCCATGAACCTCTTCCGCTGCAAGGTTGATGCAGCCGGTGCCCACCTGGGTAATACCGTGATCCCCCTATCGGAGGCACAGCGTTCCCGCCTGACCGGTGACACCGTGAGTATCGGTGTGCGCCCTGAGGATCTCTCTATCGGTGCTGAAGGCGAAGGTATTGTGGTCCACGTAGATCTGGTGGAGGAGCTGGGTGCAGACGCCTTCGTTTACGCCTCTCTCGGTCTCTCATCAGAGGTCAAGCTCAACACCACCAGCGAAGAGAGGCCTGCTCAAGTTATCCTGCGTGTGGGTGGCCGTAGTTCCATCAAGCAGTACGACCAGCTCTGGATTTCCCCCTCGGGCCGTCTGCACTTCTTCGATGCGGGAACCGGCGTAAACCTGGATGAGGCAGCAACCAGCGACGAGCAGAATACTCCCTGGAGCTAGTCGACTACCTATGGACGCCGCTCCGCTAGCTCACCCGCCCCGCCCGGCTGGTAGGCTGCGCGGGGCGGCGTCCTTATCTTTGCCCTAGTCAATGAAAGAGAGCATCCCCGTGCACAAGAAACTAGCCGCTGCCCAAATCGCCAATGCTGCCCTGCGTGAGAGCCGCAATGATCGCTGGTACCCTGGCTTTCACCTTGCTGCCCCTGCCGGGTGGATTAATGACCCTAACGGTCTGAGCTTCTTTAGGGGGCGTTACCATGCTTTCTTCCAACATCACCCCTACTCCACAGCGTGGGGGCCGATGCACTGGGGGCATGTCTCATCAGAGAATCTAGTGACCTGGAAGCGCCACCCACTTGCCCTTGCCCCCTCCCTGGCGGAGGATTCAGGCGGGGTGTATTCGGGCTCAGCAGTGACGGGCGCTGACGGGAAGCTTTACGTTTACTACACAGGTAACCGCTGGAAGAACCCTGAAAACCGCGATGAAGGCAATGTACAGGTGCAGTGTCTTGCTACATCGGATGACGGTTCTGTTTTTGATAAAAAGGGTACCATTATTGCCGAAAACGGGCTTGAAAACTTTCGCGACCCCAAGGTCTTTTCCTATGAAAATACCTGGTATATGGTTCTTGGCGCTACAGGCGAGAACGGTCGCGGGCAGGTGCATCTCTATACATCGCCCGATATGTTGACCTGGGAGTTTGACCGGGTTCTTTATGAGGACCCGCGTGATGATGTCTTTATGCTCGAATGCCCGGATTTGTTTGAACTGAACGGCCACTGGGTGCTTGCCTTCTGCCCCGAGCGCCCTGCCCCTGTCGGCTACCGAAACCGAAACACCCATAACGCCGGCTACGTGGTTGGCCAGTGGGCACCGGGCGAAGCCTTTGAAGCGTTCACCGATTACCGCCAGATTGATTGGGGCCATAATTTTTATGCCCCTCAAACTTTTGAAACCAAGGACCGTCGCCCCGCCATCTTTGGGTGGATGGGCTCTTTTGGTATTCCTACCGCTAGCCATACCGAAGGGGACGGGTGGAGCGGGCAGCTAACTGTGCCCCGGGAGCTCAGACTTACTGAGGATCTGAAGCTGACCAACTACCCCCTGGCTGAGCTGGAGCAGCTGCGGCAGGAAACCCACGATTTTGGCAGCTTTACCCTGGGAGCAAATGAGGATTTGGTTTTGCTGCAAGACAGCGATACCTACGATATTGAACTTGAAGTGGACCTGTCGGCAACAGGCTCCGAGCGGGTATGCCTGGAACTTATGAAGACCGCTGCCGGGAACCGAGTGCTGGTGGGCTATGACAGCTTTGTCTCCTGCATCTTTGTTGATCGCAGACTCGCCGGTTACGGTGATCGGGGCTACCGCGCCGCGCCCTATCCCGGTGGGCAGAAGCTGAGCCTGCGCGTGCTGGTCGATAGAGGTTCGGTTGAGGTCTTTATTAACGGCGGGTTGGAATCGGTAAGTTCTCTCACCTTCCCTGCTGCAGGTGCACGCTCCCTAGTGCTCACCAGCGAATCTGGTTCAATTGCTGTTGAAGCCCTCAAGGTTCACACCTTGGACGGTATCTGGGAAGACCCGACGGAGAGGTAGTTATGACCACCGATTTTAGCCCCGTCCACGGCGCCCTGGTAACCCTGACCGGAGGTGGCTACACCGCTCAGATTTCTGAGGTTGGGGCAAACCTTAACCGCCTGCTTGCCCCCTGCGGCCGTGATCTCGTCCTGTCGGTAGGGCCAGGGCTGAGGGAGGGGTACCGAGGATCAATTTTAGCCCCCTGGCCTAACCGTATAGCTGATGGCGTATATAACTTTGAGGGTGAACAGCACCTGCCCCTGACCGAGCCCAAGCTGGGAAATGCCAGCCACGGGCTAGTGGCCTGGGTGCCCTGGCATCTGGGTGAACCAGTAGAGGTGGATGGCGGCCAGCAGCTTACCTGCAGTTTGTACCTTTACCCGCAACCCGGCTACCCCTTTAGCCTCTCCCTGGAACTGATCTACACCCTTACCCGGGAGGGGCTCCATGTTGTGCTTACCGCGCAGAATAGGGGTAAAACTCTGGCCCCCTATGCTGCGGGTTTCCATCACTATTTGCTTGCTGAAGGACAGGCTGAGACAGAGGGTGTGATTGATAGGTGGAGTCTTGAACTGCCCGCTACCCGCTACCTGGAAACTGACCACCAAATGATTCCTGTAGCGGAGCACCCGGTTGCTGGCAGCGCCCTTGATTTCTGTGTGGAGCGCCCGCTTGCCGGCGTGAGTCTTGACCATGGTTTTGGTGGTCTTAGGGGTGCAACCGTGACTCTCCGCGGCTCCGACGGCGGAACTCTGCTGACGCTGGGGGAAGGGGCTAAATGGGTGCAGGTTTACACTGACGGACCATCCCGACGAGGTGTTGCTGTTGAGCCAATGAGCGCCCCCGCAAACGCCTTTGCCACAGGCAGAGATCTAGAGCGGTTGGTGCCCGGGCAACAGCATAGGCTAACTTGGTCGCTGAGGGCATTATAAAACCGCTGAGATCCCGAGGCGTCATAGACTTATATCTATGTCTTCACGAGGTTATACGCACTGGGCCCATACATGGTTTAGAGAAGCAGGGGCTCCCTTACTGGTGCCTCGAGTAATACGGGCAAAGGTAGCCTTTGCTCGCTCCGCCCCCCTCTTCGCCTGGCTTGCAGCGGTAGCCGTGATGTATACCCTGGTTTGGTCTCTCTTGCTGCGTGTTGAGGCAGGTAGCTTTAGTCTGCAGGACGTGACTCATGTGGATATTCCGGATGACATTTTCTTCTTTTACAGCCTCATAACAGCTTTCTTACTACCCCTGTTGCTGTTACCTTTACCCTGGGTTCTTTCTAGAAGGCTAAGCACAGCACCATTCTGGATTAGCAACCTGCTTGCAGCCCTTCTGCTGCCCCTCACTTCCTTTGCTCTGTCACCCACTGCCGGTACTCTTTTAGGGGTGCCCGGTGGTATCTTACTCTCCAACTTCTGGCTGGCACTTTTGGTGTGTCTGGGGCTGATTGCTCTGGTCTTTCTAGGGGCTGATACCCTGCTCTACTGGGTCCTTAAGGCTAGCTATAGAGAGTTGGGATCCTTGGCGGCCATGGTTTCTAAGGTGCTACCGGTTCTGATGATTGCGGTTCTCTTCTTCTTTGTGAACGGTGATATCTGGAGAGTTGCTGATGCCCTAAGCTTTGAAGGCGCTTGGAAGGTAGTGATGGTGCTGGTCGTCCTTAGTCTGCTGGTTACTATTTCCACGGTCGTGGAAAAGACTAAACGTCTCATTGGTGCTCGTCATGGAGAATTGGTAGAACGGTTCAGCGTAGAGCAATACACGGACGCTGCCAGTAAGGCAGGCGTCCGCTGGGAAGAGGCACTTGCAACTGCACCTCAGCAGAAGCTGGCTGAGCCACCTGTCTTTAGCATGGGCGAATGGAACAACCTCAGTCTTCTACCAACCCTGGTGCAGGCCATTCAAGCTCTGGTCTTTGGTGTGCTGGTCTGTCTTTTCTTTATATGGTTCGGCACTATCGCCATCCCTGATACAACAGTGACTAGCTGGCTAGAACACCGTGCACCTAACGTGGCTTTTGCGGGTCTAGAGTTACCGGTCAGTGCTGTACTGGTAAAAGTCTCTATGGTGCTAGGGGCTTTTGCTGCCCTCAACTTTGTGGCTCAGACCAGCTCGGACGTTAGATACAGTGATGAGTTCCTAATGCCCATTATTAAAGAAGTGAGGCAGACAGTCATCTTAAGGAATATCTATCTAGCTGCCGAACATGACCTTGTAGGCGAGGAAGAACATAAGGGCGGCAATAGCAGC
The DNA here is from genome assembly GCF_928381505.1 of Rothia endophytica. Lineage (GTDB taxonomy): Bacteria > Actinomycetota > Actinomycetes > Actinomycetales > Micrococcaceae > Rothia > Rothia endophytica_A. Next base: position 358,257 of record NZ_CAKMSJ010000003.1, on the reverse strand, counting down.
ATCCAAAATACGCCAGGCGCGGGGATTAGCGAAGATAGGGCGCAGGAAGCGACTGCAACTAGCCAGCAGGCAGAACCAGAGCGTGGAACCAATTAGGGTGCCAGCATAGAAAATCCAGCGGTTCTCCCCCTGCTGGTTGGCGATACCGCCCAGTAGGACGATAGTATCCAGATAGGCGTGAGGGTTGAGGTAGGTCATGGCTGCGGCGATAAGCAGTGCCTTGCCTACAGTTGTAGGACCATCCTGGCCGGTGACTACAGTCATTGCGCTCGGCTTTAGAGCGCGTTTGGCTGCTAGGAGGCCGTAACAGATAAGGAAAACCCCTCCGCCCCAGCGAAGTACCTCTAGGACCCAGGCAGCAGACTCCACGAGTTTACCGATGCCAAAGACTCCCAGCCCAATGAGTAGGGCGTCCGAAAGAATGCAAAAGATAGCGATGGGCCAGACAAATTTTCCGATGATCCCCTGGCGCAGAATATAGGCGTTCTGAGCACCGATAGCGACAATAAGGGAAAGGCCTGTGGTCGCGCCCAGTAGGATGGGGGGAATCATTTCAGTAGTCACGAGGTACTACCGTACTCGCCTAACATCAATAAATCTATCTAATGAAACTTCAATAACATAAGATGTTCTTATGATGCGTTTTACCACCGACCAGTTGCATACTTTCGTCACCGTGATTGAATATGGCACCTTCGATGCTGCAGCCGATATTTTGGGTGTGAGTGCGTCAGCGGTATCCCAGCGTATTAAGGCGATGGAGCAGTTAGCTGGCAGGGTGCTCCTGAAGCGCACTAACCCCGTTGCCCCCACAGAATCAGGTCAGAGTGTATTGCGCATTGCCCGGCAGAGCGAGTTCTTGCACGGTGAGATGGAGCGAGAGCTGGGTGGCGGCGGCGCTGCTCAGAGTGTGGCAGTGGCGGTCAATGCCGACTCTCTGGCTACCTGGTTCCTCGCCGCAGTAGGTGAGTTAGCCGCGCAGGATAAAATTTTTTGCGACGTCCGCCGTGAGGGCGAATTCCATTCGTCAGCTTTACTGCGTTCGGGTGAGGTGATGGCAGCGTTGACTTCTCGCCCCGAATCAATACCTGGCTGCTCGGTAGAGAAGCTGGGGGAGATGCGCTACCACGTAGTAGCTTCGGGCCAGTATGTGCGCACCTACTTTCCCCACTACCCCAGGGTGACTGCTGATGAACTGGCACTAGCTCCTGTGGTTGAGTTTGACCGTAAAGACTTTGGGCTGTCTTCTGCCCGTGATCTGATAGCGCAGCGTTTTGGTATTGATTTAAGTGCCCTGGGTGTACCGCCGAGAATCTACATTCCTAGCTCCCCTGATTATGCTCGCGCAGTTTTGGCTGGAATTGCTTGGGGGATTGTGCCGGAAGCTCAGTGTTTGGATGCTCTAGAGTCTGATGATTTGGTTGAGCTGACGGAAGAGCCCATTGATGTTCCGCTCTATTGGCAGCACTGGAATATTAGTTCCCCGGTCCTGCAGCGCCTGAGTGAGAAGGTCTATGACGCGGCACAGCGCGGGGGAGGGTTGAGGTAAGGAAATTTTTTCCGCTGGAGGCTTGCAGGGAGGAAACTTTACAAGTAAAGTATTACTTGTTGAAGTAACCACCTTACGAAAGGCAGAAGAACATGGCAGAGCTAACCGCAGGCACCTGGAATTTTGATCCCGCGCACTCGGACATCGGTTTCACCGTACGCCACGCAGGAATCACCAAGGTACACGGCATCTTTGAAGAGGCCACCGCGAACCTAACCATCGCAGAGAACATCTCAGAATCAAGCGTCACAGCAACCGTGCAGACCACCTCTGTCAACACCGGTAACGCAGACCGCGATGGCCATCTCAAGAGCGGTGATTTCTTCGGTACCGAAGAAACTTCAGAGATGACCTTCACCTCCACATCCTTTGAACTGGACGGTGAAGACCTCACCCTGACAGGTGACCTCACCATCAAGGGCGTCACCCGCCCCGTCACCTTCTCTGGCGAATTCGCAGGTGCAGTGGTAGATGCCTTCGGCGTCACCCGCGCAGGTGCTTCAGTTACCGCAACCATCTCCCGTAAGGACTTCGGCATGACCTGGAATGCCGCCATCGAAGCCGGTGGCGTCCTGGTCTCAGATAAGGTCGCCATCAACCTCGATGTAGCCTTTACCGCCCCCCAGAACTAACCTCCCAGCGTTCACATAACGCTGAAGGTAGCAGCAACCGCTGCGCCACCTCAGCCCCTTCCCGCTTTCCTCAAGCGGTGAGGGGCTGAGCTGTATGCTGGGCTAGAAGTATCAAGGAAGGAGCTCTGCGTGGCAGATTTGCTAGAAAAACACCAGGTAGCGCTCTACCTGCTCGCTTTGGTGGCAGGTGCCGCGGTGTCCTTTTTACAGGACGTGCCGGTGCTGACTGAACCGTTGGTGAGCCCCGCACTTGCTGCCCTGCTTCTGGCAACCTTTCTCAGTATTCCGCTGAAGCAGGCTGCTACTGAAAAGCCTCCGCGCGGTTTTTTATCCGGTCTGCTGGTACTTAACTTTCTACTGGTTCCTGCGATTATTGCCCTTCTCCTGATTGCAACCCCGGCACCCGATGCCCTACTCTTTACGGCTGCCCTGGTGCTGCTGGCACCCTGCCTTGCTTGCCCTGGCAGTGGTGCTGGTGCCTCTGCTGCTCGCCTGGGTACTACAGGGCTTCCGGACGACGGCGCACCGAGCACAAGAGTACGCAGAGGCAGGCATGGTGCCACTCATGCTGGCGGTCCTGTTTCTAACAACAGCAGCCCATACCCACAGCCTTGCCGGTGAGTGGGCCTCCCTTGCCCTGCTGGTCCCCGTTTACGCGGTCTTTGCCCTGCTCACCGGCGTCCTCGCCTGGTGGGGCTCACGCTACCTGCTGCGTCCTGCCGCGCACCCAGACCGTCTCGCTCTCACCTTCTCCACCGTTACCCGTAATGCCCTGGTAGTACTCCCCATCGTGCTGGGGCTCAGTGCCCTAGCCCAGAGTGCCGGCACACCGGGCGCTACCCTCATGCCCATCGCCGTAGTCACTCAAACCCTGGTCGAACTACTGGTCATGACCGGCATGGTTGCACTCTTTCGGGCAAGGAAAAACCGGGCACCCGCCCCGAAATAAGGGAGGTGCCCGGCTTGCAGCTTCTAGCTGGCAAAGGACTGCCACACAAAGTAGATAGCAATCGCTGCTACGACTCCTAGCAGGGCCCAGCGTCGCAACTTAGTCTCAAATTTAGCCGCCTTGATGTCCTTACGGTCAGCAAACTTCTCGGTAGGATCCACAGGCGCCAAATTAGCCGGATTAGTGGTCTCTGGTTTCTGCTCAGACACAGTAAAAACCTTAGCGCCAGCGGGTAGTCATAATCAGGCCCACCATAATCAGCCCAACACCGATACCAATGTTCCAGTTACCCAAAGCGGCTACCGGCAAAGTGCTCTGAGTAATGTAAAAAGTAACAATCCACAGCACACCAAGAATCATAAGAGTAAACATGATGACCCGGTACCAAAGAGGCGTGGGGGAGGGGAACTCATCGTCACTGTACATCGACTCAGCAACTCGGCGGAGCTCAGCCTCACTTAAGTCCTCATCGCGAATCGACTTTGAATCAGCCACTATTCCTCCAGCTGGGGCACATCACCCCGAATATTTATGTAAATGTATAGACTCGATTTTAACGTCTAGAGCTGAGAAAGTTCTACCATTGGACAGTAACCCGCCTAACGTCACTGAAAGTTCCCTCTATGGCCGCCAACCGCCCAACCTCCTCCAGGGTATCTCGAACCCCCCTTCAGTGGGCTGTGCAAATTTTTGGTGAACTACTCATTACCCTGGGTTGCATCCTCATCCTCTTCGTCGCCTGGCAACTCTGGTGGACCAACATCGCCGCTAACAGTGCTCAAAAAGATGCAGTGCAGTCTCTAGTGCAAGAATTTGATGCGGAACAAGGAGCAAAAAATGCCCCCTCCTCTGAGAACTCGGCACCGGAACACGCTGAAACGTACGACCCGCTCACACCTCCTGTCACCCAGGCGCCGTCGTATGGAGAAGTTTACGGGGTGGTCTACATACCCCGTCTAGGTGAAGATTACGCCCGCCCTCTCGCTGAAGGAGTGGGCACCGACGTGCTCGACACCCTCGGTCTCGGCAGATACCCTGGCACCCAGCTACCCGGCGAATACGGCAACCTAGCGCTCGCAGGCCACCGCCAAACCAACGGAGCAGTGCTAGACCGTATCGATGAACTACAGCCCGGCGATGCTATCTATGTGAGGACAGCCCAGGGGTACTACACCTACAAGGTCTATGAATCTACCATCGTGCTACCGCACCAGGTGGAGGTCATTTCCCCTAACCCCGATAATCCTGACACCCCGGCGTCCGAAGCTACCCGACGACTCCTCACCCTCACCAGCTGCCACCCCCGCTACGGAGATACTGAGAGGTATATCGTGCACGCAGAATTTGCGGGTTGGCAACCCAACCAAGCAGGTGCACCCGAAGAAATCGCCAATACCACCCTCTAGAAATTCACTCGGCAAAGAACATGCCACAACAGCTATACAATCTTGGAGTTTCCTTATGTACGGATGGATCTTCCGCCACCTGCCCGGCCCACTGTGGCTTCGCATCATCGTAGCTATCACGCTTCTGCTGGTGGTCATCTATGCCCTGATGGAATACGCCTTCCCCCATTTCGAGCAGTACAGCCCCTTCAATACAGATGTCACCATCGACCAGGGGCACTAGATTCAGCACCTGACGCTTTGTAGCATGCGATAAAATCGGGTCAGAACGAAAGGGCCACACCCATGACCAAAATTCTTGTCATCGATAACTACGACAGCTTCGTTTTCACCCTGGTGGGCTACCTACAGCAACTAGGCGCTGAAACCACGGTCATCCGTAACGATGAACTTAACCTCGAAGAGACTATCGCACTCGCAAAGACCCATGACGGTGTGCTCGTTTCCCCCGGACCAGGCAACCCCGCTGAAGCCGGCGTTATCATCGACGTCATCCGGTGGGCTGAAAGCTTCCAAAAACCCCTGCTGGGTGTCTGCCTGGGCCACCAGGCTATTGCAGAGGCTTTTGGCGGAGTAGTAGCCCACGCTCCTGAGCTAATGCACGGCAAAACCTCGTCAGTAACGCACGAGGGTGAATCTGTCTTCAAAGATTTGCACAGCCCTTTTACTGCTACCCGCTACCATTCCCTAGCGGTTGAACCCGCTACCCTTCCTGCAGAACTTGCGGTCACCGCACAGACAGACAACGGAATCATTATGGGGCTGCGCCATAAAACTGCTCCCCTGCACGGTGTGCAATTCCACCCCGAATCTGTGCTTACCGAAGGCGGCTACCTGATGCTGGGTAACTGGCTAGAAGAGGTGGGATTAGAAGGAGCCGCAGACCGTGGAGCTCAGCTCTCGCCGCTCATTACCTCCTAACAGCTGCTCTAGTCTCTGCGTCTGAACGTACGCTTTACCAAAAAATAAGGCCCGCCCTCGTATACGAGGGCGGGCCTTTATGCGCTTACCGGCTATCGGTCTTCTGCTCGATCACCAGTGTTGGAAGGCTCAGGGGAGGGGCGGTCAGCGTCCTCTCGAGGCTCCGCAGGCTGGCTGCTGGGTGCCTGGGTGGGCTGAGCGCTGGCTGAGGGCCTGGGCGGAGCCGGAGGTGCAACCGTGGGCGCAGGTGCCACCGCCACGCGGATGGTCACCGTGGATCCCTGCTCGATGAGAGTTCCTGCGGCCGCACTCTGGGAGATGACCGTTCCCGCAGGTTGAGAAGCAGTAGTGACATTCTCAATATTGGTGCTGAGCAAGGTGTCTGGGCCGGTGAGGGCGGCAATTGCCTGATCACGGGTGAGGCCGACGAGGCCGGGAACTACAACCTTGCCGTTCGACAGCACTATATCCACGGTGGACCCGGCGGGAGCCATCTCACCAGATGCTGGGGTAACCCCCACAACCATGCCATTAGGCACAGTGGCGCTATTGACCGTGGTGGTGCGTCCACCCACAAAACCGGCCTCAGCAAGAGCCTCACGGACATACTGCTCGCTCTGCCCCTCAAGGTCACTGGGCACAGCAATCATAGAAGGACCGGAGGAAACGGTTAACGTGATTTGGGTACCTTCCTCAGCCTCTAGACCGGTCGCGGGTGAAGTCTTGATGACCTTACCCTTTTCAATCTCGTCCGAATGTTCCTCTTCAAATTTCAAAGTAAAATTCAGGTTGCGCAGGGTAGTCTCTGCCTCAGCCTGAGTCATTCCCTGCACCGCAGGAACCATATGTTTCTCAACTTCGTTGAGCTTGGCGTTGTAGTAAAGCACTGAGCCGATACCGAAAGCTGCGAGCAAAAGAATCAGCAGGGTAGTCAGAGCCTTACCCCAGGCACTGCGACGACGCTTCTTGCGGGCGGTCTCTGGGTCCTGCCCATAGCCGTACCCATAGAGCTCCTCATCGGTGTACTCTGCCTGTGCTGAGTCAAAGAAACTACCAAGACCGGCGTCCTCAGTTTCACGGTTACGCCCGGTAGCTACCGCCCCGGCTGCAACAGCACCGGCACCTGAGCCAGCAGCTGCAAATGCCGTGGTTGCTTCGGTGGGATCATCATCAACCCCAGCTGTTGATATTCCTGAAGCGGCATCCTTGAGGTTGTCCCTGAACTGCGCCGCACTCTGATAACGGTCGGAAGTGTTTTTGCTCAGACCCTTCAAAATCACGCGATCCAGAGCGGGTGTTATGTCATCCGCAAAGGCACTCGGAGGCTGTGGCACTTCGCTCAGGTGCTTACCCGCCAGTTCTACATTGGTGGGTGCATCAAATGGGGAACGCCCAGCTAGCATCTCGTAGATAACGCAAGCAGCAGAGTACACGTCGCTACGGGCATCTACAGCCTCACCGCGTGCCTGCTCGGGGGAGATGTAACGAGCTGTTCCCATCACAGTATTAGCCTTGGTCAGCGTCTCACCTGCCTCCTCGGCAGCTCTCGCGATACCAAAGTCCATGACCTTAACCTGCCCCGGATCGCCGAGGGAAATATCCTCAGGCGTCTGGGGGAGCACCATAACGTTGGCAGGCTTAATGTCGCGGTGGATGATGCCTGCGCCGTGGCTGTATTCCAAAGCCTCTAGAATCTGGACGCCATAGCTGATTGCATCAGCCTGGCTGATGGCTCCTTGCGCCAAAAGCTCTCGCAGGGTTGTTCCTTGCACCAGTTCCATGACCATGAAAGGTACCGAAACAGTAGAGCTGCCGGCAGTAGTCTCAAATGCTCCGGTATCGTACACACCCACAATGGAGTGGTGATTCAGAGCTGCTACAGCCTCAGCTTCCCGCTGGAAACGAGCGCGAAAAATCGCATCCTGGGCGTGCTCAGCACGCAGAACCTTCAAAGCAACCTTGCGGCCCAACCGGGTATCAACCGCCTCATAGACAGTTGCCATCGCGCCCGAGCCAATAACAGAGCCAACTTCATAGCGCTCATCGATTGTTGTGGGAACCTGCTGGTCCATGTATTCACCCATCTTCGGTGGACTTAGTTACCGGTCTCTGCGCTGCTCGGTGTAGAGCTAGGCGTTGATCCGTTATCTGATGTAGAGCCGTTGTTTGCTGCCGGCTGTGATGACGCACTGGACTCAGGGGCCGGTTGCCGAGCGACATAAATATTGACGCTACTGCCCACCTCAACTCTAGACCCGGAAGTGGGGGAGGTGCGCAGGACGGTACCCTCAGTAGCACTCGTTGTTTCCTCAAAATGAAGCTGAACATTCACCCCCAGGGCAGTGATAGCCTCGGCTGCCTCATCAGACGTCATACCTTCCAGATTACTCGGTAGTGTCACAGACTGTGGCCCCGCAGAGTACTGGATGGTGATGGTTTCCCCCACTTGCACACTGCCGGTCGGTGAAACTGAGAGAACGATATCAACAGGTTTGTCGGAGGTGACACCGGTGGTACGGGTAGAGAACCCCATGGTAGTGAGTTCACTAACCACGGCATCGAGCGGGCGCCCCTCAAAGTAGGCGTTGTCGATATCAACCCGCTGCCTCTCGGTCTCCGTGCTTTCAGCTGTAGGCGTCGGTGGGGCGCTGACCGTTGAAATGGTCCCTGATGCGGTGGGAGGAGTTTCTGTGTTCCTGGTGGAATTTGATGTGTTGAAAAGGACGAACCAGACAATTCCAGCCACCAGCAATAAAGCGAGTACCAAAGATACCCAGCCCCAGGGGCTCTTCTTCTTTGGGGCTTCAGTTCTATAACTCTGAACGGGCTGGGAGGCGGGGACACGCGCGGTTGTAGGCTCAGGTTCGAACTGTGCGCCCGTACCAAACCGTGCAGCGGTAGGGGAAACCGCTGTAGGAGCAGTAAGGACGGCAGTGGCGTCACCATCTGTGCCCTGGGGGAGGAACTTACCCAAAGAAGGGACAGCTTTGAGTGCCGCAGGCATATCGCGACGGCGAATCGCATCGATAGCTGAAGCCAGAGCAGTTGCCGTTTCCGGGCGCTCGGCAGGATCCTTTGACAGCAGGCACATAATGAGAGCGGCTGCTGGTGCAGGGACGTCCTTAGGCAGGGCGGGAGGTGGATCATTGACCTGCGCCAGCGCGATAGCGATCTGTGATTCACCCGTGAAAGGTCGCTTGCCTGCTAAGCACTCGTAGCCGATAATACCCAGAGAGTACATATCAGAAGAGGCTGTTGCCTGCTGCCCTGTTGCTTGCTCCGGTGCAAGATACTGGGCAGTACCCATAACCTGACCGGTAGCGGTGAGGGGTACCTGGTCTGCCAGACGCGCGATACCGAAGTCGGTGACCTTAACGCGCTCGTCCGGAGTGACAATCAGGTTGCCAGGTTTGACGTCGCGGTGCACCAACCCCTGGGCGTGGGCTGCAGCAAGTGCTCGTGCACTCTGGGCCATAATGTTGAGAATGCGGTCGGCGGGGAGCTTCCTGTCCCGTTCAATGATGGTAGAGAGAGGGTCGCCAGGCACCAGCTCCATGACTAGATAGGCTGAACCGTCTTCTTCACCGTAGTCAAAGACATTAGCCACCCCGGGGTGGTTAAGAAGGGCCGTATGGCGTGCCTCAGCGCGGAACCGCTCAAGGAAGCCGGGGTCACCCGTATATTCTTCTTTCAGAATCTTTACGGCGACGATGCGGCCTAGCACCTTATCGCGGGCCTTCCACACCTCACCCATACCGCCAATCGCGATACGTTCGGTCAGAGTGTAGCGACCACCCAGAGTCACATCAGCTGAAGGCCTCACTAGTTCAACACCGCCTCAAAAATTTGCTGGGCCGCACTCGTTGAAAGCTGCGATCCAGTTGTAGTATCTACATCTTCATAGACTACCGCGATTGCCACCTGAGGGTCATTCGCGGGAGCAAAACCTGTAAACCAAGAGTTAACTGTGTCGGCACCTGTCTCAGCTGTTCCAGTCTTACCACCAACAGAGACCCCGTTGACACCGGCCCCCGCAGCAATTCCTTGATCCACCGAATTAACCATCCAATCTCTCACCTGATGAGCTACCGCAGGGGAAGTGGAGCGGCGCAACTGCTCCGCCGAGAAATTGTAGAGAGAACTCAGATTATGCGACTTAACCGAACGAATCAGGTTGGGTTTCATTTGCACCCCTTCATTGGCAATAGCTGCACTGGTCATTGCCACCTGCAGGGGGGTTGTTTTTACATCGTACTGACCGATAGCGGCGAGTGCTAACTGGCTATCTTCCATGTTAGTAGGGAAGACAGACTGCGAGACGTTAAGAGGAATCGAAAGATCCTGCCCATACCCAAAATTCTGAGCGGTCTGTGCAATCTTCTCTTGCCCCACCTTCATCGCAATTTGTGCGAAGGGGGTGTTGCAGGACTGCGCGAAAGCCCACTCGATCGTCGCCTCGCTACGAGCTGTGCAATTACCACCCAGGTAGTTAGGCAAAGTGACGTTAGTGTTGGGCAGGCTGAGATTCTGGGGGTTGGGGATGACCGAATCAGCCGTGTACTCACCGGACTCTAGGGCAGCTACCGCATCAATGATTTTAAAGGTGGACGCCGGCGCATAGGTATCCCCCGCAATAGCACGGTTGTAGAGGGGGCGGGCGGGGTCTTCGTTGAGCGCTGCGTACTGCGCAATAACCGGCTCTGCGCTGTGGGAGGCCAGAACATTGGGGTCATAGGAAGGGCTCGACACCATAGCCAAAACCTCACCGGTCTTGGGGTTCAGAGCCACAATAGAACCCTTATGGCCCTGCAAAAGGTCATAAGAGAGCTGCTGAAGCTTCCCGTCAATAGTGAGCTCAACACTCGCGCCGGCAGCAGTATTACCCGTAAACATTTGAGCTATTCGATCATAGAACTGAGCATCAGAGTTACCCGAAAGCTGCTCATCCATGGCAGACTCCAGCCCGGTAGACCCGTAGATCGATGAGAAATACCCCGTCAACCCCGCGTAAACATCGGCCTGAGGGTAGGTGCGTTGGAAAGCGTACCCATCGTTCGACTCAACCGAGGAGGCAATTTCAACGCCATCCACCACAATTGAGCCACGCTGAGAACCATAGCTCTCATACAGAGTGCGCGAATTCCACGCGTTAGCTTGTAGGTTCTTTGAGTCAAAGAACTGAACGTAGGTGAGCGTTCCTAGCAGTAAAACAAAGATGCAGGCCGATGCGATCCAGGCTCTGCGGATTGCTGTATTCATGCTCTACCCTCCCTGTGATGTGGTGGAGTCGGTGATGCGAGAAATAACGGAGGTCGCGCCGTCCGTTTCGCTGCCACTGTAGTCGATGCTGTCAGCACTATCGAAGGTCTCTACAACGTGGGGTGCACGCGCTGTGTGAGAGATAGCGAGCAAGATGGCCACAATAATCCAGTTAGAGAGCAACGACGAGCCGCCCGCTGACATGAAGGGAGTGGTGAGGCCGGTAAGAGGAATAAGGCGGGTTACGCCACCAATGACCACAAAAAGCTGGATGACCATCAGGGCTGAGAAGCCTGCAGCAAGGAGCTTGCCGAAGGCGTCGCGGGTACCAAGAGCTGCGCGGAAACCACGTGATACCAGGAGCAAAAAAAGCATGAGAATGGCGCCCAGACCCAGGAGACCTAGTTCTTCACCCAAGGCAGTAATAATCATGTCTGAATTGGAATATGAGACCAGATCGGGGCGTCCATTGCCCCAGCCTCGCCCAAAGAGACCTCCCGAAGCTAGCCCGAAGAGGCCCTGCACAATCTGCCCGGAACCACCCAGAGGTTGGTTGTAGATTTCTGGATCAAAGGCGTGCGTCCAGGAGTTAATGCGGTAGTACACATGGGAGATGTAGTTGTAGGCTAGGAGCCCTCCCGCCACCACGAAGAGCAGCCCCAGGGCTACCCAGGTCAGGCGGCCGGTAGCTAGGTAGAGCATCGCCAGGAAGATACCGAAGAAGAGGATAGCGGAGCCCAAATCGCGCTGGAACACCAGCACCGCTAGGCTTATGAGCCAGGCGACTACCATGGGTGCCATATCCCTGAAGCGGGGCAAGCGTACCGGGCCAATCTTTTTGCCTGCAAGGAGAATAAGATCTCGATGTGTCGATAGATAGCCCGCAAAGAATATAGCCAGAGTAATTTTGGCTAGTTCACCGGGCTGGAAAGTCCTCCCACCCACAGAAATCCAAATTCTCGCGCCATTAATCTCAAGACCCAAGAAGGGCATAAGCGGCAATATCAGCAAGAGAACTGACGCTAGAAGAGAAATATAGGTGACCTTCAAGAGGATTTTATGATCCCGCAAAAAGAAGAGTACAACGGCTGAGACCACCATCGCCAAGCCCGTCCACACCAGCTGCGCGGCACCCGCATTGGCCGGGGTCGTGAGGTCAATACGGTAAATCATTGCCAGCCCCAGACCGTTAAGAGCCACAGCAAGAGGCAGGATAAAAGGGTCAGCGTAACGAGCACGGAGGTACATCACCATATGCAAGATAAAGGCACCCACCCCCTGCACTATTAGAGCCTGCAACCACATGCGGTTCTCAACTGCGCGTTCAGGGTCAATGAGGTACATAGAAATGGGGCACAGAGCTATGGCGCACAGCGTCAGAAATAGCTCGGTAAGCCGGCGAGAGCGCGGCGTATCCACACGCGAAACTGTCGATGCTTTATTCACGGCTACCTCCTTCAGTGGCGCTGGGTTGAGGTGTTGGGGGTGCGGTTGTCACGGTGCCGGGGGTAACCCGAGCAGGTAACTGTTCCCGCAAATTCTCCACCACCTGCTGCGCCTCCTCATGGCTGCTGACCGTAATGGTGCCGTGAAGTAGGGACTGAGAAAACTCCGGTAAGTCACTGACCTTCACATCGGTTTCTTCAACCACACTGTGTAGGGTAAAGGGCCCTAAATCCTGATTAACGCCGTTATAGATAGCTACCCGCTCATCCTGAACACCCACATAGTATTGGTCCTTGGTCCAGGAGAAGAAGATGGAGGCCGAAGCAGCAACAACCGCTAGAGTTAATGCCGCTACAAAAAGGCGCATAGGCCAGCGATGCGGCGCCGGGTGCTCCTCATTGAGCGCGGCCCTAAACTCTTCAGGTAGCTCGGCCGGCTCAAGCCCGGCGTCCCCCTGATGCGAAAGGGTGGCGAGGTTTTCTGCAGTACGCGCCGTCACCGCCGGAATCATGCCCGTTTGAGTAGCATTTGCGGCAGCACCCACTAGCTCATGGGGGCGCTCTGATAGCTCCCTGCGCAGGACGGATGCCGGGGTGGGCTCTGACTCCTGATTATCGGGGTGTTCAGTAATAGCCTCTTCAGGCTTATCTACACCGGCCCGAACAGTCATGGCATTAAAAACGCCATCAGAGAAGGACTCACCGCGCCATTTACCGTGCCGCAGAGCATTGCGTGCTTTTGCGTGCTGTGGCAGGCGGCGGCGCCAGGGGGTGCGGTGAGAGTCATCTGAGCCCTCGTCCTCAGAAGAGGCTTGCCCATCGGCATCCACGGCTTCGTCAGTGCTTTCGCTGGGACTGCTTTCTGTCTCTTGCTCAACCGTGGGGTGGACGCCCACTAACTGACCGTCTGTGCCATACTTGCGCACGGGAATGATGGGCTGAGGCGCGGTTACCGCTGTGGAAAGAGATTCCTCTTCAATAACCGAAAGGGCGACCACCGTGACGTTATCGGGTGCCCCGCGCTCCAGCGTCATATCAACCAGGATGTCGGTTATCTGCCCCAAGTCATCAGTGGAGCGCATCATCGTCTCAATTTCTTCTACCGAGACCACTGCATCCAGGCCGTCAGAGCTAAGAACCCACTTTTCACCCACGTGGGCGTCAAGGGTGCGCAATTCAAGCTCGGGGGAGGCGTCTACATCGCCCAGAACTCGCATAATGACGTTTTTGTGCGGGTGCTGAGCTGCATCTTCGGGCGAGATGCGCCCTTCCTGAAGGAGGCGCTGCACGAAAGTGTGGTCGGTGGTGACCTGCTCAAAGACCCCGTCCCGCAGACGGTAGGCGCGAGAGTCACCGATGTGAGCCATCTCGATGCGGTCCCCATCAACGAGAAGAGCGGTGCAGGTTGTCCCCATGCCCGCCAGGCGCGGGTTGAGATCAACCAACTCATTCATGATGATGTTGGCGTTCACGATCTCATCAGCCAGGTAGATCCCGGCGTTACCGTCAAAACCTGCGTGGTCAAGGGGCGTTAGGTCAAGCACGGTGGTCGCTGAGGCAACGTCACCGCCCACATGCCCACCCATGCCGTCCGCCACTACCGCGAGGTAGTGGCCTGCGTAGCCTGAGTCGTCGTTTTTAGAGCGCACCCTGCCTACATCGGAACGGGCGGCAAAACGGAAAGCGATGCCCATGCTTAGGCTTTCAGTTGCATGGTAGTGCGGCCTACACGGAAGTTCTGTCCTACTTCAACCGGGGTGGCACGCGTTAGACGCTGTTCCCCCACGAAGGTGCCGTTGGTAGATCCCAAATCTTCAAGAAACCAGCGTGAACCCTGCGGGAAGAGACGGGCATGGTGGCCTGAGGCGTAGTCATCCTGCAAGGACACCTCAATATCTGAGGAGCGACCCATGGTGACAGGCTGATCATCAAGGCGCATGACCGCCCCCGCCTGGGAGCCATCGATAATGGTGAGCAAGCTAGCGCGGGGCCGGGGTGCAGGAGTGACGCCCGGGTGCGCCGGGGAGTCAGGGGGCGCAACGTCTGTTGAAGCCCTGGCAGTGCGCACATTGCGGCCCACGCCCAGATCACGACGCGAAGCGGCCAGAACCATGAACACAAAAAGCCACAGTAAAATCAAGAATGCAAAACGCAGAACTGTCACGGTAATTTCTGACGCCATGAGCTACCCCCTGCGAATCATAAGACGAAAAACAATGCGGGCACGACCCATCTCAATCACCGATCCATTGGTGATTTCGGCGCGGCCTACCAGGCGCTGACCGTTGATGTAGGAGCCGTTGGTGGAACCCAGGTCGACAGCCAGGTAGGCGCCGTCCTGCTCCACAATTTCTAGGTGTCGGCGCGATACCCCGGTGTCTTCAACGGTGATATCAGCACTGGAACCCCGGCCCAGAGTAACCGGCAGGGCACGAACCGCTATGCGTTCACCGTTGACCTCAAGAACTACCTGTGGCTTGGGAGCTACAGACCCCGGGCGCTGCCTGGGGAGATCGCTCGCGGGCACCGGCTGAGTGCGTGCCTGAGGAGCAGGGCGGGTGATGCGATTCGGTAAAGAAGTTGGAGCGGACGCCGGGTATGCACCTGAGCCAGCGCTGTTGTGCCTTGCCGGGCTGCTGGGCGACGCTGCGTCGGCGGCGGGTGTAGCTACCTGCTGCTGTACGCCAGTAACGGTGAAGTCATCGGACTCCAGCTCATCACCCACGGCAAAAGTAACGCGTACTGCGCCGCGCAGGGAATAACCCTGAGTGCGCGCGTGCCGAATCGCTACGTCGCAGAGCTCCTCAGCGAGAGGGACCCCCCACTGCTGAGCGCGGGAAAAATCCTGGCTGGAGAACTCAACGGTAAAGACGTTAGGTGCAATGGTCCGGCCGGACGCAATCGCATAGGCCTTCTTATCCATTTCGGTGCGCAGGCGGTTAGCGATATCAACAGGTTCGAAAGCTCCACCTTTGCTGAAGGTGCCGCGAACAGCCTTTTCTAGGCCCTGTTCGATTCTGTCAATGAATCCCATGCTTGCCTCCTTCAACAAACGTATGTGGTGAGCTCCGCCGGGCGGGCGGTTGCGGACTGTAGACCATAATGGGGCACAGCCTAAAACACCAGTCTAGTAGATAACCGTAAAAACACCCTTGGAAACCCTGGGTGCCCGCCGGTAGAAGGGTGTGTTGAAGCGAATTCAGGCGCTCCAAAGAGGCATTTTGTGTGACCTATTGCATGCGGGCCGGGTGGTTTTTGGTTGGACACCCTTGCTGGGCCTTGTGTATAGTTATCTTCGTTGCTCATTCGGCAAGTCAAAAATGAATAATGCGCAAGTGGCGGAATTGGCAGACGCGCTGGCTTCAGGTGCCAGTGATCGCAAGATCGTGGGGGTTCAAGTCCCCCCTTGCGCACCACGATAGAAAAACCCGTTTCCTTTTGAAGGAAACGGGTTCTTTGTTGCCCCAAAACCCCTCTGACTCGCTTACTGCCCTGGGTGGGGTTGCGCCTGCAGTTTAAGAAATAGAATACATATACTAATAAATATAGAATATATGTACTAGTATGTGGGTATGAAAGCAGCCCTTATAGCCAAGATTCGCGCACTGCAGCCGCTGCATCTGCCTCTGCCGCCCACCCTGATACCCGCCGGATTCCCCTCACCGGCGCAGGATTACCAGGCCACCAGCATTGATCTCAATGAACTTCTCATTAGGGATAAAACCTCCACTTACATCTTCCGAATCACCGGCTCATCCATGGTGGATGCAGGAATAGCGGATGGCGATGAAATCGTGGTGGACCGCTCTATCACCCCGGTGCCCGGGGACGTGGTGGTTGCCAGCCTGGACGGTGAATTCACCGTTAAACGCTTCATTATCGACCGTCAGGGTCAGGGCTGGCTCACCCCAGAAAACCCCCAGTACCCCGCACTGCGCATAGAAGCTCTCTCAGACTTCACCATCTTTGGGGTGGTCACCAGGAGTATTCACCATGTGCGCTGATGCCCCAAGAACCCTCATCTTTCACGTAGATATCAACTCCTGCTACACCTCCTGCGAAAAGCTGCTGGACCCTTCCATCGGCAACCGCCCGGTGCTCGTCCTCTCTAATAACGACGGGTGCATTATTTCGCTAGACACCGCCGCTAAGGCCCTGGGTTTTACTATGGGTCAGCCCTGGTTCACCGTGCAAGAGAAAGCAAAAGAGCTAGGAGTAGTAGTACGGTCATCGAACTACGAGCTTTACGGGGACATCAGCAACCGAGTCATGCTGCTGCTGGAAGGCTACGCCCAGGAGTTTGAGCAGTACAGTATCGACGAAGCCTTCCTCACCATCACCGCCACCCTGCCCCAAGCACAAGCCCTGGCCCGCCGCATCAAAGATGATCTGGCGCGCAGGGTTGGCGTGCCTGTCTGTGTGGGGGTAGGGGCATCCAAGACCTTAGCCAAGCTCGCCAACAGAACAGCGAAGAAAATACCGGCTCTCAGGGGCGTCTGTGTGTGGGACGCCCTGCCACCCCAGCGGGTGGATGCCCTGTTAAGCACCCTCCCTGCAGAAGAAATATGGGGTGTGGGGAGTAGGGTTGCTCAAAAACTGGCGGGTATGGGAATTCTCAGCGTTCAAGACCTGAAAGAGGCCCCGCTGGGGCTGGTGCGCAAAAGGTTCTCGGTAGTAATCATGCGCACGGTGCTTGAACTGCGCGGGGTAAGAGCTATCGAGCTTGAGCCTGAGCGGGTCTTTAAAGATCAGATGATGTATTCCCGCTCTTTTTCTGACCCGGTGACCAGCGAAGATACTATGCGCCAGGTTCTGAGTATCTACGCCCAGCGTGCCTCTGGGCGCCTGGTCAAGAGCGGGCAGGTTGCTGGGCTGGTCAGTGCTTTCTGCTCCACCTCGCGTTACGCCACAGGAGGTTTTGTGCGCGCTGACGTGCAGGTGAAACTGCCTGCGCCTACCGCTGACCCTATTATTCTCACTCAGGCCTGCGCCCAACTGCTGGAGCGTGCCACCTTTGGGATGGTCAGATACGCAAAGGCAGGGGTGGTGGTCAGTGACCTGACGCCGGCTGGTGCTACTGCTCTGCTAGACCCCTTTGCCCGCAGCCACGAAACCCGTGATATCGCTGGTTTGGTGCAAAGCATCAAAGAAAAATGTGGCCCGCGCTCTCTGGGTGTTGGGTACGGGGGGCTGGCCCAATCACCTGCCTGGGAAATGAAACGCGAGATGCTTTCCCGGCGCGGCACGACCCACTGGGCAGAACTCCCGGTCGCTGTCATCAAGTAATTCTCAGCACGGGCGCGCCACCTGCATATAGCTATAGCCCATGCTGGTCTAATAGAACTTAGATTTTAGGTGAAACTAATAGACCGCCCACGAGGCGGACGCTGATAGGCAAGGAGGGCGGTCTATGCCGGCATCCAGGGGGCAGGAGCTGCCTTTAATCGTGCAGAAGGGTGCCGGGGCGTCCTTACCTGCTCAAATCGTGGAGCAAGTGCGCCCGCTCATCGAGACCGGAGTGCTCAAAGCTGGCGACCTGCTGCCCTCAAGCCGAGATTTAGCCCGCCAACTGGGTGTCTCTCGTGGGACAGTGGTCTTCGCCTACGAACAGCTCATCGGTGAAGGCTACCTGCAAGCCGGTCACGGTGGCACCAGGGTGGACGCCCACCTGCGGCACCGGCGCCCAAGCCCACACAACTCCGGCCAGAGAAATTCGGCTTTTAACCCTGAGTCGGGTAAAAACGCATCCTTTGCCACTGCTGTAACCGCCGGTGCACTAGCCGCCGCACCTGACCAATCTGCCGTAACCCCCGAAGAGCACCCCGCGCCCCTTGGGCACGGCGTCATTAGCCTCTTACCTGGCGCTCCTGACACCACCCTTCTTGCGACCACCGAGTGGCGTGCCGCCTGGCGTCGGGCAGCCGCCAACCCTGCCGACGGCTACCCCGCAGCGGGGTCCACCCAACTGCGCACCCATATCACCGAGCATCTGCGCCTCACCCGCTCAGTTCTGCGCTCGCCTGACGATGTGTTGGTCACTGCCGGTGCCCGCGAAGGCTTCCGCCTGCTGCTCACCCTCTTACGCCGCCGTGTGCGCAACCGCCCCTTGCGCATCGCGGTGGAAAACCCTGGCTACCCCTCCCTGCACCGCATTCCACAGGCCTTCGGTCACACCGTGATCCCCATCCCCGTGGACGAGCAGGGGCTTGACCCTCAATATCTACCGACTGGCGCCCAGCTACCGGACATCGTCCTCGTGGCCCCCAGCCACCAGTACCCCCTCGGGGCCTCTATGCCCGCTGCCCGCCGCCTCGAACTGCTGGAATGGGCCCGCACTCACCAGGTGCTTATCGTGGAGGATGACTACGACTCCGAACTGCGCTATACCGGTGACCCCCTACCCGCCCTGGCTGCCATGGACCGCCCCGCTCACCACACTCACCCCGCAGGTGGTGGGGACCGCGTTATCACGCTGGGCTCTTTCGCTAAAGTGCTCACCCCGGGCCTTAACCTAGGATTTTTGGTGATGCCCAGACACCTGCGCGATGACCTGCTCAACCTCCGTGCTGACCTGGGTAACCCGGTGCCAGCCCTAGTGCAGGACGCCGCTGCTGACCTGCTAGCGACCGGTGGGGTGCGCCGCCATATTGCTCGCATGCGCAAGGTATACCGCGCTCGCCGAGCCCTGGTGGTTGAACAGCTGGGCGACCTGCCCGGTGCTGACATTCTGCCCATGGATGGTGGCTTGCACGCGGTCTTGTATCTACACTCCACTACTGGTGGGGAGGACGATCTGGTGAGGCGTGCTGAAGGTGCCGGGGTGCTGGTTGCGCCCCTGGGCTCCTACTGGTCGGCACCTGCCGGGGTGGATATTCCAGGGATAGGCGAGCCGAAAGGTGGTGAGCTTGCCACCGCTCCGCTGCCCCTGCAAGGGGTCGTCATAGGTTTTGGTGGAGTGAGTGACCGGAAACTGGCAGAAGGGCTACAGCGCTTGCGCCGCGTCCTCTAACGCCCCTGTACAAGTTGATGCCCTTAGCACCACCGGGGCGCCCTTAGAGTGCACTCAATATATGCCTCACACCGCCCAAACGTGAGAGGCCACCCGGGTTCGCTACACTGGAACGGTGACTCACGAAACTGATGCCCCCACCCCCGTGCCAGACCGCCGCTTAGCCGCTGCCCTGGCAACCCCCACCGCCACCCATGCCCTGGTCTTTCTGATCTTTGGGCTGGTAACGGTCTTCTGGCAGGAACCCACCCTCACCGTTATCACCGTGATGCTTACTGCCTACCTGCTGGCTTACGGCGCGGCGTCCTTTTTTACCTCCCGCGCTCTCTTGCGTGAGGGGGATGACCAGAACAGTCAGGTCTTCACCTCCATCGCAGGCATTCAGGCAGGTGCCGGTGTGCTGGTGCTTCTGCTGCCGCGCGGGGAGTTCTGGCTGACTCTGGTGGTGTGTGTGGCTCTGGGCCTCACCGGCGTGCTGAAAATGCTGGCTGGTATGCGCACCAAAGGCTACAACCCGGCAGCCCGTGACTGGCAACTTGAAGGTGCCATCATCACCATATTTGCTGCCGCTCTGCCGGTAGTGTCAGAAATCGGGGACAAGGCCATTATGGGTACCGCCGGCGCAGGTGCACTTATTGCCGGTGTCTTTGTGATGATTGGTGCTCTTACCCTGCGCTCCGCAGGTAAAGGCGTCTAAGGTTACCTCTGTAACCTGCCCCCCCGCGGTCAGACAAAAAACAGTTTGACCCCGTAGACTGGTCTGAGCACATTTTCAGGAGGAATTAGACGTGACTCAAAAGCCTGGCTCAGAAGAGCGCGGTTTCAAAGCCCAGGTGCGCGGGCCCCTTATTATCGCCTTTGTTCTGGCGATAGTAGCCTTTTTGTGCACCTTCATTTTTGCGACCGGCGGCACCGATAACGCACCTCAGCTGGTGCTGGCTCTGACGGTTGCCGGCGCAGTTTTTGTGGTTACTCTGGTCATGTGTGCCACTCTCATTCTGGTGGAGAAGCCCAATGATTCCTCACTGGGTGAGGGTACCGGTGTGAACCGGTCCTCCGCTAAGCTCTACGCCGAGGCGCGTGCCCGCCGCGAAGCTGAAACCAAGCGTCGTGAGGCCGAAGAAAAAGAACGCCTGGCCCGCAAAATTGACGAAGCAAACGCCGCGAAGGACGCCCAGCAGGGCGCACCAAAATCTGGCGAGTAGAAGCCTGCGGTTAGCTGGCGCTCCACCGAGACATGCGGCGCTTAGCTGTTGAAGTTTCTTTGCCGATAGGCTCAACTCCCAGAGCTTTACCGAGGCCAAAGTTAGGCATATTGAAATAAATGCTTTCGCGAGCCGGCGCAGAAACCTGATAGGTTTCGTGCCACAGGCCCACATGGCGGTTGGCTGTCCGGGCGAAGTGTCGCCAGGCCTGAACGTGGGGTGCTTCTGTGAGCGAAGCGAAATCCTGAAGGGCTTCGGGGCTTTCCCAGTACTGTACCGCTAGGGTGGTGCGTTTCAGCCAGAGCTCCTGACCAAGGAATCCGGTTTCAGGGTGTTGTTCTAGGTATTTCACCATCTTCTGATAAGCCCTCATGACAGGGACGTAAGCATCCGGCCGCAGAGGTGAGTTAATGCGCACGCCTAGCATGAAGACAGTGACATCTTGCGATGCTGATGAGGTAAAACGTCCGAGATTAAGACCTTGCACGATATTCTCCTTGTGCTTCATCAGTGTTTAAATAACACTGTTATTAGATAGCCTAGTGATACTCTTATGGGGTGTCAAGACCAACTATGTATGGAGCTGAGTACCACCAAAAAATCGTCGTGGCAGCAGCGCAAATTATTGCCGATGAAGGCTTGAGCCACCTTTCTTTAAGGACGGTTGCTCGCAAGGTGGGAGTTTCTACGACAGTTATCTACTCACTGATTGGAAACCGAGAAGACTTGATTGAAGCAGTCTCTCGCGAGGCCCGAGGCTCATTTGTGCGCGAACAGCGAGCGGTAGGTTGTACCGAGAATGTTCTGGTAGACCTCAAGAATCTAGGGCGCGCTTACCGCCGGTGGTCTCTTGAAAACCCGGCCCTCTACAGTGTGATGTTTGGAGGCTACTTTGGCCCCCAGGAGATTGACCGGGAGCCGATAGCCCCCTTGGCGGATGCGGTTCACCGCATTCATGCTCAGGGTAGGTTAAAAATAGAGGACCCCTGGCAGGCCGTCTGGGCTTTCTGGTCGGCAGTCCACGGGGCAACGACTCTCGAAATTGCAGGTGGCTGTGTGATGGTTGGGGGGCAAAGTGAAGAGAGCTTTGAAGTCATCCTTGAGGGCATGGTGCGGGGGTTGGTGAGCGCCTAGCGCCTGCAGATGCGGATTGCTGATCCCCCAAACCTTGAGGTGGGCGAAGCGGTGCGCGTCATAAGTTGGGGTGTGCTTCAGGGAGGATTAGAGTGGAGATAAGGAAACCGCGCAAGGTTGCGCATCCACCGCAAGGAGCACCCCGTGAGCAAGAAGGACAAGAAACCCCAGGCTAAGAAAGAGAGCGCCCAGAAGACTCTGGTAAAGACCCCCAAGAGCGTTCGGCGTTCCTCTGACAAGGTGCAAGAGATCTTTGCCAAGGCAACTAAAAAGCACCTCGCCCAGCACGGGGATAAAAAGAAGGCTAAGAAGGCGGGCAAGGAGGCCCTGAAAAAGAAGGGTTACTCCAAGATCGACGGCGTGTGGGCCAAGATTGCCTCCGAAGAGAAGCCCAAGAAGTCAGGCAAGAGCTCCGAGAAGGGTGCCGGTAAGAAGTCTGAAAAGAAGACAGAAAAGCTTAAAGGCGAGAAGAAATCTGACCAAGATACTAAGAAGACCAAGGGCACCAAGGATACCGCGAAGTTAGCGGACCAGAAGCCTGGCAAGAAAAAGTCTGACGTCAAGGAGCTTGAGCAGAAAAAGCCTAAGAAGAAAGATACTGGTAAAAAGAAGGATGCTGCAAAGGTAGATTCTGAAAAGAGCGGCGGCAAGAAACCTGACTCAAAGAAAACCAGCAAAAAAGACGCTGAAAAAACCGCCGAGCAGCAGGTAGGGCCCAAGCCCTCTAAAAAGGCTAAGAAAGCTAGGAAGAAAAAGAAGATCCAGCGTGAAGACCAAGGGTCTCTGAAGGATGCCACTGATTCTCTGGATATTGAGACCCTTCTAGGCGAGGATATCCCCGATGAGAATATGTACAGCTCAGCTGATGTAGAGGTTGAGCCGGAGGTAGACCTAGAGGAACTAGAAGACCTGGTGGACGCCGAAGATCCCGTCGAGCAGCTAGACGAGCGTGCTCTTGCGGAGTTTGACCGGGAATTTGCTGAGGAGACCGCTCACCTGGAAGAAGTTGAGCACGCCGGTGAGCTCTCGGGCGCCGAGGTGCCTGCCCAGCGTCGCCCCATAGAGGTTTTCACTCGCCAGGAGCTCTACGAAGAAGCCAAAGAGCTGGATATCCCGGGCAGGTCAAACATGACCAAGCAGCAACTCTTTGACGCTATCG
This sequence comes from Rothia endophytica, assembly GCF_928381505.1. Taxonomy (GTDB): domain Bacteria; phylum Actinomycetota; class Actinomycetes; order Actinomycetales; family Micrococcaceae; genus Rothia; species Rothia endophytica_A. The sequence continues at coordinate 335,589 of NZ_CAKMSJ010000003.1, read as the reverse complement.
AAGAGGCAACAGCCTAGTCTCACCGGCTCTTTGTTACGGTCATAGTGCCCTAGTGCTTATTCATAAAGTCTCGGAGCTGATGGGCAGGGTAACGGCAAGCTGGTCGGGGCTGGCGTGAATCGCCTTGTGCGCGAAGCGAACCGGGCGAGAAGGTCAGCTTGCCGTTACCCTGCCCATCAGTAGAGCGATATGCCGTATGAATAACTTTCTCTACACGAAGACCCCATCGAAGTAGTCTGCGATTCCCTCAAAATCGGTGAGGGGTAGTACAGCACCGACGTACTGGTCGGGGCGCACAATCACCACGGCACCGTCGCGGCTGATGCCGCGCTGCTCAAAGATGTTTTCTTCGGGCAGGGTGCAGTAGATGTTCTCCCAGTACTCCACCTGGCGGCTGCCGACCAGCGGGCGGAAAGCTGCCGGGGCGTCGGTGGTTTCAAACTCGGTGTGTAGCTGCTGGTAGGTGACCAGGGGCTCGATGCGGGCATCGAAGTCAGCGCCCTCCGGGCGATGCTTGATGAAGGGAGAGCGGGCATCCTGGGTGAGGAAGTCACTCAGCGCCTTCACCTTTGAATCGCCGGACGCCGGGTGGGCGGCGTCTGCAAAGACGTAGAGGCGGTAGCGGCCATCGGCTACGGCGTCGTGGCCCAAGAAGCGGGGGTAGGCATTTTCGCGGCGGTTGACGCGGGCGGCGCGGAAGCGCTTGCCCACGGTGTAGCCGGTCGCCAGGCTCTGGTGCTCGGCGCCGCCGGTGATCATGGAGGGCTTGTACTCGGTCATGAAGCCGGCAGGGAACTCGGCAGTTTTGACGTAGAACTCCTCCAGGTATTCGGGGCTGGGCAGCTCTTCTGCCGGGGTCGCCATGAGGGTTGACCATTCTTTATCAAAGTCAATGAGGTTCTTGGCGATTTCCTGGCGCTCACCGGAGTAGGTGTCCAGCAGCGATTCGGGGGCGCGCCCTGTCAGTACATGGCCCAGCTTCCAGGAGATATTGAAGCCGTCCTGCATGGAGACATTCATGCCCTGGCCCGCCTTAGCAGAGTGGGTATGGCAGGCATCGCCGGTGATGAAAACGCGAGGAGTGCGGCTGCCACGGTCCTCGGTATCTACATCGTCAAAGTGGTCGGTGAGACGGTGGCCGACCTCGTAGACCGAGTGCCAGGCAACGTCCTTCACGTCAATGCTGTAGGGGTGGTAGATGGCGTTGGCGCGGTCGATGATTTCTTCGATGGGGGTGTTGCGTACCGCGTGGTTGTCGTTCAGGGGTACTTCGCCCAGGTCAACGTAGATGCGTGCTAGGTGGCCGCCCTCGCGGGGGATGTGCAGGATTGAGCCGTTCTTGGAGCTAATGGCGCACTTCATGCGCCAGTCGGGGAAATCGGTGTTGGCAACAGCGTCCATGACACCCCAGGCGTGGTTGGAGGCGTCCCCGGTCAGGGTGCGGCCAATGGACTTGCGGACGCCGGAGCGGGCGCCGTCGCACCCAATGACGTACTTGGCGCGCACGGTGCGTTCTTCACCTTCGCGCTCGCCAGCGGTGTGGCGCAGGGTGACCTTGACGGGGTATTCCTCGCCCTGTTCAACGGTGAGGGTGATGAATTCGATGCCGTAATCAGGGGTGATGCGGCCGGGGGAGCGCAGGGCGGAGTCAGCGAAGTAGTCCAGCACGCGCGCCTGGTTGACGATCAGGTGGGGGAATTCGCTGATGTAGTGCGGGTCGTCGATGGGGCGGGCGGTGCGCACGATGTTTTCTGGATTGGTGGGGTCTGGCTTCCAGAAGCTCATTTCGGTGATGTGGTAGGCCTCGCGAATGATTTCTTCGGCGAAGCGGAAAGCCTGGAAGGTTTCAACGGAGCGCGCCTGGATGCCGTCTGCCTGGCCCAGTTCTAGGCGGCCGTTGCGGCGTTCGATGATGCGGGTGTTGACGTCGGGGAACTGGGAGAGCTGGGCTGCGGCGATCATGCCTGCGGGGCCGGAGCCTACGATGAGAACGTCCATGGTCTCGGGGAGTTCTGTGGCGCGGTCGACGCCGTAACCGGCGGCGTCTTGTATGCGTGGATCGCGGGAGACGTAGCCGTTGTGGTGGAAATGCATGGTGCTCCTAGAGGGGCGGGGCGCGACACTGCACCCGGCGAGTATGTGATGGGTAACACTTGATTTGAATCATATACGATGTCCAAAATCGTGACAAGAGCCAACCCAGCCTTTATTGCTGCACCCTGAAATGTGCGCCAGTGTGGCAGGGTGCATCGCCCCCATTCCCAATAAAGAAGTGACCAGGTTTCTCTCATTTGACCATATGTTTTCTAGTCAGATGAGAGAAATCTGGTCACTTCAGTGGTGGTAGGTGAGGTTAGGCAGCCTGAAGCTGTTGAACCCTACTTTTGGAGACTTCGAGAATGGCAGCGGTGTCGCTCAGGGAAACCCCATCTGTGCGAAGCTGGGCAACAATTTTACGTATTTTCTGGGTCGCTTCCTCCTCGGCTTTTTGCGCGGCTCGCTGAGCTGCACGCGCGGCCTGTAGTTGGCTCTCAACCTCTTCGTAGGTGAGGTGTACTTCTAGCTGGCTGTGGTCGGTCTCGGGGTAGAGGGTGTCAAGGTAATCGCGTACCTGTTGGGGTGCCTTGGCTAGGGTGCGGACCTGGGTGGCATTCTCTTCATCGATGATAATTTCCCAGCCGTGCGCCCAGCGCTGAGCAGTGACGGTAATGCTGTTAGTCATTGTTCTTTTCGTTCTCTGCGATTGCTTTATGAATGTCTACATCTAGGCTTAGTTCAAGACCTGTTTTCTGGCTTTGAAAGCTCACGTTTGCTACTAGCCCTTTGGCTCGGATTGCTTTGTAATACGGCGATATACGCACAGCCCCGTAGGTCTAAATATTTTTAAATTCTTCGGTATCTACGAAGACTGATTTAATGCGATATTCTGTCAAGGAACCTTTGATTACTGAGAAAGATGAGGGGTCAAAGAGGACGATATTGTGTCCATCGGATATTGCACTGGGGTAGGCAACTCCGTCAAACCCTTCCCCCTTGATGATTTCACATAAATATTGTGTAGGAATATACTCATAAGGTGTTGCATCTGGGTGTACAGGACGGGAAAAATCTAAAGAAATTTCTTTTAGTGCAAGATAGAGGGTTCGTATTCTCAGAATTTCATCAGTATCCAGAATATCGATCGGTGAGACTTGAGGGGTAAATTTAATAAGATTTGCAATCTTTAGTTCAGGAGATTCTGGTGATTTAACTTGAAATTTAGCAGTCACAACGTTTTGTCCCGGATGGGGTCGAACTTCTGCTATTGCAGTTTTTTCTAAAGAGGCCAGATAGAGATACGGAATACCTGCAGGATTTAGTCTGCCGTGTCCAGCAATTTCTTGAGGCGGGGCACTGAGGTCTTGGGGCTTGAATGGTTCCTTAGTGTCGTGAGTGCGTGCACGATAATAGTATTGATTTATTTTATCTTCTTCCATTTCAGATAAATTATTCATGAAATCTTCGCATAGCTCTGAAGCTTCTTTTGAGGATGTTGAAATCCATCTATTCCTGTGTTGGATTTCTAGTTTAAACCTTTGCCATGCATCTGATTTTCTGGTTCCCTCTAAATTCTCGGGAATTCTTAAATCTGACGGGTTAAAGTAGTCGCAGATGAAAATGTCTGATAATAGCCGATTCGCTGTTGAATCATCCAAGGTATCGAAAATTCCCCAATCTTCGCGAAGCCAATATAGCAAAAGCTTTCCCTCAGATTTATCAGTTCTTTTATAAATCTCTCGAGACCACTCAAAATACCCAGAAAGCTTCTCAGTTGGAATCATTTCCTGCTTTACGGACTGGCAATAAGAGCATGAACTCATTGCAATCGGATCAATCTTCCGAGCCAGCAGGGTGAATAAATTTTCCCCTAAATATTTTTTGCAACACCTATTTCCCATTGATATTTATCTCGTTAGTAGAAAATCATCCATCAGTTCGATGTGGTGTTGAATAGACAGTTTTTTAACAAAACCCAAGCCAGGAAAATGTTTCCTGTCGTGAAGGTTGCGGAACTCTCGTATTGCTCGCCCTTCGTAGATTAACCCTTCGTTCTTATCAAGGAAAGATATCATCGCGTTAAGGGCTTCAGAAAATTTATTTCCTGGGTCAGCAAATGTTTCATTTGATTTTGATATGAAATGTTGCACATAAATAGTTTTATCCTGTGACGGATCAATGTAAGTTATATGTAAAGCAACAGCGTAGGCAGGACCTCCAGATTCCCTATACTGAGCACCTACGATTTGATAGTCCCCGAAGCCTTGTAAACCTAAGGGGGTTTTGTAAATTACATTTAGGTCAGTAAAAAAATCATTTTCTTTATAATCTTTATTCCGAGCCTCGCTGATAAATTCATCTCGTATGATTGTTCGTTGATTATCGTATATATTGAATTTTTCTCTGTAAATCATTGAAGTTCTTTTGTCTTCAAAAAGATGAAAAACTTCTTTATTGTCGTTTGATAGCTGGTTTAATCTGGAGATAACATCCTGATCTTTAATTGCTGAATCATGAAGAAAATATAGTGAGCGCGTATTTTCGGGTGAAGCTATCTGGCTATAATCTTCAAGGTCCTGAACGGTTGTGGTCTCATTGACTACTAGGACAGGACGAACTAACTCTGAGCCGATTTCGGAACCGAGATAATCTCGTTTGAAAAAATTAAGGAGTTCATTGTTGTCTTGTACAAAATCGCCAACTCGAGGGTTGATGATGAATCCAATGGGGGTGCCTGAAATTTCCCAGACACCCAGCGTTCTGTCTAAGGCCGATAGGTTTTTCCTCACCGGCTCTACTATCGGACAGACCTTACCGGAGCGGAGCGTTCCCTCTTCTGCTAGGTCACGGATCGCAGCAAGTTCGAACTGCTTACCGCGTAATAGGGGGTAGTACATTCTAAGACCAGCTAACTGCTTCGTTCAGGGGTGTTTGGATTGCTTTCAGTATATGACTTTTCTGTGTTGTAGTGGGGCTTTTGCGCAGAGCAGCTGCGTATAAGGAGCGTGGCATCTCGTCGATGAATCCACTCATTGACTTCTGATTTCGGGAGTGTCGTACTACCTTGACCATCGATGAATGTAGCGAGTTGGTAGAGAAACTGTCTAAGATTTCGCTGTAGATTGTTCTTTGTCGGGTATTAGGGACATCTGGTACCTCTTGCCCAAGTAAACTGAGCATGGCTTTCAGTTCACTGAGCTGTAGGGCATCAAGCATTGCTGATGTTTCCAGAGACTCTAAGTTTTCCTGTGCCTGGCGAACAGTTGAAAGTGAGAGTTTGTTGCTGAGTGTAAGGATGCCGACATCGTCTGGAAGCATATTTTCCAGGGCAACTACGTGTTTTGCATCTGCAACTACAACTACTTTGGCAAATACCTTGCGGTAATCTTCAATTTGTAAAGGTAACCGGGCTAAGGAATCCCGGTCAGACTTTATTTCATACGCAGTAGAGGTTCCGTTGAAAATGACAGTATCTGCTTTAGAGCGGAGTGCTCTCATCTCCTGAACGAACACTGCGGTATTTAGTGAGTGTCTGCCTAGTAGGATTTTTTCAGCTACAACGTTCTTATAAATGTATTCGTTGCGAATACCTGGGGAAGATAGCAACGAAAAGATGTGGTCGAATACTTCACCCACTGATGAGGAAGATGGTAGTGAGGTTCTTAGTCCGGCTGATGTAATAATTCTAGAGAACTCAGCTGATCGTTGGTTTTTAGCGAAACCTGTAAAGATGGTGGGTGAGAAGGCGCGTTCTAACAAGAGATTGTCGACTGTTGGCATACTCACTCACTTCTCCCTCTACTTTTCTAACCCACACAGACTATCAGTCCTGTCTATCGCTGTCGTAACACAAGGGGTGAATCATGCACATGTAGATACTCGAGATGCGGAACTGCGTGATTAGTCTTGATGGCTCACACGACGATCCGGTTGCTTTTACAGTCCTCGCCCCGGAGTCAGAATGCCTGCCGGGTCCAGGGCTGCTTTGATGACGCGTCCGGCGGCAAGGGTTGCTGGTGTCAGTTGCTCTTCAAGGGCGTGCAGTTTTGCCGAACCAATACCGTGCTCGCCGGTGATCGTGCCGCCCAGCTCTAGGGCGGCGGCAGAAATCAGCGCCAGAACTTCTTCAGCCGCCTCGGTTTCCTCGCCGTGAGCGCCCGCGTAGACGCTGGGGTGCAGGTTGCCGTCCCCGGCGTGGGCGGTAATGAGCACTGCCCTGCCGGTGGCTTCGGAAATCTCCTGGATGCGCCGTATGAAGTGCGGCAGCTGGGGCACGGGGACGCCAGCGTCCCCCAGCACCGTGAACCCTTCGGGGTAAATAGAACTAAAAACCAACCTGCGGGCTTCCATGAGGGCGAGACCTTCTGCTGTCTCTGTGGAACTAGCTCCATGCTCGGCGCAAATAGTTGCTGCCCGTGCAGCATCTGCCTGAGCGCTGGTGCAGAGGCCAATCAGTAGCCCGGCACCTGGCTCGGTGAGCCCAGCTCCATGGTGCTTATTGATGAGTTGCACGATGGTGCGGTCGATTAGCTCCAGGCTCTCTAGGTTCAGCCCACTGCTGGTTAGGGCTAGTACTGCGCCCCCTGCCTCCTCTAAGGAGTTGTAGTAGGCGGCAAAAGTGTAGGGGGCGCCCTCTGGTAGGGGTTTGAGGCGCACGGTTGCGCGGGTGATGACACCCAAGGTGCCCTCGGATCCCACAAAAAGTGGTGTCAGGTTCAGCCCGGCAACGTTCTTAATGGTGCGCGCACCCGTCTGGATGACTTCCCCGCTGGCCAGCACCACTTCAAGGGCAGCTACCGAATCGGCAGTTACCCCATGAGCCAGGCAGCGTAGGCCGCCGGCGTTGGTGGCAATATTTCCACCCACGGTTGAGGTTGCTGCACTGGCGGGGTCTGGGGCAAAGAAGAGCCCTTGTGCCTGGGCAGCGGCATCTAGGGTGGCGGTCAGGACGCCGGGCTGGACGTCGGCAAGCCGGGCGTCGGCGTCGATACTCAGTTCGGTCATGGCTTCGGTGCTAATCACCAGCCCGCCTTCGTAGGCGGCAGCGCCCCCGGCTAGGCCGGTGCCTGCCCCGCGCACCGAAACCGGTAGCTGGTGAGTGCTGGCAAAGCGCAGAATCGTTGAAACATCAGCGGTGGTGCGGGGGAGAAAAACCGCCAGTGGACGCCCGGCTGCTGCCTGAGAAGCGTCGGTTAGGTAGGGGGCTATCTCGGCTTCGCTGGTGAGGGCGGGGCAGCTAAGGCTTGCTGTGAGAGTGGTGATGTCGCTGGTCATTGGTACCTTCTCAAGATTTTTCCGTGCGCTCTATTGCTGTGATGTGAGTTACTTTGCTAGTGTAAGAAAATGATATACGATTTGGAATCAGATTCAAGAGCTTAATGAGGAGCCTTCATGACTGAAGCACCCAAGGCAACCGGCAAAGACGCCGCTGTCGTCCCGGTTACCCCCGGCAAAATCATTGCGGTTCACGTTGCCTACGAATCACGTGCAGCCCAGCGCGGGCGCCGCCCCTCCCAACCTTCCTATTTCCTGAAGCCCACCAGCTCCCTGGCGGGTTCCGGTGCCACTGTTGAACGCCCGGCAGGCACCGAACTGCTGGCCTTCGAAGGTGAAATCGCTCTGGTTATTGGCAAGCCCGCCCGCCGCGTCAGCGCAGAAACAGCCTGGGATCACGTCGCCGCCGTCACCGCCTCCAACGACCTGGGTATCTATGACTACCGCCCGGCAGATAAAGGCTCCAACGTACGCTCCAAGGGGCGCGACGGCTACACCCCTCTGGGCCCCGGCCTTATCGACGCCCGCACCATCACCGAAGACCAGCTACGTGTACGCACCTGGGTCAACGGGCAACTAGTGCAAGAAGACGTCACCGAACCGGCGAACATGATTTTCCCCCTCTCCCAGTTCGTCGCTGACCTCTCCCAGCACATGACCCTGGAAGCCGGCGACGTCATCCTCACTGGAACCCCGGCAGGCTCATCCGTCATCGCCCCCGGTGACACCGTAGAAGTTGAAGTGGACGCCCCCGTAGCACCGGGTGCACCCACCTCCGGCCGCCTGGTCACCCACGTCATCGAAGGCCCCGGCGGCTTCGACCCCGCCCTGGGCACCCTACCCGCCGCCGACGAAAAGCAGACCGAAGAAGCCTGGGGATCCCGCGAAGCCGCAGGCCTGCCCCCGGTTGCAGAAGAAGAACCGGTACTCACCGACCGCCTTCGCCGCCTACTCACCGCCGTGCCCACCGCAGGGCTCTCAGCCCAGCTGCGCGCTCGCGGTCTGAACAACGTGGTCATCGAGGGTGTCTACCCCCAGACCCCCGGCACCACAATGGTCGGCACCGCCAAAACCTTACGCTTCGTGCCCAACCGCGAAGACCTCTTCAAGAGCCACGGCGGTGGCTACAATGCCCAGAAACGCTGCTTTGACGCAGTGGGCGAAGGTGAAGTCATCGTGATTGAAGCCCGCGGTGAAAGCGGCTCCGGCACCCTGGGCGACATTCTCGCCCTACGTGCCAAGGGCCGCGGTGCTGCCGGTGTGGTTACCGACGGCGGTGTACGTGACTACGCGGCGGTCAAAGAAATCGGTCTGCCCGTCTTCACTCAGGGCGCCCACCCCGCCGTCCTGGGCCGCAAGCATGTGCCCTGGGAATACGATGTGGCAGTCGCCTGTGGCAACGCGACCGTGCTGCCCGGTGACATCATTGTGGGCGACGATGACGGCGTCATCGTGATCCCCCCGCACCTGGCACTTGAAGTTGCAGAGGCAGCCTACGCCAAGGAGCACGAGGACGCCTGGGTGGCCGAGCGCGTAGCAGAAGGCCACCCCGTGGACGGGCTCTTCCCACCCACCGGCGCCTGGAAGGAAAAGTTCACCACCTGGCTGGCTGACAACCCGCCCGCAGACCTCTAAACCGCCCCACCCTTACCTTCTCAACCACAAGGAAGCTCATGAGCACCGCAGTAGCCTCACCCTCCGTCGCCCCCAACGGTGAAGGCCTTTCCAAAGCCCAGATTGCCTACACCTGGGTGCGCGAACACATTGTGTCAGGCGACTACGCCCCCGGCTACCGCCTGGTGCTCTCAACCCTGGCAGCAGAACTGGATATGTCGGTGGTGCCCGTGCGTGAGGCCATCCGGCAGCTAGAAGCTGAGGGCCTTGCCAATTTTGAACGCAACGTGGGCGCCCGCGTCGCCATGATTGACGAGGCCCGCTACGTGGAGAGCATGGAGGCACTCGGCATCCTAGAAGGTGCCGCTACCGCCATGGCGCTGAGCAGTATCAGCGAGGAAGACCTAGCCCAGGCGCAGGACCTCAATGATCAGCTGCGCGTTACCCTAGAAGACTTTGACCCCAAAACCTTCACTGAACTCAACCACCGCTTTCATAACGTGCTGACCTGCCGCTGCCCCAACGAGCGTCTCATTGAACTGGTCAACGCAGAATGGGAAAAGCTGGGGCACCTGCGAGAATCAACCTTCTCTTTTGTGCCCGGCAGAGCGGCGGAATCGGTAGCCGAACACCAGCGCATCCTGGACCTCATCGAGAACCGAGCAACCTCAGCCCAGGTGGAAGCCGCAGTGCGAGAACACCGTGCCGCCACCCTCGCTAGCTACCTTGCAGCGCACCCCAACCAGCCCTAAATCCCACAACTTACCCCCAGCCACTTGAACAAAGGAGTTACCCGTGAGCGACTACACCAACGAAACCGGCAAGCCTGCTGGTCTGCCTGAAAAGATTCAGCACTACATCAACGGCACGTTCGTTGACTCCATCGACGGCGACACCTTTGAGGTGCTCAACCCCGTGACCAACCAGCCCTACATCACCGCAGCCAGCGGCAAAAAGGAAGACATCGAAGCCGCAGTTGCAGCAGCTACCGACGCCTTCAAGAACGGCCCCTGGCCCGGCATGCTACCCCGCGAACGCGCCCGCGTCCTGACCAAAATTGCAGACATCGTGGAATCCCGCGAGCAGCAGCTGGCAGAAATGGAATCCTACGACTCCGGCCTGCCCATCACCCAGGCAAAGGGCCAGGCACGCCGCGCCGCAGAGAACTTCCGTTTCTTCGCAGACCTGATCGTTGCCCAGTCCGACGATACCTTCAAGGTGCCCGGTCGCCAGGTCAACTACGTCAACCGCAAGCCCATCGGTGTAGCCGGTCTGATTACCCCCTGGAACACCCCCTTCATGCTGGAATCCTGGAAGCTGGCACCCGCCCTGGCCACCGGCAACACCGTGGTGCTCAAGCCCGCAGAATTCACCCCCCTCTCAGCCTCCCTCTGGGCAGGAATCTTTGAAGAAGCAGGCCTGCCCGCAGGCGTCTTCAACTTGGTTAACGGCTTTGGCGAAACCGCAGGTGACGCCCTGGTCAAGCACCCCGACGTCCCCCTGATCTCCTTCACCGGTGAATCCAAAACCGGTCAGATCATCTTCGCTAACTCCGCCCCCTTCCTGAAGGGCCTTTCCATGGAACTGGGTGGCAAATCACCCGCCGTTGTCTTTGAGGACGCAGATCTAGAGACCGCCATCAACGCCACCATCTTCGGTGTCTTCTCCCTCAACGGTGAACGTTGCACCGCAGGTTCCCGCATCCTGGTTCAGCGCAGCATCTATGACGAGTTTGTGGAGCGCTACGCAGCCCAGGCCAAGCGCGTCAAGGTTGGCCTTCCCTCAGACCCCGCCACCGAAGTCGGCGCCCTGGTTCACCCCGAACACTTCGAAAAGGTCATGTCCTACGTCGAAATCGGCAAGACCGAAGGCCGCCTGGTCGCCGGCGGCGGCCGCCCCGAAGGCTTTGAAGAAGGCAACTTTGTGCAGCCCACCGTCTTTGCCGACGTCGCCCCCGACGCCCGCATCTTCCAGGAAGAAATCTTCGGCCCCGTCGTCGCCATCACCCCCTTCGACACCGATGAAGAAGCCCTGGAACTCGCCAATAACACCAAGTACGGCCTGGCCGCCTACCTCTGGACCTCCAACCTGCAGCGCGCCCACAACTTCTCACACGCAGTCGAAGCGGGCATGGTCTGGCTCAACTCCAACAATGTGCGCGACCTGCGCACCCCCTTCGGCGGTGTCAAGGCATCCGGTCTGGGCCACGAAGGCGGCTACCGCTCCATCGACTTCTACACCGACCAGCAGGCAGTGCACATCAACCTGGGCGAAGTACACAACCCTGTCTTCGGCAAAGCCGACTAAAACACACCACCCCCGCCCGGTTCGCCGCAACGTAGCGCCGCACCGGGCACCCACAGAAAGCGAAACCACATGTCACCCACCTTTGCTGACTACCCCGTCATCGAACCCGACGCCGACGCCCCGGACGTGCTGCGCTGCGCCTCGATGGAACTCGTGGTCACCGACCTCGAACGCTCCCGCAACTTCTACGTTGATGTGCTCGGTCTGGTCGTCACCGAAGAAGACGAGAACACCATCTACCTGCGCTCCATCGAAGAGTTCATCCACCACAACCTAATTCTGCGCAAGGGCGAGACTGCCGCCGTCGCAGCCTTCTCCTACCGCGTGCGCACCCCCGAAGACCTGGACAAGGCAGAGAAGTTCTACTCCGCCCGTGGCTGCCAGGTACGCCGCAACAAGGACGGCTTCGTCAAGGGCCTGGGCGACTCCGTGCGCGTCCAAGATCCCCTCGGCTTCCCCTACGAATTCTTCTACGACGTCGAACACGTAGAACGCCTAGCCTGGCGCTACGACCTGCACACCCCCGGCGCCCTCGTCCGCCTGGACCACTTCAACCAGGTCACCCCCGACGTCCCCACCGCCGTCAAGTACATGGAAGACCTCGGCTTCCGCGTCACCGAAGACATCCAAGACGAAGCTGGCACCGCCTACGCCGCCTGGATGCGCCGCAAGCCTACCGTCCACGACACCGCCATGACCGGCGGCGACGGCCCCCGCATGCACCACGTTGCCTTCGCAACCCACGAAAAGCACAACATCCTCGCCATCTGCGACAAGCTCGGTGCCCTGCGCATGTCCGACGCCATCGAACGCGGCCCCGGCCGCCACGGCGTCTCCAACGCCTTCTACCTCTACCTACGCGACCCCGACGGCCACCGCGTCGAAATCTACACCCAGGACTACTACACCGGCGACCCCGATAACCCCCGCGTCACCTGGGACGTCCACGACAACCAGCGCCGCGACTGGTGGGGCACCCCCGTTGTACCCTCCTGGTACACCGACGCCTCCCGCGTGCTGGACCTCGACGGCAATCTGGTACCCCTGGTAGAACGCACCGATGACTCCGAAATGGCACAGACGATCGGCGCTGACGGCTTCTCCTACACCCGCGCCGAAGACGGCGACGAATCCATGCCCGACTGGAAGAAGGGCGAATTCAAGCTGGGCAACCAGCTCTAACCTCGTCTCACCATGGACATAGAGCCGGGACGCGGGGCAGGGCGTGGGAATGGGGTGCCGGTTAGCTTGTTGCCTTAAATAAGATGTGGGAGACATATTCGTAGCCGGCTGGCTCGGGGCTGGCGTGAATTGGGACGAGCGCTCTGCGCGAGAACCAAGAGGGTCAGCCGGCGAGAATATGTCTCCTACATCCCCGCCGTCCTAACAGAAGGAAAGCTCATGCTTACGCAAGAACAACTGACCAAAATCGCTGATGACCTGGCTGAGGCCGAGGCTAATCGCACCATGATTCCGCGGCTGACCGCCACCTACCCTGAGATGACCGTGGAGGACTCTTACGCGGTGCAAAACACCTGGCGTGCCCGCGGTGAAGCTGCGGGGCGCCGGTTGGCGGGGCGCAAGATTGGTCTGACCTCCAAGGTGATGCAGGAGGCTACCGGTATCACTGAGCCTGACTACGGTGCAATTTTTGCTGACCAGATATACGAGAACGGGTCGGTCATTGAGCACAGCCAGTATTCCAATGTTCGTATTGAGGTGGAACTGGCCTTCGTTCTCAAAGAGGACTTAGTAGGCCCCAACGTCACCATTTTTGATGTGCTGCGAGCAACCGAATATGTGGTCCCGGCACTTGAAATTCTCTCCTCACGAATTGAGATGCAGGGGCGTACCATCGTGGATACCATCAGCGACAACGCTGCTCTGGGTGCCATGGTGGTGGGCGGTAACCCGGTTGACCCGGCGTCCGTGGATCTGCGCTGGGTTTCTGCTCTGCTCTACCGCAACGAGACCATCGAGGATACCGGTGTGGCGGCTGCCGTGCTCAATCACCCCGCCAGCGGCGTGGTTTGGCTGGCGAATAAGCTGGCGGCGCACGGTGACAGCCTGAAGGCTGGCGAGATTATTTTGGCGGGCTCCTTCACTAAGCCCATGTGGGTGCACCCCGGCGATACCGTGCACGCAGATTACGGCGATTTGGGGGCTATCACATGTCGCTTCGTCTAAATCCGCCTTTTGCCCACACCCTTGAGACGCTAGGACGCCCGGCGGTGGGTATGTGGGTCTGTTCAGGTTCGCATGTGACGGCTGAGATTTGCGCCGGTTCTGGCTTTGACTGGCTGCTGATTGATGGTGAGCACGGGGTTCTTAGCCTGGAGACCACCCAACAGCTTTTGCAGGTCACGGCGGCTTACCCGGTGCAGACCATGGTGCGCCTGCCCCAGCTAGACACTGCCGCTATCAAGCAGTTCTTGGACGCCGGTGCCCAGAATATTTTGATCCCCATGGTGGACGACGCCCAGATGGCGCAGGACGCCGTTGCGGCAACCCGCTACCCGCCTGTTGGTGTGCGCGGGGTGGGATCTGCCCTCTCGCGTTCTGCCCGCTGGGGTGGTGTCGCTGGTTATCTGACCGATGCTGAGCAGTACATTTCGCTCTTTGTGCAGATTGAATCTGCCGCGGCAGTGGCCAATGCCCGGGAGATTTGCGCCGTGAAAGGGCTGGCGGGCGTCTTTGTGGGGCCCTCAGATTTGGCGGCGTCCATGGGCCTGCTGGGCCAGCAGAACCACCCGGACGTGGTGGCGGCAGTCAAGAGCGTCATCAAGGTGGCGCACGATGCCGGCATTAAGGTGGGTCTTAATGCTTTTGATCCCGCTGCTGCCGCTGACTATCTGGCAGCCGGTGCTGACTTTGTGCTGGTTGCTGCCGATGTGCAGCTACTAGCCCTGGAGTCCAAGAAGCTGGCCGCTCAGTTCATTGATTCAGCTTCAGGTGGCTCGGCGGACGTGGGCTACTAGCCCGGGTGCCCCCCCTCGTCCCTGCCCCTACGGTGTATACACAAAACTTCACTGGCATGTTCTCACTACATGCCAGTGAAGTTTTCTCTTACATCGGGTGGAAGGTGCAGGTCTAGATTCCCTTGAAGACCGGCTTGCGCTTCTCGGTGAAGGCGGCGAAACCTTCGGCGTAGTCTGCTGAATTGCAGAGATCGCCCTGGGCACGGTTCTCGGCCTCAACGGACTCCCAGAGCCCCACGCGCTGATCGCGCACCTGCGCCACCAGCCGCTTGGACGCCAGGAAGGCTCCAGTTGCCCCGGCAGCCACGCGAGCTACCTTCTCACGAGTAAAGTCCAACAGTTCGTTGGCAGGCACCGCCCGGCTAAAGAGCCCCGCTGCAACAGCCTCCGCACCAGAGATCAAGTCGGCAGTGTAAATCAGGTCCAGGGCACGGTGGGCACCCAGACGCTCCACAAAAAGGGCATGCCCGCCAGAGTCCAGGGTTGCCCCCAGGTTGGCAAAGGGCGAGCCAATCTTGGCGTTCTCAGCCACATAAACCACGTCAGTGGCAATCGCCAGACCCAGACCGACGCCCAAGCAAGCGCCCTGCACAGCGGCAAAGGTGGGGGCGGGGAAGGCACTCATCTTCTGTAACAGCGGAGTCACCTTATCGGAGAGATAGCCGTAGGCGTCGTCCTCGGCAGGCACTAGACCAGCGATATCACGCCCTGCGCAGAAGCCTCGCCCCTCACCGCGCAAGAGTAGGGCGCGGACGCCAGCTTCGGCTGCCTCGTCGTAGGCAGCTGAAAGGTCAGCGAGGGCGGCTTCATTGAGGGAGTTCATTTTCTCGGGTGCGTTAAGAACTACCTCGGCAACGCCATCGGCGATGGTCAGTTCAATCATGCTCATAGCTGTTCCTAGGCGTCGAAGTCTACGGTGAGCTTGTCGGTGCAGGGGCGAGCCTGACAGGTCAGAACGTAGCCGGCATCCACCTCATCCTTTTCAAGTGCGTAGTTCTCTGCCATCTCAACCTCACCGTCAACCACCTTGGCGCGGCAGGTGCCACACACGCCGCCGGCGCAGGCGAAGGGCACATCGGCGCGGACGCGCAGGGCAGCATTCAGGATGGTTTCGTTCGCTGAAACGGGGGATTCCACCGAACCGCTGGTGCCGTCCAGAGTGAAGGCGATGGAGTAGTTATTGCCGCCGGGGTCAACCTCAACAGCCTTGCCCTGCTGACCGGTAGGAGCCTCGGGGCGGCCGGTGGTGAAGAGCTCGAAGCGCACATCGTTTTCGGGGACGCCGCGCTCAGCCAGGGTGTCGCGGCAGAGCTGAACCAGCTCGAAGGGACCACAGAGGAACCACTCATCAGCCTTGTCCACCTGAATCACGTGGTCGAGAATAGCGTTGAGCTTTTCGTCGTCAATGCGGCCGCTCATCAGGGGGTTGACGCGCTGCTCGCGGGAGAGCACGTGGTGCACAGCAAAGCGGGTGGGGTACTTGTCCTTGAGATCGCCCACCTCTTCGGCGAACATAACGTCCAGGGCTGACTTGTTGGCGTAAACCAGGTCAAAGGTGCTGTTTTCGCTGGCTTTGAGCACGGTGCGGGCAATAGCCATGATGGGGGTGATACCTGAGCCTGCTGCGAAGGCGACCATGTGTTCCCCGCCAGCCGCCTTGGCGTCTTCAGCGATTTTCTGGGGTTCATTCAGGCTGGTGATGTTGCCCTTGGAAACGAAAGCGCCCTGGGGGTTCATCACATCGATCTGGTAGCCGGCGGTCAGGGTGTCGTTGGCCCAGTTTGAGAAGAGACCACCGAAGTCGCGCTTAATGGCCACACGGATCTCACCGGGTACGGGCTCAGCGCAGATGGAGTAGGAGCGGCGCACCTCCTGCCCGTCAATGGTGGCGCGCAGGGCGACGTACTGGCCGGGGGCATAGTTGTAATCCTCTACCAGGTGTTCGGGTACCTCGAAGGTGACCTCTACCGAGTCCTTGGTCAGGGGGCGCACCTGGCTGACGGTCAGGGTGTTGAAGGACGCCCGGCGGCGTGCTGTCTCAGTCATGGCTTTTCTCTTATCTGTGCGTTCTGTGAAGGGGGTTCAGCTAGTGAACCTTGAAGTAGTCAAAGGGCTCCTGGCAGTCGCGGCAGCGGTAGAGCGCCTTGCAGGAGGTGGACCCAAAGCGGGTGAGCTCTTCGGTTGCCAGGGAATGGCAGCGGGGGCACTTGACGGCCATACCCAGATGGACGGGGCCGGCTGCGGCTTTGCCGGTGGGAGGGGCAATGCCGTAGGCCTCCAGCCGTGCCTTACCTGCCTCACTCATCCAGTCGGTGCTCCATGCCGGTGAGAGAACCAGCTGCACTGCGGGTTCTGACATCTGGTGTTGGGCAAAGACTCTGCGGATGTTGCTGGTGATGGCGTCCATGGCGGGGCAACCGGAGTAGGTGGGGGTAATGACCACCTGCGGCACCCCGTCCGGCCCGTAGTAGGCGGCCCGAAGTATCCCAAGGTCAGCAATTGAAAGCACAGGAATTTCGGGGTCTGCCACGTGCGCCGCAGTTTCCCAGAGGGTGGCGTCCGAACCTTCCGGTGCGGGGACGCTGCTCTCAGTTTCTAGGGACGGGGCGCGGTAGCCAGAATCAGTATCAAAACCAAAACTGAAATCAACACCGGCGCTTGCCTCTTCGCTGCTGCGCACGTGGGTCACCTCCTTGTGACGGGACGGGGTGGGGCGGGTTTACCAGGTGGCGCCGGGGTGGGCGCGTGCTAGAACCTGCAGTTCGGTCAGGATGTGACCGCGGTGTTCACTCATGATGCCGGAGCGGTCGCCGCCGCGTGCCTGGGGCACGTCGGGCACCTGCAGCTGGGCTTCTGCGATGGTGGCGTGCAGGCGCTTTTCAAAGCGTGCGCGCAGGGTGGAGGGAACCACGGCAACACCGGGCAGTTCTGCTACGGGTTCAAAGTCGTAGAAGAGCTCGTCGACGTAGGGCCACATGTAGTAGAGGCCCTCCTGCAGACGGTGGTTGGCTTCCTCGGTGCCAATACCTAGACGCAGTGCCCAGGCGGTGGCGTGATCCTGGTGATACTCCACCTCTTTGAGGGCCTTGGCGGCGATGGCTGCCAGGGTGGGGTCCTCAGACTTCATCAGCTCGGTGTAGAGCTCGTACTGGTAGTAGCTGAAGATGAGCTGGCGGGCAATGGTCTGCCCAAAGTCGCCGTTCTCCTGCTCAGCCAGACGGACCGAACGGAACTCTTCTTCGTCGCGGAAGTAGGCCAGATCATCCTCGGTCTTACCCCAGGCGGTGCCTGCGTAGGTGAGGAAGAAGCGGGCGTGGCCAATGAGGTCAAGGGCGATGTTGCCCAGGGCGATGTCTTCTTCCATCTCGGGTGCGCGGGAAATCCAGTGGGCTAGTCGCTGGCCCAGCATCAGGGCGTCATCACCCAGTGCCAGGGCGTAGCGGGCTACTGCTTCACTGGCCTGCACACCTGAGGTCGCGATGTCTTCAGCGATGATGGATTCGCCCTCGCTGTGGCGGGTCGCTGATTCGAAGGACGCGTAGCTCACAGGTGCTTCACCCCTTCGCTCTTGGTGTAGTAGGTGGCGTGACGGTAGCTCTTGCCCTTGGCTGACTCAAAGAAGCCACCCTTGGAATCAGGGTCTGATGCCAGGATTGCTTCTGCGGGGACGACCCAGACGCTGGTGCCCTCATTACGGCGGGTGTAGAGGTCGCGGGCATTACGCAGTGCCATGGTGGCGTCGGGTGCGTGCAGTGAGCCTGCGTGCACGTGGGACAGGCCGCGGGATGAGCGTACGAAGACCTCCCAGAGGGGCCATTCGTTGGGTTCGGGCAGGTGTGTGATGTTCTCTGACATGGTTATGCTCCCATGAGTTCTGCGTGCTGTTCTGCGGTTTTGCGGGCGTATTCGGCGGCTGCTTCGCGCACCCAAGCGCCCTCGTCGTGGGCTGCACGGCGGCGCTGCATACGCTGGACGTTGCAGGGGCCGGCGCCCTGAATGACGGAGTGGAATTCGTCCCAGTCCAGCGGGCCGTAATCGTAGTGGCCGCGTTCTTCGTTCCACTTGATGTCCGGATCAGGCAGGGTCAGCCCAAGAGCTTCAGCCTGGGGGACCATCATGTCCACGAAACGCTGGCGTAGCTCGTCGTTAGAGAAGCGTTTGATGTTCCAGTTCATGGACTGCTGGGAGTTGGGGGAGTCGGCATCCGGGGGGCCGAACATCTGCAGGGCGGGGCCGTAGAAGCGGTTGACGGCGTCCTGCGCCATCTTCTTCTGCGCTTCGGTGCCGTGAGAGAGCTCGTAGAGGATCTCCCAACCCTGACGCTGGTGGAAAGATTCTTCCTTACAGATGCGAACCATGGCGCGACCGTAGGGGCCGTAGGACGCGCGGCAGAGGGGCACCTGGTTGCAGATAGCGGCGCCGTCAACCAGCCAGCCGATAGCACCCATGTCTGCCCAGGTGCGGGCGGGGTAATTGAAGATCGATGAGTACTTGGCGCGGCCCTCTAGCAGCTGCTCGTTGAGGACGTGGCGGGGAGTGCCCAGGGTCTCTGCCGCTGAGTAGAGGTAAAGACCGTGGCCAGCCTCGTCCTGCACCTTGGCCATGAGAATAGCCTTGCGCTTGAGGGAGGGGGCGCGGGTAATCCAGTTGGCTTCGGGCTGCATGCCGATGATTTCGGAGTGGGCGTGCTGGGAGACCTGACGAGTGAGGGTCTTGCGGTACTTCTCGGGCATCCAGTCGCGGGGTTCTACGCGGGAGTCCTCTTTGATGAGGGTGTCGAAGTAGGCCTGCTCAGCTTCATGAGAGGCGCCGGTGGCAGGTGCGTCTGCGACCGGTGAAAGGGTGGGAGTCTTCTCCGTTGAAGTCATGAAAGTTCCTTGTGTGATGAGGAGGGGAAACCCCTGCACCAATAATTACTGACCGTTCGTTCAGAATATATATTTATGCAACTAACGTCAAGTAAAGACCTAGAGACTGCATGACTTATTTCTACCCACCCCTACCGCACGGCGGGCGCCTTGGGTAGCCTGTGGTTAATGCACACTGTGAGTTGATGCACATCTAGAGAAGAGGAGGCTTCGATGACGAAGCAGCTAACCCACTACGTCGGCGGCGCCCACCGTGAAGGTGTCTCCGGCCGTTACGCCGATATTTACAACCCCAGCACCGGGCAGGTGCAAGCTCAGGTGCCTCTGGCTAGCGCCGATGAAGTACGCGAGGTCATTGCCAATGCCGCTGAGGCGCAGGCTGGCTGGGCTGCCACTAACCCGCAGAAGCGTGCCCGCGTCCTGCACCGTTTTGTTGATCTGGTCAATGAGCATGCCGATGAGCTGGCTGAATTGCTCTCGCTAGAGCATGGCAAGACGATTGCGGACGCTCACGGTGACATCCAGCGCGGTTTGGACGTCGTCGAGTTCGCTACTGCTGCACCCCACCTGCTGAAGGGTGAGTATTCTGATGCGGTAGGCACCGGCATCGATGTCTATTCCATGCGCCAGCCTCTGGGTGTGGTTGCTGGCATTACTCCCTTTAACTTTCCCGCGATGATTCCCTTGTGGAAGTGCGGCCCCGCCATTGCCGCGGGTAACGCCTTCGTGCTCAAGCCTTCAGAGCGCGACCCCTCCGTTCCCCTGCGCCTGGCAGAACTCTGGACCGAAGCTGGCCTGCCGGACGGCGTCTTCAACGTGGTCAACGGCGATAAGGAAGCCGTAGACACTCTGCTCGATGACCCCCGCATCAAGGCAGTCGGCTTTGTGGGCTCCACCCCCATTGCCCAGAGCATCTACGAGCACGCCGCCCGCACCGGCAAGCGTGCCCAGTGCTTCGGTGGGGCAAAGAACCACCTGATTATCATGCCGGAGGCCGACCTGGACCAAGCTGCGGACGCCCTGCTGGGTGCCGCTTTCGGTTCTGCCGGTGAGCGCTGCATGGCAATTTCTGTGGCGGTTCCCGTGGGTCAGCAGACCGCGGACGCACTAGTTGCCAAACTGCAGGAGCGTATCGGCAGCCTAAAGGTGGGCCACAGCCTTGACCCTCAGGCTGACTTTGGCCCCGTCGTCGCTAAGTCTGCCCTAGACCGCATCGAAGGCTACATTGCTGCCGGTGAGAAGGAGGGCGCGTCCCTGCTGGTGGACGGACGCGGCGTCAAGGTGGAGGGCTACGAGGGCGGCTACTTTGTGGGGGCAACCCTCTTTGACCATGTCACCCCCGAGATGTCTATCTACCGTGAGGAAATTTTTGGCCCGGTACTGACCGTGGTGCGTGCTGAAACCTTTGAAGAAGCGCTCGCTCTGCCCAGCAACCACGAGTTCGGCAATGGCGTTGCTATTTACACCCGCGACGGCGATACCGCCCGCGAGTTTGCCCGCCGCGTTGAGGTGGGCATGGTGGGCGTCAATGTGCCCATTCCTGTGCCCATTGCCTACTACACCTTTGGTGGTTGGAAGGCGTCTGGCTTTGGTGATCTAAACCAGCACGGCCCCGACGCTTTCCGCTTCTACACCAAGACCAAGACGGTGACCTCCCGCTGGCCCTCCGGCATCAAGGAAGGCGCCAGCTTCGTGATGCCGACCGGCAACTAGCTCCGGTTCACGTGGAATAGAAGTGGCCCCCACCTTCGGGTGAGGGCCACTTTCTGTATTTATAGACAGCCGCTTTCAGTACCGGCTAGAGCTTTCTAATCTTTTGGTCGGGGGTTCGGCTCTGCCCCTGGCTGTCCTCATCAGTAATCTCTATCTAGCATCGTCAGCGTTGTGTCACAAATCTGCCTAATACCAGGAATCAAACGCTGTGCCAATTCACTCTTACCTAGAGCGGCTTGTTCCTCAAGGCATACTTTTTCTAAAGTTTGAGGAAGGTGGACGCACATATATTCAACAGTCTCGCGTAGTCGTTCTTCATTAACTCCAGTAGCCTGCGCGAACTTGTTCCAGTGCTTTCTCGTTATTTTTCCAAAACGGCATTCCCCGCCAATCGCCATCGCAGCTTTCTCAAGACCATCATTCTTACCTGGAATGCCGTTACTCGAAAGGTGCTCATAGGGTATGCCTGAAGCCACATCGTAAAAAGGTGCTAAACGGGTTACACCATCTGGCAGGTGTAGCAGTGAATAGTTCTTTGCATGCGCGTCAGGAGCTCCTAGGAGGTAGTTAGCGATGAGTCCCTGGATAAAAGTTTCAGTATCTTCTTGAGGGCAAATTTGCTGCAATAACTGAATGATTTGCACTGCCGAGGGTCCACCCGAAGATTCATATTTTTTCTCTGGTAAGACCGAGAGTGCCTGGCATATATCTTCCTGATGTAGACGGATGACAGGTCCATCAGGGAGGCGTAGACGATCATATCTCTCAATAACGATGGCAGCTTGTTGACCAAACTCTTGGTAGCTGCTTTGAGCTACTGGGAGCCCGAGTTCTCCCAGTGCTCTAAGGCAGAGGTGTTCATTAAGTGCCTGATCTTTGAGGTCGTAAATTCCGGGTTTAAAAATGTGGGTAGTTGGCTGGGCGCCAGTAGCCTCATACCACTGTCCTTGATTGAGGTGGAGGGCAAACTTACTTTGAGCCCCCGCTAGTGACCAGCGTTCGCGGTCTATCTGCCATGACTTTCCAGGTGTCGTGTTAAGGCGTTGGAGACGATTTTCTATGTCCTGACGTGATATGGGGACAAGCTCTCCCTGTAGATTAGGGTAATGCTCGATATCTTCAGGGGTAATGAACTGTACAGCTCCGGCGCACTCTAGCCCTATCTTTTCCAAGATGCCAAAGGGGTTTTTCCAGGAGGATAGATTGTATTCGCGAGCTAAGGATTGCCGGACTGATTCGCCTTCTGGGATGAGACCTTCGATGAAGGGCATGGTTTGCTTTTTGGGGTATGGGCTTTTTCTGTAGGGCAGTGCGGCTGAGAGCTCCGCCGTTGGTTTTGCCTCTGTGGTGTAGACCAGCTTTTTGGTGCCCGAGGCATCTTGTTGTAGTTCTGCAACAATCTGCCCATAGAGTGCGACATAAAGTTTTTTCATGGGAATCTTTACTCTGAAAAGTTGCCTGTTTTATTTTTCTGATTTTGCCGGTTGAGCGCTTGCGTAATCCCTGACGCTTGGCCAAAGTTCGGAACGCTGTTCTTGAGCATGTTGGTGATGTCATCGGATGGAGCCAGGGTTGCCACAGGGTTTTGTGAGGCATTGGGCTCTGGTGCTAAGGTCTGTTTTGCTGGTTGTCGCTCAAGTACCAGGTTGATATCTAAGGCCTCAAGAACATTTAATATTTTGTCGAGTTCAGCTCGTTGCCGTTTTCCTTGCTCAACGCCGATAAGCCAGCTACGGGATACCCCGGCTAGTGTGGCAAGAGATTCCTGAGTGATGTTACGTTCTATCCGGGCGTCATGAATGAAAGCGCCGAGGGCGCGGGGGGACGAGATGATGCTTTTGTTGAGTGCCATATTAGTGTTTCCCTAAGTAGCTTTTCATTAAAATGTACACGTTTGTAGACATTTAAAAAAGTCTACGAACATAAACATTTGAGGCTTGGTGGTCCCTTTGAAGTCGATTCGTGAGGACGCTACCTAGAGGCTGGTGGGTGCAGGTGCAAGACGCCGGGGCGGACGCTCGCTGAATATACCAGCGGTGCCCGCCCCGGCGTCCTGACCTATCTGGCTATTGCTAGCCCTTGAGCTCTGGGAAATCGGTGTCCGCGAACTCGTGGCCGTAGCCCTCGGTGGTGGTGCGGGCCGCCAGCGCCTGGGTCTTCAGCTCGCCGTGCTCACCGTGGAACTCCTTCTCGCGGGCGCGCAGCTGCACGCGGCGAATCTTGCCCGAAATCGTCTTGGGCAGGTCAAAAAATTCCAGGCGGCGAATACGCTTGTAGGCCGCCAGGTTGTCACGAGAATACTTAAGAATCTCGCGGGCGGTCTCAGCGGTTGGCTCGTAGCCCCCAGCTAGCACAACGTATGCCTTGGGGACCGCGTAACGGATTTCGTCCGGGGAGGGCACTACCGCCGCCTCAGCAACCGCAGGGTGCTCAATAATCACTGACTCCAACTCAAAGGGGGAGAGCTTGTAGTCGGACGCCTTGAAGACGTCATCGGCGCGGCCCACATAGGTGAAGACCCCGTTTTCATCCCGCTCAGCAATATCGCCGGTGTGGTACCAGCCACCATCGAATGCTTCTTCGGTTTTCTCGGGGTCACCCTTGTACTGAATCATCAGACCCACCGGGCGGGGGCTCAGGCGCACACAGATTTCACCCTCGTTAGCGGGCTTGCCGAGGGGATCCAGCAGAGCAATTTCGTAGCCGGGCAGGGGGCGTCCCATGGCACCAATCTTGATCTCTTGGCCGGGGGTGTTAGCAATCATGACGGTGCTTTCGGTCTGGCCAAAACCGTCCCGAATGTCAACGCCCCAGGCGGAACGAACCTTCGAGATGACCTCGGGGTTCAATGGCTCGCCGGCGGCAACTACCTTGGTGGGCGGGGTCTTGAGCTGGCTCAAATCGGCTTGAATGAGCATGCGCCAGACGGTGGGTGGGGCGCAGAAACTGGTCACCCCGTGCTTTTTCATGTTCTGCATGAGGGCCGCAGCGTCGAAGCGGGAATAGTTGTAAATAAAGACCGTTGCCTCGGCAATCCAAGGGGTAAAAACATTGGACCAGGCATGCTTAGCCCAGCCCGGGGAGGCGACGTTCAGGTGCACATCGCCCGGTGCCAGCCCAATCCAGTACATGGTGGACAGGTGGCCCACGGGGTAGGAGGTATGGGTGTGCTCCACCATCTTGGGGCGGGACGTGGTGCCCGAGGTGAAGTACCAGAGCAGCGGGTCGGACGCCGGGGTGGGGCCATCGGGGGTGAATTCTTCGGGTGCGCCGTCGGCGTCCAGGTAGCTGACGTGCGGGTGGCTGGTGACAGCCCCCTCAGTGAAGCCGCCGGTCTCAATCACCGTGAAATCACCGGTCACCGTCTCGTACTTGGCAACATTAGCGGAGTTAGTGATAACCCAACGAGCCTCGCCGCGTTCAATGCGGTCGTCTAAATCTGCCTGTTCCAGCATTTCGGTGGAGGGCATGAGTATGGCACCCAGTTTGATGCCTGCCAGCATGGTTTCCCACAGCTCTACCTGGTTGCCCAGCATGAGAATAATGCGGTCACCGCGCTGTACCCCCAGGGAGCGCAACCAGGTGGCGACTTGGGAGGAACGACGCGACAGCTCACCGAAGGTGCGGGTGATATTGCTGCCGTCCTGTTCAGCAATAATGAGCGCCAGAGCGTCCTTGCGTTCCTCGCTGGCGGCGACCTGGTCAAACCAATCGAGGGCAAAGTTGAAGTGCTCGAACTTGGGCCAGTTGAACTCTTCTCTAGCAGTTTTGTAATCTTCGCGTAGGGCAACTAGCTGGTCGCGGGCTGTGCGGAACTGTTCGGTGATGCTCATGCTTCTCCTTTTGGCCAGGGGGTAGCTCTGGGGCGTCAAAATAAAAGTGTTGTGAGTCACTGTAGGGTGGCTTTTTGGGGCTGTCAAGAGATTTCCCAACTGGCGCTCGCGGCGGTGTCATCTAGGGGCTATCCGCCTTAATCTGCCCAAAAAGGGTTTACAGACCCTTGACGGCGGGGGTAACTTGTTCTTAATTTATGTCTCGCATCACAGTGCTGTGGTGAGGGTGGTGACCCCACCGACCCTGCACGGACTTAGCCAGGAGAAAACTCGATGACCACCCACATCCGAGGTATGGTTCAAAACCCACCCGCCAAGCCCCTGCCCTTCCCCGACATCGACCCCTTCGGTGTACTGAACCTGCTGCCCGAGGATGAAAAAGAGTGGTTCCTGCGCATCCGTAGGTACCTGCAAGAAGAAGTGCGCCCCCAGGTCACCGACTACTGGAACCGGGAAGAGTTCCCCTTCCACCTGTTAGAAGGTATGGCTGAGGTGGGGCTGGCGCGGCTAGAAACCAGCGGCAGCTCCTGGCTCTTCCGTGGCCTGGTCTACGCTGAGGTGACCCGCGTGGATGTCTCCCTCTCAGCTCTGGTGGGAATCCACAATGAGTTGGTGCTGGGTATGATCAATGCCCTGGGTTCTGAGGAGCAGAAGAAAGAAATGCTCAGCAAGTTAGAGAACTTTGAACTCACCGGCGCCTTTGCCCTGACCGAACCCACCCACGGCTCTGATATCGCAGGTGGCCTGGAAACCAGTGCAACCTTTGATGGCGAAAACTGGGTGATTAAGGGAGAAAAACGTTGGATTGGCATGGGTACCATTGCTGACTTCGCTCTGGTCTGGGCAAGGGACACTGCTGATCAGCAGATCAAAGCCTTTATCATTCCTACTGATACCCCCGGCTACTCGGCAGAAAAAATCTGCAACAAGATTGGTCTGCGCATCATGCAGAATGCCCACATCACCCTCGATAACGTGAGCGTGCCGGCTAGTGCCCACCTGCCCGGTGCCGTCAACTTCGATGCCGCCAACGAGATGCTGCGCAACTCCCGCGCCTGGGTGGGCTGGCAGGGCTACGGCATCCAGATCGGCATCTTTGATATCGCCCGCGAGTACGCCACTATCCGCGAGCAGTTCGGCAAACCGCTGGCTAAGTTCCAGCTGGTGCAAAAAGGCATTTCAGAAATCATGAGTAATGCTCAGGCAGCACTAGGGCTCATGGTGAACTGCGCCCGTATGCAGGAGAACGGCACCCTAGATATGGTGCACGCTGCCATGGCTAAAGCAACAGCCACCCGCTTTGCCCGTCAGAGCGCCGCCCTGGGGCGTGAGGTGCTGGGTGGCAATGGCATCACCACAGACTATGAGATGGCTAAATTCTTTGGAGACGCCGAGATTCTCTACACCTACGAAGGCACCTACGAAATTAACTCTCTGATTGTGGGCAGAGCTCTCACCGGCTACTCGGCCTTCGTATAAACCGTTAGAAAGGACGGCTCCGTGCAGCTTCATGACACCCTTGCCCTGGTCACCGGGGCGGCTTCTGGAATCGGCAATGCTACCGCCAGGGCGCTCCTTGCCCAGGGTGCTCAGGTCTACGGTTTAGATCTGCAACCCAGCATTGACCGTGCCGAACCCCTGGAAGGGTTGACCCTGCTGGCAGCTGATGTCACCGACTACGCCGCCGTTGAAGCAGCCCTGGCTCAGGTTCAAAAGGTGGGGCAGCCCCTGCGTACCGTGGTCAACTGCGCTGGCATTGCCCCCGGTGCCCGCGTCCTTTCTAAAAAGGGCAAGCATAACCCGGCTCTCTTCGCCAAAACTGTGAACATTAATATGGTGGGCACCTTCAACGTGCTCACCAACGCCGCAGCTGTCATGGCAGAACAGGAGCCCGCTACCGAGGACGGCTGCCGCGGCGTTATTATCAATACCGCCTCCATTGCGGCTTTTGAAGGGCAGATCGGGCAGATTGCCTACGCCGCCTCTAAAGGTGGGGTGGCTGCCATGACGCTGCCCGCTGCCCGCGACCTAGCCAGTAGTGGCATTCGCGTGAACACCATAGCTCCTGGCATCGTTGACACCCAGCTCATGGCAGGTATCGCCGAAGAATTCAGGGAGGCACTGGCCGCCGGCGTCCCCTTTCCCCAACGCTTGGCAACCCCCGCAGAATTCGCAGACCTGGCGGTCTTCATCGCCCAACACGACTACATCAACGGCGAAACCATCAGAATGGACGGCGCCCTGCGCATGGGCCCCCGCTAAAACCTACTCTAGGAGGACATCATGACCACCCAACCCACTATCGCTTTTATCGGACTGGGGCACATGGGCGGCCACATGGCCGCTAACCTGGTAGCAGCCGGCTACACCGTGCACGGTTTTGACCTGATGCCCGCAGCTCTGGACACTGCTGCCAGCAAGGGTGTCACCATTGCCGAGAGTGGCGTGGCTGCCGCAGCTCAGGCCGATATTGTGCTGACCATGCTACCCGCCGGCGCCCATGTGCTCTCTGCCTACCCAACGCTCCTAGCCGCCGCCAAACCCGGCACCCTTTTTCTCGACTGTTCCACCATTGAAGTAGACCATGCCCTGCAGGCAGCAGAAATGGCGCAGAAGGCGGGCTTTGAGGCAGTGGACGCCCCGGTGTCAGGCGGCATGGTAGGCGCAGAAGCCGGCACTCTTACCTTCATGGTGGGCGGTTCAGAAGCAGGCCTAGAACGTGTGCGCCCCCTGCTGGAGGTCATGGGTAAAAAGGTCGTGCACTGCGGCGCCAACAGCACCGGCCAGGCCGCCAAAATCTGCAACAACATGCTACTGGGCATAGCCATGATCGGAGCCTCAGAAGCCTTCGCCCTGGGGCAGAAGTTAGGGCTAGAAAACCAGGTGCTCTACGACGTCATCTCCACCTCCTCAGGCTACTGTTGGGCAGTCAACGTCAACTGCCCCGTCCCCGGCCCCGTGCCCACCTCACCCGCCAACAAGGACTACGAACCAGGCTTCGCCACCGCCCTCATGGCCAAAGACATGGGCTTGGCGCTCGCCGCCCTAGAAACTGCAGGTATAAACGGCGAGCTGGGTAAGCGGGCCGCTGCTATCTATGCTGAACTGGTAGAAGAAGGACGCGGTGGCAAGGACTTCTCAGATGTCTACAACCGCATTGCGGGCACCGCATAAACAAAGGAGAGCACATGAGCAGCTACGAGAACATCCTGACCGAAACTCGCGGACGGGTTGGGGTTATTACCCTCAACCGACCCAAGGCACTCAACGCCCTCAACGACGCCACCATGCGCGAGGTTGTTGCCGCCGCTACCGCTTTTGATGCGGACGCCGGGGTGGGGGCTATCGTCCTGACCGGTAGCGAAAAAGCCTTTGCCGCCGGTGCCGATATTAAGGAGATGTCGAGCCAGACCTACGACAGCATGTACGCCGCCGACTGGTTCGCCCACTGGGACAACCTCACCCGCCTGCGCACCCCGATCGTCGCTGCGGTCAATGGCTATGCCCTGGGCGGTGGCTGCGAACTAGCCATGATGTGCGACATGCTGGTTGCCGGGCCTTCCACCAAGTTTGGCCAGCCCGAAATCAACCTGGGCGTCATCCCCGGCATGGGCGGCTCCCAGCGTCTGACCCGCGCCGTGGGCAAGGCAAAGGCAATGGATCTTTGCCTGACCGGGCGTTTTATGGGGGCTGAAGAAGCAGAACGCTCCGGGCTGGTGTCGCGCCTGGTTGAGAAGGACGAGGACGTTCTACCCACCGCTCTAGAAATGGCAGAGACTATTGCGTCTAAGTCCAAGTTCGTGGCGCAGGTAGCGAAAGAGGCAGTGAATGCTGCCTTTGAAACCACTCTGGCCCAGGGCATCCAGTTTGAACGCCGTACCTTCCACGCGCTTTTCTCTACCCACGATCAGAAGGAAGGCATGGCAGCCTTCGTGGAGAAGCGTGAGGCTAAGTTCGAGCACCGCTAAAAAGCTCTTTGAGAGAGGTGCAAGGTGGCCACGGCGTAAAGCGCTGTGGCCACCTTCCTACGCTCCGAAGAGATTTTTCTGAAGTTCGTTGGTATTAGCCTGTCTCCACGTGGGGCTACCGTCACAGTGTTGCACATCTCATTGAAATGTGACAAGGTTAGGTTCAATCGCAATAACTGACCAATCGGTCACTAATGATTTGTGGAGGCAAAGTGGCCAAACCGCACCCCATGCTTGAGCGTGACTACGCCACAGAGTGGATGGACCTTAATGTTCTAGAGGTCTCAGAGGGCTATGCCCTGGCAGAAATGACGATCACCCGCGATATGCTCAACGGCTTCGGCATCGTCCACGGGGGCATGACCTTTGCCTTTGCCGACACCGTTTTTGCCCTCACCGTTAACTCTTTGAACCCCGAAGAATTCAGTAAGAAAATCACTGTGTCATCCGGGGCAGACATCAACTACGTAGCCTCAGCACGCGAGGGTCAAACCCTGCGCGCTGAAGGTAAGCTCGCAGCATCCTACGGGCGCAACAGCCTGGTTGATGTCACCGTGACCTGCGAAGGCCAACTCATTGCCGAGTTCCGCGGCCGCGGGCGCACCATCACACCCCCGACAGCCTCGGAAGGACAGTAAATATTGAGCACCTACAAAGCACCCACCTGCAGTGTTGAGAACCCCTACACCCCACCGGCAAAGCCTGCTGACCCCGGTAGCCCCGATGCTGAGGAGCTGATGAGCCGGGACCAGATTGAGTCCCTTCAGTTTGAGCGCCTGCGCTGGAGCCTGCACTATGCCTACGAAAATGTGGCAGCTTACAAGGAGCTCTACGACGAGCACGGCGTGCACCCCGGTGACTTTAAAGAGCTAGATGACCTCAAGCTCTTCCCCTACACCGACAAAGAATTTCTGCGTAAGGCCTACCCCTTCAAGGCTTTCGCTGTGCCCATGAGCGACCTGCGCCGCATCCATGCGTCCTCGGGTACCACCGGCCAACCCACCGTGGTGGGTTACACCGAAAATGACTTGACCACCTGGGCATCCCTGGTGGCCCGTTGCTTCCGCTTCTCCGGTATCAAGCCCGGCCAGAAGGTGCACAACGCCTACGGCTATGGCCTCTTTACCGGTGGTCTGGGTGCGCACGCAGGTGCAGAACGCTTAGGCACCGCCGTCATCCCCATGTCCGGCGGCCAGACCGAGAAGCAGATCCAGCTCATCCGCGACTTCGAGCCGGACGCGATTCTCTCCACCCCCACCTACCTGCTAACCATTGCAGACGGTTTCCGCAAGCTGGGTATCGACCCCAAGGAAACCAGTCTCAAGACCGCGGTGCTGGGTGCTGAGCCCTGGACCGAGGAGATGCGTCACGAGATTGAAAAAACCTTCGGCACCCTCAAAGCCTGCGATATTTACGGTCTGTCTGAGGTCATGGGCCCCGGTGTTGCTGGTGAATCTGGCGAAACACAGGACGGCTCCCACCTTTGGGAGGACCATTTCCGCCCCGAAATCATTGACCCCTTTGACGACACTGTGCTTGATGTAGGACGCCCCGGTGAGCTGGTCTTTACCTCCCTCACCAAGGAGGCGTTGCCCATCATCCGCTACCGCACCCACGACCTCACCCGCCTGCTGCCCGGCACCCAGCGTCCCGGCCACCGCCGCCTGGGTCGCATCACCGGCCGCAGCGATGACATGATCATTCTGCGCGGCGTCAACCTCTTCCCCTCGCAGGTAGAAGAGCTGGCCCTACAGCAGCCTGAACTCTCACCCCACTTTGCCCTGGAGCTCACCCGCCCGGGCCGCATGGACGAGATGACCGTGCGTATTGAGCGCCGTGAGGACGCCACCATGGAGCAGGCAGAGGACGCCGGCAAGCGTCTGCTGCACGACATCAAGACCAAGATTGGTTCCAGCTGCCGCATCGAGGTGCTAGACCCGGACGTCCTGCCCCGCTCGGTGGGCAAGATTCGCCGTATCTACGATTACCGCAACAAGCCCAAGGGCACCGGCGAGTAAACGTCAGTTGAGCTAGTAGAAAGTGGGATCTGGCTACTACCATTGGGGGTGTCACCTGTCTGCAGGTGGCACCCCCACTGTGATGAAAGGAAACAGGTGAGCAAAACATCTGTGAAGCGCGGCCGCCCCGGCTATGAGCGGGCTGAGGTCTTACGTCTTTGTGTGGCTGAGTTTAACGAGCGAGGCTACGAGGCGACCAGCATGGACATGCTGGCTAAGAGGCTGGGGCTCACCAAAAGCGCGATTTACCATCACGTGGCGTCTAAAGAAGAGATCCTTGAGATTGCCCTCAAGCAGGCACTCAATGCCCTGGATGAGGTTTTTGAAGCGGGTGAAGTGCTCGAGGCGGATGCTCTGGAGCGTCTTGAATTTGTGGTGCGTCAGACCGTCTTTGTGCTGGCCGAACATCTGCCTGAGGTGACCCTGTTGTTGCGCTTGCGCGGCAACACCCCGGTGGAGGACGCAGCTCTGGGTAAGCGCCGTGAGCTGACGGTGCGCCTCTCCAACCTGGTGGGGGCAGCGCAAGAAGCCGGCTTCGTGCGTCAGGACGCTGACCCCGCCACCCTGGCTCGTCTGATTTTCGGCATGATTAACTCCCTGTCTGTCTGGTATGACCCCACCCGCGGCAGCGACGTGGACGCCCTGGCAGACACAGTCGTGGAGATGGCCTTTAGGGGCATCACAGCGTAGAGACAACAGAATAGGGCTAGAGCCGGTAGTTTTACCGGTTCTAGCCCTATTCCTATGGTGTTTAGGCTGTCTTAGCGACCAGGGTTAGCACGTCGTAGGTGGCGACGATTTCGTCGTTCTGGTTATGTAGCACGGCGTCCCAGGCGACCTCGCCGTACTCGTCGGTAACACGCGGGGTGATCTTCTTAGCGGTCAGGGTTACCCTGATCGCGTCGTCGTAGGTCACCGGGGTGATAAAGCGCAGGTTCTCCAGGCCGTAGTTAGCTAGGACGGGGCCCGGTGCGGGGTCCACGAAGAGACCGGCTGCCCAAGAAACCAGCAGGTAGCCGTGAGCCACGCGGCGGGGGAAGAAGGGATTAGCGGTTGCCGCTTCTTCATCGGTGTGGGCGTAGAACATATCGCCGGTTTCATGCGCGAAAGCGGTGATGTCCTCCAGGGTCACGGTGCGCAGGTCGGAGGCGAACTGGTCGCCAATCTCCAACTCAGCTAGGGACTTGCGGAAGGGGTGAACTCCCTCGCCAGCCTCAACCTGGGCGCGGGTCACGGTCTTGGCATCCGCACCGCTGTGCCATACCCCGGTTAGGGCGGTCAGCTTGTTGGGTGAGCCCTGAATCGCGGTGCGTTGCATGTAGTGCTTGACGGCGCGCACGCCACCCAGCTCCTCGCCACCACCTGCGCGACCGGGGCCACCGTGGACCAGGTGGGGTACGGGGGAGCCGTGGCCGGTAGAGGTCTTTGCATCTTCGCGGTCCAGTACCAGGACGCGGCCGTGGTGGGCTGCAATGCCCAGGGCAAGCTGGTTGGCAGTTGCGTCATCGTGGGTGCACACACTGGCGACCAGGGAGCCGCCGCCCATGGTGGCAAGCTCAACTGCCTCGTTCAGGCTCTTGTATTCCAGCACTGAGGTGACGGGGCCGAAGGCCTCTACACTGTGCACCTCGGGGGTGCGGGCGTCCGCAAACTTCAGCACGGTAACGGGGAAGAAGCTGGTGCCCTCGGGTGCCTCGCCTTGGAAGGCAATTTCGCCACCGGCAGCTACCAGGCGGTCAACAGCCTTGGCGACTTCTGCTTTCTGCTCGGGTGACGCCAGTGAGCCCATGGTGACGCCCTCTTCGCGGGGGTCACCTACCTTGATGCGTTCGCTCACCTTAGCTGCCAGTGCATCGATGACCTCCTGGCTGCGGCCGGTGGGCACAATGACGCGGCGCACCGCGGTGCACTTCTGGCCGGCCTTAGCGGTAATTTCTACCATGACCGACTTGATAAAGGCATCGAACTCAGGGGTGTTGGCCAGGGCGTCCGGGCCCAAAATGGCGGCGTTAAGAGAGTCAGTTTCAGCGGTGAAGCGCACGCCCTTGGTCTGCACATTGGGGTGGTTGCGTAACGCCTGGGCAGTGGTGGCGGAGCCGGTGAAGGCGACGTGGTCGCGGTAGTCCAGATGGTCCAGCAGGTCACGGGCGGAACCGGAAATCAGTTGCAGGGAGCCCTCGGGTAGCAGACCACTGTCTAGCATGAGGCGCACGGTTGCCTCGGTGACGTAGCCGGTGGGGGTTGCGGGCTTGACGATGGTGGGCATGCCCGCGATAAAGGCGGGCGCGAACTTCTCTAGCATGCCCCAGATGGGGAAGTTGAAGGCGTTAATTTCAACGGCTACACCGGGCAGGGTGGTATAGATGTGTTCACCGATGAAGGAGCCATCGCGGGATAGAATCTCGACGTTGCCGTCGATGATGACCTTGGAGTTAGGGAGCTCGCGGCGGCCCTTGGAAGAGAAGGTGAAGAGGGTTCCGATGCCTCCGTCCACGTCAATGTAGTGGTCGCGCTGGGTGGCGCCGGTGGAGAAGGAGATGTCGTAGAGGCCCTGCTTGTGCTCGGTCAGGCACTGGGCGATTTGCTTAATGATCAGCGCGCGCTCGTGGATGGTTAGCTTCTGCATGTTCTGCTGGCCAACGGTGCGGGCGTAGTCGATGGCACCTGCGGTATCGAGGCCCTCGGTGCTGACCTGGTAGATAACTTCGCCGGTAGCGGCGTCCACAACATCGGTGGTTTTGCCGGGGTTTTCGGGGGTCCACCAAGCGCCTTTGATGAAGCTGGGAACCAGGGTTGGGGTGCTCGTCATTGAGATGTCCTTCGCTGTTGCAGTACCACCCGGTAATAAGTGACCGAGCGTTCAGTTATTGATATAAACTATAGTTCACATCACAAGTGAGTGAAAGTTATCGGGCGAGGGTTACGCCTGGAAAGGACGCTGGTGGGTGAGATGGCAGACCAAGAACAGTTTGAGCTGTGGAGGATTACGCTCGGTGAGCTGGATGAAAAAATGGGCGTGAAGGTGCTAGAAGAGTCGGCTCAGCGCGTGGTCGCTACCATGCCGGTGGAAGGCAACCGCCAGTCCCTGGGTCTACTGCACGGCGGTGCCATGCTGGCAATCGGTGAGGCAGTGGGCTCCTGGGCTGCGGTAATTCATGCCTCCTCTATGGGCAAGGTAGCAGTGGGGGTAGACGTGAACGCTACCCACCATAAGTCTTCACGCGAGGGAGTCGTGCGGGCTACGGCGTCCGCCATTCACCTGGGCAGGTCGCTGACCACCCATGAGGTCATCATTACCCACGAAGAGACCGGTGACCGTCTCTGCACCCTGCGTATTACCAACTTTATTAAGGGGTAGGGAAGAGCCCAGCCGGCGAACGTGCACCTAAAGTTCGTTGAGGCCTAGCTGTAGTCGTAGAAGCCCTTGCCGCTCTTACGGCCCAGCTCGCCACGAGCCACCATATCGCGCATGAGCTGCGGGGGAGCGAAGCGCTCACCCAGCTGGGACTCCAGGTACTCAGCAATGCCCAGGCGGACGTCCAGCCCCACCACATCGGTTAGAGCCAGCGGCCCCATGGGGAACTTGTAGCCCAGCACCATGGCGTTATCAATGTCCTCGGGGGACGCGACGCCCTCCTCCACCATGCGGATAGCCTCCAGGGCGATTGCCACACCCAAGCGGGAGGAGGCAAAACCGGGAGCATCGTTCACAACAACCGGGGTTTTACCCAGGCCATCTACCCAGGTGCGTGCCGCTTCCTTAAGCGCGTCAGAAGAGTACTTAGACTGCACCACCTCGACCAGCTTGGACGCCGGCACCGGGTTAAAGAAGTGCAGGCCAATGAAATTGCCGGGGCGCTCCAAAGCCTCAGCCAGCCCATCGATTGATAAGGACGAGGTGTTGGACGCCAGGTAGGCACTCTCGCCCAGCTGTGCCTCGACGTCGCGCAGGGCGGAGACCTTCAGATCCCAGTTCTCGGGAACAGCCTCAACCACCAGGTCGCGGTCAGCAAAAGCTGCGTAGTCAACCGATACATCAAAACGCTCGGTCAGCTCACCCAGGTTACCGTCAAAAACACCGCGTTCAATGGACTTAGCCAGGTCGCGCTCCACGCGCTCGCGGGCAGCCTCGGCACTGGGTGCGTCGCGCTCAACCACAACTACCTGGGCACCAGCCAGGACGAAGGCGTGGGCGATACCCGCGCCCATGCGTCCGCCGCCCAGCACGCCCACACGAGCGGGAACTTTGAGGTCATGAATTTCAGTCACGGTTTACCTACTTCTTTTTGCGGTCTAGGAAGGCTTGCATGCGGTCGAACTTGGCATCAGATTCAAAGAGAATTGCCTGCGCCAGCTCGTCAATGTGGGGGTGGGCATCGCGCGGGGCGGCAAAGACCCGCTTGGTAATACGCACCGCCAGGGGGTCCTGGGCGCTGATACGGTCCGCCAGAGCGTGGGCGGCGTCCAGAAGCTCGGACGGCTCGTGCAGCTCGGTGACCAGGTGCAGATCCAGTGCCTCCTGGGCATTGAGGATGCGGCCAGCCATGAGAATCTCAAGAGCTACGGGTTCGCCCACCAGCTCTTTGAGACGCCAGAGTGCACCGGCGGCGGCGATAATGCCCAGATTGGTTTCGGGCTGACCCATCTTGATGTAGGGGGTGCCGATGCGGAAGTCCGCGGCGTAAGCCAGCTCCGCGCCACCGCCCAGTGCGTAGCCGTCAATAGCGGCAATGACCGGCATAGGCAGTTTGTGGATGCGGTCAAAGATCTGCGAGTTAACCCCGCGCAGGGCGTCCTCGCGGCGACGCTCGCGCAACTGGGCAATATCAGCACCAGAAGCGAAAATGCCGCGTCCGTTTACTTCGCACCCGGTCAGAATCAGAATCTTGGGGGTGGTCTCCAGGTAGGCGCAGAGTTCGTGCAGCTCAGCCACCATGGTGGCGTCAATGGCGTTGCGCACCTCGGGGCGATTCATTCGAGCGACCAGTCGCCCGTTTCCGTCCTCAATAGTCAGCGCGGTGAAGTGCTCAAACATTAGACCTTCTCCACCAGAACAGCCGCTCCCTGGCCCACACCGATGCACATGGTGGCTAGGCCGCGTTCGGCGTCCTCACGTTCCATGCGGCCCAGCAGGGTGATGATAAGGCGGGAACCGGACGAGCCCAGTGGGTGCCCCAGGGAGATCGCGCCACCGTCACGGTTGACGATGTCCTCGCTCAGCCCCAGGCGGCGCATGGACCCCAGTGACTGGCTAGCAAAGGCTTCGTTGAGTTCAACAGCGCCCAGGTCTTCGATGCTCCAGCCTGCGCGTGCCAGTACCCTCTCGGTGGCGGGGACCGGGCCGAGGCCCATGATTTCGGGGGCGAGACCTGCGGCGGCTCCGGTTACGAAGCGGGCACGCGGGGCCAGGCCATACTTTTTGATGGCAGCTTCTGAGGCAACGATAATGGCAGAAGCACCGTCATTGAGGGTTGATGAGTTACCTGCGGTGACTACTTCGCCGCCGGCGACCACGGGGCGCAGTTTGGCAAGCACCTCGGTGGTGGTGCCGGGGCGGGGGCCCTCGTCGGTATCAACCAGGGTGACGTTACCCTTACGGTCGCGTACAGGAACGGGCACGATTTCGTCCTTGAAATGGCCGGCCTCAATAGCGGCAATAGCCCGCTCGTGGGAGCGTACAGCAAAGGCGTCACAGTCTTCGCGGCTGATGCCATCGACTCGGGCAACTTCCTCAGCGGTTTCAGGCATGGAATAGGTGAATTTCTCACGCTTGGCGAACTCAGGGTTAACGAAGCGCCAGCCAATAGAGGTGTCAAAGGTTGCGCCGGGCTTGGCGAAGCCGGTGGTGGGCTTTTCCATGACCCAGGGGGCGCGGCTCATAGACTCAACGCCGCCCGCGATCACGATGTCAGCATCGCCGGCACGAATCATTTGAGCCGCCATGGTGACGGCACTCATGCCAGAGGCGCAAAGGCGGTTGACGGTAATGCCAGGGACGGTATCTGGGTAGTCGTTGAGCAGCCAAGCCATGCGGGCTACGTTGCGATTCTCTTCGCCGGCGCCGTTGGCGTTGCCCAAGATGACCTCATCGACCACGGCAGGGTCAATCCCTGCCTTCTCTACGGCATCCTTCAGCACCAGGGCGGCGAGATCATCGGGGCGGACGCTGGATAGCGCCCCGCCGTACCTGCCGACGGGGGTGCGGGAACCACCGACCAAATAAACCTGGGGTGCGGAAGACATTCAAACTCCTTTGTGAGAACGCGCGGGGCGCAGACGTCAATAACTGACCAATCGTTCACTAAATCTTTTCACCTTAAGTGACCTGGGTCAAGTGAGCCAGCCGCCCCCGAGGGAGCGGCTGGCGTGAGGGGGAGGTAAGGCCCCCGCTATGAGAGTGCTGGTTCTTTTGTTTCCTCGGGGTGCAGGTCAATTTCCTGGTTGCTCTTGGGCACCATGCTGACCGCAATAAGAGAAATAATTGACAGGAACACGATATACAAACCAATCATCCAAGATTGACCGGTCTCACGCAGAATCATTTCAGCAATCATGGGAGCAAAGGCGCCGCCGAGAATCGCACCAATGGCGTAGCCGATAGAGATGCCGGAGAAGCGGACCGCTGCCGGGAACATCTCGGCGTACATAGCCGACTGGGGGCCGTAGGAGGGGCCCAGGCCGATGGTGAGGATGAAGATGGCCAGGGTGAAGAGCACGATGTTGCCACTGTCGATGAGGAACCACATGGGAATGGCCCAGAGGATGATGAAGCCGTAGCCGAGTTGGAAGGTGCGCACGCGCCCAATCTTGTCGGACATCCAGCCGCCCAGCATGGTGAAGATGAGCCAGCCAAAACCGCCTATGATAGCCGCGGTCATGGCTTCGCTGCGGCTCATGCCCAGCGCTTTCACGCTGTATGAGATAAAGAAAGCGATGACTAGGTAGCCAGCTGCGTTGTTGGCAATGAAGATGAGTGCTGCAAGGATGACCTGGCGGGTGTTGGTCTTGAAGAGCTGCTTGAGGGGCGCAGATTCACGCTTCTTGAGGTTCTGCATTTCCTTAAAGACAGGGGATTCCTCAACGGAGTGGCGGATGTAGAAGCCCACCAGAATCAACACGATGGAGGACCAGAAGGGGATGCGCCAACCGAAGGAGAGGAACTGCTCTTCGGTGAGGATGGAGTTGAGGAAGAGGTTGATGAGGGTTGCCAGAATCATGCCCAGGGGGACGCCGATCTGGGGGAAAGCGCCAAAGAAGCCACGCTTGTGGCGGGGGGCGTGTTCCACGGACATGAGCGCTGCGCCGCCCCATTCGCCGCCTGCACTGAAGCCCTGTAGGATGCGCAGGCAGACAATCATGATGGGGGCTGCGATGCCGATGGAGGCGTAGGTAGGCACGAAGCCGATGCCGACGGTGGCGATGCCCATCATGATGAGAGTGAGCACTAGTGTGATGCGGCGGCCGAAGCGGTCACCGATGTGGCCAGCAACGATAGCACCCAGGGGGCGGAAGACGAAGCTGATACCCAGGGAGGCCCAGGCGACAATCTGTGCAATGGTGTTATCTTCACCTTCGGGGGTGAAGTATTGTGTTGCCAGAATGAGGCCGGCGGCCTGGGCGTAAATGAAGAAGTCGTACCACTCGATGGTGGTGCCGATGAGAGTTCCGGCGAGAACTTTTCGCTCTTCCCGGCTGACTTTGTGCGGTGCTACCGCTGCGTGTGAAGACATTGATGTACCTCTGCTGGTGGAGGGGCGCGTGTGCGCTTGATGCCCTGTGCAACCCCCTCTCATCTATGAGGCGGGGGTCACATCTTGGTGGTTAGTTATGAATCATATACGACTTTTAATCCCCGTGCGATAGTTTCCTAAAATTTTTTACCGTTCGGTCAGTAAATACATGCTGAGGTGCAAGGACGCCGGTGCTCGGCTTGCGCGCGCAAGCCGAGCACCGGCGTCCTGACTTAAGAGAAAAAGCTTAAGTCAGTGAAAGTTATTCGCAAATCACCTGGGGCACACCCATGTGCTTGAGCCCTTCAACACCGAACTCCAGACCGTAGCCTGACTGCTTGATGCCGCCGAAGGGGATACGGGGGTCAATGGCGCCGTGCTTGTTGATCCAGACGGTGCCAGCCTGCATCTGCGCGGCAACCTCGCGGGCGCGCTCAATGTTGGGGGACCAGACTGAGGCGCCCAGACCAACGTCCAGACGGTTAGCTTCTTCTAGTGCCTCTTCCAGGGTGGAGTAGCGAATAATTGGCAGGGCAGGGCCAAACTGCTCCTCAACCACCAGCGGGTTGTCCTTATCAAGATCGGCAATCAGGGTGGTGGGGTAGAAGAAGCCGGGGGCGGTTTCATCCGGGTTGCCACCCAGCAGTACACGCCCGCCGCCGTCCTTAGCCTTCTGAACCAGGTCAGCCACAATATCGTACTGCGCCTTGTTCTGTAGCGGGCCCAGGACGTTCTGTTCTTCAAGACCCACGCCCATGGGCATGTTCTGAGCAACCGCGGTCAGTTCTTCACAGACCGCATCGTAGAGAGGATCGGGCACGTAGAGACGCTTGAGGGCCGCACAGGTCTGGCCGGTATTGATAAAGGCGCCCCAGAAGAGACCCTCAGCAATCGCCTTGGGGTCTGCGTCATCCAGCACGATGCCGGCATCGTTACCACCCAGTTCCAGGGTGAGACGCTTGAGTGAATCGGCTGCGGAGGCGGCAATTTTCTTGCCGGTTGCGGTGGAACCAGTGAAGGTCAACTTGTCGAAACCGGGGTGAACCGACATCTTGGGGCCGATGGTGCGGTCGGCGCTATCGGCTACCACCTGCAGGACGCCCTCGGGCAGTGCGGTATTCATGACCTCAACCAGCGCCAGCACGCTCAGGGTGGTGTACTCAGAAGGCTTGACCACAATGGTGTTCCCCATACGCAGGGCGGGAGCAATCTGCCAGATTGCAATCATCATGGGCCAGTTCCAGGGGCCAATGCCCCCCACGACGCCGATGGGGCGGTAGTTGAGCACCGCGCGGGTTTCGCCGTCGTCCACCAGGATCTCTTCTTCTAACCCAAAGGACGCGGTGGCGCGGGTCCACGCCACAGCACCGCCTACCTCAAAGCGGGCGTTAGGGCCGTTCAGCGGCTTGCCCTGCTCACGGGAGAGCAGCTCGGCCAGGGGTTCGGAGGCCTGCTCAATAGCATCGGCCGCCTTCATGAGGTAGTCGCTACGCTCAGCGTGCGAGAGGGCTGCCCAGGCGGGCTGAGCTTCACGCGCTTTGGTAACAAGCTCATCGAGGACGTCAGCGCCCTGCTCGGGCGCCAAGCCAATGAGTTCTTCGGTGGCTGGGTCAAAAACCTCGCGAGTGCCTCCCTGTGTGACGCGGCTCAGAAGTTCCTGATATGTGGTGGGTAGTGACGACACTGTTAGCTCCTTGCTCTCAAATGGATCTTAGATTTATGATGTGGCTCACTGGAAAATTGGTGTTAGGTGTGCAGTGCACACTCCTTGGCCTGGTGTGCTCCCAGTCACCTCAGTTACAGTTTTGAGCAATCCCTGATACCGGAAGGCCCCTCATGCAGCAGGACGAAAAGCAAGAAGCCTACAGCTTTCGTAGCCACGACCCCATGAATCTCACCCAGTGGATTGCGGGCGCCAGAGAGAG
The DNA here is from genome assembly GCF_928381505.1 of Rothia endophytica. Classification (GTDB taxonomy): domain Bacteria; phylum Actinomycetota; class Actinomycetes; order Actinomycetales; family Micrococcaceae; genus Rothia; species Rothia endophytica_A. The sequence continues at coordinate 295,324 of NZ_CAKMSJ010000003.1, read as the reverse complement.
CTTCGGCCCTCTCGTTATTACCGCTCCCGATTCTGAAAACTTCACCGCCAGCGTCCGCACCGCCTCACTTGGCGATGTGCACCTCTTCGATATGCGCACCCCCGCGCACACCGTTCGTAGGGACCCCGCAGCCACGGACTCCACCGATGGTTATTGCAAGCTCAGCCTGCAACTTGAAGGTAGCGCCGTCATCACCCAGGGCGGGCGAACCTGCACCCTAGGCCCGGGTGACCTGGCACTTTACCTGACTTCAAGCCCCTACCAGATTGAATACAGTGGAAGCCAGCGTAGCCTTGTGGTGCTCTTTCCGCAAAGCTTTGTTCACCTCAGCAGCGACTACCTCGAACTCATGACCGCCACCCCCGTGTCAGACACCCAGGGCCTGGGAAAATTTGCGGTGCCCCTCTTTGAGCAGCTGGCAGTAAACGTTGAGGAACTGTCAGGGCCCCACGCTCTCGCCCTGGTGCGCTCAGCCCTAGAAATGGTGATTACGGTGATGGCAGCAGAATCAAGCGAGGCGGGCCGCCAGCCCGATAACACGCTCTACCACCAGGCACTGGCCTACATCGAAGAGCACCTGTGTGACCCCCATCTGGGGCCGAGTAAAATCGCCGAAGCTCTCTATATCTCTCTGCGGCAGTTACACGGCCGGTTTGCGAGCCACCAACAAACAGTAGCAACCTACATTCGTACCCGCCGCCTGGAATCTATTCGGGAGGACCTAGCCAACCCCCTCTATCGCGGAGACTCGGTGCAGACCATTAGCGCCCGCTACGCTCTTTTTGATCCCTCCCACGTCAGCAAGGTCTTTAAGGCTGAGTACGGGGAGTCACCCTCAGCCTACCGGGCACGCATGCTTGCCACCTCATAGTACAATCCCGGGCACTTGCTGCTTATCGGCCGGTAGCGTCAGGCTAGCAGCTCACAATTTCTACCTCAATGGCGGCAGCAGGTAGCTCCCGGACCAGCAGGGCACTAACCTCTCGGGCCAGGGTGGGAACATGAACACCGGGAGCTGCGCCGATACGCACCGCCACGGTAAGGTCTGCGCCCCCGGTGCCCTGTATCAGGGTGTCGTCTGAACTGTTTGAGGTGTGGTTCTGGCTGCCCGCAGGTGCCTCTGACGTGGCATGTGAACGGCTCTGGGTGGTTCGCATAGCACGTAGCACATAGGGTGAGCGCGGGTAGATTTTCTCTACACCGGGTAGGTTCAGAATAGAGCGCCGCAGGCGGTCAAGGGTGACCCCTGCGGGAAGATAGCGGCCGGCAGATGTGGAGGTATCGGGTTCGATGAAAATACGATGGCTCATGCCGCCTCTACCTCCTGATTCTTGGTGTGAAGATCTTGCACTGTGATGTCGATACCGGTGATATTGAGCTCGCTGACCCGAGCAAATTCAGAGGTCAAGGCTTCTCGCAGGAGCTGGATCAGCAGGGGAATCTGCTGCCCCAGGCACACCGATACCGTGACCTGTACCGTGACCGGTGCGCCATAGGTCTGAACGTCACCCACAAGGCGGCACCTGCCAATCATAACTCCCTCAATGCGGTCGGCCACCGCCCTGGCTGCGGCCACTACTGCACCCTCACTCTGGCTGAGACGCACCCGCTCTGACGGGGCTTCTAGGGGGATAGACCGCCCGCTCCTTGCCTCAAAAACCAGGTTGTTCAGCAGAGAATCAACCCATGATGTGTCTGCCTCCTGCTCCTGTGTCTCCCGGTCTAGGGCCGTGGCCGCTAGGTCGTGGAGCTTGCTGAGAGAAGCGATTTTGCGGGTGCACTCCGGGCAGGAGTCAATATGGTGAGCGAGTTTGTGGTGAGCAGGGCTGAGCGGCTGGCTTGTATCGCGATCCACCCAGTCGCTGAGAGTGCTGATGGGCATGTTGCAATCTGTCATTGTTCCTTACTTTCCCTCCATACCCTCGAGTAGCTTGACCCGTGCGCGGGCTAGCTGACCTCTGACGCTGGCCGTGGTGATATTGAGCGCCTCCGCGATCTCCTGGTAGCTAGATCCCCCAAATTCACGCATCAGCCAGATGCGCTGCTGTTGTTCGGGGAGCTTTTTCAATACCTGGGTGAGCTTCTGCATGTCTGTGCTGATGAGAGCCTGAGTCTCGGGGGTAGGCTCTGTGCTAGGGAGGTGCTGCTGGTCTTCAAGGGGGAGGTTCTTTGCCCGGGCCCGAATAAGATCTATACATTTGCGGCCGGTGAGGGTCATGAGCCAGCTTTTGACCTTGCTGGGATTCTGTAGCGTGTCCAATTTTTGCCAGGCCTGGAGCAGAGTCTCCTGGAGGGCATCGTCCGCGTCTGCCGTGCTACCCGTCAGCCTGAGCGCATAGGCCCGCATGAGCGGTAAGTAACGCCGTACCAGTATCTGAAAGGCCTGTTCATCTCCGTCAATGGCGCGCTGGCACAGTAGCTGATCGGTGGGCCCGGATGGCTGATGCTGACTTGAATCTGTCACCTGTGGTTCCTGATGGTGGTTAGCTTGGGGAGGGGAAGGCCGGGGCGCGTGAGCCCCGGCCTTCGAGCTAGCGAACTCGCTGCTCGTCCTGGTGAAGGGTAGCCCGCAGGCCACCGGTGGCTCGTACCAGGAGAGGAACCTGGTACCCCAGGAGCCTATCGAGCCCCTGTGCGACGCGAGCCGTCAGCTCTTGAAGCTGCACCAGGTTCGCCCCCTGGCGGACCTCAAGCTTAACCTGCACCCCGGGGGTTTTCTTCACAGCCAACGAAGTGACGGTGACGGCAAGCAGGTCAGGATGGTTCTCAAAAGCCTGGCTCACAGCCTCTTTGACGAAGCTATGAGATAGTGTAGTGCTCCCCTCACCCTGAGGGTCCTGCTGGGTGCCCAGGGAGCTGACGCGCCGGGCCCGCTGCTTCAGCATCAGCCAGAGAAGAGCCGCCACCGCTAGGAGCATGAGCGCGAGCAGGGCAAGAGTGAAGAGGCTGGTTTGCCCCGAGGTAGTATCTACCGCTGCGCTGGCTAGGCCCTGCCTGGCCTCTGTTTCGAGGGGGGCCAGGTGGGTCTCCCAGGCCTGCCGGGCTTGCGGCAGAAACAGGAGGGCGCATGCCCCCGCCCCAAGGGCAAGAAGGACGATCCCGGTCGCCCCAAGGAAGACACGGTTGAGAGCTCTAGGTGTGCTACCCATGAGAGATAACCCCCTGTTTTTCTATCTGGACGCGGGCCTGCGAGGCAGGTGTGAGCGCGTAGCTATCGATGGTGGCTTGCGCCATGTCGGTGAGCTCTTGAGCGTCAACCCGGTGGCCGGATATAGGCGTGACCGTGATGAGTACCCGGCGGGCAGATACGCGGGTAACAACCTGGCCACGGGTCAGACCGGTCCGTTTGCGTATGGCTGCGCTGAGGGCGGATGCAAGTACCCTGTCATCAACAATGAAGGCGAACCGCCCGGTGCGGGCACGGTGGCGGTTGAGGCTACCTGGAGCGCAGGCCAGGAAAATCAGGAAGAGGCCTGCGAGAGAGAGCAGGGCGCCGAGAGTAATACCGAGCGGACCTGACAGGAGCTCCGGTGCTGAGAAGAAGGCGGAGAAAGCCTTCTCTCCCGAGAGCACAAGCGGGGGAAGCCCGAGGGCCGCACGTACCAGCTCTGTGCCACACCATACCAAAATCACGATGAGTGCAAGGGCAAGCAGCACCGTAGCAAAGGAACGTGACGAGTGGGTTTCCCGCCGCCCCATGAGGTTCACCAGGGGGCCGGCCTGATCACGATCCAATTCCAGGTGGTTACCGGTAGGCGGGTTCTGGTGCCTTTGAGCGTCACCAACATAGCCTAAAGTACCCTGTTCGTTCATTGCACTCTCGCCTCCTTACCGAGCGGCGCGACACCGTTAAGCGTCACGTTGACAGAGCCTACCTCTGCTCCGATGAGCTGGGTGGCGCGGGTTGAGATGCGGGTGCGGGCCCGGGAGACCGCGTCAAAGACAGTGCCGCCGAGTGCCGCAAGATAGGTTTCGTGCTCGATGAGCCTATCGAGTCGGGGGAGCGGGTAGTCCACGGTAACCGATATGCCAAGCTGACCGTCGTCGTCAAAGAGGGAGGTCTGCGCCCTCTCTACAGGTACCCCTATAGCCTGAGCAGCAAGGGCTGAGCAGGTCGATATCAGGGCTTTCTGCCTGACCGTGGTATGCCCGCGTCCTTTAATGTGTGTAGTCATTGAGCCTCATTTGCCGTGCGCAGGTTGCTGGGGTTGACCGCGCACACAGTGCTGAATACTGAATTTACCGAGATGATGTGCTCTTACGCAGGGCATCAAAGAGGTCTGAAACGCTGAAGTCTGAGGCCTGCATAAAATGCCCAGCAGCGGCACCGAGAGCCATCAGGAGAGCAACCAGCACGAAGCCACCAAAACCGTAGGCAAGCCCAGCGAAAGCCAGAATCGTGCCCAGCAGGGCACCAGCAAAAGTCTTAGTCATTACTTAACACGACCCTCAGATTCGGTGGCTTCTTCAGCGGAGTCGTCGCTGGGGATGTGAACGTCGAGAACTTCAATATTCACCTCGGTGACTTCGAGGCCAGCTAGCGTTTGAATAGCTTCAATCACCGCCTGGCGAGCCTGGTCGGCGACGTCGTAGATGGGGTAGGGGTATTCGATGATAATGGAGAGGTCGAGGGCGGCCTGGGTCTGACCTACCTCTACGCTGATACCCTGCCTGAGGTTGTCTTCTTGGCCTACAGCGTTGCGCAGGGCGCCCATGGCACGTGCTGCACCGCCGCCTAAGGCGTAGACACCTTCAACCTCGCGCAGGGCAATGCCTGCAATCTTGGCAATAACACCGTCGTTGATGCTGGTGGAACCCTGGCCGTTGTCGGTGCCGGTGTTGCGGGTGAGGGGCTCGACGCTCTGGTTTCCGGCGATATCTGCGGGGGTCACGGTGGTCTGAGACATGGTTTCTTCCTTCTGTAAAGGGTCGTTAGTTTAGGTGACGGAGCAGATTGAGAGGGGCTCTCAATCTATGCCAGATGCGCCGTCAGTAGTAAGACGGAACAGAGGGGCAAAGTGTCACGGAAATTTTTAATTTTTTTTTGACGCTGTGGTGAAAGCGGGCCCTACAACTTGCATCAACCTCTTACTTTTCAGAGGGGCGGATGCCTCTTGGTTAGGCACCCTTTCAATTAAAAAACTTTACTAGTAAAATAATTTCTGTAGGAAAATCCACCAGAAAGGCGCAAGGCCATGACTCAAAAAATAGGCTTCCTCTCCTTTGGCCACTACGGCGACTACCCCGGTTCCAAAACCCGCACCGGCGCCGACATGCTCCACCAGGCCATCGATCTAGCGGTCGGCGCTGAAGAAATCGGGCTGGACGGGGCCTTCTACCGCGTGCACCACTTCGCCCAGCAGCAGATGTCCCCCTTCCCCCTGCTGGCCGCCGCAGCAGCCCGCACCTCCACCATCGAGCTGGGCACCGGCGTCATCGATATGCGCTACGAAAACCCGCTCTACATGGCAGAGCAGGCCGCCATGGTCGACCTCATCGCCGGTAACGAGCGCCTACAGCTGGGTATCTCCCGCGGCTCACCTGAGACCGTCTATAAGGGCTTTGCCCACTTCGGCTACCTACCCGCCGAGGGGGAGGACGAGACCGATATGGCTCGCCGTCACACCGCCCTCTTCCGTGAGGCTATCGCCGGTAAGGGAATTGCTCAGAACCTTGCTGACCCTACCCAGCTCGACCCGATTACACCCCAGTCACCCGGCCTGCCCAGCCGTATCTGGTGGGGTGCTGGCACCCGCAACACCGCCCGCTGGGCCGGCGAGCAGGGCATGAACCTGATGTCCTCCACCCTGCTGTTGGAAGATACCGGCGTGCCCTTTGACCAGCTCCAAGCCGAGCAGTTGCGCATTTTTAAAGAGGCCTGGAAGTCTGCCGGGCACGAGGGTGCTCCGCGCACTTCGGTCTCGCGCTCGATTATCCCGATTATTGACGAGCAGAGTAACTACTACTTCGGTCTGCGCGCTCAGGGTGAGGGGCAGGACCAGGTCGGTATTCTGGATGGTGCTGTCTCCCGGTTTGGCAAGAGCTATATCGGCGAGCCCGATAAAATCGCCGAAGAGCTAGCCCGGGATGAAGCCGTTGTCGAGGCGGACACCCTGCTGGTGACTATTCCCAACATGCTGGGAGTGGATTTCAACCTGCGCCAGCTGCAGGCAATCGTCCGCGACGTTAAGCCCGCCCTCTACCCCGCGTAGGTACCATTCCACTCAGAAAAACCCACCAACTAGGTGGGTTTTTCTGACGAAGGTGGTACCTACCTGGAGAAGCGGAGCAGGCGGGTGGAATTAAGCACCACGAACACGGACGAGAAAGCCATGGCCGCTGCCGCAATCATGGGGTTGAGCAGGCCCGCTGCGGCAACGGGAATCGCCACTGTGTTGTAGGCGAAAGCCCAGAAAAGGTTGGACTTAATCAGGCGCAGGGTCGCCCGGCTCAGCCTGATTGCGGTGGGCAAGGACGCCAGGTCACTGCGCATAATCGTCATATCGGCTGCCTCCATGGCAACATCGGTACCTGAACCCATCGCCACTCCCAGGTTGGCCTTCGCCAGGGCGGCGGCGTCATTCACGCCGTCACCCACCATGGCAACGCCACTGCCACCAGCCTGCAGCTGTGTAATCTTATCCAGCTTGTCTGCTGGGCTAACCCCGGCAAAAACGTGCTCCGGGGCAATGCCCACGCGGGCGGCAACAGCGCGGGCTACCGGTGCGGAGTCCCCGGTCAGCAGAACCGGGGTGAGCCCCAGTTCCTTGAGCTCGGCAAGGGCGGGTGCGGCGTCGTCCTTGGGTGAATCCTGCAAGCAGAGCAGACCGGCAAGGTGGCCTTCTACCGCCAGGAGTACGGTGGTGAGCCCCTCTTCTTGAAGGCTATGCACCTGCTGACTAACAGCGTCAGAAACCTCAATGCCTTCACTAACCAGGTGGGAGACCTGCCCCACCACGGTGCGCACCGGCTGCCCCTGATAGGTAACGGTGGCACGCACACCACCGCCTGCTACGGACTCAAAATCATCGACTGAGGCCAGTGAGCCGTGTGCCCGGGCAGCCCCGGTCATTGCACGCGCTAGAGGGTGCTCGGACGGTGCCTCGGTGGAACCAGCCAAAGCCAGCACCTGCGCCTCAGACCAGGAGCCCAGAGGCAACACGCGGGCTAGGGTCAGCTCACCGGTGGTGACGGTGCCGGTCTTATCGAGCACCACGGTGTCTACCGTCCGGGTGCTTTCTAGCACCCGAGCTGACCGAATCAAAATACCCAGTTGCGAGCCACGTGAGGTTCCCGCCAGCAGGGCGGTGGGGGTGGCAAGGCCCAAAGCGCAGGGGCAGGCAATGACGAGCACCGAAACCGCTGCGGTGAAGGCGGCGTTGACATCGCCGGTGATTAGCAACCAGCCCGCCAAAACCACCAGAGAAATGCCCATCACGATGGGCACAAAAACCGCCGAAATACGGTCAGCTAGGCGGGCGATAGGCGCCTTGGTTGCCTGAGCCTCAGCAACAGCCCGCCCCATCTGCGCCAGAACGGTATCGGCACCCACCCGGGTTGCTTGCACTGTCAGCGCACCGGAGGTGTTCACGGTCGCGCCCACCACCGTGTCCCCGGGGCCAACCTCAATGGGCACTGATTCGCCGGTCAGCAGGGAAGTATCTAGAGCTGAACGGCCAGAAATTACCTGCCCGTCCACCGCAACTTTCTCACCGGGGCGCACCAGGAATTTATCATCCGGTAGCAGATCTTTGACGGGAATCTGTACTGCCTGCCCCTGCCGCAGCACGGTGGCACTTTTAGCGCCCAAATCCAGGAGGTTACGCAGGGCCCGGGAAGACCTGCGCTGAGTGGAATGCTCAATCTGCCTGCCCACCAACAGGAAGGTGGTAATCATGGTGGCAGCATCGAAGTAGAGCTGATGGTCCATGCCGTGCCCGCCACCGTGCCCACCGTGGGACGCACCCGCATGAGCCGTCATGGCAGGGTCAACAAGAAGCTGCCAGAGCGAAAAGACAAAACTGGCGATGACACCCAGAGAAATAAGGGTGTCCATGGTGAAGGAGCCGTGCTTGAGATTGGTCCAGGCGGGGCGGTGGAAGGGTAACGCCGCCCACGTGGCAACCGGCAAGGTCAGGGCAGCAACTACCCACCCCCAGTGCGGGAACTGGAAGCTAGAAAACATGGAGATAAAGAAAACCGGCACCGCAAAAATCAGCGCCACCACAATGCGGAGCGTTAGCGAGGTGCCGGCTTCCTGTTCGTCGTCCAGGGCGTCTTCCGCTTTGAGGCGTGCGGTATAGCCCGCCTTCTCCACGGTTTCAATGAGCTGCTCATCGCTGATGTTCGCCGGAGCAATCACTCGGGCGGTTTCCAGAGGCAGGTTGACGGAGGGGTCTACACCCAACTTTTTCAGCTTGCGCTCTACCCGCCCCACGCAGGACGCGCAGGTCATACCCCCCACGTCCAGGGTGACGATGCGGGTTGGCTGGCTCAGGGTGTTAGAGACCTCCGGAGCGGAGGCCGAGGTGTCGGGTGTAGAGGTCATGGTGTGGTTTCCTCCATCGGAGGCATGGGTAAAGCGTCATTAGCAGGGGGTAATCCCTCTGCTGGTGATAGGTTGCCCATGCAGGTTGCGCTTACTTAACCAGGGTGAAGCCGGCTTCGGTAATAGCGGCTTCAATGCTGTCGTTGGTGAGGTTGCCGTCGTGGGTGATAGTGACGGTTGATTCGCCGTCCTTGACGACAGCGACCTCAACGTTAGTCACGTTCTCGATTTCTTCGAGCTCTTCGGTAACGCTCATCGCGCAGTGGTTGCAGGTCAGACCGGTTGCTTTGACGGTGGTTGCTGACATGGGTTTCCTCCTTGAGGTGGGTTAGCTTTTGACCAGTCGGCTAATGGCGGTCATAGCTTCGGATAATTTGGCGTCCAAGAGTTTTGGGTTGCCGCTTGTCTGCGCTTCGGTGGCTGCGCCGACCACACAGTGCCGCACATGGTCTTCTACCAGTTGTAGTGAGACGCTGTGCAGTGCCTTGTTGATGGCGGCTACCTGGGTGAGAACGTCGATGCAGTAGGTGTCCTGCTCGACCATGCGGGCGACCCCGCGCACCTGCCCTTCAATGCGGCGTAGGCGCTTGAGGTAGGCGTCCTTCTCAGGGGTGTAACCGTGGGGTGCAGTGGGGCTTGAATCTTCTTCGCACATACCTTTAATGTATACCCCATAGGGGTATATTTCAAGTGTATTGCCTCCAGCAGTTTTAGATCATCTCCACAGTCTTAATAAGCCCCCTGTTAGACTGGGTGGCATGGCTTCATTCATCGAAGATTATGCTCTACTTTCAGATATGAACACCGGTGCTTTGGTCTCACGGGCTGGTTCTATCGACTGGTTCTGCGCTCCGCGCTTTGACTCCCGCGCGGTCTTTGCAGCTCTGCTGGGCGAGCGTGAGCACGGGCGCTGGCTCCTGGCTCCCCTCGAATCGGTGAACCCAGCTCCGGTAGAAGAGGTGCGTACTGAGCGCTCTTACCGCGAAAACACTTTTATTCTGCAGACCGTCTGGTTTGTGGGGGACGCCAGTGTGCGCGTCACCGAGTTTATGCCCCTTTCTGGCGGTACCACCATCGTTCGTAATGTTGAGGGCCTCACCGGTGAGGTCACCATGTACCACGAGCTAGCTATGCGCTTTGACTACGGCAAGACCGTGCCCTGGGTGACCCGTTATGAAGGCACCAGATCAGATGGTTCACCAGACCCGGATGCAGCCATGCTGGTGGGTATGGCTGGCCCCCACGCACTGGTTTTCCACGGTGATAGTGTGCCTGAGGGTGACCCTGAATCCAAGGCGGAAACCTTCACCGTTTCAGCAGGTCAGAGCTATACTTTTGCGCTGTCTTACTTTGCCTCTAACCACAATCCGCCGGTACCGGTCGATTACCCCACGGCACTGACTTACACCCAAGATCAGTGGAGTGAGTGGTCTGATCTTTACACCGCTCCAGAAGAAGAAACTAAGCCTCAGGCTATTGGTGCTGATACGGCCGGCGCTGATACAGCAAGCCCAGAAGAAATCTCTGCGGTGCGTTCGGTGCCCGAGCTTCAAGAGGATGCCACCGAGAGCCTAAAAACCTCCTCTATTCTGCTTGAAAGCGGGTCCAACACGAGTTCGCTGGAGGTCGACGAAGAAACCTACCGAGAACTGGCACAGACTGCTGCTACCCCCATTGCTGTACCCACCGAAGAGTCCCACCGCGAAGAGGCAGACGCCCGTTACCGTGAAGCTCGTCTACGCTCACTGCTGGTGCTGCGTGCCCTGATTTCGCGTGAAACCGGTGCGCTGGTTGCTTCAGCAACCACATCCCTCCCCGAGGTCATCGGCGGTAAGCGCAACCACGATTTCCGCTTCACCTGGCTGCGTGATGTTGCTATGGCTATGGACGTCACCCTCACCCACGGGCACGAGCGTGAAACTGCGCAGCTGCGCAACTGGATTCTGCGCGCCCTTGCCAATAACCCGCGTCAGATTCACGCGGTCTACGGGCTGGCGGGCGAGAAGGACGATATGGAACGCCGCCTGGCGCTCCCCGGCTATGAGGGCTCTCAGCCGGTGCGTTCGGGCAATGGTTCTGGCGATCAGTTCCAGGGGGATGCCCTGGGGCAGGTGCTGGTGACCTTTGCGAACCTGCGTGAGCAGGGTGTGGCTGAGGATCACCTGTCCTGGCCGATTCAGAAGGCACTGCTGAACGCGGCTACTGAGCGCATCGGTGAAACTGACCGGTCCATGTGGGAAATCTACGGTGAACCTTCCACCTACACTCACTCTCAGGCGATGCTTTGGGCTGCCTTTGACGCCGGTGTATCAGCAGTTCGTGATTACGGCATGGACGGCGACGCCGCTACCTGGGAGGCCTGCCGTGACACCGTGGCCGAGGACATTCTGACCCGCGGTTACAACGAAACCCTGGGTTGCTTCGTCTCAACCTACGGTGGTTCCAGCGTGGATGCCTCCCTGCTACAACTACCCCAGATTGGGCTTGTGGCTTGGGATGATCCGCGTATGCTGGCGACCGTCAAGCGTATCGAGGAAACCATCCAGCACACCTCGGGCATGATTTATCGCTATGACAACTCCGATTCGCATGACGGTTTTGAAGGACAGGACAACCCCCATTTCACCTCCACCCTGTGGCTGGCTGAGCAGTACATCCGTTCAGGGCGTGAGGCAGACGGCCGCGCCCTGCTGAACCTGGTGCTGGACTGCGCCAATGACCTGGGCTTGATGAGTTCGGAGTACGACTTTGCCCATGAGCGTTTGACCGGTAACTTCCCGCAGGCTCTTGCTCATATTTCTTTGATTCGTGTGGTTCAGGCGCTGGGTCTTTAGAGGCTAAGGGCAGCTTCCCAGAGGATAGTTGCACCAAAGATCACCAGCACGGTGCCGGCCACCCCGTCAATCACTAGGGTGGCGCGTGGGTGCAGGAGCCACTTCATAGACAGGGACGCCAGGGCGATGATGACTGCGAACCAGGTGACGTTAATGCCACCGTGGATGAGTGCCAGGTAGGTGCCCATCAGCAGTGGTGGCACGGTAGCAACCATAAAAGGTGGCACCGTGGCGATGTAGAAAACCGCGATTTTTGGGTTGAGAATGTTGGCGATAAAACCCGCTAAAAAGTCCCGGTAGACCCCTGCGTTACGGGTGCTTGCTGAATCAAGGTTTCCCACGGGAGTCTTGGGGGTTGGCATACTGGCCAGGGCGGCGTCCTGGGTTTTGAGGGCGGTCACTGATCCCCACTGGCGCAGGTTGAGCAGAAAACGTACGCCCAGGTAGATGAGGTAGGCACCGCCCGCCAGGGTGATGGCATCAAAGACACCCGGGGCTGCTGCCATGAGCACTGCCAAGCCGGTGGCTGCCGCTATGCCCCAAATGAGCAGGCCAGCGGTGATACCCAGAACGCAGGCAAAGGCTGCGGCTCTGCCCCGGGCTACGAGGGAGCGCAGCACCAGGGCGGTATCAGTGGCGGGAATGATGGTGATCAGAAAAGCGATACCCGCAAAACCGATCAGCGCCTGGCTAAGAGTCATGGGCACAGGCTACCAAGGCAGTTTTACTGCTTGCAAGAAAGTTTTGTGATGTAGGACGGCGGGTGTTCTAGGTGCGCCGATAGTAGCCGGCTTGGGTTCTGGACCGGCCTTGGGCCTAGGGCGCCTGACGTGCCCACTTGGCGGCGCGGGCGGCACAAATCATCAGCTGTACCTGGTGGAAAATCATCAGCGGCAAAATAATGGCGCCAACTGCGCCACCACCGAAGATGACCGCTGCCATCGGCACACCGGTCGCCAGTGATTTTTTGGAACCGCAGAACTGAACTGCCACCCGATCACCGTAGCTAAAGCCCAGCTTCTTGGAGACGAAGCCGCTGAACCACAGCATAAACTCCACAATGAGCAGGGACAGAATCACCAGGGCAAGCAGCTGCCAGATGCCGATGCGGGACCACACGCCGTCCACAATGCCCGCTGAGAAAGCAGAGTAGACCACCATGCCGATGGAGAGTCGGTCAACGTTTTTGGTGAGTTTATTTTTGGCGATCCCACCCACCCAATGGCGTAGTAGCTGGCCGATGAGGAAGGGTAGGAGAAGCTGAATAGAAATATCCAGGAAGGCGCTGCCAGAAATAACTAAGTCGCCATTACGCATGAGCAACATCACCAGCAGGGGGGTGAGCAGAATACCGGCAATATTGGAGGCGCTGGCGCTGACGATAGCCCCGGCAACGTTACCGCGAGCAAGCGAAGTGAAAGCCACCGAGGACTGCACGGTCGAGGGTACCAGGCACATGAAAAGTAGACCCAGGTAGAGTTCTTGCCCCAGCACATAGGTTAGGGGGTAAAGCGCCAAACCCAGCAGGGGGAAAACTAGGTAGGTGAAGCCCAGAATGGTGCTGTGCAGCTTCCAATGCTTAAGGCCCTGTAGCGCCTCAGTAGGTGAGAGACGGGCACCGTAGAGGAAGAAGAGCAGAGCAATAGCTACTTTGGTGGCCAGGCTGAAGCCCTCGGCAAAGTCACCGCGAGCTGGTAGAAGGATGGCCAGGATAACCGCCACGATAATCAGCACGATTAGCGGGTCCGGGCGGCGGGCCAGCAAGTTTTTCAGGGTCATTCTAGGGTTTCACCAGCCCCCGGTTTAAGCGGGGTTCTGAGGGTCAGATGCGCCTGCTGAGCTACCGGGATCGTCCGAACCATTGGAGCCGCCGGTGGCGTCCGGGCCTTCTGAGGTAGGACGCTGGGGTGTGTCCGAGCTGGGAGTTTCAGGGTGTGCCTGCGGGGTAGAGCCGCCGGCTGGTGCTGCCGCACCACGCGCCGGGTCACCAAAGCTACCGGGCATATAGCCGCGGAACTGCGGGGGCACCCAACCGGTGTAGAGCATATCGCCCACGGTGCGGTCGCGGTACTGGGCAGGCTCGCGGTAGACCGTCTGCACTGAACCCCAGTGCTGGTTGTCCTCGCGCTCGGGGTAGGTGAGCATGAAGTCGCTGGCCTGTAGCGGGTCTGGCCAGGCGGCTGCCGGTTCGGCAGCAGGCACAGCAGAGAGGGGGTAGACCGGGTTGTTCTTGGGGCGCCAGACCAGGCGTCCGGGCTCGGTGCGGTCGCGCAGGGCGTGGGCACGCCAGGTAACCGGTGGGTGGGTGGTGTTGAGGTTGGCTAGCCAGGTGAAGAATCCGCGCTCGTAGACGGCGCGGTTGGCGAGCTCGTGAAAGTTCACGTCATTCATCAGGTACTTACCGGCGGCAAGAACGCTGGTGGTAGTTTCGGCGCCTTCGGGGCAGAAACGGTAGCCGAAGTTATCGGCGGTGTATTCCTGGGTGCGGGAAAGTAACGTTCCTAGGAAGGGCACTTGGGTGAAGAAGGAGGTAAAGATGAGGCGGAAATAGCTGACGTGGCCAGCGGCGACATGCCCCACTTCGTGACCAATGATGAAGCGTAGAGCTTCGGGGTTGCGTGCTTTTCCGCCAATTTCAAAGAGGTCTGAGTAGATAACGATGAAACGGCGGTGCCCATGCCCGGAGGCAAAAGCATTGATGGTGCCGTTACCGGCGACCACGTAGGCGTCCGGCACGCGGCGCAGACCGGCAGCGTGGGCAGCTTCAACTACCATGTGGTAGCCCTCGGGGAACTGGGTGGGCGACATGCGCACACCCTGGATGCGCATTTGAGCGTAGTTCATGGCGCGCACAAAGAAGGCGATAATAGGCAGGTAGAGAGCAATGACGATGAGCTGAACTACCAGGTTGCTTGGGGTCCAGAAGAAGTCTGGTTCCACGATGAAACGTGTCAGCTGAACGACGAGGAAGACAGCGCCGCCGATGTAGACCATGAAGGTCAGGGCGTAGGCCATAGCCACCAGCGGCACTTCAGCGGGGTGGCGGATGGCGTTGAGGAATTTGAAGGGCAGCAGCGACTGGAAGCCAAAGAGCTTGGGCGCGGGCAGGGGCGAGAGGGGCCGCTGGCGCGTGTCTTCGGGCAGCCAGCCGCGCGAGAGGTCATCGGGTAATGGGGTTCCGGGTTGCTGAGCCGCCTGCTGCTGGGTCGGTTCGATGCCGTAGGGTGTTTCGCTCATGCGTCTCTCGCTGGTTAGACCTGTACTTCCTGTATAACACTAGCAAGAAAGCGGGGAAGGGGCGTGGGTTTGGTGGCGGGCAGAACAAGAAAGGACGGCGGGGCGCTAGCAACTACCGTGCTGGGCTATTTGCGCTTAAAGCGGGAAGTAAAGAGTAAGAAGAGCAGGAGAATGCAGACGGCAAGGACCAGCAGTTCTAGTGGGCTGATCTGAAACATGGGTGCTCCTAAGCAGTACTATCGCGGGAGTCGGTCATGCTTTTCTGCTGACGCTGGCGGTTGGACAGCATCTGAGTGGGAATGAGGAAGCCCATCATGAGGGCAAGCAAGATAAGGGTGACGTACTTGTTAGTTTCTCCCGGATTAAAGAAACCCCACAGGCTATAGATGCTGGTTGCTAGCGCCACCAGAATGCCTACGGTAGCCAAAATTTTCAGTTTCATGGCGTCACCTTTCCTGCCAGGCTTTTAACGGTCTGACCAGCGTCCTTGCTGACAGCACCTATAAACGAAGAGGTAGTTTGACTCTACCCCTCCCACCTAGCCACCACAAGGGGTTTAGACCAGCATGGGTATTCCCTCACGAGCAGGGGGATTACCCCCTGCTCGTGAGGGAATACCCATGCACGCGCCACCGCTTAAAACATTCTGCCCCGAGACGACCGGCTGCAACGCTACGTCTTTTGAACAGAACTCTATGAGGAGACCAGCAGCCATTATTTTAGAGTTTGAACCTCAACTCCCACCCTTTGTAGGTAGAGTTTTAGATTTTCAACATCGTTTGCATCCGGTATGAGGGTTTCATATATTTTGTCGCCGGTATTTATGAAGATAGGGTGCCCATCTGAGATGCCGATTGATGAGCGTTCTGCTGCTATAGATAGCCCTATTCCGCCATACCGTGAAATCGGCGATGCAATGTTGTCTTGAAACTGTACTTCTTCGATGTCTTCAATCCGAACTTTCAAAGTTATGAGTGGCCAATACCTGATATGGATGTATTCACTGTCTATTTCCACCCTGCTCCTTGCCGCTATGATCAGCGGGGTAAAAAGCAGGATAAGTACAGCGATTATCAATAAGGCAAGCCACTCGTACCCCTCAATATCCGCATATATTAAAAGGATAGCTAGAAGGATGATAAGCATTGCGCTGGCAATTCGAATCCACTGGGGAAAGTATGCCCACTGAGACTTGAACTCTTCCACTGACCTCTCGCCTCCTTGCAGAAATAGTTGCTAGACATCCTAGTAACGGCTTCTGACCGGTAACAGCTACACAGCAGAACCTCCGTGCCCCGGGCATAAAAAAACCGCTACACACCCATAGGGTACGTAGCGGTTTTCAAGGGCTGAAGCCGGGCTACTTGGTCAGGGCCTCGGTAGCTTCAGCAATAGCCTTTTCCTCGTTGGTGGGAACGACCAGTACGGGGATAGCTGAGTCCTCGGTGGAGATGATGCGGGGCTCATCGCCACGTACCTTGTTGGCTTCGGCGTCCAGCTTGATGCCCAGGGCACCCAGGCGGGAGATAGCCAGCTCGCGGAACTGGTGGGAGTTCTCGCCGATACCTGCGGTGAAGACCAGCGCCTGCATGCCACCAACAGCCACATGGTAGCCACCGATGTACTTAGCCAGGCGGTAGGAGGTCATGTCCAGTGCCAGCTTGGCACGCTCGTCGCCGCCCTCCATTGCCTCAACGACCTCGCGCATATCGTTGTTACCGGCGATAGCCAGCAGACCGGACTGCTTGTTAAGAATGGTGTCCATCTTCTCAGCGGTGATTTCAGGGTTCTGAATCATCACAGAAGTCAGAGCTGAGGGGTCAATATCGCCGGAGCGGGTGCCCATAATCAGACCAGCCAGGGGGGTGTAGCCCATGGAGGTGTCGATGCAGGCGCCCTTTTCGATAGCGGTGATTGAGGCACCGTTACCCAGGTGGGCGATGACGCCGTTGAACTCGCTGCGCTCTACGCCCAGAAAGTCAGCGGCAATGCCGGTGACGTAGTCGTGGCTGGTGCCGTGGAAGCCGTAGCGGCGCACGCCGTACTGCTCGTAGAAGTCCTCGGGAACAGCGTAGCGGTAAGCATGTGCGGGCATGGTGCCGTGGAAGGCGGTGTCAAAGACAGCGACCATGGGGACGCCGGGGTAGGTTTCCTGCGCTGCACGGATACCCAGCACGTGGGCGGGATTGTGCAGGGGAGCCAGCGGTGAGAGGTCATCAATCTTGGTGATGACGTCCTCGGTAATGATGACGGGTTCAGAGAAAATCTCGCCGCCGTGGACCACGCGGTGGCCGATAGCGCCAATGGTCTTGCCGTGCAGGGGCTCAACCAACGCTTCAGCCATGATGTGCAGAGCCTCGGTGTGAGTGGGGATCTCAGCCCCACCAATGTTTTCGATCAGGCCCTTAGCAATGACCTGGGCGTCTTCACCGGTAGCGGCGGTGTCGCGCACCTGGTACTTGACTGAGGATGAACCGCAGTTGATAACAAGAACGAGCATAAAGTGTTTCCTTCTAATAGATAAAAAGTTTGTGGGTGGCAGACGTCCGGGCGCGCTTTCGCTAGGTGGCAGTAAGCGTGCGCTTGGAGCCAGCTGGCTCGGGGCTGGCGTGAATCACGCGTGAGCGCTAGAGAACCCGTGAGAGTGTCAGCTGGCAAAGGCGCACGCTTACTGCCCAAACCAAGCCGGAGATTGATGCGGCAGAGGGGCGTCCACCGCGTCTAACCTAACTAGCCGGCGTCCGTGCGGAGCCTGAATTACATGGTCTGTGCCTGGATCGCGGTGATAGCAACGGTGTTGATGATGTCATCAACGGTGCAACCGCGGGACAGGTCGTTCACCGGCTTGCGCAGGCCCTGCAGGACGGGGCCAACAGCGACGGCGCCGGAGGTCTGCTGGACAGCCTTGTAGGTGTTGTTGCCGGTGTTGAGGTCGGGGAAGATGAAGACGGTTGCTTTACCTGCGACCTCTGAGTCGGGCAGCTTGGAGGAAGCGATGGATATGTTGGATGCCGCGTCGAACTGGATGGGGCCTTCGAAGGCGAAGTCGGGGTTGGACTCACGCAGCTTCTCGGTTGCTTCGACTACTACCTCGACGTCCGCGCCGGAGCCGGAGGTGCCGGTGGAGTAGGAGAGCATGGCGACCTTGGGGTCTACACCGAACTGGCGGGCAGTTTCAGCGGAGGCGGTGGCGATGTCTGCCAGCTGCTCGGCATTGGGATTGGGGTTGACTGCGCAGTCACCGAAGACCAGCACGCGGTCTTCCATGAGCATGAGGAAGACCGAGGAAACGATTTTGACGCCGGGGCGGGTCTTGACGAACTCCAGGGAGGGGCGGATGGTGTTGGCGGTGGTGTTTGCTGCACCGGAGACCATCCCGTGCACGATACCCTTGTGCACCATCATGGTGCCGAAGTAGGAGGGGTCCATCATGCGGTTGCGGGCGCCTTCAAGCGTCATGCCCTTGTGAGCGCGCAGTTCAGCGTAGGTGGCGGCGAAGTCATCGAAGTATTCGTTGTCATCGATGTCGATGATGGTGACGCCACGCTTACCGTCACCTGCGATGGGTAGGTCGATGGATTCGCGCTGGCAGATTTCCGCGATTTTCTGGGGGTTGCCGATGATGACCAGGTCGCAGAAGTCGCGGCGCGCAATGATGGACGCGGCGCGTAGGATGCGGGGGTCATAGCCTTCAGGCAACACGATGGAGCGGCGGTCGCTGCGTGCCTTTTCAATGAGGTTGTGCAAGAAGCGCAGGGGGGTCATGGTGGCGGGGCGTTCGAGTTCTAGGCGCTCGAAGAGTTCCTTTTCGTCCACGTTGCGGAACCATTCACCCAGGGCTGCCGCGATTTTACGGGGCTGGGCGAGGGCTAGCTGGCCGCGCACCTGGGAGACCGCGCGGCCTGCCTTGAAGGTGTCTAGCTGGGTGGAGAAGACGGGGAAGGGTGCCTTTTCAACCAGCTGGCCGATGGCGGTGTCGCTGCCCAGTTCGTTGGTCAGGCCGCCGGTGAGCAGCATGCCTGATGGCGCAGGGAAGCTGGGTGCCAGGGCAGATGCCAGGGTTGCAACCATGATGTCTGAGCGGTCACCGGGCACGATCACGAAGTCGCCGTCGGTGAACTGGGAGAGGAAGTTTGAGACGGTCATAGCCGCGATTTTGATGTCGTGGATGTCGCGGTCCAGGAAGTCAGCGCTCATGCCTTCACTGTTCAGACCCAGATTGTGCACAACCTCTGCCACGGTGGGCAGTGCCATTTCGGGCAACTCGGGTAGAACGTAGACGGGACGGTTGGAGGGGCCGCGCTTGACGTTCTTGGCGATTTCGTCACGCAGTTCGGGGCGGCAGCGGTTGACCATCATGGCCAGCACATCAACCTTGGCGTTATGCAGCTCGGTGCGGGCGACGTCAATCGCATTTACCGCGTCAGAGACGGATGCCTCCTGGGCGCCAACCACGGCGATGACGGGTAGGCCGAGGTCGCGGGAGAATTGGGCATTGAGGTCAAACTCAACGGTGGCTGCGTTGTGGGAGAGCAGGTCGGTGCCGTCCACGATGATAACGTCACAGTGCGCTGCCATCTGGGAATATACCGACACGGCAATGGAAGACATTTCTTCGTGGTTGCCCTCTGCCAGTAGTTCACGGCAGCGGTCCAGGGAGACGCCGCCGCGTGCCTGATCTTCTGTCAGTTCGTACTTGGTACGCAGCAGGCGAATCAGCGGGTCTTGCGATTCGATTTCACCGGCGAAAACGGGGCGGAAAAAGCCCACGCGGTCAGTTTCTTTGACCAGAGAATCGAAGAGGCCAAGTGCGATGAGGGACTTGCCTGAGCCCTGGGTCATCGCTGAAATGTACATGCCGTTGGTCATCAGTATCTATATTCCTTGTGGCGGGTTGGGCCCTCGCGTCAGGCTCAGTGCGGGCGCGAAGGGGGCTCTTTGCCTTACCTTCGAGTCTATTCCTTTAGGTGAGTTTTAAGGGGTGCAGGTCGTGCGTTTGTGTGACATCTCATGTGCGCTCGCTGCTGTGCTGGGTGCTGACAGTTTGTCGCCACTGGCCCCATTCTGGTGGGGGTAAGGTGGTGGTCAAGTGTTACTCATTTTTAAGGAGTCCCCTGTGAAACCCTCCGCCCGTACCCGCACTCTTACTCTGTCTTTTATTGCGCTACTGGCGCTGACTGCTTGCGGTGGATCTAGTGAAAACGCTCATTCACCGGCGGCACCCAGCAGTGCGGCATCCGGTGCCACGGCGCCCTCAGGTCAGCAAGAGTTTCTCAGTGCTACCGAAACCGGGGCGCGCACCCAGGACGGCTACCATCTCAACGAGGTCACCGAAGGTGCCCCCACCGTCATACTCTTTACTGACCTAGAGTGCCCCTACTGCGCCAAAGCTGACCCCACCTACGCGCAGGTGGCAGGGGAGCTTGAAGGCACCATGAACGTGACGGTTAAGCACTTCCCACTGCCGATGCACGGTAACGCTATTCCGGCTGCACAGGCAGTTCAGGCGGCGGAACTTCAGGGTGCTCATCAGCAGATGGCTGATCATATTTTCAAACACCAGAAAGACTGGAAAGAGCTCACCACATCCGAGAGCCTGATTGAAACATTCACCGGCTATGCAGAAAATCTGGGTTTGAACGCAGAGCAGTTTGCAACCGATCTCACGAGGGACGATCAGTTCGAACTAATTCAGCGCGAGTACGAAGAGGGTAAGGCAAACGGCGTCACCGGAACCCCGCAGTTCGTTGTTAACGGCAAGGTAGTGGAGAGCGTTGATTCATCCACCTCAGCTAGCGATATGGTTGCCGCTTTTAAGAAAGCAGCAAATCTTTAGCACCGTTCCCTGCCCTGTTGTATCAGCCGATAAACCCTTTGAATAAGCACCTTTCTTGCCTAAAGTGGGACTATGAAGATTGCCCTCTGCCAGATTCAGTCCACTAAAGACGTCCCCGCTAACTTGAAGCTACTGCGCGAGTACACCGAGGCAGCGGTGAGTCAAGGGGCGCGCCTGGTAGTTTTCCCCGAGGCAAGCATGGTCAGTTTTGGCGGCTCTCTCTACGATGATGCCGCCCAGCACGAGCTTAGCTTCCGCCAGACCCTGGGCAATCTGGCGCGGGAGCACCGTGTCACCGTGGTCGCCGGAGGTTTTGCCCCCGTGCAACTGGCGGACGAGTGGAACCTGCGGGTGCATAACAATCTCTATGCCTTCGACCAGAATGGTGTGGAGACGGTCTACACCAAGGTGCACCTCTACGACGCTTTCGGCGTGAAAGAATCAGACGGGGTCAAAGCCGGTAAGGAGCTGAAGCTCATTACCGTGGACGGCGTGAAAGTAGGTCTGGCCACCTGCTATGACGTACGATTCCCCAAGCTTTTTGCTGATTACTCACGTGCCGGTGCGCAGGCTGCTATCGTAGCGGCGTCCTGGGCTGGCGGTGAAGGTAAGGCTGAGCAGTGGCAAATTCTGACCAGCGCCCGCGCCCTTGATTCCAACATGTTCATTCTTGCTGCGGACCAGGCCTCCCCGGCTGTGAGCGACCCGCGCGTTGATATTACCCAGCCGCTCGGTGTGGGCTACTCCCGGGTGGTCAGCCCCTTCGGCAGAACCCTGGTTCAAGCGGGCGAAGCGCCCGAGGTGCTGATTGCAGAGCTAGATTTGGGCGAGGTCACCCAGGCTAAGAAAGCGCTACCGATTTTAGACAACGCGAAGTTAGGTTACTAGGAGGCACTGTGGGTTTCTTCGATTTTCTCTCCGATGACAAGGGCACCAAGCAGGCAGCGGAGCCTGCCAAGGCGCAGTTAGCTGCTATCGTCTCGGGGCGGGTGCAGGGAGTTGGTTTCCGCTGGTGGGTTGCCGGTGAGGCAAAGCCTCTGGGGCTGGTGGGCTACGCAAAAAACCTCGATGACGGAACCGTTGAGGTTATCGCCCAGGGCAGCTGGACGGGGTGCGAGAGTCTGCTTGCAGCTCTTAGATCAGGTGATACCGCCGGTCACGTAGAGCAGGTGCAGGCTGAAATTGGTGAGCCAGAAGGGCGCTACAAGAGCTTCGGCATCTACTAGCGTTTTGGACGCCCTTAGTTCTATGGGGTGTGTACTAGTCATAGGCAAATGGAACTAAAAGCGCCCAAAACGGTAGGGTCATTCTATGACCAAGAATATCCAGCTCTCCTTCTCGGGGCTTTCTGCTTCCGTTGCTCGCGATGGTTTCAGCGAGACGGGCTACATCCTCGAGATTGGGGGCGCTGAACAGTCCCACGTGGATCTCGCCAGCCCTGACCACATTTTCTACGAGTACCTGCGCCGCATTGGCCACATAGCTGACCTGGTGGCACCTGCAGGCCAGCCTATGACTGCTGCGCATTTGGGGGCCGGCGCCCTGACGCTGGTGCGCTACGTGCAGGCAACCCGCCCCGGTAGCCGCCAAATTGCCGTGGATATTGAGCGGGAACTACCCAGCTTTGTCATTTCCCAGTTGCCCCTGCCTGCGGGCACCGACTGCCAGGTTCTTATTGAGGACGCGGCGGCAGCGGCACCTCAGCTGACGGGTCACCTAAATGCCCCAGAGGGCATAGATTTACTGGTGCTCGATATTTTCTCGGGCTGGTCAGCTCCCGAACACCTCACGACACAGGGCTTTTATATCGACCTGCGTGATGCCTTATCTCAAGAAGGCATGCTGGCGGTGAACGTGGGGGACGATGCCGGTCTAACCTTCTTCGCCGCCCAAGCACGCACCCTGCTAGAGACTTTTGAGCACGTCTGGTGCCTAACCGAAAGTTCCATGCTGACCGCTAAACATGCGGGCAACCTGATTCTGGTTTGTTCACAGCGACCGCTGGACGCCGATACCCGCGCCCGGATTCTGACGGCTGGGCCGCACCCGGCGTCCGTGCTAGACACTCACGAGCTGGCGGATTGGGTGGGCGAACTCTAGCCTTACTCGGGCTTTTGTGGTTTCGAGCCCTGGGCAGCGGCATCCTCAATCATGGGCAGGGACGCGGTCACCGGCGCTACCTCACCCAGCTGCACCTCTTTAGGGCCGGGATTTTTGCGGGCAGAAAGGGTCACGCCCACGCTGGCGGCAATGAGCAGGGCGATAGCTAGCCAGCGCACCGGCCCGGTGACCTGTCCCAGTAGGAAGAAGCTAGCTATTGCTGCCACCGCGGGTTCTAGACTGAGCAGAATACTGAAGGTATTGCGCGGTAGGCGTCGCAGAGCCATAAGTTCTAGGGTGTAGGGCACCAGTGAAGCAAGCAGGCCGGTGCCTACCGCTAGTAGAAGCAGGTGGGGGTCAGTGATGCCCTTGATAGCTCCGGGCGCCCCCAGGGGCAGTAAAAAGACGGCAGCAAACGCCATGGCAACTGCTAGCCCGCCGGTGCCTTGAACGGTCTGGCCTACCTTTGCACTGGCAAGTACGTAGAGCGCCCAGCCAAGCCCTGCAATGAGGGCAAAAAGTACGCCCAGGGGATCATAATCTGCAGCCCTATGCAGGCTTTCGTAGCCCAGCACACCCATGCCCAGCACAGCGATGCCTAGCCATACAAAGTCAATACCGCGGCGTGACAGCAGTGCAGCTAAAACTAAAGGCCCCAGAAACTCGATGGTGACGGCAAGCCCAATGGGGATTCGCTCAATAGCGGCGTAGAAAGTGCCGTTCATTAGCGCCATAGAGCCGCCAAAGAGTGCTACTGCCTTCCATTGCCCGGCGCTCCACTGGCCTACCTTGGGGCGCACGATGAGGGTGAGTATCAGCGCCGCAACACCCAGGCGCAGGGTGGTCACACCCCAGGAGCCCAACTGCGGGAACAGCTGGTAGGCAAAAACCGCACCAAACTGTAGCGACAGGGCGGAACCGATGACCAGGGCGACGCCGGTGTAGGTGCTGCGGGCGTTAGGGCGCTGTGTCATGGAGTCCTCTCAAGGCGGCTGCTACCTCACCATACGATAGCCCAGGCCAACTAGCGGTGAAAATTGAGCGTTTTGCGGTGTGGACACCTGCTTTCATCCCCGTATCGGAATATGTGCCCTGGGCGTACAAAAGACAAGTAGCCTGTTCATAGTGGGGCGCTGGGCAGTAAACTAGCGGTATGTTTGATATGTTCAATGCCTCCAGTGCCTTTGATTCTGATGGCAAGCCCAAGCCCGCTGTGACCAAAGCTGTTGACACCGTGCTGAAGGTGCAACGCCCCCTCATCGTTTCTGCGCTGAAAAAGATGCGCGAGAAGTACCCCCACGAAACCCCGGACCAGCTAGCGAAGCGCCTTGAGAAGGCCTACCTGCGCGATGTCACCGTCGGCGGCGGCGCAGTGGGTGCCTCAGCTTTCGTGCCCGGTTTAGGCACAGCTGCTTCTGTAGGCCTGTCCGTTTTGGCGGTTGGCGGTTACCTTGAGCGCACTGCTATTTACGCTCAGTCCATGGCAGAGCTGCATGGGGTGCACGTAGAAGACCCCGATAAGGCCCGCCTCATGGTTATGGCAATCATGCTGGGCGAAGACGGCTCCGTGCTCATGAATTCCATGCTGGCGCACACCGGTAAGACCGGTGGTGTCTCCCGCAAGTGGGGCATGATGATGGGCTCTAAGGATTCCGGCAAGATCTTTAGCATCGAGCGCACCATCCGCAACATGTTCATCAAGCGCTTCCTCACCCGCCAGTCCGGTGCACTGCTGGGCCGCGCTATGCCTTTCGGTATCGGCGCTGTGGTAGGTGGCGGTGCCAACCTGGCACTCGGCCGTGCCGTGGTGAAATCAGTCGCTGACACCTTCGGCGCCCTGCCCGCCGTCTTCCCCGCCGGTCTTAACACCGACCGCGCACCCAAGCTGGTGGACGATGCCGCTCAAGGCGTCAAGAACCCTGAGGGTGATACCGAGGGCGGCGCACCCATCGAGGCTTAGGGGGTTACGCTCCGGCGTCCTTCCATCTTCACCCACCCTGTCTGAGTCAGCACCCGTTGCTGGTCTCGGGCGGGGTGGGTTTTTAGTGTCTTAGAATGAAGCCATGACTGACTCTGCTCCCGGTACGCCCTCTGCTGGCCAACAGCCTCAACCGCTGGCGATTCGCCGGCTCAAGAAGCTGCGTCTAAAGCACCCCTATGACACCCCGCAGCAACTGTTGAGCAGGGTGAGCGCTCTTTTTATCAGGGACTTCACCCTGGTAGGTGGGGTAAGTGCTGGTGCTGAGCAGTTCACCCCCGGGGCAGTTGGTCGCCTTACCCGTAACCCTAAGATTGCCCTGGCAACCCGCGCAGCGTCTCACCTGGGTAGCGCCGGCCAGAAAATTGCAGGTGCGGGGCTGAGCGCTCAGCAGGGGGTCAATACCGCGGCTCATGTGGGTTCAGCTCAGGCTATTAAGACTTATGTGCATGCGCTTGCGCTCTTGCACGGGCGGCAGGTGGCAGATGCTGAAGACGCTGCGGAGCAGCTTTTGGGAGGGGGTGTCAATGACCTCCTGGCAGCCCTGGATGCACCCCGGCAGAACACTCCGCAGGGTCAGAGCTTTAACCTACTAGGTGCTATCGGTGTTTTTGCGGCCCGTAACCCTCAAGCTTTCCTGTTCATCAAGGCAGGCGAGCAGTTAGCTAAGACCGGTAGCGCTGTGCTGACCAACAGCAAAGAACGCAAGCTTTTTGCTGCCAGCCTGGTGGAACAGCTGGCCGAGCAGTTGGGGGAGCCGCCGGCAGACTTTCCCCAGTTTTTAAGCCGGGATTTACTTCAGGACGCCGGGGCAGAAGCTGACGACACCGAAGATGCAACTGCCGGCACCCCCGCTGTCACCGCTGACGATGGGCAGGGTGCGGGAGGCATCCTCACTGAAGGCGCAGAACAGGCGAAGGAGGCTCTAGCGGTAGCAGAGCCTGCTGAGCTACCGCAGAACCACCCCGGTGCTATCGGCGCCCGACTGGCCGCCCGCGCGTACTTGAAGGCACGCGGGCGGATGGGGCGCTAAAGCGCTAGCGGTTAGCGTGCTCCAAAAGCTGGGCTGCTAGACCGGTGTAGGTGTGCGGGGTTAGCTCGCTCAGGCGCTTTTCAGCGTCGGCTGATAGACCCAGCTCTGCCACAAATTCCTTGAGACGAGCGGCGTCTACGCGGTGACCGCGGGTCAAATCCTTGAGACGCTCGTAGGGGTTCTCCATGCCCTCAACTCCTGCAATAGCCTCAGCACGCATGACCATCTGAATGGCCTCAGCAAGAACTTCCCAGTTTTCATCTAGGTCAGCGGCAATGACATCGGTGGCGATGTCCAGGCGCTCCAGGCCCTTAACTACGTTTGAGATTGCCAGTATCGAGTGCCCAAAGGCCACACCGATGTTGCGCTGGGAGGACGAGTCGGTGAGGTCGCGCTGCCAGCGGGACTGCACCAGGGTTGAAGCCAGCGTATTCAGCAGGCCGTTGGAAATCTCGAGGTTAGCTTCTGCGTTCTCAAAGCGGATGGGGTTAACCTTGTGCGGCATGGTTGAGGAGCCGGTCGCACCTGCCACGGGAATCTGGCGGAAGAAACCAATGGAGATGTAGCTCCACACGTCGGTGCAGAGGTTGTGCAGCACCTGGTTGAAGTGGGCGATGGAGGAGTAGAGCTCCGCCTGCCAGTCGTGGTTTTCGATCTGGGTGGTGAGCGGGTTCCAGTCCAGACCCAAGCCGGTGACAAAGTCTTCTGAAATCCTCTGCCAGTCAGCACCGGGTACAGCCACAGTGTGGGCTGAGTAGGTGCCGGTTGCGCCGTTGATTTTGCCCAGGAACTCGGCGTTTTCAACCTGCTTAATCTGGCGGTTCAGGCGGTAGGCAAAGACAGCCAGTTCCTTACCCAGGGTTGAGGGAGTAGCGGGCTGACCGTGGGTACGCGAAAGCATGGGCACCTCGCGGGCCTCTTCTGCCAGCTTCATAATCTGCTCTACCAGGCCGCGGGCTGCAGGCAGCCAGACATTGGTGACGGCGTCCTTGATACCCAGGGCGTAGGAGAGGTTGTTGATGTCTTCGCTGGTGCACCCAAAGTGAACCAGAGGGGTCAGATGGGCAAGTCCTAGAGCTTCAAGGCGGCGACCAATGAAGTACTCCACCGCCTTCACATCGTGAACGGTAACCGCTTCAATCTCAGCTAGTTCAAGGGCAGATTCTTCGGTGAATTCGGTGACGATGGCGCGCAGGCCATCGCGCTGGGCGTCTGTCAGGGGAGACAGACCGGGCAGGACAGAGTGATCACAGAGGTAGATGAACCATTCCACCTCTACATGCACGCGGTCACGGTTGAGCGCGGCTTCTGAAAGGTAGTCAACCAGAGTTTCGGTAGCGGCCTTGTAGCGGCCATCCAGAGCGCCGAGGGCTAGACCGGCGCCGGTGAGTGAGTGGCGGCCGTTGGGCAGTGTGGTGCAGTTATCACGATGAGACATAGGTCTAGTTTCTCACGGGCACTAGGGGTTCTGCACCTTTGACGTCTCTCTGTATCAGCCTGTGTGCACCGGGTGGTCATACCCCGTCACAAGTTCACCATTTTTCTTCCCTGGGTGCCGCCCCAGTTCATTCTGTGAAGGCGTGCCTCATCCACAGGGCTGCTGGCGGTAGTGCTGAGGCAGTTTCTCTTTTCTATGCTGTGGGCAGGTGACGTTTGAAAGGAGAAACCAGATGGCCAGCACAGCAGACATAACGGCAGCGTTGGGTCGTGGCGGGTTGGGTGCGGACGCCGCGGCGTCCGCTAGCGCTTCAGCCAGTGGGCTAGCGGCGCGAGTGCGAGAATGGGCGCGGGCGCTCGGGGCACATATTGACGCCGAAGTGCAAGAGCTAGAGAGCATTGCTGCCGAAAGTAGGGCCTACTCTCTGGAGAGCTGGCGCTCGCAGGCGGCGGTAGCTTTTAGGGAGGCTTTGACCCAAGAACAGGTAGCCAACGCAGCCTTTCAAGGGGAGTTGGAGGCAGCGGCAACCTCCACTCGAAATGCAGGTGAGACCATCGGAGCCAGTCTTGATGCCCTGGCCGCCACCCTGGGCGGGGTGGGAGCCCTCATTGATAACGCTCTGCTGGGTATGAGTCAGGTTGAAGGTGTCCTGGATGATGTAATTGCCCATGCCGACCGCTCCGGTTTGACCCTTCTGCAGAATGAGTTACAGAGCCACTTAACCGACCCCCTCTTGAACCAGGTGGCTGGTGCACTGTCGCAGGTGGGGAGGTAACTATGCCCATCGCGGTAACACCGGATTTCTCCCTAGTACCTGCCGGCGCCACTCACATCGTCAGCGTTGATACAGCAGAGCTAACTGCGGTCTCTCAGCAGTTATCAGCCCTGGCAGACCGGTATGAGAGCTTGGGGCGCCGGCTAGCTCCTGTTGCCCTTCAGGTCGGTGCTCTTGCTGCCCTAGATGCCAGCGGCCAGGGGGCTCTTGCCTTCAGCAGTCTCACTGTGGGTGCCACTACACTGGTTACCCTCGCTGCTGCCGCCCAGAGGCTAGCGGTTGCCGTGCGTCAGTCAGCTGCCAACTATGAGGCAGCTGAGGCTTTTGCCTCCGATGTCTTGCGGGGCTATGAAGCCGCCCACCAGCAGGGTCTATCTCTTGCCCGTTCTGTGGGGTCTGCCTTTGGCTACCGGCTCGATAGCCTTGAGATTAAGGTCGAGCTGGCAGATAGGGCGGTGAGCGTCTTTGTGCGGAAGAAGGCCGCCTATGGCACGCTGTCGGCTATTGAAAGCTTTGAGGCCTTCCGCGCCAGTAAGGTGGGGCGCACCGTTATTTCGGGCGCGACCGACCAGCTTCACGACACCGCAAAAAGCTTCGGGCTAGTCCGCAGACTCAGGGTATTTGAGGATATCAGTAACGAGATTGACCCCTGGATTGACCCAGAAACCGGTGAGAACTTACGCCCTGATGGGCCGCCAAAAACAGCCGCTGACCTGGTGCAGATGAACTACCTGGTCAGTGGCGCCCACCAGGCGGTAGACGACCACTACCAGGGCGAACATTACGTCAACGAGTGGGACCATATCGTCCTGCAACGGCACTACGACGAGCAAACCGGGCAGGAGCGCGTTATTATCACCCTGCCCGGAACCGATGGTGAACTGTCTGACCTACTGGCAAACTATGACGGCGGTACGGCGAGCTGGGCTGAAAACATTGCCAATGCTGCCCTGCTTGATGACCCGGACGTCCCGTTGGCGCAGTCCTCTGCTGCTATGCAGTTGGTGGACCAAATGTTGCGAGAAGAGGGTGTAGACTCTGATACCCCTATCATGCTCAATGGGTATAGCCAGGGCGGAGTGGTGGCCATGTCTTTGGCTAACAACAAAGAGTTCAGAAGCAGGTACAACGTGCAGGTGGTTGCTACCCAGGGTTCCCCGGTCAGCGACATAGGCGCTGCACCGCCAGGGGTGGCGCACATTCGTATGGATAACAAGAAAGACTACGTTCCGAAAACCCAGGGGGCCAACCCTCACTACCAGCCCACAGAAGACTACTCCCTCAACTATTGGAATGAGGGCGACCCTCATGGCAGCAAGGGTTACCTGAGCGAGGCCCAAAATAGCGAAAGCTTCAACCAAGAGTCAGAGGTGCTGGCGGACTTCTTCAACGGGGACTTCCGAGCCGGTGAAACAACCGTTTACGCAGGGTCAAGCCAAGATTCAGACCTCACCGAGGTGGAGCTTAACCAGCAACGTTTACTGGGCATAGCCCACGGGACGTCGGAACTATCAGTGAGCGCAAAAGATGCGGCCGATCTGGCAGGGGACAGTGTCAATACCGTCTTGAAGAAGACAGACCTTGCAGACGGAAGCCGTGTTCCCTCTGGCTACATGGATGACCTCACCCAACCGGTTAACCCCACCGAGGTCTATCAAAACCTGGATGAGGGCGTGGACTGGCTCAACGACGAGGTGATAGTTCCTGCTGATGAGAAACTGAACAGTGCCCTGCAGAACATCAAAATTGGCGATATTGAACTTTATCCCCCAGACCTCTCCTGGAACCCCGGTGGGAAGGAAACGCCGCCGGTGCCCATGCCAGATGACAAGATTAAAACCTACTCGCCCAACCCCATCGAAGTATCGCCCGCTGTTCTTCCAGATGGCAGAAACCCCGCCCTCCACGGGGTGGGGGCGGGGTCTAGATTCTAGCCCGGGTGAGCTTAGGCGGGGTAGAGCGGGTTGTGGCCGGGGGTGACGTGCTCGCCGTCCCTGACCGGCCCGGGTGCGGTGGCGCCGGCGTCCGTGTTGAAGGGGGACCCTCCCAGGGCTTCGCGGCCGTGGTCACTGAGCCAGTTCTCTAACTGGGGGCCAGCGGGGACGACGCCGGTGGGGTTAATATCCTCGTGCACGATGTAGTAGTGCTCTTTGATTTGTTGGAAGTCCACCGTATCCCCGAAGCCGGGGGTCTGGAAGAGATCGCGAGCGTAGCCCCAGAGGTTAGGCATAGTAGTTAGCGGCTGACGGTTGCACTTGAAGTGACCGAAGTAGACGGAATCAAAGCGCACCAGGGTGGTAAAGAGGCGCACGTCAGCTTCGGTGATGTTATCGCCCATCAGGTAGCGGCGGGTGGACAGGCGCTCTTCCACCCAATCCAGGGCGTCCCACAGGCGCTGGTAGGCCTTCTCGTAGGCATCTTGGGAGCCAGCGAAACCGCAACGATAGACCCCGTTGTTGATTTCGGTGTAGATGCGCTTCATCACCTGGTGCATCTCGTCTTCTTGGTCAGCAGGCCAAAGATCAGGGGCGCCTTCGCGATGGAAGGCGCCCCATTCCTTGGCGAAGTCCTCGGTGATTTGAGGGAAGTTGTTGGTGACCACCGCGCCACTTTC
This sequence comes from Rothia endophytica, assembly GCF_928381505.1. Classification (GTDB taxonomy): domain Bacteria; phylum Actinomycetota; class Actinomycetes; order Actinomycetales; family Micrococcaceae; genus Rothia; species Rothia endophytica_A. Next base: position 264,931 of record NZ_CAKMSJ010000003.1, on the reverse strand, counting down.
CACATGGACGATAGCGGGCACGGTGATACCGCGGGAGTAATCGGGGAAACGCTTGAAGTAGGCATCCTGAATGCGTTCGATGCCCAGCACTGGGTCCTTGCCATCTTTGTCCAGATCAAAGGTCCAAGAGCGGGCATCGTGGGTGGGGCCGGGGAGGCCCACCGAGATAGCGTCCTCTAGACCGAGAAGGCGGCGCACAATCAGAGTGCGGTTGGCCCAGGGGCATGCGCGAGCGGCGACCAGGCGGTAGGCGCCAGCTTCTGCGGCCCAGAGCTGGTGCTCGCTGTCGTTGCTGGCCTGCGGGTCCGCTACGATGCGGTCCTCGATATAGGTGGTATCTCGATTGAACTCTTCACCCTCGTGCACGTAGGCGCCGCGGGTTGAACGTTCGGTGGTGTGGTTCGTCATTAGTCCATCATCTCAAATATTATTTTCATAGTAAAGTAATTATTTAAGATGTGGGACGCCCATCTCAGCCTCAAAATTCGCTAGGCCGGTGGCCTTACCCCGCGAAACATACGCCCGGTGACAGCCTCACCCCAGGCTCCCTGGCAGTCCACAAACCTGCCATCCTGGGCAAAACCCAGACGCTCGTAAAACTGCACTGCCCTCTCATTACCCTTGATATACCAGAGATAGGCAGGCTCCTCCTCATAGAGCACCGCATCAAAGAGAGCTGCGCCCAACCCGGTGCCGTGCGTCCTGGCTAGCGTGTAGAGGTGGGTCAGCTCCCGCGTCCCTTCGGGCACCAGGGGCAGCCCTATACGGCGTTCCCACTCCAGAGGGCCGGGCCGCGAAAGCGCGAAACCCACCGGCTGCTCCCAGTCCACAGCCCCACCCATCGCACACGACAGGGGTGCACCCGGCTGCCATGCCGGGTTCTCGTAGGCGAAGAAAGCCCGCACCTTCGGCGCAGTAATGTTCTGATCAAATTCCTTAAGCCAGCTGTCACGTTCCGCCCGCTGGCGCTCGCCAAAACCGGCGTCCACTAGCTCGTTATAGGTCTCTGCTAAGCAGTCCAGCTGCAGGTCCACGTACTTCTGCGCGTCCGCTGGCTCCACCGGTACCAGCACGTACCTGCCCTCTACTGCAAACCCCACACTCGCCGTCCTTTCACCAAGGTCATATTGTTCCCCCTCAGTCTATGCGTCAGCGCGCACTAGACTGGGAGAGTGGCTAAACGCAGAAGAACTCCTAAGAAAAAACAGCAGATTGAAGGTGGCCCCGTTGAGGGCGTCTACGAGATTTCAACCGGCACCGCAGAGCTGATTGAGGATGACTACACCCCCAACGGTTGGGTGCTAGAAATCAACGGCATGGAAAGCTCCCACATTGTGCTGGGTGACCCCCGCGCGCTGGACTTTGAGTACATGCGCTGGCTAGCTGCCGTCATTGAACCCCATGTGGACGCTCATCTGGACCCCGCTAAACTGCGTATCACCCACCTGGGTGGTGGGGCGTGCTCCATGGCACGCTACCTGGCTGACGTCTACCCCAGCTCTCGCAATACCGTGGTTGAGTTGGACGCTAAACTCGCCGATTTCGTGCGTGAATGGTTCGAGTTGCCCAAGGCGCCCCTGGTCAAGATTAGGGTGGGGGAGGCGCGCGCTGTCACCGCGACCCTAGCGCCAGCTTCGAGGGATATTATCATTCGCGATGTGTTCTCTGGCTATATCACCCCCGCCCCGCTGACTACTCTTGAATTCACCGAAATGGCGGCCAAAACGCTGGATACCGGCGGGCTTTACATCATCAACTGCGGCGATAATCGTGACCTGGCAGGTGCCCGCGCTGAGGCTGCTGCCATTTCGCGGGTCTTCGAGCATACCGCCGCGGTGGCTGACCCTGCCATGCTTAAGGGGCGCCGCCGCGGCAATATCATTATCGCTGGCTCGCATTCCCCGTTGCCTGTTGATGGTGAGGCTGTGACCGCTGCGATTTCTAAGCGGTTGCTAGGCGGCGGAGTGCCTGCTCAGTACAAGGACGACGCCTGGGTGCGCGAGTTCGCCCGTTCGGCGTCCCCGCGCCGCGACCCCAGCTAGAGCCCGCTAGGCAACCTCCCCGTCCATGTAGAACCAGTTACCGGCCTCTTTGACAAAGCGGGAGTTCTCTTCTTGCACTCCCCTGACTCGGGCGTCCGGGGCAGTGCCCGGCACAGACCGGTAGTAGGCGGCAAAATGTACTGTTCCGCTGGTTTCAAAGACCGACCCGCTGGTGCCCAGAATATCCAGCCGGTACCAGCGCAGGGTCTCATCCAGGTCTAAGGACGCCGGCCGGGTGCTGGGGTGCCAGGTGGCAAGCAGGTAGGGGGCATCACTCACCGCAAAGGCAGTAAAGCGCGATCGCATGAGAGCCTCTGGCGTTGGTGCGGTGAGCTCACCGGTTTCAGCGAAACGGGCATGGTAGCGATAGCAACATGATCCATAGGTCTCGCCGGTGCCGCAGGGGCAGCGGGTGTGAAAGTCAATCATGCTTTTCATTAAACCTAAACTTTCTGCGGGTCGCCCGCTGGCGCCCAGCCCTGCATGCAAAAGTGACCAGATTTTTCTCATGTGACCAGAAAATACGTGGTCATGTGAGAGAAATCTGGTCACTGTAGTCAGTGATGGGGCGGTTAGTGCATCCAGCCCTCAATGACGCCCATGCCGAAGAAGACTAAGAAGGCAGCTGAGACGACGTACATGATGGGGTGCACTTCGCGCCCGCGGCCCTGAATCATGCGGATGAAGGTGAAGGCAACGAAGCCTGCGCCGATGCCGTCTGCGATGGAGTAGGTGAACGGCATCATGATGATGGTCAGGAAGGCAGGGATACCCAGGCCCCAGTCGGTCCAGTCGATGTGAATCGCCTGGCGAACCATGAGGAAGCCAACGATCACCAGGGCGGGAGCAACTGCCTCGAAGGGGACGATGGAGACCAGCGGGGAGATGAAGACCGCCAGCAGGAAGAGGGTGCCAGTGACGATGTTGGCGAAACCGGTGCGTGCGCCCTCACCGATACCGGTGGCTGACTCGACGAAAATCTGGTGCGCTGAGCTGGAGGAGCCGCCACCGAGTACGGAACCGGCAGCGTCAATGATGAGCACGCGGTCGATGTTCTCGATTTTGCCGTCCTTGATGGTGCCAGCTTCGGTTGCCAGACCTACGGAGGTGCCCATGACGTCGAAGAAGACGGCCAGAAGAATGGCGAACATGAGCATGGTGGCGCCCAGTGAGCCCAGTGAGCTACCGGCAAAGGCTCCGGTCATGTCAACTGCACCAATGAGGGAGAGGTCGGGGTGGCCGACCCACTGGCTGGGGATGCCAGGAAGCATGAGGGACCAGCCGGTGGCTGAGTCCATGGAGGAGCCCGAAGGCCAGACGGTTTCCAGGGTCACTGCCAGAATGGTCGAAGCAACCACGCCAATCAGAATGGCGCCGCGTACGTTGCGGATGAAGAGGGCGATGGTCAGAAAAAGACCGAAGAGGAAGACGGCGATGGGCCAGCCTTGCAGGTGGCCGCCGGCGCCGAAGGAGACGGGCACGGTGGTGCCTGCGGCGTCGGGCATACGGCGCACGATGCCTGCGTTGACGAGGCCGATGAGGGAGATGAAGAGGCCGATGCCCACCACAATGGCGGTTTTAAGGGACTCGGGCACGGCGTCAAAGACGGCACGGCGGAAGCCGGTGAGCACGAGAATACCCATGACGATACCTGCCCACACGACCAAGCCCATGATTTGCGGCCAGGTGAGATTGGGGTTGGTGGCGATGGTGGATGCCAAAAGTGCGTTGACGCCCAGGCCAGCTGCCATGGCGAAGGGCTGCTTAGCCCAGAGGCCCATGACGATGGTGAGGATGCCGGCGATCAGCGCGGTGGCTGCGGCTACGCGTTCAACGCCCAGGGCGTTGCCGGCGCCGTCCGGGCCTAGACCCAGAATTAGGGGGTTAAGCACCACGATGTAGGCCATGGCGAAGAAGGTTGCCAGGCCGCCGCGGAATTCGGTGGCGAGGGTGGAGCCGCGTTCGGTGATTTTGAAGTAGCGGTCGAGCGCGCTTTTAGGGGCGGCGGGTGCGGTTTTGTGAGCCGCGGTGTTCTCAGAAGACATTCGTGAAAATCCGTAGATACTCGTGGGTGTGTGCCCAGAAATGATGAAGCGCCGGGCTCTTGCTGATGGCAAGGTCGGCGCTGAAGTTACTGTCTTAGTCTACGCCAGAGGTCATCGGTGCGGACCAGCGCTAACTGTGACCTGAGTCTAATTTAGGGGGTGTAAATGGGGTAGGGCTTTGCGGTTTGTGGCGCATGGGTAAAGTTTGGCTGATAAAGCGCCATTTTCCTCTTCTTTCGCGGTAGGGTAGTTAGGTAAGCCTAAGTTCAAAGGAGAAACTGTGTCTGATTACCCTGCCGTTGCCGAAATGACTCACACTGCCCGCTCACTGGTAGTTACAGACCGACCCGCCCGGTACGCTAAGCAGTTGGTCTCGCACATGGGTAATAAGTTGCCCGTCGAAGAGATTGAGGGTGGGCACCGTCTGACCTTTAACCGTGACGGTGTCTTTAGTGGGTACGGGGACGTACTCGCGCAGGACGGCGTGCCCCAACTGGTTATGGTGGTGCATGCTCCGAGCGTTGAGAGTTGCACACGAGTCTCTGATGTACTGGCGCGCCACCTGGTGCGCTTCGGGGAGCGTGATGAGCTAGTAGTGGAGTTCTCAGTAGTTTAGGGTTTCGGCACTCTGGGGGAGTGTGTGGGTGTGCAGGAGCTTTCCCTTCGGTCTGGGTCGAATATACTCCAGAGCCTTGCCCCGGTCAGACTACGGGCGTAACATGTATCACATAAATGCGATATCGTGAGAAGGGTGAATTAGATGAACAAAACGGTTCTCGGTTTATTGTGGGGAACCGTGGCGGCAGCACTTCTTGCTGGTATGGCTACACTTGCACTGTTTGTCATGTCTCTAACATCATCTGGCGGCGTGCCTATCGCTCTCGGTTTGGTTCAAACATTGTTTAGCTTGTGCGCGGGAGCTCTGGCTCTCGTGGCTACCCTGGTGCATCTCACCTCCACAAAAAAGTGATATTTACATTTTCCAAAGGGACACGCTCTACTTTAGAGCGTGTCCCTTTGACGTTGCACCCGGGAGGTAGCGCGCTGATAGTCTTTCTGAGGTAAGTATTGGGCTAAAAAGTGAGGGGTCATGAGCGAGAGAAACCCGCAAGATTTAGTGCTTGCCCGGGAATTTGTGCAAGAGGTAGCGCAGCGGCTAGACCTTGACCCGCAGGTTATCCAGCAGACCCTGCCGCATCTTTTAGGGCTCACCAAGCATGTGGCGCACGGGGTGGTGCGCCCGGCTGCGCCCCTAGCAGCTTTTCTGGTGGGTCTTGCCGCAGGGCAGAACTCGTCTCTCGCTGGCTCTGAAGTTGACACTGAACAGCTGGCTGCCGGCGTCCTTGCCCATATTGCCGCGGTTGAAGAGCTGGTGAAGGAGCACAAGAATGGGCAGGCTTAACCGCTCGGTCGCTGCCACCAAGTACGTGCGCAAGCCAGATGGTAGCTTCAGTAAAGATCGCCGGGCTGACGCCATCACCGCCGAAGAACCCCTGGAAATCAGGGTCAATGGCACCACCCTCACCACCACCATGCGCACCCCCGGCCATGACCTAGAGCTGGCGCACGGGTTTCTGCACTCTGAGGGTCAGATTCGCTCAGCGGCTGATATCAGCACCGCCCGCTACTGCGCCGGTGCGGGCCCGGATGGGCAGAATACCTACAACGTGCTCGATATCAACAGCACCTACCAGCCCCCGGCCCCCAAGGGCGACGGTAGCTCGGGCTCCGCGCTCTTCCCTACCAAGGCTGCGCCCCTGCGCCTGACCATCACCAACTCTGCCTGCGGGGTCTGTGGTTCTGGTTCTATCGAGAGCATCATGGAGAAGAGCTACCGGCAGATTAAGGCGGTCAAACTTACCCCTGAACTGGTACTTTCCTTGCCTGAGCAGCTGCGGGAGCACCAAACTCTCTTCCGCAAAACCGGCGGTATTCACGCAGCGGCTGTTTTTGAAGAAGATGGCACCTTCTTGGTGGCCAGGGAAGACATCGGGCGCCATAACGCGGCAGATAAGGTGATCGGCCACCTCCTGCTGGAAGATAGCCTAGAAACCCGTGGTCGCATCCTGGTCATGAGTTCCCGCGCCTCTTTTGAGCTGGTGCAGAAGGCGATCATGGCGGGCTTTTCCGCTCTGATTACCGTTTCGGCGGCGTCCTCCCTTGCCGTAGAACTAGCGCGGGAAGCAGGGCTCACGCTCATTGCTTTTGCCCGCGATAACCGGTTCAATCTCTATGCCGGGGAAATGGACGACAACACCCTTTAGCCTTAGTAATCTAGGCCACTAGCGATAGACTGGAAGCTATGACAACGCTACCTAAGAACGACAAAGCCCCCCTCGTGAGCCGCGTGAGCAAAGACGCCACCCGCTTCGACGGCCCCCGTATCAGTAAAAGACCTAAAGCTGCTGCCGGTGTTGGCGGCGTTGTTCATGCCATGCAGCACGCCGTACCCGCCCGCGGCCTACTGCCCCTGATTACCATGAACAAGCCCGGAGGCGTTGACTGCCCCGGTTGCGCCTGGCCCGAGCCAGACCAGCAAGACCTGGGTATTGTGGAATTCTGCGAAAACGGTGCTAAGGCTGTGGCAGAAGAAACCACCCCTGACCGCGCAACCCCGGATTTCTGGGCGCAGCACACCGTTTCCGAGTTGCGCGATAAGACCGACCACTGGCTGGGCAAGCAGGGCCGTATTACCGAGCCCCTGCTCTATGACCGCTCCAGCGGGGACGACCACTACCGCCCCATCACCTGGGAACGTGCCTTCTCCTTGATCGCTGAGCAACTCAAAAAGACCGACCCCACCAAGGCGGTTTTCTACACTTCGGGTCGTGCCTCCAACGAGGCTGCTTACAGCTTCCAGCTGCTGGCACGCCGTCTGGGGTCTAATAACCTGCCCGACTGCGGCAACCTCTGCCACGAGTCCACCGGCGTCGCTCTCAAAGAAGTCGCCGGCCTGGGCAAGGCATCGGTCACCATGAAGGACATGGAAACCACCGAGCTGTTCATCTCGGTGGGTCAGAACCCCGGCACCAACCACCCGCGCTCGCTGACCACCTTCAAGAAGATGAAGGAAAACGGCGGCAAGATGGTGGTGCTCAACCCCATGCCCGAAACCGGCCTGATGGCCTTTAAGGAGCCCCAGTCGCCGGTGGGCATGTTCAAGCCCGAGCAGCTGGCGGACGAGTACCTGCAGGTACGCCTGGACGGGGACCGCGCCTTCTTCCAGCAGCTCAATAAGGAGCTCATCCGCCGGGACGCCATTGACCACGTCTTTATTGAACGCTTCACCTCTGGCTTCGATGAGGTCAAGGAACATCTGCTGAGCCTGGACGATGCTGAGCTTGAACGCGGCTCGGGTATCTCTGCTTCTCAGGTGGCTAAGGTCGCGGACATGGTGGAGAAGGCGAAAACTGCCATCGTTGCCTGGACGCTGGGCGTCACCCAGCACCGCGAGTCGGTCAACACCATCCGTGAGATGATGAACTTCCTCTTCCTGACCGGTAACATCGGCAAGCCGGGTGCGGGTAGCTCGCCCTTCCGCGGCCACTCCAACGTGCAGGGCAATCGAACTGTTGGCATCTGGGAGAAGATGCCAGATACCTACCTGCAGGCCATCGAAGATTACTTCGGTTTCCCTGTGCCTCGCGAACACGGTCTCGACACCGTAGATGCCCTGCGCCAGATGCGCGATGGCGGCAACCAGTTCTTCATGTCCCTGGGCGGAAACCTGGTGCGCGTTGCTTCCGATACCACCGCCTGTGAGCAGGCCATGAGTCAGCAGGAAATGACCGTTCATCTGTCCACCAAGCCCAACGGCTCCCACGCCTACCCCGGCGAGAAATCCCTGATTCTGCCCGTTCGCGCGCGCACCGATGTGGACGAACAGGCGTCCGGGCCTCAGAAAATCACGGTGGAAAACTCCGCAGGCGTTGTTTCAGCCTCCCAGGGCCACCGCACCGCCAACAAGGATCTGAACCTTAGGTCAGAAGTGGATATCATCTGCTCGGTGGGCCGGGAAACCTTCGGCGATGACTTCTGGCAACGCATGATTGATGACTATGGCGTGATTCGTGATGCCATTGAGGGCACCATTCCCGGCTTTGATCGCTACAACGAGCGCATCGAAAAGCCCGGCGGCTTTTATCTGCCCAACGGCCCCCGTGAGCGTGTTTTCAATACCGCTACCGGCAAGGCCATGCTGACGGTCAACGAAACCAACGTTTTGCAGGTGCCAGAAGGTCACCTACTGCTCTCGACCGTGCGTTCACACGACCAGTTCAACTCAACCATTTATGGGCTGGACGATCGCTACCGTGGTGTGCGCGGAGGCCGGCGCGTGGTCTTTATGCACCGCGATGACATCGCAGCCCTGGGGCTGGTCAACGGTTCTATGGTCGATATTGTGTCGGTCTGGGAGGACGGCGAGCGCCGTGCCCCTAACTTCCGGGTTGTTGAGTATGACCATGCCCGCGGGTGCTGTGCGGTCTACCTGCCGGAGGGTAACGTGCTGGTGCCCCTGGATTCTGCTGCTAAGCGTTCTAATACTCCTGTCTTCAAATCAGTGGTGGTGCGCTTGGAGTCGCTGGGCAGGGTTGCTGATTAGCTGAGCCGCTTAAGAATTGCCCCGTACCTCTGTGAGGTACGGGGCTTTTGTCTGCTCTTCTTGCTCAGGGTGGGTTTGTGAGGCCTGGTGATAGTGGCTGGCGACACTTTCCCATGTCAGGCCACAGTTTGCATATTGCCCCCTAAATGGTGGAGTGTTTTTCTTCTTTGATGTGCGAATGTGTGGGGTGTTTGATGATTATTAAGGTCAAACTGTGGCTACTTGTTCTCTGATTAGTAAATACTTTCTTAACGAGGGGTCTTTCTAGCCACGGCGCGAAGTAGTCTTGAGAATGCAGGGCAGAGATCTGCCTGTGACAAGTTCGCACCACCAGAGAGACTAGATTTTTGTCTACAGCGCTCCTTTCAGGCACCCAAAAGTCAAAACACCGATACAAGAGAGCTCGCTTTCTATACCAGTTTGTTCTCTACCTATCCCCGGTTATTCTTCTAACGTCCATCTTCCCCCTGGTGACCCCTCGTATGGCTGGCATCACGGTGGGCGGGGTGGAGCTACCTCAAATCATCCTGGCAGTTGCTATTACGGTGCCCTGGATGTCGCAGAGCGTCTGCCTGCCGGTCTACCGTGCTATGGGCGACCTTCTGGGGGAGCGCGAGATGAACGCCTGCATGCGCAGGTTCGCTGAGTACTGGATTACTACTAACCTAGCGGTCCTTCCGGCTCTTCTGTTCTTCTCTTTGCCCTTCTTCTTTGCTTTGAACTGGAGCCTCACCACCCTGTTGGCCTTCCTGGTTCTGGGCTTTTTCAACATGGTCTTTAGTCAGTTGCTGGTGATTGCTAACCTGCCGACCGATAGCCGAAACACCTGGGCTTTTGCCTGGCTCGCTTACGCCCTGGCACTCCTTGCCTTCCCTGCCGTCTGGTTCCTGCCCCCGCTCATGGGTATCTTTGTCATGCTCTTTGTGCTGCGCGGGCACCTGCGTCACTTGGTTGCCTTCAAACGTCTTGACTACCACGTGGTTGCCCGAGAGATGCTACGCGGTTACCTACTGGGGTCCGTGCTCTGGGCAGATAAGTACATCCTGTTCATCACCTTGGACGGCACCATGAACGTTATTGCGGTTTACATGGGTCTTGCTCCCGCCGTGATTGCCTACAACTACTTCTTCGCAGCCGAAGCCACCAAGGTGGATCGCGCCGTTGGTAACCTGCGCACCATCATTCAGAGCAAGGGCTACCAGCAGGTTGAGAGCTACTCCACCAAGGTTGAAAACCGCGTGGTTGATTCAACCCGCCGCACCCTGATGATTGCGGGCATTAGCTCCGTTATCGTTGCTGTACTCATGTTCCTCCTGTCTCCTGAATCCTTCACCCTGGCACTGACCGTGATTGTTTCGTCCTGGCTCTTCTTGGCGGTAACGGTCTTTTGCTACCAGATCGATTACCTGGGCTCGCACACAGCCCCCCAGCTCATTGGCTTAGCACATCTCTTCATTTGTGTGGTGGCCTTCCAGCTATTCCCTGGCACCCACGCCTACTTCGCCATCATGGTGGGTGAACTTCTACTCGTTGCGGTCAGCTATGTTGCCTTCCGCCGCACCTGGAAGACTCCGGCCTATGACCTTTTCTGGCGTCACGCCGTTGCCTGGTAAATCGCTAGCACCGCTTATTTTGATTGTTGAGGGGAACAATAATGACTGAGAATACCTACAAAGATTTGATCCTGCCCGAGACCGGGCCCAAGTACACCGACCCTAACTACCCTGATGTTGACGTAGCAATCGTCATGGAATCCACCTACCCCTTCTTGAAGGGCGGGGTGTCGGCTGTGGTGCACGATATCATCACCACCAACCCCGATATCACCTTTGGAATTATCCACATCAGCTGGGATAGCAACTCACCCAATGAAGATCTCTACGGTATGCCCCAGAACGTGCTGTGGGTTAAGACCATCTACATCAGCCTTGAAGAGCACCGAGACGGTTTCAGCCTGCCGGTGCGCGAGCTGAAAATGAACTCTAAGCAGCGAACCGCTGCTTGCAACGAAATTATTGACGCCATGCTGGCTCTGTCAGAAGATTCTGACCCTAACCCGCTCTGGTCCATCTACGACCGCATGTTCTCTGAAAAGAACCGGGAATACCCCCGGGTGGGCTTTGCTGGGCACCAAGGAGTTCATGCAGGTCTTCTTTACCCGCATGAAGCTCCCGGGTATGAGCTTCTCGGACGCCTTCTGGCTGGTTCGCACCTTCTTCTCACTGGCTTACGCCCTCTTGCACGAGCGTATGCCCTACGCCCGGGTTTACCACGCCCACACCACCGGCTACGCCTCGGTGATTGGTGCGGCCGCAGCCCGCGATAACGGCACCAGCTTCCTCTTGACCGAGCACAACCTTTATGTGCGCGATACCATCAACACCCTGCTGAACCGCAACATGTCCTTCCCCGTGGCTGTGGGCGATGAGGACATCTTTGAGCTCACCCCCGAGCAGCGCGCCTGGGTCATTTGGTGGATCCAGATGGGCCGTTTCTGCTACCCTAGCGCTGATTTGATTACCTACCTCTACCCCAAGGCAATTGACGAGGCCAAAGGGCTACACGGCCTCGAAGAAAAGTCGGTCATCCTCCCCAACGGCATGCTGCTCTCGGATGTGAACGAGGCCTACGCGTTACGCCGCACCGCGCGCGAAAAGATTGAACTGCAGGGCAAGAACCACCACTGGAAGTTTGTTTTCATCGCCCGCGTAGTGCCCATTAAGGGCCTGATTGACCTCATTGACACGGTGGGCATCCTCAAGGACCAGGGCTACAACCTGCACATTGACTGCCTGGGGCCCACCGAGCACGTACCCTGGTACTACGACGAGTGCCGCGAGGCAATCGCCGCCAAGGGGCTTGAAGACTACATCACCTTCCACGGCACCGTGAACGTGCGTGAGAAGCTGGGCGAATTCGACGCCCTGGTTATGCCCAGTTACAACGAGGGCCAGCCGATTGTGGCGTTGGAAGCCATGAGCGCGTCCATACCTGTGATTGGCTCGGACGTGGGTGGAATGTCTCAGCTGATTGATGACACCCTGGTGGCTGATAATGGCGAGATGATTGAACGCTGCGGCATTCTTACCCAGGCAGGTGACCCAGAAGGGTTTGCGCAGGCACTGCAGCGCATCATGGATAACCCTGCCTTCTACGAGCAGCTCTGCATCAACGCTCGTGAGCGCGTCCAGCAGTTCTTCCAGTTGCATACCGTGATGGAACGCTACAACATGATTTACCGTGACTTGGGCAAGATGGAACCCAAGCCGGAGCACGCCGGCATGTCCATTGACTCGGTGCGCAGCATCCCCTCCGACGAGCGTGAACAGCAGATCTCTCTTCTGGAACGCGGGTTGGGCACTGACTTGGCCGCCACCACTTTCACCGCTGGCTCATGAATTTTGGTAAGCCAGCAAACAGAGGCCTGTGGGTACGCTACGGCGGGGAGCCAATTACAGAGGATCAAATTGAGTTCGCTGCTGAGCGCTACTCCGTAGCCCTTCTTCAGCCGCGGCAGGTTTATGCTGCTGCGCGGCTTAAGGAGCTTAACCCTGCCATGACGGTGCTCTGCTACAAGTGCCTGTCCTCCACCCGTAGCTATGAAACTGAGGGCCCTTTTACCTCGGGCGTTTCCTATGCTGAGGCGGAGCAGGCTGAGCAGGCGGGGGAGCAGTGGTTTGCCCGCCGTTTGGATGGTCAGCTCATTGAATGGATCGGCTACCCTGGGCACTACCAAATGCAGGTGTGGTCCTCGAGTTACCGCTGGCACTGGGTACGCAACGTGACCACCGAGATTGCTGCCTCACCCTTTGACGGGGTCATGGCAGATAACGATATCCACGGCGATTACTACGGCCTTAACCTGCCCATTCAGGGCGCCAGTAGCTTGAAAGAATTTCATCGCGGCTTGGACCGCCTGGTGAAAGACGCCGGGCGGGCGCTGAACGCCGGGGGTAAAATTCTGGTGCCCAACATTGCAGAATCGCGTGTGAGACCGGGCAAGTGGGAGCGTCACAGTGCTTACGGTGGCGGTTTTGAAGAGGTCTTTTTGGGCTGGTCAGAAACCGACTTCCTGGATCAGCCTTCTGCTCTAGCTCAGATGGAGCAGATGATTGGTCACCACCGCCCCGTGGCTCTGGGTCAGGTTCCTGAGATGGGGGTGCGCAGCCCCAGGCTGACCCTGCTGCGGGCAGCCACAGACGGGCAGGACGACCACCCTAACTTCCTGGCGGCACTCGCCGCTTTCTGGGTCTTTGGTGCTGGCCACTGGTCTGCTCTGAGCGCTAGCGGCCACGATGCCCATAACGGCACCCCCTGGCGAGAAGAACTGGACTGGGATTTGGGCGCCCCGCACGGGGATGCCCTGATGACTAAGGGTGCTTGGGTGCGCCGTTTCAGCCAGGGCTGGGCGGCTATCAACCTCGGTCACAAAGATTCAGGCACCCTCACCCTGCCTGCCGGCCTGGTTTCAGCTACCGGCCCCGCACCGTCCACACTGGTTCTTCCTGCCCACGGTGGGGCTATCTTTCGCTCTACCTGGAACTAGCTCGGAGCTAGTTGAAGATAGGGAAGTTGTAGCGCCCCGCCTCCACCAGTATCTGCAGGCGGGTGTTGATGCCCAGGGTGCTGTAAATGGAGCCGAGCTGGTTCTTCATGCTAGAGAGCGGGGAGCCTAGCTGATCCGCGATTTCTTGATCCGTTTTGCCCAAGCAAACCAGCTTCACAATGGTCTGCTCATCCTCGCTGAGCTGCACCCAGGGGTCCCCCTGTGGGTAGTCGGCAGCGTTCATGGAGGCAACCAGCGAAGCAAGTGCGCGCCGGTCAATCAGGGTGCGCCCCTCAAGGGCTGCCCTGATAGCAGTATCAACCTGGCTGGGGCTTGAGTTCTTCAGCAGATAGCCGTGAACCCCAGCCCTCAGCGCCCCCGTCACGTAGTAGTGATCAACGAAGGTAGTCAGGGCAATAACGGTCAACTCTGGATAGCTCTCTCGCAGGGCAACGGTCGCCTCAATGCCATCCAAAACGGGCATTTGCAGGTCCATGAGCATCACATCAGGCTCAGTACTAGCTACCAGTTCAAGCGCTTCAGCCCCGTTGGTCGCTTCGCCCACCAGCTCAAGGCCGCTCAAGCTCTCCATATAGAGACTGAGAACCTCACGGATTTCGGGCACATCATCAACGATGGCCACCCTAATAGTCTGCACGGTTATATCCTTTACAGGGGGATGGGAAGGTGAATGGTCAGGTCCCAGCGGTCAGCCACGGCGCCGTAGCTCATCGTGCCACCCAACCGGCGGATGCGTTCTTCAATACCAACCAGCCCAAAGCCGGTCCCAGGTTCGCCCGGTTTAGCCTTTTTCTGCAGTGTACCGGTCTTCACCAGGTTACTGGTCCTAATGGTGATGCCCGTGAGATTGGGGCTGACCTGAAGATCAATTTCTGTGTCAGGCTGAGCATACTTGCTGGCATTAAAAGCAAGCTCTTTGATGATTTTGTAGACGGTGGGGCGCAGGCCCTCGGGCACATCGCTGGAACTGTAATCAATAGCTGCCCTCACCATGAAACCCTTAGACCGCAGGTTTTCTAGCTCGGAGCGTAGGGCATCACCCAGCGGCGGGACGTTCGCTGCCGGAAGCTGGGGAGCCCCGCTGAGGCCCTGGTCATCTCTAGCAGTCTGAATGAGAGCACGAACATCGGTCAGCGCCCGGTCTGAACTGGTGGTGATGGCAGTTAGTGCGGCGTCCTTACCGGTCGTCTCAGCCTGCTGCAGAGCACTGTGGGCGTTGAGGTTAATGACGCTGATGTGCCGGGCTACGGTATCGTGCAGCTCTCGGGCGAGTTCCCGGTTAGCTTCGCTAACGCGCTCGCGGTAGATGGCTAGGGTGCTTTCTGAGCGCAGCCGCCCCTCCCAGTGCAGGCGCACTGCCAGGGGCAGGATGAAGAAGATGCAGAAAATCAGTGGGATGTAGGACAGCAGATCTGGGCTATTGAGGCGGTAGTCATCTACTGCTATCAGTGTGAGCACCAGAAGGTTGAAAATATTCTGCGCCGCTGAGGAGTGGATGATACAGATGAAGAGAGCGTAGAGCGCAAAGGGGGTCTGGCCCGATGCGTCGCTGATAAACCACAGGGTAAAGCAGAAGGCAAAGAAAGGCACCGCATAGCTTCTACCCCGGTAGATGAGTAAGCCCCAGGTGAGGCAGAAGGCTGGGGTGAGCGCCTGAACCCACCCGCCCACACTGCCGTTGATAATCCAGCTCAGGATTTCAACGACAGCGAAGAAGATACCGATTCCCAGGCTGATTTTTTTGACCAGCAGAGAGGGCGCACGAAACTTAAGGGCAAAAACCCGCTGCAGGGTTTGTCGCATCTGCTAGCGGCAGATGAAGGGGAGCCACTGGCAGACACCCTGCGGGCTATCGTCCATGTGAGTGACGGTCTGGTAGGCGCTCACACCCAAGGTGCTGCTGGCAGAGATAAGGAGGACGGCGAGGAGCTGCTTCATAGTCTGGTGTCCCTTTCACGAGGAAACCCTTGTGGGTTTAGCTCAACTATAGGTGCCCTAACTCCTTCGGTTCAAAGGTTTGAGATAAAAAGGAAAAAATTGCTCCCATTAGAGTTTTTGGTAGAAAATTTTCGTGGCAAAGTCAGAGCGCTAGAGCTTCTGTTGCAATAACCGCACGCTCTTTTGACCTAATTCATGCTCGCTGGGTGTGCTTATCTCGGCCAACTACCGCTTGCGCTCGGTAAACTGGTAGGCAATGTCTACGTTTGGCACGCCCACCGCGTGTACGAAAGGAACAACTGTGTCTCAAGCACCCCGCGCCCTGCGCGTCGCCGTCATCGGTGCAGGCCCCGCCGGTATCTACGCCGCCGACATCCTCACCAAAAGTGAAGAAGTCAAAAACGGGGATGTTCCCGTAGCCATCGACATCTTCGACCGCTACCCCGCACCCTTCGGCCTCATCCGCTACGGCGTCGCCCCCGACCACCCCCGCATCAAGGGCATCGTCAACGCCCTGCACAAGGTGCTGGACCGCGGCGACATCCGCTTCTTCGGCAACGTAGAGTACGGCACCGACATCACCCTGGCTGAACTCAAAGAGCACTACGACGCCATCATCTTCGCCACCGGCGCTATCAAGGACGCCTCCCTGGACATCCCCGGCGTTGAACTTGACGGCTCCTACGGCGCCTCAGACTTCGTCTCCTGGTACGACGGCCACCCAGACTACCCCCGCGAATGGCCCCTGAACGCCAAGGAAATCGCCGTGCTGGGTAACGGCAACGTAGCGCTGGATGTCGCCCGCGTACTCTCCAAGCACGCCGATGACATGCTGGTCACCGAAATCCCCGCCAACGTCTACGAGGGTCTAAAGAAGTCACCCGTTACTGACGTGCATGTCTTTGGCCGCCGCGGCCCCGCCCAGATCAAGTTCACCCCCCTGGAACTGCGCGAACTGGCCCACTCCCGCGACGTCGACATTGTGCTCTACGACGAAGACTTCCAGTTCGACGAAGCCTCAGAAGAAGCCATGACCACCAACAGCCAGGTCAAGGTCATGATGAAGACCCTCAACAAGTGGCGCGAAGAGCAGAAGGAAACCGAGCAGACCGCATCCCGCCGCCTGCACCTGCACTTCCTGCAGTCACCCGCTGAAATCATGGGCGAAGACGGCAAGGTCACCGGTATCAAGATGGAACGCACCGCCCTCAACGGCAACGGCGGTGTAGAAGGCACCGGCGAGTTCATCGACTACCCCGTGCAGGCTGTCTACCGCGCCATCGGCTACTTCGGCACCGAACTACCCGAGGTCGGTTTCGACATCGAACGCGGCGTCGTCACCAACGTCGAAGGCCGCGTCATCGACGACTCCAGCGTGCCCGTGCCCGGCCTCTACGCCACCGGCTGGATCAAGCGCGGTCCCGTCGGCCTCATCGGCTCCACCAAGTCAGATGCGCTTGAAACCATCACCCACCTGCTCGAAGACCGCCTGGACCTCTACACCGCAGCGCAGCCCGAGGTTGATTCCATCAACGCCCACATGGACGCCAAGGGTATCGAGTACACCACCTGGGAAGGCTGGCAGAGGCTGGACGAGCACGAAAAGGCACTGGGCGCCCAGTCCCAGGACGCCGCCGGTGAGCCCCGCGCCCGCGTCAAGGTGGTAGACCGCGAGGAAATGATTAAGGTGTCCCGCGGCTAAAGCCCTGCCGCCTAAATAATGGAGGGTTTGCTTAAAGCGACTTTCCAGACTTCACAAGCTCATAGCCCGCCTGCTGACCCTCTCGCTGGTTCGCTTCGCTCACATGCGATTCACGCCCAGCCTCGCGAGCTCGGCTGATTCCGCACACTTTTTCTTTCCTCGCGAGCTCGGAAAAGTGTGCTTCATCCAGCCAGCAGGCGGGCTATAAGTTTGTTCCGTCTAATGCCGTGGTAAGTGCCAGTCCGTTAGCTGAGAAGTACCTTCTCAAGGTAGGGATTGAGGAAGGTGCCTGCCGGGTCCAGCTCCTCGCGTAGGCTCGTCAACTCCTCAAAGAGGGGGTAGAGCTCTGCCAGGGCGGCGGCGTCCTGGGTGTGGAACTGCCCCCAGTGCGGCCTGCCCCCGTGCACCATAAAAATTCTTTCTAGGGCAGTGAAATAGTCAGTGTGGGGGCGACGCCAGTACTGGCGTGCCGAAACATAGAAGGTTTCGCGCCCGTAGGCCTGGGACAGCGGGATATCATCGGCGGCGGCAGTGCGCACCACCAGCGGGTAGCTACTTTCACCCAGTGAACCGTTCAGGTGGGTGTAGAGATCTGCCATGACTTCATCGAACTGCTCAACATCGAAAGCGTATTCCATATTGTTTTGGGGGATAGTGCGAGCCACCGTGAAAACCCTGGCTGAGTAGTCGGCGTAACGGCGGTTGCCCTTACCCCAGTTAGAAATTTTGTTGAGCGTAGGTTGAGCGGCGGGGAGTTTCTGCCCCGCGTAACTGAGGGCCGAGAAGATGCCGTTGTTGAGCAGGTGATCCCCGCCGTAGCGCCGTGCCTGGCTCAGTGTGGCACCTGCGGGCATATAGCCGTCGGTGAGCAAAGGTAGACGGGTGAGGCGGCGGGTGCGCACCTCTTTGGACCCGGGAAACCAGCTGAATTCGTAGTGGTCGGCTCCTCGGGCGCGCTCAATAAAGGCGGGGACTATGGTGCTGTAGCGGTGCCCGCGTTCGGCGGCGTGCAGGCGGAACTGGGGCACCACGTTGAAGGTGATGTGGGTGATAATGCCCAGAGCGCCTAGGCCGCAGAGGGCCGCCCTAAAGATTTCGGGGTTTTTGCTTTCTGAGCAGGTGAGAGCTTGGCCGGTGGCATCAACCATGCTCAGCTCTTTGACCTGGGTGGCAAAAATTCCGTAGCCCAGACCTGTGCCGTGAAAGCCTGTAGAGATTGCACCTGCCAGGGTCTGGTCGTCGAGCCTGCCCAGGTTGGTAAAAGCCAGGTTGTAGTAGCCCAGTGCCTTATTGGCATCACGGACGCTGGTGCCCGCTAGAAAGGTGGCGGTGAGGTTCTGAGTATCGACGCTCACCAGCCCCGTGAGGTAATCCAGGGTCAGATGCTGGCCATCGGGTTGCGCTACAGATGAGGCACTCCGGCCCCGTCCTACTACCTTGACGCGTTGACCTGACGCCGCTGCGTCTTGCACCTGTGCTGCAAGCTCAAGGGCAGAACGCGGTGACAGCAAGCCGGTAGGGGTGGTGCTGTGCTGGTGTGACCAGGTGCTCCAGGCCTTATCTGTCATTGTGCCCTCACTTCGTGGAATTGGTCATTACTTTTATTGTCTCACTGCGGGATGGGTAACTACTGGCAGGTTGCTACACAAGAAGTGAGGTTCCGCAGTTTGTGTCAGATTCGCACCATCTTGCGACCATCATGCGAAATAAGACCCTTAAATGTGAGCGGAGGCACTAGACTTGAGGTAAAGACCCCGGCGGTTGCGCCGGAGATTCGGCCACTGCATGCCACGGGGTTCTCACCTAAATAGTAAGGGGAAAACCATGACCGACCGCGAACTCCGCACCTTCGGCGAAGAAGCTGTAGCAAACCGGGGCGACCACTCGCAGCTTGCTGGTGCTCAGGGTGAAATTATCGTAGGTATTGACGGTTCAGAGCAGAGCTACGGCGCTCTGCGCTGGGCGGTGCACGAGGCTGAGGTGCGTAAGGTTCCTGTGCGCATGGTAACCGCTTACTCCCTCCCTGTTTTCACCGGTACAGGTTTTGACGCCGGCTACTCTATGGTTGATGAGAAGGCGCTCACTGACGGTGTGGCTCAGATTCTTGATGAGGCGCACTCCCGTATCGGTGAAACCAGTGTTGAACTGCGCGCCACCGTTGAAACCGGCGATGCCACTGCGGTTCTGCTAGAACTTTCCAAGAAAGCTGAGCTGATGGTCGTCGGCTCACGCTCACACGGCGGCTTTATTGGGCGTCTGCTGGGCACCGTTTCCACCTCTCTTCCGGCGCATTCTCACTGTGCCACGGTGGCTGTGCCTCAGTCCTACGCTGAAAAGATTGAAAAGGACGCCTCCCTGCTGGGCGGCGGAAAGTCAGTAGTGGTCGGTTCTGACGGTTCAGAAGAAGCCCGTATCGCTATGATGCAGGCAGCTGATGAGGCTGACCGCCGGGGCGTTAAGCTCACCCTGGTCAACGCGCTGGCCCCTTACACCGGTGCACTGAACTGGGTGCCTGCCGCTGTTGATTTTGAAGCACTCTACCGCGAAATTGCCGACCTACAGCGCAAGGCTGCCGAGTGGATCCGCGGCTACTTCCCCAACCTGGAAATCGAGTTCAAGCTTATTGACGGTTCCCCCGTTCAAGTTCTGCTTGAAGCTGGTAATAACGCCGACATGATTGTGGTTGGTACCCGTGGTCGCGGTGGAATCGCCGGCATGCTTCTGGGCTCAACCTCTCAGGGCATCCTGCACAACACCCAGGTGCCAGTCATGATTGTTCCCCAGCTTGAAGACCCCCGTGTCGAAACCGCGCCCAGTGCGGAAATCACCTGGGGCTAAGTACCTAGCCCTAAAACCTCCTTACTCCTTCTCTGGTCTCGAGACTCGGGGAGGAGTAGGCTAGTACTAGGCTGCAGACGGCAGAGCATCGCGCCGAAGCTCAAGATTCAAGATGGCTTGGCTTCGACGGTGGTGTTCTGCCGTCTTTTTTAAAAAAATATAGAATTTTTTCCTCATCTACAATCCGCCCCGTAAAAACGCCTTGACTAGGTGTTTCTTTGGTGCGAAGGTGGTAATTTCCTGCTTTTTGGTGGCGTGGGTTACTTATTTTTGGGCAGATTTTATGCAATTCCCGGTTTTTTGATTTGCGCGCTGTTTTGAAGTCGCGTAGTGTATTACTTGTTCGAGCGACGGGCTGAGAAGTCTGGAGTTCATGCGAACTAGCCCCTATCGTCTAGCGGCCTAGGACGCCGCCCTTTCACGGCGGTAACACGGGTTCAAATCCCGTTGGGGGTACTGTGAAATCTTTAGATTTCACGGCCAAGTTGGAAAGAAATTTCTAGCTATGGCCCCGTAGCGCAGTTGGTTAGCGCGCCGGCCTGTCACGCCGGAGGTCGCGGGTTCAAGTCCCGTCGGGGTCGCTCCGACCGCGTAAGTTCTCGTAAGAGAAGACGCGGTTGTGGCATATCTAAGGGTATGTCTGGCTCTGTAGCTCAGTTGGTAGAGCGTGCGACTGAAAATCGTAAGGTCACCGGATCGACGCCGGTCGGAGCCACGAAATCCACTCTCTAGGCTTCTACATGAGAGTGGATTTTTATTTTAAAAGTAAGCCGCCCCGCGCCAGTTTTCTGGTGCGGGGCGGCTTCTTCTTTAGCTATTAAATAAAAGATTAGGCAATCTCGATGATGACGGGGGTGTGGTCAGAGGCTCCCGCACCTTCGCGTTCTTCCCGGTCAATCTCTGCAGCAACGACGCGCTGGGCCAGAGCGGGGGAGAGTAGCTGGAAGTCGATGCGCATGCCCTCGTCCTTTGAAAAACGGCCCTTGGTGTAATCCCAGTAGGTGTAGGGCTCATTGGTCAGCGGGCGCACCGCATCCACCAGGTTCAGCGGTTCTTGCAAGAAGGCGTTGAAGGCGGCGCGTTCGGGTGCAGTCACGTGGGTCATGTTGTTGGCCCGGAAGAAGTCGATATCCCACACGTCCTGGTCTAGCGGGGCGATGTTCCAGTCCCCCACCAGGGCAAGCTGGGCTGCCGGGTCGGCTTCAAGCCAGCTGCTGACGTCCTGGTGCAGGGCAGAAAGCCAGTCCAGCTTGTAACTCATGTGGGGATCCTCGGTGCCGCGGCCGTTGGGCACATAGAGGCTCCATACGCGCACACCGTCACAGGTGGCGCCAATAGCGCGAGCCTCTTGAACGGGCTCTTCGCCGGGCTTGCCGAAGGTGGGCTGGGAGGGGAAGGTGCGCTCTACGTCCTCAAGACCCACGCGGGAAGCGATCGCTACGCCGTTCCACTGGGAGATGCCAAAGTGGGCGACATCGTAGCCGGAGTACTCAAAGATTTCGTAGGGGAAGGTCTCGTCGGTTGCCTTGGTTTCTTGAATTGCGAGGACGTCTACCTCGGTTTTCTCGAGCCAGTCTTCTATGCGCTCAGCGCGGGCGCGAATGGAATTGACGTTCCAGGTAGCAATTTTCATGACTTTAATCCTAGCAGTGCGTCCTCTTGGGCTAGTGACCCCTGCCCGCAGACGGTAGGCTGTGATGTGCATAACCTTTTACTATTTTGGAGGGCTAATGACCGACGAGAAACTGGTGCTGGGCAGCAGGCAAGGAAGCCTGGGCATCATCACGCTCAACCGCCCGCGTGCGGTGAATGCGCTGAACCTAGAAATGATGCAGCAGGTGGATCATCTACTCACCGAATTTGAAGCAGATGACAGCGTGGACACGGTGCTGATTACCGGTGCCGGGGACCGCGGCCTCTGCGCCGGCGGGGACGTGAAGTCAATTTACTACGAGCCCGAGCGTCTGCCCGAGTTCATGGGGTTTGAGTACACCATGAACCTGCGGCTTTCCCGCTACCCCAAGCCGCTGGTGAGCTTTATGGACGGTCTGGTGCTGGGCGGTGGTGTCGGAGTCTCAGCACACGCCGCCTACCGGGTGGTGACCGAGCGCAGCCGGGTGGGCATGCCCGAAACAATCATCGGCTTCAGCCCCGATGTGGGTGCCCTGCACATCCTTTCCCGCAGCCCCCGCAAGCTGGGCTACGCTATGGCACTCACCGGACTGCACACCTCCGGTGCAGATGCCCTAGCAGTGGGGCTAGCAGACTACTACGTGCCCTCTGAGCGCCTCAATGATCTAGCAGAGGCACTGAGCAAGGTGGACGCAGCTGATGACGTTGAGCGCTGTATCCAGGGTTTCGCTGAGGACGCCGAGCCCTCCCGCCTAGAGGAAAATGCTGACTGGATTGAGGCGGCCTTCTCGGAAACCACGGTGGAGAAGATTGTGGCTGAGGTTGAACGCCAAGCGGCGGCAGAGGCGGACGAGGGTGCGCTGGTGCACGAGGTGCTGGCAGCGCTGCGCCATAATAGCCCCACCGGCATGAAGGTGGCGCTACAGGCTACCCGCCGGGCAGCGGACCAGACCCTGAACCTAACGCTGAATCAAGACTACGCAGTGACCCTTAATTCGGCTGCCGGCCACGATATGCGTGAGGGCATTAGGGCGCAGGTCATTGATAAGGATAGACAGCCCGCTTGGCAACCGGCCACCCTGGAAGAGGTGGATGAGGCCAGTGTCCTTGCCTTCTTTGACAATCCGGAATCAGGCCCGTTGGAGCTACGTTCGGTCTAGGCAAAGGGTGGGGAGGGCATCTCTTAGGTTGTGCTCCATCGCTAGACTGGAGACAAGAAAGGGTGAATGCCGTGGAACATGAAAATCAGAAACAAGAGTCAGTTATGAAACAGTTTCTGGCGAACAACTCCTGGGTGCTGTTGGGATTAGCTGTTGGTGCTGCACTTGGGCTGATTGCCTACACCCAATACTGGCTCTAGGGTCAGCTGGTACAAAGCATCCCAAGCACTCAGGTAAGTAGTTGCAGACAGGGCAAAAAAGCCTGCCCCCGGTTTGTCACCGGGGGCAGGCATTCTGTTGAGAGTTTTACTGGCTGACGGGGAAGCTCTGCAACTTGCCGCCGACCATGGTTTCCAGCACGCGGATGACCTGACAGGAGTAGCCGAACTCGTTGTCGTACCAGACGTAGAGAATGGCGTTGGTATCACCCGAGGTAATCGTTGCTAGACCATCAACAACGCCGGCAGCACGGGAGCCGACGAAGTCGGTGGAGACGACCTCATGAGAGTCGGTGTAGTCGATCTGACGGCGTAGGGATGAGTGCAGGGAGCGATCACGCAGCAGGTCGTTGAGTTCGTCCTTAGAGCCTACGGGCTTTTCGAGCTGTAGGTTGAGGATTGCCATGGAGACATCCGGGGTGGGGACGCGGATAGCGTTGCCGGTTAGCTTGCCTTCTAACTGGGGCAGAGCCTTAGAGACAGCCTTGGCAGCGCCGGTCTCGGTGATGACCATGTTGAGAGCTGCGGAGCGGCCGCGGCGGTCGCCCTTGTGGAAGTTGTCAATGAGGTTCTGGTCATTGGTAAAGGAGTGGACAGTTTCAACATGGCCGCGGACCACGCCGAAGACCTCATCCATCACAGCCAGAACGGGGGTAATGGCGTTGGTGGTGCAGCTGGCGGCTGAGAGCACGGTGTCGTGTTCGTCGATGAGCTGGTCGTTGACACCGCAGACGATGTTCTTGACGCCCTTACCCGGTGCAGTCAGTAGAACGCGAGCTGCGCCGGTTGCCTGGAGGTGCTGTGAGAGAGCGTCCTTATCGCGCCAGCGGCCGGTGTTATCGACGACGATGGCGTTGTCGATGCCGTAGGCGGTGTAGTCGATTTCGCTGGGGTCTGAGGCGTAGATGAAGCGGATGGGGGTGCCGTTGGCGATGATGGTGCTGTTCTCTTCGTCCACGCGGATGGTGCCCTTGAAAGCGCCGTGTACGGAGTCGCGGCGTAGCAGGGAGGCACGCTTGTAGAGGTCCTTATCGGAGTTCTTGCGCACGACGACGGCGCGCAGTTTGGGGCCGGCACCGGCTGAGCGTTCGAGCAGGATGCGCGCCAGTAGGCGGCCGATACGTCCGAAGCCGTAGAGCACGACGTCCTGGGAAGTGCCCTTGATGTCGCCCTTCTTGTCGATGACGGGAGCTAGCTCGCCGCGCAGCCAGGCTTCAAGGTCGCTGTCACCGGATTTCTCAAACTTGCGCCAGAGAGCTGCAAGATCGAGGGAGCAAGCGCCCAGGTTAAAGCCCTGAACAATCTGCAGAACTGACAGGGAAGCAGCAGGATCCAGCTCAACATCGTCAATCTGACGGGCAAAACGGTGAGCCTTCAGAATCTGAATGACAGACTTGTTGATCAGTGTGTGCCCGTGAATGGAAACCACCACGTTGTTCTCGCGGTTGAGTTTACCGATCATCGGGATCATGGTCTCAGCTTCAGCTTCAGAAGCGAGCCACTGATCGTGAGCGTTGTCTGCAGAAATAGTCATGGTGTGACCTCTCTCGATAAGCATCGTCGTTGAACTTATCGGTTATGCGCTACGGTGCGCTGACTGGGGTGCTTGAACTCTTGGCGGTAGCTCGACTCCTTTGTAGGAGGAGGGTGTCAAGAGCACTACAAAGACAGTGTATAGTTTCTACGCCACCGTGTGCAGTTTGTGACGTGAACGTTATACGCGGGCGCGCTCACACGGTAAAATTGTGCTCATGCTTACTGTCATTGGCGAAGCCCTCGTAGATGTTGTCCAGCGCCCCGGTGCCGAAACTGCCGCGCACCCCGGCGGATCCCCCATGAATGTAGCCGTGGGCCTGGCCCGTCTCGGCCACGATGCGCAGTTTATTGGCCGCTACGGCAAGGACGATCACGGCACGCTCATTGATGAGCACCTGCGTGCTTCGGGCGTGCACCTGCCGGTGGGTGCGGACGAGAAGAAGACCTCGGTCGCCCAGGCCACTATCGGTGAGGACGGCGCAGCTGACTACGAGTTCGACATCGACTGGTCACTGGACGGCGCCGCCGAGAAACTGGCGGACGTCGCCGCAGGAGCTACCGCAGTGCACGTTGGGTCTATCGGCGCCATGCTAGAACCCGGTGCCAGCACCGTACTGGACACCGTGCGCAAAGCATCTGCCAACGCACTGATTTCTTACGACCCCAACTGCCGACCGACCATCGTCCCTGACGCCTCGGTAGCGCGCAAGTGGGCCGAAAGCATCGTGCGCTACTCGGATGTCGTCAAGGCATCAGATGAAGACCTGCTCTGGCTCTACCCCCAGCGCTCTCTCGAAGAATCCGCCAAGGCATGGCTGGAATTGGGCGCCTCCCTGGTGGTCGTCACTCGCGGCGAACTGGGCCCCTGGGCAATCACCCAAAAAACTGGCCCCGCCGGTGTAGCCATGCCCGCCTACCGGGTTGAGGTCGCTGACACCGTGGGTGCCGGCGACTCCCTCATGGCAGCCCTGCTAGCAGCTCTACTGGATCGCGGCATCGAAGGTAAGGGCGCTCGCGCTACCCTGCAGCTGATGAGCAAGGATGAACTCAAACAGATTCTCACCTTCGCCGCCACAGCAGCCGGTATCACCGTTTCACGCCCCGGCGCTAACCCACCCACCCGCGAAGAGCTCGAAGCGACTCTCGCCCGCTCATAACCCCACAAGACGAGGAGGCTTCAATGTTGAACCGTGAACCCTACGCCGATTTGCCCGACCTACCCACCTTTACCCTCACGTCCACCGACATTCAGGAGGGCGCGTCGCTACCCAAAGCCCAGGTGTCGGGGATTATGGGCTGCGGGGGTGAGGACGTCTCGCCGCAGCTTTCCTGGGAGGGTTTCCCTGAGGGCACCAAGTCTTTTGTGGTCACCTGTTTTGACCCCGATGCTCCTACCCCCAGTGGCTTCTGGCACTGGGCTGCCTCTAACCTGCCCGCTGATGTCACTGAGCTGGCTACCGGTGCCGCAGAGAACCTGCCAGCAAGGGCTCTGGGGCACCTGAATGACGGCGGCACCCGCGGCTTTGTAGGCGCAGCCCCGCCCGCCGGTCACGGTGCTCACCGCTACATCTTCTGCGTCACCGCTGTGGACGTTGAGAAGCTGGACATCGATGAGAACGCCAGCCCTGCCGTCGTGAACTTTAACCTCTTCTTCCACGGGATTGCCCGTGCCTTCCTCACCGCAACCCACGAAGAAAACTAGTTTCACCACCGTGATAAAACTGATTGCCAGTGACCTGGACGGCACCCTCATTGGGCACGACTTTCGCTTTCGCGAGCGAACCCTTGACGCCCTGAGTGCCGCCCGGGACGCCGGCGTGCAACTGGTGGTTGTCACCGGTCGCCCCTTTCGCTGGTTAGACGGAGTGCTGGGTCAGCTGCCCGGCTATGACTCCTACGCTATTTGCTCTAATGGGGCGGTGACTTACCATGTGGGTAAAGGCGAAGTGGTAGCAACCCGCACCCTTGGAACGCACACAGTTTTAGGGGCACACCAGATTTTAGAGCGTGAGTTCCCCACCGCTACTTTCACCGCTGAAACGGTCGACACTGTCTTTTTACAGGGCGATGTGAAGGTGGAAGAGGGCGGCCCGCTTGAAAATAGTGAGCTGGTCTGGGGCAACCTGGCAGAAATTTTGAGCCCAGAGGCGCAGCTGGTTAAGTACCTGGTGCGTGTGGAGGGGTATGACCCCGAGGACTTGCTGTCGCGTGTGGCAAAACTGGTGGGGGAGCGAGTGTCAGTGACGCACGCGGTGCCGGGGGATCCCCTCATTGAGATGGCAGCACCCGGTTTGAATAAAGGGGCGGTGCTGGCTGATTTTGCCGCTGAGCGCGGTATCGAAGCGCACGAGGTTGCCGCTTTTGGTGATATGCCCAATGATCTGGAGATGTTGCAGTGGGCTGGTCAGGGTTATGCCCTGGAATCCGGCTCGCCCTCTCTGCGCCAAACTGTGGGGCGCACCTGCCCCGCATTTGACCAGGACGGCGTGGCTCAAATAATAGAGAAACTGCTGGTCAGAGCGTCTTAGACGTAGTTCTCTTGAGATGAGCGCCCCTAAGTTACTGGCGGGTAGTACTCTTATAAGAATGTCTACTAGGTCAGCAGCGCACAGCTCTTCTCTTCACCGACCCCTCGATACCTTTGAAATTTTTGCCCACAGGGGTCTAGCTCATGGGTGCACCGAGAATACTCTAGAAGCATTTGCTCAGGCAGTGGACGCCGGCGCACACTGGCTGGAAACCGACGCTCACACCACCGCCGACGGTGTAGTGGTGGCATTCCACGATCACACTCTCAACAGGCTCTTTGGTACCTCTGGTGCTATCAAGGACGCAACCTGGGAAGAACTCAAAGACCGTGAAATGGCCAAGGGGGGCAAGCTGGCAACCTTTGAACAGGTACTTCGCACCTTCCCCAGCATGCCGGTCAACGTAGATATCAAGGACGCCGCCGCGGCAGAACGCATCGCCAGGATCACCGTGCAGGAAGGGGCTCAAGACCGTGTGCGCTTTGCGTCCTTCAGGGAAGAGCGTAAGGCGCGTGCGGTTCAGTTTGCAGCCCAGCTGGGTGCGCATATTCCGTCGAGTGGCAGTGAACTCGCTACCGTCCTCTTTTATCTCTGCAGCCGGGTGAGCTGGCGTCTGTGGCCTCTGGTACGCGCCGTTACTGCTCCCTGGATTAGCCCTTTTCAGTCCATCCAGGTGCCCGTCACTCAAACTTACGCTGGGGTTACCTTTAGGGTCGTAGATCGTACCACCGTTGCTATGGCGCACCGTTTTGGCATTAAGGTGCACGTCTGGACGATTGATGATGAAGCGGAGATGCGCCGCTTGCTCGACCTAGGGGTAGACGGTATCGTCACTAACCGCACCGACCTGCTGGCCGCAACCCTGGCGGAGCGGGCAGCGTCCTAAGGCAGATTATGCGTGAAAAAGCGGGGCTAGTTCAGTGTGAACTAGCCCCGCTTTGTGTGGGTCTTAGCGGTGCGGGCCTTAGTGGGCGTCGCCCTTAGCTTCGCTGGGGGTGAGTGGCTCGGGGTGGGAGCCGGTAGTGCGCGCAATGGCTGCCATGAGGTGGTAGACCACCAGGGTTGCGGCGGTGCCCAGGGCGATGCCTGCGAACTGGAGATCCCCAATATCCCAGGTGTAGTCGGCAATGCCCACGATCAGGGCCACGGACGCGGCGGTGAGGTTGACCTGGTTGGAGAAGTCCACGCGGTTCTCTACCCAGATGCGCACGCCCAGCATGCCGATCATGCCGTAGAGGACGGTGGCGGCTCCACCCAGCACGCCTGCGGGGACGGAGGCAACGGCTGCACCGAAGACCGGGAAGACCGAGAGCAGAACTGCCACGATAGCGGCTACCCAGTAAGCTGCGGTGGAGTAGACCTTGGTGGCTGCCATGACACCGATATTCTCGGCGTAGGTGGTGGTACCGGAACCGCCGCCAGCGCCGGCAATGGTGGTGGCCAGGCCGTCTGCCATGAGAGCGCGGCCGGAATACTTGTCCAGGTTTTCACCGGTCATCAGTGCCACGGACTTCACGTGGCCAATGTTCTCAGCCACCAGCACCAGAATCACGGGAATGAAGAGGCCGGCTAGGTTCCAATGGAATTCGGGGGTCTGGAAGTGGGGCAGGCCGATGAGGCCTTCGGTGTCCCATGCCTGCTGGATTGCGCTGAAATCAACTTCGCCGCGCAACGCTGCGGTGATGTAGCCGATGATGACGCCCAGCAAAATGGCTAGGCGTCCAATCATGCCCTTGAAGATGACCGAAATCAGGATGATGGAGGCTAGGGTGACCAGGGCGGTGACGGGGGCTTCCATGAAGTTGTTTTTGGCGCTGGGTGCCAGGTTGAAGCCGATCAGTGCCACGATGGCGCCGGTGACGACCGGAGGCATGAGCTTGGTCAGCCAGCCGGTGCCGGCGAACTGCACAATGGCGCCTACCAGGAAGAGGGAAACACCTGCCATGACGATGCCACCCAGGGCACCGCCGGGGCCGTACTGGTTGGTGGCTGCTGCCAGTGGGGCGATAAAAGCGAAGGATGAGCCCAGGTAGGAGGGCACGCGTCCTGCGGTAATCAGCAGGAAAAGGATGGTGCCAATACCCGAGAAGAAGAGGGTGGTGGCGGGCGGAAAGCCGGTCAGCAGGGGCACCAGGAAGGTCGCGCCGAACATGGCAACCACGTGCTGGGCGCCAATGCCGATGGTGCGGCCCCAGGCCAGGCGTTCGTGGGGGCGGACGACGCCGCCGGGGGTGATATTTTTACCGTCGCCGTGCAGCGTCCAGGCGAAAGGGGAGCGAGAGGTCACAGGGGGTCCCAACCGTAGTGTAATGAGTGTAAATCGTCCTTAGTTTACTCTGCCGCCGGAGCTTAGGGACGCAAGGGTGGGAGTGATGCTGAGTGGATCGTAGAAAAGATGTGTTGAGGTTTCTACCGGACCTTCAAAAGATAATTACCGTTTACGTAACCCCCGACAGATATGTAGCAATCATTGCACCGTGCAGGAATTGCTTTTTATCTGACAAATGTGAATTTTTGAGACCTTCATCATCGACAGAGACGCTAAGCGCACGTATTCTTTTAACAGAATGCCCCTGTAGACCCAAGGCCTGATACGTGACCATAGTTCTTGCCCTCTTCCTCCTCCTGTCGATAGCCACGCCCTGGCTGGCGCGCCGTATGGGAACCAGCGTGTTTTACCTGCTGGCCGCAATACCAGCACTCGTGCTGGCTTTTGTGCTCACGAAAACCCAGAGCATCCTGGGTGGTACGCCCTGGTCCGAAAGCTACCGGTGGATCCCCGAGCTCAACCTCGAACTCACCTTCCGTATGGATACCCTTTCCTGGGTGATGAGCCTGCTCGTGCTCGGAATTGGCTCTCTAGTGCTCTTCTACTGCGCAAGCTATTTCAAGCACAGCAGCGGTGACATCGGTCAGTTCGCCGCCTACCTCTTCGGCTTCGCCGGCGCCATGTTCGGTCTGATTACCGCAGATGACTTCATCATCATGTTCATCTTCTGGGAAATCACGACCATCCTCTCTTACCTGCTCATTGGCTACTCCCGCCACCGCCTCTCGGCTCGCAGCTCGGCGTTGCAGGCTCTGACGGTCACCACCGCCGGCGGTCTTGCTATGCTGGTGGGCATCATCATGCTGGGTCACTCCCTAGGCACCTACAGTCTGGCTGAACTGGTTGAACGCGGCCCCGCCCTGGTAGCCGCCGCGCAGGCAGGCGACAGCAGCACCATGAGCTTAGGGCTACTTTCCGCCGCGCTAGTGCTCATTCTTTGCGGCGCGCTGAGCAAGTCCGCCATCTTCCCCGTGCACTTCTGGCTACCCGGCGCAATGGCCGCCCCTACCCCCGTCAGTGCTTACCTGCACGCAGCTGCCATGGTCAAGGCAGGCATCTACCTTCTGCTGCGTCTGGCTCCAGGCTACGGCGAGGTAGCCATCTGGCAGAACATACTGGTCATCTTTGGTGCCTTCACCATGATTTTTGGTGGCTGGGCCGCTCTCAAACAGACCGACCTTAAACTGATTCTTGCTTACGGTACCGTGAGCCAGTTGGGTTTCCTCACCCTGATTATCTCGGGTGGCACGCCCAACGCTATATATGCCGCTATGGCTATGATGCTGGCGCACAGCCTCTTTAAAGCAACGCTCTTCCTAGCAGTTGGCATCATCGACCATCAGTCCGGTACTCGTGACATTCGCCGTCTCTCCGGCATCTACCGCCGTGCCCCTAAACTCTTCTGGGTCTCACTGATTTCGGCGGCGTCCATGGCCGGTGTATCTCCGCTGGCCGGTTTCGTCGCTAAAGAAGCAGTGCTAGAAACCTACGTGGGGCATACCACTGGCTGGCAGAGCGCCGTCACCTTGGCCGCTATCGTGCTGGGCTCCGTGCTTACCTTTGCCTACAGCGCCCGCTTTGTCTGGGGTGCTTTTGCGGCTAAGCCCTACAACTACATTAACCACGAACACGTCAAATATTGCCAGGAAAGCGCGGACGGCGGCCGCCCGGCTGCCCTGCGCAGCAAGAGCGGTAAAAAGCTGAGCCCCGACACCGCCTTCCACCAGGTCAGCTACAGCTTTGTCGCCGCCCCCGCGGTGCTGACACTGCTCACCGTGTTCTTTGGTTTCTACCCGGAGCCCGCCCACCTCTTCATCAAGCCCTTCCTTGACGCTTTCCCGGCGTCCGCACCAGAACTTGAACTGCACCTGGCTCTCTGGCACGGTTTCACTCCCGCGCTCTTCACCTCACTAGCCATTGTGCTGGTGGGCCTCCTACTCTTTGTCTTCAAGCGACAGATTGAAGAACTGCAGCGAGCCCTGACGCATACCCCCAGTGCGTCAGTGGTCTACCGTAATCTGATTGACCTGCTGGACCGATTCGCCGTGTGGGTCACCGGTATGACTCAGCGAGGCTCCCTTGCCTACTACTTGGCCGTCATCCTGATGACTGCCGTGCTAGTCCCCACCGCAGCGCTTTTCATCAACGAAACCCCGCCGTTAGCTAACATTCGCATTAGCGAATCCCCAGCGCAGTGGTCAATCGTTCTGGTCATGATGGTTGCCGCCCTGGTGGTGGTCTTCGTGCGCCGCCGCTTCCTAGCGATCCTCATGGTGTCAGTGACCGGCTACGGCATGGCAATTCTCTTTGCCACCCGCAGCGCCCCTGACCTTGCCACCACCCAGCTCCTGGTTGAAACCATCGTGCTGGTCGCCTTCGTGCTGGCGATGCGTGTGCTACCCCGTGACATCCCTCGCGTGAAAGCCAAAGACGGTAAGGACGGCGCCCGCAAAACCCTGCGCGTCATTATCGCCGTGGGTTTCGCAACCCTGATGATGGCACTTGCCATGTTCACCTTCTCATCTCGTTCCCTGCCGGCTATTTCTCTGGACATGCCGCGCCTGGCCTACGAAATTGGTTACGGCTACAACGTGGTCAACGTAATCCTGGTAGACCTGCGTGTCTGGGATACCTTCGGTGAAATTTCAGTGCTGGCACTGGCTGCCACCGGCGTGGCATCCCTGCTCTTCATTGAAGGGCGCGCGGATAACCGCAACCAGCGCCTGGACACCACCACCATGAAGAAGATTGAGAAATCTTTCACTCAGCGCAGCCACATTAGTGTGCATCAGCGGGTTGCCGGTCAGTTCTCATCGGTGGAACGTGACCCCTTCATCGTGGCGGGCCGCACCCTGCCCCCGGAGTCCCGTTCCATTCTGCTCGAAGTGGTCACCCGTCTTATTTTCCACACCCTGATTATGGTTTCCCTCTACATGCTGGTTGCCGGTCACAACCTGCCCGGCGGCGGCTTTGCCGGCGGTCTGTTGGCAGGCCTTGCCTTCGCTGTGCGCTACCTGGCCGGCGGCGGCGCGGAGTTACGCGCCGCGTCCCCGCTCTCAGCGGGAGCCTTCCTCGGTGCCGGTTTGGGGCTCTCCACGCTCTATGCGATTGCACCAGCCTTCTGGGGAGATCCCATCTTCTCCAGCTACGTCTTTGACTTCTGGGTACCGGTCTTTGGTGATGTTCACTTTGTCACTGCGACGATCTTCGATACCGGTGTTTACCTGCTGGTCATCGGCCTGGTTCTCGATATCCTGCGCAGTCTGGGCGAACGAGTAGACGAGAAACTCATCAAGGAACGCAAGAACAAAAATCGTAGAAAGGCACAATCATGATTATTGATCTCAGCCTCATCCTGGTCATGGGTGTGCTCTACGCCGTGGGCGTCTACCTCATCCTGGATCGCTCCATGACCCGCGTGGTGCTCGGCCTTATGCTGATTACCAATGCCACCAACATCCTCATTCTGCATGCCGGTGGCCCTGCCGGGCTCGCCCCCTTCTACGCAACAGATATTGCTGCAGAAGACTACTCTGACCCGCTACCGCAGGCACTGGTTCTCACGGCAATCGTGATTTCCTGCGCGGTGACTGCCCTGATCCTGGGCATTATCTACCGCAGCTGGTTGCTCTCACGCGCCGATGAAATTCAGGACGATGATGAAGATATCCGCGTGGCAGAGCAGAGCTCCTTTGACACGGAAGCCGACGCCGATATCGAAGCGGAAACCTCAGAATTTGATGCGGACGAAGAAACCCGTGAACGCCAAGCTAACAAAGAGAGAAGGAAGACCCATTCGATCCCTGTTCGGTCAGCGACCGGGAGCGACAGCTCAGAAGGATTGGGGGCTTAACCTGTGGAACTAGCTCAGCTCGCCCCCCTCAGTGTCATCGTGCTGTTCATGGCAGCAGCCCTGACCTTCATCTCTAAAAAAGATAAAACACAGCGTCTCATCGCCTTCTTTGCCGTGGCAGGGGTGCTCATTTTTGAGATTCTCATGCTTTTCTCGGTATGGAACCTAGAGCCTCAGATTGTTTTCATTGCCGGTTGGGAGGCTCCCTTCGGTATCACCCTGGTGGTCGATCAGCTCTCGGCTCTCATGCTGGTGGTTTCCTCCACCATCTCTCTTGCCGTGCTGGTTTTCGCCACCGGCCAGAACCTGGCGGATGACGATGACGAGGTGCCCATCTCGGTCTTCTACCCCACCTACCTCATGTTGCTGGCAGGCGTCTCTAACGCCTTCTTAGCAGGGGACCTCTTCAACCTCTACGTGGGCTTTGAAATCCTGCTCATGGCGTCCTACGTGCTTATCACCATGAACGCCAACACCCCGCGTATTCGTGCGGGCGTGACCTACGTGGTGGTCTCCGTGGTCTCATCTCTGCTCTTCTTGACCGCTATCGGCTTTGTCTACGCTTCAGTAGGCACCGTGAACATGGCCGATCTTTCGCTCAAGCTGGGAACCCTCCCTGAAGGCACCCAGATGCAGCTACACCTCATGCTGCTCATCGCCTTCGGCATCAAGGCAGCGGTCTTCCCGCTCTCCCTCTGGCTACCCGACTCCTACCCCACGGCACCAGCACCGGTGACCGCCGTCTTCGCGGGCCTGCTCACCAAGGTGGGCGTTTACGCTATCATCCGCACCGAAACCCTGCTCTTCCCTGGCGGGCAGCTCTCCACCCTGCTGGGCGTCGTCGCTGGCCTGACCCTACTGGTAGGTATCCTCGGTGCTCTGGCGCAGGGCGACATCAAGCGTCTGCTCTCCTTCATCCTGATCAGCCACATCGGTTACATGATTTGGGGTATCTCGCTCAACAACGAACTGGGCCTGACCACCGTGGTCTTCTACATCGCCCACCACATCGTGATTCAGACCGGCCTCTTCATGGTGGTAGGTCTGATTGAACGCCGTGCCGGCTCAACCAATCTGCGCCGCCTGGGTGGGCTCATCAAAATTTCACCCTTCCTGGCTCTGCTCTACTTTGTGCACGCCATCAACCTGGGCGGAATCCCGCCCTTCTCCAGCTTTATCGGCAAGGTTGGCTTTATCGAAGCTTCCGTGCAAAACGGTGGTGCCCTCGCCTACATCAACGCAGGCATCGGCGTCCTCGTTTCACTGCTGACCCTGCTGGCTTTGGCTCGCGTCTGGAACAAGGCTTTCTGGCGCCCCGCCAAGGACGCAGAACAGCCCACCCCCGCTCTGGTCCGAGCTGAGCATACCGGTGAGCAACCGGATGAAACCGACAGTAAAAATATCCCCGCCTCCATGATGGTCTCTACCGTCAGCCTGGTATCAGTAGGTGTGCTCATCACTGTATTCGCGGGCCCACTCTACAACCTCTCAGACCGAGCATCAGATAACTTGTTCAACCCCGACCGCTACATCTCAGCGGTTCTCGGTGAGGACGCTCCCACCCGCGAACAGTTCATCAACGAACAGGTCAACCTCAACGGCTCCCAGGAGGTCAACCAGTGAAAGCCCTAAAAACCTCCAGCTCCGACCTGCTGCACTCCATTCCGCCTACCCTCTGGTTGGTTTTCGTGTGGTGTGCCCTCTGGCAGAACTTTTCCCTGCCCTTCCTGGCCTTCGGGTTGGTGCTTGCGCTGGGAATCGTCTGGATTTTCCGACTGCCCACCCTTTACCTCTCTAACCGCTTTAATCCCTGGTATGCCATCAAGTTCTTGGTGTTCTTTATTTGGAATATTGCGGTAGCCAGTGTGCACGTCATGTGGTTGGCCTTCACCTTTACTCCGCCGCTGCGTAACTCTGTGGTGGCAGTTCAGCTGCGCACCCACTCTGACCTGCTCCTCACTGCGGTGTCACACACTATGTCTCTAATTCCTGGTTCTGTCGTGGTGGAGGTAGACCGTTCCCTTTCGGTGCTCTACTTCCACGTGCTCGATAGCTCTACTGAAGAAGAGATTCAAGACTTCATCCGCACCGTGGGTTACTTTGAGTCTCTCATCATCAAGGCAGTAGGCAGTAAAGAAGAGCACGAAGCGCTACTTGCAGATGAGACACGCGATAAGGAGGCCGCAGCATGAGCCTAAGCACCATAGCCTGGATCGCAGGCGTTATTCTCACCATCTCCACCTGGGGCACCGTTTATCGTATCTGGAAGGGACCGTCCCTGCTGGATCGCGTGCTCGCTAGCGACGTTCTGCTCTCCATTATCACCTCGGCGCTCTGCATCATCATGATCGTCACCGATACCGAGTTCTCTCTGATTCTGCTGGTCGCCATTGCTCTCATCGGCTTCGTTGGCTCTGTTACCGTGGCACGCTTCGCCGACAACTCTAAGGCCGATGAAGCTACCCCCATCACCACTGTTGAACAGCACCGCCGCCGTAAAAACCGCGGCAACCGCTCAACCGGTCACGATCACCGTGATCACCATGCTGAGGATACCGACAAAGTGCACCACAGCGAGTCGCATCCGTCCCGCGCATCAATGGATCAGGGGGAATAAACCGTGAATACCGATCTCATTCTCGATATTGTTACTGCTATTTGCCTGATTGTTGGCTCCCTTATGTCCTTAGCGGCGGCGGTGGGCCTGGTGCGCTTTCCCGATCTGCTGACCCGTCTACACGCTGGTACCAAGCCCCAGATTTTTGGTCTTATGCTGCTGCTCCTGGCGGTAGGGCTTCACATGAGAAGCTGGGAGGACGTCCCCGTGCTGATTCTCATTATGGTGCTTCAGATGATCACCATCCCCATCTCGGGTCATATGATGGCGCGCTCTGGCTACCGTAATAAGCACTTCCGTAAAACTGACCTCCGCCACGACGACCTGCGTCGCCTGGTCGATGAGGTAGAAGGCAAGTAGAGCCCTCGCGTATAAAGACCCGCTTTCTGTTATGCCCTTGTTGCGTTGCAGAAAGCGGGTCTTTTAGTGCCCGACTACTTGAGTAGCTTCTGTGCCAGCGTGTCCAGGGCAATGCCTAGAACACCAATGACCAGGATAACCACTAGCATCTCGTCGTAGGCTAGCCGGTCACGGGCATTCAAAATCTCGTAGCCTAGCCCCGAAGAAACACCCAACATCTCGGCTGGCACAATAATGACCCAGCCAATACCCAGCGCCAGGCGGACGCCCGAGAGTACAAAGGGGCGAATGGAAGGTAACACCACCGAACGCAACTGCTCCGGGCCGCTAGCCCCTAGCGTCCTAGCTACCTGAAGGTGTGCCGGGTTGAGTGCCCGCACCCCCGAAACCGTACCCAGAGTAATGGGCCAAATAGCGGCGATAGCCACCAGGAAAATGACCGGCAGGCTACCCACCCCAAAAAGAGCCACCGCAATGGGCGCCCAAGAGAGCGGGGAGACCATGCGCAAGAACTGCACCAGCGGCGCACTGGTCTGCTCAACCAGACGGGAGAACCCGATGAGCAGCCCGAGAGGCACGCCCAAGAGGGCAGCAAGACCCAGCCCGCTCAACAGCCTAAAGAGGCTAATGCCGATATCAGAGAGCAGCACCCCGCGCCCCAGCAGGCTACTCAGGGCGCCGGGGACGTTCTCGGGGGCGAAGGCTGCCAGCATCAGGTTGCCGGTAGCCGCCCGGGTGAAAATCCACCAGAGAAGAACAGCGAAGACAATGCCTGCAGCGCCCAGCACCCAGCTCTTAGTCAGTGACTGATTCTGTTTCTTGACGGTGCTCATGCTGAAATCTCCTCGGTGCGCTCTAGGCTCTTGACACCGAACGTGCCCAGACCACCCGCTGCTTGCATAGCCTGGGTGACTAACTCAGAATTAACGAGCTCCCCATGCACCGCCGAAGCGTCTAGCCCTTCAAGAAAGTCGGTGGGGGCGTCCATGAGAGTGTTGCGCATCTGCTGGACCAGTTCTTGGGTGTAGCTAGCGTAGGGATAGGGCTGAAACTGCAGTAACTCCCCGCCCCAGCTGGGGTTTTTAATAATTCCCTTATGATCCTCAAAATGGTCGGTCATAGCCCGCAGAATGGCAGCGGGCTTCTGCGGTAGGTACTTCTTTTCAGAGAGTAGGGCGGCTGCCTCCACACGGTTCTCGCGGGCGTAAATCTGCGCCTTGACTAGGGCATCTGCAAACTTTTGGGCGGCCCCGTTCTCTCGCTCAATCAGCGAGGAGCGCATCATGGTTACGCAGCAGGCATGGTCGCGCCAGACATCGCCCATAAAGCGCTGAATAGTGCCGGCCCCGCTGGCGTGGGCGGCAGCGTTGAAGGGGTCAGCCACCGTAAAGCCGGCTATGGTTCCGTTGGCCAGCGCCGGAATCATATCCGCCGGCGCCATAACAATCAGAGCTACCTCGTTCTGGGTCTTGTCTGCGGTTTTACGAATCACCGGCGTCAGGCCAGCCTCCTTCAAAATCTTCTGCACCAGAATGTTGTGGATTGAAAACCAGGCTGGAATCGCCACTGTCTGCCCCGCTAGCTCTGACAGGTCTCTGATGGACGGCGAGAGAGTCAGCGCCGAGCCGTTCACGTGATTCCATGCCACCACCTGGGCGTCAGCGCCCAGATCGTACTTGAGGTAAACCGCCATGGGCATGAGCAGGTGAATCACATCAACGGTGCCCGAAATAAAAGCTTCGGTGAGGGACGCCCAGGAGCGGAAGAGCACCGGTTGTTCCACCTGCACACCGGCGCCCTCATACATGCCCCTGGCGTGCGCTAGGAGCAGGGGAGAAGCGTCAGTGATAGGGAGGTAGCCGATCCTGATAGCGTCATCGGTGCTCTGTGCCCTGCCGGCAGCTTCAGCACCGGACGCCGCGCCCAGAGTATGTGCACCCCAAGCAGCACCGGCTGCCGTTAGGGTAAGGCCGCCTGCACCCAGCACTCTTCGACGGTTGAGTTTAGATGACATAGGAACCCTGCTCCCGGTAGTAGCCCAGAATTTCGTCCTTGGATACCTGCTCATCACGGGGCCGCCAGAAGCGGGTGAAACCCTTGCCCGCCTCAAAGAAGCCAATGCGGTCGCCCACCGTCGTGGCCTCAGCGATATCGTGGGAGACCATCAAAACGGTCAGCCCCAGATCCTCAATCAGGCTGCGCAACCAGCCTTGTAATTCTTCGCGGGTGGCTGGGTCAAGTGCTGAGAAAGGCTCATCGAGTAGCAAGAGAGAAGGCTGAATAGCCAGGGCACGGCCAATGGAAACCCGCTGGGCCTGGCCGCCAGAAATCTCACTGACTTTACGGTTTTCAAGCCCGTTCAGACCCAACCGAGAGATAAGTTCCTTGACCCCCTCAGCGGTTACTCTGCCGCTGTTGCGTTTGTAGCGGGCACCTAGCTCGATATTCTGCCGAACCGTCAGCCAGGGGAAGAGTGAAGCCTCCTGAAAGACTACGGCTAGACGGCCCCGGTCAGCCACCTGTATTGAGCCGGAATCCAGTTCTTCAAGCTGCGCCACCGCACGTAAGAGAGTGGACTTACCAGAGCCGGTAGCTCCCAGAATCACGAAGGCTTCACCCCGGGGGAGGGTCAAGTCAATATTTTTGAATACAGGTTGAGGTGCCCCGGGGTAGGTTTTAGTGGCACCTGTGACGGTGAGAGCGTCCATGATTGTTTTAGTCAATCTGAGAGAGTTCATAGCGCAGGTGCCCCTCGGTGGGGGATTGGACGGGCAAGAAGGTTGCCTCGCGATATCGGCGGGCGGTGGCGCTGGTGGTCTTGTAGCCGCGTCCGCCAATCACTGCCATTTCCAGGCGGGTGGCGCTGGTCGCCAGATGAGAGACGTCCAGACGCAGCTGGAGTAGACGGTGGCGGCTGGCAGCAGCAGGCTCCTGGGCGAGGTCGGTGAGCTCGGCGCGCAGGCGCTGGTATTCAGCATTGATCTGCTCAAATTCCTGGGTAAAAATACCCCGGGAGACATCGGTGTGGGGCGCTGTTGCTGCGAGTGCTGCAGCTGCCAGACCGAGGCAGAAAGAGGACTGAATCAACAGAAAAGGTGCAGTGATGGCAGCGAGGAAACCGGGGACGTCGCGGCTGAGAATATCTGCCTCGGGGACAAAGACCTCGGTCAGGCGGATGAAGCCGGATTCAGTCGCATCCAGGGCCAGGAGGCCTTTCTGGTAATTCACATCTAGCCCCTCAACGCCCACACGCAGGGTGACGATGTAGCTACCAGGTTCACCGGGCGCAGCGTCCTCCACTGCCACGGGAAGAACCATGACGCCTCCCGAGTAGAGGTTGGACGCCCAGCTGATGCTTCCATTGAGCAGCAACCCGCCTTCGGTATGCTTTGCCTGAACCCCCAGTTCACCTACTCCCGAGGCGTGTTTGAAGGCGGCAGCCATGGCGGTTGACCCGGTGGTTTCACCGGTTTCCATGCCCTCGGGCAGCTGACGCCCCACGGCGTCAAAGAAGGCGATAGTAGCCCGGTGGGCCCAGAGTGAGAAGGCGGTTGCTGTGTCTTCGGTCGCCAGGTCAAAGGCTACGGCCGCCTGGGGTAGCACTGACCCGGTGCGCCCTAGCGTCAGCAGACCCTGCTGCCCCAGCTGACGCAGGGTCTCGAAAGGGGAGCGTTCCCCCGCGTCCACTGCGGCAGCGTGTTCTCGCGCTAGCGCCAGCAGGTTGTCCCGCTGGGAGTAGGGGTAGAGAGGTTCAAGGGTAAAAGTGCTTGTCATGGCTGTTTTCTAACTGCTCTAGAAGTGGGGTGCTGGGGTTTTAGAGTGTAAAAAAACCGCCGCCTGGTGGTGGGCGGCGGTCTCTGCTGTGTCTAGACGTTGAGCTTGAAGAGGCGGTCAATGGGAGTTGATACCGCTTCGCGTGCTCGTACGACCGCTGCCTCATCAGGGGCATCGTAGAAACAGAGGCACTTGGCGGTATCTTCTCTCACGTAGGTGCGCAGGAAGGAAACCTCGGGCACCTGCGCGTACTTAGGAGAATTAGCCTTCTTGCGAGTGAGGTACTGATCCATGGTGATTTCTGCGGGGATATCCCATTCAACCAGGTACTCTGCGCTGGACTTGAGCTTCTTGATGTCCTCGAGTTCAGCACCCACCAGACGCACCTCATCGGGGCCCTCCAGCCCAGCGCGGGCACTGAAGGCGTCCTTGACCGCGGGAGCGAAGACGCCGGGGTTAGCTGCCTCGATGATGGCGAAGACCAGCTTGTAGTCACCGGTGACCTGGGTTTCAATCAGCTCAGCGCCGTCCACGCCGCCCAGTACCTGAGCGATGTCAGCAACCAGTGCTTTCACTTCGTCCTGCGAAGTATCGTGAGGGGTGAATTCTACGAGGTAGAGTGACATGTTCTCTCCGTTTCATGCGGGGTGCCAGCATTTTAAAGACACCTGTTCACACTAGACTACGCCCGCAGTTTTAGAGGTGTCTAAGTTTTAGAATATTCCGCTTTACATGGGGTAACGCTGGGCAACAATTCGTAACGGGTGCTTGTCAAAAAGGGCAGAAGTAGCTAGAAGGACGCCGCCCCGCCGCTCCCCTCATCCACCGAAAATCGGTGC
The DNA here is from genome assembly GCF_928381505.1 of Rothia endophytica. Taxonomy (GTDB): domain Bacteria; phylum Actinomycetota; class Actinomycetes; order Actinomycetales; family Micrococcaceae; genus Rothia; species Rothia endophytica_A. The sequence continues at coordinate 224,350 of NZ_CAKMSJ010000003.1, read as the reverse complement.
CGGCAGGGAGCTGCGGGGCGGCGTCCTTCTGTCTAAAAAGATGCTTGCTGCTAACGCACGCCGGCCATCTTCTTAACGATCCACTTATTCATGGCCCAGAGGACGGCACCGATAATGATGGTGACGACACCCAGGGTGGTGAAGTAAGCGACTTCGGTTTCCATGGTGTAGAAACGGCCCAACCAGCCCGCCAGAACGGTACCCAGCGAGACAGAAGTGAAGTAGAGCGCAACCATAGCCACGCGGTGCTTCTCGGGCGCCAGTTTGGTGGCCAGGGAGGTACCCACCGGTGAAATTGCCAGCTCGCCCATGGTGCAAATAAAGAGAATCAGCACAATCCACAGGAAGTTCACGTTGGTGTTCCCTGCCTGGGTTAGGAAGATCAGGAAGGCTAGACCAATCAAAATCAGGGCAAGCGAGAACTTGACCGGGGTGGTGGGCTGACGGTCACCCAACTTGGTCCACATGGCAGTAAAGACAGCGCCGAAGATCATGATGAAAACCGGATTAATGGAGTTCATAAATTCGGGGGTGAACTGTAGACCCATGATGTTCCAGTTGATACGGGATTCTGAGTAGATCGCTAGCACAGTGAACTGCTGCTGGAAGAGCGCCCAGAACGCTACGTTACCGATGAACATGGGAATGAAGGAGACCACCCGGGAATGCTCGTCCACTGTGGTGTGCTTTGAGGTCAGCAGGGTGTAGAAGAGTACCGCGGCGCTGATTGCAACAATGGTCATGACCCAGGTCGCCAGGTTGGCGGGGTTGATAAGACCGGTCATCACCAGGACGAGCACAGCTGCAATGATGAGTACAGCAAGACCGCCGTAGATCTTCTTCTCGCTGGCATTCATGGGCTCAGAGAGCTCGTGGACGCTGGCGGGTAGATTCTTGCGGGTCAGCGAGTACTGGATGAGGCCGATTGCCATACCTGCAGCCGCTAGACCGAAGGCGATGTGGAAGCCGTAGGACTCACGCAGAATACCGGTGAGCATGGGGCCGAAGAAGGCACCGATGTTTACACCGATATAGAAGATGGTGAAGCCACCGTCACGGCGGGGGTCGGTGCGGTCGTAGAGAGACCCTACCAGCACTGATGCGTTGGTTTTAAGACCGCCGGAGCCGATAGCAACAAGCACCAGACCGGCAATAACGCCAGCTGCGCCGGGTAGCACGGCGAGTGCCAGGTGACCTGCCATAATGGCGAAGGCTGAGTAAAAGAGGGTGCGTTCGGGCCCGAAGACACGGTCGCCTAAGAAGCCACCCACGACTGCCATGAGGTAGACCATGCCACCGTAGGCACCCATGACGCTGGCTGCTGATGCCTCGCTGAGGAGGCCCAGGCCGCCACGGTCAGCTTCCCAGTAGAGGTAGTAGAGCATGATGACCTGCATGCCGTAGAAGGAGAAACGCTCCCAAAGTTCTACGGAGAAGAGACTGGCAAGCATACGGGGGTGGCCGAAGAAGGTTTTGCCACTGGGATTGTGGGCGTCCTCCGGAGTAGGCCGCATTGCGGGGGTTGTCATAGTAGTACCTTGTGTGTAGATGTATTGCGCGGGAGACCGTGTATATAAATGCGGTCGGTAGGCTACCTTACTCTCTTAGCTTGGTTATTTACACTTCTGAATGAATATCTATGGGGTTGATGGAGGGTTTTTGAGTCGCTGTTAGGGAGGAAAAAAGGGGCTGCCCGGGAGATTGCTGTGATAAATACAATCTCTCGAACAGTCCCTTCGCAGCGGAGCGCTAGACGCTAGGCGATGACGCCGTCCACCAGCGCCTTAGCTTCCTTCTGAACCTGAGCCAGGTGCTTTGCACCCTTGAAGGATTCGGCGTAGATTTTGTAGACATCTTCGGTGCCTGAGGGGCGGGCCGCGAACCAGGCGTTCTCGGTGGTCACCTTCAAACCGCCAATGGAAGCACCGTTGCCGGGTGCCTCGGTCAGCTTGGCGGTGATAGCCTCGCCTGCTAGCTCCAAAGCGGTGACGTCCGCCGGTGAGAGCTTGCCTAGCTTGGCCTTCTGCTCGCGGGACGCCGCGGCGTCCACCCGGGCGTAGGCGGGCTCACCAAAGGACGCGGTCAGCTCAGCGTAACGCTGGGAGGGGGTCTTGCCGGTCACTGCGGTCATTTCGGATGCCAGCAGGGCCAAGATGATGCCGTCCTTATCGGTGGTCCAGACCTTGCCGTCGCGCATGAGGAAGGAGGCACCTGCGGATTCTTCGCCGCCAAAACCGATCGTGCCGGTGCTCAGGCCGTCTACAAAGTACTTGAAGCCCACGGGAACCTCAATGAGCTTGCGGCCCAAAGAATCAGCCACGCGGTCGATAATTGAGGAGGACACCAGGGTCTTGCCAATGCCAGCATCTGCTGCCCAACCGGTGCGGTTGCGGTAGAGGTAGTCAATGGCGGTTGCCAGGTAGTGGTTGGGGTTCATCAGCCCCTGATCGGGGGTGACGATGCCGTGGCGGTCTGAATCTGCGTCGTTGCCGGTGGCGATGTCGTACTTATCGCGGTTGGCAATCAGGGACGCCATGGCGTTGGGGGAGGAGCAGTCCATGCGGATTTTCTCGTCCCAATCCAGGGTCATGAAAGCCCACTGGGGGTCAACGGCGGGGTTAACCACGTCCATGTTGAGCTTGTACTGCTCGGCGATACGCTGCCAGTAGGCAACGGAAGCGCTGCCCATGGGGTCCGCGCCAATCTTCAGACCGGAGGAGGCAATGGCCTCCATGTCGATGACGTCGCCCAGCTCGTCAACGTAGGTACCCAGGTAGTCGTAGGTGCCGGTAGTCTCGGCTGCTGCAGCCTTTTCGAGGGGCAGGCGCGCGACGTCCTTGTTCCCACCTTCAAGCAGCTGGTTGGCGCGGTCGGCAATCCAGCCGGTCGCGTCAGAATCGGCGGGGCCACCGTGGGGAGGGTTGTACTTGAAACCGCCGTCAGCAGGGGGGTTGTGGCTGGGGGTAATCACAATGCCGTCAGCCTGCGCGGTGTTGGCGGGGTTGGCGTTGTGAACGATGATGGCGCGTGAGAGCGCGGGGGTGGGCACAAAACCTTCGTTGGCGTCCAGAAGAACGGTGATGTCATTAGCCGCCAGCACCTCTAAGGCGGTGTCCTGCGCCGGGCCTGAGAGTGCGTGGGTGTCCTTGCCCATAAACAGCGGCCCGGTGATACCCTGCCCCTTGCGGTACTCTGCAATTGCCTGCGAAATAGCTGCAATGTGGGCGTCGTTGAAGGAGCTCTTGAAAGAGCTACCTCGGTGGCCGGAGGTGCCGAATGCCACGCGCTGGGCGGGGTCGGTCATCTCTGGGGTGAGGTCGTAGTAGGCGCTGATCAGCGCATCGATATCAACAAGGTCTTGAGGGGTGGCAACTGTGCCGGCGCGGTTTGACATGCTTTAAGCCTATCCCGGTGGTGTGCATGAACCGCGTAGAACCGCCCGTGTGTAATCCTCATTGTGGACGCCGGTGAAGCTGGTGAACGTTAGAGAGCCTTCAGTGATGAGACGGTTTAAAACGTGTGACCCGGCTAGAACAATAGCCGGGTCACGCGACGCCGCGGGGAAGCGGCGAGAAGAACTCTAGCTGAGCTGAGTAGCGCGAATCAGCTTCTCATTGGTGAACTCGAGCAGACCCCACTGGGTCAGTTCGCGCCCGTAACCTGACTTGTTGATGCCGCCGAAGGGTAGATCTGCCTGGGTGACAACATGCTCGTTGACCAGCACCATGCCGGCTTCAATCCGATCTGCTACTTCAAGACCGTGATCCATATCAGCGGTCCACACGGATGCCTGCAGACCGTACTCGCTGGCGTTGGCGAACTTAATGGCTGCCGCCTCATCCTTGACTTTGTAGACCACCAGCGCTGGGCCGAAGAGTTCATTGCAGGAAAGGTCATCGTCAAAGTCAACGTCGGTCAGCAGTGCAGGGCTCATAAACCAGCCGGGGCGGTCCAGCTTCTTGCCGCCCACATGCAGGGTCGCTCCGTCCTTGACTGCCTGCTCGATGCGCTCAACGGCGTCATCGCGCGCTGACTCTGAGGATAGCGGGCCCATCTGGGTCTTGGGGTCATCGGCGTCGCCCACCACGAAGTTCTCAACAGCGGTCTTTGCGGCTTCAACGAACTCATCGTAAATGTCTTCAACCACGATGACGCGCTTGGGTGAGGTGCACACCTGACCAGCATTTGAAAAGCGCAGACCAGCAAGGGTTTCTGCCACCTTGCCAACGTTGTCAACGTCGGCCAGGACGATAGCGGGGTCGTTGCCACCAAGTTCCATCACGGACTTCTTGAGGTTCTGCGCCGCCAGCTCAGCAACCGCAGCGCCGGCACGTTCAGAGCCAGTGACCGATACGCCCTTCACGCGGAAATCCTTGAGGATGTGCTCGACGTCTTCGGTATTGAGGTAGAGGTTCTGGTAGGCACCCTTGGGCAGGTTTGCCTCTAACAATACTTCCTCAAAGACCGCCGATGAAACAGGGCAGATGGACGCCTGCTTCATCAGGACGGTGTTACCCACCAGTAGATTGGGGGCCGCGAAGCGTGCTAGCTGGTAGTAGGGGAAGTTCCAGGGCATGACGCCCAGGAGGACGCCCAGTGGGTCGTGGCGCACGAAGTTTACGGGTGCACCTTCGGCATCTAGAGGTGAATCTTCAAGGTGCGCTGGCCCCTCGGTGGCGTACCAGTTGAAAATATCCACCACGAGCTGGATCTCAGCCAGAGCTTCGGCGCGGGGCTTGCCCATTTCACGGCCGATGATTTCAGCAAGTTCTTCCTTGCGCGCATCGAAGCCCTTGGCGGCCGCAGCGAGTACCTTGGCGCGCTCCGCTACGGAGTTGGTTTTCCATGAAAGGTAGGCCTTGTGGGCAGTGTCGATGAGCCCGGGGATCTCGCTGGATGCGAGGGAATCAAAAGTCTTTTCGACCTTGCCAGTGTTGGCATTGGTCAGTGCGTAGGTGCTCATAGCAACCTCCTTTGAGTAAGCGCACGATATTTATAAGCGTGCTTTCTACTAACTCTAGCTGCGCAGCATGGCTCGTCAAAGGGGGTGGGCAGGAAAGCTCTGCGCTCACAGCGTAGAAGTGCGATTCGGAGGCGGTGATTTCGGTACTGGCTGAACCACTTGTGAGCCGCAGCCCACCCTGCCTATGCTGAAGCCAAGAAACATCTCAAGTAAAGGACTCAGCTATGAACGAAGACATCCCCCAGGTTACCGTCGACCAGATTCCCGAAGGCGCCAAAATTCTGGACGTCCGCGAGGACTACGAGTGGCAAGAAGGTCACATTGAAGGCGCCCAGCATATTCCCCTGGGCGAAGTGCCCGAGCGTTACGGTGATGTGCCGGCAGACGAAGATGTATACGTCATCTGCCGTGCCGGTGGCCGCTCACTGCGTGCCGCCGCCTACCTCAACCAGTACGGTTTTGACGCCATTAACGTCATTGGTGGCATGGGTGCATGGCAGGACGCCGAGATGCCCATGGTCTCCGAGAATGGTGAGACCCCGCAGGTGCGCTAAACGCTTCTGCCACTACAGCCGCCCCGGTGCCATCGGGGCGGCTTTTTGTTGCGTAGCTTTGTTGTATGGCGAAATATTTTAGGTAGTTACTTTAAACGCCGTTAGGCTAGTGGGCATGACTACACACCCTGATAACAACAATCCTTACGGTAACTACAACGGGCAGAACCCTGCACCCGGTCAGCCCAACGCCCAGCAGCCTTACGGTGCTAACCCTGAGCTGGTGAAGCAGCAGAAGGACGCTAAGACTTCTGGCATTCTGTCCATTGTCTTTGGCGCGGTAGCCTTCATTATTCTGCCCTTCCTATCAGTTGCTGGTCTGGTGGCTGGTATTCGCGGTCTGATGTTGTCGAATAAGCTGGCTGCTGCTGGCGTTCCCCAGAACTCTAAAGGCTTGAACCTCACCGGTGTCATTATCAGCTCAATTTCCACCGCCCTGTGGATTCTAGGCTTGGTCCTCCGCATCAGCGGGGTTGTTTAAGGTCCAACCCAAAACATTCTTGGAGGGGCACCTGAGGGGTGCCCCTTTTGTTTGCCAGCTATACTAAACCGGTGACTTCCCTGATCTGCCTGCCCCTGCCCTTTTGGGTGGAACCTAAAGATGCTTTTCCCCTGCTTGCAGGCAGTAACCCGTATGCTTTCTGGCTCGACTCTGCCCGCGATGAATCGCCCATGTCCCGCTACTCCTATCTAGGTGCTCCCCACAATGGGGGAGTGCTGCGCTACGAGTCTGCCGGAATGAATCAGCCGCAGGTTAGCGTTCTTGATAACGAGGGGGCGGCGGCTCGCACGCTACCCGGCACGATCTGGCAGGTGCTACCCCGGGTGCTGGCGGAGGCTCCTGCTATTACCGGCGCGGAGGGTCTCCCGCCGGATGCTCTGCCCGGTGGCTACGTAGGTTTCATGGGCTACGAGGCGCACGCTGATCTTGAACTCACTGACTTTCACCACCATCACCCGCACCGGCAGGCGACCACCCCCGATGCGCTCTGGATGCCCGCCACCCACTATCTTGCCTATGAGCACGTCAGCGGTAAGGCGTGGCTGGTGGGCCCGGATGCCTGGGTTCAGCAGACCGCCCGGCAGTTGGCAGAACTGGGTAAAGATACTGGCATCCAAAATATGCTAGATAGTGCATATATTCCTGTCATTCCTGACTTCCCCTTGCCTGACCGCGACGACTACCTTGCTAAGGTTCAAGAATCTCAGCGGGAAATCTTTGAGGGCAACAGCTATGAAGTCTGCCTGACCGCTGAAACTTCTTCTCGGGTGCAGCCTGCTCTGGATGAAGCTGACCTGCTGGCGCTCTACCTAGCCCAGCGCGCCAAGAATGCCGCCCCCTACGCTAGCTTTTTGCGCTGCGATGACTTCACGGTGCTCAGCTCTTCGCCCGAAAAGTTTCTCACCGTAACCGCCGGTGGGCAGGCGGAAAGTAAGCCCATCAAGGGTACTGTGCCCCGCGGTGCTACCCCTGAAGAGGACGCCGCGGCGTCCGCCTGGCTGGCGGCGGACCCCAAAACCCGGGCGGAAAACCTCATGATTGTTGATCTGCTCCGCAACGACCTTTCGTTGGTGTCCTACCCCGAGTCAGTACGCGTGCCGGTACTGATGGGGGTTGAAAGCTACTCGACCGTCCACCAGCTGGTCTCCACTATCACCGCTCAGTTGCGCCCCGGCGTCACCGCGGTAGGTGCAACTGCCGCCTGCTTCCCGGGCGGCTCCATGACCGGGGCGCCCAAAGCGTCCACCATGGCAATTATCGACCGGCTTGAGGGGCGCGCTCGCGGGGTCTACTCGGGCGCCCTGGGATATTTTGGGGCGGACGGCTCAGCGGCTCTTTCTATCGTCATTAGGACGCTGGTTGCCCACCGGGATGGCACCCTCACCCTGGCTGCCGGCGGAGCGATTGTGGCTGACTCAGACCCCGCTGCCGAATACGACGAGATGGTCACCAAGTTGCGCGCGGCCGTGCCCCGCCAAGCAGGTGAAGTAGCGGCATCCTAGCTGGGTTTCAGCCCCGGGCTATTTCTTTGCTACGTAGAGAGCCCCTGCAATCATAGGAATCTGCATGGGGAGGCGGCGCAGGCGCTTGGCGTCTGTATCAAATACCCCTGGAATATCAATGCCCTGGGTGTACTGATAAACATTGGCGGGGAAAACCGCCGCAAAGAGCGCGGCTGCACCAAGCCCGGATGCGCGTCGAGCGCCGGGTGCGGTCAGCAGGGTCAGGCCCAGGGCCAGCTCGGCCACGCCGGATGCATACACTGCGCCCTCGGGGCTGCCAGGTACCCAGGGCGGAACGATGGACGCGAAGGACTGCACGGCGTCCTTCTTGAAGTGCAGGGCGCCCATGAAGGTCAGGCCAGTGCCTAAGCCTAGACGAGTCAATTTCTGCCCGGTGGTTTCGGTGGGGTCTTTCTTAAAAGGATTCATGCTCACCATGCTACGCCCGCCGGTCTATCTGGTGACGTTCTTCTAGATTTCTGGGTTCTCTCAAAAAAACTTCTTGCCAAGCGCCCACCTCTGCCGTAGGTTAACTACATGAGTAACTAACCAACTAACTTGGCGACCGCTAAGTACCGATAAGGAGGTGCTCATGCTAGCGGGTGACAAACCCATCTTCCAGCAGATAGCCGACCACATCAGTGGCGAAATCTTAGCCGGAACCTACGCCGAAGAAACTCAGGTGCCCTCAACCAATGAGTTCGCGGCCTTCTACCGCATCAACCCGGCAACCGCCGGTAAAGGGGTCAACCTCTTGGTTGACCGGGGCATTCTCTACAAGAAGCGAGGCATTGGCATGTTCGTGGCCAGCGGAGCAGCAGAAATTTTACGCACCGAACGCAGGCAGCAGTTCGTCGAGGGGTTCGTAACCCCTCTAATCGAAGAGTCCCGCACCCTGGGGCTGGACCGCAGCGAAGTGCTGGCGGCAATTACAGCGGCCTTTGGAGGCAGTTCACCTACTCAAGGAGATGCATCATGAGCCCCATCGTGCGCACAGAAAACCTCAGCAAAACCTTTCGCGGCACCAAGGCCCTAGACGGTATCAGCCTAGAACTTGAAGAGGGGCTGATTTACGGCCTTGTGGGCAGGAATGGCGCAGGTAAAACCACCCTGCTGACCTCCCTGACCGGGCAAACCCTGCCAGATGCCGCGTCCACCATCGAGCTCTTTGGTGAGGCACCCAGCCGAGCCAACCTTGCCCGCACCCACCTGGCACGCACCGGGCAGACATACCCCGACGACGCCAGCGTCCACCAGGTGCTTCGAATGGGGCGCATCGCCTACCGCAATTGGGATCAATCCCTGGCACTTTCCCTGCTCATGGATTTTCGGGTTCCGCTGACGGCCCGCGCTCGCAGGCTCTCGGACGGGCAAAAATCAGCGCTGGGGATCGCGGTTGCGCTAGCCAGCAGGGCTGAACTGACCCTCATGGACGAGCCCTACACCGGCCTGGACCCGGTCGCCCGCGGCATCTTCTATGACCGCATACTTCAAGACTTCAGTGCTAACCCGCGCACCTTCGTGATTTCAACCCACCTGATTGATGAAATCGCACCCCTGCTGAACCGCGTGATTCTGCTGGACGAAGGCAGGGTAGTTTTCACCGGCGACGCTGAGGACGCCGTCTACACCGCACACGAAATCGCTGGCAGCCAGGACGCCGTTTCGGTCTACCTAGCTAAAGCCAGCCTAGAGGGAGCTGTGGTGAGAGAGCGCTCTATCGGTGCGCTGCGCAGCGCCGTCCTTGCTGCCCCGTTGACCGATGAATGCCATCATCTGGCTGCGGAGTTGGGCGTGAACGTCCAGCCCGTTGCCCTACAAGATACGGTTGCCGCCCACAGCGGCGCAGCCTCCACCCATCGCACCACAGGAGGTGCCCAATGACCACCACCGATTCTTCCTGGGCAGAAGATACCGGCTTGCACCCCGTGGTGCCCGCCGCAGAAAAGAAGCCAGCCCGCTCCACAAAGCGCGAGGGCTCAGGGCATGGCGCTCGCACCGTAAGCCGCATGATACGGGTTAGCTACCTGAGCTCCCCTTTGGCTCTGCTGCTACCGGTTGCAGTGGGGCTGATAGTGGCGGGTTTGGGGGGTATCTCTATGGTGACCAACGGTGTGGATTACGGGGTAGTAGCGCGACCCCTGGAACGCTCCGGGGCAACCCTCTTGCTGATGGGTGTGCTCTTTGCGGTACTCATGTTCTTCACTGTATCCAGAGGCGCATCGGCAATCATGAGCTTGGGCGTTAGCCGGTCTGCTTACTGGAACGGCATGGTGCTTACCACCCTGATCACCGCCCTCAAACAGGGTGCCATTATCTCGGTGCTAGTTGTAGTGGAGGTACTCACCTACGGCTGGGGCATTCTCTGGGGTATTTTCAGTAGCCCCTTCCTGATTCCAGCCATGCGCGATAGTTACGGCTGGGCAACGGGCTTACCTCTGCTAGCATCCGGTCTTCTTAACTGGGTATTTTGGATCTTCCTTGCCCAGCTCATGGGAGCTCTGCTTGGCGCTCTCACTCACCGCTTTGGCACTTCGCTCAAGGGGGTACTGATTTTGGCGCTTACGGTGGTGGCGTGCTGGTATTTCGTTACGGCTATTTTATTCCTTTTCCCGAGCATGGGAATTAGCGACATGATGCGTATCTACCCCGTAAGCTGGGATGCCAACGGAAAACCTGAATACTTACGCTACATTAGGTTTGAACCGGGCTTCTGGCCAGGGCTAGCCACTATGCCTTATTTAGGTTTTATCCCTTTCACGGTGGGGCAACACCTGCTCGGAGTCGTACTTGCCTACCTCGCAGGGCTGCTTGTTTGGCGCCGCACGTCCCTGCGCTAGCAAGGTAAAAAGAGTGAAATGGGGTGCACAGCTGACCGGCTGGGCACCCCTTTCATCTACTAGACTGGGGAGCATGACTAACCTCTCTGACACCCCCACCATTGAAGAAGCCCGCGAGCGTCTGCGCCAACTCATCTCTGAACTAGCTGTTGTGCGCGGCAAGGTGACCCTGGCATCCGGCAAAGAAGCCGACTACTACGTCGATCTGCGCCGTATCACCCTGCACCACGAGGCATCCCGCCTGGTTGGTCAGGTCATGCTCGACCTCATTGACTCAGCCGGCATCGAGTTTGATGCTGCCGGCGGTCTGACCATGGGCGCTGACCCCGTCGGGCACGCCATCATGCGCACCGCAGGTGACAATGACCGCGCCATCGACACCTTCGTAGTGCGTAAGGCTCAGAAGTCCTACGGCATGGGCCGTCAGGTTGAAGGCCCCAGCGTGGTTGGACGCCGCGTCGTTGCTGTTGAGGACACCTCCACCACCGGTGGCTCCGCCCTGACCGCTGTTGAAGCCCTGCGTAACGCAGGTGCCGAGGTCGTGGCTGTTGCCGTCATCGTTGACCGTGCAACCGGCGCTAAGGAGCACATCGAAGAGGTTGCCGGCGTGCCCTGCCTCTACGCCTACTCCAAGAGCGACCTGGGCCTAGACTAAGGTACTTATTCCGTAGCGGATGAGAAGACGCGGGTGTGCGCCCGCGCCAGCAGACCCTCTCACGGGTTCGCTGGCGCTCACGCGTGATTCATGCCAGCCCCACCAGCTGGCTGTGGGCGCACACCCGCGTCTTTGAGCGCTCCACCCAGGTTCAAAACAAGCAGTAGATAGTGAATGTATGCATAACGAACACGCAGCAGAAGTAACCACCACTGACGGTGTAGCAGAGGATGCCCGCGAGGTCGGCGTCGGCCCCTGGGAAGGCGAGTGGCCCGAGGGCGACCACTGGGACGAGGAACTACTGCGTGAGGGCGACCGCCGCAACGTCCTGGACCACTACCGCTACTGGAGCATGGACGCCATCATCGCGGACCTTGACACCCGCCGCCACAACTTTCATGTGGCGATTGAGAACTGGCAGCACGATTTGAACATCGGCACCGTAGTGCGCACCGCCAACGCTTTTCTAGCCAAAGAAGTGCACATCATCGGTAAGAAGCGCTGGAACCGCCGCGGCGCTATGGTTACCGACCGCTACCAGCACGTGCGCCACCACCCCACGGTAGAGGATTTCGTGGAATGGGCGCGGGCTGAGGGCCTGGCAATTATCGGTATCGACATCTTCCCGGACTCCAAGCAGCTAGAAACCTACGACCTGCCCAAGGACTGCGTGCTGGTCTTCGGCCAGGAAGGCCCCGGTTTGTCAGAGGATATTCACGCTGCCGCCGAAGCCACTCTGTCCATTGAGCAGTACGGCTCCACCCGCTCCATGAACGCGGCAACTGCCGCCGGCATCGCCATGCACGCCTGGATCCGCCGTCACGAGTTCGGTCAGAAGGTCAACTAGATTTTCGTGCAGAGTGGCGCTTCCTGCCAGTGAGTGACAGAAAACGCCATTCACTGGTAGGAAGTGCCACTTTTGCCCTAGCGGCTACTGGCAAGCAGTTCAGCCCTCTGAGCGGGTGTACTCTTGGCAGATAGAGACCTGCACCTGTGCACGAAAGGACGCCCGCAATGAGCCAACCTGGCAGCCCACCTTCCCCTACCAAAGGTAGCGGGGCGCCCGCGTCCTTACCGGCTCACACCAGCCCCAAGAAACTGCTGACCGCCCTACTCGTGCCTCTTTTCATGGCGCTCATGGCGGTGTCCGTGGTCAACGTGGCACTCACGCCTATCGGCTCATCACTGGGGGCAAGCTCTAGCCAAACCCAGTGGGTGGTATCAGGCTATGCGCTTTCCTTCGCCGTACCCCTGGTTGCCGCCGGACGCCTGGGCGACGCTACTGGCCGCCGCCGCATGTTCATGCTCGGTCTTATCCTCTTCACGCTGGGCTCCTTGCTCAGTGGGCTGGCCCCCTCCATTGAGTTTCTGATTGCTGCCCGCGTTCTGCAGGGCCTCGGTTCTGGCTTCATCAACCCGCAAACCACCGGCATCATTCAGCAGAACTTCACAGGGCAAACCCGCGCCCGCGCTTACGGAATGTTTGGCTCAGTGGTGGCGCTCGCAGTGATTGTGGGCCCGGTGATGGGTGGTTTCCTTATCCAAATTTTTGGTGAGTCGCTGGGCTGGCGCATGATGTTCCTTATTAACGTGCCTATTGGCCTGCTGGGTCTGGTTCTGGGTTTGCGGTGGATACCTCGAGACCGCATCGCTCCCTCACCTGGCACCAAGCGTCTGGACCTAGACCCCGTGGGTATGGTTACTCTCGCCTTGGCTGTTTTTACCCTTCTTTTGCCTTTCGTGCAGCGCAGCGATAACCCGGCTTTCTGGGCTTTCCTGCCGGTAGGTTTGGCTCTTCTTGTATTCTTCGTGATCTGGGAGGGGCGTTACAAGAAAGCTGGGCACCCACCCATGCTGGACATGGATCTCATCACGCAACCTGCCTTCCGTAACGGCATCATGATTGTCTCCCTCTATTTCTTGGGTAACACCAGCGTTTGGCTGATCATACCTATCTACGTGCAGGGGCACCTGGGTCAGAGCGCCCTGATGGCTGCCATGATTGGGGTGCCCTCAGCGCTGGTGTCAGCCTTTGTTGCCCCCTGGGCAGGACGCCGCGTGCTAGGTGCCGGGCGCCGCATGGTGATGGTGGGTTTCTGCTTTTCTTTGCTGGCAATCCTTGGCACCATTGCGCTCATAACCCCGGTAGAAAACGGCACACTACCGGTCTGGGCACTCGCGGTGCCTCTGCTTCTTCTGGGTATCGGTGGCGGCTTGACTATCTCACCTAATCAAACCCTGACCCTCAAGTCGGTGCCGCCGCGAGTCAGCGGTGTTGCAGGGGGCGTGCTTTCCTTGGGGCAACGTATGGGCACTGCGGTGGGTACTGCCCTGATTCCTTCCATCCTTTACGCGCTGACCGAGGCCGGGTTCCACTGGAATGTGGGTATCATTGCAGCCTTTTCGGCGATCGTGCTGACCCTTAGCAGCGGCCTGGCTTTCACTATTGCTGACCGCAGGCGCGAGGTGCGCGAGACGGCGTCCGCCTAGCCCTAGATACGCTCAACCTGGGGCTCTGCTGATGACTGCCCCGTGCTGCTGCGTCCACCCATGTCATACAAATGTGAGACATGCTTCATAAAAGGCTTCATCCAGTAGAGTGGAGTGACTACCCGCACAAGCGCGGGCTAGGAGCTACACACACAACGAAGTGAGGTCTATATGTCAAAACCCCACGTCACGGGCGATCACCTGCAAAAGTACAGCGCGGCGCCCACCCAGGCGATTTCTCAGATTCACCAGTCTCGCGGTTCTCAGGCCCCAGAGGTTGAGCAGGGTGAACGCAAGAAACGCCTCATTGGTTTCATCGGTGGCCTAGCTGCCGCGCTTTTGGTCTACTTCATCATGCCCGGCGATGTGCCTGATGCTGCCCGCCTCACTGCGGCAACTGCTGTGCTCATGGGTGGCTGGTGGATGACCGAAGCGATCCCGATTCCTGCCACAGCCCTCCTGCCGCTGGTGATTTTCCCGGTCCTTAACAGCGAAGTTAAGATCAATGACATCGGCGCCAGCTACGGCAACAGCATCATCTTCCTTTTTATGGGCGGCTTCCTGCTGGCTCTTGCGATGCAGCGCTGGAACCTGCACCGCCGCATCGCCCTGCTGACCCTCAAAGTCATGGGCACCAACCCCTCCATGATGGTTGCGGGTTTCATGGTGGCCACCGGTTTCCTCTCGATGTGGGTATCGAACACCGCCACCGCGGTCATGATGATCCCCATCGGTGTCTCCGTGCTCATGCTGATTGCCCAGGCAACCGGTGGCAAGAACATTCAGATTGAGGACGGCGCCGCCCCTGACAGCGATGAGGTCAAGAACGCCGTCATTGAGTCCAACTTCGGCACTGCACTCATGTTGGGTATTGCTTACGCGGCGTCCATCGGTTCGCTGGGCACCCTGATTGGCACCCCTCCCAACACCCTGCTGGCAGGCTACATGGCGGACGCCCATGGGGTGACCATCGGCTTTGGCCAGTGGATGATCGTGGGCATGCCCATCGCCATCGTGGTTCTTTTCTTCTGCTGGTTCCTGCTGACCAAGGTACTGTTCAAGCCTGAAATTGATGAGATTCCCGGCGGTAAAAAGCTGATTGCCACCGAGTACCAGAAGCTAGGGAGCATGGGCTCCGGCGAAGCGCAGGTGCTGGTAATTTTCATTCTTGCGGCTCTTGCCTGGATCTTTGTGCCCATCATCTGGTCTGATGCACCCCCGATCACGGACGCCGGTATCGCTGTGGCCGTGGGTCTACTGCTCTTTGCCCTGCCTGCCGGTGGCAGCGCTAATAAGGGTGTTCGTCTAATTGACTGGGAAACCGCCACCAAGCTCCCCTGGGGCGTCCTGCTGCTCTTCGGCGGCGGTCTGGCGCTCTCAGGTCAGTTCACTAGCTCCGGGCTGACCGAATGGATTGGTAGCACGGTTGCCGGTCTGGGCGCCCTGCCCATTCTGCTGATTGTGGCTCTGGTAGCTACCGGCGTCCTCTTCCTCACCGAGCTGACCTCCAACACGGCTACCGCGGCGACCTTCCTGCCCGTGGCTGGCGGTATCGCCCTGGGCATGGGCTATGACCCCATGCTGCTGGCAATCCCCGTGGCACTGGCTGCAACCTGCGCCTTCATGCTGCCGGTGGCAACCCCGCCCAACGCTATTGCTTACGGCTCGGGCTACGTCACCATCGGTCAGATGATCAAGGGCGGTCTGTGGCTGAATATCTTCTGTATCTTCGCCATTACCGCGACCACCATGAGCCTGGCTGTCTGGGTCTTCGGTCTCTAGCCTTTTAGGTTCCGGTGAGGACGCCGCCGCGCACCTTCCCTGCTTCTAGCAGTCGGGTGCACGGCGGCGTCCTTGTGTATATCAAGAAGGAAGGTGAGCTGAGGGTAAGAGGCATCCACGTAAACCCATAAAAACCAACATGTAAGCTTTCTCAGCTGAGAAAAACTGGGCTTGAGGTGCATCAGACCTTATGGTTTTCATGGTTTTAAGTGGGTTTATGACCGAAATTTGTGTGGGAAACCTACCTTAAGAGCGCTCACCCTTGGTAAACTGAGAAGCAGGCAAGTGCCCCTGCCCGGTTAGCCCGGCAGCGCTGGTACTAACTCGACCAACAGGCAGCCAACCGGGCCGCCCAACCGACAACCAAGGAGTCAGCATGCCTATTGCAACCCCGGAAGTCTATGCAGAAATGCTTGAAAACGCGAAGACCAAGGGTTTCGCGTACCCAGCAATCAACGTCACCTCATCACAGACCCTCAACGCAGCCATCGCAGGTTTCGCTGAGGCAGGTTCAGACGGCATCATTCAGGCATCAACCGGTGGCGCAGCATACTGGTCAGGCTCAACCAAGAAGAACATGGTTGTTGGCTCACTGGCTTTCGCTGCCTACGCCCGCGAGGTCGCTAAGCAGTACGACGTCAACATCGCTCTGCACACCGACCACTGCCCCCAGGACAAGCTGGATGGCTTCGTTCTGCCCCTGCTCGAAGAGTCAGAGAAGGCTGTAGCTCGCGGCGAAGACCCCATCTTCAACTCACACATGTGGGACGGCTCAGCGATCTCCCTGGAAGAGAACCTTGAAATCGCTCAGCAGCTGATCGCTCGCACCGCTAAGAATCACCAGGTTCTTGAGGTCGAGATTGGTGCTGTTGGGGGCGAAGAAGACGGCGTTGAAGGCGCTATCGATGACTCCCTCTACACCACTGTTGAGGACGCCATCAAGACCGTTGAGGCTATCGGCCTGGGCGAGAAGGGCACCTACATGGCTGCTCTAACCTTCGGTAATGTTCACGGTGTCTACAAGCCCGGTAACGTGCACCTGCGCCCCGAGCTGCTCAAGGAAATCCAGACCGAGGTCGGCGCTAAGTACGGCAAGGACAAGCCTTTCTACCTGGTCTTCCACGGTGGTTCAGGCTCAACCGAGCAGGAAATCGCAGACGCAGTTTCATACGGTGTTATCAAGATGAACATCGACACCGACACCCAGTACGCCTACACCCGCCCCGTTGCTGGCCACATGTTCAGCAACTACGACGGTGTGCTGAAGGTTGACGGCGAAGTTGGCAATAAGAAGCTCTACGATCCCCGCGTATGGGGTGCAGCAGCTGAAGCTGGCATGACCGCTCGCGTGGTAGAAGCAGCTCAGCAGCTGGGCTCAGCAGGTACTTCAGTGAAGTAGTCCCTAGCTGGCTAGTTTTACAGGCGCGGCGCGTCCTTCTTTCGGGGAGGGCGCGCCGCGCTTTTTGTGTGCGTGGATTCGGCCCGGCGTCCTGGTGGTTCCTGCTTGCGATGTAACCCAAAACTTCACGGGCGTGAAGTAAGAACATGCTGGTGAAGTTTATG
Source organism: Rothia endophytica (assembly GCF_928381505.1). Classification (GTDB taxonomy): domain Bacteria; phylum Actinomycetota; class Actinomycetes; order Actinomycetales; family Micrococcaceae; genus Rothia; species Rothia endophytica_A. Next base: position 207,499 of record NZ_CAKMSJ010000003.1, on the reverse strand, counting down.
GTTACATCGGACGGAAGGCAGCGTGCCTGGCTAGCGCGTAGACTGTGCTGTAGAAGAAGACCCCCACACGAGGAGACCTCCATGTCACTTGCCGGTAAGAATCTGCTGGACGGCCCTGCCCCCACCTACCTGCCCGAAGAAACCGAGCTGCTGGCGCGCGTCCAGGCCGGCGATATTGGCGAAGATTTAGCTAAGGCTTTCCCCAAGTCCCCACTGGCTTGGGCCACCCTGGCTGAAGAAACCTGGGCGGAGGGGCGCGTGCTTGAGGCTTACGCTTATGCGCGGATTGGCTACCATCGCGGTTTGGACGCCCTGCGCGGCAACGGTTGGAAGGGGCACGGGCCTATCCCCGTGAGCCATGAACCTAACCGAGGTTTCCTCAAAGCCCTGCTGTTGCTGGGCCAGGCTGCTGCCGCAATCGGTGAGGCTGATGAGGCGGAGCGCATCGAAAAATTCCTGAATGATTCAGACCCTGCGGCTAAGGCTGAACTGAGCTAGTTTACCCAGGTTTTGTTGCCCGGGCTCTTCGCTCCTCTAGGTGGGGGAGCCCGGGTGCTTGCATGTAATATGGATTACGCCCCAGTTTTCAATGGCGAAGCAAAGGAAGTAACCATGCGCATCGGCGTACCCCGCGAAATCAAGCCCCAAGAACAGCGAGTGGGGCTGACCCCCGACGGTGTCTATGCACTCACCCAGGCTGGTCACCAGGTCTTTATTGAAAAGGACGCCGGTGTTGGCGCTGGCTTCACCAATGAAGAATATGAGGGTGCCGGTGCGCAGCTGGTGAGCCAGAGCGAGGCCTGGGAGCAGGCCGAACTGCTGGTCAAGGTCAAAGAACCCATTGAATCTGAGTATGAGTACCTGCGCGAAGATCTTACCCTTTTCACCTACCTGCACCTAGCTGCAGATAAGCCCCTGACGGAGGCTCTTCTGGCGGCTAAGACTCGCGGTATTGCTTATGAAACCGTGCGTACCGGCCGGGCTCTACCCCTGCTGTTGCCTATGAGCGAGGTTGCGGGGCGTCTTGCGGCCCAGGTTGGTGCTCAGTACCTGCTCTCAACGGAGGGCGGTAGCGGTACCCTGCTGGGCGGTGTGCCCGGTGTCGCGCCTGCCCGCGCCGTGGTGTTGGGCGGTGGCAATGTGGGTACCCAGGCGGCAAAACTTCTGGTGGGTCTGGGTGCTGAGGTCACGATTCTTGAGGGTTACGGGCCGCGGGTGCGCGAACTGGCTGACCTCTTTGGCACATCAGCGCGGGTTCTGACCTCAACCCCAGCCAATATCGAGCGGGAAATTGTGGGGGCGGACGTGGTGGTCGGCTCCATCCTGGTACCCGGTGCTAAGGCACCCAAGGTGGTGCGTCGTGAGCACCTGAAGCAGATGAAACCCGGTGCACTCCTGATTGATGTGGCGATTGACCAGGGCGGATGCTTTGAAACCTCCAAACCCACTACCTATGCTGACCCCATTTTTGAGGTAGACGGCATCAGGCACTACTGCGTAGCCAACATGCCCGGAGCTGTACCGCGCACCTCAACCTTGGCGCTGACAGACGCTACCCTGCCCTACGTACTCAAGCTGGCAGATGGAGTGGACGCCGCCCTAGGAACTAACCCCGATTTGGCACTGGGGCTCAATACGGATGCGGGCAAGATCGTCTTTGACGGTGTGGCAAAAGCCTTCCCTGACCTAGCGAGCTAGGTGCCGGGCGTCGGCCCCTGCCGTGCTGCTGTTATCCACGTCTGCGCACTAACCGTGCTGCAGGCGGGGATTGTTGACGGGGATCATTCTGCGGAAGAAGAGGTAAAGAGCAGCTGCCATGACCGCCTGCTGGGTGAGGACGCCGGGAACCGTGCGGGCGAAGTGGTCGGGCAAGGGGTTGACGATGGCATAGCTGACGAAGAGGCTACCGAAGATGCCAACTAAGAGTAGACCTGCTGCGTACCAACCTGCTTTACCGTGCTGGGGGAGGTTCATGCCGACTTTGACGGTGATGAAGCCCATCATGGTGGCTAAGGCACTGATGAAGGGATAGCCGTCACCGATGAATGCCCAGACAAAGAGGCTGAACCCCAGGGCGGCAAGAAGGGCCGGGAGCCTGCCCACGCCAAAGGCAAGTGTTGCCTCTTCATCCTTTTCAACCTGTGCTGGCTGAGGTTGGCTGCTCATGATGTTCCTCCTTTGGGGATGGAGCGCTGACGGGATAGACAAAGATAAAGCAGATAAAGAACCATATAAAGAGCAGAGCGTGCTGGATTGCTGCGCCGGTGGGGGAGGTGTTGAAATCCTCGCTGGCTATGGCGTCAAAGCCATAGGAGACGGCTGCGAAGCCGGCCAGTATGATGAGGATGGCAGTAGTGGTGCCTTTTAGTGAAGCCAGGTTCCAGCGGTCTTTCTCTACGGAGTAGAGACCGGAGTAGCCAATAAACAAACCCAGGAACATCACCCAGCGCTGATCAGTAGCCACTGACCAGATGGGCAGGCTAAACCCAAAAGCTGCGACGGCTGCGTGTACGGGGTGGATTCCTCTGGTTGGACGCTTGTGGCGGCTCATGGTCGTCCTGTTGTGTGGTTTCGGGGCCGGCCGGGCACTTTAACGGCACTGGGCGCAACGAAGCGGGTGTAAATAAAAGCGATAATTGCGGATAGCGGTAGGCGCCAGTAGAGCGATTCAAGGTTGGTTTGGTCGTAGTAGAAAAGGAAGAAGAGGCAGCCTAGGAAGATGACGGTGGTGACCAGGTGGTAGCTGACTGGAAGGGAAGCGCGCGCTTTCCTACGTTTTGATGTGAATCCCAGGGCAATAACAATAATGAAGCCGGTGGCTAGGGTGATGGTGGTCCACTGGTGCCCGGGGCCGCTCAGGGTGAATGAGACGCTGAGGATCAAGAGGGTAACCCCCAGCGCATAGAAGAGGCTACGGCCGGTGGTGTCGCCGCGTTTTTCTACCCAGTGGTAGTCGTCCGGGCTGAGCACGGAACCGGAACTAGCGGGCTGTGTTTGCGGATCTACTGTATGCGCCACGGTCTCACCTCTTTGTGTCCTGAGTTACCGCAAGTTTAGCAGGGGATGGATAGTGCGTATAAAGCGTTCTCTGTATGGCATGACGCGTTGATGGAGCGATGAGGGTTATTCATAGGGCAGATGAATTAGACTAGTAGCGAAGCTGCTGGCTCGGTGGCTGGTGTGAATCGTTCTTGTGAGCGAAGCGGACCGGGGGCGAGGGCGGTAGCAAGCATGGACCTGCGGAACCCCTTATGAAGAACCCTCCTCAATTTTTACTAATCTGTATACCCAACGAAAATATATGCTTCCACTGTTTTCAGCGTATCGTTTGGGTCGGAAAGGTCCACCGCATAGCGGGTAAGACGTCCAGCATCCATAAACTTTTCTAGACTATGTGCATTATCATTTAAGTCAACCACTTCACCCAACTCCTCATAATTAGACTTGAGAATCACCGTATATATCTCAGTTGAATTTTCAGGGAATGATAAGTCAAGATCGTCCAAAACATCTTTGAAGGCAATTGCGGGGTGTTTTAGTTCGTACATGCCCCGCACGCGAAGGTTCGTGTTTTCGAGTGGATCAATGCCGTATACACGACCTAACTCTTTAGAATCAGCCATCATGTTGCCGCGCAGGTTTGATAGTGCCTCACGTATATCTTGGATTGCAGACTGGTAAATAACGTCATCAGCAATAAATGTATTTCCGTAAACTAGCCAGAGATACTTGAGTTTATTAGCAACTTCCTGTCCCTTCGGGAGGTTACCTACTGCGTATACAACTTCCTTCCTGGTCCATGGCTCCGGCTCCCGAATGCTACTCGCCGCAGGCATGTTTTGGGTTTGGGGCGTTATATACCCCTTAGGATACGAGCTGTTAAGCGAGAGGTTCGAAAAACTGGCACTCTGAATTTTTTTCGGTTCAACGCCCACCCCACCTTTGACGATAAAGTCAGGGAAGTTAGAACTATTTCCTGTCCAAGATAAATATTCTGAGTAAGCCTGCTCTTTGGCTTGTTCATTGCCGTGTTGAGCAGCTCTATTACCAGGGCTAAACATATCCTTAACGAAGTACTCCAAGCTATCCCCGGCTGCGTTGGCAGAACCGTCAGACCGAAAAATTGGTGCCAGAATAGTTGAGTTCCGATCCATAATGTTATGAAGCGCAATAATGATGTCACTTGCCGGTTGCATAGACTCCCTCTTTCTTGACCATACATACCACCAAACGCATTATCTCACACTTCCCCTGTTGGCCTTCAGTGAGCAAATTTGATAAGATATTAGAATATATGTTCGGCCTATGGGATTAGGAAACTTACGATGCTCAGTAAAGCCTCACCTACTTTTAGGTCTTCTCTGACCTATCCCCCTGAAGAAGTTCAGCAAGTTTTCGATGCCAAGATCCAGGAGGAGGAGCTTATTGTTGAAGAGAACTCAACTCCTGTTGCACATCAATTTGAGGAGTTTCTCCACTCTCGTTTGTCATATCTGAGCGGTTGTATAAATATAGCTTCACTCTTCAGTGGAGCAGGAGGGCTTGACCTAGGCGTCAAGCTTTCCGCTGCCACGGTTGAATATGGTGAAGATATTTCCTTAGCAGGTTTAGCAAACCGCGCAAAATTTGAGAAACTCTCAGGTAAAGTGCATTACGTATATTCCAATGACCTTTTTGCTTCTTCGAACGAAACCTATCTATCTAACATTGGGGGAGGAGTTGTAAAGGACTCTCGCGATATTCGTCAGGTTATATCTTTTCCAGACAGTGACCTTATACTGGGCGGTTTTCCTTGCCCAGGTTTCAGCGCTGCAGGTCCTCGTCTGTTAGATGACCCTAGGAATTTCCTCTACATCCACTATATACGTGCTCTCATGCAGTCCAAACCCTCTTTCTTTATTGCGGAGAATGTCAAAGGTCTTATGACGATGGCAGGAGGTCAGGCACTCAAACAGATTAGTGAAGATTTTGGCGCGGCTGGCTACCAGGTAAGTGCTCACCTTGTGAATTCACGTGATTACGGTGTACCCCAATTTCGCGAGCGGGTCTTCATCATTGGTGTTCGTAACGATATTGCTGAGAAATACGGTTTTCAATACGAACTCCCTGAACCTACTCACGGACCTGGTAAAGAATATCCCTGGGTTACACTAAGGGAGGCTTTCGAAGGTCTACCTGTTGGTCACGATGAGGAAGTCTTCGACACCAGCTATAGCTCGATGTACATGTCTCGCAACCGCAAGAAATCATGGGATGAGCAGTCATTCACTATCCAAGCTTCGGGTCGTCAAGCACCTCAGTGGCCAGGCGGTAAGCCTATGGTCAAGCTCGGTAAGAATGAGTGGAAGTTCCAGGGTAGCGAGAACCGCCGCATGTCTGTTAGAGAATGTGCCCGAGTTCAGACCTTCCCCGACTGGTATGAGTTTTCTGATGGTGGCAAGCTTCATACTACTAAGAACAACCGCTTGAATGAGCAGTACAAGCAGATTGGTAATGCGGTCCCTGTGTTGTTGGCTGAAAAAATTAGTCGACCTATCATTCGATTCTTTCTTGAACACAAAGAAATACTGAAGAATTAACGGATAGGTGGTTGAAAGCTCAGACTGATATGTACTGGCTTTAGGTCTGTGGTGCTTCCCAAAATTTAGACCACCACACAACTCTATAAACCATGCCGGAACTCCGAGGGTTATTCATAAGGGGTCCCGCAGGCCCGCGCTTGCTGCCACCCTCTCGCCTGGTTGACTCCGCTCACAAGGCGATTCACGCCAGCCGCCGAGCCAGCAGCTTGGCTGTGAGCCTGCTTCACCTACCCTTATGAATAAAGCTCTCCAACGGTGGCACCCTTTATCAGGCTGCGCGTGGACGCCAGGCACAGTTTTCGAATAGAGACGCAGGGGACATAGATATCTCAAGTGGCAAGCGAAAATGCGTAATAACCGGTCACAAAGGGGGCGCATAGGGCTGGTGGTTGGCGCGGGCTTGCCTTGGCACAAGTCCAGTGGTAGAAAAATGAAACAAGCATTGACTCACGTCACAGCACGATTCTTTTGGAGCTACCCTCATGCATGCACTTCGCTACTTGACTCAAACCCTTACTCTGGCTGCCCTTGGTGCCCTGGTCTTGAGTGGCTGTGGGGAGAAGTCGACGGGGAGTATTCCGGAGCCTAGCGATAGTTCTTCATCTGCTGTTTCTTCGGCTTCTAATGCCGCCGGTGGTGGTTCTTCAGGGGGTGCTACAGCTGAGGCAACTGAGCACTTTTCTGGTGGGTCTAAGGCGCCTGAGGGGGAGTATCGGGCTGCTGATGAGCAGGGCCCTGCTCAGAATGTGCCTCGTCCGGTTGAGCCTGAGGGGATGAATGTTGAGTCTGACGAAGGGCTTGAGAAGTTTTTGGGTTACTGGGCTGAATCGGTCAATTATGGAACACAAACTGGCGACTTTACTTATGCGCTTCCTCTAGTCAGCGAAGCTCATGAGGCAGATATTGAGTATTTCGCTTGGACTGAAAATCTATATAGTCACGGAGGTTGGAAGGCAGGAGGTCTCCGATCCGTAGTTTTGGGTGATGGATTATTTGTTAACCAAGGTAATGGTACCTACACCTGGGGCGGAAATCTCATTGTCCAGGATAGCTACACCTACCATGATGGCGAAATGAGTTTTGTAGATAACTCTGCCAGTGAAACTGAAGGAATATACTTCGAAGTTGAATATAAAGACAACAAGTGGGTAATGAATGGGATTGAACTAGTCGGAGCTGATCAATGAAACGCTTCTTCCCGTTTGTCTCTGCCATGGTGTTGGCGTTGACCCTTTCTTCCGGCACTGATGCATATGCCAATAACTCATGCACGAAATTTGGGGGAAATGCTGATCGGGATCGGCTAAACATGATTTGTAGTGGGGCTCCGCCGAGCTTTGATACACAGCCAGGCGAAAGGGGTAGGAAAGGTAATGGTGGGGGTGGTGCCGTTACTCAGCCCGTGCCCCCTCAGTTAGAGGCGCAGCCAACTGCCATTGCGCCTGTTAAAAGAACCTCTGCCCCGAACGTCCCCTGCAGTAGCCCCGACGCCTCCAGAAACCTCGTCCTCTCCCCACCAGACGCCCCGGGAGTACGCACCGACCAACGAACCGGTCAAACCTACCTCTGCACCCCCAAAACACCAGAAGGCCAAGACCCAGCCCCTGTTGAATACACCCTGCCAGACGGCGAGGTCATCGAGGCGCCAGCCCCTATCGTTGTTACAGCAGAGGACTTCCAAAACCTAGGTATTTTGCCTTCTGCTGCTCATCAGGAGCGTGCCCCGCATACCTTGAAGAATTACAACACTAATTTCTGGGCTAGTCCGCAGGAGCAGACTTTTGATATTGAGATGGGTGGGGTGCCGGTGCAGGTGCGTGCCACCCCGGTTTCTTATCGTTTTGACTATGGTGATGGGGAGTCGCTAAGTACGGTTAATGCGGGTTATCAGTTGGGTGAAGAGGTGTGGGATGAGCCTACTCCTACTAGTCATAAGTATGTGCAGCCGGGTGATTTTACTTATTCGGTGACTACTTTTTATCGGGGTGAGTTTAGTGTTGCTGGTGGTCCTTGGCAGGTGATTGATGGGACGGGTGTGGCTGTGAGTGAGGGTCAGTTGGTGCGGGTGTGGCGGACGCAGGTGGGTTTGGTGGCTGGTGATTGTTCGGTTGATGGGGGTGCTTGGGGTTGTCCCGGTGCTGACCGTTAGCCAGCTGGCGTAACTGTCTCTTTCAGGCTGTAACTACAGGGGAGCTTTCTGCTACCCCACCTTCAGCGTGCTCGCTCGCCCCGGCGTCCTGAGCAGAAAGCCCAATAAAACACCCTTGTCATGTCACATTTCCAGTGGTAGCAATAGCTATTACAAGCAGAAACGAACAAGGGAGAAACCATGTCAGCCCCAGAAGTCGCACCCGTGCGTAGACGCATCTCGCGGCGCGATACCCACCACCCGCAAGACCCACACCCCCGCCCCGCCGCAAGTCTGGCCCATGCCTGGGGCAACTTCTTCACCTACCTCACAACCTTCCGCGGCAGAGCATCACGCAGTGAAGCCTGGGCAGTAGGCAGCCTGGTCTTGCTCTGTCTGCCAGTCCTCCTGGTGCTACAGTTCTTCCTCGACCGTCTCACCGCCGGTTACCGCTACCACGGCCAAACTTTCAGCCTCGTTGGCCTTGGCATTATTCTGATCTACTTCGGCGTCCAAATCCTGGTGCACCTACTTCTCCCCGCGCTCCTCGCTTCACTGGCTGCTCGGCGCCTGCGCGACGTTGGGTTCACTCCTCAGCTGGCATGGCTACTCCTCGCAGCGCCCCTGGGACTACTGCTGCAATGGCTGGGCTTCTGGACTACCGGCACACTTCTTCCTGTCTTACCTATCCTTGCGCTGATGGGGCTCACGCTCCTGCCGTCGGCACCGATGACCGCCGAAACAACACCGGGTGAACCTTTCGCGCCAAACCATCGCCAGCTAGCCGCCGGCCACCCGGTCAATGGTTCACACACGGCGCCGCCCCCTGTATCCCAGCACCCCACTGACGGTCTGCCCCGCCCCCGTGTTGGCCTCGGCACCGCCCTGAGCAACCTCTTTTCATACATGACCCTCTACAAGGGCAAAGCCTCGCGCAGCGAATACTGGTGGGTCTTTGCCTTCTGGGCCGCTACCACCGCCTTGGTATGCGCTACCATCTTCCTCTTCATGCTGTGGATAGCTCCAGAGACAGGGCAACCCGGTGACAAAATGCACGGCTTTGGGGAAGTCATGATGGGCCTGGCGGGCATTATCTTAGCGTGGGTGGCATCCATGCTGAGCTACATCATTGGAATCAGTCTGAGCCTCGGGCTTCAACTGCGACGCCTGCGCGATGCCGGTTTCTCGCCCTGGTGGGCGCTCTGCTTCGTAGGGATTCTGCTGGATGTCCTCATGCTCCCTGTCACTAGCATGATGGGGATTGGTCCTATCCTGGGATTCTGGTGGCTGGGCTTCATACCGCTGCTACTTTGCCTCACACCTTCACGTGACCGGTCAGGCCACCCCTCCCAGCAATCACCCTTGCCAGCGCAACCTGCCACGGCCTACTACCAGCAGGCCCAGAACACCTCTCAGCGATAAAATTTTTTTGGTGCACCGTGCCGCCGTCCCTCTCACCTGCCGGACGCTGCCCCGCACCCACTAGGTTAGGGCCAAGGGGCGCACTAGACTGGTTAACCATGCGTTACACCTACCTAGGCCCCAGCGGCACCTTCACCGAAGCAGCCCTGCTGACCGTACCCGGCGCACTGGATGCTGCCCGTGTGCCCGCTACCAGCGTCCCTGATGCACTGGAGCGACTACGCAACGGGGACGCAGACGCCGCCATGGTGCCCATCGAGAACTCGGTGGAAGGTGGGGTGACTGCAACCCTGGATGCTATCGCTGCAGGGGGTGCTGACCTACGAATTATCCGTGAGGTTTTGGTACCCATCACCTTCGTGTTGGTAGCCCGCCCCGGTGTGAGCCTTGAAGATATTAGAACCGTTTCAACCCACACCCACGCCTGGGCGCAGGTGCGTGCCTGGACGGCAGCTAACCTGCCGGGCGTGGATTACGTGCCGGGATCGTCCACAGCCGCTGCTGCACTGGGGCTGTTGCACGAGAACCCCGGCTACCAGGCCGCTGTCTGCTCGCCTACGGTAGCTCAGCAACACCCTGAACTTGAGGTACTGGCACACAATATCGGTGATAACAAGAACGCGGTCACCCGCTTTGTGCTGGTTGCCCGCAACAAACCTGCGCCTGCTCCCACAGGAGCTGACAAAACCACCCTGGTGATTCCGCTGCCGCAAGATCGCCCCGGCGCTTTGCTTGACCTGCTCGAACAGTTCTCTACTCGCGGGATCAACCTCTCCCGCATTGAATCGCGCCCCACCGGCGAGTTCTTGGGCTCCTACTTTTTCTCCATCGATATTGATGGGCACCTGTATGATGCTCGTGTGCGGGACGCCCTGCGCGGCATCCACCGGGTCTCACCGGGGGTGCAGTATTTGGGCTCTTACCCCCGCGCTGATCAGCGTGTCACCGCTGTGGAAACCCTCCACTGCGAGGATGCCTTTGACGCCGCCCGCGATTGGGTTGAGGCCCTCTTTGTAGGTGGCCGCCCTGAGGGCCTCAAGCACAATATCTAAGGTTCAATGGGTGCCGTTAGAGCCGCAATAGCCTCTGCCACCAGCGCACCTGTTGTTCCACCAGGTCTTCGCGCGCTTCGACCAAGTCAGAGAGGGTGCGGATCTCAAGCTCTTCGGGGTAAACATTAACGTTAACGGCGCCGGGAACCACCGTGGCTGTCATCGAGTCAACTTCGCCCAGCACATCTCCGTCCACCTCGACGGGTAGGGGGTGGCGGGGGAAGTCTACTGTCACGCTTGTGCCCACGAAGTGCTCTACGACGGGGAAGCGGGTATGGGGGCGGCGGGTGATGTACTGCCCAGCTAGGCGTAGCCAGCTGACCACGTTACGCGGGGTCAGCACAATGACCTCAAGATGCCCGTCTGAGGCTTCAGCAACCGAGGCCAGATTCAGACCACCCTGGATCTTGCCGCAGTTGGCAATCAGGACGGTGCGGATTTTACGGGTAAAGGGGGCTCCGCCGTCCACAGAAATCAGTGCGGGGCGGCGGCGGGTAAAGACATGTTTGAAGCTGGCACCTACGTAGGCTAACCAGCCGATTTTTGCCTTTAAATCCTCGCGGGTGTCGGTCATAATTTGGGCGTCGAATCCCGCGCCACCCATGACAAGGTAGTCGATGGGGTCGAGCTCCTTACCGTGCCCGGTTAGTTCGAGATGAATCATATCGATGGCCTGGCTGGTGCCGTGCAGAGCTACGTTAATGCAGCCGTTGAGGTCAGAGATATCAAGCTCAAGGTTACGTGCCAGCAGATTGCCGGTGCCCAGGGGCACCAGACCCAACCGGGCGTCCGTACCAGCTAGCCCGTTGGCTACGGCGCGCACGGTGCCATCGCCGCCCACAGCAATCACGATGTCGGCGCCGTCTTTGACCGCTTGCTGAGCGAGGCCTGTGCCGGGATCCTCAAGGGTGGTTTCATAGAAGAAAGCGCGCGGCCAATTAGCGAAACCCAGCTCGGCGGTAATCATGCGTACCGCTGCCTCCGCCCGGGTTTTAGTGGGGTTATATATCACCGCTACCTGCCGCGGTTCACCCGGTTCAATCATGCGGTGGAGGGGGCGGTAGACCGGGAAGAGATCCGGGCGGGCCAGTCTTGCCCAGCGTATCAAGAGAGCGGACGCCGCGGCGGCCACCCCAGCACCAGTTACTGAAGCCACAAGAATTGTTGAACGGGAAACCATATGTTCAGCATACTGAAAAGATGTTACTTGTGGAGTGCAGTACGCTACGGGCGTCTTCTTGACGGCGCTCGCCCCGTTTAAAACCAGCGCTACCCTAAAACTGCGGTAAATTTAAGAGCATGATCGACATTAACCTCCTCCGCGAAAACCCCGACGTCTTCCGCGCCTCCCAGCGTGCCCGTGGCGCCGATGAAGCCCTCATCGACCAGATTCTGGAAGCTGACACCACTCGCCGCCAGAAAATCTCTGAATTTGAGGCCCTGCGTGCCGAGCAGAACGTCTTCTCAAAGAAGATTGGCAAGGCAGATAAAGAAGAGAAGCAGGCACTGCTGGCTGAGGTAAAGGAGCTTTCACAGAAGGTTTCAGAGGCTAAGGCAGCTAGCGAAGCAGCCCAGGAACGCCAGGAAACCCTGGTGAGCTCAGTGGCTAACCTGATTATTGACGGCATCCCTGCCGGCGGTGAAGATGACTACACCGTCGTCAAGACTGTAGGTGAGCCCCGCAACTTCAAAACGGAAGGCTTCGAACCCCGTGACCACCTAGAAATCGGTGAACTGGTGGACGGTATCGATATGGCGCGCGGCGCAAAGGTATCAGGTTCTCGCTTCTACTTCCTCAAAGGCCATGTAGCCCGCCTGGAGCAGGCTCTGATGTGGATGGCACTTGATCAGGCAACCGCCAACGGTTTCACCATGATGACCACCCCCACCCTGGTGCGCCCCGAAACCATGAACGGCACCGGCTTCAACGTGGAGCACGACGATGAGATTTACCGCCTAGAGCGCGATGACCTCTACCTGGTGGGTACCTCTGAGGTGGCGCTCGCTGGCTACCACGCCGATGAAATTCTTGACTTTAAGAACGGCCCCCTCAAGTACCTGGGCTGGTCCTCCTGCTACCGCCGTGAAGCTGGCTCAGCTGGCAAGGACACCCGCGGTATCATTCGTGTGCACCAGTTCAACAAGGCAGAGATGTTTGTCTACTGCCCCGTTGAAGAGGCGGAAGAGATGCACACCAAGATGCTGGCCTGGGAAGAGGAAATGCTGGCTAAGTGCGAGCTATCCTACCGCGTCATCGACACCGCCGCCGGCGACCTGGGCTCATCCGCTGCCCGCAAGTTTGACTGCGAAGCATGGGTTCCCACCCAGGGCGCTTTCCGCGAGCTGACCTCGACCTCCAACTGCACCACCTACCAGGCACGCCGCCTGAACGTACGTGAGCGCCAGGCTGACACCGTGACTGCTGAGGGTAAGAGCAAGAAGGGTGGCACCCGCTCGGTGGCCACGCTCAACGGCACCCTGGCAACCACCCGCTGGCTGGTTGCGATTCTCGAGACTCATCAGCAGGCAGACGGCTCAGTGCGCATCCCCGAGGCACTTCGCCCCTACATGGGTGGCCTAGAGGTCATCCCGGTAGCATCCTAAAGGGTAGCTGAATAGTAGTAGCGCGGCGTCCTTTCATCACCGTATGAAGGGGCGCCGCGCTATTTTCTGCCCCGAAATTTGAAAGTTCGTTGAGGCGAACTTATGATGGAGGCACACAGGCATGAAGACTTAACCGGCTGCAAGGACGCACCCCGCAAGGCCCTGCCTAACCCCCGAAGGGACAAAATGCCCATGACTCATTGGTGGCAAACGCTCATTTCAGCGCGTACTTTTCTCATAACCTGCCTAGTAGCGATCACCGGGCTAGCGACTGCCTGCTCCACCGTTGAACCTGCCGATAGCGGCAAACCCACCGTGCTAGCTACCTTCACCGTCCTAGCCGATATCGCCCAAAACGTGGCGGGCGAGCACCTAGAGGTGCAGTCTTTAACCAAGCCAGGGGTTGAAATTCACGACTATGACCCGGTGCCATCTGACGTGAGAAAGGCAGCAGATGCTGACCTCATTCTCGCCAATGGCTTGCATCTGGAGGCCTGGTTAGAGCAGTTTTTGCAGGACGCCGATGCGAACAGTGTGACGGCCTCTGAAGGTGTTCAGACTATCGGCATCGCAGAAGGCGGCTCAGCTGATAAGCCCAACCCCCATGCCTGGATGAGCCCGCTAGCTGCCCAAATGTATGTGGACAATATTGCCGCTGCTTTTGCCGAGCTTGACCCCCAACACGCTGCTGACTTCGAAGCGAATGCCAGCGCCTACAAGCAGGAGCTGCAGGCCGTACATGACCGGCTGGTCACTGACCTGGGTGCCCTGCCGCAGAACCAACGCGCCTTAGTGACCTGCGAGGGCGCCTTCTCCTACCTGGCAGCGGATGCGGGGCTAACCGAGAAGTACCTCTGGGCAGTGAACAGCGATGGTAATCCCTCAGCCGGCCGAGTGGCCGAGGTAGCAACCTTTGTAAAGGAGCAACAGGTGCCTGCTGTCTTCTGCGAGACCACCGTGCCCGCAGATACCATGAGGCAGGTTGCCGCTGAATCTGGTGCTACCTACGCCGGTGAGCTCTATGTTGACTCCCTATCGCAGGAGGGCGGAGACGTGCCTACCTACTTGGATTTAATACGCCATGATGCGGAGGTGATTGCTCGTGCGCTCGGCCAGTAAGTTTCCTGCGCCCAGTAGTAGCGGCGCGCAGCCTACCGAGCCCCTGCTCGATGCTCAGGGTTTGACCGTGAACTACGGCGAGGTGCAGGCCCTCCAGCATGCCTCACTGAGCGTCCAGCCCGGTGAAATCTGCGGGTTGGTGGGCATGAACGGCTCCGGTAAATCCACTCTCTTTAAAGCGATCATGGGAGTCACCCCGGCTGAGGGGCAGGTGCTCATTGACGGTCAAACACCCGCACAGGCTCGCAAGCTGGGCCTGGTTAGTTACGTGCCCCAGAGTGAGGACATCGACTTCACCTTCCCGGTGTCAGTGCGAGATGTGGTCTCGATGGGGCGATACGGGCGCCTGGGCCCCACCCGCCGCTTACGGTCAGCAGACCGGTCAGCAGTTGATGAAGCACTAGAACGGGTTGATCTTCTTGACCTTGCCCACCGGCAAATCGGCAACCTGTCTGGTGGCCAACGGAAACGTGCCTTTGTAGCCCGCGGTTTAGCCCAGGGCGCCCGCCTGCTCCTGCTGGATGAGCCCTTTGCCGGAGTCGATAAACGCAGTGAAACCATGCTGATGAGCCTGCTGCGTCAACTTCGGGACGCTGGGGCGGGCGTCCTGATTTCTACACATGACCTAGCCAATTTAGCCGAATTAGCTGATACCGCTGTGCTGTTGCGCAATGAGGTGCTACTCAGCGGGGAGCCAAGCGCCGTGCTGGCTCCCGAGAATTTAGTACGCGCTTTTGGCATGAACCCCCTGGGAGGCGCCCATGACTGAACTCTTATTTGACCCTCTGGCCTACGGCTTTATGCAGCGCGGTTTTCTCGTCACGGTACTAGCGGCTCTGGTCTGCGCCCTGCTCTCTTGCTGGTTGGTTCTCATGGGCTGGTCCCTGATGGGTGACGCTATCTCCCACGCGGTGCTTCCCGGAGTGGTGATCGCTTACATGACCGGGGTGCCCTTCGCCGTGGGGGCAGTCGTCGCTGGGCTGGTAGCCGTAGGGCTGATTGGGGCGGTGCGCTCTAAGGGGCGCATCCGTGAGGACGCCGCCATCGGCATTGTCTTTACCGTCATGTTTGCGCTGGGGCTAGTGCTGATTTCAGTAACCCCCTCCCAAACTGACCTGCACAGTATCCTCTTCGGTAACGTGCTGGGAGTTGCTTGGTTTGATGTGGTTCAACTGGCCGTCCTGGGCATCCTGGTGGCTGGAGCCCTGCTCTTTAAACGGCGGGATTTAACTCTCTATGCCTTCGACCCAGGCTATGCTCACGCTATTGGCCTTCGCCCCCGTTTTTTAGCTGGGCTGCTACTGGTCTGCCTGGCGCTGACCTCGGTGCTGGCCCTGCAAATCGTGGGAGTGGTGCTAGTGGTCGCCCTGTTAGTCATTCCCGGGTCGACCGCCCGCCTGCTGACTGACCGCTTTGCTCCCATGCTGGCCATCTCTGCCTGTGTTTCAGTGCTGGGTTCTCTGGTAGGGCTCTACGCTAGCTTCCACCTGGATGTTTCAGCCGGTGGTGCCGTGGTACTGGCTCTGGGCGCTATTTTCGCCTGCGCCTACCTCTTTGCCCCGCACCACGGCCTGCTGCGCCCGCGCAGAAAAGTTAGGGGATAACCGTTGCCACAAAGACAGCGGCGGCGCCCTGAGGGGAGAGCGCAAAGGTGACCCCACTCCTAGTAGACAGAGCGAGGTGACCGCCTGGGTCCCGGGAAAGCACGGTCAGCTCCGTTCCCGGGCCCACCTCTTGCTCGCTGAGGAAGCGTAGCAGGGCGGGGTCATCGTCCGAAATGCGTTCAACCACCAGTTGCTGGCCCTCACTAGCCTGCTGCAAAGTGAGCCCGGCTAGTTTATCTATCTCACCCGAGACCGAAGGGATAGGGTCGCCGTGGGGGTCACGGGTGGGGTTCCCCAGTACAGCGTCGATGCGCTCAATCATCAGATCAGAGACAGCGTGTTCCAGCACCTCGGCTTCATCATGCACCTGATCCCAGGTGTAGCCCAGGGTTTGCACCAGAAAGGTTTCAATGAGGCGGTGGCGGCGAATCACCTGCAGGGCTGCTGCCTGGCCCTCTTGGGTTAGCTCAATCGCTCCATAGGGCTGGTGCTCCACCAACCCGGCAGCTACCAGCCGCTTCACGGCGTCCGATACAGACGATAGCCGCAACCCGGCACGCGCGGCAATCACTGAGGTGGTGGCGGGGGCGTCAGCGTGCTCGGTGATGCTCCAGATAATTTTGAGGTAATTCTGGGTGCTATCAGAAAGATGATCAAGGCGCATAGGTAACAGTCTAGAGCAGGGCGCCTCACCCCTGCCCGCCCCACAGTTTTCACCCCCTGTTCGCCTGGGAGTAAGGTGTAGGCTAGAGCCAGATGCAAGACTGAAAGGCGTGATTGCTGCAATGAAAGACTTAGAAGTAAACCCGCCCCGACGCTCTAACTGGCAGAAGGAAGACGGGGTCAAATACCTGGTGGCCATCGACATCGATGGTACCCTGGTCAACCACGATGGCGCTATGAGTGAGGCCGTCAAAGAAGCCGCCCAGGCTGTAGTGGCTGCTGGCCACCACGTGGTTATTTCCACCGGACGTTCCATGGGCGCCACCTTGCCCATCGTGAATATGGTGGGCATGACCCGAGGGTACGCGATTAGCTCCAATGGCGGGGTAACCCTTGAAATTGACCCCGCAGCTCAGGACGGTCACCGCATCCTGGACCGGGTCTGCTTTGACCCCTCCCACGCCATCACCATGATCAAAAAACGTTTGCCTGAAGCCTCTCTGGCTCTTGAAGCACCCGATGGCACCGTCTACGCCACCGAAAACTTTGAAGACTGGTCCTTTGGCGCTAACACCGTGAAAAGAACCCGCACCGAGATGGCTGCTATGGACTCAGCCGTGCGTGTGGTGGTGTCATCCCCAACCCAAACCCCCGATGACTTCAAGCGAGCTATCTACGATGTGGGTCTGCACGGGGTCAACTACGCGGTGGGCTGGAGCGCCTGGCTTGATATTGCCGCTCACGGTGTTTCGAAGGCATCAGCCCTCGAACAGATTCGCCGCCGCTTGAGCGTTGACCCCCGCCACACCGTTGCGGTGGGCGATGGCTACAACGACAAAGAAATGATTCACTGGGCTGCCCGTGGCGTCGCTATGGGCCAAGCACCGGCTGAAATCGCTGCGCTCGCCACTGACGTCACCGGCAGTGTCTACGAGGACGGCATCGTGCCGATTCTGCGCGAACTGCTCTAGATGCCCTTACTCGCTGACTTTACTGAGTGATGGGATGTACCAAAAGATGAAAGTAAGAATCCTATCTTCAGCACCAGCCCTGGTAGGGATTTTCAGCCTGCACAATGCTGAGGAAATAGGTTATATGCAAGACCACCTGCCGGTCTCGCCGCAGTTACTTGCCAGAGTGGGGTTAATGCCAGAAGACTATGCTCCCCGGAATATGGCAGTAGGCACTGGGCTGATTACCCTAACGTCTGCCGGCATCCTGTGCGCTCCGTTCCGCAACCGCGCTGTAGGAATAGCCCAGGTGGGGGCTGCAGGGGCATTGGCGGTGAATGCTCTAGCGCATGTGGGGCGGGCATTGAGAGAGAAACGTTATAACCCCGGGCTGGCTACTGCACTGGTCATGCTCTTTAGCTCTCTCAACTATATTTCCCGTATCCGTAGAGAGCTGGGCATGACCAGAATGACTGTAGGCTGGACGACCCTCGGGGCAGGAGTTCTGAGTTTTCCCATCATCATAGGTTATCTACGGCTCGCACGTTGGGTGATAGGCGCTAGGGCCTGGGGAAAGTAGAGCCTCATGACCGAGATCGGCACCTTGTTCTATGACCCGGACTGCGGGATCTGCCAGCGTGCCGCCAAGATACTGGCGCACGCTGGGCTTACCGCGCGCGTGGTTCCCGGTGAGGTAGAAACCCTGCTGGACGCCGGGGTGCACCTGGAACGATTCATGCGGCAGATACCCTTTCGCACCGAGCAGGGGCAGGTTGCCTACGGTGCGCTCGCCATTGGCTTAGCCCTGCGCACCAGCCGCTATGCCCCCGTGCGGGCTACCGGCGTCCTGCTCACCCATCCGCTGGTTCGCCCCACTGCTGAGCGTGCCTACCGTCTGGTGGCAGAAAACCGCTCCAGCACCTGCACCCTCAAGCCCTGAGAGCTAGCACCGTCATAAAGGGTCACCCTTGCAACCGGTCACCGATCACCTTGCTAGCCTAGAGAGGCAGAGTAAGGAGGGCGCCGCGTGGTTGGAGTTTTAGAGGGTTTCACGATTATTGCCGTGGTAGTCGGGGTCGGCTACCTGGTGGCCCGCCTGGACATACTGCCCCCTAACTCGGGTCTGGCACTCAATAAGTTCGCCTTCTTTGTGGCGCTACCGCCGCTCATGTTCGTCACCATGGCGCACGCTGATTTGCACGTTATCTTCTCTGCCCGGCTACCCATCGCTGTGCTCAGCTTCAGTGTCGTTGCCCTGCTCTACGCACTGATTGCACGGTTTTTGCTGAAGAAGGGTGCCGGGAGAGTAACCGTGGGGGCTGCCTCCTCGGGCTACATCAACGCTAATAATATGGGTTTACCAGTGGCAACTTACATCGTGGGGGACGCCGCGCAGGTTGCACCCATCCTGCTCTTTCAGCTGCTCATTGCCGCGCCGGTTGTGCTAACCATCCTTGATACCGTTTCAACCGGTCGCCGCCCCTCGCTCACCACGGTGATGAGCCAGCCGGTCAAGAATCCGCTGATTATCGGGTCGGCACTCGGTCTGCTGGTCAATGTCGCTGGGCTCACCCCGCCAGATATCGTGCTTGAACCCCTGCGAATTCTAGGTGGTGCCGGTGTGCCCCTTATTCTAGCCGCTTTTGGCATGTCCCTGCGCGGCTCGCGTCTGCTCGATACCCCCGGGCAAAAGCTTGAAACTATTCTGGCCGCCAGTATCAAGAACGTGCTGATGCCCCTGCTCGCCTACCTCTTGGCCCAGTTTGTTTTCGGGCTTGATGCGCAGGAAGTCTTCGCAGCCGCCGTGCTAGCAGCGCTACCCAGCGCACAGAACATGTATAACTTCGCGGTGCGCTACAACGTGGCGGTCGGTCTTTCCCGCGACATCGTGCTGCTCTCCACCATCGGGGCGGTGCCCGTCATCCTGGTGATTTCGCTACTGCTTGCCTAGCGGCAGCAGCTACAGGCCGGTTGGTTAGGCGGCGTCCAACTGCTCCATGAGATGTTCTACCAGGGGGCGGGTGGCTAGTTCTTCGTGCCAGAGGGAACGCACTAGCGTCTTGCTGACTGCCTGCGAGGTGATACCCAGAGCCTGCGCTACCGCTTTTTGCTGGCCGCGCACCCCTGGAATCAGCAGGTCAAGGACGCGCCACTCGGCGTCGGTGCGGGCGGCAGCAACTCGGTAGAGCAGGCGAAGCAGGCCGGTGACCTGCTCAGCCTTCTCTCGGTCCTGGGCGTTCAGGCAGATACCGCGCGGAGGGGCGCCGGTCTGCGCCAATTCCACCGCAGCGCGTGAAGCGTTGAGGGCAGCACCTTCACAGTCGGTGGTCGCTACCGCCCCCAGAGCTGCAGCAAAACGGGGCAGCGTGAGAGCGCCGACGCCGAGACCTACCCAAAATTCACCGTGACGGGCACCTAGAAGGGCGGCCGCCAGGGCGTCCTGGGCGGTATCGAAAGCGCCCTGCAATTCATCATGGTAGGTCTGTGCAAAACCTACGGTGGGCTCTAGCTGCTCCAAGCGCTGAGCTAGCGCGGACACATCGGAGCTGGCTGATCGGGCGATAAAGGTTAGAACAAACACGGTTTCCAGTATGCCCTAATCAGCCGGACTGTGCGCGGGTAGCTAACCCTCGTCCCAGAAAAGGGTCTCGGTATCAACGCCAATCAAGAAGAGCTCTTCTTCTAGGGGTTGGCGGCATTCAAGAGGTAGGGCAATGCTGCTACAAGACAGGTCGTAGCCTAGGTAGACACTCATCTGGTCAAAGCCGGTGCGTAGTTTGGCTAGGGAACGGCAGAGATCAACCACACCTGCTAAATCAACATCTGACCCAAAGACCCAGAAGGAGTCGGGGCTGGTCAGCTGAAAGAGCCCCACTGGCTGACCGCCGCCGTCCCGGCCGCGCACCCGAACCCAGCCGGCGGCGTCGATAGCGCCTTCTGAAGGGGCAATCGGGTCAAAGACCCAGGCGCGGGCCTTTTCTAGCCAGCTGGGTAACTGCGGCATGTAGAGGGTCTCTTCACCCTCTGACCAGGGGGTGGACGCGAAGGTGCGGGCGTACATGGCAGACCAGAATTCTTCTTGAGAACAGCTCACCCCCACGCTGTTGAGCAGGGCAGGATCACTGGGCGCACCAAACTGCTCCAACCCGGGGCTAAAGTTCTCGGGGTTCTGCATTGACAAGTCGGCTAGGTAGGCCTGGTCCCAGAAGGTGGGCCGGGTGGTGTAGCTCTGCTCGGTGAGCCGGTCGTTGATACGCCGCAAAAAGTCAGGCTCACCAAGCGCCACGGTCTGCCCATCAAAATGAAAAATGTAGGGTGATCGTGATCGATGGGTGGGGGTTAGTGCCATGCTCTCTCCTTGTAACGTACCGGTCTAATTATGCTCTCTTGCAGGGCGCTTGGGTAGCGCCGCAAAGCTCGGTAGGGGCAGCGCCGAACGGGTGAGTGTGATGAAGCCACCCAGAAGACTCAGCGCCTCCGGTGAGACGGGCAGAAAGTGGGTGAAACTAGTGGACTTGATGATGACCGCCGCCCACATTCCGCGTGAAAGGGCAACGTTCAGTCGGTTGGACGACAGCAGAAAGTCGGTGCCGCGCGGGGAGTCCCCGGCGCTGGAAGCCGCCATAGAAACCAACACCACCGGCGCCTCCTGGCCCTGGAACTTATCGACCGTGCCCACTCGCACCCCGCCGTCCTCATCAGCTAAGCCTGCCTCTAGGAGGGCTTCGCGAATAGTCTCAACCTGGGCGTTGTAGGCTGCCACCACAATGATGTCCTCGGGCTCCAGGGGTCTGGTGCTCTCGGGGTCATGGAGGGCGGGCGTCCATTGATGCCCCAAGAAACTGCGTGCCAGGCGCACTACCTCCGCTGCTTCTTCGGCTGAGAAGGTGCTGTTGCCGCTGTGCTCCACTTCGCTCACATAAACCCCCGGTTGCCAGGTCTCGAGGTGACGCTCGGCCCCGGCTGGTGCTGAACTGAGCTTGCCTTCGTAGGACAGCGCAGAGACCGGGGCGCAGAGCGCCGGGTGCATGCGCCAGCTAACATCCAAAAAGTAGCCAAACGTCTCGGGGAGCACCGTGCGCCCGTCAGAAAGCCAGCCCAATGCTGACTCGTCTACCGGGTAGGGATGGGTACCTTGGGTGACCTGGGGTAGCTGGGCAGGGTCACCCAGCAACAAGAGGTTCTTAGCTGACCGGGCTACCGCCAGCGTGTTGGCCAGGGAATACTGGCCTGCCTCATCGATCACCAGTAAATCTAACGACTCTGCGCGGAACTTGCGATCTGACGCGAAATCCCAGGCAGTGCCGCCAAAGATTCGCCCACCTGCGCCGTCCATGAAGTGTTGAACTTCAGGGTTGCGCACCTCCTGCCAGGGGAAGTCCGGGGTCTGGCTCTTACCCAGCCCCTTAGCTACCTGATCGGGGTCAACCCCGCCATTTTTGATGCAACCCAGCAGCATGTTCTCAACCACCGCGTGGCTCTGGGCCACAATGCCCACTTTCCAGCCCTCAGCTACGAGCCGCCCAATCACATGGGAGCCCACAAAGGTCTTGCCAGAACCGGGAGGGCCCTGAACCGCTACGAAAGAACGGTCAAGATCAGCCACCGCCGAGTAAATCGCCTGAGCCGTCGCCATACTGCCGTGGGTCTGTGCGAAATCAACCGGACGCGGCAGCTGGCCACCGGTTTTCAGCCGCGGGGACGCCCGCAGGAGCAGATCGGTTCCGGCAGTTTGGGGCAAGTTAGGCAGGGATTGCGCGGTGGCACTGGCCAGCTCTAAGAGAGAATCTTCCTGAGCCTTTGTGGGGATAGGGGTGGAGAGAGTCAGCGCCAGGGGTAGCGCCCGGTAATGCTCAGGCTGCCCCTCCCCAAAGCCCTTGAGGCTCTCACGCACCCTAATCCGCACCAGAGCGTCCTCACCTTCAACTTCTTCCAGGTCGAGTATCTCGCTGTTAAAGGCACCAGCCCGCTCAGCCGGTGCTGGCAGGACGCCCTCGTGCAGCGCCGCGTATTCCAGTGCCTGCTGGTGGGTTTGCTGCTGCAAAAACTCGGGCAGAGGGCGTGAGTACATGGCAAAAAGGTTCTT
Organism: Rothia endophytica; assembly: GCF_928381505.1. Classification (GTDB taxonomy): domain Bacteria; phylum Actinomycetota; class Actinomycetes; order Actinomycetales; family Micrococcaceae; genus Rothia; species Rothia endophytica_A. The sequence goes on along the minus strand of NZ_CAKMSJ010000003.1, from coordinate 185,289 downwards.
ATCGCCCACCTTGACCGAAGACCCCGGCGCCAGGCGTGCAGTGCCTGCCAGAACCCGCGAGAGACTGCGGGCACCGGCAGGTTTGTGCCAGTCCTCCTGCACAGCAACTCGCTCAAAAATGAGGACGTCCCGGGTCTCTTCCCAGTCATCGACCGGAGCGGTCAACCGGTCAAAGTGGTCCCACCAAAACTGGCGGCGCTCCCGGCGGTGGTAACCGGTGGCAGAAGCAACCATAGCCACTGCTTCCTTCTGACCAGCAAGGGCACCGGCCACATCAACGCCCGCTACGAAGCGTTGCAGGGTGCGCTCCACCTGAGTTTCCTGCTCGTCCTTACCGGACTGCACGAGCAACTCGCTGACGTCAACCAGGGGAGCGGGCTGCCTGGCCTCGCCCCGGGCGTCACGCCCCGCTAACTCCAAAAGCCAGTTGCGCAGGCCCAGCAGAGAAACTCCGTCAAACTGCACATCGGTTTCCAGGGCAGAGGTAATGGCAGCAACCCTCTGGCTATCACCGGCGGCGCGGGCAGTACCTAAATCTGTGTAGGCACCTTCAGGAATCTCAAAAGCCCGGCTCTGCCCCTGCATATAGAGGGGTTCTATACCTGCTAGGGAAGCCGTGCCAGCAGAGACCCGTAAGGATCGACGCAGCACTTCAGACAGGTCCACCAGAATGTTATGCCGCAGTAGCTCTGCAATATAGTCCTCGCCCAGGCTGTGCTGGGCCGCTAGCTGACGTAGAGCGTTCTTGGTTTGTGCACCGAAGTGGTAGATGTGCAAGCCGGGGTAGTCGGTGCGCCTTTGGTGCACGGCATTGAGAAAGGAGAGAAGAAGCTGTTTTTCCTCTGCCCGGCTGTGTGCCCAGACCGGGGTGAAGCTGGGTGCCTGGCCCGGCTCCGAATAGGAGGTGAGGCCCAGTAGGTAGCTTAGCCCCCAGGAGTGTTGCCCATTGGGGCGGCTTTCATCACGCCAGAGGCCGTCGCCCCTTAAGCTGAGAAAAATATCTTCCGAGCTAGCCCACGGCAGCTGCCCCAGTGAATGCTTGGGGAGCAGCTTGTAGCTCACGCTCTGCTGCTGGCCTCCGCTCTCAAAGGCGGCCGAAGCGTCCGGTTGCGCCAGCCCCGTTTGCAGAGCTGCCTGCTCGGCAAACTTGCGAGCAGCGCCGCTTAAACCAGGCTGACCCGCCAACTGTGCCAGTTCCTCTATACGGCGCACTCCGTGCCGCTCTATCAGGAGATTGCGGGAGCGCGCCGTCATGCCCTGGGTGAGCATAATATCGCTGTGCTCCTGCACCTGCAGCAGGCATTCATCACAGACGCCGCAGCGGCTGATTTTGCCGTAGTCAGGGTCTGAATGCCACTGCACTGGCTCGCGCCCACTCTGGCAGTGGAGGCTCAACAGCAACCTCAAACGCTCCCGCTTCTCTTCAAAAACAGGGGTAATGGTGCCCAGATTGTGGAGAGATTCAACCCCGTTGCCCAGAATGAGCGAAGCATGACGGTCTACCTCAAGGCCTGCCTGGGATAGCTGATCAGCGTAGGCAGCCAGCTGCAAAAGGGCAGTGACGCGGGCGGTGCGGGCCAGCTTGGAATCAACCACCCGATACGTACCATTTGCTTGCTTCACTAGAAAGTCTGCGCGACCGTGAAATTCACCGTCAAAAAAGGAAGCTTGGAAGACTACATCTGCGCCTGCCCTGAGCGTAGCTAGAGATTCGTCGTGTTTATCTTTGAGAGCCTCAGGGGTATAGGTGGCTGTCGGTTCTACCTCGTAGACACCCCGCTCACCGTCCCAGGTGCCGTAGGTAGAGACTAAATCGGCGAGAACCCTGGCCTCGTGTGCTTCACCCAGGGCGGCAGCGCGGGCCCTGCTTTCGTTGATCACCGGCTCATCGCGGGGCACCCGACCCAGTTTTTGATCCACCATGTGCAGAACAGAGAACTCACACTGGGCAGACTTCACCAGGTCAGAGGCAGAAAAAACCGGACGCAGGGGTGTGCCACCGGTGGTAGTTGAAGGTTCTGCTGCGGTAAAGAACATGGGTGCTCCTTGGTATCTTTCTCTAAGGCTAGCAAGGGTGGCTGACAGTTTAGAGCCGCCCGTAGGGGCGTGATTTCACCGGTAGAGAGACCCGGAGAGCCGTTGTTTAGTAAGTATTTAAAGACATCAAGGGTTGGTTATGAGATGGCTTATAACCATATTCTTATTAGAAAATAATGCGAAAGTATGTTCGACCATTTTCTATTTTTAATAGAAGGTTAATTAATTTCTGTTAGCCGTTTTGCCCGATTTCTTGTCGAATTTTTAATGACAGGTTCTGTGTTTTGACGGCGCCACGCCGGTGAAAAAGGGAAATTTGATACCCTCCCCCGGTGTTGTTGATTCCACATTAAAGCAAGCGTTGTCTTGGGTGTACATTGATAACCTGTGCCCATCTTCATTTATAAATTTGCCCCCAAAAGTGTTGTTTTGCGATAAATATGTCACGAAATGATAAAAATTAGGTCACGATTCTATAAAGTTGTCTTCAGTTATTTCACATTGCACACACACCACATCGCATCCTTAGGGTGCAACGAATCGGAGCCATCGTGAACAATCTTCTTGAAGCTGCGCGGCCTACACGCCGTCAGGTTGCTGCTCTTACTCTCTCTGGCCTGGCAGTAGCTGGCGCAGTTACCGCTGCTACCGCAGCCCCCTCTGACATGCGCAGCGTTTCAGCTGCTCAGCGCGCAGCAGACCAGCAGAGGTTGCTTGACCTCATCAACGCTTTCAGGGCTCAGAACGGGCTGAGGGCAGTGCGTCACTCCGCCACCGTAGCTACCGTGATGCAGGCAGAGGCTGAACGCCAGGTGCGAGCCGGCTACTTCTCCCACGGAACTGAATTTATCTATAACCCCAAGGTGCAGGGTTACAGCTTCGTGCGCGAAGTTATCGCCCTTTCTTATAACGATGACCTGAATGTGCTGCTTAACTTCTGGAAGGGCTCACCCGCCCACCGCGCCGCCGTACTGGCTCCCCAGGCAAACGTTATGGGCATTGGTCTTGCCTACGGTCACGGCACTTCGCTGCCCTGGCGCGTGCTGGGCAATGTGGGTATCTACGAGTACCAGGCTGGACGCGGCCCCAATGATTACGTTTCGAACATTACCGCCAATCTGGGTGCCCAGTCCGGTGACTCTAGAGAAGTTCCGGCCTTCACTCTCACTGGAGCGATCGGGAACCACTACTATGCTCGCGGCGGCGCCAACTTCTTTGGCCAGCCTACCGGTAACGAATTTGGTTCCATCAATGGCGGCGCTATCCAGAACTTCTCCAATAGCCGTACAATCTATTGGACTCCTCAGCAGGGAGCCCATACTGTCTACTGGTCAGGTGCTATCGGCGGACGCTTTGCCGGTGCTCGCTTTGAGCACGGTTGGGGCTACCCCATGAACTCTGAATATAATTTCTGGGGCAGCGTGCGCCAGGACTTCGTCAAGAACGGACGCATCACTTCTGTTTATTGGACCCCCTCAACAGGGGCTAGAGCCATTCAGGAAACCGGGGCAATTTCAGCTCGCTGGTACGCGATGGGTGGCCCTAGCGCACTGGGCTTCCCCACCACAGACGAAACTATGGGGAGCGATGGGGTAATCCGCGTTAGCTTTTCTAGCGGCACCACTATTAACTGGACTGCTACCCGAGGCACCTGGGTGAGCTAACAGCCTTTACTACAAGGCCCCGCACCTTATCTGTTGGTAGATAAGGTGCGGGGCTCTTTGTTGTTCTAGCGGTTGGTCAGGGTTGCTGAAAAACGGTCGATCACGTTCTTGGCGGCTTCGGCGTCCTCTAAATCATTCATGACGACCGAGAAGATGAGCACTCGCCCGCCGTCAGTGACGGTGTAGCCGGTCAGCGATAGCACGCTGTTGAGCGTGCCGGTTTTGGCGCGTACCAGGCCTCGGGCTTCTACTTCTTCTGGGCTGTTAAACCGTGTGGGCAGCCCCAGGGTGCCGCTGTAGCCAGCCACCGGTAGACCAGCTAGGGCAAGGCGTTCGGTGTCTGTGCCGGTGACGGCGCGTTGCGCCAGATCGGTGAGCAACTCATTGCTGACCTTATTGTTGAGAGACAGACCGCTGATATCGGTCTGCTGGTAGTCAGTGGGCAGACCCTGCTCGCCCAGGACGGCGCGAATCTGGGCAAGAGCATCACTCTGGGAACCATCCCCACCCCGCGCAACCGACAGGTTACGCCCCAGCACCTCTGCCAGGGAATTATCGGACTGCTGCATCATCAGCGCGCTTTGCTGGGCGGCGGTGGCAGATTCCACGGCAGCCAGCTCGGTGGCACCTTCACCGCTGGGGCCCTCTGCCCCTGTGGTGAAGCTTAGCCCGGCGTCCGCGCCCAGTTGGTTAAGGGTACTCACTAGCTGTTCGTGCACCTGCCCGGGAGCGTCCTGGGGGCGGGATATGCTGGCTTCACTGCCGCTGGAGTCGGGGGAGTAGTGGGAGAAGAAGGCTAGGGGGGTTACCTCCGTCATGAAGCCCGAGTCGATGTCTTCCTGCGCCCAGTCCGGGTTGAGGGCAGGCCCGGCAAAGATAGAGGTATCCAGATTGACGGCTAATTCGCCGGTGATGCCCTGGCTCTTGAGGGCGTCCACGGTTTTCTGCGCTAGCGTGGTGATGCCTGCGTGGCCCATGACCGCATCGGGGTCAGATTCGCCGGGTACCAGTAGGGTGTCGCCGCCTGCTACCAAAGTGAGGGTTTGGGGGTCAGCCAGCTCTACGGACGTTTTAAAACGAGCCTGTGGTGCGGTGGCCAGCAGGGCGTAGTCCACCAGCATTTTCATGTTGGACGCCGGCAGGCGGCCGGTACTGGCGTCGCGGCTGTAGAGCACCTGCCCGGTCGCGGCGTCCACTATCTGAGCGGAAGCTGTGCCCTGACCCAGCGAGTCAAGCACAGCGTTGGCGTCTGCGGTGAGTGCGGCGGCATCCACCGGGGTGCCTTCGCCTGCACTCTCTACCTGCTGAACTTGCGCTGAGGACGCCGGTGCAACGGCTGCTGCTTCAAGACGTTGGGTTTCAGACCAGGTAGGCACAGCCCAGATGCCCGCACCGATGCAACCTGCGGCTAGCAGGGCGGTGGCAGCCCACCAGCCCGCAGTTTTTTTGCGGGTAGTAACAGACTCAGACACGCCAACCTCCAAAAACGACTACCACCACAATAACCCGCCTGAGCGGCATAGCCTTGCCTTGTCCGCTAGACTAGACCCGATACACTCGTGCACTCGCGCACATACTTCAACCTAGGAGGTTCCTCTTGGAGCTCGACGTCACCATCGAAATCAACCGCGGCTCACGCGTCAAGTACGAAATCGACCACGAAACCGGCCGCCTGCGCCTGGACCGTGTTCTCTTCACCTCCATGCAGTACCCCACCGCCTACGGCTACTTTGAAGACACCCTGGGTGAAGACGGTGACCCCCTGGACGCCATGGTCATTCTTGATGTTGACGTTGTTCCCGGTGTGCTCGTAGAGTCACGCCCCGTTGGTGTCTTCCGCATGACCGACGAGGCTGGCGGCGATGACAAGGTTCTCTGCGTTCCCACCGACAAGCGCTACGACCACATTCAGACCATCGACGATGTGTTCGAGCAGCTCAAGAACGAAATCAAGCACTTCTTTGAGCGCTACAAGGACCTGGAGCCCGGCAAGTGGGTTAAGGGCGAAGGCTGGGAAGACCGCGAATTCGCGGAGAAGCTGGTTGAAGAAGCTAAGGTTCGCTTCGCCGAATCCCACTACGACTCAGCTGCTGAAGCAGAAGCTGACGAGAACTAAGCAGTTTTCTATCACCGGTGAGTGATAGTGGTGCAGTCCCGCTACCGAATGGTAGTGGGACTGACCCTTTTAAGGGGCAGACGGTAAAGTGGTGGTCTATGAATGCCTCACCCGATCCCCAGCGTCCTGCAGTAGCCCGCTCCGTGCCCCTGAATTTTGGGTTGGCTCACAAGGTTGCCCGCTTTATCACCCCCGGCGGGCCTCGGCTTGAAGACCAGCGTAAGCGCAGTGCCGTGGAGGACATGCGCTACGCTGCAACCGCCGCCGTGGATCACGTCTATAACATCACCAGTTTGGACGCCGCCCACAACCTGCACGACTCTGAGTTGCTTATCGTTGACCGCGCCACCTGGGTGCAAGCCAACGCCCAGTCCTTTGACGTCATGCTGGGGCCTGTGGCTGATGAAGTGCTGGGGAGCAAGCTAGAACATCTGACTGACACCCAGTACGCCATCACCGAGGTGGGCGGTGCCACCGAGCTGGGCGCGGTGCTGGGCTTCCTCTCCACCCGCGTGCTGGGGCAGTACGACCCCTACGCCGCGCTCGCCGGTCACGGGGCCTCCGGTGGCAGGCTCATGATCGTGGCACCTAACCTGGTTCAGCTGGAAAAAGAACTCAACCTTGACCCCGCGGATTTCCGTCTCTGGGTGGCACTGCACGAGCAGACCCACCGGGTGCAGTTCTCCGCTGCCCCCTGGTTGCGGGACTACCTGCTAGCCACCATGCACGATCTTGCCAGGGAACTGGGGCAGGTCACCGAGAACCTGCCCGAACGCCTCGCAACTGCGGCCACCGGCGCGGTGCGCGGCATGAAGAACCGCGAAGCACTGGGGGAGGGCACCCCTGCCCCCGGCGTTACCGCCCTGCTCAGCCCCGAAGGCAAGGAACTGATGAACCGGGTTACCGGCATCATGAGCCTGCTCGAAGGCCACGCCAACGTGGTCATGGACGCCGTGGACGGCTCCATCGTGCCCAGCGTCAAAACCATCCGCCGCCGCTTTGAGCGTCGCGGCAAAAATCAGGGCTTCTTCCCCCGTTTCATGGGTAAGCTCCTGGGCATGGACGCCAAAATGTTGCAGTACAAAAACGGGCAGAAGTTCGTGCAGTACATTGTGGATCAGGTGGGCATGGAGCGCTTCAACACCATCTGGGAAGCCCCCGAGAACCTACCGACCGCTACCGAAATCACCAGCCCGCAAGCATGGATTGACCGTGTGCTCGGCGCCGCCCCGGCAAAAACTATCTCAGCAGAAACCATCCCGGAGAACTAATGCAAGAGGCACGCAAAGGCAGACTTAACCCCACCGTGGGTGCAGCGCGCGGGGCGCTAGCTTCCGCCCTCAATGACACCCTGGGCCCGGGCACCGTGGCCCCGGCAGGCCGGGCTACCCGAAACCGGCAGGACGCTCACGGGCAGGACGTCGGTATCCAGCAAGAAAACGCTGCCGTGCCCCTGGTGCTGGTGGCGGTCAGCGGCGGCCCTGATTCTCTGGCGCTCGCCTCGCTCACTGCCCACTTTGCCCGCCGCGGTGATTTTCGTGCCGGTGCTATCGTGGTGGATCATCAGCTGCAAAAAGGATCGGGAGAAGTTGCCGAGAACACCGCCCGCGTTCTGCGGCAGATGGGGCTATCACCGGTTTTAGTAGAGAAAGTCACGGTTAATTCCAGTAGTGAGGGCCCAGAAATGGCGGCACGCCTTGCACGCTACGGGGCTTTTGAAAAGGCAGTCCGCGAAACCGGGGCCGCCGCCGTCCTTTTGGGGCACACCCTAGATGACCAGGCAGAAACCGTTCTGCTGGGTTTGGCACGAGGTTCAGGCACTCGGTCGCTCGCTGGCATGCCCGCCCTCAAAGAAGAAAACGGTGTCACCTACCTGCGCCCTCTTTTGAGCGTACGCCGCAGTGAGGTTGAAGAAATCTGCGCCGCCGAGAACCTGAACCCCTGGTACGACCCCACCAACACCGATCAGTCCCTCATGCGCGCCAAAGTGCGCCACAGCGTCCTGCCCTATCTTGAGGAGCATCTGGGAGGGGACGTAGCCCTATCGCTGGCACGCACCGCCGCTATCGCCGGGCCAGATGCCCTCTATATGCATCAACAGGCAGAAGCAGCCCTCACCCGGGTAGAGATCAGCCTTACCGAGGTGGGAGGCCTGGAAAAACTAAACCTACCCCCGGCAACTGAAGCAGCTGACCTGGTTCTACTAGACCGCACCAGCTTGCTGAACCTTCACCCAGCTTTGCGGGGCAGGGTGCTGGTGCTTGCCGTCAAAAAAGCCGGTGGTTTCAACCCCGGGTTCGAGCGTTTAGGTGCTCTGGATGAGTTTGTGAAAGAACACTCCATTGCAGGCCCCGTTCAATTGCCGGGCCATGTCAGCGCCTACCGGCGCCGCCCTTCGACTACCCTTTTGCGCCAGGAAAAACAGACAAACCTCAAAAAAACCGGGCTTATCGTTTTACTCAGCACCTCAAAGTAACCATACTTAAAGGTAGGACGCGCCGCTGCCCGTTTACGGGGGCGGTGCCAGCACCTTAAAACAACCAGAAAGCAACAGACGTGGACGCTAACGACGTACAGAACGACATCAAGCACGTTCTCTTCAGCAAAGAAGAGATTGACGCCAAAATTAAGGAGCTTGCCGCTCAGATCGATAAGGATTACGAAGGCAAGGACGTGCTGCTGGTAGGCGTACTCAAGGGCGCTATCATGGTGGTCGCCGACCTTTCCCGTGCGCTTAAGGCTCACTACACCATGGACTGGATGGCTGTTTCCTCCTACGGTTCAGGCACCAAGTCCTCGGGCGTCGTTCGTATCTTGAAGGATCTCGACACCGACCTGACCGGTCGCGATGTGCTCATTGTTGAGGACATCATTGATTCGGGCCTGACCCTCAAGTGGTTGCAGCAGAACCTGGTGTCCCGCGGCGCGGCGTCCGTGGAAATCTGCACTCTGCTGCGTAAGCCGAAGAGCGTGAAGACCGATGTTGACGTGAAATATGTTGGCTGGGATATTGAGCCTGAGTTCGTGGTCGGCTACGGCCTTGACTTCGCTGAGCGCTACCGCAACCTGGACTGCATCGTCACCCTGGCACCGCACGTTTACTCCTAAACTGCCTTAGCTTTGAGCGCGCAGGTAGCCCCCGGGCACCTGCGCGCTGCTGTATCTAAGCAGGGTCAGGGCGGGTAAGGGGAGAGGTAGCCCCGGCTTGCCCTTTAGCCCAGAGGCGAAACAAACTAGCATCACGGTTAGAATTCAGGAAACTTAGGTACATTAGATAGGTCTTTAAGTTCTTAGGCCCCGTTCGCGGCGGCAATAGAAAATGTAAGTGGTTGGGCTCGCCTAGCCCCGTCAGATGTGGAAGGCACGGCATTGACGCAAAAAACGGATAACACCCCTGATGGCAAGAAGAAGGGGTTCTTTGGCAAGCTGATTTCAGGGCCCTGGTTCTGGGTTCTTCTTGCCGTGCTCATTGCGGTCCCCATGCTGTTTGCTAACAGCTTTTCATCAGCACGCCAGGTTGATACCAACGTGGGTCTGGGGTTGCTGAACGACGATAAGGCGATCAGCGCCAAGATTTACGATGGCGATCAGCGCGTGGATCTTGAGCTCAAGGACGACTACGTGAATGGTTCTGGTGAAAACCAGGGCAAGTCCGTTTCTTTCTACTATGTTGAGCCCCGCGCTGATGATGTGGTGGCGGCTATGGACGATGCCGGCTTGGAATCCTTCACGGATCAGCCGGTGCAGACCAACTGGTTTACCTCCATGCTGTCCTTCATGTTGCCCTTCCTCATTCTGGTCGCTCTCTTCTGGTTCTTGATGTCTCGCATGGGCGGTGGCAGCTCCCAGATTATGAACTTCTCTAAGTCAAAGGCTAAGAAGTTCAACAAGGACAACCCGACCGTGCGTTTCGCCGACGTTGCCGGTGTGGATGAGGCTCTGGCTGAGCTTGAAGAGGTACGCGAATTTTTGGCTGAACCCGAGAAGTTCACCCGTCTGGGCGCGAAGATTCCCAAGGGTGTTCTGCTCTATGGCCCTCCCGGGACCGGTAAAACTCTGCTGGCTAAGGCTGTTGCTGGTGAAGCCGGCGTGCCCTTCTTCTCCATCTCCGGTTCTGACTTCGTTGAAATGTTCGTTGGTGTGGGTGCCTCCCGCGTGCGAGACCTCTTCAAGGAAGCCAAGCAGAACCCCGCCGCCATCATCTTCGTGGACGAAATTGATGCTGTTGGCCGCCAGCGCGGCGTCGGCATGGGCGGCGGTAATGACGAACGCGAGCAGACCCTTAACCAGTTGCTGGTTGAGATGGACGGCTTCGACGGAACCTCCAACATCATTGTTATTGCGGCGACCAACCGCCCCGACGTGCTGGACCCCGCGCTGTTGCGCCCCGGCCGTTTCGACCGCCAGGTGGGCGTGGACGCCCCCGATATGGCAGGACGCACGCGCATCCTTGAGGTGCATGCTGCTGGCAAGCCGATTGACCGCCGCGTTGACCTGGGCTCAGTTGCTAAGCGTACCCCCGGTTTCACCGGTGCTGATCTTGCCAACGTTATGAACGAAGCGGCCCTGCTGACGGCCCGCGATGGTGGCAACGTCATTGATGAGCGTGCCATTGACGAGGCGATTGACCGTGTTATGGCAGGCCCCCAGCGTTCTTCCCGCATTATGAACGAGCACGAACGTAAGGTCACCGCCTACCACGAGGGCGGTCACGCTCTGGTAGCTGCTGCCCTGCGTAACTCGGCACCCGTCACCAAGATTACGATTCTGCCCCGTGGCCGCGCCCTGGGTTACACCATGGTCATGCCGCAGGATGATAAATACTCCACCACCCGCCACGAACTGCTAGACCAGATGGCCTACGCCATGGGTGGCCGCGCCGCTGAAGAAGTTGTCTTCCACGACCCCTCAACCGGTGCGTCCAACGATATTCAGAAGGCAACCGACACCGCGCGCAAGATGGTGACCGAATACGGCATGAGCGCCAAGGTGGGATCGGTGCGCCTGGTCGCTAAAGAATCTGACCCCTTCCTGGGTGGTGGCGGTGGCGGCGGCAACCAGCATTCCGATGCTCTGGCTGCTACCGTGGACGCCGAGGTGCAGGCCCTGCTTGAGGGTGCTCACGATGAGGCTTTCCAGATTCTGGTTGAGAACCGCGACGTGCTGGACACCCTGGCTCTGGCCCTGCTAGAGAAGGAAACTCTGTTAGAGAACGAGCTGGCAGAAATCTTTGCCAACGTGCGCAAGCGCCCCGAGCGCGAGCACTGGTACTCCAAGGAGACCCGCGAGAAGACCGATATTCCCCCCGTGCTAGCCCCCAGCGAACGTGCTGAGGCAAACCAGGGTGAGAGCGAAGAGTCTGATAACGCTCCCGTTGAGGGCATTGTGCAGCAGCCGGTGGTTGATCCCATGGACCATGGCACACCCCACCCCGGCGCGGCCGGCCCTGAGGGGACCCCCGATGTGGACCCGCTGGGAGGGCAGCGCTAGTGGCGGTGGACCAGCCCCGTATCGAGGCGGCGGTTCGCGAGATCCTGCTGGCGATCGGTGAAGACCCCGAACGCGACGGTCTCTTGGATACCCCTGCCCGCGTGGCGCGTGCCTACGAGGAAATGTTTGCTGGCCTTCACCAGGACGCCGCTGACCTTCTGGGCACCACCTTCGATATCGACCATTCCGAGATGGTGCTGGTCAAGGACATTCCTTTCTTCTCTACCTGCGAGCATCACCTGGTGCCCTTCTACGGAACAGCGCACATTGGCTACATTCCCGGAGGGGATGGCAAGGTAACCGGTCTATCCAAGCTGGCACGTCTGGTGGATCTCTACGCTAAGCGCCCACAGGTGCAGGAACGCCTGACTACTCAGGTGGTTGAAGCTCTTGAAGAGCATCTGGCTCCTTTGGGTGCCATTGTCGTGATGCAGGCTGAGCACATGTGCATGTCCATGCGTGGCGTGCGTAAGCCCGGCACTAAGACCGTGACTTCGGCGGTACGCGGCGCTTTGCACGACCCGGCTACCCGGGCCGAGGCAATGAGCCTTATTAACGCTTCCTAGCCTGAAGATTAGAAAGGGGCCTGTTTGTAGCAACAAACCGGCCCCTTTCGTTGTGCCCTAGCGCCGAGGGCACCTGTTAGATCGTGGCGTCTGTGTCTTCCTGAAGGGTCAACCCCCGGCGTAGTGCTCCTTCGATGAAGAAGAGAGCTGCGATAAACAGAATGGTCACCATGCCCTGGTCTGAGAAGAAGGTTGCCTCTTTTTCTAGGGAATCCAGAACGTAGGCCCTGCTGACACCAAAGGCCACCACCTCAGTGAAAATGGAGTAGCCAATCATGCCGATTAGCAGGACGATGGGCACGGCTCGCAGGGTCGACAGGGCTGTAGCGGTGAAGTCAGCCTTGCGGTAGAAAACCCTAGCCACCCGGTGAAGGAGCACCGCTGTGGCGAGGTAGACCAGGAACTTCCAGGCGAAACCCGCCCAGGCTGCCACTACGGTGAGCTGGCCGAGATTCTCTGCGCTGACCCAGTGAGTGCCGCCGGTGAGCTCGGGGTTGAAGCGGTGCAGGGGTGAGGGAATGCCCTGCTCTGGCCACTGCATGACGGCAAGCCCAAGGACCATGAAGATAGCGAAACCGGTGTAGATGTAGGCGACGCTGAAGTTGTGTTCTTCTGGCTGGGGCTTGTTGTCGGCGTCCAGCCCTAGGTAGTTTTTGAGGTTTCCCATCTCATGCTCCTTGGCTGTCGTAGGTGAAGAGGTCGCCCGGGCTGCAGTCTAAGACCTGGCAGAGGGCGGTGAGGGTTGAGAAGCGGACGGCGCGTGCCCGGTTATTTTTGAGCACCGACAGGTTGGCAACCGAGACGCCCACCTGCTGGGAGAGCTCGACCAGGCTCAGGTTTCGCTCGTCTAGAAGCCGGTCAAGGTTACACCTGATCTGGTGTTCCTGGTCTGGTGGCATGCGTCCCTCCCTACATCAAAAAGCCTATCGTTTATCGATATGCTCTAGTGTGGCATATCGATAAACGATAGGCAAGAGGGGGAGCTGTTTTCGCGAGCGTGCACCTTATCGCCGAGCGTGCGCATTAGAGGCGCACACTCGGCGATAAGGCGCACGCTCGCTGTTGAGGTTAGCCAGGCGCGGCACCGGGCGCCCCGCCAGCTTCCCCTGTAGGGGTGCGGTCTAGTCAGCCTGCCACCTAGACTGGAGACATGAATTTACCGCACGCTCACGGCACTTTTGAGGCTTTGCCTACCGACCGAACCCTGGTGATGGGGATTCTCAACGTCACCCCGGATTCCTTCTCTGATGGCGGTTTGCACGCCACCACCGAGACCGCAGTGGCGCACGCTTTGCGTCTGGTAGAGCAGGGGGCTGACATTATCGACGTGGGTGGTGAGTCCACGCGCCCCGGTGCGGTGCGCGTCCCGCTGGCTGAAGAGCAGCGCCGGGTGCTACCCGTGGTTGAAGCGCTGGCGGCGCAGGGGATTGTGATGAGTGTTGATACCCTCAACCCAGAAACCGCCCGGGCGGCTGTGGATGCCGGCGCCCACATCATCAACGATGTAGCCGGTATGAGTCTGCGTGATGACATGGTCGAAGCGGTAGCGGAGCTGAAGGTTCCTTACATTCTTATGCACGCCCGGGGCACCTCTCAGACCATGGATTCTCAGGCGACTTACGGCCGGGTTGCTGATGAGGTGATTGCTGAGCTGATGGGGCTGCGCCAGCGTCTACTTGCTGGGGGAGTGGAGTCGCAGAAGATTATCCTTGACCCTGGGCCTGGTTTCGCAAAACGTGGGGAGCAGAACTGGCAAATTCTGGCGGGTATTGAGGGTCTGGTTGCCCAGGGGCATAAGGTTCTGGTGGCAGGGTCCCGCAAGCGGTTTATTGCCGCTGCCTTGCAGGCCAGCGACGCGGCGTCCGCCGGGCTGCCTGTAGAGCAGGTTGCTGAGCGTGCGCCCGCTGATCGTGATGTTGCCAGTGCTGCCCTTAGCCTGATGGCGGCGGACGCCGGGGCTTGGGCAGTGCGGGTGCATAATGTGCGTGCGACCGTGGACGCTCTAGCGGTGAGGTCTGCCTGGCAACAGGGTGCCGAATAGGCTGTCGAAACATACTTCTCAACGCTGCAATAAACGCTTCACAAAAGAAAAAGTGTTTGTGACCTTAACCTCCTTTTTTGGGTGATGTGAAACTCAGCAAGCTGGGAGTTTCCGCAGAAAATCGGCAAAGTTTGAACAAATCATGCTTAAAAGCACAAATTACTAGCAGGTCACGCGGCCTAAGCACCGTGGATAATTGCTAGACAAGACACCGACGATGGTGCCCACTGACCCCGGTGAAAGGTGGCCATGCACGTTCACGAATCATCTAGCGATTTCACGCGCAGGGACTACTCGCGCGCCGACCGCATCACGCTGACCGGCGTGGGCAGCGTCGGCTATCACGGCGTGCTCGATACCGAGAAGCAAACAGGGCAGCCCTTCTTCGTCGATATCACCATGTTCACCGATTTCACCCAAGCTGCCGCTACCGACGATGTCGCTAATACCGTCAATTATGCTGAGGTCGCTGAAGTGATCCGCGAAATTGTCACCGGTGAATCCTTAAATCTGATTGAAACCCTGGCAGAGAACATCGCGCAGACTGTACTGGAGCGCTTTCCGCTGGACGCTGTGGAACTAACCGTGCACAAGCCTAAAGCTCCTATCGAAGTCACCTTCGCAGATGTTGCGGTCACAATTTTTAGGGAGAATCATGCCCGTTAAAGCTGTTCTTGCGCTGGGGTCAAACCTGGGTGCTAGTGAAGACACCCTGGCCCAGGCTGTTGCTGATCTTGCTGCTCACGAGAAGATTGAGATTACCCAAGTCTCACCGATTGCGATTACTGCACCCGTGGGAGGCCCCGCCGGTCAACCGGATTACACCAATATGGTCATTGAGATAACGGTAGCTATGCGGCCCTTCATGCTCCTGGAATATTGCCAGAGCATCGAAGAGAAGCACCACCGCACCAGAGAGGTGCGCTGGGGCCCTCGCACCCTGGACATCGATATCATCGACATTGCCTCCCTTGAGATGGACGACCCCGACCTCACCCTGCCCCACCCCCGCGCCGCTGAACGCGCCTTCGTCCTTGAACCCTGGGCCCGTATGGACCCTGCCGCCCAGCTCATGGGATCCTCTGTACGAGAACTTGCGGATGTAGCCCCTGACGCAGAAGGCATTAGGGAGTTCCGCCCAGCCCCAGTGGTGTACGCGTGAATCTGAAGCCCCGCGCGCTGGCGCTCGCCCTTGCCGTTGGAGCCGCTGTCGGCGCCATCGTTAATTCGCTGAGCGTGCGTAACGGGGGGCCGGAGCTTTCCCTCCCCGCCCTTATCTGGGTGGCTGCTCTCCTGATTGGCGGCACAGTCCTTTATCTGGCTAGCCAGGTCAGTAAGTTCAGCAAACGTGAAACCCGCAGCCAGGCGGGCAACATGAACTCCCTGCTCGCTGCTCGCGTTGCGGTCTTTGCGCAGTCGCTGGCCCTGACCGGTGCACTGGTTATGGGCTGGCAACTAGCTATCCTGGTCTTCCAACTTGGCCTCATGAGCAGTCGCGCTTCTACCTGGCCGCTCGCAGAATCAGCTATCTCCATGGTCGCAGGGCTGTTTATGATGCTTTCCGGCGTTATCGCAGTGAACATGTGCAGAATCCCTCCCGGTGATGATGAGGACGGCGGCGGCACGGGTCTGGGCGAGGGTCTGCCGCAGACCGGGCCCCTGGCTAACCGCGAAAGTAAGTAGTATCCTTCTTCGACAGATTATTTTCTTCGCTAGCTTCCATGCCTGTGAAACAATGAACACTGAGGTTGATGAGATACTAGGCAGGGAGCGCTTCCATGACTGAGAACAGGCTGATTGAAGATAACGACCAGGGGCAGGCTGTGCGTCCGTCTGCTACCGAGGTACCTTGGCAGGAGTCTGAAGCACAAAACCCTGTTAGCTCTCCAGTTTTTACCCCCACTCTGCCTCCGCTTGACCTGGACGGTCTGGGCAAGGATTTCATTGACCCCGCCGACATTGAATGGAAGCGGGTATCCCCCAAATACTTCAAGGTGCGTATGATTTCGCGGGCTATCTGGTCGCTTATTATGATTGCTCTGGCCTGCCTTCCCCTGCTGTTGACCGAGGTTCTGGGCTGGTGGAATATGCCGCTGTGGCTATCGGTATCTTTGGCTGCGGTAATGGTGGTGTGGCAAATCTGGCTGACCGTTATCGTCAGCCGGCAGGTGCACGCCCTGGGCTACAGCGAACGTGCTGAGCACCTGCTGACCCGCAGGGGCATCATGTTCCGCAAGGTGCGCGCAGTACCCTACGGGCGCATCCAGTTCATTGATGTAAGCTCCGGGCCCATTGAGAATATGGTGGGTCTTAGCCATCTTGACATCAAAACGGCCGGTGGAGCTAGCACCGTCCTTCCCGGGCTTGATAGGACAGAGGCCCAACGTCTGCGTGAAATTTTGACCGACCTATCTGATACCAAGATGGTGGGCCTGTAAATGAGCGCCACACAACTTGAAAACACGGCGCACTCAGATGAACCTCTCGATCGGGAGCAAGAACAGACCCTGACCTGGCGCCGGGCACACCCGCTCTCACCCCTGGTGCGGTCCTGGCTGATCATCGTTGCCTTCCTTTTGGGGATTGTGCGCCCCGCTGTTGAAGACTTCTTTAGGGGCGATGATCCCCTGACCTTCCAGGATTTGGCGACAGTGCAACCGCCTGAGTCCGGAATCCTGGCATGGTTGCACATCTTCGGCAGTTTCTGGCTTCCGGTAGCTGCCGTGCTGGTTTTTCTGCTGCTGCTGGTTCCCTTTTTTCTGACCTGGTTTTTTTACCGGTTTGCGGTGGATACCTCCAACGTTTACATCAAGAGCGGCATGCTCTTCAAAACTGAGCGCAAGGCACGCCTTGACCGGGTGCAGTCTATCGACGTCAACCGGCCCCTGGTCGCCCGCATACTGGGGCTTGCTGAACTTAAGTTCGATGTGGCGGACGGCGCGGGGTCAGCCTTGCAGGTGCAGTATCTTAGCTACCGAGAGGCACGCAGGCTACGCGATGAACTGCTGGTGCAGGTGCGGGAACTGAAGTCAGGCTCGAAGCCTAGCGCGGCTGGTAGCCAGCTAGAAGTTGAGCATTCTGCCCCAGAGGTAAGTGCTCATACAGGGGAACACCATCTGCGTCAGCGCCTGGCCCAGCACGTCACCGAGAACTTCCTGGGGGTACGCGGTGAGGGCGAGCAGCAGATTGTGCACGTGCCGGTGGCCAGGTTGCTGGGGTCTATGTTCCTTTCGCTGGGAGTATTTTCCGGTGTGCTGTTTGTTGGTGCTCTGATGGGTGTCATGCTCTGGTCAGACATCTCTTTCGGCGCTGTTTTTGCTTCTAACCTGGCTTTGATTGCGGGTCTGGCATCTGCTCTGTGGAAGCGTCTGAACACCGGGTGGAACTTTAGACTGGTGACCAGCCCTGATGGTCTGAAGACCCGTTTTGGCCTTACCGATACCGTCACAAGAACCGTGCCTGAGGGGCGCATCCAGTCGGTGATTGTCACCCAGCCCCTGCTCTGGCGCCTGACCGGCTGGTACAAGGTATCTGTTGCCCTAGCCGGGCAGGGTGAAGGCGAAAATGCCGCTTTTGCCGGTGAGTTGCTGCCGGTGGGCACTCGCTCTGACCTGCTGCGCATCCTACCCCTGGTCGTTGTCGATGAGGCGCACGGCGGGGCTACCGCTGAGCAGCTGCATGCAGGTCTGGACGCTAAGGGTAGCGGTCACGGCTTTACCGCTAGTCAACTTACTGCCCGCTTCCGCGTTGACTGGTTTGCAATCAGCCGCAATGCCTTTTCGCAGACTCCCGCACTATTGCTGGTGCGCGGTGGCATGATGACCAAAAAACTAAGCATTACCCCGCACGCGAAAATTCAGCAGCTTGAACTGAAGCAGGGGCCTCTGGGTAAGCGCTACGATTATGCGGAGGTATCGGTGACTGCCGCCGGTGCCCTGGTGAGTGGTAGCGAGATAGACCTCGTGGACACCGCAACGGCCCGCGCCTTGTTGGTCCGTCAGGCCCAGCTGGGCGTCCACGCCAACCAGGTATTGGCTACCCCCGGGTGTTCGCTCACAGGCAGGGCGGAGGACAGCCCTTGATTGAGTTACTTGCTGCCAAGAAGGCCTTTAAAGAGAACCTGGTTTTTGAGGACGCCTCGGTGCAGCTGCATCCCGGCACCTACTACACCCTGACCGGGCCAAACGGCTCGGGCAAGTCGACTCTCATGAAGTGCCTGCTGCAGCAAGAAGAGCTGACCGAGGGGCAGATGCTTCTGAACGGTGCGCCGGTTAAGTCCTCGTCCCGCCCCTTCCGTACCCAGGTCTTCGGCATCAATGACGCCATCGGCTGGTTGCCCGGGGTGACTGTGGGCCAGCACCTTGAAATGATGGCGCGGGCTGCCACAGAAATTAACACCGCTCTGGGCGCTGACCCCGAGAATCTCTACAGCCCGCGCGAAGCCCTAGAAGAGCTGGGCGTGCCCCAGGCCTACGACCGGCAGCCCTACACCCTAAGCTCTGGGCAGGAGCAGCGCTCGCGCCTAGCATCCCTGCTGGTACGCCCGGCCCGCTACTATTTTCTGGACGAACCCGAAAAACGGTTGGATACCGCCGGCGTGCAGTGGATCACCGAGTGGGTTGACTGGCGGGTTACGGACTTAGGCGATATGGTCTGCATTGCTACGCATGACCCGCTGCTCAATGAAATAGCGGGTACCGTCAATCTGC
This sequence comes from Rothia endophytica, assembly GCF_928381505.1. GTDB lineage: Bacteria > Actinomycetota > Actinomycetes > Actinomycetales > Micrococcaceae > Rothia > Rothia endophytica_A. Next base: position 166,666 of record NZ_CAKMSJ010000003.1, on the reverse strand, counting down.
GTTTCCCTCTGAACCAAGAAGAGAGCCGGGCGTGAGCGCCCTATCGGTCGCCCGCAGCCGCGGGGACCGTTTCGTAGAGGTCTACAATTCTTTCTTTTACGTGGCAGTATTTTTCGCTATTGCAGCCACTATGGCCTACGGGCTTCGCAATGTTCGCGGTACTTACCTTTACTTCACCCTCACCGATCAGCAGGCCCTACCTTTCTTTGCTGGTGCCCTCCTGATTTCTAGTGCCGCCTTTGCCTGCATCCTCTATCTTCTGGGGCCGATTGCCTATTCTTCTTCGGATCTCTTCTGGCGTTTTACCGGTCGCCTGCCCGGGCGCAATCTTTGGCGACGCACCGAGAGCTGGGCGGTGCTGGCGTCCTGGGGGCTGGTCTCCACTCTGCTCGCCACTATCTTTGCCCCTTTTTCAGCCGCTTGGCTGGTGGGAACAGCCCTTGCAACCATGCTCTTCGGGGCGGTTCTCATGCAGGGGGCGCTGGGCTGCCAACTGCTGGGCAGAAAGCTGCCCCTCCTGCTCTGGGCGGCAGGTGCTTTTACTCTTGGCGTGGGTGTGGTGCTGCTGACTACCACCGGTTTAGGGACTGGCGTGAGGCTGGATTTCGTGCCCTTCCTTGCCGGTGGCTGGGTCTTGGCGGCGATAGTAGGTTCTTTAGCCCTAGCCCTCTGGACGGCGCGCACCCCGCTGGAATGGCGCGCAGCAACGGCGGCTTACGGCAGAAGTTCCATGTTACTCTATGCTCTACGCAATGTGGGCGGGGCTGATGGTTACCGCTACTACGGCTCGGAAAGCTCCCGCACCCGGCGCCGGGTCATCTCTGCCTCGGCGGTGCGACTTTCGCTAGCGGCCTTGGCGGACAGCCTCTTACCGTTGATGCTCACCGCCCTGGTCAGCTTACCTTTTGCTATCTTCCTGGGAGTGGGGTTCGGTGCCCTCGGCGCGGGGGCTGCTATCGCACTGGGCACATGGGCTGTGGCCTCTTTCTACCGCTGGCTGACCCGTGAGTGGGCGTCCCACCAGGCTCTGCGCCAGTGGCTGGGGGCTCCCTACTATCGCACATTGCTGGGGTTCGCAACGGGCTCCGGTGTTGCTACAGCTGTCTACGTGCTGACCATGGCACTGGTTTTTCAGCTACCTCTCCAGCTAGCTCTGGGCGGACTGCTCTTTGGGCTTGCGATAGCGCTGGGCGAGGTAAACCCGCCCACCCAGTTCAACTACGATCTCACCGTCACCACTATTGAGGGGCTGGCCGTCCCCATTGAACCCGTTATTGCCACTCTAAAAACCGTGGGGCTTTTGGTGGGTATAACGGCTTCCTTCATGCTTGGTGGTGCTGCTCCGCTACTGGTACCCGCAGCGTTGCTGGTAGCGCGAACCGTGCAACACCTGCGCTCTGCCCGCTAGACTGCCGCCTGCGCGTAGAATGGTGGGGCATCTGCACCTGCCACCGAAAGGCCGCCCGTGAATCCCCTGAAACCTGCCCGCCTGGGTATAGGCATTATTAGCGCCGGGAAAGTGGGAGCAGTTCTAGGGGCCGCATTGCGTACAGCCGGTCACGCTATCGTGGGGGTGCACGCTGTTTCTGAGGCCTCCCAAACCCGCGCTGAGGTGCTGCTGCCCGGCGTCCCGGTGTTGGCTATCCCCGAGATTGTTGAACGCAGTGAAGTGGTTCTTTTGGCAGTGCCCGATGACGCCCTGCCCTCCCTGGTCAAAGGCTTGGCAGAAACTAAAGCCTGGCAGCAGGGGCAGATTGTTCTTCATACCAGCGGACGCCACGGTACTGATGTGCTGGCCCCCGCTAAAGAGTGCGGTGCTATCGGTCTGGCTATCCACCCGGCTATGACCTTCACCGGGCTGTCTCTTGACCTCACCCGCCTCAAAACCACTAGTTTTGGTGTCACCGGCCCTGCTCCCTTCCTGCCCATTGCCCAGGCGCTAGCTGTTGAGATGGGTGGTGAGCCGGTCCAGATTGCTGAGGGAGACCGGGCGCTCTACCACGCTGCCCTGGCTCACGCTTCTAATCACCTGGTCACTATCACCGGTCAGTCCCTGCAGATTCTGCGGTCTATCGGGGTAGAAGATCCCGCTCGTTACCTTGAACCTCTGCTGCGAGCATCCTTAGATAACGCCTTATCAGCGGGAGAAAATTCGCTCACTGGCCCCGTGGCTCGCGGGGATGCTCATACGGTGGATGCACACGCCCAAACTCTGGCAGGATTCGCGGTAGAGGAAGAAGCGGGCGACATCAGCTCTGCTTACCTGGCCCTGGCACGAGCCACCGCCGAACGTGCCCACCGCCGCGGGGCGCTCAGCGATGAGCAGTACAATAGTGTGCTTGCAGCTTTGACGGTAAACTAGAGCCTGTCGTCCAGTGAAAGGACCTCTCACAGTCGTGATGAGCCAACCCGCTATTACACACACCATCGCTGATCTTGGTAACGAGATGCTGCTGGCGCGCGCCAGTGCAGCCAGCCAGCTAGGCGCCCAGAAGGGCTCCAAGAAGCAGCTGACCGTGGGCTATGTCGCCACCATGGGTGCTCTGCATGAGGGGCATGCCACCCTGATTCGCCGCGCCCGCGAGCAGAATGATCTGGTGGTGCTGTCCATCTTTGTGAACCCCCTGCAATTCGGGCCCAATGAGGACTTCGACCTCTACCCCCGCACCCTTGAAGCGGATGCCGCGCTGGCAGCTGAAGCCGGGGTGGACGTTATCTTTGCCCCCACGGTTGAAGAAATGTACCCCGGGGGCCAGCCTCGTATTACGGTGTCCTCCGGCGAGCTGGGTAACCTCTTTGAGGGTAAAACCCGCCCCGGGCACTTTGACGGTGCGTTGACGGTGGTTAACAAGTTCTTCAATATTCTTAAGCCGCTGACCGAGGGCGCTATCCTGAATGCTTACTTTGGGCAGAAGGACGCCCAGCAGTTGGCCCTGATGCAGCGTATGGTTACCGATTTCAACCACGATGTGGTCATCAAACCTGTACCCATCGTGCGTGCGGACGACGGGTTGGCGCTGTCTTCGCGCAACCAGTACCTCACCCCTGAGGACCGCGAAGCTGCCCTGGTGCTCTCCCGCACCCTGGCTCATTTGCGCGAAAAGCACATCACCGGTGTCCTCAGCGATACTGCCGTGGACGAAGCGCGGGAGACCATCAACAGCACTCCCGGCGTGCGTCTTGATTACCTTGAAGTAATTGATCCCGCCACCTTCCAAGCTCCCGTTGACGATCAGGGGCGTGTGCTGGCACTCGTAGCAGCCTACGTGGGCAAGACCCGCCTCATCGATAACATGGACATTAACTAGACCACCTTTGCACCAATCTCAGAACGGGTAAACCATTGACTGAACAGGGCACTACCGTGCACGAAAAGAACGATGTCTCAGAGCAGATGCAGATCCGCCTGGACAAGCGCGCCAAACTGCTTGAATCTGGCCGTGAGGCCTACCCGGTGGGTGTGCCGGTAACGCACACTATCACCGAGATTCGCGAGAAGTATGACGGCAAGCTGGAGGCAGACCAGACCACTGGTGAGCTCGTAGGTATCGCCGGCCGCGTGGTCTTTGTGCGTAACACCGGTAAGCTCTGCTTCGCTTCCCTGCAGCAGGGTAACGGAACCCGTATTCAGGCTATGATTTCTCTGGCTGGTGTGGGTGAAAAGGCGTTGGCTGATTGGAAGGCCCTGGTTGACCTGGGCGATCACGTTTTTGTTCACGGTGAGGTGATCTCTTCCCGCCGTGGCGAGCTGTCCATTATGGCGGACTCCTGGCAGATGGCGTCCAAGGCACTGCGCCCCATGCCTAACCTTCACTCAGATCTCAATGACGAAACCCGTGTGCGTCAGCGCTACCTTGATTTGATGGTGCGCGATGAGGCTCGTCAGATCGTGCTCAAGCGCGCCAAGATTACCCAGACCGTGCGCGACGTACTGAATAAGCGCGGCTACGTTGAGCTGGAAACACCCATCCTTCAGCTGATTCACGGTGGTGCTTCTGCCCGCCCCTTCACCACCCATCTCAATGCTTTTGACCAGCCCATGACACTGCGCATTGCCACCGAGCTATTTCTCAAGAGTGCAGTGGTGGGTGGCATGGAACGCGTCTATGAGATTGGCCGCGTCTTCCGCAACGAGGGTGTGGACTCAACCCACAGCCCTGAGTTCACCACCCTGGAGTGCTACGAAGCCTATGCTGACCAGTTCGTGATGGCTGAGCGCATGAAGGAAATCATCATGTCCTGCGCTGATGCCGTGGGTGTGCACCAGATTGAAACCGAGGCGGGCACCATTGACCTGACCGGTGAGTGGAAGTGGCTGGGTGTTTACCCCGGTCTCTCAGAAGCCGTGGGTAAGGAAATTACCCCCAAAACTTCGGCTGAGGAGCTGCGCGCGATCGCTGCCCAGCACGAGGTTGCCGTTGATCCCAAGTGGGACGCTGAGAAGCTGGTCGTCGAGCTCTTTGGTGAGATCGTAGAACCTACCCTCATCAACCCCACCTTCGTTTACGACTACCCGCCCTCAGCCCAGCCCCTGGCGCGCCAGCACCGCAGTGAAGCTGGACTGATTGAAGCCTGGGACCTCATCATCGGTGGCATGGAACGCGGCACCGCCTTCTCTGAGCTGATTGACCCCGTGATTCAGCGTGAACGCCTCACTGAGCAGTCCAAGCTGGCAGCCGGCGGCGATGACGAAGCTATGCAGCTGGACGAAGGCTTCCTGCGCGCTCTTGAACACGGCGCGCCCCCCATGGGTGGACTGGGGCTGGGCATTGACCGTCTCATTATGCTCTTCACCGGTGTGGGTATCCGTGAAACCATTCTCTTCCCGCTGATGAAGCCTGAAGCCGAGTAAAGGCAGCTGAGAAGCACCTGCAAATATCGCCCATTGGTTCTAACCGATGGGCGATATTTTTGTGTTCACGGTAGATTGGTGGGAGCGAAACACTAAGGAAAAGAGTCACCATGGAATTCTTTATTGGGCTACTTCCCTCTATCGGGGCGGGCCTAGGCCTCTACTTCATCTTGCGGTGGATTAGCCGAGCTGACCGCACAGAACGTGCAGCTAAAAGCGATATTCAAAAGGACGCTGAGGCATGGTATGAAGCGGTCAAGAAGGATAAAGGCACTAAAGACCCTTTTGGTACCGGCAAAGAAAGTAAATAATTTACCGGTAAAATTTCTCTTCATTTCCCATTTTTATTCTCCCGGTGTATATTAATGATTGATATAGGTCCTCCTAATAACTTGTTACAAAAGTTTCACCGAAACATCCTGTTTTTGGTACTTGTATGTTCTTAAGGGTTCCTTTTCATAATCACTGGATTATTTATATGAGGAGAATGTAGTGGCTCAGAAAGTAAAGATCATTCTTGAAGATGACCTTGATGGCGGCCCCGCAGATGAGACCGTCCGCTTTGGTCTAGACGGCGGATCATTTGAAATTGATCTGTCCAGCGCTAATGCGGCTCGTCTTCGCGACGCAATTCGCCCCTTCGCTGCTAAGGCTCGCCGTGTGCAGGGCAACCGTGCACCCGGCCGTCCGGCAGGTTCACGCACCACCGCGGGTGCTACCAAGCGCAACCCTGAAATTGCTGAAATTCGTCAGTGGGCACAGGAAAACGGATACAAGGTATCAAGCCGTGGCCGTATCCACCAGGAAATCCAGGATGCCTACTACGCTGCTAAAAAAGATAAGTAGGCTTTAGCGCGCGATGCTAAAGGTGGGTACCCCGTCAGGGGTACCCACCTTTTGTGTATTCAGTGCGTGATTAAGTAACTTACTATAGCGGGGGTCTAAGTGGGTATATCCTGCGTAGATGCTGGTGATAGGTAAATAGCTGTACCTGGGAATTATCTCGAAGTTTGGTAGCCTCTGATTTTCGATAACAGATTGAAATAAATTTGCGTTCATCAACGTGGGTTTGATGTAGACAGAGAAAAGTAATCTGCCCTCTCTAACACCCGGTGCGTGAAACTTACCTTTTTCCCTCAAACTCGGCACAGTTTACTTTGTTGGCGAACGCAGTTCATTCCCTGGCGAACAGCCCCCCGCGCCCTTGCAAAGACGCGTAATCTTTGGGGTAATAATACGTTTCCAAGGAGTGTTCAATGTTTGAACGGTTTACTGACCGCGCTCGCCGAGTGATCGTGCTTGCTCAAGAAGAAGCACGCATGCTCAACCACAATTACATCGGCACCGAGCACATTCTGCTCGGTCTGATTCATGAGGGCGAAGGTATTGCTGCCCGCGCGCTGGAATCACTGGGCGTGAATCTGACAGCTGTCCGTGAGCAGGTGCAGGAAATCATTGGCTCCGGCCCCCAGGCCTCTAGCGGCCACATCCCCTTCACTCCGCGTGCCAAGAAGATTCTTGAGCTCTCCATGCGTGAAGCTATTCAGCTGAACCACGGCTACATCGGCACCGAACATATTCTGCTGGGCATGGTGCGCGCCAACGAGGGCGTCGCTAACCAGATCCTGTCCAAGCTGGGCGCTGAGCCCGCTAAGGTGCGCCAGACCGTTATGGATCTGATTTCGGGTTACCCCGGCAACAACTCTGAAGGCGGCAAAGAGACCGCCGGTGTTGGCGCGGGTAACTCACGCGAAGGCACTCCTGCCGGTTCAGCTATCCTGGATCAGTTCGGCCGCAACCTGACCGCTGCTGCACGCGAGGGCAAGCTTGACCCCGTGATTGGGCGCTTCAAGGAGATGGAGCGCGTTATGCAGGTGCTCTCGCGCCGTACCAAGAACAACCCCGTGCTGATCGGTGAGCCCGGTGTGGGTAAGACCGCTGTCGCTGAGGGTCTAGCTCAGGCTATTGTTGCCGGCGACGTGCCCGAAACCCTTAAAGATAAGCACCTCTACACCTTGGACTTGGGCTCAATGGTAGCGGGTTCACGTTACCGCGGTGACTTTGAAGAGCGCATGAAGAAGGTGCTCAAGGAGATTCGCAACCGTGGCGATATCATCCTCTTTATCGACGAGATTCACACCCTGGTGGGCGCCGGTGCAGCCGAGGGCGCTATCGATGCTGCTTCTATTCTTAAGCCCATGTTGGCGCGCGGTGAACTACAGACCATCGGTGCTACTACCCTTGATGAATACCGCAAGCACATTGAGAAGGACCCCGCTCTCGAGCGCCGTTTCCAGCCTATCCAGGTGGACGAACCGGCTCCCGAGATGGCTGTTGAGATCCTCAAGGGTTTGCGCGATAAGTACGAGGCACACCACCGCGTCACTATCTCTGATGAAGCAATCGAAACCGCTGTGAACCTGGCTCACCGCTACATCTCAGACCGCTTCTTGCCCGATAAGGCAGTTGACCTGATTGATGAGGCCGGTGCCCGCCTTCGTATCAAGCGTATGACCGCTCCGCCCGAAATCAAGGTGCTTGAAGAGCGTATCGCCAAGATTAAGGGTGAAAAAGAAGAAGCTATTGCTGGTAACGAGTTCGAGAAGGCAGCAGATCTGCGCGATAAAGAGCAGAAGCTGATTGCTGAGAAGGATGAAGCTGAGAAGACCTGGCGCAATGCCGGTGACGCTTTCGGTGAGGTAACCCCAGAGGTTATCGCCGACGTGCTGGCTGCCTCCACCGGTGTTCCCGTTTACAAAATCACCGAGGAAGAGACCGGCCGCCTGCTCAAGATGGAAGATGAGCTGCACAAGCGCGTCATTGGCCAGGAGAACGCGATCAAGGCTCTCTCTCGCTCCATCCGCCGTACCCGCGCGGGTCTGAAAGACCCCAAGCGCCCCGGTGGCTCCTTCATTTTCGCCGGCCCCACCGGTGTTGGTAAAACCGAGCTGGCTAAGGCACTGGCAGAGTTCCTCTTCGGCGATGAAGATGCCCTCATCACCCTGGATATGTCTGAGTACCAGGAGAAGCACACCGTTTCTCGTCTCTTCGGTGCCCCTCCCGGGTACGTGGGCTACGAAGAGGGTGGCCAGCTGACCGAGAAGGTACGCCGCAAGCCCTTCTCCGTTGTGCTCTTCGATGAGGTTGAAAAGGCTCACGCTGACCTCTTCAACTCACTGCTGCAGATTCTTGAGGACGGCCGCCTGACCGACTCCCAGGGCCGCGTGGTGGACTTCAAGAACACCGTCATCATCATGACCACCAACCTGGGTTCACGTGAGATGGCGCGCCGTGTGCCCGTTGGCTTCCAGCAGGTGGGCGATGACGCCGGCTCCTACGAGCGCATGCAGGGCCGGGTTATGGAGTCGCTCAAGGAGCACTTCCGCCCCGAGTTCCTCAACCGTGTGGATGACATCATCGTCTTCCCGCAGCTTTCAGAGACCGAGATTTTGCAGATCGTTGACCTCTTTGTCGCCCGCCTGGCTGAGCGCCTGCGCGAGCAAGATATGTCTATCGAGCTGACCGATAAGGCTAAGGTTCTGATGGCAACCAAGGGTTATGACCCCTCAATGGGCGCCCGCCCGCTGCGCCGCGAAATGCAGCGCAACCTCGAAGATCCCCTGTCAGAGAAGATTCTCTTCGGTGAGATCAAGCCCGGTGAGAAGATCACCGTGGACGTCGAAGGTGAAGGCGACCTGCAGAAGTTCATCTTCTCTTCAGCGCCCCTGGGCGAGTTGGACAGCGCTAGCTTTGAGAAGGCCTTCAACCAGGAGGACGCCGCGGAAGCCCCCGCGGTCCCCGAAGCTGAAATCGCTAACAAGGTAGCCGAGCAGCAGGCCGAGGCTGAAGAAGCCCGTGAAGCTGACGAGAGCTAAACCAGCGGCTTAAGCTCTTAGCCGCCTGCCAGCGTCCTTCACCTCAGGGTGGGAGAACGGCAGGCGGCTTTTTGCTGCCTGGTCGGTGAGAGAATTTGGTTTTGAGGTATCTCTGCAGTGGGCAGCGGGGCTAAAGTCTCGAAAAGATATCAAACCTTAACCAACCTCTCAGGTAGCGCCCAGCTTCTTTAAACGACAGCCCAAGGGTAGTGCGCCATACTTAATTCATACGGTTCGAGAGAGCCCCTAGAGAGCTTTAGTGTGTATGGCTCAAAAGGACAAGAAGATTCTTGTGTGTATGTGTGTGTAATGATGTTAATCAGCCCCGTAGCTTAGGCCGCGGGGCTGATTTATTTTCTCTGTTCTAGACTGAGACCATGACTCAACTGCTTGTTCGCGCCGCAACCGTTAAGGACGTCCCCGCTATCCAGGAGCTTGTGCGCCCCCTTGCGCTCGATGGGATACTGCTGGACAAGGAAGCAGTGACCTACTTTGAAGCTATCCAGGAGTTCTTGGTGGTAGAAGTAGACCGCGGCGCCGGGCCTGAACTGGTGGGCTGTGGAGCGCTGCACGTGATGTGGGAGAACATCGCAGAGATTAGAACTTTGGCTGCAGCGCCGGATGCCCGCGGGCTAGGGGTGGGGCACCAGTTGGTGACCGCTCTATTGGATAGGGCGCGTAAGCTCATGGTGAGCAGCGTCTTCTGTCTGACCTTTGAAGTGGACTTCTTTAAGCGTCAGGGCTTTAGGACCATGGAAAACCAGGAGCAGCTAGACCCCGAAACCTACATGGAACTGTTGCGCTCCCGGGACGAGGGGGTTGCCGAGTTTCTGGATCTGGCGCGGGTCAAGCCAAACACCCTGGGAAACACTCGCATGATTATTGACCTCTAAACACGGTAGTTACCGCCCTGTACGGGGCCTAATATGTCTAGACAATACCCACCACCGTTAGTAATATAGCTCATAATACACGAAGGGGTGGGGTAGCGGTGCAGCTCAATATCGAACAAAAATATGACGAACGAAAAAGACCTGGGTTGATTGTCTGGTTCGTCCTGCCCCTGAGCCTGGTGTTGGCCGTAGCAACTTCTTTCTTTTTAGCTGGAACATCCACTGTGAGCAGGCAAGGCGAGACGCCTATCGAAGACCTCAAGGTCACTAACATCTCATCGAGACCGGGTTACGCTGACGCTGACTGCTGGCAGGCGTCCACCGAAGTTACTGAGAAAAACTATCTGGGCAAACCTTTGGTGACTAACAACTTTATCGTTGTTTGGTGCTCCAAGGATGGCGGCATTATCTACCGGGAGGACGCCACTGAACCGGGATTTGTAGCTGAGGGTATGAAATCGGGGGAGTCACCCTTCGGGGAGCAGGCAAAAACAGTGATTGTAGATTCAGCTGAGGAGATTACCTACATTCCTGTGCGCATGGTGGAGTTCTCTAACAGCTGGTCAAGCTATGGTTTTTCACGCTGCGTCAAATTTACTCTAAAGGCAGACGGTGCAGCAGAAGGGGTCTTGTCATGCATTTCCAGCTAGGTGATATTCCCGGTAGTCGTACGCTTGAAGGTGGCGAGCAGATTTTTCTGAGCAAGAAGCCTGGACTCTTTGCCACCTGGGCTTACCCTGTCGGTGTGCTTCTACTGCTTATCACGAGCCAGTATATTGCCCTATGGCTGGTGCTAGTGGCAGGTCTCTTAGCCCACGGCGTGCGCTACCCCCGCACCTACGATGTCTTCTACCCGGTGAACTTTTATCTCACAGCGGCTCTGGTGCTGTTGTTGCCCTCCTTCTACCTTCTTCTCACCTCGGCAACGCACGTGCAGATAGGTTTTTAGAGGGATACCAGCCCGGCTTTTTCTTGTGCCAGTCCGTCCGCCAGAAGCCCGGCGTAACAGCGGTCAATTTGCTCTGAGGGGGAGTTGAGCGCTGCGAGAGCACGGACGGCTGGGGCTAGCTCTGCGGGGTAGGCGACATCAGGTTTGCCACCGGTGGTGAGTAGCGTGCGGTCAACGCCGCCGCTTGCCGCACGAAGTACCGCCAGCATGGCACCCCGCAATTGGCGGTCAGTGCCAGCCCAGGCCTGGCCCTTGGGCTGGTAGTCAGCTTCGGGCCTACCGGCGGCCACCCAGGCACAGCGGTCAAGCACCGGGCACTGATCACACGAGGGAGACTTGGCGGTGCAGATGAGAGCGCCCAGCTCCATAACCGAGACGTTCCAGAGGTTTGACTCTGCAAGTTCTTCTGGCATCAGTTCTTCAGCCAGCCGGGTTTCTGCAGCGGTGAGAGCCTTGGAAGGCAGCGCCTTGCCCGAGATAAGCCGGGCGTGCACGCGCCGAATATTGGTGTCGATGACCGTGGCCCGGCGTCCAAAAGCAAAAACTGAGATAGCTGCCGCGGTATAAGACCCAACCCCTGGCAGGGCTAGTAACTCTTCATAGGTGCTGGGTACCTTGCCGCCGTGACGCTCCAGGATGGCAACCGCGGCAGCGTGCAGACGCTGGGCGCGGCGGGGGTAGCCCAGTCTGCCCCAGGCGCGTACTGCCTCACCCGGCTCTTCAGCTGCCAGGTCAGCGGGCGTAGGCCAGCGCTCCAGCCAGGTTTCCCAGACCGGCAACACTCGCTTGACGGGTGTCTGTTGCAACATAAATTCGCTCACCATGACCTCCCAGGGCGTGTTGGTGCCGGTACGCCAGGGCAGGTCACGGGCATGTTGCAGGTACCACTGGTTGATACGGTCATGCAGCAAATCTATATCGCGGGCTGAGGGGAGAGCAGGAGTCTGAGAAGAATGCACCTCAACACTCTAAAACACCTGCTCATAAACCGGCTAATACGGTACATAAAGTTTTCTGACCGGTGCTAAACCCGGTACTCTAGTCTTATGTCAGAAAACGTTGATTCACATGGGGGCGAAGTTTCGCCCGAGGTTTACCGTCGCCGCCGCATCGTTGCGCTTCTTGTCTTAGTCTTGGTGCTTCTGCTGGGCATTAGCCTGGTGAGTTGGCTCGTAGGTCGAGGCGGAGACTCTGAACCCACGGCCGCTACATCGTCAACCTCAGCTAGTGCCGAGGCTTTTAGCGATTTCAGCCAGCGCGCCACTGAATCAGCAACTGCCAGCCCCTCAGATAGTGAGAGCGCTGATCCTTCTGCTAGCTCTGATGAATCCGAGAGTGCAGAGCCTACTGAGTCTGCCTCCCAGGAGCCCACGGAGTCAGCGGAACCCACTGAAGAGGCCACCCCTGAGTCCCCCGAAACCCCCGCCGTCGTTGCTGCCTGCACCCCGGCTGACCTGCAGGTAAGTCTTACCGCTGACCGCACCAGCTACGCTGCTGGCCAGAACCCTGCCCTTGCCGTGACTTACACCAACGCTTCAGGTAACCCCTGCCTGGTTACCGGCGGCGTTGCTAACGTGGATGTCAACATCACTTCTGGCCCTGCCCAGGTCTTCAACTACGCCCAGTGCCATGCTGCACCTGCAGAGGACGCTCAGGTTGAGGCTGGCTCCACCAACACCACCTCGCTAAGCTGGGACCGCTCACTCAACGTACTGGGCTGCGGCACTAGCACTAAAATTCAGCCCGGGCACTACTGGGCCACTGCAAGCGTCAACGGTGTGAACTCACAGCCGGTGCGCATCGTCGTTACTGGCTAAAGCGACACCGTCTTTAGATCGGGAGCGCCCTCTTGCAGGGCGCTCCCTTTTTATTTGAAGCTCAGGCCTATGAACTGAACGAGCTGTGTAACCCGCCGTTACCCTTGTCTGAGGTTGCTGGAATCGTTAGGAGTGTTCAGAAAAGTTCATGCGTGAGAAGTACACCCCGAAAACAGGTGCTCAGGGTCGTGAGCCTGCCCCTGAGCAGTTGCGCGAGTTCATGGCTGAGATTGGGCGTAAGGGCGGAAGCCGAAAGACCGAAGCCCAGACCCAAGCACTAGCTAAAGGTGCGAACGCTTCTAGGGCTGTGCGGAGTGCTCAGGCTATCGGGCGTAGGGCACAGATTCAGGCACTCAAAGAGGCTGGGTACAAGCAACGAGAGGTTGCCGAAAAAATGAGTGTCAGCCTTCGAACGGTCAAGGGGTATTGGCGATAGAAGCTGGGGTGCAATTCCTGGAGCTTAATCAGGGTATTACGGTTTCTCTCTCTCTCTGTCTCTCTCTCCCCCCGAATCCCTCCTGCTGCCTGCGGCGCCTCCGTCCGGCCGCTGGCTCCGCTGCTCTCTCGTTACCAAACTGTTATGAAGGTCAGTTGACTTACTATCTAATCTTTGCTTGACTTGTACGTAACACAAATCATTTCGCCTGGTAGCTTCTCTTACGAAAGGAAAGTAATAACTCTGACAAAGAAGGTTTCGACTGGTTTTGCAACTGGCATTCTTGCTCTTGGTGTGGTTGGCGGAAGCGTTGCCCCATCATATGGAGTCGAGGAGAAGAACAATGAAATCTCGCACAATACTGTGAATCTATCTGATTCTGATAAGCAGCAGCTGAATGAATTTTTTGATAAAGCAAAAATTGATTCAGAAACTCGAAAAAATCTTACTGATAAACTTGAGTCAGGGGAGATGTGGGATTCAGTATCTGACACTAAGCCTATTAGCTCAGAAAATTTCTCAGATGAGAACTTTGCGTACATTAAGAATACTTATGCAGATGGTTCTGTATCTTTGGTCAGTGTGCAGAGCGGAAGCGATACAGCTGAGGGCGTCTCTACGTTGCAGTCATTCCACACCGGGGCAAAGATGACAGGATGCAACAACTTGCCAGGCGGCACTGTCCATGAAGTCCGTCAGGAAAAGTGCTTGGTCAAGAATGAGCTGGGTCTTATTATGATGTCTTTCTATATTGACCGTACAGTTTACCCCCATTCGCCAGGTAAAATCACCAGGTATTACGGTGAGAACCACCGAGTTATTGGAGGGGCGCTATCTAATCACCGTTTAGAACAATTCTCGGATCAGCAAGTTCGTTACTCAGCTGATATATCTGTAGCTTTTGAGGGCTCCCCCGTCGGTGCAACCCTTTGGACGCAAGTTACTCTCGGAATCGGTGAAAGTGCGACTGTTGAGGTGAACTAGAAGCAATGACTCATGCATTTATAATAATCTGTATACTAGCTTTTTTTGGGGCGATTGCATTTATGGTATTATGTGCCATAAAAGCGATACGGAATCATCAGAATAAAAAATCAATAAATAATAAATAAAATGTGCGGAGGTAGTACCTCCGCACATTTTATTTATGTATCTAATTTTTTTAAGATTTCTTATTGAAGAGCTGACTTCCTCCTTGGGTAACAGGGATGAGCCTGAGCCCCGTTGTCTGCACTGTACTTTCGAGCGCACTCACCAACGAACCAGCAATACATTCTTTAGTGCAGACAAAAACCTGACGAAACCAACTCTCTTTTAAGTCCCGCCGAGGTCTAATGGCTTAGATACCTCCCCAGCACAGACAGCTAGACAGCTAGGCACAGACAGCTAGACAGCTAGGCACGTATGCCAAACTTCGTTTGACCCTCTCCTTGCTGTGACAAAAACGCGTGTCTCTTTGCCTGCGTTTATCTCAGAAAGTGCGTGGGGAAAATCTACATACCTGTGGCATTGAAGTGCACTTCCGGGGAGTTTTGCCCCGGTAATACAAAGCTCGAACACTGAAAAATCGGTCAGTCAGTCGGTCGGTTTTGTGCTCTGTTTTGTCGTCACACCTCATGCATCCAATGACTGAGGAAGTTGCATTTTGAGTAACTCATAAATAGCGGGGGCATCTAAGCACCGGGTGGAGCAAGCTATACATTTACGTTACGTAAATGGCTTTTGTCCCTGGCGGAGCAAGCTATCTACTTAGGTTACCTAAGTGCTTGTTTCGCCAGGTCTAGCCCGTTTTTGTCGGGGCGCTGCGCTGGGCATTTTTTGCACGCTAAGGGCGTGTGTTTTTCTTTTGGCCGCTCGCTGGTGGTGGCGAATCATAGCCCCCGAACACAGCCCGCCAAGGGCGCTTCGCGTCGCTACGCGATGGCGCTTGCGCCACCCATTGACTCGGGTGTGACATGGGGGGGGGCTTATGCTCCGCGTATCAGCACCAAGAGGATATAAAAGTAAATCTCCACGCCGCATGGTGAATGGGTTGGCCTCTAAGCTTTGTGCAGGACCCCTTGACGATAAGAAGCTTGCTTGGTAAAATTGGGGGTGATGTAAATTACCTTAACTTGGGAGTAATCAATGGCGACACTACTTCAGAAAACTGCTTCAGTAACTACTGCTTTGGTGCTTTGACTTACGCTTACGACTACAAGTCTTACAGCGGCTTCAGCCAATGAGCTGCACTCCGTTGCTGTCTCTTCGGTAGCAGAAAATACGGAGGTTACTCCTGCCGATTTGCCTGTGCAGTCGTTAGAATCAGTCCGGGCAGAAGCTGAATCTCGTGGATATGCGCCAGAAGCAGTAGAGTCCGCTGTAGCTCTTCAAGAAATCGTTAATGCTTATCATGAACTCCCTACTGAGTTGCAGGGTTTGCCCACTTCTGATCCTCGAGTAGAAGCAGCTCTTGAAGAAATAATTGATAAAGACATTAGCACTCCAGAACCTAATAGAAACCCTGTACGGTCAAGCTCTCTGAGGTCTGCTGCTAGTGGTTTTGACCCTATCGCCGCTACTGATTGCATCCTTGCCATTGCAGACGCATTAACAATCGTAGTTCCTGGCGTGAATGCTTGGAAGTGGATTAAAGCTGCTGGCGGAGTTATATCAGTTGCTGATGCCGTAAACGAAGTTATCCAGGGCAAAAGCGAAGACGCCCTCCTAAAAGTGCTTGGCAAGGAAGGAGCTGAACAGTTCCAAAAAGTGCTCGGCGTAAAGGGAGTTGTGGAAAACTGCGTTCTATAGCAACTTAGTAGGAAAACTTTCAGCTGATGAAAAAAATAATTATGATTTTGGTCTTCGCACTCGTCGGAGCTGTAGCTTATTGGCTTAGAGCTGAGTACAACATAACGACTTCGCGATACGCCAGTGTGAATGATGCTAAAGATATAGATTTTAGCTGGGGATATTGCTTGCTGTGGGCCGTAGTCGGTGGGCTTATAGGCGCTTTGCCTATCAAGTCAAAAAAGCAAAAATAACGTAGCTAAACTATTCATGTCAAAGATGGGTACCTATTTTTAGGTGCCCATCTTTGACATGTACTAGGTAAAACAGCTTGAGGGTGTATGGAACCCAAAAATCAGTACTTAAGTCACGCTAGGCTGCTTGGATTTTGCTTCGTATTCTTGAACATAACGTCCAGCAGTGCTTTTGGAAATCTCTAACTTTTCGGCGATAACTCGTACACTCAGCCCTTCCGCACGGAGTTCCGCGACCTGCTCACGCTTGGCATTCGCGCGGGCTAGGTACTGGTCACGAGGCTCAGCCATCAGACGCTGAACAGTGCTTACGCTGACACCTAGCTTTTCTGCTAACTCCCGCGCTGTTTTTTTACGCCGAACCGGGTTCTCAGCAACCATCGTCGACCTTTCTTAGTTCTTCTATAAGAGATTTCTTTCTAGCAATACGCCCTTGTTCTAGGTTCTTTGCCCAGTGTTTGCGGTTAACCTCTGTCTGCTCAGGGGTAATCTTTACCCACACCCACGAAGCAATCGACTTAGCAATCTGAGCAACCTCACCCTCACCCATCGGGCCACGAGAAAACTCATCAGCAATCACCGAAGCATTCTTCATCGAAGCAAAGGCGTACACCGTCTCTGACCACTCCGTGAAGTCCGTATAGCGTAAACGCGCCCTGTAGGCCCACTGGCGGGTGAGGTTGAAGAGGGCGACATTCCTGCCCACCGTGGAGTCTAAGACCGTGGCGTGTCCCAACTACGAAATGAACTTAATCAGGGTATTACGGTCTCGACCCCCTTACACCCTCCCACCCCACTCCCGGCAGCACCTTCCAAGCTACCGAAGCAAACCGCTTCAAGGACTCCTCGACCCAGCCCAAGCTCTCACCCCCAGCCAGTGCCAGCTCTAGCTCCTCTGCACCTGTTGCCAATGCTGCCGACCAGAACCAGGGTTGCTCTAGAAGTCCTAGGCTCACTTCTTGCAGCACTACCCGTTCAGCGGTGTCTTGAACCATGCTTCGGACTGTCTCAGTGTCCAGGTGCCGGTGCTCAGTGAAATCAAGGTCGATAACTTCCCCGGTGGGGTTCTCTTCTGCCTGATCGAACAGGGTGATTTCAATCTTCATGACGGGGTTTCTTTCTCTCGTGATTTTTTCTCACGGTACCGTCCTTGGGTGCTGGTGGTGCCCAAGGGTGCGGGTGAATTTTTGGGGAAACAGGGGGGTGATCCGTAAATTACCCCGTACAGATACCCGTCAACATATCTGTACCCCTGCCCCCTTGATTTTCCGGGGCGCTTTGACCCTTCCCAGCCGACACCACACACCCTCTTCGTCCCTCATCTGGTGTGTGGTGTTGGCTGGTTGGGTTGTGCGCTAGAAAGGCCAAGGGGGCAGGGGTGCACAGGTACGGGGGTTGAGAGTAGAAGAGCGTGAAGAAAAGAAACGGCAGGGGCTACACAGGGTAGATTCATATCAACAATCAGGTAGGAGCTCAAAAGTATCTAACAGCAAGCCCCAAGGTGCAAGGGCGCTAAGGGAAGAAGCCTCAGGTAAGAGCATGGGTAAAGAGAGAGTCGATAAGAGCAGCAGGCACCCCCAGAAACCAAAAGCAGAGACAGGCAGACAGACAGACAGGCAGACAGACAGGTACGTATGCCAAACTTCGTTTGACCCTCCCTTGCCGTGACAAAAACGCATGTCTCCCTGCCTGCTTTTACCTCAGAAAGTGCGCGGGAAAACCTACACACCTGTGGCATTGAAGTGCACTACCGTAACGAGCTGTTACGGAAAATCGTGTTTCGTTGTGGTCTTAGCCGAGCTAGAAGCCGGTCAGCGTAATGAGATGATTTTTCAGACCATTAGGCGCACGGCCTACCGTGGTGGAGACTATGCGCTGCTGGCCATCGCAGGCTGGGAGGAGTTGCCGGGTAGACTACCATTGAACATGTGCTGACAGCTTATAGTGACTCCCTACTGAAAACCCTTGCCCAGATTGCTCCCGGGACGGAGCTGCGCGAGGGGCTAGAGCGCATCCTGCGTGGCCGCACCGGTGCCCTGATTGTGCTGGG
This sequence comes from Rothia endophytica, assembly GCF_928381505.1. GTDB lineage: Bacteria > Actinomycetota > Actinomycetes > Actinomycetales > Micrococcaceae > Rothia > Rothia endophytica_A. The sequence continues at coordinate 148,771 of NZ_CAKMSJ010000003.1, read as the reverse complement.
TACTGACAAGACTGTCGCTGCAATGTCCTCCGGTGGCTTTGCCATCAACACCGCTTTTTCAGCCACCCGCGTGCGGGAGCTAGCCAAGATGGACGGCGCTATCGTCTGCGATAAGGACGCCTCCACCCTGCTGGCCGCCGGTGTTCAGCTTCTACCTGACCCCAGCATTGAGACCAATGAATCTGGCACCCGCCACCGCACCGCTGAACGTGTGGCCAAGCAGACTGGCTTCCCTGTGATTGCTGTTAGCGCCTCAATGTCCTTGATTTCTGTCTACACCGAGGGCATCCGCTACACCGTTGAAGACACACAGTCACTGATGAGCCGAGCCAACCAGGCGATTCGTACTCTGGATAGTTACACCGAACGTCTGGAGCAGGTGCTTCAGTCTCTTTCGTCCCTAGAGATAGAGGCTAGCGTGACCATGCGCGATGTCGTCAGTACCCTGCAGCGCATGGAAATGGTGCGCCGCATCTCCGTTGAGGCCGGGCACTACGTGGTGGAACTGGGTAACGTGGGCCGCCTGGTAGCCCTGCAACTTGAAGAACTCATCGCCAATGACCTTCCTGCCTCCTGGGTGGTCTTGCGCGATTACCTACCAGCAGAAACCCCCGCTGAGACCCTGCACGGTGCCATAGCAGCCCTTGAAGCCTTGGACGACAAAGAAATCGTAGACCTGCACGCCATCGCGCAGGCTATAGGCTTCGATGACCATCTTGAGGCACCCATGCACCCCCACGGTCACCGTCTACTGGCCGGAATTCACTCCATGCCCGGTACCGTTGCTGACCGACTGGTCTACCACTTTGACGGTTTGCAGGCACTCATGGCAGCCAGCCTGGACGACCTCCGTGCGGTTGAGGGCATCGGCGAGCAGCGCGCCCGCGTCATCCGTGAATCCCTTTCCCGCATGGCAGAAAGCTCTCTGCTAGAACGCTTTATGTAGGGGCTACTCGCAGATTTCAAGCCGCCGCAAGCGCAGCACTGGCGAGCTGACCCTCTCGCCCGGTTCGCTAGCGCTCACGAGGCGATTCACGCCAGCCCCGAGCCAGCTCGCCAGTGCTGCGCTTGCCCGCGGCCCTTAAATTTTGGGATGAGCCTCGCTGTGAGCTGACGGCGCTAAAAATGTCAGCCCGCGGCTCTATGCTGGTTTTATGGCTACTCGTAAGACTTCTCGCTCCCGCTCCGCTAACGCTTTTCGCTGTACTGAGTGCGGGTGGACGACCGCTAAGTGGGTGGGGCGCTGCGGCGAATGTCAGCAGTGGGGCACCGTTGAAGAAGCGGGGGGAGCCGTTACCGCTAAAACTACGGTAGCTTCCAGCGTGCAGAACCCGGCCCGGCCCATTGCTGAGGTGGACTCGCGGGTGGCGCAATATATGAGTACCTGCAACCCGGAGTTTGACCGGGTTCTGGGTGGTGGCCTGGTTCCCGGTGCGGTGATTTTGATGGCGGGGGAGCCCGGCGTCGGTAAGTCCACCCTGCTGCTTGATGTGGCGGCTACTTTTGCCCGTGGGCAAGGGGCTACCGGGGGAGCAGCGGCTAAACCCCACAATGTGCTTTATGTGACCGGTGAAGAGTCAGCGGCGCAGGTGAAGTTGAGGGCTGACCGTATCAGTGCTGTTGCTGACACCCTTTATTTGACCAGTGAAACTGATTTGGGCACAGCTCTAGCGCATATTGAGCAGGTGAACCCCTCCTTGCTGGTAGTGGACTCCGTGCAGACTCTGGCTTCTAGCGAGGTGGAGGGCAGCGCCGGCGGTGTCACCCAGGTGCGCGAGGTCGCGGCGTCTATCATTGCCGCCGCTAAGAGCCGTAATATGTGCACCCTATTGGTGGGCCACGTAACCAAAGAAGGTACCATCGCCGGCCCACGCCTCCTGGAACACCTGGTTGATGTGGTCTGCCAGTTTGAGGGTGATAAGCACTCACAGATCCGCATGCTGCGCGCCATCAAGAACCGCTTTGGCCCCACTGATGAGGTGGGTTGCTTTGATATGCACGAGGACGGCATCGCCCCGGTGACTGACCCGTCTGGGCTTTTTGTCTCGCGCACTCCGCACCCGGTGGCGGGCACTTGCGTCACCGTGACCATGGAGGGCCGCCGCCCCCTGCTAGCTGAGGTGCAGGCGCTGCTGGATCAGAGCGCTACTCCGCAGCCACGCCGTGCCACCAGTGGGCTAGACGGCGCGCGCATCTCTATGCTGCTGGCAGTGCTGCAAAAGCGAGCCGGCTTCAATGTAGGCAAACTGGACTGCTACATCTCAACGGTGGGGGGCGCTAAAATTTCTGAGCCTTCCGCCGACCTTGCTTGCGTTATTGCACTTGCTTCAGCAGCTCAAGATAAACCCCTGCCCCGTAAGCTAGCCGTCTTTGGTGAGGTAGGTCTAGCCGGTGAGGTGCGGGCGGTGCCCGGCATTCGCCAGCGCATTGCCGAGGTAGGCAGGTTAGGCTTCACCCACGTGATCGTGCCAGCCTCGCCTGCCGGGGTGGGTGAGGTACCTGCTGGTGTCTCGGTGCGTGAGGTCGCTTCGCTAGCTGATGCTCTTGCCCTGCTGTTCCCCGGAGCAGGCAGCTAAAGACCTACTACCTTTTTTTGGAGCTGAACTCCTCTTCGATGATGGTCAGCTGGGCGGTGTTGAGCTGTCGCTGTTTCTCTACCCGCTCGGCATAAGCAGCCCTACTGGTAGCTGTGGGAGCTTCGCTCATTTGTTGTTGGGGCAGTTTTGAGGTTGCTGTGCTTTTATCTTTAGCGCGCAAAACGGCAGTCAGTTGACGGGTATCAGCCCGGTGCTTATCTGACTGATCAGGCTGGTGGGTGGGGATAGCGCTAGTCTTGGGGGCATGCTCGGTAATGGAGTCGTCCAGCGGCACCAGCATAGAGGCTGCCTCGTCGTGGGTCAGCCCCGAAGCTTCAAGTAAGTCAACCACCAGGGGGCGCAGCATCAGCACCAGCGCCTCAGCTTCAAGGGAGCGAACCCCCATGATGTGGGGCTCCAGGCGGCTTGCGAGCAGGGACAGCTCGCGGCGTGCTTCTACGCGGCTGGCTCGGCGCACATCGGCTTCGGGCTGAGACATCCCTCGCCCCAGTGCGTCAATAGCGGTGCTGATGGTGCGCAGGGCATCGGCCAAAGACTGAGCGGCCTCAGACGAGATATGCACATTATTGATGGTGGACGCCATGCGCCGGTTGAGCACGCGGGTGTTGCGGATCGCGTAGTCAATCTTGGTGAGGGTCTGCTGGTAGCGGTCAAGCTCTTGCATGTGGTTGCGCCCCGTCCAGGCAAGTTTTGCCATGCCCTTTGAAGTGATGATGTCCCGCTCGCAGACGTTGTAGAGGGGCTGTAAGCGCCGGGCGCTAGAGAGTGAGTGCCAGGCTTCCTTGCCGTCGTAGTGTTCCATGGCGAGTGCGGCGTCGCTGAAGACTTTAGCGAAAGCTCCCATGAGGGTGCTGGCGTTCTCGCGCGGTGTGCGGCGGGGGTCTTTGGGGAAGAGGAACATGAGCAAAAAGGCAAAGACGCCGCCGATGATGCCGTCCAGACTGCGTGAGAAGACGCCGTCCGTATTGGGCGGTAGCAGAACGACCAGGGCCGATTGCAGGCCCATTTGAATGGTGAAGAGAATGCCGTTATCGAGGAAGCGTGCCAGCATGATGGAGAGGAACATGACCAGCCCGGCCTGCCAGATACCGCGCCCCAGGGCTAGCATCATGAGGTCGCCCATGAGGATGCCCAGGGTTACGCCGAAAGAGACTTCGAGGATGCGGCGGGCGTGGGTGGCCCCGGTGATGTAGCCCAGAGAGACAATAGCTGCTGTGGCAGCGAAGATGGGTTCGGTGTGCCCCAGCACCTTCTCGGCAAAGAGGTAGGCACCGATGCCAGAGACCACGATTTGCAGGGACTGGAAGAAACCGTCCTGCATACGCCTGACGCCGTCGTGTACGCGTGTGCGTGCACCGCTTTGTAGTTTCTTCACGTTCTGCCCATAACCCATACCTACCAGTTTAGCCGGGCTGGGTTGGCGAACCGGGCGGGAGAGTGTGAGCTTGCTTGGGCTGCCGGTAGAGCTCACTTATCAATAAGCCGTCTAGTGTTCACCGGTCGTTCACCTGTTTCTAGCCCTTTTAATACTTAGGCTCCTTAGAGTCAGATGCGTTAGACCACGGTTTCCTGCGCCGTCCACCACCTCTCCGGTGGGCATACAGGACCTATGAAAAGGACACACACTTGAAGGCTAAGTCACTCACCCGTTGGGGTTCTCTCGCATTTGTTGGCGCACTGGCACTGACCGCTTGCGGTTCAGATAACGCAACCGACACCGCTGATGGCGGCTCCAACAGCGGTTCTGGCGACTCATCCTTGCCCTCCACCCCGCTGACCGGCGTTGGCGCCTCCTCCCAGCAGGCAGCGATCACCGCTTGGGAGTCAGGTTTCTCAGATCTCGGTGGCCAGGTGCAGTACTCACCCGATGGCTCCGGCGCTGGCCGTGAAGCTCTGCTGGCTGGCGGCGCTCAGTTCGCTGGTTCAGACCGTGCGCTCAAGACTGAAGAGTGGGAGCAGTCCAAGGAGGTCTGTGGCCCCGAAGGTGCAATCAACATCCCCGTTTACATTTCCCCGGTAGCCGTTGCCTTCAACCTGCCCGGCGTTGATTCACTCAACCTGGACGCTGAGACCATCGCCAAGATTTTCAAGGGTGACATCACCACCTGGAACGATGAAGCTATTGCCTCTCAGAACGATGGCGTGGACCTGCCTGACACCAAGATCACCGTGGTTCACCGTTCAGATGATTCGGGTACTACCGAGAACTTCACCGAATACCTCGAGGCTGCCTCCAACGGCGCTTGGGATGTTGAAGCAGATGGAAACTGGCCTTCACAGTACGCCGGTGAATCCAACAAGGGCACCAGCGGCGTTGTCTCCACCACCTCATCCACCGAGGGCGCTATTACTTATGCAGACGCCTCAGCTATCGGCGACCTGGGCAAGGTCAGCGTCAAGGTAGGCGATGACTACGTTGAGCTTTCAGCAGATGCAGCAGCTAAGGCCGTTGAGCTTTCAGAGCGCACCGGTGGTATGAACGAGAACGACATGGCGATCACGGTCAACCGCACCCCCGATGACTCCAGCGCCTACCCGGTCGTTCTGGTTTCCTACCACATCGTGTGTTCCGGCTACTCAAGCCAGGACAACGTTGATCTGGTAAAGGCCTACGAGAGCTACGTCGTCAGCAGCGAAGGCCAGCAGGCAGCAGCAGACGCTGCCGGTTCAGCTCCCCTGACCGATACCTTGAGCTCAGATGCCAAGACCGCTATCGACGCCATTGAAGTAACCCAGTAAGAGATCCTGACGCAAGGAAGCGGTGCGGCCGGCACATTGGGCCGGTCGCACCTTCTCTTGCCTAACGTTCAAAGGCAGAAACACTCACCATGTCAATCTCAGCAGACGCGCTTAAGCCCTCCGGCAATAAGCGCACGAAGACAAAAGACCTACCGGATGTTGGTAATCCGGCAGCCGACAAAATTTTCTCCGGCATCTCCCTGGCCGCGGGCATCCTAATCCTGGTGGTGCTCGCTGCCGTAGCTATCTTCCTGGTAGCTCAGGCCCTACCGGTCTTCACAGCAGATTCAGAAGACCTGACCTCCGGTAGCTTTTTCACATACATCCTGCCGCTGACTATCGGCACCCTGATCGCCTCGGCGATAGCCCTACTCCTGGCAACCCCCATCGGCATTGGTGTGGCACTTTTTATCTCCCACTATGCCCCTGCTAAGCTCTCCAAAGGTATCGGCTACGTCATTGACCTGCTGGCAGCCATCCCCTCCGTCATTTTTGGTGCCTGGGGCGCCTCCGTACTGGCCCCTAAAATTGTGCCCTTCTACGACTGGCTTGCCACCTACCTAGGCTTCCTGCCCATCTTCGAAGGCCCCGCCTCACAGACCGGCAAGACCATTCTCACCGCCGGCATCGTTCTTGGCATTATGATTCTGCCGATTATCACCTCCATGTGCCGCGAAATTTTCATTCAGACCCCCAAGCTGCAAGAAGAAGCAGCTCTAGGTCTGGGTGCCACCCGCTGGGAAATGATCCGCATGACGGTCTTCCCCTTCGCCCGCGGCGGTATTATCTCGGCCGTGATGCTGGCTCTGGGTCGCGCGCTAGGCGAGACCATGGCGGTAACCCTGGTGCTGGCCTCCGGCCCCTTGACCGCCTCGCTGATTACCAGCGGTAACCAAACCTTCGCTTCTGAAATTGCTCTCAACTTCCCCGAAGCGTACGGTCTGCGTATGAGCGAGCTCATCGCCGCTGGCCTGGTTCTCTTCGTGATTACCCTCATCGTCAACGTGATAGCCCGCCTTATCGTGTCTCGCTACAAAGAATTCTCAGGAGCCAACTAATGACCGCCACTCCTGCTCACACTTCACGCCTGACCAGCGGGCAAGCACCTAAGTGGCTTCCCCTGGCGATTCTCGCGGTATCACTGGTTCTGGGCGCTGCCGCCTCCGCCCTTGTCGGGTTCTCGATTGCCACCTTCGCCCTCTTCTCCGGCATCATCTTCATTGTTGCCGGCCCCCTGGTTGTAGGTGCCATGGAAGGCCGACGCAAGGGAGCGGACGCCCTAGCCCGTTACGTGGTCTACGGAACCTTCCTCATCGCCCTCATCCCCCTGGTATCGGTGCTCTACACCGTGCTAGCTCGCGGTGTGCCCGGCCTTTCGGGTGACTTCCTGATGACCAGCATGAAGGGCGTCACCGGCGTCCACGATAACGCTGCAGCCAGCGGCGAGGGCAACGTGCTTGGCGGTATCTACCACGCCATCATCGGCACCCTGGAAATCACCCTGCTGGCAACCCTCATCTCGGTGCCCATCGGCCTGCTGACCGCCATCTACCTGGTGGAATACGGCGAGGGAAAATGGCTAGCAAAAGCGATTACCTTCTTCGTGGACGTCATGACCGGCATTCCCTCCATTGTGGCGGGTCTCTTCGCAGCCTCCTTCTTCGCCCTCGTTACGGGTAATCCCATGAACCGTATGGGTCTGGTTGCCGCAGTAGCGCTATCCGTGCTCATGATTCCCACCGTGGTCCGTAACGCAGAAGAAATGCTGCGCATCGTGCCCAACGAGCTGCGCGAAGCGTCCTACGCCCTGGGTGTGCGCAAGTGGCGCACCATCACCAAGGTAGTTATCCCCACCGCCATCTCGGGTATCGCATCAGGCGTCACCCTGGCTATTGCACGCGTTATTGGTGAAACTGCCCCCATCCTGGTGACCGCAGGCTTCGTTACCTCCATCAACTGGAACGCCTTTGGCGGCTGGATGGCAACCCTGCCCACTTACATCTACTACCAGATCATGACGCCCACCAGTCCCACAGCTGCCACCGTCTCTGAGACCCGCGCATGGGCTGCTGCTCTCATCCTGATTCTGATTGTGATGGTGCTCAACCTCATTGCCCGCGCTATCGCCAAGATCTTCGCCCCAAAAACCGGCCGCTAACAGAGCCACCCACAGATTTTTTAGACAAGGAAACTAACAGTGTCAAAGCGTATCGACGTCGAAAACCTCAACGTATACTACGGCGACTTCCTGGCCGTAGAAGACGTAAACATGGCCATTGAGCCCCGCTCGGTCACCGCCTTCATCGGCCCCTCAGGCTGCGGTAAATCCACCTTCTTGCGCACCCTTAACCGTATGCACGAAGTTATTTCTGGTGCCCGTGTAGAAGGAAAGGTGCTGCTCGACGGTGACGACCTCTACGGCAAGGGCGTAGACCCGGTGGTAGTGCGCTCGCAGATCGGTATGGTCTTCCAGCGCCCCAACCCCTTCCCCACCATGTCTATCCGTGAAAACGTACTGGCAGGTGTGAAGCTGAATAACCGCAAAATCTCAAAGACTGATGCTGATGAGCTGGTCGAAAGCTCCCTGCGCGGCGCTAATCTCTGGAATGAAGTCAAGGACCGTTTGGATAAGCCCGGTTCAGGCCTTTCTGGTGGCCAGCAGCAGCGCCTCTGCATCGCCCGCTCCATTGCGGTGAAGCCCGAAGTGATTCTCATGGACGAGCCCTGCTCTGCTCTTGACCCCATCTCAACCCTGGCGGTTGAAGACCTCATCAATGAGCTCAAAGAGGAGTACACCGTGGTAATCGTGACTCACAATATGCAACAGGCTGCCCGTGTCTCTGATAAGACAGCCTTCTTCAATATTGCTGGCACCGGTAAGCCCGGCAAGCTCATTGAGTACGCCCCCACCCAGGAAATCTTCAACAATCCCCGCGAGAAGGCTACCGAGGACTACGTCTCGGGCCGTTTCGGCTAAGAGCCAGCTCGCCCCACAAGTTTCCCGCCCTGCGCAGAGCAGGGGTAGGGGTAGCAGGCACACCGCCCGCTGTCTTGCTTTCTCAAGCTGAGATGAGAAAAGCAAACCAGCGGGCGGTGTCTTTTGTATGAGTGGTGCTCTCTTCGACCCTGCTGGAAAACTTTCTAGGCTCGCTTAGATCGTCCAACCAAGGAGGGAGCGGGCTAGGCAGAGAGCAGGGGTGAGAGCGCTAGAAAGAGGATGGCTGAGATTGCAAAACTTGCCGGGATAGTGATGATCCAGGTGAGGATAATGCGCAGCACGATTTTGTGCCGCACTGAAGCAAAGCGTTGGTTGACGCCAGAACCTAGAGCTGCTGAGGCGGTGAGGTGGGATGAGGAAACCGGGGTGCCCAGGAGGAACTGCAAGAGCACCAGGGCTAGGGCTGCGGAGCTTTGAGCGATCGCACCGCGAAAGGGATCTATGCGCACCATCTGATGGGCGAAGGTGTAGCCGATACGGGAGCTACCGCGTGCGGTGCCAAGACCTAGAACCAGTGCTAGAAAAATAGTTGCAATCAGCTGGGTAGATGACTGCATATCGTAGTTAGCGCTCAGCAGCATCACGGCAAAAATGATGACCGCGCGCTGACCTGTTTGGATGCCGTGCACCAGAGAGATGAGCGAGTTGGAAAGTGAGAGGACGTTGCGGGAGGCCCTGTTAACCGTGGAGGGGTAGACCCGTTGTAGTAGGCCGAAGAAAGGGAAGACGGCCGCCCACGCAAAGATAAAAAGAAGGATAGGGGCAAGTAGGAGGGGGATGATCGCGAAGAGGATGAGCGGTTCGTTGAAGGGGTTGAAGCTGCCTAAACCTACAGCCTGCGCAGCCCAGGCACCTCCGGCGAGACCGCCGAGTAGGGCGTGGGTTGAGGAGGAAGGCATGCGGTACCACCAGGTCAGCATGGCCCAGATACAGACAGTGATCAGGCCGATAAGCGCCATGCTCAGACCGATATTGTTATGGGGCACAGTGAGCCAGCGAGTGGTGAAAGGCATCAGGAGGGTACCTGCAATGAGGAAGCCTATGAAGTTGAAAAAGGCGCTAGAACGCAGAGCGATGCGGGGAGTGAGGGCTCTGGTTTTAACCGGGATCGCAGTCCCGTTGGGGGCGTCGTGAAACCCGGTGATAAAAGTGAACCCCACCAGAGCGAGGCAGCAGAGAGCGAAGAGGGTGACGGTCACGCTAGGATTCCTGTACGATGATGCGCCCAATTTCTGTGGCAACGGATTTCATTGCCTCGGAAGCTTCCACCAGTTTATGAATGAAGACCGTGGTCTGTAGGTAGCGGGTGTGCTTATAGCGCCCTAAGGCATCGGCGTCGTATTCCTCTGCGATACGCACCGCCTGCTTGGTGAGACGCAGTAGGTTGATCCAGTATTCATCAAAGCTTTGCAGTTCGCTGAGACGCGGGATGATGGCGCTGGTGAGCACCGCTTGACGCTGAATAAGGTCAAGTAAGGTGGCGGCCTTAGGGGAGAAACGGACGATGGTGTAAAGGTGCATGATGTTAGCGGCTGAGGCCAACTTCTCAACGGCGGTGTTTAGTTCAACAGCGAGGGTATAGATATCTTCGCGGGGAATGGGGGTGGAGAAGGAGCTGCGCACTGCGGTCATGGTAGTGAAGAGCGTGTCTACGGTCGTTGACTCATGATTGAGCATGCGTTCTAGAAGCTCGGGGTAGCGTTCCTCTGGGGAGCCAACCATTTCAGAGAGGATAGCTGCCGATTCCGCCACCTGGTCTGAGAGACCTGCAAGCGCTTTGAGAGAGCTGTTTTCTTGGGGAAACATGCGTTGAAGCATGGGCTGCCTGTCTCCTGTGTGTTAACGATGGTTGGTGAATTCTCTAACATGGTACAGCCGCAAAGTTAACGAATGGTTTGGCAGGGCTCTGGCACTTTGGGGTACAAAAAACCGGGCCCTCACTCGGCGCTGATATCTGAGGTGGAAACCCGGTTTGTTGATGAAGTTTTGCGATGCCAGGCTGGGAGCGCCTCTCGGCGATAGGCCGCTCGAAGCGGCTAAATATTTGGAGCCCGGGGCTACCTATTATCAGCCTGGCATCTGTTAATAATCTTTCTCTTCTTCGTCTTTTCTGTCAACTTTTGGTGAAAAATTTTCCCGGTCTTTAGTCCAGGGTGTTGGCTCGCCACTTAGCGGCAGAGGTCTCCAACTCGATGGCTGTGTTCAACAGTTTCTGCGCCCCTGTTCTTAGCCGGGAGGCTCGAGCGGCTGCCTCAGAACGCACCTCGGCAGAGGGACTGAAACGCTGGGTAGCTTCTTCTGGGGCATCTGCCTGCAACTCAAGTTGCCCGTGACGTAGACCGAGCGCGACGTCGTCCTGACCCAGGGAGAGTACCCGGCAGAAGGCCGCGAACCGTTCGAGCGCTATATCAAACTCACCGGTGAACGCCCCGGCGAGAATAGCGTCCACGGTGGTGCAGATTTCTTCTGCAGTGGGTGGTGAGGCGACGCCGGCGAGCACGCGGGCTGCGTAATTGGAGTGCATGCCCCGCTGGTAGTAGTGGCTAATGAGTGCTGGGTTTTTTCTGATGACGCCGCGCAGGGCATAGATGCGCCAGAGAGAGCCGGGCAGGGTGATGGGTGCTGCTTGCGCCCAAAGCTGGGCGACTGCTTCAAGCCCGAATTCGTCGGTGAAGTGCACCAGGCGTTTGGTGACGGAGGGGTCTGTGCTGGCACGTCCGCGGTCAAGAATGAGCCGTGCGGAGGTGTGCGCAGCGCGCGTTGTTTCCTCGGGGCTGGTGCCACCGGGGTAGTAATCGAACGTGTCAGGGGAGAATTTCACCGGCCGGTGATACCTTGCCTCAGATGCCATAGGGGCTAGTTTAGCGTGACTGCTGAAGCGGTGAAGAAGGCACGGGCGCGGTCCTTTTTGTGCCCAGCAGGGGTTGAGTGTATAGTGGTGTCTGCTGAGTTTTGCTCAGTGGATGCGCCTTTAGCTCAGTTGGTAGAGCATCGGACTTTTAATCCGTGGGTCGTGGGTTCGAGCCCCACAGGGCGCACAAAAACAGCCCCTCACTTGGTAAAATAAGTGAGGGGCTTTCTTGTTAAAAGTCAGACGGGCACGTTTTGGGCACGCTTTCAAAAACCCACCTACGAAGAAACCTCACGCCCAAACAGCTCAAGCACAGCTGTTGAGTCCGGCGCTTCTGTCTCACGCTTCACATAATGCCGCGCCGTCACAGCCGTGTCAGAATGGCCCAGCTGCAGTGAGGCAGTGGTGAGGTCGGTGTTTCGTTCTAGGAAAGTAGCCACAGTCGAACGGATGTTGTGAGGCGTTACCTTTTCGAAGTCAGTACCCTTGACCTGCTCACGCCACTTACGGCGAAAATTGTTAGGGTCTTGAGCCGTGCCAGTTGAGGACGGGAATACAAACATCTCAGGTGTTGCCCATGCTGTCGTTGTTGCATGAGCTGGGATCTCTGTATCACGCCGTCTAATCAGCATCTCAGCCACAAACGGGGGCAGGAAAGCAGAGCGGGTGCGCTTATTTTTGGTGTGCTCTTGCCGGTAGTAACGCCCGTGAGTGTCACGGGTCAGGGTGCTATTGATGCTGACCCTTGCCCGGTTGCTGTCTGATAGGTCAAGGTCTGCCCATTGCAGGGCCAGCACTTCACCTACGCGGCAACCAGTGCCCAGCATGATCTCTAAGGCTTCTCTCACCTCGCCGGTAAGGGACTGCCTGAGCTTGAGCACGTCCATGTATTCCAGCGCTACAGTTTCTTTTTTCTTAACCGGTGCAAGGGTTACATCTTTTACAGGGTTGCGTGGTGCGGCGTCATAGGCTGTCGCTAGGTCGAACATGCCCTTGAGGATGTTCTTAGCTACCCTGGCGCTCTGAGCCCCATTCTTGTTGCTTACGGTCTTGAGAAAGGCTGAGAGCGTACCTACGGTGCACTCTCGTATTTTGAGGTTGCCGATGCTGGGAAGTATGAGCCGGTCTAGATCGTAGCGGTATCGGTGCTGCGTGCTGGTTGCCCGGTCTTTGGCCTGAAATTCCTCCCACCAGATGCCGGCAAGTTCTTTGACGGTTGAGGCAGGGGTGAGATTAGCCGCCGTGGTCACGTGCTGCCGCTCTGCTAGGTGCGCTTTAAGCTTGAGCATGGCGGCATTCTTAGTTGCACCATTGCGCTTAACGGTGCGGGTTATGCCGTCTGCATCGCGGTATCGGGCGCGGGCTTGCCAATTGCCGTTTTCGTGCTGGTAATAGGTGATGTTGCCGTGAGTGCCCAAAGGCAGGGGAGCACGTACCATACTACTCCTCGGGCTCTTCTGGGGCAGGCTCAAGAGCAGTATCGATAATTTCACTTAGCTCCTGCTTGTCAAAATGCAATGTCTCAATAATCCACGACTTAAATTGATCGTTAGTTTCCTGATCTTCACGTTGACTGTATCTGTTCAGATAATCTAATAGCGAGAACTTGATTACCTTTGCTAAAGATGCATTTCGGTATTTTCGAGCAAGGGAAAGTTGACTTTTAAGCTCCAACTTTGTTCTCTTGCTCTCTCCTTCTGACGCCTTGTCCACCCTGTCCAAAAATGGGTGATCTTCTGTGTAGTACGTAAGGCGTTGCTTGTGCTCTAGGTATTGGATAAGAGAGGAGGCAAGCCTTTGATTTATTCTCCAGTTGGTCTGGTTGACCGATGCCACAAGCTTTATGTAATCAATCAAAGGCGAATTGATCATTTCATCAACTGAGGTCTCAAAGATTTCAGCAATGATGCGGGCTTCCCCTAGCTTGAGGGTTCTCTGGCCGTTTTCCAGACGTGCAACGGTTGCCTGCCGGTACTCGGTCAGACCTGCTTCTTGTAATAGCTGGGCAAAGTGATTTTGCGACCAATTTCTTTCAGTCCGCAGCTTTATAACAGAGTTTCTAAATGCTTCCTCGTCACGTTCTGCACTGGTCGATATTGGCATTGGTGATGTATCCATGCCTAAATCATACACGTATGATGAACCACTTGTCGCTTATTGACATTATTTAAATCATGGTGCAACCTAGATACATGAGCGTTGAACCCAGCGCACAAATCAACATAAGGAGGTTTTTGTGACCGTCACACCCGCCCCCGACCGCTCTGCGGCCCCAGTAGGTGAGCCCATCTTAGGTGATGCCGACCTTGCTGCCCGGTGGGGTAAGTCCCTGCACACTATCCGTGTTCGCCGTATGAAAGGCGACCTGCCCCGCGGCTTCCGCATCGGCCGGACGTGGAGGTTCTACCTATCCGAGGTGCTTGCTTACGAACAAGCCAAAATGTCAGAGCAGGCCGCATGAACACGATAGGCCCACCGCAAAACCCCACAAAAAAGAGCGAGCACAGCACCAAATCGCCAAACCCGGTTGCTGCACTCGCCCTCGAAACAACCAAACTCACTGCCCCTGAGCAGTCAGAAAAAGCTACAAGTAAGAAGGGTTCAGTCATAAACCAAAATACCAGCATCACCGATGCAAAAGCCACATTCCTACGCCTACACGATATAAGAGACCTCGTAACACCCAGCGGCTACACTTACATACCCGACCCCGTGCAACCCACCGAAGGCGTTGGCCACTACTCAGGAGCCATCGAAGACGGCAAGGACGATTACTACTTTGAGTCCATGATTGACCCCATCAACCCCCTCAAAGACTCGGCCTACCACATCGAAATGTACCTAGAAGCTGCCAGCAAAAAAGAGGTACGCGCTGTTATTACCAAGCTGCTGAACTGGTGGGCAGAACGTGAGAACGAACAGCTCACCATGACACAGCAGGCGGCCAAATAATGCCTACTGAAAACCTAAAATCTCGTGCAGAGATCCAGAAGCATATCGAGGACATGTGCAAGCACTACGGCATTAGCGATGTGTTCGGCACCCAGGCAACCTTTATCGCCAACGAATGGGCGCGGGTGATTATCTTTGACGACCGGCCCACCGCTTACATAGCGCGAGCCGGGTACGGATACATCTTGCAGCACGCCACCCGCAACCGTGAACGCCTCCAAGAGTTCTTAGAGGCCACCCGCAAGCTAGGGGTGCAACCGTGAGTCAGAAGCAAACCCTCACAGCCCAGGACTACAAGCACCTACTCGACCCCTCCAAGCACACCACCGCTACCGGGGACATCGTGGCCCTGTGCGGCTACACCTGGCCTGAGGAACCTAACGAGCTCAGCACGGCTGAGGTGTTGCGCCAACTGGGGGAAATGCCAACCTGCGAAATCTGCAGCGTTATCGTACACACCCTCGTTTCAGGAGGTGCCCATGCCTAACATCATCTACCAGACCCATGAACTCCAAGACCTCGATACAGCCCTAGGTGGCGCGGTGCAAGCCCGCACCCAGGCAGAGCACCAGCAGAGCTTCAACGCCGGGTACGTGGCCGGGTGCGCGGTAGGCCAGCAACAAGAGCGGCTGCACTGGCACCTGCACTTACAGGGCTATCTTGCCCAGTTGGCCCGCTTTAATGAAACCATGGCGGCGCGAGTGCCGTTCAGTCCTCGGATTGATGCACCAAAGCGGCTTAGGAATGAGGATCTCGATTATCTGAGGGGTGCTGCTTCTTGACTGAAACCATGCCAGAGGTGACACCTCACCCACTGGATACCATGTTCACCGCTCACGAGGTGCTATCAACGACCTACCCGCCTGTTGAGTTCACTATCCCCGGCCTCATTCCTGAGGGGCTGACACTGCTTGTTGCGGCCCCGAAGATTGGTAAGTCTTGGTTTGTTCTGGGTCTAGCTGCAGCGTGCGTGACCGGTGGGTATGCGCTGGGCTCTATCAGGGTTGAGCAGCGTCCGGTGCTGTACCTGGCCCTTGAAGACGGGCACAGGCGTTTGAAGTCACGGCTGAACAAGCTGGGAATTTATGAGCCTGCACCTGAGTATTACAAGTTCTGTCTGGTCGTAGATTTGGGGCCCTCCACCGTTCAAATGATGATTGGTGAGTTCCTGAAAGAGCACGGGTCGCAGAAGCCCCTCATTATCCTTGACACCCTGGGCCGTGCTCGTGGTGTGCATACCGGTAATGATGCCTACGGCAAGGACTACAACGACATGGCCCGTCTTAAACGGTGCGTGGACGAGTACCCCGGCTCTTCTTTGATTGTTGTTCACCATACCAATAAGAGGGGAGGGGACGAGGACTTTCTAGGGGCTATCAGTGGTACTCAGGGTTTGGCCGGTGCGGCTGACTCAACCCTTGTTATCAGGCGTGATCGTGGCCAGGGCCAAGCGCGGCTGCAGGTCACGAGCCGTGAGGTGCAAGAGGGTGAGTATGCTATCTGTTTTGATAACGGGCAGTGGTTCTTGGTGGGTGCCACATTGGAAGAGGCCGCCGCTGCCGCTGTCCAGAGCGAGCAGGTAGGAGCCCTGGGGGACGTGCAAACAAGGATTTTGGAGCACTTCAATAAGTATCCAGAGCCTCAGAGCATTGCCCAGGTTGCCAGCGCCCTGAATGAAGAGCGCGACAAGGTGGGCACCTACATTCGCCGGCTGCATGAAAGCAACCGTCTAGCTAAGGCCAGTCGTGGCAGGTACGCTGCCTTGCCTGAACTTCCTGTTCTGGAAGTTGCATAGAGGTGTACGAAGTGTACGGGGTGTACGTAAGCCCGATAGATACGTACATTCCGTACACCCTGTACGTAACTCAAGCTACAAAATAACCCCGTTGTGACTAGGCAAAAAGACAATCCGGACACAACGGACACCAGCCACGGGGCACAGGGGGCGGTCTGGTGTGTGGCTAGGGGTTTTGGTTTTTCTCGGTGCGGGGGGATATTTCCCTATGCCGAGGGGAGGGAACGCAAAGGGGCAGGGGAGTGGATAATCCCCAGGGGTCTTGTGAGACTGCCAGAGCTGCTGACAAAGGGGTATCGACAACCTCGACACCCCCACCTCTAACTACCTCCACAATGTGGAGGGCATCGGCTCTGGGATTTTCTACCCGATCGGGCAACAAGTAGTCCCTTCTCTGCATCTTCTCGGCCCCCATCAGTAGGCCAGTGCTAGACACCGCGGCCCCGCACTCCAAAACCTGCATGAACGAGGTTTCAAAGAGCAGCTAGTACGCGCACCCTAGGGGCGGTAATATCACCAGCTTGAAATTATGTGGACAAATTCCTGGGCGCTCTCTCCTCTCCCCCTCCGTCCACGCATAGGGAGGGAGTGAACTTGCATAACCATGCACCCCGTACTGCATTGCCCGCAACATCACAGCGAACACCCGCATAAAAGAACGGCAAAACCCTGCCCGCCACCCCATGGCGCTCCCTGCCCTGCAACTGACCCCATGGCGCTCCCGACCCCATAGAAACCCACGACCTCATGCAAACCCCTGCAGCTGGAGCCAGGGGAGTGGGGTTAGTTCTGGGGTGAGGGGTGTAGCTTGCTTACTGGTTGAGCTGCGTATTGCCGCTGTCTCTGAGGCTAGTAACGGGCACGCTTTGGGCACGTTTTGAAAACAATCGGAGGTAATTTCAGGCAATCAAAATAGCCTCAAAATGGGGAGTATTGCCTAGCCAAAGTAATATTGCTAGAACTGTCTGAATGTACTGAAATTAGGCTAATCCTAATCCGTGGGTCGTGGGTTCGAGCCCCACAGGGCGCACATATTACCCCTCACCTAGCAGGATAGGTGAGGGGTTTTTCTTTACTCTGGGCAGGTCCCTTTCAAGCTTGCTTAAGCGTTTCCTTGCAGGGATTCAATGAAACCGACCACAAGAAACAAAATAAGGATGCTTGTACTACCTAGGAGGAAAGTTATGATAGCGGTCTTCACCATCTTCCCTAAGGCGAATAAGAGGGAAGATAGCAAGAAGAGAGTAGTAATGCCGACTGCTGTGATTAGGGTTTCCTGTGGCGAATGGGTTCCAGTGAAGAAAACCCCAATGTACCAACCTAGCGTAGGAATGAATATTGCTATAGCCAGTTTCTGATAGGTGCCCTCCCGCAATTTCATGACTGATTCCTGATTATCTCTTGTAGCTTCTTATGAAAAGTGGTTGCATGCCGGATGCATAAAAGCAAGCTTTACGGCTGCTGCCATGGCCCTTTCTTTGCTTCCCATCCTGTGGGAAAAACGGTCGATTTCTGCCTTGAGTTGAGCATCGCAATAGCAACTGAGATAGCCGCGTTGTGCGTAGCACTTGTCATGGCGCATGCAAAGTATATCAAGTGTATCTACGGGGGGGCGGGGCCACTATGTCCAGGGCCACACCAATTACCCTAAACTGGGATCTTAATGCCTTGCGGTTGTGCATAGCGTTCAGAGCTGTAAGAGTTGCTTGCGTGAGCTGGTTGCGGTGAGGAATCGTGATTCTGGGCTTGCTGGATGCGATTAAAATTCTGGCCAGCCTGGATGATTTGGCTGTGTTCACCAGCAGCTAGGGCCGCCTCTGTATTGAATGCTACACCTGAACTGGTTGGAACTAAATATCTTTCGCCACCTGAGGTTATAAAGCTAACCACTAGAAATAAGATGAGGATACTTGTGGTGAGCTAGCTCCGGTAAAGAAAAGAACGATACACCAAACTTTGGCCTGGTTGAGCTTTGCTCATTTGAGCCCTGTCGAGGACCCAGTACATTCTGTCCTCGTGTATCATTTGCCCCCGGGGGTAGATACAGTATGATTTAACTCTTGAAAGATAGTTATATCGCTAATTCACTCACTCGCAGAGGATACCATGTCACAACAACCACGCCGTAGCATCGTTAAAGGAGCGGCTTGGGCCGCTCCCGCCGTCCTAGCGACAGCAACCATACCCGCCTACGCGGCTTCGCCCCAGCCCGCCCTCGATGGTTGGCTGTTGAATACAACCAGGTGCTCCTCATCTACTCAAATGACCTACACCATCAATGGTCAGGGTACCTACCCTAAACGCGGGCTATGGGTTTCAGACACAACAGCTTCAGCAGTGATCGGCGTAACCAAAATAACCCAGTATGTCTCCACCGCTGCTGGTTCGCCCATCTTTCAAAAAGGCGGGATCGCCAATGAATGGTCAGACCTTATCTACGACCCCGCTGCTCCGGTCAAAACCAACTACCGTGCCTACACCACTACGTTTAATGGAACATGGCGATACGACACCGCCACTAAGCTGTGGTTCCCCAGCACACTACCTTATTTCACCACGAGTGTGAACAGATGTGTCAGAGCCTTGCAAATTATTACAGTGCGTTCTGTAACCGTTAACGGCACGGTCTATTCCTTTGAACGTTCTGGTACTCTTCAACCAGCATAACTGTGTCTATCTAGCGCTTTTGCTCGACCGGGCGGACGCCAGCGGGGTCAGCGGCACCCCACTCAGCCCATGAGCCGTCATAGACCGCGATTTCGGTGTAGCCAGAAACATACGCTGCGAGCGCACCGATGCAGGCTGTGACACCCGAGCCGCAACTAAAGACCAGGGTCTCTTTGCCGCCAGCTGCGTCGTCTACCGCTTTACGTACCTGCTCGGGGGCAACAAATGCTCCCTGGGCATCCAGCAGAGAAGTAAAAGGCAAATTGACTGATCCGGGGATATGCCCTGCTCGCAAACCCTCACGGGGTTCGGGGTCAACACCTGCAAAGCGGCCAGCGCTGCGCACATCAATGACCTGCGCGCTCTCGTGTTGCGCGAGAGCTTTGGTGGTCAGAGCGTCCACAAATAGTTCTCGGTCCTGGGCAACAAAGGAGCCGGTGGTGAAGGGCCCGCGGTTGAGCGGGAGTTCATTGAAGCCTGCCTCTAGCCAGGCCGGTAGCCCGCCGTCCAGAATCGCCACGTTATCGTGGCCCATTGCCACGAACATGAACCAGCCACGGGCTGCAGAGAAGAGCCCTTGCCGGTCGTAGATAACGATGGCGGAGTCCCGGTTAACCCCCAGTGCACGCACCCGCTGCTCAAAGACGTCTGCGGGCAGCATGGTGTGCACTCCTTCATCTGCGCTCATAGACCCATCGATATCAAAGCGGCGGGCTCCAGGAATGCCCGTATCAGCGCCAGAAAACTCACCCACTGAAGCGTCCAGGACAACTAGGTTAGGTGCCGCAAGGTGAGCGGCTAGCCACTGGGCTCCTACGATGGGGAAGCGAAGGGTGAGGGCTTCTCGCGAGGTGGTCATGGTGCTACTTTCTCTTAGGAGTGGTTGCCTCCATGCTACCTTCCTGCCAGCAAGCCCCGAAGGTCACCTGTGATGCTGCGCTATGCCAGGCGAGAAAGCGTTTGGGTCTAGGTTACATTGGCGGTAAGGTCAGCACCATCATTTGTAGATTTATAAGGAAGTCGCCGTGAGTACATCACATCAACCTGATCAAAAGGGTTCAGCTGAGATGAACCGCCGCATTGCCATCGCGCTGGGCGTGGTGCTGGTGCCTGCTGGCTTTAGCGGGGAGCTATAGAGGTCAGACCCTGCTAGGTCTACCCATCTTCGCCACCCTGGTGGTTTTAGTTTTTGCCGTGCAGTGGTTAGCGTATATTCCGGCTTATTTGGTGAGCCGCAATCCCAATTATTTTGGTGATATTACCCTGTGGGTTGGTGTATTCCTCACCGCTGCCCCCGCGCTCGTGGGCTGGCAGTGGGTGGCACTCCTTTCACCCCTCGTGGTGACGCTCTTGCTGACCAAGGTAAGCGGTATTCCGATGCTGGAAAAGAAGGCAGAGAAAAAATGGGGTGATGACCCCAAATACAGGGCTTATGTGGAAAACACCCCCGTCCTCATTCCTTTCACGAAGGGCGGATAAGAGAAGATGCAAGAAGTTTTATCCCCTTTACTCGTTAATCCCGCAACTGACCACCGTAACCTGACGGATATTTTGTGCTACCGGGTGCAGAAAGCTCCGCAGCATACCGCCTTCCGCGTGCTAGAGCATGATGCTTCGGGGCAGATTGCTAGCTGGCGGGACGTCAGCGCTGAGCAGTTCGAAGATGACGTGAAGGGGCTAGCTAAGGGTCTGATAGCTGCCGGTCTGAAGCCCGGTGGGAGGGTTGCGATTATGGCAGCTACCTCTTACCAGTGGGCTGTCGCTGACCTTGCGATTCTGTATGCAGGCGGCGCCGTGGTGCCGGTCTATGAGACCAGCTCGCAGGTTCAGGTAGATCAGATTATTGAGGACGCCGGGGTGCAGTTTGCCTTTGCAGGTACGGTCAGCCAGGCAAATAAATTGGAGACCGCACTAGCCAAGAGCCAAGGGGCAGAACAGCAGGGCATCTGGTGCTTTATCGGTGAGCTAAAGCCCCTGGAGAGCCTGAGGCAACTGGGGCAGAGTGTCACCGAGGATGATTTAGAGACCGCTCGAACCCAGGCTGCCCTTGATGATGTGGCGACCCTGGTCTACACCTCCGGCACCACGTCTGCCCCTAAGGGGGTCATCATCACCCACCGTAACCTGCTGGGGCAGGTGCTGAATGTAGGTGCCTCCTACCGTGAAGTGGTCCATGAAAACGGCTCAACGGTTATTTTTCTACCCCTGGCGCATGTGTTGGCGCGAGGGTTGCAGTTTGTCTGCCTGAACAGCGGAATGAGCGTGGCCCACCTGTCTCACCCCACCCAGGTCATTGAACAGCTGGTCACGCTGCGCCCCACCTTCTTAGTCGTGGTGCCCCGGGCGCTTGAAAAGATTCAGCAAAAAGTAGCTGCCCAAGCCAACGCCAAAAAACTTGGCGCTCTGCGGGCACGCGCCGAGGCCACAGCTCAAGCTGTGGGGCAACACCGCGAGCGCCTAGACTTAGGCCAGGTAAAAAAGTTTGAGCTGGTTGAGGTAGATGCGACTGACCCGAGCCTGGTTACCCCCACGCAGAAGCTTAAACGCACGGTTTTCGCGCAGCGGTGGGCAAGCGCGGTTGAAAGCATGTACCGGTAGGGCACCATAATAGAACCATGACAACTCTAAACATTGTGGTCGTAACTGCTGGGGCGGCCCGTCACTCTGCCTCAGCACTACTGGCTGAGAAACTGCGGCAGGAGGTAGAGGGCGCATTGGCGGCAGGAACCTCCGCTAAGTACTCCACCTACCACCTGGGGCAGTACACCCATGACATCGCTGACTACCTGGATGGGGAGGCCCCCGGCACCCTTGTTGCCCTCTTTGAGCAGTTGCGCGCAGCTGACGCGATTATCACCGTAACCCCCATTTTTAAGGCGAGCTATTCCGGTCTTTTCAAGCTCTTCTGGGATTTAGTGGAACCAGATGACATCAGGGGAAAACCCCTGCTCATGGCGGCCACGGGTGGTAGTCACCGTCATATGCTCGCACTGGACTACGCCCTGCGTCCGCTCTTCAGCTACCTGGGTGCAGATACCTGCGCTACAGGTGTCTACACCACCCCCGGTACGTTAGATGAGGCGCGAACACTGGACCGCATCAGACGAGCCGTTGGCGAACTAGCCCAAAAAATTTAGCTAGAGCCCTACTCCACTACTAACGCCCTAGAATAAAATCCCAGCGCTAAAAAATCTGAGAACAAAAGAGGATTATTATGACCATCAACAATGCCTCCACCGTTACCTTGCTGACCACCGGGGGGACCTTCGACAAGGTCTACTCCGTTGCCGGGGAGCTAGAAATTGGTGAGCCTGCCGCCCCGGGGTTGCTCAGCTTTGTGCGTACCGATACCACATTTGAAACCCAGAGCGTCCTGAAACTCGATAGCCTCGATATGACCGATGCTGACCGGGCAGAATTGGTCAAGGCCCTGGACGCCGTGCACAACGACCGCATTCTCATCACCCACGGCACCGACACCATGCCTGAAACAGCACGTTATCTTCAAGCCCACGCAGCGCTGGGGCAAAAAGTCGTGGTACTCACCGGTGCCATGCAGCCTGCCGCGATGCGCGCCTCGGACGCCTCCTTCAACCTGGGAGCGGCAGTGACTGCCCTCAACCTTCTAGAACCAGGCGTGTATATCTCTATGAGCGGGCGAATCTTCCCTGCCTCAGACGTCAAAAAAGATCGCTCTCGCGGCATTTTTGAAGCGAACTAAGGTAAGAGGCAAGGTGCAAACATCTTCTCTCCTGCTAGATTAAAAGGAACATGTCCCACTCCACCAGCTGATCGAGGAAGCAAAGCTATGAGCGAGAACAATTACGGCACCTACCCCAACCAGCAGCAACCGCCCAGCTACTCGTCCACTCACAGCGGGGGTGCCTACGAGAACTACGCACAGGTTTACGGCCAGGGGCTCCCTCAGCACATGGAAAAGCCGGCTGTTCCCGGCACCATTAAAATGGCAGCGAACAGCGTTTACGCCATTGTGCTACTCAATATTGTGAGCACAGTGCTGGGTCTTGTGTATTGGAAAGAGCTTCTGCAGTCCTCGATGGACGGCGTGATGGGTATGTTCGGCAGTTTTATCCCTGAAGAGGATAGAGCCACTTTCGAAACGGAACTGGCTAACGCACCGACGGAGCTCAGCACCTTTGAACTGGTAACCTCCCTCGGTAGCACCCTACTGTTCTCCGCTGCTCTTATCATCCTGGCAATCTTCCTGGTGAAGGGTCATAACTGGGCACGCATCGTTCTGACCGTTTACGCGGCTTTCAAGGTACTGGGTCTGTTCGGCGTCTTCACTTTCTTCCTCTTCTTCCACTGGACCATGCTGGTGGGCCTGCTCGCATCAGTCGTCGCGATTGCTCCTCTCGTGTTGATGTGGCTACGTCCCAGTAATGCCTACATTCGTCAGATGCAGGTCTACGGTCAGTGGCTTAAGCAACGCGCTTACATGGGCTCCTAGCTGGTCTATTTTTAGAAGATACCCCCTGGGGCCACCGGTCGTTATTTCAACCTCTAGGTGACCCGGGGGTATTTGCGTTAAAAGGTGAGAGTCGCAATGTTAGGTGACAAGGGTGTTGGCTAGTAGGCTTAAACAGGAGTGACTAAGCCAAACAGCCCACACCTCAGCACACCGCACCATGAAAATACTCCTTCTTACGCACTATTATGAACCCGAAATAGGGGCACCTCAGCGCCGCTGGTCCGCTTTTGTGAAGCATTGGACATCCGCCGGTCATGAGGTGCGCGTGGTGTGCCCTCCTCCGCACTACCCAGACAGGCAAACTGCTGCCCAGTGGCGCGGTCAGTACAGCTTTTTCAAACCCGCCCCCGGTGCTCTAGGAGAGATCGTGGTGCGCACCCCCTACCTTGCGCATGGTTTCTCGGGAGCTCTGCGACTAGTGGATCAGCTAGTAGTTGCTGCGGGTTCAGTGGCGTGGACGCTGGGTTCAGCGGCAAGCGGTTGGCGGCCTGATGTTGTGGTGGCAACCGTACCTGGTTTGCCGTCCTTATTAGCCGGTAGCCTTGTGAGTAACGTTATACGCCGCCCGCTGGTAGCGGAGTTTAGAGATGCCTGGCCCGATGTAGTGACCGGTGACATGAGCACGCAGGTAGCGCGCCAGTCTTTGCCCCGGCACCTGCTAAAAGCCGCAGTTTTTAGAAGCGTCACCGCACTGCAGAAACAGGCTGCTACCTGTATCACTACTACCGAGGGCTTCGCTGCTATCTTGAAGGAGCGGGGCATCAAGCACGTTGAGGTTATCTCTAACGGTGCTGAAACAGCGAGCTTTATGGAGCTTGAGCACACCGACCGCGGCGATGGTATCTTGCGGGTTCAGTACCTGGGCACCGTGGGGCGCAGCCAGGGTCTGAGCGTACTACTTGACGCTCTTGAGGAGCTGTACCAGCGTGGATATAGAGAACAGGTGAAGCTTCGCATAGTAGGCAGCGGAGCAGATTTGCCGGTCCTTCAAGCGGAGGCTGCCCGCCGCTCACTGGACGTTGATTTTCAGCCCCCTGTACCCCGCGCTAACCTACAGGAGACCTATCGGTGGGCCGACGTCGAAATAGTGTCGTTGAAAGATACCAAACCTTTCCGGCACACCGTACCCTCTAAAATCTTTGAGCTGCTTTCTACCCAACGCAGAATCATCGGTCTAGTGGCCGGTGAAGCAGCCATGATTTTGCAGCGTTCAGGAGTCAGCACCGTGGTGCCGCCACAGAACGCCCAGGCTCTGGCTGATGCCCTGGAACAACTGATTGGTAACTCCACAGAGCTGGCGGTGGGGACCACCGGGCGCTTTTTGCTCTATAACGACTACAACTACGGAACGCTCTCACGCCGCTACCTTGCCAAACTGGAGCGCGTAGTAGACCGTTCGCGCGAGAGAAGAGGCAGGCATGTCTGAGGCTCGAAGAAAGGTTGCGCGGGCAACAGGCCTGGCTCGGAACCTTGCACTGGTGGTGCAGGTTGCGGCTCGTCACGCTATAGATGACCCTGCACTCCTTGCTCTACAGGTCACCCGTAAACTACCTCACCGGGCAGGCACACTAGCTGGCCGGGCACTCAGCCGTCTCCCCGGCGCCGGAACCAGGGCACTGGGGCAGCAAATTATGGGTGCGGAGCAACTGCCTGAACCTGCCCTGCGTCTGTTGGCAGAACCGCAGCAACATCTTCTTGGCACACTCCAACGGCGCATAGCCGCTGAGGTGGCGGTGAGCTATGGCCTCATTGATTACCAGGATCTATCTCTACCCGCTACCGTACGCGCACGCGCCGCCTGGGACGCCGGGGCAGTCAGCCAGGCGATAGCTATCGCACAGCAGAACCCCGGCGCTAGCGCCTACGCCCGCCGTCTGATTGGCGAAGCGACCGCTCTTGACCAAAACTTCTTGCTTACCTCACCAGTACCGAGGGTGCCCTCACCAGTCTCCACCGACGGCGAGCTAGCGGTCCTGCATTTGCTGACTAACTCACTGCCCGCCACACAGTCGGGGTACACGCTGCGCTCGCATCGTCTGCTCAGTGCGCTGGTGGATGCCGGGGTGAAGATTACTGCGGTTACCAGGTTAGGTTATCCCGCGATGGTGGGTGGTCTGCTGGCAGAGGGAACAGCCCGGGTAGATAGGATCACCTACCGCCGCCTTTTACTCTGGCGCTTGGGAGCCACCCTGCCTCAGCGCCTGCAGCAGAGCGTTGCCGCAATTCTTAAAGAGGTTGAGGGTCAACGGGTTGACCTGGTGCATACCACCACCAACTATCAGAACGCCCTCGTGGCGCAGGCAGTGGCGCGTAGCCTAGGGGTGCCTTGGGTGTACGAGGTGCGCGGGGTAATGGAAGAAACTTGGGTTTCAGGTAAGAAAACTGAGGCCGCCCGCCAGCAGGCAGAAGCCAGTGAGCGCTTCTCGCTCCTAAGAGCCAGAGAAACACAGTTCTGCATGGAAGCCGATGCCGTCGTTACCCTGTCCCAGACGATGAAGGATTTACTGGTCAAAAGGGGCGTTCCGGCAGAAAAAATTGTGCTGGCTCCCAACGCGGTGTCTGACCATCTCTTTGAACAGAATCTCACCCCTCAGCAGGCCCGGCAACAGCTGGGGCTGGATACTGAGGGTCAGTGGGTAGGCAGCGTTACCTCTGTGGTGCCCTATGAAGGGCTAGATACCCTGTTGCACGCAGTTGCTCTTTTGCGGGCCGCTGGGGCGGACGTCCGCGCGCTGATCGCAGGGGAGGGTGCCGCTAGAGCCTCCCTAGAACGTCTTGCTGCTGAGTTAAACCTGGGTAAGGCCGCGGTTTTTACCGGAAAGCTGGCACCTGAAGATGCCCTCCTAGCTCACCAAAGCCTA
Source organism: Rothia endophytica (assembly GCF_928381505.1). Classification (GTDB taxonomy): domain Bacteria; phylum Actinomycetota; class Actinomycetes; order Actinomycetales; family Micrococcaceae; genus Rothia; species Rothia endophytica_A. The sequence goes on along the minus strand of NZ_CAKMSJ010000003.1, from coordinate 122,819 downwards.
GATATTTTTGCAGTGCCGCGCACTAATGACCGGGTGTGCCGTTCGGTTACTCCTCTTAAACCCATCGAGGCGATGGCAGTCGGGCGGCCAGTGGTGATGAGCAATATCCCGCCTCTAGCCGAGCTGGTGCATAACGCCGTGGCACCGGGGGCAGGTAAACTATGTGAAACTGAAAATCCCGAAGATATGGCGCGGGTTCTCACTGAATTTCTGACTGACCCAGCCGCCTGCGCTGAGTCTGTGGCCCAGGGCCGCCGTTTTGCCCGCACCCGCCTGTGGTCACACAACGCCGAAACTCTCTTAGCCCTGTACCGAAAGACCCTGAGCAACTATGGCTGAAAAAATTTATTATGCCCGTGAAGGGGTCAGCGGCGAGCTCACTGACGTGGTGCCCCACGTGCATTCGGGGCGCCTTGCACCGGTGGGGGTGCGCGTGGGTGCCTGGCGTTACCTCAAAAACGTGTGGGACCGCCGCCAATACATCTGGTTTGATTCACATACCAAAGTACGCACCCAGAACAGCAACCACCGACTAGGCTCTCTCTGGCTCTTGGTTAAGCCGGTGCTCGATATCGCCTTCTACGGCGTGCTTTTTGGGCTGGTGCTGCAGGTATCCCGGGGCATGGATAACTTTCTTGCCTATCTGATCATCGGTATTTTGATGTTCCAGTATATGTCTGGGGTTCTCAACAGCGCGGCTTCGGTCATGATCCAGGGTAAACCCATGATGCGAGCCTTCTCTTTCCCGCGTATGGCGCTGCCGATTTCGATGATGGTGCGGCAGACTATGCAGATGGGCGCCATTGTGGCCGTCATGCTAGTGGGTATAGCTGTGTTACCGCCGCACGTGCTCCCCACAGTCTCCTGGCTGGCTTTTGTGCCAGTTTTCGCTTTGAATTCCCTGTTCTTAACGGGCTTGGCGCTGATGATTGCTCGGTATGCGTACGTGGTGCCTGATATTCAGCAGCTCCTGAACTTTGTGACCCGCGTTCTGCTCTATGCTTCTGGGGTTATCTTTCCTATTGAGCGTTTTGTTGAGCACCCACTGGTCACCCAGATTATTCAGGCTAACCCCTTCTACATTTTTATTGACCTCTATCGTGAAGTGCTCATGAGGGGCAGTTTTGGCAGCCTTGAAACTTGGCTGACTGCTGCCGCTTGGGCTGTGGGAGCGGCTGTAGTAGGTTTCTTCATTTTCTGGCGTGCTGAGGAGGTCTTTGGCCGTGAGCTCAACTAAGAGAACGATTATTCCGCGGGTGGCACCAGGTAACCCCGGTATTGACCCGCTTAGCCAGCAACCTAACATTTTGGTTAACCAGGTGTCGGTGGACTACCCCGTTTACACTCAGCGTGGTTTGAGGGGGCGCCGCGTGCGCCAGGTAGTTCATGCGGTTCAGCCCCTTTCTTTCACTGCCCATGAGGGCGAATTTATTGGTCTGGTGGGGCGCAACGGTTCGGGTAAGAGCTCCCTGTTACGCGTGATTGCCGGTCTGGAATCCTCCACCACCGGTACGGTCTACGCGTCTGCGCGGCCTTCGCTGGTGGGCGTGGGCGCAGCTCTCAACCAGGAGCTGACTGGCCGCCAGAATATTGCTCTGGGTTGCCTAGCCATGGGGCTGAAAAAGCACCAGTTGGCGGAGGCTGAACGTAAGGTCATTGAACTTGCGGGTATTGGTGAGGCGATTGATCGCCCCATGCGTACCTATTCCTCTGGTATGGGAGCCCGCCTGCGCTTTGCTATCTCATTGGCCGCTAAGCCCCGCATCATGCTGATTGATGAGGCGCTTTCAACTGGCGATGCTGCCTATGCGGAGCGTTCTGCCCAGGCGATGCAGGAGGTGCTGGATGATGCTGGCACGGTGTTCCTGGTGAGCCACGCTGCGCAGACCATTGAGGATCTCTGCAACCGAGCTATCTGGCTGGACTTTGGGGAGTTTGTCATGGATGGGGACGCCCGCGAGGTAGCCCGCAAGTACCGCTGGTTTGCCCACAACCTAGCCCAGGGCGATGAGGCTAAAGCTGCCCAGCTACTGGCTGACGCGAAAGCGTTGGGAGCGCAGGGCTACGTGCAGGGCAGTGGGGAGTAAGACCTGAGACTCAGCAAAAAAAATGTTCCTCTAGACTATGCCTTGGTGCTGAACCTATCTTTACACTTCATTACAAATCAGCAATCTATAAAAAATATAAAGAGGTAAATTTGTAACTACCCCTCCGTTACCCCTGTTTAAACTCCCTATATCCCCCTAACAGATGTAAACAAATCAACAGACTTCGGTCATTAAAATCTGCTATAGGTATCTCTGCCAGATGAAACAGCTTCTTGCTGAATACCTGCACTTATTTGAGACGCTCGTTTCGTCGCATCAGCACACCTAGAAAGAAATATCACAAGACATGCTAAAAATTATGACTGTCTATGGCACACGTCCGGAAGCTATCAAGGTAGCCCCGATTATTAAGGCTCTAGAAGAGTCAGATAATTTTGAGTCTATTCCTGTTGTAACTGGTCAGCATCGCGAAATGCTTGATTCTGTGAATAAACTCTTTGGTATCGAGCCTGTGCGCGATCTGAATATCATGAGTGCAAAACAGGGACTAAATGGAATCGTTGCCAAGGTTATTAAGGGTCTTGACGCGGTCTACGCTGAATTTGAACCAGATGCTGTCATTGTTCAGGGTGATACTTCAACGGTGATGGGTGCTGCTATTGCTGCTTTTAACCGTCAGATTCCTGTCGTGCATGTCGAAGCTGGGTTGCGGTCGGGTGATATTAATTCGCCCTTTCCTGAAGAAGCTAATCGCAAGCTGACCTCGCAAATTTCTAAGCTTCATTTGGCACCGACCTCGACCTCTAAAGCAAATCTCTTGCGCGAAGCTCTACCCGAAAAAGAAATTGTAGTCACCGGCAACTCGGTGATTGATGCCCTACTTGAGGTTGTTGAGAAGCCTGTAGAGTTCACCGACCAGACTGTAGCTGAACTCGTTGCCCAGAAGGACGATGCCCCGATTGTTTTGGTGACTACGCACAGGCGTGAAAATTTGGGGGAGTCAATGCAGAATATTGGCCGTGCTGTTGCTACTTTGGCAGGTAAGTACCCAGGTTACCGTTTCTTGCTCCCTGCCCATAAGAATCCGCTGGTGCGTGAGAATGTCCTCCTTCATCTTGAGGGACTACAGAACGTTTTCGTTATTGAGCCCCTTGTTTATGCGGAGTTCGCTCATGTTATTGCGGCATCTCGTATTGTGCTCACTGACTCAGGTGGGGTTCAGGAAGAGGCCCCAAGCCTGGGTAAGCCAGTGCTTGTGATGCGTGAGAATACTGAACGCCCTGAGGCTGTGGGTGCAGGTACTGTCCGACTGGTAGGCGCAGACTATGATCGCATTGTTGCGGAAGTATCTGCCCTAATCGACGATGAGAAGCACTTCGCGTCAATGGCGAACGCTGTGAACCCTTACGGTGATGGTCGTGCTGCAGAACGAACCGTGGCAGCCCTTGAACAGATGTTTGGGCTGGGGCAGCGGTTAGCTGATTTTAAGTAATAAAATTATGGCGGCTGGGAGATAAACCCCCAGCCGCCTTCTATTACTGAGGCTTATTCATGCGGGGGTTGGGGCATGGGCCCCAACCCCCGCATGAATAAGCCTCTTTAAAAAGCGATGCTATCTTTTTTCAAGAACAATCGACAGCGCCATTTAGGAAGATTAGAATGGGGCCCCGGGTTTAATTGACAGATGATAGTACAAATCAATACCAATTGAATCTTGAATTATTCTAACTGCATTTATTTTATCTGCTTGGTTATATAGAGGCTGGCAGGTATTCTAATAATTGCATTAACTACGAATTGATAGAAAATCAACTGAAATTGGTTTCTGAGTTTCCTTGGAGTTCCAGACTTTTACTTTATGTGGAAAGTTTTTGATATCTGATATAAACACAACCCTTCCTGCAATTTTATTTTTATTCGCAAGAATTCCTGTTACAAGCTCTTTATTCCCATAATTTTGCCACACCCCGCTTGCTCTAGGGCGACTTAAACTATCAGCGTACTCTAGGGAAATGAAAACTCTACTTTCAGTAGAGGGGGATGAAGAGGTGAAGTGATAGTCAAACTCAACTAACCCTTGTGTGTGAAGGGAATAAGGAAGTTCGATTGGTTCAGTAGAGAGGTATTGAGTATTTGATGCGGCGTTCTTTAATGAATTGAAGTAAATGTACTCTGATTTAGCAATATGCTTACTAAATTCAGGAAAAGTTTGGTTTAGTATTGCATCGCTATATTCAACATAGGGAGCATTATTTTGTTCGCGATATATTCGTTCGATTATCTTCTCATCAGGTTTGCTCTTGTATCCATCCTGATTTTCATGAAGCATGGTGATGAAATTAGGATATCGCGAGTCTAAGATGGTGGGGGCCCATTTGTCGACTTGAGTATGATTTTGTCTAGGTGCTTCAATAAATGAATCTGTTGATTTGGTGTATTTACTTATATATAGCTGCCCTACTGAAGTTTTAGGACGGTAGCATTCACGGATATCCCATATTTTGCCCTCATTGTAGAATGCGGTGTAACCACTACCAAAGGAGAGGCAGTACCCGGCGTGCTCGCTTTGGATGTACTGTGATGCCATTTCGAAAAATTGTGTACCAAGCAAATCATCATCATCTACCCGGTACCATGCGTAAAGCACCTCATCTGAAGAATAGTTCCGGGAAATATCCTTAGCAACAGTATTGATGATGTTCGAGTGGTGGTCTGCTGAGTCGTTGCAAAATAATTCCAAAAAATTATATTTATTTTTTGCATCTTCAAGTTGAAGTTTATATTTTTCAGGAAGGTGGCTTGAGTATTGAACTATATGTCTGACGTTATGGCCTTTGGATGCTTTTTCAATCTGAGGTAACGATATATTAACAAATATATTAATTCGTGAATCTAAGCGTTCAGAAGAGTATAGCTTCTGCATATATTCTTCAACTGTTGTGGATGAGGAAAGGTTCCAATTGGGAGACCCAGGAATGAAAAGTGAAAATCGAGTAACGCCGATAAAAAATGGTTTATTTATATCAAACAATTTAAATCTCAATCTGTTGAGTATCTGAACCGACGAATTTCATGTCACCTGTGGCGAACAACTTTGCATCGTCAACTGTCCAAGTATGGGTGGTTTTATCTGCTCTACGCATGACTAGTAAATTAAACCGATCACTTGCATAAATTTTTTCTCCTGAACGTTTTACCTGTTCCAAGAATGAGGAATCTTCTGAGCGTTCCAGCTCAGGGAACCGGAAGCGTTCAAAAGTATCTTTCCAGCCACAGAAGGTAGCTCCGCGTACAAAGTCTGTATAGCGATTCTCGTGGCTAGAGTATGTCAGGACAGTGCTATTCATTTCTTCAAAATAGATATACGAAGCTGCTTTACCCGCTAAGGCTGCACCGCTGAATTTTAGTGCGTTCTCAAGGTCAAGGGCGTAATTTGCACCGTAAAAATCATCATCATCCATACGAAATAAAATATCGCCATTGCATGCATCAGTTAATTGATTAAGGTTCGCCCCTAGAGTTTGAGAAGCTGGAGCAGATAGCAACGTCAGGTTTGAAATTTTATATTTTTGTGAAAGTGATTCAATCTGTAGGTCAGTGGGTTCAAAACCGTGCGTTAAAATAACCAATTCTTTATTTTCGACTACCTGACGCTCAAAATTCTGGAAGATAACTTCCAGGTTCGAAGGACGATTGGTTGTAATAAAGAAGCTTCGCTTCATTTGAGGAACGTTCACGTTTATGCCTAATTGTCGCATAACCTGAACTGCTCTTTGGGTGTAGGTGTGGTGTTGAAAAACATGTCGCTGTGCTACATGCACACGTCGTTCACGGTATTCGTCTGACCTTAGAAGAGCACGAATTTTATGGTAGGCATCGTCCTCCCCCGAGACCTCCGTTAGCATCTGATTGGGGAAAAAGTTCCTAATAGCGCCGGTACTCCCAGTCACGACAGCTGCACCACAGGCAGTTGCTTCAAAAATTCTGCGTGCACACATCGTGTTTGAATCCACGACAGAATTTACATTAATGACAGCTTTGTAGGCATGGTAGGCGGTTAGCATTTGAGGATAAGGGAGGGTTCCTCTTACCTTTTTAATATATTCATCGGGGAATCGATATTTTGAATCTTCCCCTGAGTTGCGAGAGTAGATATCAAGATTAAACTTCACTGCGGCAGGAAGAATCATATCAAGTTGATCACGACGTTCTGGGTACTTCTCTCGAAAATACATACCCCCAAAAACAATATCGCGGTCTCGGTTAACCATCCCGATACGGGCTGGGTTGTGAATCTTAGGCTGAGCAGCAAATGGTAGGACATCTATATTGTTATGCCCCAACCGTTTCTTGTACTCATGCACCAGATTTCCATCGGTAGTGAATACATAGTCAAATAGTTGTGCAGTAGGAAGAAATTCCTCAAAATGTGGGGGATCCTCTTTATTCCAGAAGACGGTTGGAATACCTTTAGTTTTGCAATACTCCACCATTTCAACGACTGCAGCGCGTGGAGCTGTCTGCCCTACCAGGTGGTACCGCCACGCTCCTGCATTCGCTTCCCACGCGCTCTCTACAAAAAGGAAGTCAGGTTGAAATTCATCAGTAATTGATTTCCAGTTGTCAGGTGTGGGTTCAATTATTGTCCATTCGTAAGCAAATGCGCGCGCTGTGAATTCATCTGCTACAACCATTGCTTTTACGTCACTGAATACAGGCTCTGCCGAGGTGGGCTCAACACTCGGAAAGGAAAATTGTATTTGTGGTTGCTGCTTTCCAGCACTTTGAGAAACTGCTGTTGTCGTGGCATGAGATGAAGCTTTTGTCGTGGCATGAGAAGAAGGGGAAGTAGTAGCCCTAGCCAGATTATTAACAGTTGATTGAATATCTCTAATAATGGGAGCTGAACGTCCTGCTGAACCAGCTACGTTGCCAACAATGATACCGTTCTTTAAGATTCGACGGTCAATTCTTTGTGACAGGGATAAGTTTTCTTCTAATACAGATTCAATGCTTTTGATTGAATTGACCGTTGCAGAGGTATTACGTTGTACGGTAGCTGTATCATTCTTAATTTCTTTTATTTTTTGCAGAGATTCATTAGTGTTCATTTGGCCAGCCCGTGCAGCAGTACTAGCAACGTAAAGTATCTTTCGGTCTACTATGCGGTATATTGTGAGCGTAACCCAGGCAAAACCTATGAGAACAGCGAGAAGCGCTATTGGGAGATTATCTAATATTAAACAAATAACAAAAATTACTGATGTAACTGCAATTGGAGTTGTTATATGTTTAATGAAATTCTTTGTAGAAGTCGAGTGCATGTTAACCCCAAATCCCTTTAGTATCTACGATTTGCTTACCCACTAGCGCCGTGGCTGGCACCGCCTTGAATTCTTCGTGATCCACCAAGAGGACCACCACATCTGCGCGCTCGATAGCGCTTTCATAAGTGTCAAACTCAAGATTTCCGATACCCTCAAGTTTTGCCGGTAACGCAGAAACATTGGGTTCAACTGCAAGTACAGTCGCCCCAGGGAGCTCCTGGGCGAGACGTTGCGTGATATCCATGGCAGGTGACTCTCTAAGGTCATCAATATTAGGCTTGAAAGCCAAACCAAGAGCTGCCACAACAGGCTGGGGAGCCGAACCTGCAGCATCACGCACCTTACCGATTACCCATTCTGGCTTACCATCGTTGACCTCTCGTGCGGTACGAATCAAATTTGAGTTCTCACGGTCAGCCGACACAATAAACCAAGGATCAACTGCAATGCAGTGCCCACCCACACCAGGGCCAGGCTGCAAAATATTCACGCGCGGATGATGATTAGCTAGGCGGATAAGCTCCCATACATCAATGCCGAGCTTATCGGCAATCAGCGACAGCTCATTAGCGAAGGCAATGTTCACATCGCGGAAGGAATTCTCGGTCAGCTTCGCCATCTCAGCTGTCACATCATCAGTGGGCAATAGCTCGCCGGTGCAGAAGCTACCATAAACCTCGGTTGCGATTTCAGTTGCGCGAGGAGTCTGGCCACCAATAATACGGTCGTTAGTAATAAGCTCTTCCATTGCATAGCCCGGCAGGATGCGCTCGGGGCAGTGGGCGAAGTATAGAACCGGCTTATTCTCGGGGTTCTCAGCGCCATCAGCAACAAGGTCAGGACGCAAAGTCAGGATGTGCTGTGCCATCTTATCCGTGGTTTTGGGGGGAGAAGTGGATTCAAGAATAACAAGTTCGCCGCCCACCAGCTGGGGCGCAATAGTCTCGGCAGCTGCCATAATGTAGGACAGGTCGCCCTCGTAGTCATCTTTGAAGGGTGTGGGCACGGCAAGAATATATACGTCAGCATGTACCATCTCGGTGGTTGCCTTTAAGTTACCCGAATTAATGGCTTTTTGAAGTTGCTCTTCGAGCCCGGGCTCAACGATAGTGACCTCGCCGCGATTGATGCGCTCAACGTTGGCTGCGTTAATGTCGATGCCAGTAACTTTGAGGCCATGATTAGCCATAACAACAGCAGTGGGTAGACCGATATAACCGAGGCCTATGAAGGCAATAGTGGGGGAGGGCATGCGTTTCCTTAGTTTTTGTGTTTAGCAGTGCGGAGTTCTCTAGTTCACTGTAATTCTATATGAGCTAAATGAAAATAGAGACTATAGATGGTCTAGCTCTCATCATAAAAAGTGTGAGGTTGAGCTGGTTATAAATACACCAAGATACATATTTGGTAAACATGTAGAAGTTGGTATCTGACCATTCGCTACCCTCAAATTTAGAGTGAATCCCCTTGTTAGATAATGATTTACGGCTAAAGGTAGCGAAGATGAGTGTTTTTTCATGCAGTTGCGCTATAGAGTTCTTGTCTATTTCTAATCACTAAACTGTAGGTCTATCTAATACAGAAGAAGTCATGTCCAGAAAGCGGACTCTACAAACTCTCTGAATGTTTATAAGCCCCTAAAAGAAAATGTGTTCTTGACTCAAACCAAAGTGATGCACCTGAGCATTGGCAAGAAGCTCAGCGTCACTTACCCGCCAGGTGTGCTCACTGCCCTCTCCGGGGGCACGGCGAACCTGCACAAAATTGAAACGGTCAGCAGCGTAGAGCTGGCCGCCAGCTGCAACCACACTTTTCAAAAAAGCGGTGTCTTCGCCCGTATTGACCGCCTCAAAAGGGTGAGTCTCAAAGACTTCGCGGCGCGCAGTCAGGGTGGGTCCAGCCAGAAAATCCGTGAAACGGTGCTCCCTCTCACCTGCACGCAAGACCGTGGCATTGTTACCAGCCAAGTGCATGTAGTAGGCTTGTTTGCCCACCACATCAGCGCGGGAAAAATCTAGTGCATGCAACTGATCCTCTAGATAGTGTTGACCGTAAAAATCATCGTCATCCATCTTCGCAAGAATCTGACCATCAGCCGCAGACACCAGAAGGTTAAGGCACTCACCCAGAGAGGTTTCTGCGCTGGCACTGAGCTTGCGCGCGCCTACCAGCCCGGCGTCTTCGGTCAGCTGAGCAAATTCAGTGTCGGTCAGTTCAAAACCGTGGGTCAGCACCACCAGCTGGGCACGGACGGTCTGTTGCGCCACCTGGCGCATCAGGTGGGGCAACTGCTCCGGGCGGTTGGTGGGAGCAAGAACGCTCACCGTCGGTTGTTGACGCTCACCCACCAGTTGCCTGCCGGTCAACTGAGCTACTGCCTCCAGTACCTGCTGCGCTCTGTGGGTATAGGTGTGCTTCCTCCAAATCTCCCGTTGTGCCAGATGTACGCTGCGATCGCGTAATTCACCGCTGCGTAATAGTGAGCGCACAGCAAGCTCGGCTTCTGCCGTGTTCTCTACAACAGAAATCATGCCGGACGAAAAATAGTTGCCGATTGCTGCTGAAGCGCTGGTCACGACGGGTGTACCGCTAGCGAGAATCTCAAAGATGCGGCGGGCACACATACTGGGGGAGTCAACCACAGAGTTCACGTTCAAGAACACTTTATAGGCCTTATAAGCCACCAGCATCTGCTCATAGCTCTGGCTACCCACCACGTGTTCGGTTAACGGTGCGGGAAACTGGTAACGCTCATCCTGCCCCAAAAACCGCGAGAAAATCTCGAAGGGTTCCTTAGTCTTAGCTGCTGCCGTGCGGGCGGCACCCAGCAAGAAGTCCATCTGTTCACGGCGCTCCGGGTACTTATGGGCAAAGTAGCTACCGGCGAAAGCTACCCCTCGCTCGGCAACCCCGTGGTGAGGGCGCACCGGGTTGTGCACAGCGCTTTGAGCGGCAAAGGCCAAAGGATAGATGCGGTCATGCCCCAGACGCTCGCGGTAATCAGCAATCTTGTTGGAGTCTGAAGTGAAGACGATGTCGAAGAGGGCAGCTGTATCTAGAAAATCCTCAAAGTGTGGGGGGTCTTCTTTGTTCCAAAAAACAGAAGGGATATTCTTTTTTCGCGCGTAATCCAGCATCTCCACCACAGCTGGGCGTGGAGCGCTCTCGCCCGTCAAATGATACTGCCAAGTGCCACTATTGCCCGCCCAGGCTGACTCAACCAGCAGGAAACTGGGTTCTTCCCGCTCAAAGACCTCGCGCCAATCAGCGGGAGTCACGGGCAGGCAATCAAACTCATATCCCCAAGCCACAGCCGAAAAATCATCGAGAACAGTAGCCACCTTCAGGCCCTCAAAAACCGGTGCATAGCGAGGGTAATCCAAAGCCAGAAAATCTAGGGAGTACCCAGCCGGGCTCTTCTTGCTTTTAGCCACAGCCGGCACCGCCCCCACTGCCTCCTCGCTGGCTAAACCCACGCCCCGGCGTCCTGCTGTGCCACGTGATGCAAAAGCAGCCCCGCCAAAATGTGAGGACATCAGCTGGCGGCGGCGAAACTTCTTCAACTGTTTGAAGCCACCGTGACGTAGATGCCAGATTGCCCTGCGTACGTCTGAAGCAGAAAACTTGGTAGGCAAAGGGGCTCCTTCGCTAAAATAAAAAAGGGTATACCTAAAGTTACCCCAACCCAGCACACAGGGAAGAGTAACCCATGACCACAGAAACAGAAGTACACCCAGTCTTTGTGTACGGCTCCTGCGTGGCGCGGGACAGCTTTGAGTACTTCCCTAACAGCTATCGTGTCTCACAATACGTTGCCCGGCACTCCCTGCTGGCAGATGACACCGACGCCAGCTACAAGCTCCCAGCAGACATCAAACTGGCCAACGCCTTTCAAACCCGAATGCTCCGCGCTGATTGGGGGGCAGGAGCACTGAACCGACTGCGCAGTCAAGCTAACCGCTACCACCTTATACTTTGGGATATCTTCGACGAACGCCACGGGGTGCACTGGTTCCATAGCGGCGAAGTGGTCACCCGATCCATTGACCTGGTGAGCTCAGAAACCGCCATGAGCCTGATTGAACCCGGCACTCACGTGCCCTTCGGCGCAGACGAACATTTTGAAGAATGGGCAGAAAAAGCTACCGACCTTGTGCAAAGCCTTAAGGAACAGGGTGCTCTAGAACGGTTGCGTCTTATCAAGGTGCCCTGGGCAGAGGTTAATACCGAAAGTCACCCTACCCCTGTGAGCATGGGCGTTACCGCAGCCGAAGCCAACCAGAAAAGCCAGCGCTACTACGCACATCTAGCCGCACTGGGCGCCCCCACCCTTGAAGTACCCGCAGAACTAGCTATTGCCGACCCTAACCATCAGTGGGGCGAGGCTCCCTTCCACTACGTGCCAGCTGTCTACGAGTACGTACGCGACGCCCTAACGGTCTAGAACCTGCCGATATGAACGCCGTTAGCCCCATCTGCACATCAGTAGCAGGCGCCCATTGGAACTTATGCTGCTCAAACTTACCTATGGGAGACTGGAACCATGACCTCACCCCTGCACCGTGAAGCCCTGGAGCTTCTGCATAAGCTCACCGCTAACCCTGCGGCCCACTTCCATCCCGGTCAGTTTGAATCTATCGAAGCGCTGGTAGAGCACCGCCGCCGCGCTCTCGTTATTCAGCGCACGGGCTGGGGCAAGTCTGCTGTTTACTTTCTCTCTGCTCTTTTGCTGCGGCGGCGCGGGGCTGGCCCGGCGCTGATTGTTTCGCCCCTGCTTGCTCTTATGCGGGATCAGGTAGAAGCCGCCTCCCGTGCAGGTGTGCGGGCGGCGATGGTGAACTCCTCCAACGTTACCGAGTGGGACGAGGTGCGCGAGCGCTTGGCCGCCGGTGAGATTGATGTTCTCCTGGTAGGGCCAGAACGCCTCAACAACCCTGCCTTCCGCGAGGAGTGGCTACCCACGCTCTTGCACACCATCGGTCTATTGGTGATTGATGAGGCGCACTGTATTTCAGACTGGGGTCACGACTTCCGCCCTGATTACCGCCGTATCCGCGACCTCATTGCCCACCTACCTGCCGGTGTGCCGGTTCTTGCTACTACGGCAACGGCTAATGAGCGGGTCGTGCAGGACGTCGCCGAGCAGCTGGGCGCGAAGGCACACGATACCGTCAGTACTGTTTCTGCCGGTGGAGAGAGCGCTAGCCAGAGTGCTGCATTAGATGATGTCTTCATTCTGCGCGGCCCGCTCTCTCGCGCATCCCTTCGCTTGGGAGTTTTGAAATTACACAATTCAGAAGCCAGGCTGGCCTGGTTGCTGACCCATCTGGGGCAGTTGCCGGGTTCGGGAATTATTTATACCCTCACCGTTTCCGCAGCTGAAGATACCGCTGCTGCCCTGCGCTCTGCCGGGTATGATGTGCTGCCCTACACGGGCAAAACCGATGCGGACGAACGCCAGGAGGCAGAGGCCGCATTGAAAGGTAACCGCGTCAAAGCTCTGGTGGCTACCAGCGCCCTGGGCATGGGATTCGATAAACCCGATTTAGGTTTCGTGGTGCACCTAGGTGCCCCCTCCAGCGCTGTTGCCTACTACCAGCAGGTGGGCCGAGCCGGTCGCGGCGCGATTAAGGCTGATGTGCTCCTACTACCCGGTGCTGAAGACCGGGAAATCTGGCACTATTTCGCCACCGCCTCTATGCCCACCCCAGAGAACACCTCAGCAGTTCTTGCTGCCCTGGCTGAGTCAACAGCGGCCGGCCAGGAGCTATCGGTGCCAGCTCTCGAAACCCGGGTGGACGTGCGGCGCTCTAGCCTGGAGCTCTTGCTTAAAGTGCTAGCGGTTGAAGGCGCTACCGAGCGCCGCAGCAAGGGCTGGGTGGCGACCGGCGCCCCCTGGCAGTATGACGCCCCGCGCTACCAGCGTGTACAGCAAGCCAGGGTTCGTGAGCAGGACGCCATGCTGGCCTACCAGAGCACCCAGCAATGCCGAATGCAGTTTCTGGCCTTTGAGCTCGATGACCGCACCGCTGAACCCTGCGGTATCTGCGATGTCTGCGCCGGGCCTTGGTATTCAACTGACGTAGACCCCGAGTTGGGGCAGGGCGCTCGCGGCGCGCTGAACGGCACAGGAGTTCCCATTGAGCCGCGCGGGATGTGGCCCACCGGCCTTGACCGGGTTGCGCCCGGTGCTGTTCACGAGGTAACAGGTAAGCCCCTGCGCGGGCGAATCGCCCCGGCAGAGCGCGCTGAGACCGGCAGGGCGCTGGCCCGCCTTACTGACTTAGGCTGGGGCAACCGCCTGCGTGAAATCTTTGCCCTGGACGCTAACGGTCAGCCCCAGGATGGCCCGGTGCCCGCCGATCTTGGGAGAGCCTGCCTCAAGACTCTTGCTGAGTGGGGCTGGGAGCAGCGGCCGGTGGCGCTCATCGCGTTGCCTTCACCGGCACACCCTGTATTGACTGATTCGCTGGCGCGGGGCATCGCCCAGGCAGGTAAACTTGCCGATTTAGGGACCTTTGAACTGGTAAAAGAGCCAGCACATTTTAGCGGCAACAGCGTCTTCCGGTGCGGAGGCGTGCTGGGTGCCTATCGCCTGCCTCAGACTGCCGCTGACTACCTCGCTACCCATCCCGGCCCGGTTCTACTGGTCGCTGACCGGGTTGATTCGCGCTGGTCTTTCGCGGTCGCTGCCCGAACCCTGCGCGCTGCCGGGGCCACCGCCGTCCTACCCTTTGCCCTGGCAGCTACCCACTAGAAGAAAGGCTCGTATGAAGAACTCCTACTCAGAGCTCAGAAGCCGCCAGCCTTTCTCTGACCGGCCCCGCAACCTGTGCCATGAAGAACTCATGCGCCTGGCACTAGACCAGGCACGTTTAGCCCTGAATGAGGGGGATGTTCCCATCGGTGCAATCGTGGTGGACGCCCAGGGGCAGGTGATTGGCCGAGGCTACAACAGGCGCGAGGCTGACCATGACCCCACTGCCCACGCCGAAGTGCTGGCACTGAGGGAGGCCGCTTCCCGCCTGGGCAGTTGGCGCCTTGATGGTTGCACCCTGGTGGTCACCCTTGAGCCCTGTCTGATGTGCGCCGGGGCCATGCTTCTAGCGCGCCTGCCCTACCTAGTGATGGGTGCCTGGGAAGAGAAAACGGGGGCTGCCGGGAGTGTCTATGATGTTTTACGCGACCGCAAACTCAACCACTGGGTAGAAGTGCATCCCGGTGTCTTAGCAGAGGAGTGCGCGAGTCTTCTCAAAGATTTCTTTCGCTCTCACCGACCGTGACATTAGATTTCTTCCTTGTCCCATTAGGGTGCACAGACTTGCCCACTTTTGCTGTATCTTTGAAAAAGTAAACAATTTTATTCAAATAAGAATGGAGTGGGTGTGTCCGGCGAAATGCACAGTTCGGTGATTTATGCGCACCAAGTGCCGGTGGTTGAGGCTTCTACCCGGCGCCCGGGCCGGACCAATAAAACCCAGCTCAAACTGTTTGAAGCTGCCATGGAAATCATGAGCAAGGGCGGCCTCACCGCTACCACGGTAGAGGAAATCGCTGAAAAGGCAGGGGTTTCTAAAGGGACGGTCTACTACAATTTTGGGTCGAAGAAGACCATGATTGATCAGCTGCTTCAGTACGGAGCCAAGCTCCTTCTAGCCGAAATGTCGGCAGCGGGCGACCACGAAGACCCCAGGGAGGCTTTGAGTAATTCTCTGCACGCCGCGGTGCTCTATCTTGAAGAGCACCCCGGCTTTGCGCGGCTGTGGGTCTCTGAGCTGTGGCGTAGTGACGAGAACTGGTCAAAGACCACCGATGAAATCCGCTCGGACATCATGCGGTTTGTCTGCTCTAAGGTCTCAGCTCTTTCTACCCGCTACGATGTGCGCAAAGAACAAACCATTGAAGGGTTGGCCCTGGTCATTTTTGGAGCCGTCTTTATGCTGGCTATGGACCACACCAGGCACGGTGTTCGCCGCCCCGCCAGCGTCGCCACAGCCACCGCCATGCTAGCGGTTGACGGCTATATCCTCTAGTTTTTCAAGTTGAGATGAACCGCCCCCTAGGGTAGTATTTCGTGAGATGGTGACGTGTCCGAGCGGCCGAAGGTGCAACACTCGAAATGTTGTGTACGGTAACCCCGTACCGAGGGTTCAAATCCCTCCGTCACCGCCAGTAAACCCTGTTTGTCCTAGTGAATCTAGGGTGAGCGGGGTTTTCTTTTTAGATGCGTCTCTTACAGCGGGGCGCAAGGACGACGGAAGGCGCTTTCTCCATGCGTATTAAAGTTCTCAACCACCCCCTGGTGGACCACAAGATCACCGTTCTGCGGGATAAGAACACCCCCTCACCGATTTTCCGTCAGCTAGTGGATGAGCTAGTTACGCTACTTGCCTACGAGGCAACCCGCGATATCCGTGTGGAACCCCGAGATGTCGAAACTCCGGTTGCTAAGACTGTAGGATCACACATCGCTAGCCCCCGCCCCCTGATTGTTCCCATTCTGCGTGCTGGCTTGGGCATGCTTGAAGGTATGACCCGTTTGATTCCCACCGCCGAAGTGGGCTTCTTGGGCATGGCGCGCAATGAAGAAACCCTGGATATCGTTACCTACGCTGAGCGTCTGCCAGAAGATCTCACCGGGCGTCAGGTCTACGTGCTGGACCCCATGCTTGCCACCGGTGGCACCCTCATTGAAGCTATCAAGTTCCTGCGTGCTCGCGGTGCCGAACATATCACTTGCGTCTGTGTGCTGGGTGCTCCCGAGGGAATTGAAGCCCTTGAAAAGGGTATCGATGGTCTTGAGAACGTTGATCTCTTCTTGGCTGCCCAGGATGAGCGCTTGAACGAGAAGTCATACATTGTGCCCGGTCTGGGCGACGCTGGTGATCGCCTCTACGGGGTAGCTCACTAGTTCTTGATGATGGGCTCCTTCTGGGGTGTAGCTGCTGAGAGAGCAGCTGCACCCCATTTTTATGCCAGGTAATCTCGCTTCGCGATCCTCTAAAAAAGAATTATTGACTTTTTGCGTTGCCTTGTTGTAGTCAAATTGACTCTGACCCGTAGTAAAAATATTCATATTTTTCCCAATTCCTTATTCATACTCGAGGTATTAATTGGAAAAATATTCAGAACACAGATATTTTTTGCATCATGCATTCTCCTTGCCGGTGCTATAGTCTAAGGAGAGCCGCATAGATGTCTTAAATGTTACTTGCTTAATCCGCCATATCAGACAAGGATTAAAGGAAAGACGGGCAGCTCACGTTTCACACACATGAACTCGTGCGTCTCTAGAGGTTACACACTCGATGCCCATCGAACAGGGGAGAAAAAATGTCAGGTGCACCGGGATATGTTCACATATCACAGCGAAGCCGCTCCACCGCCCAGCGCCCTCATGCAGCTGGTGTGCAGAACGGTAGTCAGAATAAGCCTCAGCCCACTAACCTGCGCCCCATGACTTTCAAACCCGAGCCCCAGCGCGCCGTCGCGCAGGAAAACGAAGCTCGCGGTTTCGTGGTCTACGTAGGTTTGAGTGAAGAGGCTGCAGCTTCTAACGGCACCTCCCTGGTGCGCATTGTGCAGGACCTACGAGCTTACGCCCATAACCTGGCACCCGAAGCTGAATCCTACGCCGCCGTTGCTCTGGCTCCTACCGGTGCAGAAGGTAGCGATCTTGAGGTAGTGCGTAACGCCTTGGGTGACCCCACCGCCGTGCACTACCAGCCTGAGGCTCTGCCCACCGCCCTCCATCAGGGGGCAGAGGATGCGAAGCCCACCCACTCAGTCGGTGTGCTCATTGATCTTTCCCGCCGCGAGGTCTTTCTGGACGGCGAAATGCTGAACCTGACCTACAAAGAATTTGAGCTACTCAACTACCTGGTAGAAAACGCAGTGCGGACCGTAGCTCGTGAGGAGCTGCTGGTGAGCCTGTGGCGAGACGCTGAAGAGGTGCCTAACGAACGCACCATCGACGTCCATATCCGCCGCTTGCGCTCTAAGCTGGGCCGTCTTTCCAACACCGTGCGCACCGTGCGCGGTCAGGGCTACCGTTTCTATGAGCACCCCGAGGTTGTTGTCTGGGCAGCCCCTGAATACTCCATCTAACCCGCTGACGCGGACGATGCGCCACCGTCTGGCTAAATGCCCGGCGGTGGCTTTTTCTTGCCCACGCCCAGGGCGTTTTTGGGTGCTAACCGATGCTTGACACCCTGCCGGTAGAGTAAGGGGTATGACTGTTTCAGCTCTCTCTACCTCACTCGTCGGTTCTGGCCCCATCAAGGCAGTGTTTCTGCACGGCTTACTGGGCCGCGGCAAGAATTTCACCCGCATTGCCAAAGATCTCGGTGAGCAGGCTCAGACCCTGCTCATTGACCTCCCCAATCATGGCGCGTCACCCTGGACTGAAGGCTTTGATTACGTGCAGATGGCCGATGCTGCCGCGGTGACGGTGGAAGAGTTTGCTGACGGTGAGAAAGTAGTGCTCATGGGTCATTCCATGGGCGGCAAGATTGCTATGCTGCTTGCCCTGCGCCACCCCCATTTGGTGGAAAAACTGGTGGTTATCGACATCGCACCAGGGGAGTCAAAGGGTAACTTTGAGGTGCTCATGGACGGTATGTTGGCGCTTCCTATCGATACCTACACCTCCCGCTCCCAAGCTGGAGCTGACCTGGCACCTAGCGTACCTTCTGAGAGTACGCGCGCTTTTCTGCTACAAAATCTCATCATGGGCAAGGAGGGGAACCGCTGGGAGCCCAACCTGGCGATGCTACGTGAGAATCTGCCTAGCATTATGGGATGGCCGGGTGCTGAGGGCACCTTTGATGGGCCGGTGCTCTGGATAGCGGGCGGTGATTCGCCCTACATCACTGACGCTGATACTGCCCCTATGCGTGCGCTCTTTCCCCGCGTCCGTAAAATTTCGATTAAGGGGGCCGGTCACTGGGTGCACGCTCAAAAACCGGAAGAAACGGTTTACTTTCTACGTCAATTCATGGCGGCCTAGGTGCCGCTAACTGCGCTTGCCCGCAGAATGTACTAGCCCGTGAATGAGCCAACCGAGCCGCCACATTACGCCTACACCTATCGATTCTTGGCCCAAAGAGTAGTACAGTCGATGAGTCAGCAAACTTATAATCAACGGAGTATGTGCATGGATGGCCAGCACCCTAAACCCGAACATAAAGATCTCACGGTAGAGCCCATCATCTCACCTACCTCAGATAAGAGGCCCACCTTCTCTTACAACAATCCCGCCACGGGAAAGCTAGGGCAGGTTGCCCCCGCGGCAGGGTCACAGAAGGCGAAGAAGCCGGCAAGGAAGCGCACCGCACCGCAGATTATTCGTGACGTTATTTACCCGCACGATACCCACCCCGCCCTGGTACCCGGTATTTCTGTTGAAGAGCAGAAAATCAAGTACGGGGTTGATAAGCCCATTTTGGCAACGGTAGGTGCCCTGATTATTGGGTTCGTTATTTGGGGTGTTCTGGCGCCTGCTCAGGTGCTAGAAACTTCAACCGCCGCGCTGAACTGGGTTATGAGTAACCTGGGCTGGATTTTTACCTCCCTGGCCGCCGGTCTCATGGTGCTGCTGCTTCTCATCGCTTTTTCTCGCTACGGAAGAATACCGCTAGGCGTGGACGGTGAGAAAGCTGAGTTCTCAACAGCGTCCTGGGCCTCTATGCTCTTCGGCGCCGGTATCGGCATTGGCATTATTTTCTTCGGCCCCTATGAGCCCCTGACCTATTACCTTTCACCGCGTCCAGGTGCCTATGATCCTGCTACTGCTGAAGCTATTACCGGCGCCATGGCCCAAGCTGCCCTGCACTGGGGTGTTAACGCATGGGCCATCTACGCCATCGTCGGTCTAGCAGTCGCCTATGCCTCCTACCGCCGCGGGCGTGTGCCGCTCATGAGCGCCATCCTTGAACCCCTGTTCGGTAATAAGAGCGGATCCTTTGGGTCACGACTCATCGACGGTATGGCTATCATCGCCACCCTCTTTGGCACCGCCGCCTCCCTAGGCATCGGTGCGTTGCAGATCGCTCACGGCACCAAGCTGGTCACCGGCTGGAGCGCCACCACCAATAACGTTGCCCTGATCATTATCGTGGTGCTGACCGTGGGTACCATCCTTTCTGCGGTATCCGGCGTCTCCAAGGGCATCCGCTGGCTCTCCAACATCAATATGGGCCTTGCTGTGCTCCTCGCTGTTTTCGTGTTCATCGCTGGCCCCACCGCCTTCCTGATGAACATCATCCCGGCCACCATCATCGAATACGTGGGCACCATGCCCGACGCTCTTTCAGCCAACATGGCAGAGAGCCAAGAAATGCAAGCCTTCCTCTCATCCTGGACCACCTTCTACTGGGCTTGGTGGGTCAGCTGGGCACCCTTCGTCGGCGTGTTTGTTGCCAAGATTTCACGCGGACGCACCATCCGCCAGTTCATTCTGGGCGTGCTCTTCATCCCCTCCACCATCATCGTGCTTGCCTTCACCATTATGGGCGGCACCGCCATCTGGATGCAGCGGGAAAGTAACGCGATTGCCCCCGATGGCACTGCGGCAACTATCCCACCGGCCCAAGAAATCTTCTTCGTGGTACTCGACCAATTACCCGGTGCGTCCATCATTGCTCCAGTGGTTATTATGATGCTGGCAATCTTCTTCATCACCACCGCTGACTCTGCTTCGCTCGTGAACTCTCAGCTCTCCCAGCGCGGCAACCCCTCACCGAAACGCCGTATCACCACCTTCTGGGCCCTCTGCATGGCGGGTATCGCCGTGGTCATTCTGATGACCGGCAGCGAAAATGCTCTGCAGGGCCTGCAGAACCTGATCACGGTCACGGCCCTACCTTTCTCTATCGTTCTTATCCTGATCTGCATCGCCTTCCTCAAGGAGCTACGCACCGACCCCATAGCCATCCGCCAGAAGTTCGCCGCAGTCGCCGTTGAGAACGCAGTGCACCAGGGGGTGAGCGAGCACGGGGACAACTTCGCGCTCAAAGTTGAGAAAACTGAACCCACCAGTGACTACGCCACCGGTGCCGATTTCGATTCAACCGCTAGCGAAGTGACGGACTGGTATGTACGCCGCGATGAAGAAGGCAATGAGGTGGATTACGACTACAAGACGGGCGAATACACCGGGGAAATCCCCATTGTTGAAGCTCCCAAAAAGCCCCAAGAATAGCTAGGTGCTCTCGCGCCGCCTGCCCCGGCGGCGCGTTACACTGGGGGTTATGAGCGAGTTTTCTCTACCGCGTCACGACGCTAAAACACTGATTATTATGCGCCACGCAGAGGCAGACTGGGGGCTGGATGATTTTAACCGCCCCCTGACCCGCCGCGGGCATGAACAGGCATCGAGAGCAGGGCAATGGCTGGTGCAGCAGGGGTTTGTGGCCGAGATGCTGGTGAGCTCAGCGGCTTTGCGCACTCGGCAGACCACCACCTGGGTTTCTGAAGCGTTGGGGGAGAAAGCCCCCACCGCTAGCTTGGATGAGCGGCTCTACAACGCCCCGGCATCCGCTTTGGTCTCAACGGTTAATCGAGCGCCTCAGGGGGTGCAGGCACTCATGCTGGTAGCGCACCTACCCGGTGTGCAGGACGCAGCCCTGGAACTTGCGCGCCCCGATTCTGACTATGAGGCTCTCATGGACGCTTCGCACGGCTTCTCTCCATCATCGGTAGCTGTTTTTGATGTTTTTGACGATTGGTCCGAACTCACAACCGGCTCCGCCTTCCTCAAAGCCTTTAAGTCCTTCTAATCGGCTGCTCAGTCTCTCACTAAATACCGCCACTAAATACCGCGAGGGGAAAAGACCTTGCCCCGGTACAGAAAAACCCTGTCTAACCTAGGTTTCACTAAGTTAGACAGGGTTTTTCCTGATTGGCGGAGACGGGGGGATTTGAACCCCCGGTCGAGTTTAATCCCGACCCTTCATTAGCAGTGAAGTCCATTCGGCCGCTCTGGCACGTCTCCATGTAGCTTGTGCATCCAGCTCGTCAACGTTGCTTTCAGCACCACAGCTCCCCCAATACTAGCCGCAAAAAGAGCAAGGGTCAAAACGCTGCGCGGTATTTGGCGTCTTCATCTCGGCTATGGGGCTGAGTATGTTTGCACAGAAATCAGCAGTTATCCGGTGACTAGTACCGGGGCAGAACGTGAACATTTTTCCTGAACATTACTTCACCGCCTGCCAGCCCTGTGCGAGCCCAGAGGGCATACAAAAAGCCCCGCTTCTTTCGAAGCGGGGCTTTAGCTTGCGGATGGTGTGGGATTTGAACCCACGAGACGGGGTTGCCGCCTACTGGTTTTCAAGACCAGCTCCTTCGGCCGCTCGGACAACCATCCAGCGTGCTGAGCACTCAAACAATACTACACACCCAGCATAACTTTGCAAAACATAACCGGTGTGTGCTCACTCTCGTTAGAGTGGGGTAAGAGAAAACTAAGGAGCAAGTATGCGTGCAATACGGGAAATAGATCACGGTGGGCCAGAGGTTCTGGTAGTGAGTGACGCACCCCAACCCGCTGCTGAGCAGGGGCAAGTGGTACTCAAGGTTGCTGCTAGCGGCATTAACCGGGCCGACGTGATGCAGCGCCGAGGGTTTTATCCACCCCCACCGGGCGAAAGTGATATCTACGGACTGGAGGTGTCAGGCACCGTGGTTGAAGTGGGCCACGGGGTTCCGGAAGAGCTGCTGGGCCAGGAGCGGGTAGCACTGCTGGCTTCCGGAGGCTATGCCGAATGTGTTGCCGTGAACTATGACCACACCCTGCCGGTACCCAAGGGCGTCAGCCTGGTAGAAGCCGCTGGCTTGCCGGAGGTTGCGGCTACCGTCTACTCCAATTTAGTGATGACCTGTGGTGTGAGCGAGAGCGCTGATGATAACGCCGGGCGCACCCTGTTGATTCACGGCGGGACCGGGGGGATCGGCTCCCACGCTATCCAACTAGCGCAAGCTCTAGGGTTGCGGGTTCTAGCGACTGCTGGCAGCGACAAAAAGTGCGAGCGCATCAAGCAGCTAGGTGCTGAGCCCATCAACTATCGCACCCAAAATTTTCGTGAGGTGGCACTAGAGCTAACCGAGGGTAGGGGAGCGGATGTCATCTTGGACGTGGTGGGTGGCTCTTACCTGGACGATAATCTCAAGACCCTGGCTGTAGACGGTTCGCTGGTGATTATTGGCCTGCAGGGTGGGAATGAAGGGAATATTAATCTGGGCTACATGCTTTCCCGGCGGCTCAGCGTCCATGCCACCTCCCTGCGCACGCGTAGCTCAGCGAATAAGGCCGCCATCGTTGCTGGGGTTGGACGTATCACCTGGCCCCTGCTGGAAAGTGGGGTAATTTCACCCCACCTGGACTGCACCTTCCCCCTTGATGACGCGGCGGCTGCTCACACCTACTTTGACTCCGGGGAGCACGCCGGCAAAATCCTGCTGGTGCCCTAAAGGTCTGAGCCGAGGAAACTCTTTGTCACACACGGTTCAAAAATGGAGAAAAATGTGAGACAGGTCTAATGTGTGAGTACGCACATTATTCTCGGTCACACACCGGGCACACAGTATGGAGATTCTTGTGGAAGCTCACTCCCCATCAACTATTGATAACGAGCGGCCGGCGGCTTACGTCGACACCGACAAGCTAGAAACAGATCATGTCACGTGGACGCCCAAGAAAATAGCTATCTGGGCTGCCATCGCTATTGTTGGTGCGGTCAGCTGGTCCATGATCGCTATCTTCCGCGGCGAAACTGTGAACGCCATTTGGTTTGTTTTCGCAGCGGTCTGTAGCTACCTGATAGGTTACCGTTTTTACGCCCGCTTCATTGAAGCCAAACTGACTCAGCCCGATGACCGCCGCGCAACCCCAGCGGAGTACGACGCGGACGGTAAGGACTACGCGGCCACTGACCGCCGGGTGCTCTACGGCCACCACTTCGCAGCTATCGCGGGCGCTGGCCCTCTGGTTGGCCCCGTGCTGGCAGCGCAGATGGGCTTCTTGCCGGGCACTATCTGGATCATTGTGGGCGTTATTTTCGCCGGTGCTGTTCAGGACTACCTGGTTCTCTTCTTCTCCATGCGCCGCGGTGGGCGTTCCCTGGGCCAGATGGCTAAGGAAGAACTAGGAACCGTTGGTGGTTACGCCGCTATTCTGGCAACCCTCGCCATCATGATCATCATTACCGCCATCCTGGCCCTGGTTGTGGTGAACGCCCTGGGCGAATCGCCCTGGGGTGTTTTCTCCGTGGGTATGACCATCCCCATCGCGCTCTTCATGGGTGTTTACCTGCGCTACATCCGCCCCGGTAAAGTCGGCGAAATCTCTATCCTTGGCTTCATTTTGCTCATGGCAGCCATCATCGGTGGTGGCCTGGTTAGCAACACCGAATGGGGCGTGCAGTATCTTACGTTGGACCGCGTCACCCTGGCCTGGGCTGTCATCATCTACGGCTTTATTGCCGCCGTTCTGCCGGTCTGGCTGCTGCTAGCACCCCGTGACTACCTCTCCACCTTCATGAAGGTGGGCACCATCATCCTGTTAGCAGTCGGCATCATCGTGGTCCGCCCCGAAATCACCGTTCCCGCGGTCAGCGAGTTCGCCTCCCGTGCGGACGGCCCGGTGTGGTCAGGCTCCCTCTTCCCCTTCCTCTTCGTGACCATCGCTTGTGGCGCCCTGTCAGGCTTCCACGCTCTCATCGCATCGGGCACCACCCCCAAGATGGTTGAAAAAGAACGTCAGACCCGTTTCATCGGTTACGGTGGCATGCTCATGGAGTCCTTCGTGGCTATCATGGCGCTGGTTGCAGCCGTAACCATCGACCGCGGTATCTACTTCGCCATGAACTCGGCAGCCGGTGTCACCGGCGGCACCGTTGAATCGGCTGCGCTTTTCGTCAACTCCCTGGGCCTGACCGGGGTGAACGTCACCCCCGAAATCCTTCAGTCCACTGCAGACGCCGTGGGTGAGCAGTCCATTGTTTCCCGTACCGGTGGTGCCCCCACCCTGGCGGTTGGCATGGCGCTGATCCTGAACAAGATGATTCCCTGGTTTGAGCTCACCAGCTTCTGGTACCACTTCGCCATCATGTTTGAGGCTCTCTTCATTCTGACCGCTGTGGACGCCGGTACCCGCGTGGCTCGCTTCATGCTCTCAGATACCCTGGGCAACTTCTTCCCTAAATTCAAGGATCACAACTGGCGTACCGGTGCCTGGATTACCACCGCCGTGATGGTCGCTGGTTGGGGTAGCATCCTGATTCTTGGTGTGACCGACCCGCTGGGTGGTATCAACACCTTCTACCCGCTCTTCGGTATCGCTAACCAGCTGCTGGCTGCGGTCGCTCTGGCGGTCTGCCTGGCTATCGCCGCTAACAAGGGTAAGTTCAAGTACCTCTGGATTATCGCCGTGCCGCTGGTCTTTGACCTGGTCGTTACCGTGGTGGGCTCCTACCAGAAGATCTTCTCCTCTAACCCTGCCGTGGGCTACTGGGCTAACCACTTCCGCTACAAGGATGCAATTGCTGCAGGTGAGACCTCCCTGGGCGCAGCCGCAACCCCCGAAGCCATGGACGCGGTTGTTCGCAACACCTTCGTGCAGGGCTCCCTCTCTATCCTCTTCGTCGTGCTGACCCTGATCGTGGTGACTACCGCTGTCATTGAGGTATTCAAGGCGAAGAATGGGCATGCTCAGCAAACCAACGAGAACCCCTACATTGAGTCCAAGATTTACGCCCCTGCCGGCATGCTGGCTACGGCTCCCGAGAAGGAACTTGAGCAGGAATGGAAGAGATTCTACGCCAAGTACCCTGATCAAATCTCGGGCTCAGCCGGGCACCGTGAGCACTAGCGAAGCAGGTGAATATGTCACTGCGTGATTTCTTCTCCCGAGCGCGCTGGCTGGCTAACGGTGTGCTGGGTGCTGACAAGTACCAAAAGTACCTGGCCCACCACCGTGCCACCGGCTGTGAACACCCGCCCATGACCGAACGCGAGTTCTGGCGTGATCACACCGACCGCATGGAAAAGAACCCGGGCACCCGCTGCTGCTAGAGTGCACAAAGAAGTCTGCCGGAGTTGCCTAAAGGGCAGCTCCGGCAGTTTTCTTAGGGTAACCTAAGAAGACACCTGTTGAGGGACGACGAGAGGAGCTGCGCCTTGGGTATCAAAGATTTTCTGCAGTCACGCCGCGATGACGCCGAGCTCGGCACCGGCCTCTGGCGCAGGGCCCATGACCGCTTTGTGCGCGGGCTAGACCGTTTTCACCAAATCCTTGAGCGTATGCCCGCTACGGATACCCTCGAACACCTCATCCCGGTTGCCAACGACCTGGCAGACCTATTGCCCAGGGTTCGATCTGTTGCGGCCCAAGCTCAGAGCATTGCACCCAGTAGCGGTACCGACGTGCCGGCGTCCCCCACCGGGGTTTATTCAGACCTGCACCGCTCACTTTCAAAGGCGGGTAACTCCCTGGCGCTCTGCGCTGAAGCTCTAGCCATGACACGGTGCGCGGGCACCTGTGAGCAAAGCTGTGACCGTGAAATCGTGGTCTCCCGCAGGGTGCAGACCGTGGTTCAGCATATCGAAGCCGCAGAAGAACTCCTGGGCCGGGCTCTGGCAGAAAAGGCAGAGCTGGCCTCTGCCTAACCTCTTTACTTGACCCTCGGGAAAGGCGGCCCGAGCTAGAGCAGGTTCTCAGCGCGGGCGGTTGCCACAGCCGCCGTGCGGTTATCAACGCCCAGCTTGGAGTAAATGTGCACTAGGTGGGTTTTAACCGTTGATTCTGAAATAAAGAGCCGCTGCGCCATCTCACGGTTGGTTGCCCCCGTCGCCAGCAAGGCAAGAATCTCGGTTTCCCTCTTGGAAAGGGTAATGACCGGCCGGTGCATACGGTCCATGAGAGTAGCTGCGATATCGGGGGAGAGGGTGCGACGGCCTTCTGCTGTTGCCACTACTGCAGCCTGCACTTGCTCGGGCGGGGCGTCCTTCAGCAGGTAGCCCAGCGCCCCCGCCTCAACCGCCGCCACAATATCGCTCTGGGTATCAAAGGTGGTGAGAACCAGCACCGGGGTGCGGAACTGCTCGGTGATAGAGCGGGTAGCGACGATACCGTCCACCGGCTTCATCTGTAGGTCCATGACTACGGCATCCAACGGGTGCCCCTGCTCTGCAAAACGGGCTACTTCAGCTAGCGCCGCACCGCCGTCTGCTGCCTCAGCGACCACCGTGATGTTCTCAAATTCCTCAAACATGGCTCGCAGTCCAGCCCGTACTACGGGATGGTCATCAACCAATAAAACACGTATGGTCATGCTTTCTCCTGAAGGTATAAAGGAAAGGAGACGGTGAGGGCAGTGCCTCCGGTGCCGCTTTCGAGTTCAAGGGAGCCACCTAGTGCCTGCACCCGGTTGTGCATGGCGGTTAAGCCGAAGCCGGTATGGCCTTCTGTTGATGGGGTGCGGCTCTCAGCAGCTCCGGGGTCAAAGCCCCGCCCATTATCCAGTACATCTAGAATAACTTTCTCAGGCCACAGCGTCAGCGTCAGCGCGCTTCGGGTTGCCTGCGAATGCGCGACCACGTTAGCCAAAGCACCCTGAGCACACCGCATCACCGCAGCCGCCACCTGCGAAGGGAGCTGCCGGGCGGCGTCCTCGTTACCCTCAAAGGTGAAGGTGCAGACAAAGTGCTCAGCGCCCGGCTGGCTCTTGCCCAGCGCTCGCCGGGACTCGGCTGTGGTGGTAGCTAGCCGTTGCAGAGCAGAGACGAGGGAATCGTCCAGGGCGGGGGAGGACAAATCTTTGATGAAACGGCGTGCCTCCGCTAGGTTCTCTGACGCGCTGGCGCTAATGATGCTCAGCTGCTCGGACGCCCGCGCCCGGTCTCCCTCCTGCAGGGAGCGCTCTGCCGCCCGTGATACCAGCACGATGGAAGACAGCCCCTGGGCTAGGGTGTCATGAATTTCTCGTGCCAGACGCTCACGCTCTTCTACCTTGCCAGCACTGTACTGTTGCTGCACCAGCTGCGCCTGAACCGCCCGTAGCCGCTCTGCTAGTCGGTACTGGTGGGCGGCGTCCTCCCGCAGAGCGCGGTAGGTAAAAGAAATGACGATAGCAAGCAGAGCGCCCAAGGTGGGACCGATCAGGTAGCCCGGGGCAACACCATCATGAAGCACCGCGCTCAGCCCAAAACCGGCAGGGCCCACCAAAGGCAGAGCCACCGCTAGGCAACAGAGCAGAAGCGTGGCCAATACACTCCTGACCGGGCGCAAGAGGTGCAGATAAAGAAACATAATGGGGAAAACGACCCAGGTGAAAGAGCTACTCAGCAGCATTAATGCCAGCCAGAGCAGGGTGATACAGCTCAACCAGAGAGCCACCGGCAGAGGTGTGCCGGTTTGTTCAGGGCGGTAGGGGGCGGACGCCCCGGCACGGCTAAAGACCTGGTGCAGATTTGAGGGCAGACCCAGGCGATTCTCAAAGACTGTACCCCAAAGGTAGACCCCGCCCAGAGCTAGGGAAAGCGCCGCTACCGCTGTGTGCCTGGCCGCCGGAGCCTCAGATAGCAGGGCGGCTGCCGTGCCAAAAAGAACCAGGAAGGCAAACATCACGTGCAGGCTGATACGCAGCACCATCAGCACCGTTACCGTCTGCACACTCTGGCCGGTGGGTAGAGTCTTAGGCTCCCGCTTATTGCGCACTGGTATCTCCCCAAGGTAAAGGCTTCTTCAAAGATGCTTTGTAGGGCTTTGCAAGCTCACAGTTTGCCTACTGACCCTCTTGCCTCGGTTCGCGAGCTCACAAAGGCAATTCACGCCCAGCCTTGCAGGCTCGGCTGATTCTGCACGCTTTTTGATTCCTCGCGCGCTCGGAAAAGTGTGCTTCATCGAGCCAGCAGGCAAACTGTGAGCTTGCTCCGCCCAAAGCTCTCCTGCATGAGAAGCCTCGTAATAGTCAGCACCAGTCTACTCAGGGTGCAAGCTGCTTTCCGGCCGCGCGCATCGTCCAAACGGTTGATAAAAAGCTCAACCCTTACCCCGATGTGCAACCTACCCCCTGCCCGGTTGAATAGTAATAGATTAGAAAACCGTGACACGAAAGGCAGAACAATGTTTGTAGGCTGGCGAGACATCCTCTTTGCTAAAGGCAGGTTCACCCTCATCGGGGCTACCGTAGCCCTCATTACCCTGCTGCTGGTCATGCTGACCGGGCTCACCGGGGGATTGGGCAACCAAAACACTGATGCCCTTGAAAAACTTCCCGCTGACACCCTGGTCTTTGCGCCCTCCAACGAGGGCGGCGAGGCGTCTTTCACCGACTCACAAATCACCGCCGGGTTACTGAACACCTGGCAGAGCGCAGAGGGCACGACCTTAACCGAGCCCCTTGGCGTGAGCACCGGAAGGCTTGAAGCTGACACCGCGGTCTCCATGACCCTCTTCTCGCTGCCTGAAGGCTCAGCAACCGTGACCGAAGTTTCGCCCCTGCTCGAAGGCTCACTGCCTGCCGACGGCGAAATCCTGCTCCCCGCCACCACCGCCCAGGACGCCGGGGCACAGGTGGGCGATACTGTCACTTTCAGCGGCACCGACCTGGTGGTCTCCGGTATCGCTGAAGACACCTTCTACTCCCACACCCTGACCGGCTGGGCAACCACCGCCACCTGGCAGAACCTCACCCACCAGCGCACCCTAGAGGGAGATGAAGCAGTGCTGGGCACCGTGATGCTGGCAGAGGGTAGCGCTGACGTTGAAGCTCTCGCCGCAGAAACCGGCACACAGGCGCTCACGCCCCGCGAGTCCTTCAACGCTTTGCCCGCCTACAGCTCAGAACGAGGCTCCCTGGTCACCATGCAGGGCTTCCTCTACGGCATCTCAGCTCTGGTGATCATCTCCTTCCTGACCGTCTGGACGATCCAGCGCACCCGCGACATCGCCGTCATGCGCGCCCTGGGAGCCTCCCAAGGCTTCCTCACCAAGGATGCCCTGGCACAGACTGCCTTTATCCTGGCAGTAGGTGTGGCAATCGGAGCTCTGACCGGGTTGGGCCTAGGTGCCCTGGCAGCGAACGCCGTACCCTTCCAGCTCACCGCGCTTACCGTTCTTGCACCCGCAGCAGGTATCTGGGTACTGGGTATGGCAGGCTCTCTCTTCGCCCTGCGCAAGGTAGCCAAGGTAGACCCCATGATTGCCCTGGGCGGCAACTAACCCCACGCTCTTACTCGATCACCCCTCTTCGCGAAAGGCTAACCACCATGACTGCAACCCTCACCGCACCTACCCAAGCCGTTACTCCCAACGACAGCGTGCTAGAACTGCGCGACATCGTTCTGGAATACCCAGATGGAGTAGACGCCGACGGCAACCCCACCGTCATGCGCGCACTCGACAGCGTAAGCCTGACCGCCCACCGCGGCACCCTAACCGCCGTGACCGGGGCATCCGGCTCCGGTAAATCCTCCCTACTCTCGGTAGCAGCCGGGCTGATTACCCCCACCAGCGGCGCCCGCATTATCCAAGGCAACCGCACCGAAAATTACAGTGACCGCCAACTGGCCGAGCTTCGCCGCACCACCGTCGGGTTCATCTTCCAGCAGCCCAACCTACTGGCCTCCCTCACCGCCGCTGAACAGCTCGAGCTGGTGGCGCGCATTAGCGGCGCTCGCGGCACTGACCTCAAAGTAGCCCGCCAGCGAGCAACCGAACTTCTTGACCTGGTGGGGCTCGGCGCTGAGAAGGGCCGCAAGATGCATCAGCTCTCAGGCGGTCAGCGTCAGCGCGTCAATATTGCCCGTGCCCTCATGAATACCCCCGCCCTGCTCCTTGCCGATGAACCCACCAGCGCCCTGGACGCCGAGCGCTCCGCCTCTATCGTGGAACTGCTGGCACAGATCACCCGCGAATTCAACACCGCCACCTTGCTCATTACCCACGACGGGGACCAATTGGCTCACGCGGACCGCACGGTGCACATGACCGATGGGTGCCTTACAGACGCCTAGAGATAGCTTACGTGCCAGCCTCCCGGCAGGGTGAGCAAGGTAGAATGAGTTGCAGTCAAAGAAACCATAACAAGGACTTTTTGTGATTAACTTTCACCGCAACGAACGTGCCGCCTCCCTCCCCGCCCGCCTCTCCCGCTCCTGGCTTTTGGTCAGCGCAGCAGCAACCGAAGAGGCGATCGCTCAAGCCCTTGAATCTGAGGCTGACTCGGTGCTGATCGACCTTGAAGATGGCTGCCCGGCCGATCAAAAGGACGCGGCGCGCGAGCGCGTAGTCGCCGTGCTCAATGGGGGAGCTAGCGCCTGGGTTCGTATCAACGGTATTGAGAGTGAGCACTGGGCTAAGGACCTTGAAGCCCTGAACAACGCTGCCGGTCTCAAGGGCGTCATGCTGGCTATGACAGAGCACCCCGACCACGTGACCCGCACCGCCATGATGCTCCCTGCCGGCACCCCCGTTATTGCTCTCATTGAAACCGCCCTGGGTATGGTGAACGTTGTGCGCATCGCCAAGGCACCTGGCACCTTTCGCCTGGCTTTCGGGCAGGGTGACTACCGCCGTGACACCGGTGTCTCAGATGACCCCATCGCTCTGGCTTTTGCCCGCTCCCAGATGGTGCTGGCATCCCGCGTGGGTGGCCTTGCTGGCCCCATTGATGGCCCCTCGGTCGGTAAGTACGGGTCAGACCTCATCAGGGATTGTGCGGTAACCACCAGCCACGGCATGACCGGTAAGCTGACCCTTGACCCAGCCCAGACCGAAACCATCAATCTGGGTCTGGCGCCCAGCTCCGATGAAATCGCTTGGGCACGGGAACTGCTGCAAAAGAGCGAGGGGGACTCCGTGCCTAAGGACGGCTCCTACCTGCCTCGCCTGGCACGTGCCCGCAAGGTATCCTCCCTGGCCAAAACCTACGGCCTGTGGCGTAGCTAAATTGTTGGTGAGACGCTGAAAGAGGCACCGGTGAAAGATTATTTCGGATTCGATAGCAGGAGGACGCCCTCGGGTGGCTTTTCCCGCGGCTTTATAGCTCTCTTTGTCTTCCTGCTCATCCCCTCAACGGCCCTGTGGTTCTTCTACCGCTGGCTCTTTGCCTCAGACACCATGTTCCTGGTGCCCATTTTTCTAGCGGTGATGACCGCTTGGGTCTGGGCCTACCTGATTGGCTACGGCTCCGGGGTTCACCTGGACGAAGACTAAGTGGGTTAACTTCCTTGCTAAGGCGGCAGAGGCATCTGCCGCCCTGACGCGGGTGGGCGCCTTCTTCCGCCAACTGGCTCGGGGCTGGCGTTTAAGGGATGTTGGCGGAAGAAGGTGCCCGCTGTGTCACCGATAAGCCGCCTAGAACCTTCCTGTATACAACAAGACCCGTTCCGCTGTTGCGGAACGGGTCTTGTCTTTCGGAGCCCCCAGTCGGATTTGAACCGACGACCTTTTCTTTACGAGGGAAATGCTCTACCCCTGAGCTATGGAGGCCTGTTGCTGCTGAAAGTCAGCGCGAACGAAAGAAAACTTTACCAGAGGGCAAGCGGGTTCACCACCTGCTGACCCTGCACTGGTTACCAAGCTAACGGCGTCCACCACCTAGCGGCAAAAGTGAGGAGCACTACAATGGTGGGTATGACTACTTCAAAGCGTTCCGGGCTCAACCCTCGCCCGGTCTTCTCTCAGCTTCCCAAGTACGCAGCGGGTAAACCCCCGGCACCGGTGGAAGGGCTGACCCAGTTTAAGCTTTCGTCTAATGAGAATCCTTTTGGGCCGGTGGAGCCGGTTGCCCGGGTGCTTGCTGAATTTAACACCGTGCACCGTTACCCAGATCCGCTCTCTACTGCCCTGCGCACCCGCCTGGGGGAGCACCTGGGTGTGAGTGCTGATGACATCGTGACCGGCGCTGGCAGCCTGGGTGCCCTCAACCAGATTCTGGCAACCTTCGCTGGGAGCCACGCGGACGGCGTTCAGGATGAGGTCATTTACGCCTGGCGCTCATTTGAGGCTTACCCCATCTGTGTTGGTTTGGCAGGTGCCAAGAGCGTGCAGGTACCCAATCTGCCCAACGGCGCCCACGATCTGGATGCCATGGCGGCGGCGGTTACCGACCAGACCCGCGTCATCCTGGTCTGCACCCCCAACAACCCCACGGGCCCGGCAGTAACCGAGAGTCAGGTGCGAGATTTCCTGGCCAAGGTGCCCAGCGACGTGCTGGTCGTTATTGATGAGGCTTACTTCGAGTTCTGCGCAGCCAGCGATATCCCCGAGGGGCAGGAGCCGCCGGTCAACGGGCTCGACGTTTTCCCTGACTATGAAAACGTCATCATCCTGCGTACCTTCTCTAAGGCGCAGGGGCTTGCAGGGTTGCGGGTTGGCTATTCCATCTCCCACCCTGTAGTTACCCAGTACCTGCGTGTGGCTGCCACTCCTTTTGCGGTGACCTCTATTGCTGAGCAGGCTGCCGTTGCTTCCATCGATCACAACGACGCCGTCATGCAGCGGGTAGCCCACCTGGTCGAGCAGCGCGAAAAGGTGGTTACTCAGCTAACTAGCCTGGGCTACTGGGTGCCCGAGACCCGCGCTAACTTCGTCTGGCTACCCCTGGGCGAACACTCGGCTGCCTTCGCTGAGCTAGCTGAACGCAACGCCCTATCGGTGCGAGCTTTTGCTGGTGAGGGCGTGCGTGTCTCTATTGGCGAAGATGAAGCTAATGACCGTTTTCTAGCGCTCGCGGAGCAGTTTGAGCACCGCACCAGCGCACCCTAACCCCTTTTACCTCGGGCCAGCGCCAGCTGAGACTTTGCCCATTATTTGCATATTTTCACTGAAAATTGCAAAAACTGGGCAGAATGACGGTGGCGCGGGCGTAGTCTTAATAGGTACACCACCCCGGTTATCACGCGGAGATCCCATGCCAGAAGCAAACACCCCTGCCACCCCCTGGGGTACACCTGACCTCGTACAACTCATGGATGAGACCGGCACCGTCAGAGCCCACCCCACGTTCAGCTCCTATGCTGATGAGCTGACTGACACCGACCTCAAAGAGATGTACCGGACCATGGTGCTCACCCGCCGGTTCGACGACGAAATGACGGCGCTGCAGCGCCAGGGCCAGCTGGCTCTCTGGGTGCCCTCCCGTGGGCAGGAGGCCGCTCAGGTGGCGTCCGCCCGGGCTTTAGCACCTAACGACCACATCTTCCCCTCCTACCGCGATCACGGCGCTCTGCTGGAACGCGGCATCGAACCTGCCGAAATTACTCCGCTCTTCCGCGGAAGCGCGACGCTGGGCTGGGATCCAAAGAAGCACAACGTGCACCCCTACACTCTGGTGCTGGCCGCTCAGGTGCTACACGCTACCGGTTATGCCATGGGCCTGAACATGGACGCCCAGATTGAGGCAGAAACGGGTGAAAAGCAGACCGGCCAGGGCCAGGCTACAGACCCCAACCAGGATGCCGCGAAGCCGGCTGTGGTGGTCTACTTCGGTGACGGTTCATCCACCGAGGGCGATGTGCATGAGTCTATGGTCTTTGCCGCCAGCTATAACGCCCCGGTTCTCTTCTTTGTGCAGAACAACGGCTGGGCTATCTCGGTTCCCTTTGAAACCCAGTCCCGGGTACCCCTCTCTACCCGTGCGGCCGGCTACGGGTTTGAAGGTCTGCGTGTGGATGGCAACGACGTCCTCTCGGTCTACGCAGCTACCCGTTACGCCATGGATAAGCTACGCGCAGGGGAGGGGCCAGTTATGATTGAGGCTCAAACCTATCGCTTAGGCCCCCACACCACCGCAGATGACCCCACCAAGTACCGCCCGCAAGACCATGAGGCAACCTACACTCCCCTTGACCCTCTGCCCAGGCTCGAAGCCTACCTGCGGTCACGCGGGGTCGAAGAAAGCTTCTTTGAAGAGGTCGCCGCAGAGACCAAGCAGGGTGGGCAAACTGTGCGCGACTACGTGCTGAACAGCAAACCCGAAGACTTTGAGACCTACCTTGACCGGGTTTACGCTGAACCCCACCAGCAGGTAGAGGACGACCGCGCCTTCTACCGTGCCTACACTGCAGGTTTTGAAGAGGAATAAGACCATGACTGAACAGACTCAAGAAACCCTTACCCTCGCCAAGTCCATTACCCGTGCTATGCACGATGAAATGACCGCCAACCGCAAGGTGCTCATCCTGGGTGAAGACATCGGCAAGTTGGGCGGGGTCTACCGTGTCACCGAGGGGCTCCAGGCAACCTTCGGCGAAAACCGCGTGCTGGACACCCCCCTGGGCGAAGCCGGTATCATCGGCACCTCAATTGGTATGGCCCTGCGCGGCTACCGCCCCGTGGCAGAAATTCAGTTTGACGGCTTTGTCTTCCCCGGCTTCAACCAAATCACCAGTCAGCTGGCCAAAATGCACGGTCGCACTCTGGGCCACTACACCGTCCCGGTCACCGTGCGCATTCCCTACGGCGGCATGATTGGCTCTATCGAGCACCACTCCGAGTCACCCGAAGCCCTCTTCACCCACACTCCGGGGCTGCGCGTGGTGACCCCCTCTAACCCGCACGATGCCTACTGGATGCTGCGCAAGTCCATTGCCCACCCAGACCCGGTCATCTACTTTGAACCCAAGCGCCGCTACTGGTCCAAGGGAGAAGTAGACTTCACCGATACCGGCTTTGACCCCTTCAAAGCCCAGGTGGTGCGCGAAGGAGCCGACCTTACTCTAGTTGCCTATGGACCCCTGGTCCCTGTTGCGCTAGCCGCAGCTAAGGCGGCTGAAGAGGACGGCCGCAGCATCGAGGTCATTGACCTGCGTTCGCTCTCACCCCTGGATTTCCCCACCATTATTGCCTCGGTTGAAAAGACCGGGCGCTTGGTAGTCACTCACGAAGCTCCGGTCTTTGGTGGTATTGGTGCCGATATCGCATCCACCATCTCAGAGCGCTGCTTCTTCCACCTTGAAGCACCCGTGCTACGGGTGGGTGGTTTCCATATGCCCTACCCGGTCTCGCGCGTTGAAGAAGAATACGTGCCCGGTATCGACCGTATGCTCGATGCCGTTGATCGTTCCTTTGCCTACTAGAAACGAAAGGTTAAACCATGTCCCAGATTTTTAACCTCCCCGATGTAGGCGAAGGCCTCACCGAAGCAGAAATTCTCAGCTGGAAGGTTGCAGTAGGCGATACAGTAGCTGTCAATGATGTCCTTGTTGAAATTGAGACCGCAAAGTCAGTGGTTGAACTGCCCTCACCCTACGCCGGTAGGGTAGAGGAGCTCATGGCAGAAGAAGGGCAGACCGTAGAGGTAGAGAGCCCCATTATTGCTATCTCCGCAGGTGATGCTTCCCCTGAACAGGGCGCTGACCCTAAAGCTGCTGAACCTACTTCTCTTAACACTAAGGACGCTGGTGCCCAGCAGGCGGCACTGGTAGGTTCAGGTCCCAAGGCAGACCCGGTTAAGCGTCGCGCCCGCAAACGCCCCGATCCAGCATCCTCTTCTGCTCCCGCAGCATCCTTCCAGCTTCACACTAAACCTGCTGCTTCCCGTGCTTTGGCTAAACCACCAGTGCGTAAGGCAGCGCAGGACATGGGTATCAATTTGCAGGATGTCACACCCACGGGCGAGCAGGGGCAGGTCACCAAGAAAGACCTGCTCAACTACGCTGCACATATGACTCTGCCCCAGTCCAAAACTCCCGGGGCAAGCCCCAGTAGTTTCTGGCAGGCAACAGAGGTGAGCGACGATCGAATCGAACGTATACCTGTCAAGGGTGTGCGTAAGGCAACGGCTGCTGCCATGGTGCAGTCTTCCTTTAGCGCTCCGCACGTTTCTATCTTCGTTGATGTTGATGCCTCCCGCACGATGGAGTTCGTCAAGAGGCTTAAGAAGTCACCTCAGTTTGAAGGTATCAAGGTAACTCCGCTACTCATTCTGGCCAAGGCCGTCATCTGGGCTGCTGCCCGTAATCCCCAGGTCAACGCAACCTGGACTGACACCGAGATTCAGATCAAGCACTTCATGAACTTGGGCATTGCCGCAGCTACCCCTCGCGGTCTGATGGTGCCCAATATCAAGAATGCACATGAGCTCAACCTGCGAGAACTGGCTATAGCACTCAACGATCTCACGGCACGTGCCCGTGAGGGCAAAACCCAGCCGGCAGAGATGTCTAATGGCACGATGACCATTACCAATATTGGCTCCCTGGGCATTGACACTGGAACACCGATTATTAACCCGGGCGAAGCTGCCATTATCGCTTTCGGTACTATCAAAGAGAAGCCCTGGGTTGTCAGCGGCGAGGTTATTCCACGCTGGGTCACCACCCTGGGCGGATCCTTCGACCACCGTATTCTGGACGGCGATCTCTCTGCACGTTTCCTGGCAGACGTTGCTTCTATCCTTGAAGAACCGGCCCTGCTTCTAGATATGTAGGAATGAAATTTACCGCCGGGGTATAAACCGGCACAAAAAAAGACCCAGTCTGCGCAAAGCAGACTGGGTCTTTAGGTACCGTTTGCTAGCTCAAGTGGAGCATTACAGGAAAAAACCTGTAAAACCCTGCTCGAGAGCAGAAAGCCGGTACCGTGCCAAGGTGTGAAGACTGTTAAGTATCCCGCATCATCTCCCTAGAAATGCAGGTCGTAGGATCAAACCTACAAGCAATCTTCACAAGATACCTGGTTGGGTCCACGGATGGATAATGCTCCGGGTCAGTCCCCCAACGTCGCCGGTGCTTTGAGTCCCCCGACTCAGCACCACCCGTAAACCGATTTCATCATATCCCACTTAGTGAATCTCTGTTTGTCCTCATAGGTGCTGACAAGAGATCCCTTGATTAGCTCAGATGAGCCAAAAAACCGCGGAAAATCAAGGTTTTTACAAAAACAGGTGTGTTGCTTGTAGAGGTTTTCTGAGGGGCAAAGTGATGTAATTTTATTTATGCGGAAACCAAAAAGGTGTGTCTAGAAGCGTTCAATGGCCCCTGTTTGAGAAATCTCGATAGCGCTTGGTTCATCGTCCTCAGAGTTACCATCGTGCACAAGCATGACGGCGCAGGGGTCATCACTGGGGAAGGCACGGATGGTAATAGTCCCGCTTGAAGCATTATCAAACAGGTCCACGGCGCAGTGGGTGAGTGCAGAGGCCACTCTGCCAGGAAGGCTGGAGCCGCGCTCGTCCAAGATATCGACTTTAACTCCGCGTTGGCGTGCAAGCCAGGCTGCATCCAGAATCTGCCGATTGACGATATATCGCCCGCGGATCGTATCGCGTAGCTGAGCTTCAGCGAACCTAAAGCTGTCCATCTCGTCGTGTGTTACCGGGCTTTGGTTATAGGCGATGCGGTAGAGCATGTCTTCGGTGAGCGCTCGAACCTCTTGAACACGCTGGGAGGCTACCGCTCCCATTCCGGTTTCTTCAGCTCGGTCAGCATCAGCGATAATTCGCATACCACGTGCCTGCCTGGTCTTAGAGTGCGCCTGCTCAATTTGCCGAGGGACAATTATGGCGATGAGCATCAGCAAGACGGGAATAATAAACTCGGTAGCCAGCACGATGCGGGAATCGAAGTAGCGGGTATGCCAGCTCAATACCAGGATATTAAAACCGATGAAGAAAAGCCACCCATAGAAACCGTGGCGCCGCAAAATGAGCCCCAGAGCTAGTGCCGTGTAGGCCATCAGCGGCCAGGAAAGATTCAAGAAAGTCAGGGAGTGACTGATAGCGGTCAGAGTCATCTCCACGCTGGAAAGCCCCAGCACCACGATGAGTGGGGGGAGATACACAGGAAGCTCTAACCGGTGGGTGGGAAGAAAAATAGGGCAGATTGCCAGGATGTAGGCCCCCAGGATGGCTCCCCAGTGCGGGGCTGTGACGACCGTGTAAAAGTTATACCAGATAGCGAAGGCAGTGATTAGCAGTAAGCTACCCGCAGCAAAAACGCTCAGCAGCACGCTGGAGTGGTAGTACTTAGCCAGCATTAGATTCCTCGTTCGGCCACTGCACCACAACCGTAGTTCCCTTATCTGGCGATGAATTGATAGTGACCTTGCCACCGGCTTCTTCCATGCTGCGTAGCATTGATACCCTCACGCCCAACCGGTGAAAATCTAGGTCACTCATCGAAAAACCCTGACCCTTATCTGTAATGGTGCAGAGAATATAGGGGCGCACTTCATCGGATCGGGTGGATCTAAAAGGGCGCCTCATCTCGGTGCGAATACTGATAACGGTGGTGCGAGTTCCTGAGTGGCGGGCTGAATTAGACACTGCCTCGGTCACTGCATGGGTGAAGGCTCGGGCGGTAGCGTAGGGCATGGTTGAATCAGGGGACGCCTGGGGGTGCTTCTCAATGACATCTGGCACGAACCTTAGGCGCTGGTTCCACGGCTCCACTCCTTCCGCTATTTGCTCGGTGAGTTGCTGGAAGGTGATGGGCTGCTGAGGCGGGAGCTTAAGAGTTTCTTCTTCAAGCACAGCGATTGCGCGGCGGGCTAGAAGGCGGGTGCGTTGAGGCAGTTCACCTAAGTTACGGCTGGCATCGAGCAGGGCAGCCATGACGTTATCGTGAACCAGTTTGTCGAAATCCTGTAGGTCTTTGGCGTAATCCCTTGATCGGTTGAGCAGAAGCTGGGCTGAGAGAGTTTCGTAGTAGGTTTTGTCTGATTCCCTCACAGCGTTGAGAGCAAAGCGAGCAAACCCGGCGAGCAGTGCACAAAAGAACCCTAGAAAGGCTACGCGGCTGGCTAAGTCTGCGTAATCTAGGGGAGCGCCGGTGAGCCAGTGGGTTGCGAAGGAACTAGCAATGAGGAGCGAGGGAATGGCGAAGCTGTGAAGATAACTGCCTCGTGAGGTTTCTTCAAAGGCCGGAACAAGCATGGCGTAGATCCCAAAAAGCCAGGACCAGGGGATAGCTGAGGTTTGGGCTCCTTCGCTAAAGGGCCAGGTTATATAGGCGCCGTATGCAATGATCAGCATAAAACTGACCGCTTTAGCGCTAATTTCTTTGCGCACTCCGTTGAAAATTAGGAGGGCACCATGAGCTAAGGTGACAGGGATTAGAAAGAGGTACCAGTAAGAGTCTCGCCCGTACGCCCCTGAGATATCCGCTAAGGATTGGAACACCAGGGCGGTAGCAATCAGAGCATAAATAATCTCTAGGGAACAGTAGAGCCCGAAAGAACTAGGCCCCATGAGCCTTTGCTGACCAGAGGTTAGTGACAGGGGCTTGAGAGAGAAGGAACGTATGCGCTCGACTCGGGATGGCTGAAGAGCGCGGGTTAGATCCCGAGAAGCACCACCGGTAGAGGTAGACAGGGCGTTTCCTTGCTGTAGGGAGGGCGGGAGAGGGCGGTGCCTTAAATATACCGCTGGGCGCTCTGAGTATCTTCCATAGAATCAACCAAACCATCTTCGATAGCGCGGATGCGCAAATCAATCTTGGTGGGGGCGGGTCGTCCTACACGGGCGTACTTTTCGCGGATGCGGTCAATGTTGGTTTTCACCGCAGACTGCTTAATGCCCATGCGGCGGGCTACCTGTACCTGGGCAAAACCGGAAGCGTAGAGACGCAGAGTTTCCTGCTCGCGGGGGGAGAGGCTGGCACGGGAGAACTCTGGATCACCATCGATAGCTGCTGCTAGTTCTTTGGTGACCACGGCTTTACCGTCGGCAATATTCTTTGCTTCAGCCAGTGCATGATCCAAGGGCTCAGACTTTCGAACCAGCCCCAGAGCACCTGCTTTCAGCGCTTCACGAATCAAACTGGGGTTCTCACCAATGCTAAAAATGAGAACCTTGATGCCAGCGCGCTGAAGGATGTCTACGTTCTCGCTGGGACGTGAACGGTCCTGTAGAGAAAGGTCAAGGAGCACGACATCGCAGTCCCTTTTGAGCTTACCCAAATCAGCCGACGACGGGTCATGAAGGTTCCTGCCTAGGGCTACCAGGAGGTCAGCGGCGGTGGGAGCTGCAGCTACTAGTTCAATTTCGCTGGCTCCGGATGCGACCGCTCGCATGCCCTCACGGACAACCTCGTGGTCATCAACAATTCCTACACGTACAACGCTCATACTTACCTACTTCGTTTGTGGTGTGCCTCTGACAGCCTGACCCCTACCCTCGCCCCGTATTTGTGTCACTGGGGCCATCTCCTATTCTTTACCCTTGAAATATTTTACAGGCAAAAAATAGCGGCGACCCGTTTGGAACTATAGTGTGAAGGGTTGATGTCGCCTACGGCACCGTTTATGACTTATTCGCTCCAGCTATTCTCTAGCTTGCGATGGTAAGAAACGCCTATGAAAGATCCCAGCAAGGCTGAAAGGTAAGCGATGACCAGCACGCTGAGAAGGGTGAGCAAGCCGGGAGCAAAGTTTTGTTCCATGAAAAGATGGCCCGCAAAAGACGGTTGCACCTCAATGCTCGCCAGGGATGCCAGCCAAGCGATGGCTGAGCCCAGTAGCACGCCCAGCAAGGTCATCATGAGTACCCCTAGGGCTTGTTTTGCCGGAGCTACCCCACTCATACGTGCAGCTGCATAGCCTGCTGCAAGGAAAGCAAATACGTAGCAGATCCCGAGGAAGATGGCCCAGGGAAGGGCTGCCGCTCTCGCATCGGCGTTGAAAAGGTCGAGAGCTACAAGGGTGGGGGTGTCATAGCTTTTCAGCCCAGCCGCCACCAGAAGGGGAGCTGCCAACTGAAAGAGCAGGTTTAGCATGCCGTGGGCAGCAAGAGCACCCAGGAAAGCGGGGATGAACTGAACCCTTCGGTAGGGGCTCAGCTTGCTTTTGCGACGGGCTGGCACCTCGGCCGTGCTGTAGGCTGCCCTCTGATCGGCCCCAGAACTCCGCAGCTCGGCAGGAGCAGCAGGTACAGAGTGCTCCGCAGCAGAAGGGGTAGGGTCGGGCTGATAACGCACCGCTGAGACCGATGAATCGGCAGCTTGCGGGCTACCTGCTTTAGCGCCGGGCTCTGATGAGTAGGGTGGGAGTATTCGGGTGGGGTCTGCGTCGTTGAATACTGCCTCCCAGTCGCCGGAATTGTTAGGGGAGGGGCGGCTAGAATCTTGGGACATACTCGAGGCTCCTTCTGATAGATAGGTTGAGGATACATGAAGGACTAAGCGAGGCCCAGAGCCTGCGGACTATATTGATGGTTGGGGTCGGTAGGGCGTTCATCGTCAGCCACGTACCGCACCACCTTAGCGGGGCTACCCACCGCTACGGCGTTGGCCGGGATATCTTTAGACACCACGGCTCCAGCGCCAATAACAGCGTTCTCGCCGATGGTGACTCCAGGGAGGATGATTGCGCCCCCACCGATCCAGACGTTGCGGCCCACGGTGATGGGTAAACCACCTTCCCAGAGCGCTGCGCGATCCACCGGGTTAAGGGGGTGGGTGGGCGTCAAGAATTGAACGTTGGGCCCAACAAGCACACCATCACCAAAAGTAATGGGGGCTACGTCTAAAAAGACACAGCCAAAATTGAAGAAGCAACCAGCGCCAATATGGGTATTAATCCCGTAATCAAAGGAAACGGTGGGGCGGATCATCGCGCCCTTGCCCAGGGAACCAACCATGCTCTTGAGAGTTTCAGTCATCGCGGGATCTGAGGCGTAGTACTGCTGGGCGTAGACCTGGGTCAACTGAGTCACCTTCATATGAAGGTCATTGCATTCATCATCGGGCCGGTAGGCATAACCTGCCGTCATCTGTTCAAAGACGCTTTTGCCTTCGCGTTTTTGCTGCCAGTTAGCCATGAGGGCCTCCCCAAAGAGCAAGCGCGCCGATAATGAGCAGACCAGTCGTAATCACGATGAGACCGGCAATAATCATGCGCTTGTTAATTTCGCGCATCAGCTCCCTAAATTCATCGGGAGTGATATCTTGATTTCGTCTACGAGCCATACCCCCAGTATGTCAGTAATAAAGGCCCTGTGGCACAATCGTGTGTATGCAAACAGTCGAAAATTCACCCCAGAGCAACGATTTTCCGCTCGCCCATCGCCCCTGGCAAAAGAACTACAGCCCTGGTACCCCCGCCAATGTAGATTTACCAGAGACATCACTGAGCCACCTGATGGCAGATGCAGTCCGTGAGCATCCCCAGAAAATCGCACTGGAATTTTTCGGTGCCACCACCACCTACGGTGAGCTGGGTGACCAGATTTTGCGCGTAGCTGAGGGACTGCGCAAAGCCGGCGTTCAGCACGGTGACCGGGTGGCCGTCGTCCTGCCTAACTGCCCGCAACACATGGTCGCTTTTTACGCCATCATGCGCCTGGGCGCCGTGGTGGTAGAGCATAACCCCCTCTACACCGCTGCTGAACTGCGCCACATGTTTGAAGATCACGGTGCTAAGGCGGCCATCGTTTGGGACAAGATCGCAGATAACGTCACTTCGCTGCCGAGTGACATCCGCCCCAAGCACATTTTTGCGGTCAACATGATCGAAGAGATGCCGCGTCTGATGCGCACCGCACTGAAATTGCCAGTGGGCAAGCTCAAGGCATCCCGCGAGAAGCTGGAAGGGGCGGCCAAGGGCGCCACCCCCTGGCGTCAGCTGCTCAAGAACGAGCCTATCGCCGCAGACCATCACCGCCCCACCGCACACGACCTGGCGCTGCTGCAATACACCTCAGGCACCACAGGCCTACCCAAGGGTGTTATGCTCACCCACCGTAATCTGGAATCGAATGGGCGCATGGGGGAAGCCTACATCCAGCCGCAGGGTGGGGACGTCATCTACTCAGTGCTCCCGCTCTTCCACGCCTACGGTATGACCCTGGGGCAGACTGTCGCTGCTGTCTGCCACGCTCGCGTGGTGCTCTTTCCCACCGTCGACATGGACCTCATTTTCAGAGCCATGAAGAAGACACCGCCCACCATCTTGCCCGCAGTGCCACCGGTCTACCGCCGTATTCTGGACGAAGCCAAGCAGCGCGGTGTCTCCCTGCGCGGCATCCGCACTTCGGTCTCAGGTGCTATGCACCTGCCCTACGACCTGGTTGCTGAATGGGAAGAAGCCACCGGTGGCATGCTGGTGGAAGGCTACGGCCTGACCGAATGTGCCCCGCTGGTCTCCTGCAACCCACTCAACGAGACCCGCCGCGCGGGCACCATCGGTGTACCCTTCCCCTCCACTGACATTCGGGTTGTGGACCCTGAAACGCTAGAGGACGTTGCCAACGGCGAAGAAGGTGAACTCTGGGTACGGGGCCCGCAGGTCTTCAAGGGCTACTGGAAGCGTGAAGAAGACACCCTCAAAACCCTGGTTCAGGGCGGCTGGCTCCGCACCGGCGATATCGTGAAACTCGATGAGGATCATTTCATCCAGATCGTTGATCGCATCAAAGAAGTCATTATTACCGGCGGCTTCAACGTTTCACCGACCGAGGTTGAGAACGTGCTCAAGCAGCATGACTCGGTAGCTGACTGCGCTGTAGTGGGCCTGCCCGATGCCTCTGGCGGAGAAACCGTAACCGCGGCCATCATTCCTGCTGAGGGATACGCTATTGACCCCGAAGAGCTCAAAGAGCACTGCCGCGCCCGCCTCACCCGTTACAAGGTGCCCCGCAACTACTACGAAGTCAAGGAGCTGCCCCGCTCCATGCTGGGGAAGACCCTGCGCCGCAAGGTGCGCGAGTGCCTAGAAGAAAAGCACGGTAAGTAAAGCCTGCTCACCTACGAGCAAGCCCTTGCTTAACCCATATGAGTTGAGCCGGGGTCTATGAGGCTTATTCATAAGGGTCTTGTATGCTCACGCTCGCCGCCGACCCTCTCGCCTGGTTCGCTTCGCTCACAAGGCGATTCACGCCAGCCCCGAGCCAGCAGCTTCGCTGTAAGCATGCTTTGTTAAACCTTACGAATAAGCCTCTATATCTTCTAACGGAAAGTGCGGACCAGCTGACCAGCAGAATCCAGCAGATTTAGACCGCTTTCACGAGCACAGAGACCCAGGGCAATACGCGGAGTGACGGTAGCTGCCTGCACAGCATCCGCCAGCGGGATTCCAAAAGCAACAGCTTTCTGCACTGCTGCACCCAGGGTAAGGGTGCTACCGGCGATGGTGTCCGTACCGCTAATTTTTGCTACCGAATCAAGAACTTCGACATCAAGTGAGCCCAGCAT
The DNA here is from genome assembly GCF_928381505.1 of Rothia endophytica. GTDB lineage: Bacteria > Actinomycetota > Actinomycetes > Actinomycetales > Micrococcaceae > Rothia > Rothia endophytica_A. The sequence goes on along the minus strand of NZ_CAKMSJ010000003.1, from coordinate 78,313 downwards.
GTAGTGACCGTCTGCGCAACCGGTGGCTGCCATCGCATCGGTAACTAGAGCGATACGGCCGGAGGCCATAGCAAAAGCAGCCCGCACTAGAGGAGCATGTACATGCACGCCGTCGGCTATAACCTCCAAGGTGACGTGGGGAGAGTCCACGGCTGCGGCTACGGGGCCGGGAGAACGGTGATGGAGCGGCCGCATGGCGTTATAAGTGTGGGTTAACAGTGAAGCGCCCTCGTCAAAAGCTGCTTTTGCGGTATCGTAGTCGGCGTCGGTGTGCCCTACCGCTACCCGGATGCCCAGTTCAAGGCAACGTTGCAGAGTTGCAAACCCGGTGTCCAGCTCAGGTGCAAGGGTAATCTGGCGTAGGTGCCCTTGTGAAGCTTCATAAAGTGCTTCCACTTGATCCGGGGTAGGTCTTATTAGAAAATCAGGGTTGTGCGCCCCCCGGTGAAGGGGCGAGAGGTAGGGGCCTTCAGCATGGATACCCCGTAGGCGTGCCCCCGACGCTGAGAGATCCGCATCTATTGACCTGGCAAGCTTGTTCATTGTGCGCTCAAGTTCGTTCACCGGATTGGCGACCAGGGAAGCGATCGTCCCACTGGTACCGCTAGCGGCGTGTATCTCCAGCGCCGCGTCCAGTTCCGGAGCGTTTTCAAAAGCTACCCCACCGCCACCGTGACAGTGGATATCGGTAAAACCCTCACTGAGATAGAGAGCACTACCGTCCAGAACCTGGGAAGATTCTAGTCGGTGCCGTGAAATCGCTTGTTGCCAGCCGTTGCCGGTGCCCTGTTCTAGCAGGGTCTGACCGTCTGTCAGTATCCATGCAGTGGCACCCGGTGCATGCCCCAGGGTCAGGGGTGTCAGTGAGTGAAAAAGGGTGAGGCGACTCTGCACGGGTCCTCCTTTTGAATCGGTATTGAGGGAAGGTTTTCGAGAGGTCGGTGTTTGATATGTGCTGGCTTCAACTCCGACTATCATACGAGGGTTGCCAAATAGTTTGGGTAAGCCCTACTAAAAGGAACTGGAACAATCATCACTATAACTGATATGTACTGGGTTCAGTCCACACCTTCCACCCACACCCCACCGGAAGGAATAATAAAGACCATGCCCACCAAATACCCCCAAGAATTCAAAGAACGAGCAGTACGACTCGTAGGCGACCGACTCAACCACGCTGACGCTCCATCCATAACCGCGGCAATCAAAGACATCGCCCCTCGGCTAGGAATTTCCCACAACACCCTGGCCCGCTGGTGCAACACTGCTGCACTGGACACCGGCAAAGAAATCAGTACTACTAGTGACGCGGCGGCCGAAATCAGACGCCTGAAACGAGAAAACGCGGAACTGCGTAGGGCCAACGAGATTTTGAAAACCGCCTCAGCTTTTTTCGCAGCAGAACTCGACCGCCCAGCCCGATGATGATCCGCTACATTGATATGTATAAGGATTGTTTCGGGGTCGAGCCCATATGCCGAGTCCTATCCGAGCATCTTGATGGTGGCTTCATTACGGCCAGCGGCTATTACCGCGCAATTGGCCGTGTCGCTTCAGCCAGATTACTATCCGACCAGCTCCTCATTCCTGAACTGATCAAAATCCACCAGGAGAACTACGGAGTCTACGGCGTGCGCAAAATGTGGCAAGCGATGAGACGAGCAGGCTGGGCAGTCGGACGGGACCAGACCTACCGATTGATGCGTGTAGCTGGTCTCCAGGGTGTGCATCGGGGTCGTAAGCCTGTGACTACTAGGCCTGCCACTGTCTTGGATCACCGCCCTGATCTGGTCAATCGCCGTTTTACCGCTGATGCGCCGAACCGTCTGTGGGTCGCAGATTTCACCTATGTGCGTACTGCTGGCGGGTTTTGCTACACCGCGTTCATCACTGATGTGTTCAGCCGGAAAATTGTGGGCTGGGGCGTTTCCTCGACTATGCATACTCAGGGCATGCCGCTGATGGCTCTCAAGCAGGCTTTGTTTGAAGCCAGGCGTTCAGGGTCTGATGTGACGCAGGTGGTGCATCACTCAGACCGGGGCTGGCAGTATGTGGCTGAGGATTACACTGGTGAGCTGGTCCAGCTGGGTGTTCGGTTGTCCGTAGGATCTACTGGAGATTCATACGATAATGCCCTGGCTGAGTCGGTTAACGGTGCGTATAAGACTGAGCTTGTACGTGGCCGGTTCTTTGAATCTGTTGCTCAGTTGGAGGCTGCCACGGCGGGTTGGGTGTGTTGGTGGAATCGGCAGCGGTTGCATCAGGGTCTTGGGTTTAGGGCTCCTCAGGAGGTGGTGGATGATGCTTTAGTTGCTGTTGTTTGATGTGTTAGTTTTTTTGGGTGGTGGGTGTGACCGAAACCCAGTACATATCATTATCTGTAACAGAGCCAAAAACAGTGAAAATTATCGATTATTTACATAAAATATAGGTATGGAAATTATTATTTTTAAAGACAGGGATCGTGCCGGTGAATATGCGGCAGCACTTATTGCTGCGATAACCGAAGAGTGTGCTGCAGCTGGCCGTTCTGCTGTGTGGGGCGTTGCCACCGGATCCTCTCCCGAGAGTACCTACCAGCATCTGCAGAAGCGAGTAGCCGAGGGGCTGGATGTAAGTGCGGTTAAAGCATTTGCTCTTGATGAGTATGTGGGGCTTGACCCCGCACACCCTGAGTCTTACCGCTCGGTTATTGAGGCTGAGGTGGTGAAGAAGGTGGGATTGGCTCCCCAGAACGTTCATGTGCTGGATGGCATGGCATCAGATATTCCCTCCGAGTGTGCCAATTATGAGCAGAAAATTAAGGCGGCATGTGGTGTTGACGTGCAGATACTCGGTATAGGTGCCAACGGGCATATAGGCTTTAATGAGCCCGGATCCTCGCTGGCATCCCGCACCCGCATTAAAACTCTTGCTCCTAAGACCGTTGCTGATAACGCCCGTTTCTTTGATGGCGATACGTCTCGGGTGCCAGTGCACTGCCTGACTCAAGGGATCGGAACCATCATGGAAGCCCGCAAAATTGTGCTTGTTGCCGATGGCCCTAACAAGGCAGCAGCTGTTGCCAGTATGGCAGAGGGGCCCATCAGCACCATGTGCCCTGGCTCCGTCTTGCAATTGCACCCTAATGTGACCGTAGTGCTGGATGAAGCTGCTGCCAGTGAACTAAAGCTGAAAGATTACTATAATTTTGCTCAAGAAAATATCCCCGATTTCCAACGCCCCTAAAATAGATAAGATATAAGAAAAGGAGCCCTATCTGGGTTCCTTTTCTTATATCTTTTGCAAGGATATTTTGTACAATTTTGCTCGAAATTTATTTAGAGCAAATCTCGAAGCTAATATTCAAAGGTACCCCAGTTTTGCCTCTCTGTGGTACCAGCTCCGGCACCAAAGAACCTTACTTATAGCCTAGGCATCGTAGGAGAGTGCCTCCTTGAACCAGCCGGTGATGGACGCCGGATGGGTAATCGCCGTGCCGACCACCACCGCGTGGGCGCCGGCGTCCAGTGCCTGTCTCGCCTGCGCTGGGGTGTGAATACGTCCCTCAGCAATGAGTGGAACCCCGCTAACTTCTGCCCTAATTGCCGTCAACAGTTCAAGGTCAGGGCCCTCGGTCTTGGGGCGGGCAGCGGTGTAGCCCGCTAAGGTAGTTCCGATAAAATCTGCCCCTGCCTCTGCAGCAGCAAAGGCAGATTCTAGAGAGTCGCAATCTGCCATAACCAGTGCCCCGCTTTGCTCATGGAGGCCTTCGACCACCTGCCTAAAGGTCAGTCCGTCCGGACGCTCCCGCAGAGTGGCATCGATGGCAACCACGTGTGCACCTGCCTGAGCAACCGCGAGGGCGTGGTGCAGGGTGGGGGTGATAAAGACACCCTCGTGCCCATCCTTCCACAGGCCGATAACCGGCACCTCCACCGCTGTGCGCGTGAATTGAACATCGGCTAGCCCCTGCACGCGAACAGCTGCTGCACCTCCGATGACGGCGGAAGCGGCAACCTGGCTTGTAGTACGCGGGTCTCGCATGGGCTCACCAGGGTAAGCCTGGCAGGAGACGATGAGCTGACCGGCAAGCTGGTTAATGAGTTGATCTTTGGTGAACACGGGGTGCCTTTCGGTGGGTTTTAACTCGTGAAATCGGGGATGAGGCGGGCGGCACCCAGCAGGGGCGCATCAGACCCTAGGGTCGCAATGGTGATAGGGGTTTCTTTTGCTTGCCCCAGTGTTGCCTGGGCGTATGCTTCCCGGAGTTGGTGCCACCAAGCATCACCTAGGTTCGTTACGCCACCGGAAACTACCAGCAGATGGGGGTCAAGAATAGTTGCCAGGTCGCCTAGGGCAATGCCGGCAGCACGTGCACCAATGGCAATTGCTTCACGCGCGTTAACGTCCCCAGATTCGGCAAGTTTCTTAAGATCGATAAGGGTATTGCAGTTACTAACTCCACCTATCCGAAAATAAGTGCGTACGATACCGGGGCCTGCTGCTACCGCTTCTACGTGACCGATGCCGCCACAGGGGCAATCGATTCCAACAGCCCAAGGGGATGAGAAATGCCCGACGTGCCCAGCGAGTGAGTGAGCCCCGCGAAGGGGTGAGCCGTCCACAATGAAGGACCCACCGACGCCGGTGCCGAAGGCAACCATCAGGCTAGTGGAAACGTTTTGAGAAGCTCCCTGCCAGGCCTCGCCCAGAGCGTGTCCGTGCACATCGTTAATGGCGTAGGTGGGCAGACCGGTACCTTCTGCCACTATGGCGGCAAGGGGCACCCCGCTCCAGTCTGTAATGACGTTGGCAGCGGTGATGACCGCGCCGTCCATACCAATAACCCCGGCAGAGCCGACACCAACACCAACGGGCTCCCAGCCCTGTTCGCGGGCGTAGTCTGCAAGTTTTGCGACTTCGTCGGCTGTGTGCTGAGCAAGCTTGGTTCCGCCTATCTGCGCCAGGGTGGGAATTTTGGTGCGGTGCAGGACGACGCCGCTGGGGTCGATGATGCCAAGGGCGGTTTTAGTGCCGCCGAGATCAACGGCGAGTGCTACGGAAGTGGTCATGGCTGTCCTAGTCAAACCTGGGTGAACGGGGCGGTATGCGGTGCCGGGCGGTGATGTCATGCCGCCCGGCACTTAGTGGTGCTATGGGCACCTTTTTAGATGAGACCAGCTTCTGCGACGATACCGCGCACACGCTCAATCTCAGTGCTGCCCAGGGATTCCATTGGTTCTGACATACGATTTGATGCCAGAATGCCCATGACCTGCAGGGCAGTCTTGAATGCGCCTAGACCGGCTGCGCCGCCTGAGACACTGGGGGTCTCTACAAACACGATGTTGAAGAGACGCGCCAGGCGGTCTTGTTCTTTTTTTGCGGCCTTCCAGTTACCTGTGCGTGCTGCCTCGTAGAGGCGTTTGTAGCTTGCGGGATCGACGTTGGCAAGGCCCGGTACCAGACCGGCGGCGCCGGAGAGCATGGCACCGTCGCAGACGACTTCGTGCCCTGTGAAGACCGAGAAACCTTCGATATCTTCGGTAGCAAGGATGAGTTGGCGGAAGGAGATGTCATCACCGGATGAGTCCTTGACGCCGGCAATCACACCTTCTCGTGCCAGCTTTGCGAGTAGCGGTACGGGTAGTTTCTGCTTAGTGCGTACCGGGACGTCGTAGGCAAAAACCGGAACATCGACTGCCGCAGCAATCGCACGGAAGTGGCGTTCTTCTTCAAAGACGTTGTCGATAGCGTAGAACTGGCTGGTGACCACAATGGCGTCACCTCCGATGGCCAACAGGCGTCGCGCCTCATCAATGACACGCTCGGTAGTCATGTCATTGATACCAACAATGAGCTGGGTGCGTCCGGCGATAGTCTCCACGCAGGTTGTCAGCACTTCTTCGCGTTCGGTGTTGGTGAGGTATAGAACTTCGGAGGATGAGCCCAGCGTGAAGATACCGTCTACTCCACCTTCGATGAGATGTTCAATCAGTTTCTTGAGAGACTCGTGGTCTACCGAACCATCAGCGGTGCGGGGGGTCAGTAGCGGCGGGATAACGCCGCTAAAAGTTGGTTGTGCCATGGTGTTTTTCTCCTTTGAAGTTTGGTTTAGACGTGGAGCAGAGTGGGAGCAGCCCCGAGCAGGGTGCGGGTGTAGTCCTGGCTGGGGGTATCGAAGACTTGCGCTGCGGTGCCTTCTTCAACGATTTTTCCCTTGTTCATCACGCAGATACGGTCTGAGACATAGCGTACGGTTTGAATATCGTGGGAGATGAAGACCATGCCCAGGTAGAGCTCTTCCTTGAGGTCGGAGAGCAGATTAAGCACCTGGGCGCGGACCGAGACGTCCAGTGCGCTGGTGGGCTCGTCGGCCACGATAATCTTGGGTTCCAGCGCTAGAGCGCGAGCGATAGCTACACGTTGGCGCTGACCGCCCGAAATCTGCGAGGGTAGAGCATCCGCAGCAGAGACGGGCAGACCTACCAGTCCTAGTAGATCGCGCACGCGGCGGTCGCGGCCGGATTTGTTACCGATGCCGTGAACGTCCAAGGGGTCTTTGAGGATGTCCTGCACGGTCATGCGCGGGTTGAGAGCAGTTGCAGGGTCCTGGAAGATGATGGATACGTCCGAGCCAAAATCCTTGCGCAGGGCGGCGTTGCGTTTGAGAGCACTCTTACCCTTAAAGAGCACATCGCCGCCGGTGGGCTTTTGTAGACCCACAATCACGGAGGCAAGAGTAGATTTTCCGCACCCTGATTCACCGACGAGACCGATGGTTTCACCACGGCGAACCTGCAGGTCAACCCCATCTACCGCTTTCACGATATTGGGTTTGAAGATACCGCCGGTGCGGGCCCGGTGGTAGACCTGTACGCCCTTGAGCTCAACAATGGGATCGCCTACTCGTCTTACTGCGGCACGCCCGGTGGTGTTGAGCAGGTTTTCTTGTTCTCTCACTGACCCGTCTGCTGCTCGGACGGATCCTGCCCTGTCGGTGGTCATGCCTTCTCCTTAGCGGTTTCGAGGTGGGATGCCCAGTAGTGGTCAGCCTCTCCCGGGACGGGGGTGAAGACCAATTGCTGGTTGGGGTCTGCGCCCTCGCGTTGGGAGCGGGGTGCAAAGCGGTCGCCGGGGGCGAAGTCGCCGGGGGAGGGTACGGTTCCGGGAATCTGGTAGAGACGCTCTGAACCGGACTCGATGGAGAGTACTGAACCGAGCAGACCGCGGGTGTATTCGTGCATGGGGTTAGAGAGCAGCTGGCTGGTAGCGCCAGATTCAACGATCTGCCCCGCGTACATCACCGAGATGCGGTGTGCGACCTGGGCAACCAGGGCAAGGTCATGGGACACAAAGACCATGGCGAAGCCCAGTTGCTCGCGCAGTTCGTTGAGCAGGTTGATGACCTCTGCCTGAACGGTGACGTCGAGTGCGGTGGTTGGCTCATCGGCAATCACTAGCTTGGGCGAGCGGGAGAGCGCCATAGCAATGAGTACGCGCTGACGTTGGCCGCCGGAAAGCTCGTGGGGGTAGGATGCCAGGGTGCGGACAGGGTCCAGCTTGACCAGTTCAAGCAGTTCTTCGGCACTCTTACGGCCACCGCGTCGGATTAGTTGCTTCATTTGATCCTTGATCAACATGGAGGGGTTCAGGGAGCTGAGCGCGTCCTGATAGACCATGGAAATCATCGAGCCACGCAGTTTCTGGTAGACAGATTCGGAGGCGCCTACCAGCTCCTGTCCTTCAAACTTCACCGAGCCGGTAATCTTTGCTTTCTTATCCAGTAAGCCGATGATAGCCAGAGACGTAATGGACTTACCCGAGCCGGATTCGCCCACCAGCCCCATGGTCTGCCCCTCGGTGACGGTAAAGGACACACGGTCCACCACGGGGGTGTCCCCGAAGCGTTCTGGGAAGAAGATGGAAAGGTCCTTGACCTCGAGGATTACTCGGGCGTTGGGGTTGGCGATCAGCCGGTCACCGCGCCCTGCTTCTGCATCCTTGAGATCAGTCAGCACGGCTGCTAGGGATGCGGCTGCTGCACGATCCTTTGCTGCTACCACGGATGCGGGGGGTTCAACTTCATGGGGTGAAATTTTACGTAGGTCATCAGAGAGTACCTCGCCACCATCGATGGTCTTATCGTCGGCTGCTGAGGGAGCGGCCGTCACCGCGCCGGAGGTGGTAGGAGCCATGGTGGAGGCATCATCAAGCTTGAGCTTGCGGCGTAGCTTAGGATTGACCATAGCGTCGGTCATTCCCTCAGAGAGCACGTTGAGCGCCAGCACGGTGAGCAGGATGATGACACCGGCAAAGGTAGTTGCCCACCAGCCACCGGCAAGTACGAGTGCGCGGCCGTCTGCGATGACGTTACCCCAGGAAGGTTCGGGTGGGCGCACACCGGCTGAGAGGAAGGACAGGGAAGCCTCAAGGATAATGGCATCTGCAACCATGACGGTGGCAAAGACTAGTACGGGAGCGATGGTGTTGCGTACGACGTGCTTGAGCAAGATGTAGAAGCGCGGTGCACCCATCACACGCTCAGCGCGCACATAGTCTTCGTCCCAGGCCGCCAGTACCTGCGCGCGAACTACGCGTGCCAGCTGAGGGGTGTAGACAATTGCGATGGTGAAGATAATGGTGCCGACCGAGTTGCCTAGGGATGCCAGCAGTACAGCTGCAAGAGCGATACCGGGGAAGGCCATAAGGATGTCCATGAGCCGCATAATGACTTCTGAGACAAACTTGGAGCTGGTCGCTGCCAGAGCACCGAGGATACCACCCATAATCAGTGCCAGAGCTACCGCACCCAGACCAACCTGAAGGGAGGCACGGGCGCCGTACATGAGGCGCGAGAGGATGTCGCGGCCCTGGCGGTCGGTACCGAAAAGATAGTCGGAGTTAGGAGCGCCAATGGGGGCGCCGGTGGATGCCAGGGGGTCGTGTGGTGCCAGCCAGGGAGCGAACACCGCGACCAGGGCGATGATGAGAATGAAGGCAAGGGAGATTTTAGAGCCCAGCGGTAGCGCCCTAAAGCGGACACCGGGCTGCGAGAGCCGATCTGCTAGTCCTTTACGCATGATTAGATGCTCCTGATGCGCGGGTTGATGAGCAGGTAGAGCAGGTCAACGATGATGTTGACCAGCACGAAGGTCACCGCGATGGTGAGCACAACGCCCTGAACAAGATTGATGTCGTTACCGGTAATACCGATGAAGATGAGGTTGCCCATTCCGTTGAGCGAGAAGATCATTTCGATAACTACTGCGCCGCCAAGCAGGTAACCGATGCGTAGACCCAGCACGGTCACGGGGGTGATAAGGGCGTTCTTGAGAACGTTCTTGGTAATGACCTCGTTGCGGGGCACACCGTTGCCGATAGCGGTTCGTACGTAGTCTTTATCGAGTTCTTCAACCATGGAGGTTCGCACGGTTCGGGTAAGCGACGCACTCACGGGCACTGCCAGCGCCACTGCAGGCAAGAACATGTGCGAGAGCCAGCTACCGAAACCGGCACCTGCGGGTGCTGAACCGCCGGAGGGAAACCAGCCCAGGTTCAGCGAGAAGTACTGAATCATTAGAATACCCAGCCAGAAGGAGGGGGTGGCAATGGAGGCCATGGAAAGTACACGGATGATCTGGTCTGGCCAGCGATCCCGGTAGAGTGCGGCAAGTACACCAAGAATCAGGGAGCCGATGGCGGCGATAACCACGCCTAGAAAGGTCAGCTGCAGAGTGGTGGGGAAAGCGGTTTTGATCTGATCAATCACAGGCTGTGCCGGTGGGGTCGTCATCCCCAGATCGAAGTGTAGTAGTCGCACGAGGAAAGCGAAGTACTGAACGATGAGCGGATCATTGAGCCCGCGGGATTCGCGGTAGGCCTCTTTGGCTTCTTCCGAGGCACCTTCACCGAGGGCGATGGTGGCCGGGTCGCCCGGGGTGAACTGCAGGATAACGAAGACCAGAATAGTGACACCCAGCAGCATGATTGGTAGTGCCGCTAGACGCCTGCCCAGGAGTCTAAGAAAGTTTGACAAGGTCTGCTCCCTGAAAAGAGTGAGTCAGTGTGTAGTGAGGGATTTCCCGTGAGTAAAGGTGAAACAGTACAAAGGGGAGGCGGTGGCACCATCTGCACAACAACGATGAGATAGATACCACCGCCGGGTTTGGCTGGGTGCCTAGGCCTGTGAAGAACCTACGTTTTGGAAAGACAGGCCGGTGGTGGGCAACGGCTTGAAGTCGCTGAGGGTGGTTTCTGACCAGGCGGTAGGTAGCTTACGGTGGAAGACAGGGTAGAGCGGCACGTTCTCTGCAATGATGTCAAAGACCGGCTGCCAGTCGGGGTTCTCTGAGGAAACTGCGGCGCCCATAGCGTCCTGCAGATTTGTGTATTCATCGGTGTCGGACCAACGGAAACGCTTTTCAGGCCAGGTGGCACCGCGGTACCACCAGGAGAGCAGCAGATCAGGGTCGTTGCCAAAGACTGAAGGGTCACCGGGAGCAAGAACCACATCAAAGTCGCCGGTATCTACGTAATCGGCGTATAGGGAGGAGGATTGGGCGTCCTGCAGGGTAACTTCAATGCCGGCGTCCTTCAACGACTCCTGAACCAGCTGAGCGCACTGCTTGACCCAGTCGTGGTCGGTGGTGCGCAGGGTGATTGAAAGGTTCTCTGCACCCGCTCCTTTGAGTAGCTTCTTTGCCTTCTCTTTGTCATAGCTGTAGACCGTGGATGCCTGGGCGTAATCCGTGTGCTCCTTGTGTAAAAAGGAGGTAGCAGCAGTAGCGTTCCCCAGCAGACCGTTGGTAATTACCTTGTCAATATCAATGGCATAGAAGAATGCCTGGCGCACTTCCTTCTGATTGAAGGGCTCCTTCTCGCAGTTAAACATCATGAAGAGCAGACCAAAGGACTGTACCGACTTAACGGTCACACCATTGGTGTTCTCCAGAACGGTGGTGTTGTCATAGGGGACAGACTCAATAGCCTGAACACGCTGGGAGCTCATTGCATTCACACGAGCTGCTGAATCGGCAAGGATTGACCAGCGCATGGTCTTGGCAAGAGCCGGACGGGGGCCGTTGTAGTCATCAAAACGTTCAAAGGCGATGTGATCACCTTTGGTCGCAGAAACAAACTTATAGGGACCAGAGCCGATGGGGTGCGCACCGTAGGCATCGATGTCATCGGTAGCATTTGCCGGCATGATGTTAACCAGCGCGATGCGGTCAGCAAAACGGGGGAAAGGCTGGTTGAGCTTGAATTCAACGGTTTTCTCATCCACGGCTGTGGTGCTATCCAGGAAGTAGAGGAACTGGCTGAAGAGGGACTCTTCTGAGGTATAAAGGTCAAAGGTGGAGGCGACATCTGCGGCGGTGACATCTGCGCCGTCGTGGAACTTGGCGCCATCACGCAGGGTTACACGGTAGGTGGTGTCGCCTACGGACTCGGGATCACCAGTGGCGAGAGCGTTATAGCGCTCGCGGGTGGCGGGGTCCAGCCCGTAGAGGCCTTCGAAGATATGCAGATTGGCTGCGAAGGGCGCAGCACCCGAGGACTGTGAGGGGTCAAAGGTAGTTGAGACGTCGTAGGCTATGCCGGCGTTAATAGTGGCGTCTTTATTGACTTCTGCGGTTCCTCCTGAGCCTGCTGTGGACGAGGATCCGTTACCGCACGCTGCGATGGAGGCAGCGAAAGCGGTTGCGGCGCTAATTGAACCAGCGACCTTAAAGAAGCCGCGGCGGGAGGTTCCCAATTCTTGTACCTGGGTGAGCTGTGACATCGGTGTCTCACTCCTTATCTGAAATATTGCTCGCTATTGAGCAGTGATCATCCGGAGGTAGGACGTCCTACCTATATCTTGTATACTAGTGACGGACGTCTAGTTGGGTCAAGCCTCATGGGATGTAAACCCGTAACAAAGAGCGTCCAACCCACCCTCAAAATTTCACAACTTAAGTAAAGGCGCAGGTTAGTGAGTATTGCACCAGCATCTAATCTTAAAAAGAAAAGTTCCCGAGAAAGGTAGAGCGGAAGCATGAAAAACTTGCCGAATCTCACCCCCGTTTATGGGGACTTGCTGGTGCTCAAAAACAGTCGCAGTGCAGCGCAGCAACGTCAGTACCAGCTGCAAAATGACATCATTGCCCTTATCTTTAGCCGCCAATTGGGACAGGGGGACCCGCTCCCAACAGAACAAGAACTCATTGATGAGCTGGGCGTAGGGCGCAACTCTGTGCGCGAAGCCCTCAAGGTGCTTGAAGCACTCGGCATCGTCGAGGTACGGCACGGTTTTGGCACTTTTGTGGGAGGTAATGCTCTGGGGTCAATGACGCGGGCACTCAGTTTCCGTGGTTGCCTAGCCCTTTACCACGGCGGCAAGGAGGCGTTGGAACTGGTAGAGGTACGCGAGGCGCTGGAAATCGGTCTAATCCGCTCAGTCATTCCGGTCATGACTGATGAGCATCTTGCGTTGGTTACGAGAGCCTACGAGGATATGGCGGCTAATGTTGAGAGTGGCACCTGGAAGGCAGAATATGACCAGCGTTTTCACGCCGCTATTTTCGCTCCACTAGGTAACGAGCTTCTGTCCCGCCTGCTGGATGTCTTTTGGCAGGTCTACAACAACATTGCCGGGGTACTTGATAGGGTAGCGCCGCTGAATCGTGGTCAGACCACCGAACTGCTCGATGCTCACCGTAACCTTTACGAGGCAGTGGTCGCCCGTGATGCAGATGCTGCCGCGGCCCTGATGGAAGAACATTTTGTGGGAATCCGCGGGCGTCTGACCTCCTGGCAACACACTTGGCTTGCAGAGCAAGGCTAGTGCTCGGTGCCCGTCCGGGTGCTACAGAATGTTACGCACTGTTACTGGTTAACTTTATGTTGCGGTCAGGCACGTGAAATGTGCCGCAAAATCTGTGTGAATAGGGAAGTGAGTGGGCTCTAGTGGTCTAATGGAAGGAGCGCCGAACCGGTGCTCGAAACCACTTCAGCAATTTGAAAATGTCAGAGGCTGAGCGTGGCCGCACTTCATATACTTTCCAGCAGAAAGATTCATAGCCGTGAAGAAATTTGTTGCCTCTTTGGCTCTCGTACCCCTAGCGCTCGGTCTTGCAGCCTGCGGCTCATCTGACTCAGCATCATCTAGCGATGAAACGGTTCGCATCGGTGTAGTCGGTTCCAGCGATTCCAACAAGAAACTGGTCGAAGTTGCTGCTGGAGAAGGCATTAATGTAGAACTCGTTGAGTTCAGTGACTACAGCCAGCCCAACCCTGCCCTCAAGGCCGGGGACATCGACATGAACTGGTTCCAGCACATCGCTTACCTCTCTGACTATAACGTCAAGAACGATGACAACCTGCAAATTGTTGGCCCCACTGTCATCTACCCCATGGCAATGTTCTCCAAGACTCACAGCTCAATTAGCGATCTGCCTGACGGTGCTGAAATTGCAATCCCCAACGACACTGTCAATGAAGCCCGCGCGCTGAAACTGCTGGAAGCCAACGGCCTGGTTAGCTTCACCAGCGAAGTTGATACCCCCACCATTGACGATGTAGATTCAGCTGCATCCAAGGTCAAGGTCACCCCGGTTGACGCTACTCAGACCGTGATTTCTATGGAATCGGTTGATGCTTCAGTTATCAATAACGACTTCCTCATGGACGCGGGTCTAGACCCCAAGAACGCGCTGGCTCAGGATGACCCCGCCAACGAAAGCGCCCGCCCCTACGTCAACCTCTTCGTAGCTCAGGCTGATGATGCTGACAATGAGACCTACAAGAAGGTTGTCGAAATCTTCCACACCGATGCTGTGCAGCAGGCTGTGCAAGAAGAGACTCAGGGTACCGCCGTTGCGGTAGATACCGACCTCGAAGAGCTGCGTTCAACCCTGGCAACCTTGGAAGACAAGCTGCGCGGCTAAAACGCCCCGAGCTTGTCGCTTTGAGTTAGCTCACCACGCACCCGTAGCGGTAGCCCAACTAGGGTACGCTGGATTTTTGCAGAAAAATCTAGTCGCCCAGCGAGGCTACCGCTGCGTTTGCTTGACCGACATCCAGGGCTTTAGCGCCAGGATGCTCCTACCCACTGAAGAGAAACCATGACCGAAGACCACATTGTATCGTCACGTTCGGCGGCTGAACCCATGGTCGTCCTGTCGAACGTCACCAAGGAATTCCGCGTAGGCAAGAAAACTGTCACCGCCGTTGATAACGTCGATTTGACCATCAACCGTGGCGAAATCTTTGCCATCATCGGCTATTCCGGTGCCGGTAAATCCACGCTGGTACGGCTCATCAATGGGCTTGAATCCATTACGAGTGGCTCCCTGGCCGTCAACGGGTTTGAGGTTGCCGGTAAACGCGAATCCCAGCTGCGTGAAGCCCGTACCAACATTGGCATGATTTTTCAGCAGTTCAACCTGATGAACTCACGCACTGTAGCCGGTAACGTAGAGTTCCCGCTCAAGGTAGCTGGCTGGGATAAGGACAAACGCGCTGCGCGTGTAACCGAGCTACTGGAGTTCGTCGGCCTTGCTGATAAGGCAAAGAACTACCCTGATCAGTTATCGGGCGGCCAGAAACAGCGCGTGGGTATTGCCCGCGCCTTGGCCACCTCGCCCTCCCTGCTTCTAGCAGATGAATCCACCAGTGCCCTCGACCCAGAAACCACCGCTGAGGTGCTGGATTTGCTCAAGAAGGTCAATCACGAGCTGGGTATCACCGTCATTGTGATTACCCACGAAATGGATGTCGTCTCAAGCATCGCAGACCGCGTGGCCGTGATGGAGCTGGGCAAGGTCGTAGAGAGCGGCAACGTCTACGATGTTTTCTCTAACCCTCAGACCGCCACTGCCAAGCGCTTTGTGGGGACGACCGTCAAAACTGCTCCCGTTGGTGGCGAAGCTGCTGAACTCAAAGAACGTCACCGCGGCTACCTCGTCAACATCGAAATCACCGAGGGGAACACCGGCATCGGCAAGGTGCTCTCTTACCTGGGATCCCGTAACGTTTCCTTCAACATTGTGCAGGGTGGTCTAGAAACCCTGCAGGGTAAGAGCTACGGTAACCTCACCCTGGAACTGATAGGTGATGTCATCAGCATTGATGCTGCGGTTGCTGAACTCAAAACCGTAACCCGCGTGCAGGAGGTGCGCTAATGTACACGAGCGAAGGTAAACTGCTGGCGGCTAATTCGGTCGACTGGGCCTCTTTCGTGCCCGATAAGCTCATCCCCGCCCTGGGCGAAACTCTCTACATGGTGTCCTTCACCATGCTCATTGCCGGTTTCCTAGGCCTGGTGGTGGGGCTTTTGCTCTACACCACCCGCCAGGGCAATATCTTGGCAAACCGCTTCGTTAACATCGTGCTTAACGTGGTGGTGAACGTGGTTCGCCCCATCCCCTTCATCATTCTGCTGGCTGCCCTAGGCCCGCTGACCTCTATGGTGGTCGGCACCAGGCTGGGCGCTAACGCGGCTATCTTTGCTATGGTCTTCGGTGCAACCTTTGCTATTGCCCGCATTGTTGAGCAGAACATGGTTTCCATCGACCCCGGCGTGATTGAAGCAGCCCGAGCTATGGGCGCCTCTAAGATGCGCATCCTCTTCACCGTCATGATCCCCGAAGCACTCGGCCCGCTGGTCCTGGGCTACACCTTCCTTGTCATTGGCGTGGTTGATATGTCCGCTATGGCAGGCTACATCGGCGGCGGTGGCCTGGGCAAGGTGGCTCTGGTGGACGGCTACCAGCGCTTCAACGAAGTCATCACCTGGAGCGTTGTCGCTGTGATCATCGTTCTGGTTCAGCTCATCCAGCTAGTCGGTAACATGCTGGCCCGAAAGGTCATGCGCCGCTAATCAGAGCAGGCGGGCTTACCCCGCATGTTTAAGGCCGGTCTCCCCTCTGGGGAGACCGGCGTTTTGTTTGTGGTTAGTCTTTCTTGCCGCTGACCCAGGATGAGTCGTAGAAACCAGAGTCGGGCAGGTTTTTCTGGGCGCGGGCTATATCTTTTTCGTAAAGACGCTCGGCGTAGTCGGTGGGGCGTACCAGCCGGTCGTCGTCCTCATCATCGTGATCAGTGAAGCGGGCCAGAGCGAAGATGCCGTAGAGCAGGGCAGCAAAGAGCAGGAAGAAGAAGGCAAGCTCGGCCCACATAATCACGTAGTTACGGCGCAACTCCGGTGATATATCCGAGTACACAGCGGGCACTACCGTGAAGCTTGCTAAAGCCGTAATCAGGGCAAGTGCCGTTAGGGCGTGCGGAAACCAGAACCAGCGACTCAGCGGCTTCTTGGGCTTCTGGGTAGGACGCTGCCAGGCTGGCTCATCAGCAGTACTGGTGGGGGGAGTAGGCGAGGGCGGCAGAAAGTCCCTGTAGTAGGCGCGCTCGTCCTCACTGAGGTCTTCAAGGCGCCTACCAAAACGCGATTGCTCACCTTCAGATTCTTCAGGCATCGTTGCCCTCCCTCTCTTTGGCTAGTCTATATAACCTGCAGGCTATTCTTTGCTGGCCAGCCAGCGGTCTACCTGGGCGAGGAGTTCTGCGTCTTCGAAAGAGTCAAAGCGCCCGATTCCAGCCGTTAGGAGTTCGTCTTGTTCCGGTGTCTCGGGAGTAAAAATCAGACAGCGAGTGCCTGCGCCGGTTGCTGCCGTCATGCCCGTGACGGAGTCTTCCACGGTCAGAGCTTGTTCGGGGCTAAACCCTAAACGGCGTACCGCTTCAAGGTAGATATCGGGTGATGGTTTGGGTGAAGGTACATCGCTTGAAGACACCCAGGTGGTTACGATATCTGCATAGCCGAACTTCTGCATTTTTACAGTCAAAAGTTCCCCGGAGGAATTAGAGGCAACCGCTACGGGAATGTGAGCCGCCAGTTTCTTGATGAAGTCAAGAGCGCCCGGGATGGGTATGACCCCGCGGTCCAGAATCTCCAGCTCAGTGGATTTCACATGCGCAAGCACCTGGTCATAGAAGTTTTCATTGCCCTGTGCCTGGGGTGAAAGGTGGGTAATGGCCTTAGCCAAATCTTCTGCTGCCGAACCGATCAGAGACGTTTCGAGTTCTTCGGTCACGGTCACGTCGTAATGGTCAAAGAGCTCAATCTGGACATCGTTCCAAATAGTTTCTGAGTCAAGCAGCACGCCGTCGCAGTCAAAGACAGCGCAGTGGGGCGCCCAGGTATCAGTGGCATCGAGAGAAAACATACCTTAATGCTCTCATAAGAGCCCTCACCCCGGGCGCGATATTACGCAGCTGGCGCAGATTGCCTAGAGCAAGCTAACAGTAGCTCTACCCTGCAGGGGAGAGGGAGTGCTGGAATAATGGAGCCTATGCCTATCGTACTTATCAGACACGGCCAGACTGACTGGAACATCGACCGCCGCCTGCAGGGCGCCACCGATATCCCGCTCAACGACACCGGGCGGGGCCAGGCGCTTGAAGCAGCCCACAACCTGCGTACCTTTGCTGAGGACCGGAGTGAAAGCTTCAGTTGGGACGCCGTGGTCACTTCCCCGCTGAGCCGAGCGGTGGAAACCGGGCAGATTATTGCCGATGCTCTGAGCCTAGAGATCGGCGGCACCTATGCCGGGCTGGCTGAACGGTCCTTCAGAAGCCTCGAGGGCACTAAATCCAACCCAGAGATTTGGGCGGCCGTACTAGCGGAAACCCTGGATATCGAACCTATGGCGGACTTTTTGGAACGCACCGATGCCGCCCTGATGCAGGTCGAAGCTGACTACCCGCAACAGAACATCATTGTGGTTGCTCACGGCATGCTGATTGGTGCTACCTTGCAGGCTCGCACCGGCGGTGAACTGCTGATTCCGGTTAATGGTGCAGTCATTGAACTGCCTGTGCACCGCTCCGCCTAAACTGCTCTGCCGCTGATCAACCGCCCAGAAAGAACCCTATGACTACGCACGCCACCGGCTCCCTCACCCTTATCCGTCACGGCCAGACCGACTGGAACAAACAGCGTCTGATGCAGGGCTCCTCCGATATTCCCCTTAATGATGTTGGGCGTCAGCAGGCACACGATACTGCCGCTGCTCTCAAAGCGCGGGGCCTCAGTTATGACGTGGTGGTTGCCTCCCCGCTGAGCCGGGCTTTAGAGACAGCCCAGATTATTGCCGCAGATTTCGGTCTCACGGTCAGCGCCACTTATTACGGGTTGGTAGAACGCGGCTATGGTGAAGCTGAGGGGCTAGATATCTCAGAAGAAGCCCGCCGCACCCCCGATGCCTTTTATGCAGGAGTCGAGTCGGAACGATCTGTCTACCTGCGCGGCATTGAGACTTTGCGCAAAATTGCTAGTGATTACCCGGACCAACGGGTCATTGCTGTTTCTCACGGTTCCCTCATTCGCCGGGCTCTCTCAGCTACGCACGGTAAGGAATTTGGCACGGTCGCCAACGCAGAACCTTTCGAGGTGCACCTGCCGGGGCTGGCGTCCTGGTCAGTTGATGCTGAACCGCTGTTGATGGGCAAACCCTAGGTGCGGTCAACTGTCACACTGCTGGGGTGGGTGGCTCTAGCCTGCTACCTGCTTACCGTTGCTGTGATTGTATTCTGGCCGGTGCACGTCGACGCGGGGGAGCCCAGCCAGGTTCTGCAAGAACTTCTGCATACCGGTTACCGTTCAAGGTTCTTACCCCGCTGGTTCGGCTACACCCAGGTAGAGTGGCTCTCCAACGTGCTGATGTTTGTGCCCGGCGGCTTGCTCTTCACCTTACTTCTGCGCCCTAAACGCTCCTGGCTGGTGCCCCTGGGCGGTCTTGGCGCTACCCTTTTCATCGAAACTATCCAGCACTTTATGCCCGAGCGAACCAGCTCACTGCTGGACGTGCTAGCTAACTCCCTGGGCTGTGCTATCGGTTGGGTTTTGGGTTTAGTGGTTTTACGTGTTGTCTTGAAACCCACGCAAACCCTCAAGGAATCCGCGTAATACAACGCTTCCAGGTCTTTCAACATTGACGTACCCAACCAAACCCACATAAAATCAACTGTGTATAGGGTTTACCCCCAAACCAAATTTTTTAAGGTGATGAACACATGTTCGCTGAAGAACGACGTGCCGAGATTGCGAAGCTCGTAGCCTCTGCCCGCCGTGTTAATGGCGCTGACCTGGCTCGCCGCTACGAAGTCACGATGGAAACCGTCCGCCGTGACCTCGCAGCGCTTGAAGCTGATGGTAAGTTGCGCCGAGTACACGGTGGCGCGGTGACGGTTGAGCAGTCGACCTCGGTAGAATCCTCCATCGCCCTGCGCCAAAATATGAATACCCCCGAAAAGCAAAAAATCGCTATGCGAGCCTACGAGCTCTTGCGCGATTCGGATGCCGGGGCCGTTGTGCTGGACGCAGGTACGACCATCGAAATCCTGGCAGACCGTATTGCTGCTAGCGACTTCTCCCTCAAATCTGGTGCTGACCGTCTGATTATCACTCACGCCCTTCACATCGCGGTGAAGCTGGCTGAAGCTGACGGCATTGTGCTCGATATGGTGGGTGGGCAGCTGCGCAAGATGACCTGGGCAGCTGTAGGCACTCGAGCTGCTGACCACTTTGCGACCATCCGCCCCGATATCGCTTTCATTGGTGTCAACGGCCTAGACCCCGAATTCGGCCTCAGCACCCCAGGCCTTAACGAGGCAATCGTTAAAACTGCCATCGTTAAGTCTGCTCGCCGTGTAGTGCTTCTGTGTGACTCAGCCAAGTTTGGCCAGGAATCCCTGGTGCGCTTCGCCGGGCTTGAAGATGTAGACACGCTTATCACCGACAGTGCGCCCGAGGGCAAGCTTGCTGAGGCGCTTGAAGAATCTAACGTAGAGGTACTGATCGCATGATCGTCACGCTAACCGCTAACCCCAGTATGGACCGCACCGTTGAACTTGAACACGAGATCAAGCGCGGTGCCGTGCAGCGCGCCGTGGCCGCGGCGTCCGATCCCGGCGGCAAGGGTGTCAACATCGCTCGTGCACTCACTATCTCTGGCTTTGAGACGATAGCTGTGTTGCCGGGCGATAACGAAGACCCTGTGCTGGCCAGCCTCAAAGAGGCCGAGGTTCCCTTCGTGAACATGCCCATCGGTAGCCCCATCCGTTCAAACATCACCGTGGTTGAACCCGATGGCACCACCACCAAGATCAACGCTCCGGGTGAACCTCTGAACGATGTCGCTCAGCAGCAGCTGACCCGTCTGATGATTAAAGAAACCATCGATGCCAGCTGGCTGGTGCTGGCAGGCTCCCTGCCTGCTGGGGTCCCCGGTGACTACTACGCAGTAGTTGGCCGCTCTATTCGCGAATCCCTGGGTGAAAAAGCTCCCCGCATCGCTGTGGATACCTCAGGTGTAGCCCTGCGAGATGCGCTGGTTGGACTAGACGGCATGCCCAATCTCATCAAGCCCAACTCAGAAGAACTGGCTGAACTGGTAGGCAAACTTGAGATGGCAGATGAGCTAGAAGATAGCCCCGAACTGACCGCCCGCACCGCTAAAGAACTGGTAGACCGCGGTGTCGAGATGGTGCTGGCCACCCTGGGCGGTAACGGTGCGGTGCTGGTGACCAAGGACGGCGCGTGGCACGCAGTGCACGCCCCCGTGAAGGTTCGTTCAACCGTGGGTGCAGGCGACTGCTCCCTGGCTGGCTTCCTGATCGCTCACGAGCAGGGCAAGACCCTGCCCGACTGCCTGGTGCAAGCGGTTGCACATGGTTCGGCCGCAGCGTCCCTGCCGGGTACGCAGGTGCCCACCCTAGAATCCACCACTCCCGACGCGGTTACCCTGCGTCAGTTGGATTTCTAAACTATAAGTTTTAACCTATCAACCACTCACATGCCCTCAACCCGTGATAGGTGCCCGCAGCTGCGGGGAGCGGGAGGTCGGCGCTTTGAGTATCTTTAGACTCCCAAGGAGGAGCACATGTCTGCTCTTATCACCGCGGATCTCATCAGCCTGGATGAGAACCTAGGCGATTCCCGCTTTGATGTTATTAAGCATCTGACTCAGGCGGTTGTAAACGCTGGTCGGGCCACCGACTTTGAAACTCTCTACGCCGCGGCCCGTGCGCGTGAAGAAAAGACCGACACCGGTATTCCCGGCGGTATTGCGATTCCGCACTGCCGCAGTGAGTCCGTTACCGAACCGACCCTAGCTATGGCTCGCCCTGCACCCGGTGTTGACTTCGGTGCTAAGGACGGCGCGGCCGACCTGATTTTCTTCATTGCAGCTCCCGCTGATGGTGATGAGGCGCATCTGAAGATTCTTTCAAAGATGGCTCGCTCTCTCATGAAGAAGAGCTTTACGACCGCCCTGCGCGAAGCTAAGACTCGCGATGAGGTAGTTGTGCTGGTTGAAGAAGCACTGGGTCTGCGCGAGAAGGCTGAGCCTGCTGCTGCAGCTCCTGCCGCTTCAGTCGCAGCTCCTGCTGCCGGAGAGCCCGCCCGCAAGAAGATTGTGGCTGTGACCAACTGCCCCACCGGCATCGCTCACACCTACATGGCAGCTGACGGCCTCAAGTACGCTGCTGAAGAGATGGGTTACGACTTCAAGGTTGAGCCCCAGGGCTCATCCGGTGGCGAGAAGCTCACTCAGGCTGAAATTGATGAAGCCGATGCTGTGGTCTTCGCCGTTGCCCTGCCCGTGCGTGGACGCGAGCGTTTCGCCGGCAAACCCTACGTCGAGTCATCCGTCAAGCGCGGTATTGACGAGCCCAAGGTCATGATTGAAGAAGCCCTGCGCGAGGCAGAGAACCCCTCAGGTAAGCGAGTAGTTGCCGGCACTGCCGATGCAGAAGAGACCGCTTCAACTGACGGCTCCTGGGGCTCACGCATCTACAAGGCACTGATGACCGGTGTCTCCTACATGATTCCCTTCGTGGCAGCTGGCGGTATTATTCTTGCCATTGGCTTCATGCTTGAAGCAATCACTATGCCCAACCTGGGTGACGTCGATCCCGCCGCCATCCTTGAAGGTGCCTCACTGACCAACCTGGGCGATACCCCGCTCAGCCTCTACCTGGGTGCAGCCCTGCACACCATCGGTGGGTTCGGTCTGGGCGCTATGGTTCCCATCCTTGCTGCCTTCATTGCTTACGGTCTAGCATCCCGCCCCGGTATTGCTCCCGGCTTTATCGCCGGTTCAGTCGCTGTTCTGGTCGGTGGCGGCTTCCTGGGCGGCATCGTTGCCGGCCTGCTCGCCGGTCTGTGTGCCTACTGGCTCTCACTGCTCAAGCTGCCCCGCTGGTTGGCATCCATGATGCCCGTGGTGGTTACTCCTCTAGTGGCTACCCTCTTTGCCGGTGGCCTCATGTTCTTCCTGCTCGGCGGCCCCCTGGCCTGGGTTACCTCATCCCTGGAGAACTGGCTCAACGGCATGACCGGCACCTCAGCTATCGTCCTGGGCCTCATTCTGGGCGCCATGATGGGCTTTGACCTTGGCGGCCCCGTTAACAAGGCAGCCTACCTCTTTGCTACCGCAGGCCTTGCAGCCGGTACCCAGGCAAGCCAGGAAATCATGGCAGCAGTCATCATCTCAGGTATGGTGCCCCCGCTCGCTATGGCACTGGCAACCGCCCTGCGCCCCAAGCTCTTCACCGCCCCCGAACGCGAAAACGGTAAGGCAGCCTGGCTGCTGGGTGCATCCTTCATCTCAGAAGGCGCTATCCCCTTTGCTACCGCTGACCCGCTGCGCGTTATCCCCTCTTCTATGGTGGGTGCCGCGGTTGCCGGTGCTATCGCTATGGGCAGTGGCGTGGCTTCGCCCGCACCGCACGGTGGCGTCTGGATTATCGCCCTGGTTGACAACCCCGTAATGTTCCTTGTGGCAGCGCTTGCAGGTACGGTAGTGTCAGCTCTCATGTACATCATTCTGAAGTCTCTTTCATCAAAGAAGACCGAAGAAACCGTCGCCGCATAAACACACAATCATTCTCTTTTGAGGTCTAACAAAGGAAATCGTATGACCACCTATAACGGTGTTGGCGTTTACGCCGGACGCGTCATCGGCAAAGTTCTCCAGATGCCCGATCCCATCAAGGCACCTTCAACCTCTTTGAAGCTCTCAGCTGATGAGACTCCTGAGGCAGCAGCTGAGCGTATCAAGGCAGCAGCAGAAGCCGTTAAGAACGGTTTGTTGGAGCGTGCCGAGCACGCCGGCCGCGACGGCAAGGCAGTGCTCAAGTCAACCTCTCAGATGGCAACCGACCGCGCCCTGCTCAAGAGCGCTATCAAGCTCGTTGAGACCCAGAACAAGGCACCTGAGCTGGCAGTGTGGGAAGCCGCCTCCTCATTTGCAGATCAGATGGCAGCCCTGGGTGGCTACATGGCAGAGCGCGTCACCGATATTCATGACGTCCGCGCCCGCATCGTTGCTGAGCTGACCGGCCAGCAGGCACCCGGCATTCCGGTTTCTGCTGAGCCCTTCATCCTGGCAGCTATTGACCTGGCACCGGCCGACACCGCTACCCTGGACCCCAAGCAGGTTATCGCTCTGATTACCTCAGATGGCGGCCCCCAGGCACACACCGCTATTCTGGCGCGCGGCCTTGGTCTGCCCGCTATCGTTGCGGCTAAGGGCGTGACCGAGATTCCAGCTGGCACCGAGGTCTACATCGACTCCAATGAGGGTCTTGTCGAAACCGAGGTCACCGACGCGCACCGCGAGTTGGCTGAAAAGTATGCCAACCGCAAGGAACTGCCCGACTTCGACGGTCACGGTGTGATGGCTGACGGCAGCGCCGTTCACCTCTACGCCAACGTCGGCGACGGCAAGAGCGCAGAAAAGGCAGCCGGCCTTAAGGCAGAGGGCGTTGGCCTGCTGCGCACCGAGTTCGGCTTCCTGGGCCACGACACCGAACCTTCCGTCGAAACCCAGACCGCCAGCTACAAGGCAGTCTTTGACGCCTTCCCCGGCCAGCACATCGTCGTCCGCACCCTGGACGCCGGCGCAGATAAGCCCCTTCCCTTCCTCAACACCAAAGAAGAAGAGAACCCCGCTCTGGGCGTCCGCGGCTTCCGTACCGACTGGACCGTTCCCGGCGTCCTCACCCGCCAGCTTGAAGCCATCAAGGCAGCAGCTGACGATTCAGACGCTGACATCTGGGTCATGGCTCCCATGATCTCAACCACCAGCGAAGCGCGTAACTTCAAGAACATGCTGGACGAGGTAGGCCTGAAGCCTCGCGGCGTCATGGTCGAGACCCCCGCAGCAGCCGTCAACGCTGAAGCAATCCTGGGTGAAGTTGACTTCGTCTCCATCGGTACCAACGATCTCACCCAGTACACCATGGCAGCAGATCGCCTCCTGGGCGACCTGGCGCACTTGAACAACCCCTGGCAGCCCGCCGTGCTCAAGATGATCAAGCTGACCGTTGAAGGCGCTCAGCGCGCATCAACCACCGCTGGAACCAAGAAGTACGTCTCGGTCTGTGGTGAAGCTGCAGCTGATCCGGCCCTGGCAGTTGTTCTGGTCGGTCTGGGCGTTGACACCCTCTCCATGAACGCTGGCGCGATGGCCGCTGTATCAGCAGTCCTCAAGTCAGTAACCCGCGAGAAGGCCCAGCAGATTGCTGTCAAGGCACTGTCAGAGATTTCCTCTGCAGAAGCCAAGGCTGCAGCCCGCTCCGAACTGCCCATCCTTGATGAGCTAGGCCTCTAAGAGCTACTGCTTGCTCTTTGATAAATCACGCTGAAACAAGCGGTAAACACGCGAAAACGTGTTTACCCTGTTTTAGACTCAATAGTGGAGAACAATCCACCTTCTTTCCCGTCTAAGGAGAACACCATGGCAGAACGTATTGCCACCATTGCAAGCCGCGTAGGCCTGCACGCACGTCCCGCAGCAATCTTCGCTGAAGCAGCAGGCGACCTCCCCGTTGAGGTCACCATCGCAGCTGAGGGTGAACCCGCAGACGAGGCAATGGACGCAGCGTCAATCCTCTCACTGATGTCACTGGGCGCCAAGCACGGCGACAAGGTCGTTCTGCGTGCAGAGGGCGAAGGGGCTGAAGAAGCACTCGAAACCCTGGTTAAGATCCTTGAGACTGACCACGACGCCGAGTAGGTAGAGGTTTAGTCGCGCGTCGTCGTGGTCAGTAGCGGAGTTCGCTCTGCTCACCGCACCACATTCGTTAGCTCTTAAGTCACCGCGCACGGTGACCCGCTGACTCATCACGACGCCGAGTAAATAAGGATTGAGTCTTACATGGCTCCCACCGTTTAGCGCGGTGGGAGCTATTTTTATGCCCTTTCTGGCGGAGCCGAGCACCGGCCCGTCCAAGGATGCCGGGCGTGCCGGTGTATCTCACGTAGAGATGGGGTGCATAGGTGGGGGCTAAGTCGATAGACTGTAAAGCTGAAACCCAATTCACGCGCTACCGCGCACCACAGAAACAGAGGGACCTTGCGAGAATTCACAGCACGTTTCGCCACCGAAGCAGAAATCGCAGCCTGGGACGAGCACGTTACCGCTAGCCCCGGTGGCGGTAACCTGTTGCAGTCTGCCTCCTTTGCCTCCGTCAAAGCCAAGCACGGCTGGAAGCCGCTCTACCTCGTCCACGAAGGAACCACCGTCATCAACGGTGAGCCTGCCCCCTTCGCCAGCTACAACCTGGTGCTGGAGAAGGCTGTGCCCGCCCTGGGCAAGATCTGGTACATGATTAAGGGCCCCGGCGTGAACAGCGTTGAAGAGATCCCCGCAATCCTTGAAGCTAACGAAGAATTCATCAAGCGCGAAAAGCTGGGTGTTTTTGCCGTCAAAATCGAGCCAGACATCATCGCTAACGATGAAATCAACGCCTACCTGGCAAAGAGCGACCTGGTGAAGTCTTGGAACATCCAGCCCAACGACTCCACCGCAATCCTCGCCACTGACAAGAGTGAAGAAGATGTTCTTAAGTCCCTCTCATCCCGCGGACGAAACGCCGTGCGTCGCTCCCTACGCGAAGGATGCGAAGTCGAGCGCGTAGAGCTGACCGACGAGAACATGAAGAAGATGTACGCCCTCATGGACACCGTGGGGCAGGGTAACGCCAAGGTTCATCTGCGCTCCTACGATTACTACCGTGACTTCTGGACCAGCTTTGAAAAGGCCGGCCAGGGCCGTCTCTACTTCACTTACGAAGATGGCGAGCCCTCCGTAGGCGCCTATGTCATCAACTATGGCAACAAGGGCACCTACAAGGACGGTGGATCCAAGCCCCGCCGCAAGCAGTACGGTGACTCCCACCAGGTGCAGTGGACCGCTCTGACCGACCTCATGAAGGAACACGGCATCGTCAGCTACGACTTCTGCGGCACCCCGCCCAAGGATCAGCTGAAGAACAAGGAGCACCACCACTACGGTCTGGGCCTCTTCAAGACTTCCTTCACCAAGGACGTCATTGACTACGTTGGTGTCTGGGACCAGGTGATTTCACCGGTCAAGTACAAAGCCTGGAACACCTCGGTTGAGAAGGTTATGCGTCAGCTCTGGGTTCGCAAGACTGGTCAGCCTTTCTACTAAAGAGCGATTTAGCAGGGTTTGGGCTGAGCCAAGCTCGTAGCTCGCCTGCTGGCTCGGCATGAGCGACAATTTCCGCTAAGCGAATCAGCAATTATTGCGAATCAGCTGAGCCTGCGAAGCTGCATGAATTGCCCGTGCGAGCTTGGCTCAGCCCACTGTGACCCTCTACACACCTCTTTACCCCCTGCCACTGCGGCGGACCTGTAACCAGCGAATCAGCGCAGAGACGGAAGGAGTAACCTCACTGTGAACCCCACAAACACTGTTTTGCAGCAAAAGGCATACCCTTCTGCCTCTGCTTTTGATGTTAAAGCG
The DNA here is from genome assembly GCF_928381505.1 of Rothia endophytica. GTDB lineage: Bacteria > Actinomycetota > Actinomycetes > Actinomycetales > Micrococcaceae > Rothia > Rothia endophytica_A. Next base: position 51,506 of record NZ_CAKMSJ010000003.1, on the reverse strand, counting down.
GAGCCGGCTGCTCCCGAGGAGAGCGCTTTTGGCGCTACCGGGCTGCTGCCCCGCGTCCCACTGCAGGAGGAGCCCGCTGGTACTAGCCCTCAGGGGGGAGGTGCGGGCAACTGGGGCGGGGGAATCCCCGTGGTTTCCCTTTCTGAGGTGCGTGATCCTAAACTGCGCGATGCACTCACCCACCTGGCTCCACCGGCTACTGAGGCGGCGGCTCCTAGCGGGAGCCCTTTTTCCCCATCCCAGCCAGTAGGCCAACAGCCAGCGGCGCCTACCGCTGAGGCAGTGAAGAAGGCCCCCTCAGCTTTCGAAGTAGCTGCTCCAACCGAGCAGCAAACCCATGATTCAGCCTTTGGCCCGGCCACAACGCTGATCCCCGTGCAAAAACCGGCTGCTCAGCCTGATTCTTCTGAGGCAGAGGCACCGGCTTCTGCCACCGGGCTACAGCACGCGAGCTACCCATCGGTTGCGGGTACCGCCACCGGTCAGCTTCCCCTGACCGGCACCACACCTAAGCGTCCGAGCCGGGTGCGTTCTACGCTGAGATCTTTTGTCAGCACTGATCAGTCGCTCACTAAGCCCATGCGCGGGGTGGCACGCCTTGCCCAGCGTCCCTTCGCTCTGGCTACCACCGCTTCTCGTCGAGCTGAATTTGTGCGCGAAAAAGAAGAAGCCCGTGAGGTACTGAACTTTTCGCTGCGGTTGGCGGAAACCATGTTCCACTATGGCGCTGACACCATAGATGTCGACTCTGCGATAGTCGCTGTCTGTGCCGCCTATGGCCTGGACGATGTCGAAATCGATATCACCAACCAGTCGGTCATCATCAATTACGTCTCTGACATTGATGAAATTGATGATCAGACGCGGGCTTTGAGCCTTGACGACCTTGCTGAGGAACGGTCTGCGCCGAGTAAAGAGCGCTTCAGTCACACCGTGATGCGCGTAGTTCGCTCCTGGTCAGAGAACTATGCCTCCCTTGATGATATTTATAAACTGATTCACGATATAACTGCTGGTGGACTTCCTCGTCACAAGGCTGAACGTCGACTGCACTCTATCAATACAGCTAAAAAACCCTATTCACCGCTGGTTATTATGTTGGCGAATGTTGCAGCGGCTTTCAGCCTGGTTCTTGCCCTGGGCGGGTCCTGGGAAGCTGGCACCGTAGGTGGGCTGGTCTTTTTGGTCATTCACCTGGTGAGCAGCCTCATCTCTAAGCTAAAGATGCCAGGTTTCTTCAACATGGCAGTGGGCGCCGGCACGGTAACCTTTGCGTCCATCTATATTTCTGATGACACTTCGATTTTCTCCCAGCTAGGTTTTCACCTGAATGCCCCCCATATCGTGGCGGCAGGTCTCATCATGTTACTGCCTACGGCGCGTTTGGTCTCTACCGTGCAGGACGCCCTCAACGGCTTCCCGCTCACCGCTGCGGGTAAGTTTGTGTCGACTGGTATGAGCTTTTTGGGTATCGTGGTGGGCCTTGCTTCGGCGGTTGCGGTTCTCTCGGCTCTAGGGGTTGAGGAACTTGATATTTCTCAGACCCGGTTTGAACCAGCTCCAATCATGATTAGTTACGTCTTCTTCATGGTGGCGTCCCTGGCCTTTGCGGTGACCACACACGCTCGGTGGGATAACTTGCTCTGGGTTTTGGCTATAGCTACAGCCGGGTTCTGGATCTATCAGGGCTATAGTTACACCTTTGGCGCAGGCGCAGGGCGAGCTAATACGGCTATTGCTGCCCTAGTCATTGGCTTGTTGAGCACCTACCTCGCCTACCGTTTACATGCCCCAGCAGCTATATTCTATGTGCCTGCTCTTACCTTCCTTTTGCCGGGTCTGTCGGTCTTCCGAGGGCTCTACCTCTTCACGGTTGAAGCTAACTCCGATACCGGGCTACCTGGCATGGTGGCAGCCATTGCAATTATCTTGTCCATGGCATCGGGCGTGGTCTTGGGGAGTTACCTGATGCAGTACTTCATCCAGCAAAACCTCTCCAATGATGCTCTTGATACCAGTGAGAAACGTGATCGCTAGTTGGCCCACGAGAGGGTGCCCCCACAGGCTGTGACTGAGAATTCCCAGGCTCCGCGCTCCGAGCTACCGCAGGCGTCCTACCCCGCTACCACGGCACTCAGCGGCCCGACGCTACCAGCACGCCCCAACCCCGCCAGCAAGGCGCGTGCTGGTCTCAAAACCCTGGTGAGCTCGCAGCAGGCGATGACCGTGCCCATGCGCGGTGTTGCTCGCGTTGCGCAGAGGCAGTTCGCTCAAGCCGCTTTCAACCGTCAGCGACAGCGAATACAGCTTCAAGAAGAAACCCGCAGTGTGCTCAACTTCGCGTTACGTCTGGCAGAAACCATGTTTCGTTTTGGAGCAGACTCAGCTGACGTGGATGCCGCGGTGGTGGCGGTCTGCGGCACCTACGGCATTCACGATGTAGAAGTTGATATCTCCTATCAGTCCATCAGAATCAACTATGTTTCTGAGTTTGATGAGGCTGCTAGCCGTGGCGACTACCTGGCTACCGCCGGGTCGGGTGCCGAGAAGTTCAGCCACAACCTGGTGCGCGTTATCCGCTCTAGCGCCGAGAATTACGCTGCCTTGGAAGCTACCTATCGGCTGATTCACCGCATCACCGATGGTCAGGTAACCCGCACCCGCGCTGAACGTCAGCTCGCTGAGATTAGTGCGGTGAAAAAGCCTTACTCGCCGGCCGTGCTGCTGGTATGGAATCTTCTGATGGCCGTTGCTTTCACCCTGGGTGTGGGCGGCTCATGGAGAGCCGCTCTTGTCTCTTTTTTCGTTTTCATTGCCGTAAATTTTTCTATGGTCTGGGCAGGAAAGTTTGGTCTACCCAGCTTTTTCACCATGGCACTGGGATCAGGGGTGGTGACCTTTTTTGCCCTGTGGGTCAGTAGCACGGATTCCTGGTTCTTCCAGCAGGGATTTGTGGTGTCTGCGCCTCACATTGTGGCTGCCGGGCTCATGATGCTGTTGCCCACCTTCCGCCTGGTATCGGCTATGCAGGACGCCCTACACGGCTTCCCTTTGACGGCTGCCGGTAAGTTCGTGGTCACGGGTGCTAACTTCACCGGGATCATTGCCGGTATTGGTACCGCACTGACCCTGATTAATCTTTTTGACTATGCTTCCCTTGAGGTTGACCGAACGGTCTTCAACCCGCCGCCGCTCTGGCTGAACGTGGCCGGTATGGTGGTCGGTTCGGTGATGGTAGCAGCTGCTTGGCAGGGCAGGGGCGCCAACCTGTTACTGAGCGCGGTGGTCTCCTTGGCGGGGCAGGGCGCCTACTACGGTCTGGCTGTTGTTACCGGTGCCGAGGCAGGGCGCGTTAATGTACTGCTAGGGGCTCTTACAGTGGGGGCCTTGGGTGCCTTTCTAGGGCACCGGTTACATACCCCTGCGGCTATATATTACATCCCGGGCATGATGTTTATGTTGCCCGGTCTCACTATTTTCCGTTCTGCCTATACGCTACAAGCCGGTGAGAATATCACTACAGGCCTCCACGGCCTAGCTAACGCCAGCACTACGGTGCTGATGCTAGCTACTGGAATCGTATTTGGCACTTATCTGGTGGACTACCTCATTAGTCGTTTTGGGGCCTCGACCGCGCAGAAGAATCCTAATCAGGCACATTAGACAGATTCCAGTCCACAGGTTTAGCACCCTGTTCAACGAGTAAAGCGTTGACCTTGCTAAAAGGCTTAGAACCAAAGAACCCTCTGGATGCCGATAGAGGGGATGGATGCGGGGACTCAACGGTAGGGTAGCCGCCCAATAAGGGGACGCAGCGGCGGGCGTCCGCACCCCAGAGCAAACCAACCAGGGGAGTGCCCCGCTGGGCAAGTACCTCAATGGCGCGCGTGGTGATGGTTTCCCAGCCCAGATTGCGGTGAGAACCAGCGTTGCCCGCTCCCACAGAGAGCACCCTGTTGAGTAGCATGACGCCCTGGGCGCTCCAGGCTGAAAGATCCCCGTGTGCAGGCGGCGTTACGCCTAAATCACTGCTCAGTTCCTTGTAAATGTTCTGCAGGGAACGGGGGATGGGGCGTACATCAGGGTGCACTGAAAAGCTCAAGCCCATGGCGTGACCGGGGGTGGGGTAGGGGTCCTGCCCAATAATTAGAACCTTGACGTCAGCAAGGGGATAGGTGAAAGCCTTAAAAATATCGTCACCGGCGGGTAGCGTCTTCCTGCCCGCTGCGTGCTCTTCGCGCAGAAAGTTACCCATAGCCCTGATGTTGCTCTCCACCGGGGCTAGCGCCTCGGCCCAATCAGCAGCCATGATCTCGGTCAGCGGTTTAACAGGCATAGAGGCCCCCTTGGTCCGTTAGCGCAGGTTTAGGTGCCTTAAGATTAGTACAGTTATCCATCAGTCCCGAAAAGAAGGGCGCCGCGTGCCTGCTGCTCAGAACAACTCCGCCGGTCAGACTGACCCTCTCGACGAGTCTGTTGCCGATCAGGCAACGTCCCCTGACCCGCTCACGCCGTTAGAACGAGCTGTGATAGAGCTGGAGAAGCGGCGTTTCCGTTACCAGGGCAGCAAGGAACAGGCCATTCAGAAACGGCTGGGCCTCAGCCCCGTGGCCTACTACCAGCAACTCAACTCCATGCTTGATAACCCCAGAGTGGTGGCTGCAGAACCCCTGTTAATGAACCGTCTGCGCCGCCACCGAGATGCCCTGAGCTGACCTGCTGTACCCTAGAAACGTCAGGCCTAACCGCTGCTGCCCCGAAAGAGATGCTGTGTCCCACTACCCCCGCGATGAATTCGATGACATTGATGAAGCAACAGCACGCCGAGGTGCCTACCGGGCGCGTCCCAAAGTCAACGCCACCTCAGCTCGTGGGCTAGTGCTTATGGTGCTCAGCGGTGTCTTGGCGCTCCTTGTGGGTGGGTTCATGTACGTGTTTTCTCCCCGCACCGATTCACCGGAGGCTGCAGCGGAAGCCAGCGCCTCTGCCAGTGCCACTGCTTCACCCAGCGAAAAGGCTCCGCCTGCTCTTAACATCGAGGGCACCACCGTTGAAATCTATAATTCAAGTGCCCCCGCCGGGTCCGCTGCTGTAGCTGAGCGTCTTATTGAGAGCAAGGGGTACACTGTGCGTACCACCGGCAACTGGGCTGGCACTTACACCACCGAGTCGACGGTCAACTTTGCCACGGGCACGTCCAGTGAAGCCAACGACATAGCAGACACCCTCTCACTACCCTTCATCGTGCAGGACTACCAGGCCGAGAAGGGGCTGGTCTATGTGGTGCTGGGCGCTGATTTTGACCCCGCATCTTTTGAAGATGCTGCCGAGCCCGCTGAGGCTGCCGAGCCCACCGAACCGGCAGAGGAGCAGGGCGGGGACGAGGCTAGCCAAGCCCCCGAGGGCACACCGGCCGCTCCCAGCCAGGCAGATGGGCAGGGCCTCTATGTCCTTGACCCGTCCACCGGTACTTTCGTAGAAGCAAATGAATCGACTGCTAGCGGCTTAACCCGTTACAGCTATGACCCAACGACCGGCACCTACCAGGAATACAACCCTCAGCAGGGGCATACCCCTAACAGTGCACCGGTCATCACATACTCTTATCAGCCCGACACGGGCACCTTCGTTCAAGACCCCGCAGGAACTTACATCTTCGACGCGGCTACGGGCACTTACGTCCACCGCTAAAGTTTGTGCGCTGTCGGCGATTAAACAGGGGCCGGTCGTAGTAGGGGTTTGCACACCTTTCGCACTAGTGCCAAGATTGTATTTAGCACTCGACGGCTCTGACTGCTAAATCATGTGCTAGATTCAGTCAGCTGTTCTTCGGGTAAAACTCTGAAGCGTACCTTGGGTGAGGTGCACCGGCCGGTTCACACCGTGCCGCACCGTCCGTCGCGGGCACTAGAGAGTACGCGCTCAAACCAATGTTCCAGGAGGAGCGAAGCTACATGGCAAAGCTGATTGCTTTTGATGAAGAAGCACGCCGCGGTCTTGAAAAGGGTCTGAATACCCTGGCAGACGCAGTGAAGGTAACCCTCGGCCCCCGTGGCCGCAACGTCGTGCTTGAAAAGGCATGGGGTGCCCCCACTATCACCAACGACGGTGTATCCATCGCCAAGGAAATCGAACTCGAGGACCCCTACGAGAAGATTGGCGCTGAGCTGGTCAAGGAGGTCGCAAAGAAGACCGACGACATTGCAGGCGACGGTACCACCACTGCAACCGTTCTGGCCCAGGCTCTGGTGCGCGAAGGTCTGCGCAACGTTGCAGCTGGCGCTGACCCCCTCTCCCTCAAGCGCGGCATTGAAAAGGCTGTAGAAGCTGTTACCGCCGAGCTGCTGGAGTCAGCTAAGGAAGTTGAAACCGAAGAAGAGATCGCTGCAACCGCGTCCATCTCAGCCGGTGACCCTGAAATCGGCAAGCTCATTGCACAGGCAATGGAGAAGGTCGGCAAGGAAGGCGTTATCACCGTTGAAGAGTCCAACACCTTTGGTCTCTCCCTCGAATTGACCGAAGGTATGCGCTTTGACAAGGGCTTCCTCTCCGGTTACTTCGTGACCGACGCTGATCGCCAGGAAGCCGTCCTGGAGGATCCCTACATCCTGATCGTCAGCTCCAAGATTTCAAACGTCAAGGATCTCGTCCCTGTACTCGAGAAGGTTATGCAGGCTGGCAAGCCCCTGCTGATTGTTGCTGAGGACGTCGAGGGTGAAGCCCTGGCTCTGCTAGTGCTCAACAAGATGCGCGGCTCCATCAAGTCCGTTGCTGTTAAGGCACCCGGCTTCGGTGACCGCCGTAAGGCACAGCTGGCTGACATTGCCATCCTGACCGGCGGCCAGGTTATCACCGAAGAGGTTGGTCTTTCCCTGGACCAGGCAACCATCGACCTGCTGGGTACCGCCCGCAAGGTAGTTGTCACCAAGGACGAAACCACCATCATCGAGGGTGCAGGCGACGCAGAGGCTATCGAAGGCCGCGTAGCTCAGATCCGCGGCGAAATCGCTAACTCAGATTCAGACTACGACCGCGAGAAGCTGCAGGAGCGCCTGGCTAAGCTTGCCGGCGGTGTTGCAGTGCTCAAGGCAGGTGCAGCAACCGAGGTTGAACTCAAGGAACGCAAGCACCGCATCGAGGACGCCGTGCGTAACGCTAAGGCAGCCGTTGAAGAAGGCATCGTTGCCGGTGGCGGCGTTGCCCTCATTCAGGCTGGCACCAAGGCTTTCGAGAAGCTGGAACTGACCGGCGACGAAGCAACCGGTGCGAACATCGTCCGCGTAGCTATCGATGCGCCCCTGAAGCAGATCGCCTTCAACGCTGGCATGGAGCCCGGCGTCGTTGTTGATAAGGTCCGCAACCTGCCCGCAGGTACTGGCCTGAACGCCGCAACCGGTGAGTACGAAGACCTTATGGCAGCAGGCATCAATGACCCCGTGAAGGTTACTCGTTCAGCTCTGCAGAACGCAGCTTCCATTGCAGGTCTCTTCCTGACCACCGAAGCCGTTGTTGCTGACAAGCCTGAGCCTGCTGGTGCAGCTCCCGCCCCCGACATGGGTGGCATGGGCGGCATGATGTAAGACCGGTTCACCGGTTTTCCAGCCTCAGGCTCTAACCCCGCCCCGGTACCGTTTTGGTACCGGGGCGGGGTTTTTATTAGAGATACCTTATCCGCATTTATTGTCTGAAAACCCTTGTTCACTGAGGCCGTACAAGAGTATGCTTTAAGTCACTTAAGAGATTGTTCTAAGTACTCAGTATCAATGGCGACAACTGAAAGCTGTGAGACATATGTTCACTATCGTAGACCTAGTCCTATACGCAATTATTGTTGCTTTGCTAGCTATGCTGCTGGTGGCCTACGCAGCGGACGGTTGGTCAAAGCTTGAGAAGAAGAGCACCGAGGCTCTTCAGCAAGATATTGCCTTTGGCCCGGGCCACTAAAAGCCTTCTGGTGATTGTGTTTTTCTAAGGTTGGCGCCCCCATACGGGGGCGCCAACCTTTTTCTACCCACGGCTTGAGCGGCGGGTAGACTGGTGGGGCTATGAACTGCGATTACTTTGATGCCGGCACCTGCCGCTCCTGCACCCTCCTTGAAACTCCCTACTCTGTGCAGCTTGCTCAGAAACAGGAAGAAGCGCGCAGCCTGTTCGCACCTTTTGGCGGGGTGCAGTGGCTCCAGCCGCTGGCTAGCAATGAAGAAAGTTTCCGCAACAAAGCAAAAATTGTGGTCGGAGGTAACGCCGATCAGCCTACCCTGGGCATCATTGACCGGGCGGGGCAGGGCGTTGATTTGCGGCACTGTAACCTCTATGACCCTGCCATCACAGCCGCCTTACCTGTTCTGGATGAGCTCATTCGCGCGGCGTCCCTCACCCCCTACGACATACCCAAGCGCAAGGGGGAGCTCAAGAATATTCTGGTGACGGTGTCAGCTAACGGTGAGCTGATGATTCGGTTTGTGTTGCGCTCTAAGAAGCTGATTGTGCCTATCCGTTCACGCCTGCACTGGTTGCAGGAGCGCTTGCCTAATGTTGCCGTGGTAAGTGTCAACCTTCTCCGCGAGCACGTTGCTCTGGTGGAGGGCCCCGAAGAAATTATTCTCTCTGAACGCACTACCTTGCCCATGCAGGTTAATGACTTGACCCTGCATTTGCGGCCCCAAAGCTTCTTTCAAACGAACACCGAGATAGCCGCTGGGCTCTACCGACAGGGGCAGGAATGGGTACGTCAGGCATCCCCGGCTAGCCTTTGGGATCTCTACTGCGGAGTGGGTGGCTTCGCCCTGCACGCAGCGCAGGTGCTACCTGCATCGTCAGAAGTTACGGGTATTGAGCTGAGTAGCGAGGCGATCGAGTCTGCCCGCCGCACCGTGGCAGAGTACGGGCTGACCAATCTGGAATTTTTTGCTGGGGACGCCACCGAGTTCGCCCTGCAACAGGGTACTGTGCCCGAGATGTTAGTGGTTAATCCACCGCGCCGCGGCATTGGGAATGAGCTAGCTACTTGGATTGAGGAATCAGGGATTGATCAGGTTATATACTCCAGCTGTAATGCTAAATCGTTGGCAAAAGACCTGGAATCTATGCCCTCTCTAAAGCCTGTGACCGCCCGCCTGGTGGATATGTTCCCCCATACCACCCACTACGAGACGATCGTGCTACTTCAGCGAAACTAGTGGGAGGAACTGAAGCTCTCTCACGGAAAATAGTAGAGAGCGCCTCGGTGGAGGTCTCCAGGATGGCTAGGCTGTCTTTATTCAGCCCTGAAAGCCCAGTTTGCCCCGCCCCAGTTTTGGAGTACCGTAAATAGGTGTTGCTCCCGACCCTAGCGAAAGAACAGACTATGACCGCACCCGCCTTGCTCGCGCCCTTCACCCTGGCGCGCGGCCGCAGCGTGCTGAGTGCTTCAGGGGCGATGACCCCGGTCAGCGAAAGTTCAGCGCTTGAGGTGGCAGCACAGAAAAAATCATGTGTAGTGGGCCTTATACCCTTCTCTCCAGAAGAACCCGCCTACCTCGCCGTCCCCGACTCTCTGGTGCCTACAGAGACCACAAACCTCACGACTTATCAGCAGCCGGAACCGGCACGGGTCAGCGGACTGGATAACCCCGGCTACCGGCAGGCTGTTGCCCAGGCTGTTGAGTCAATGAACCGCGGTGACTACGACAAGGTCGTGCTGGCCCGCCTCCTTACCGCTGACTACAGCAGTGACCTAAACCTACCCGGTTTGCTAGAAACCCTGCGCGCCCAGCAACAGCGCGCCACTGTCTTTAGCGTGAAACTCCTCGGCGAGGAATACTTGATGGGCGCGTCACCTGAACTGGTCTTCAAATCGGGCGCAGACGGCTTTAACACCGGCCCTCTGGCCGGATCTGCCTCCCGTACTGCTCCCATCGGTAGCACCGAGGACGCCCAAATCGGTGAGGCTCTCATGCGATCTGCCAAGGATCGCGCAGAACACGCCACCGTAGTCCAAGACATCAAACAGCGCCTTTCTCCGCTGACTTTAGATATGAACATCCCCGCCACTCCCAGCCTTAAAATGACCCCTCAGCTATGGCACCTGGGGACCGATATCGCTGGAACCCTCAAGCCGGGTCTAAGTTCACTGGACGGCGCTCGCGCCATCCACCCCACACCGGCAATTTGCGGTACCCCCACAGAGCTAGCTCGCCGCGTCATCGAAGAGCTAGAACCCTTCGATCGCGGTTTCTTTGGCGGGCTGGTGGGCTATATGGATGCTGAGGGCAACGGGGAATGGCACCTGGTATTGAGATGCGCCCGGGTGAGCGCTCGCCGCGCTACCTTATTCGCCGGCGCAGGCATCGTTAAGGACTCTGCCCCGGTGAACGAACATGCAGAAACTGCCAGCAAATTCGATACCTTTGCCCGAGCTCTGGGCTGGGACACCGCCAGCTGGGCTGAAAAAACATCCCTGCTAGCAGGGGGAGGTGCCCTCAATGACGCATGAAATAGTAGCCGCAGCCGATGGGTCAGCGCTGGGTAACCCAGGCCCAGCAGGCTGGGCTTGGTATATCGATGCTGACACGTGGGCAGCCGGCGGCTGGGAGCACGGCACCAACAATATGGGTGAGCTCAAAGCGGTGCTGGATCTCTTTGAAGCAACAGCTCATGTACCCGAGCGCCCTCTCAAAGTACTGTGCGATAGTCAGTACGTCATCAACTCCCTGACGAAGTGGATGCCCGGTTGGAAGAAGAAGGGCTGGAAGAAGTCTGACGGTAAGCCGGTGCTTAACGTCGACGTCATGAAAGAGCTGGACGCTGCCCTAGAAGGGCGCACGTATACCTTTGAGTGGGTCAAGGGACATTCCGGGCATCCCCTCAACGAGGCTGCCGACTCCCTGGCTAACGCAGCAGCTCAGGCCTTTTCAAAGGGGCAAGCCCCCAAGACTGGTCCTGGATTTGGCAAGACTAAGAACCTGACCGCCCCTCATGCTTCTAGCGGCGAAAGTGCAGCAACAGCAAAGCTAGAAAAACCTGTAACAGATGGCGTAGAGCTGGACGCCGACCTGCAACTGGCTGCGGTCCGGCAACTCGAACATCAGCTAGCATCGCCCTCAACCTACGGTTCGCGCAGTTTACTCAGCGGTTTGCTGAGTGAAGACCTTACCTGGGTGACCCCTGCCGGTCGTGTTCTAGACCGAACAACCGTCCTAGAGCACCGCGAACGTGCCTTTGCCTTGACAGGGCAGGGAACACCTGTTAAAGCTACGTTGCTGGGTGAGGGGGCGGCACTGCTGGTCAGGCGGGTTGAAACTGCTCGCGGTACTGTGCTGCGTTCTAGTGTCTGGCATGTGAACAAAGCTGGTCACTGGAAGCTGCGCTATCGGCAGGAAACCGCCGCCTCATCAGCTACTAGCCCACAAACATAGAGGCATTGGCCATTTCTGTTTCTGAGTAGTTAACACCGGCACGTGCGAGAGCCTCGTTAATCTGGGCAATCGACTCCTCTACCTGCCGCTGAGTATTACGCCAGTTGGTCAGCACACCCTGAAAGTTGGTGGAGGCTGAGCCGGTCCAGGAGCCCTGCAGGTCCTGCAGGGAGGCGGTCAGACCGTTGACCTCAGAAATAATGGTGTCCACCTGTGCGCGTGCCTGAGCTGATTTGGTTGAGATGAGATCTGCATCGACGTTGAACTGTGCCACGGGAATCTCCCTAAGAATAGTAGTAACTCATCAGAGCTGCTTGCTCTGTGCCTCCAACCTTAGGGCGGCAGGGGGCTACAGTGCGGTGCACTGGCAGACTGTGGATACAGTACCGCCCCCGCACTAGCGTGAATACGGGGGCGATGCTGGTTTAAAGGGAATTTTGGTGAACCGGTGAGCAATATGAAGACGTCTAGCGCCCCTATCCACAGGGTTGATTCCCGGTTAGACCGTGGGCATGCCTGCTGTTGTAGGCCTGCTCTGCACCTGGTCTCTGTAGACGGGCAACTGGATAACGAAGGTGGCTCCGCCGCCTTCGGTCTGCTGAACCTCTACCGTGCCGTCATGCTGACCCACGATGGCAGCAACAATAGCGAGCCCCAAACCGGTGCCACCGGTCTCTCTGGTGCGGGAGGTATCGGCTCGGTAGAACCGCTCGAACACCCGCTGGGCGTCCTCACCTTCAATGCCGGGGCCATGATCACGCACTTCAAGGGTAGACAGTAAGGTCGTCCCATCAGGGGCGGTTTCTGTGCCCACAGCAAGTTCTATGGGTGTCCCCTCGGGGGTATAGCGCAGGGCATTGGTCATGAGGTTAGCCAGAACCTGGCGCAGACGCTGCTCATCGCCGCATACAGGGGCAGAAACAGCCTCAGCCCCCTCTAGACCGATGACATCGATATCGCGGTCTGGCGCAGTGGCGAAAGCATCGTTAGCGGCGTCCTGGGCTAGACTCAGCAGATCAATGCGCGCATTCTCAGCGACTCTCCGCTCGTCCAACCGTGCCAGGGTGAGCAGGTCCTCAACCAACTGCCCCATACGCTTAGACTCAGATTCGATACGGCTCATCGCCATACCGATCGCTTCATTATTGGGAAGGCCCCCCATGCGGTAGAGCTCTGAATAGCCACGAATAGAGACCAGGGGCGTGCGGAGCTCATGGGAAGCATCGCCCACAAAACGCCGCATCTTCACCTCGGAACGTTTCTGCGCGTCAAAAGCCTCTTCAATATGAGAAAGCATGGTGTTGAGCGAGGTGGTCAGGTGCCCCAGTTCGTTATAGGGGCTGTAGTTCTCGATGCGCTGAGAGAGGTCTCCGGCAGCGATTTGAGCGGCGGTTTGCTCTACACGGGCTAGAGGCTCAAAGGCTCTGGTAACAATCACCCAGGTGAGCGCTATAGACGCCAGTAGTAGGGCCCCGCCAAAGAAAACGGTCAGTAACCCCACAATGGCTACCGTCTCGTTGATTTGGGTGAGCGGAGCAGCAATCACTAGAGTTTGCTCGGTTTCCTCTACTGGAAAGGCAATGAGACGCCATTCGCTAGGGCCGTTGGACGAGCGGACCGTCAAGGCGGTCTGGTCGTAGCGTTTTACTACATCTGCTGTTAGCCCTGAAATAACGGGTGAGGACGAACCTTCAGCTAGCGTTGCCACCGGGCGTATGGTGTTGCCCTGATCATCGAGCAGATAAGCCTCATAGGGAATAAAAGTGCCCTGGGTGCGAGAAATCTGCTGATCAGAGTACACAGCGGTTACCAGATAGCTGTAGCTGGCAGTGATTTCATCATCCAGCTGATCCAGCATCTGGGCACGGATAGAGGAGATTGCCACCAGAGACATGACCGAAATAGCCAAAGCAATCAGCATGGACGTTAAAAGAACCAACTGGGTGCGCAAGGACAGCGAACCCAGTCGGGATAGTGAGAGACGAGATTTCAACCCGCAATCACCCTTCGTTTAGTTTTTGCTCGTGCGCAAGAGGTAACCTACGCCGCGTTTGGTATGAATCAGCGGGGGTAGGTCATGATCGTTATCAATCTTGCGGCGCAGGTAAGAGATATAGGACTCCACAATTGAAGCGTCGCCGTTGAAGTCGTATTCCCATACGTGGTCAAGGATCTGAGCTTTGGACAGAACCCTGTTGGGGTTGAGCATCAGGTAGCGCAGTAGCTTGAACTCGGTGGGGGAGAGGTCGATTTCGCGGTCACCGCGGAAAACTTCGTGGGCATCGTCATCGAGCACCAGGTCATCAACGCGCAGGCGTGAATCTTCTTCGACATGGGGCTGGGTGCGGCGCAGCACGGCGCGGATACGAGCCACCACTTCATCAAGACTAAAGGGCTTGGTGACGTAGTCGTCACCACCCACGGTGAGACCGGTGACCTTGTCTTCGGTGTCGTCTTTAGCCGTCAGGAAAAGAACCGGGAAGAGCCGCCCCGAGCTGCGCAACTTGCGGGTGACAGTGAAGCCGTCCATGTCGGGCAACATGACGTCAAGTACGGCTAGGTCGGGGGCTTCAGTCTCGGCTTTATCGAGGGCTTCGCGGCCGTTCGTTGCGGTGACAACCTCAAAGCCTGCAAAGCGCAGGGAGGTAGCGAGGAGCTCAAGGATGTTGGGCTCATCGTCAACAACAAGGAGTTTAGCTTCAGGTTCTTTAGTGTTCACCCTTCCATTGTGCCCCTCTTCTCTGGGTGTTAGCTGGGCACTATCTGGTGCATCCCTGATGTGAGCTGCAGGAGTGAGTTCAGCCCATATTTCTAATAGCTAGGACGCCCGGCGGCGCAAAACGGCGAGGAGGAGGACCACCATGAGGCAGATAAAAGCCGTGGGGAGCAGGAGCATAGGGAGCACGCTGAGAATCTGCGGGGCGCTGTTGTGGTCCCATTTCATAAGGAGCATGGTTACACCGCTGATGGTACCGACCACGGTGAAGACCCCGGCTACGATGCTCAGGGCGCGAATGAGGGAGCTGTAGGGGAGCTCGGAAGTTTCAGAAGATGACATAGCTCTAAGGTATCAAAACAGGGCAAGGGTGCAGGTGCGAGAGTCAAAAATCTGAGCTAGCTCTCCTGCCGGGTAGGTAATCGGAGGCCAAAGCCTGTTTAATAGGGGTATGACTGAACAGGTAAAAGAAGAACTCTCCGCCCCCGGTGCCACAGCGCCAGTGACCGAGGTTTTAGATACCACGGCACCAGCTGCCTCGGGGGAGCAACGCAGCGAGCCACGGCTCGGGGAGCGTGCACGCCGCCGTCGTACCGCCAAAGTCGATACTATCTTGGCTGAAGCCAAGGACGTGGCGCTGGCAGGTCTTGCGGATATCGCACCTGAGAGCGCTATGGGGCCGGTGCATCACCTGCGTGGTGAAGAGGAGCGACTGACCACCCACCTGTTTGAATGTACCCTGCCCGGTTACCGCGGCTGGTTCTGGTTTGCTACTCTCTCTCGTGCGCCCCGTTCTAAGGTGGTTACGGTATGCGAAATTGGCTTGCTGCCCGGTGATGACGCTCTGCTGGCTCCTGCCTGGGTGCCCTGGGCAGATCGCGTTTTGCCTGAGGATCACGAAAGTCCTGAGGGTTACGAGGGCTACAGCGATTTTGAGGGTGTAGATCGACAACAAGCTCAGGAAGCTGACGCATAAGGCGGGCTAGCCTCTGGTGCAGTGCTGCACATCGTTCTAGGATGAAAAGAAGATGAACTAGAGCTGAATGAGCTACGCAACCTAAGAGAGCGCCCTTTTCGTGAGAGTAGAACGCAGCGGCCCACGCGCCGTCACCGATAAACCCAAGACCTTTCGGTCACTGTGGATCTTCAATTATCGTCTCTGGTTTATCGGCGCTCTGGTCTCAAATATTGGCACCTGGATGCAGCGCACCGCCCAGGACTGGTTGGTTTTCAATGATCTTTCTGATCACGATTCCACCCAAATGGGTATCGTCATTGCCCTACAGTTCGCCCCGCCCCTTTTTCTTGCCCCTTACGCGGGTGTGCTGGCTGACCGAGGGGACCGGCGTAAAATTCTTCTCTGGACGCAGAGCATCATGGCCCTGCTGGCTGTGGGCCTGGGTGCCCTGGTACTTTCTGAACACGTAGCGATCTGGCATGTTTACCTCTTTGCCCTTGCCCTGGGTGTCGTGGGTGCCCTCGACTCGCCGGTCCGTTCCACTTTTGTCTCTGAGCTGGTTTCTGACAGGGATTTGCCCAACGCGGTGGCGCTCAACTCTATGTCCTTTAACACCGCCCGCATGATAGGCCCAGCAGTGGCAGGCCTACTGGTGGTTCTGGTGGGCACCGGCCCGGTCTTCCTACTCAACACCCTAACCTTTATCGCCATGATTGCAGCTATCTGCACTATTCGCGAGAAGGAGCTACGCCAGCTGCCCCGCTCATCCAAAGCCAACAGCCGTATGCGCGATGGGCTGAGCTACCTCAAGCACCGGCCAGACATCATCATTGTGATGGTTTCTGCCTTCCTGATTGGCACCTTCGGCCTGAACACCGCACTCAACATTGCTGCCATGGCCACCACCGAATTTGGGCAGGGAGCCGGTGAATTCGGCGTCCTGAACTCGGTAGTCGCCATCGGCTCAGTAGCCGGCACCCTGCTGGCAGCCCGGCGGGACGTCCCGCGCATGCGCTTCATGTTCGCCTCCTGCTTCGGCTTTGGCATTACCACTGCGCTAGCAGCCCTAGCACCCAATATCTGGTTCTTTGCTCTTGCGCTGATTCCTTTGGGTTTGATGGCGCTGACCATTATCACCTCGGCCAATGCCTACGTACAGGTCACCACAGAGCCAGAGATGAGAGGCCGCGTTATGAGCATTTATATGGCCGTCTTCATCGGTGGCACACCTATTGGCTCGCCTCTGGTCGGCATGGTCAATGATGTCTTTGGCGCCCGTTGGGGGTTGGGTGTGGCCTCTGCTGCAGGCTTTGCTGCCACACTGCTGGGGCTCATTTGGATTATGAAGTACAAGCACCTGCACTTCGCCTATGACCGCGATTCACGCACCAAACTGGTGCTCCGCCCTCGCCAGCCTGAACCCGAAGAGCTAGAGGCCGTGGACGAAGCCCCGCCGGTCACCGCTGCTATCGATATTCAGCAGCCGCGCTAGAACTTCTGAGCCTGCAGACCATAAAAGGACGCCCCGCCGAACTTGAGTTCAGCGGGGCGTCCCTTCTAGGTGTTAGCTATTGAGTGTTACATGTTTTCAACGATGTAGTCGATGCAGCCCAGCAGAGCAGTGACGTCCTCGGGGTCAATGGCGGTGAAGGTGGCGATTCGTAGCTGGTTACGACCCAGCTTACGGTAGGGCTCGGTGTCCACGATGCCGTTGGCGCGCAGCGCCTTGGCCACGACTGCGGCGTCCACTGAGTCAGCGAAGTCAATGGTGGCAATAACGTTGGAGCGCTCATCAGGGTTAGCCACAAAGGGGGTGGCGTAGTCTGAGGCCTCAGCCCAGCTATAGATACGGCCTGCTGAGTCAGCAGTACGGGCGGCGGCAAAGGTAAGGCCCCCCTGCTCATTCATCCACTTGATCTGCTCGTTGAGCATAATCATGGTGGCTAAAGCGGGGGTGTTGTAGGTCTGGTTAAGGCGGGAGTTATCAATCGCTGTGACCAGGTTGAGGGAGTCAGGTACCCAGCGGTCCGAGGCTGCAATACGCTGGGCACGGTCGATAGCGGCCGGCGACCAGAGGCCCAGCCAGAGCCCGCCGTCTGAGGCAAAATTTTTCTGCGGTGAGAAGTAGTAGACATCAGATTCAGCAACGTTCACATCCAGGCCACCGGCGGCACTGGTTGCGTCAATCAGAACTAGGGCGTCATCGGCAATACCAGCAGGACGCTTAACGGGGGCAAAAACACCGGTGGAGGTTTCATTGTGGGGCCAGGCGTAGACATCTACGCCGTCCTCGGCGGACGCTACCGGGCGGGTGCCGGGTTCAGAGGAGATGACGGTGGACGTCTCTAGAAAGGGGGCAGCCTTGGTGGCTGAAGCGAACTTGGAGCCGAATTCACCGAAGGTGAGGTGCTGTGCCTTCTTCTCTACTAAGCCGAAGGTAGCGGCGTCCCAGAAGGAGGTCGCTCCGCCGTTACCGAGAACGACCTCGTAACCCTCGGGCGCGCTGTAGAACTGAGCTATCCCCTCACGAATCTCACCCACCAGGTTCTTGACCGGCGCCTGACGGTGAGAAGTACCCATGAGGTGGGTGGCAGCGTCCATAACTGCCTGCACCTGTTGTGGGCGCACCTTGGAGGGTCCAGCGCCAAACCTGCCGTCAGCGGGCAGAAGGTCGGTGGGGATGGTGGGGAAATCGGTCACAGTAACTCCTAGTATCAGGCAGGCGCAGCAAGCGGCGGGCGTGAAAAGGATGAGGGAATGCCGCTAGCGCCCACAGTTTCTATTGTGGCAGGTAGACCGGCTCTAGGGGTGCTGCTGAGGCTCGGTTGCCGATAGATGACACTGAGCAGGTTACATAGTGAGACAGCTATGTTCGCGGGTAGGAAGCTGACGGAAGGAAAATTTCAGCTCCTAAAGAGCCGGACGCCTTTTTAAGCGGAAAAAGAATACAATTAGGTCAGAATTAAAGAAAGCACCTAACGGTTGCAGCTAGACCCCGAGCAGAGAAGAGACGCGAGAAGTCAATGACAGACTTGATTGATACTACTGAAATGTACCTTCGTACTGTACTTGAGCTCGAAGAAGAGGGTATTACTCCTATGCGCGCTCGTATCGCCGAGCGTCTGGATCACTCTGGTCCTACCGTTTCACAGACCGTTGCCCGCATGGAGCGCCACGGCTTGCTTACCGTTGAAGATGACCGCTCCCTCAGCCTCACCGATGACGGGCGCAATAAGGCGGTCGAGGTGATGCGCAAGCACCGCCTGGCTGAGCGCCTACTCTCTGACATCATCGGTCTTGACCTGGAATACATCCACGAAGAAGCTTGCCGCTGGGAGCACGTGATGAGCGAGCGGGTTGAACGCCGCTTGTTAGAACTGCTCAATAACCCCAAGTTCTCCCCCTACGGCAATGCCATTCCGGGGCTGGAACAGTTGGGTGCTGAGAGCGAGCAGAATGATGGACGCACCGTAACCATGTCTATCGCGGGCAAGGACTCTAGTGAGGACGACAGGTTCACCATCTCTCGACTGCCCGAATTCCTGCAGACCGACATTGACCTGTTGAAGATGCTGGGGGACGCTGGCATCATCTACGGGGCAACCGTGTCAATTCTGGGCAACCGTGACGGCTCGGTGCTGGTACACGCTGATGGGGAGGAACAATCGCTCACTCTTAATGCCGAAGTGGCTGAGTCGATTGTTGTGAAGCGATAACAAACTGATAACACTGCAAGGGCACCGGTCATCGCCGGTGCCCTTCTTTGTTACCTCTTCGTTATCAATACACCTCATGCTGTGCCGTGAATTGGCCAAGTGACAGGCTTCTCATTAAGGGCGGCAGGCCAGGTGTTGACCCATGCAGGTGAGTCGAGACCATAATCTTAAGTGTCTTAGTAGACTCGCAAAGCCCCTTGTCATAGCTATTTTTTAAACTCTCGCAATGTTTGCTGGGAGGCTGCTTGGCGTCCCCCAAAAGATAACCCTGCTTGCTTAAAAGCCACGCCCACCGATTTTTCGTGACCAAAACGTGACAATTGTAGTTGCGGTGTGTAATGTTCTATTCCGTGCCAACTACTGGTCGTACGGCACCCATCGACGCAGCATCCGCCTAGTCCTGCCACCGCGTCGGAGGAAATACAAATAAATCATATGGCAGGAGCGGGGGACCCACCTTACCGGGCTCACTCAAAGAGAGAGTCCTTGGGGTTAAGCCACCTATAAGAAGTGGCCGAGCGACCTTCATGCTCGAACCCGACAGCTCACCTCGTGAGGCAATGGAGAAAGAACATCATGACTAAGTCAAACATCGTACGTAACGCAGGTATCGTAGCAGCCTCAGGTGCCCTTCTGGCAGCTTCCGTTGCTCCTGCTAACGCTTTTGCTGCAGCTGAAGTTTCAGCTCCCTCCTACTCAGCTCCTTCACTGGCTGACTACTCAGCACCCACCACCTCATGGGGCTACTACCAGGGCTCAACCACTGTTGAAAGCACTTCATCCGTCAGCACCCAGTCAACCGACTCCGCAGAGATTCCCGCTGACGTCTCCGGTGCTCGTGCAACCATTCTCGCAGCAGCTCAGGACGGCATCGGCGGCGCTTACGTTTGGGGCGGCAAAGGCTACAAGGCTTGGGACTGCTCAGGCTTCGTTTCCTACGTCTTCGCTCAGGCCGGTATCTCACTAACTCCCTACACCTTCACGATGGCAGAGAAAGAACTGGTTCCCACCTCAAACCCCCAGCCCGGTGACATCGTCTTCACCAACAATTACAACCACGTAGGCATCTACGTTGGTAACGGCCAGATGATCAACGCGCTGAACCCCTCACAGGGCACCATGCAGACCGCAGTCGATGGTGGCGGCATGATGCCCGTTGACGGTTACTACACCGTTGCAGGTCTCTAAACCTCACTTTTTAGGGTTGTGCTAGCTCGCTAGTATTAAATGGGTGTTGCCTGGTCGGCTCGTAACACTCAAGAACTAACCCGCAGACTTCCTCACCACACACAAGGTAGAGGCACCGCAAACTCTAGTTTGCAGATGCGCACCAGACGACCAGCTGGGGCGCATTTTTTATACCCTCTAAGAAACTGTGGGCGATGTTTAGCTCAGCGGTGAAGTAGTTTATGGCGCTACGCGGACGCCGGTAGGATAGAGGGCATGGCACCACAGTTTGAATCACCCACCAGCTCATCAGATCAAGAGTTCACCTACATGGCGGTTGGCATGGTTGCCGGGGCGGTTCCCGGCATTATTGCCGGGCTACTGGTGGCGCTTTTTGTGGGTCACGCGGCTATGTGGGTTTCTATCACTGGCGGTATCGGCATCATTCTGGGTCTTGTTGTCTCTCGGGTGCTTTACTCTCGCCGGAAAGCTCGCAAGGGCGTGCAGAGTAAGTAAGCTCTTTCAGCTCTGCCGCTATATTCTCCCGCGCTTTTGCCTCCCAGGCTCTACGGCCTAGCCGGGTTGTAAAAATGCTGGGTCGTTCTAGTAGCCCTTGCAAGACGTGTGCGCGGCCATGCCTGAAGTCATCATCGCTCACGTGTGAATATTCCTGCCGCACACCTGTAGCGTAACGCCGGTAACGAGCCGTCTCCGCTGCCAGAATCGCAAGGTCAGCATCGAAGAAAATCTGCCAGTGTTCCTGACTGATACCTGCCCTCTGCAAAACTTCATGAGCCTGCGGGGGCTGGTGCGCCGCAGTTGCTTCAATGAGGCGGGCTACTGCTTCTATCTCTCCTTCGCCTGCTACCTGGTGGCGGGCTAGTCGGTGGCGGGCGAAAGTCACCGATGCCTCTTCGTCTGCCCCCGGTTTCCCTTCGTAGATCACATCGTGCAGCCATATTGCCAGAAGGACGGCGCGGGGTAGCTCGTCGTCGCCTGCCAGGTAGGCTGCATGGCCCAGCATTTCTAACAGGTGAGCGCTGTTATGGTAAGCCCGGTGGGGCTCTTGCCAACAATCAAGTATGTCTTCGCCCAGCTTTTCAGCACCCGGTGCAAGTGTCTCCCAGCGAGCCAGTAGGCCCTTTCTGATTTTTTCGGGGCGTTCCTTGAGTGGCACTCTTAGTCCGCTGGCTTGCATCCTACGGGTCAGCTCGCTGCCGCTGACCGGCTGCGCACCAGCGTCGATGAGTTGCGGGCAGAGGTGGGCTGGCACATCGTAGTGATCCCGGTCGAAGGCGCGTTCACTGATTCCCTGAGCACGGGCAAAGGAATGTAGCTCCTGCAGGCTGCTATCAGAAATGAGGTGGGAGAAAACAGTGCCGTGGGCTGGCCAGCGGGCAGGGTCAACGAGAAGGGCCATGGTTTTAGTGTAAACTTGGGAAGGTTCTGGCACTAAAAGTTCTAGAGCTAACCTTCAAATACTTGCCCTCGTAGCTCAGATGAGGTTTGCGGGAGCGAGCGCGCGAGCTCGCAAGAGCAAACCGAATAGCTGGCGATGAGCGCTGCGAATTCCTTCTTATCCCCTGTTGCTACGGGGATTGAGGGGACTAACTATAAATAAATACTTGCCCTCGTAGCTCAGGGGATAGAGCACCGCTCTCCTAAAGCGGGTGTCGTACGTTCGAATCGTATCGGGGGCACACAATAAGGATGAACCCAGCAGCTGTTTTGTGCGGTTGCTGGGTTTTTCTATGCGATAGGGGGATAGAGCACCAGCCTCGTGGCCTCGGCTGTTTCCGGGGCATTTTTATTTCCTCGCGCGCTCGGAAAATGCCCCTCCAACTCCTAAAGCGGGTGTCGTACGTTCGAATCGTATCGGGGGCACATAAGAGAAGACCCGGTAGTCGCTAGCGCGATTACAGGGTCTTTTTATATTCTCCATATTCCGAGTAGCCTGTGGGTGGCTACTGGTCGGGTAGTTCCCCGCGTGAGAATGCGTCCACTTTGCCGCGCACCAGTCGCACCGCCATGATAGCTAGTTGGGCTAAGCAGAGAACCAACAGCCCCCAGCGCGCCGCTACCAACAGAGCGGCAAGCCCTGCCGTGCCGCCCAGGGGGTCAGCCAGTGCAGTGTCTATAGCGAAACCACCGGCAATGAAAACCACGGCGTAGGCCACTGGAAGGGTCAGCATGAGCCTGCCCATCAGCAGTTCAAACTTTGATGCCCGCACCATATTCCACCAGGTAAACGCAAAAATTAGAGGAAGGATAAGGCCGGTGGAACGGTGTAGAACCTGGTACTCTCGCAGGCCATCTACTCCCAGGCCGGTGGCAACGCGTTGAAGGTGATCAGCGCTAAACCAGGTCATAAGTTCAGGGGCGGTGGCGCCTGCCACGTTGCTCACCCCTGGCAGCAGCATCAGATGATAATAGAGCCCAAAGAGCAGGGTAATCACAAAAGCGACCCCCAAAAAGATGTAGGAGCTACCGGCTTCTGGGGTCGCAACAAGCTCCCCGCGTGAATAGTCGGTGATGACGCGCGGGCCCGGCTGCGCCTGAGCTTCCTGTTTGGGTGCGGGGGCTACCTGCGCTGCTGCTTGCTCGCCGTAGAGGCGTTTCTTCTGACCTTTTGAGAGACCCATAGACTCCATTATGGTGCATGCTGCCCTTACCTCTGAGCAGAATGGGCTGACCTTAGAAAGTTTGTTCGCATAAAATGAGTGGTTGACGGTTAATTCGAGGAGGCACCATGTTTGACGATGATTTTATGCCCGAGCTACCTAAGAAAACAGGTTCGGGGCAGGACGCCGGGCAAACGGATGCTGGGCAACTGGATAGCGCTACACCCATGGAGGGCGCAGACCAGCATGAGCCTCCTTTTGACCTTTTCTTTGATGATTTCCCAGATTGCTCAGCAAATGAGGAACCTGCCTATGAGCCGGACCAAGAACCAGCGCCGGTCTTGGAGGTACCCGCTGACCTTGCCGAGTTAGACTTCCTGCCGCCGTCCTACCAAATGGGTGGCTTTATGCCCGATTATGCCCAGCCTGAGCCCGTGCGTGCTGACCCGTCTGCCCTGGTGCAGGGGCTGAATGAGAACCAGGCAGAAGCTGTAGTGCATGCCGGGAGCCCCTTGCTGATTGTCGCCGGTGCGGGTTCGGGTAAAACCCGGGTGCTCACTCACCGTATTGCCTACCTGCTCGCAACAGGCAGAGCCCACCAGGGGCAGATTCTTGCCATCACCTTCACCAATAAGGCGGCAGCTGAGATGCGCGAACGCATTACCGCCCTGGTGGGGTCACGAGCCCAAAGCATGTGGATCTCAACCTTTCACAGCTTCTGTGTGCGCGTGCTGCGCCGCGAAGCTAAAGCGCTGGGGCTCAAATCGACCTTCTCAATTTATGACTCTGCTGATTCCCAGCGTCTGCTGACCCTCATCATCAAGCAGATGAACCTGGACACCAAGAAATTCACCGCTAAGGCGGTGGGCAACCGTATCTCCAACCTCAAAAATGAACTCGTAGATGCCAAGACTTTCGCAGCCGAAACCAGTGCTACTGACCCCTGGGAAGGCACGATTTCCAAGGTCTACACGGCCTACACCGAGCGCCTGCGGGCCGCTAATTCCCTCGACTTCGATGACCTCATCTTTGAAACCGTCAACCTGCTGCGCCAGCACCCCCAGGTGGCTGACTACTACCGGCGCCGCTTCCGCCACATCCTAGTCGACGAATACCAGGACACCAACCACGCCCAGTACGCCCTGGTGCGTGCCCTGGTCGGTGGGGCGTCCGCCCAGCATCCAGAGCAGGGCCCCTACCCCGACGCCTACCCGCCGGCTGAACTGACCGTGGTGGGCGACTCCGACCAGTCCATCTATGCCTTCCGCGGCGCTGATATTCGCAATATCACCGACTTCGAAGAAGACTACCCGGCTGCCCGCACCATCCTGCTGGAACAAAACTACCGTTCCACCCAGAACATCCTTTCAGCAGCTAACGCTGTGATTGAACGCAATAAGGGACGCCGCCCCAAGAAGCTTTGGACAGCTAGCGGTGACGGCGCCAAAATTACTGGTTACGTGGCTGAGTCTGAACATGCCGAAGCTCGCTACATCGCCCAGGAGATTGACCGCCTGCGTGATGACCACGAAGTCGCGCCCGGCGATGTCGCCGTCTTCTACCGCACCAACGCCCAGTCCCGAACCCTGGAAGAAATGCTCATGCGCGTGGGCTTGCCCTACCGGGTAGTCGGCGGCACCCGCTTCTACGAACGCAAGGAAATCAAGGACGCCCTGGCTTACCTGCGCGTGCTGGTCAACCCTGATGACGACATCAACGTCCGCCGTATTCTCAACGAACCCAAGCGCGGCATAGGTGCCAAGTCTGAGAGCGTAGTCGCTGACTTCGCCCGTATTGAACGTATATCCTTCATGGCAGCCCTGCGCCGTGCTGCTGATGCTCCCGGGCTGGGCGCTGCCGCCGTCAAAAAGATGGCAGACTTCGCCCGCCTCATTGATGACCTCGCCCAAATCGCAGCCACCGAACCGGCAGCCACCTGCCTTGAGGCCGTGCTAGAGCAAACCGGCTACCTGGCAGCCCTGCGCGAATCAAAGGACATCCAAGACGAATCGCGCGTAGAGAACCTCTCAGAGCTGGTAGACGCCGTGCGTGAGTTCGAAATCGACCATCCCGGTGCCACCCTAGAAGAGTTCCTAGAACACGTTGCACTGGTGGCTGATGCCGACCAAGTCCCCAATAAGCCCAAGCACGACCAGGAGGGCGGCCCGTCCGCCGCTCAAATCGCTGCTGAAGTGGCTGAAGCGCGCTCGCAGGGCGTGGTCACCCTCATGACCCTACACACCGCCAAGGGCCTGGAGTTCCCTGTGGTCTTTCTGACCGGTATGGAACACGGCCTTTTCCCGCACCAGCGTGCTCTTACCGATGAGGGCGAGATGAGCGAGGAACGCCGCCTTGCCTACGTTGGGCTCACCCGCGCTATGGAACGGCTCTACCTGACCCGTGCCGAGAACCGCTCCATGTGGGGCAAGGGGCAGTACAATCCACCTTCACCCTTCCTCGAGGAAATACCTGAAGAGCTTATCGACTGGAAACGGAAAGGCAACAGTTTTGCCGGGGGAACGGGTAGCTATGGGGGCTACGGCTCTTATGGAGGGTCAACCTACACCTCCCGCTTTGACACACCGGGCTATCAAAGCCGCCCCGCCTCCTCCCCTTCTGTTGCTGAAATCAATGGGTCAGCTAGCTACGGCTATGCTGCGGCAGCCAAAAATGTTTCCCGCGTGCAGCAGAACAAGGAAATCCCTGCCCTTTCGGTAGGGGACCGGGTTGAGCACAAAACCTTTGGTGAAGGCAGGGTTCTAGCCGTGGAAGGGGCTGGCGATAAGACCGTGGCGAAGGTGCGCTTCGCTCGGGAAGAAAAACGACTTCTCCTGCGCTATGCACCCCTGACAAAAATTTCCGACTAAGATAAAACTGTCTTGCTCACAATGAGCTCTCAGTAGTTCTTGCATCTACAAAGGAATACCGCGAATGGATCACGACAGTACCGTCCCCTCAATTGCCGAGGAATTTGTTGAAGCTATGGATGGGGTTACCGACACCCGCGTGCAGCTCCAGGAAATCTCGGATCTTTCGCTCTTCCGCATCGAAATCGACCCTGACTCGGACGCCGCCCAGCGCCTTCAATCAGTCTTGGGAGTTAAGCTACCGCGTCAACGTGGGCAGGTTACTGGTGACTCTCAGGCACTGCAATTGTTGTACGGCACCCGCCAGGTGGTCGCCTGCATGTACGTCAAAGAGGGCGTTTTTCTGGTAGTCACCCGCGTGGACCCCGTCAAACTGGGCAGGGCTCTGAACGCTGCTCTAGGCAAGGACGAAGGGTTAATCCTAGATGTTTCAGCTAACAGGACCGTCATCAACCTCAGCGGCGTCGCCGCAGCCGACGTTATTGACGAGGTAGTGCACTTTGACTTCCCACCGGATACCTTTGTTGCCGGTAGTGCTCTGAGCTGCACGGTAGCTGAGGCTTGGGTCATGCTGTGGAGAATTGACGAGTTGGAATACCTGCTGGTGCCTCGCGTCTCTGATACTGCCCCCTTCCTGGTCACCTTGATTGACGCCTGTGAGTCGGTAAAGTAAGTTTCCTGCCTTCTTGGCGGGATGAGGCGTCATAAGTTGATATCTAGTTCGCACCGCTTTACAGGATGCGCTAAAGTGACTGTTGAGAAGCTGTAGTGTGCCCTAGCTCTCGCTCAGGCAGATGCTGTACCACTATGCTTCACACCCGTAAAAGCGGGGTAGCCCATGCGCTGCCCAGCATGACTTCGACGAAGAAGGAATACCTGTGGACCTGTTTGAATACCAGGCACGCGATCTCTTTGAGAAGCACGGCGTGCCCGTGCTTCAGGGCATCGTAGCGACCACCCCCGAAGAAGCAAAAGCAGCAGCTGAAAAAATTGGCGGAGTTACCGTTGTCAAGGCCCAGGTTAAGGTGGGCGGCCGCGGTAAGGCTGGCGGCGTAAAGGTTGCCAAGACTGCCGATGAGGCTTACGAATACGCACAGCAGATTCTGGGCATGGACATCAAGGGTCACACCGTTCACCGTGTGATGATCGCTCAGGGTGCAGACATTGCCGAGGAATACTACTTTTCCCTGCTGCTGGACCGCGCTAACCGCAGCTACCTTGCTATGTGCTCGGTTGAGGGTGGCATGGACATTGAGACCCTGGCTGTAGAGCGCCCCGATGCGCTGGCCAAGGTTGAGGTGAACCCCATCGACGGTATCGATGCCAAGAAAGCAGCTGAAATTGTTGAGGCAGCCGGCTTCGCTGAAGACGTCCGCGAGGACGTTGCAGCGGTGCTGGTCAAGCTGGGTGAGGTCTACAAGAAGGAAGACGCCACCCTCGTTGAGGTCAACCCGCTGGTTAAGACCGGCGACGGCAAGATTCTCGCACTGGACGGCAAGGTCTCACTGGATGACAACGCTGAGTTCCGTCAGGCTGACCACGAGGCTCTGGTTGATAAGAGCGCAGAGAACCCCCTTGAAGCTAAGGCTAAGGAAAACGACCTCAACTACGTCAAGCTCGATGGCCAGGTAGGCATCATCGGTAACGGCGCTGGTCTTGTGATGTCTACCCTGGACGTCGTTGCCTACGCCGGTGAAAACCACGGTAACGTCAAGCCCGCTAACTTCCTGGATATCGGTGGCGGCGCCTCGGCTGAGGTTATGGCAGCTGGCCTGGACATCATCCTCAACGATGAGCAGGTTAAATCTGTTTTCGTGAACGTCTTTGGCGGTATTACCTCCTGCGATGCGGTGGCAAACGGTATTGTCAAGGCTCTTGAGATTCTGGGCGATAAGGCAACCAAGCCCCTGGTTGTACGTCTGGACGGCAACAACGTGGACGAGGGCCGCGCTATTCTGCGCGAGGCTGCTCACCCGCTGGTCCACCTGGCTGAGACCATGGATTCGGGCGCTGACAAGGCCGCCGAACTCGCTAACGCTTAAATTCTCCGCTTAGATTTTTTAGAAGGTTTTTAGATATGTCTATCTTTTTGAACAAGGACTCCAAGGTCATCGTTCAGGGCATCACCGGCGGCGAAGGCACCAAGCACACCGCTCGCATGCTCGCAGCTGGCACCCAGATTGTAGGCGGCGTCAACGCTCGCAAGGCCGGCACCACCGTCGCTCACAAGGATGCTAACGGGCAGGACGTTGAGCTCAACGTCTACGGCACCGTAGCTGAAGCTGTAGAGGCAACCGGCGCTGATGTCTCCATCGTCTTCGTGCCCCCGGCATTCACCAAGGACGCCGTGATTGAAGCGATTGACGCTGAGGTTCCCCTGGTTGTTGTTATCACCGAGGGCATCCCCGTTGGTGACACCGCCGAGTTCTGGGCCTACGCCAAGAGCAAGGTAGATGCTGACGGTAAGCCCGTTACCCGCATCATCGGCCCCAACTGCCCCGGTATCATCACCCCCGGTGAGTCACTGGTCGGTATTACCCCCGCCAACATCACCGGCAAGGGCAAGATCGGTCTGGTTTCTAAGTCAGGTACCCTGACCTACCAGATGATGTTCGAACTGCGCGATATTGGCTTCACCACCGCTATCGGTATTGGCGGTGACCCCATTATCGGCACCACCCACATCGATGCTCTGGAAGCTTTCGAAGCTGACCCCGAGACCGAAGCTATCGTCATGATCGGTGAAATTGGTGGTGACGCTGAAGAGCGTGCTGCTGACTTCATCAAGGCAAACGTCACCAAGCCCGTTGTTGGCTACGTTGCTGGCTTCACCGCTCCCGAAGGTAAGACCATGGGCCACGCAGGCGCTATCGTCTCCGGCTCGTCAGGTACCGCTCAGGCGAAGAAGGAAGCCCTGGAAGCAGCTGGTGTGAAGGTGGGTAAGACTCCTTCTGAGGCTGCTGCCCTGATGCGGGAGATTTTCGCTAACAAGTAGGCACGGAATTCTTATCAGTAAGACGCCGGTACTCACACATTGTGTGAGTACCGGCGTCTTGCAATAACTCTGGTCTTTTATCAAGCGCAAACTGCAGAGAGCTTAGGAAGAAATCTTAACTTTTGTGTTTCTGAGGTTTCTTAGACCGGTCTCAAGGGTGCCGTCACTGCGGGTTGTGAGAACGCAGCGCCTCAACCCATCACCCTCATCATCGAGAGGGTAAGCCTGTAAAACATTCCCCCACGCAGTTTGAGGTGCATTCGTATATTCTTCAGCTCGTTCCTTGCACCTCATATCACCTGAATTGCTGACCGGTTGTTGGTAGGTGATTTCACCAGCATGACGCTGCGAACAATCAACAATTTTCGGGCTTGCCTGCTCACCTACATAACAGGCACGTAGCGGGTCAGCGACTACGTTAGATTCTGCCCATACCCCCTGGATGCTTGAAGTCCTCGCTGGAACTTTAGCAACACAGCTACCGTCATGTTCCGAAACGAATACCGACGGCCCAAAGAAATCAAAGTCCGGGTTTCCGGAAACATAGCCGTAGAGAGCAGAAACATCGCAACTAGCCGGGTCCGTGCCGATGACTTCTTGATTATGTTCGGTGTCGCAGGGCACAACCTTCCCTGACGATAGGCAGGTGCCTATTCCTATCTGGGGTGCTAAAGCTTCCGAGGTGCTAGCGTCGGACGCCGCGGGCAACTGCTGAGAGCCTCCTGACGGGGAGCTGTAGATGTTGTTGATTTCTGTTTTATCGCCGACGACAAGATCCCCATGAAGGCCGAAAAGTGAGCCGATGGGAGTATAAGATACTGCGGCATAACTAATACCCAAGAATGTAACAACAGCGCCTGACCGCCGTACCCACTTCCACTGGGGTGTTAAGAGCGCTTTTAACCTGCCCGGTGGTTTCTCTTGAGCTTTAGGATGATCCTCAGTCATAAGTTAGCCGGTACCGCTAATCGAGCTCGACTTTGTAAATAACCGGGCTGATGGAGCTAGATGAACAGCTTTCGCCTGCTGCCTTGGGGATGTACACCTGAATGATAATGACGTTCCTACCGGTGACAGGCACATCGATGGTGCGGTATTCATCGAAGGCTACGGTGCTGATCTCACCAATTTGTTTGGTTCCATCGGTAATTCTTACCGCCATGTTCTGATCAAGGGCAGCTGAATCATTCTCTTGACCTACCTCAAACTTCAGTGAGTCAAACTTGTGTCCCAGGTTTAGCCTAAGCGCTTGGGTAGAATTTTCGTTCAGGTTATCCATGCCAGCGCTTTGAGGGGTCTCTATGCAGTAATTTAGTTCGGTACCAATCCCCGTGATATCTGACTTTTCAGCAATCTGAAAAACGCCATCTCGCCAATCTGAACTGGCGGCGGCAAAGTCATTTAACACCAGGTAAGTGTTAGCGCGCTCTGTTGAAAGGTGCGGTGAACGTTCGCTGGGTTCAGCGGACGCAGTCGCTAGGGAAGCAGTAGCTAGTGGGGAAGAGGCACTAGGGGTTGGCTCAGCCGGTGTTGCTGAAATGGTGGTCGGAGTAGTTTCTGGCGCTGGGGTGGTTGCTGCTGCCTGAGTTTCTTCGGTCGTTGACTCATCAGGGGAATCTGAGGCGGTGCAACCGGTGAAAACTAGCGCAAGCGCTGCTAGGAGAGTAAATGATTTGATGCGCATGTGTGTGGGTCTAACTCTGACAAACCTTAAGAAAAGTGACTCTGACTACAGGTAACTTTACATGAGCGACTTGGTTCGCGCCAGAACTGAAGCATAGGCAACGCCCAATTTCGGTGTGGTGTTCAGATGGGCACTAGTGCAAAATCAAAAGGCCTGGTTAGATAAACCAGGCCCTCGGACGTCAGCAATAAGCGCATATGGCTAGAATCTGATGTAATCTCCGGTGATGGAGCTTAGGTTCTCAAACGGGATGCCGCGAGAAGTCATGGCACCATTTTCCAGAGTGTAGCTAGAGAAATAGCCTGCACAGATGGGAACTCTTTGTCCAGAACTGACGCATGAAGAGTTGCCTGATGAAACTGCAGTGATTAACGAACCCGGTAGCGGCACCTGGGTGCCTTGAGCGCGAACCTCATAGCCACTGTGGTTGCCGGTAAAGGTGAACTTAAAAATATCAAACTGACTGCTTGATAACTGTTCCCCGTTGAAGCCTCCAACAGTGCCACTATAGAGACCATCAGCACGCCAGGTTTGTGATGATTCACCGATTAGAACCATTTCACCTGTTGTGATGAGACCCGTCGGCACCACAAAAAAATATTCAAGCTTATCGATAGTTGCCGTGGTGGGTTCTCCGTCAGGCACATAGTAAATAGTGAAACCCGAGAATCTGCCATCTCTGTAGAGGTTGTTACTCGTGAACTGAATTTCTGTTCGGCACCGGCCGTTGATGGTATCCGTTCTTCCTCCTGAATAATTAAAGCTTGTATCACCGTAGAGGCCGTCTAGAGATGGGTTTCGCTGAGAGGCAGCGTAGGCGGGCACAGCTGCGGTGGCGAGGACGGCGGGGGCGGCCCAGGCGGCTCCTTTGGCGAGCTGGCGCCGGGTGGGGGAAGCGGTCAAAGGGGGTCCTAACGGTGCGGTATCAATCGAGGGCAGATAATTTGTCTGAAAATAACATACCTGTCCGATGTTAGTGCCCAATTAGACAGGTGTTCCATAAGAAATACACGGGTGTGACCAGCTTCTCGGGGGCTTTCTTGAGGAGAATTGGCCTCGAGCCTGACTGTTTTCTGTGGGCATATACTAGCTGTTTGTGCAGGTCAGACAGGGGCTAGTTTCACCTAAGTTTAGTTTTAGTTTTGCCATTCTACCCAGTGGGGCAGGGGTCATTTTATTATGAAGTCCTCATAATAACCTTGCGGTGGTGGATTGTCGCCGGTACAGTAGTGAACAAAGGGCGACCCAGCATAGGGCTCCCGCCCTTCTCCCTCATAGAAAGGTGTTGTTATGACTAAGCACGCATCATTCACTGTTCCCGGTCTGACCGAAGAATCAGGCCACCACGTTGCCGAGGCTTTGCAGCTTCGCCTGCACGCCCTCAATGATTTACATTTGACCCTCAAGCACGCCCACTGGAATGTTGTGGGCGCCACCTTCATTAGTGTGCACGAAATGCTAGACCCCCAGGTTGACCTGGTGCGCGGCTTCGTTGATGAACTTGCTGAGCGTATGGCAACCATGGGCGTCTCGCCCAATGGCCTGCCCGGTGACCTAGTAGCCAAGCGCACCTGGGAAGATTACAGCGTCGACCGCGCTGACGCCCAGGCTCACCTGCGCGCCCTCGATGAGGTCTACAACGGCGTCATTGAAGACCACCGTGCAGCCATCGCTAAGGTGGGAGATGTTGACCCCATCACCGAAGACTTACTGATCGGTCAGACTGCTGAGCTCGAAAAATTCCAGTGGTTCATGCGTTCACATCTCGATGACGGCCAGGGCAACATCAAGTAGGTTCTTGGCTCACTGTGCACGTAGACATGGTAAAAAATCAGCCTCTTCCCACACGGGAAGAGGCTGATTTTTTATTCGGATTAGAGGTTTAGTCTTCGTCAACCAGCGCGCGAATCTTAGCCAGAGAGAGCTCCGAGTGCTTCATGCGAGCGTGACCTAGGTTCTTGGGCACAGAGATGAGACCCGGCACCACAACTACCTTCATGCCTGCATCCACTGCACTTTGTGTGCCTGAATCTGAATCCTCAATTGCTACGCAGTTGGCGGGGTTAACGCCCAAATTTTTGGCAGCCAGCAGGTAGGGCTCGGGGTTGGGCTTGGCCTGGGTGACGTGCTCATCGCTCACAATGGTGGCAAACAGGCCCTCGGGCCCTAGGTCTGCTGTGCGCTGGGCGACGGCGGTGGTGGCGTTGGTGACGATCCCGGCAGGTACACCAGCTGCAGCAACTTCGTCCAAGAGTTCGGGGATGCCCTCAAGTAGGGTAATGGTTGCTTCAGACAGCAGAACACCCATTTTCTCTTTAAGGCTTGCATAGAGTTCGTCTGCCGGAGCGTCAATGCCGAGCGCATGCATTCGTTCAAAAGTTACGGTGGCGGGGCGCCCCAGGCATGCCAGCGAATCTTCCTCGGTCCAGGTCTTGCCATAGTCTGCTGCGAGAGCCGTTTTGGCCTCAGCCCACAGGGGCTCGGTATCAACCAGGGTTCCGTCATGGTCAAAGAAAATCGCTTCAAGTCTGCTCATACCCTCCACCCTACCGGTCGATGAGCGGGTACGTGCATAAAATGGGGGAGTGAGCTTACCGCAAAATTTTTCTGAAAATGGCACTGTAACCCCTGGCAGCTCTACTCTGAGCCGGCAGGGGTCCACTCTGACCCGGCTCAGTCTCTACCTAATGGCGCCCCTGGGGGTGGCGGCAGCTCTGTGGATCACCGCAGGTAGGTCACTGTTTGGTGCAGGCGGGTCTCTGGTGCCTGTCTTCGCTGTCAGCTTCGGTCCCGCCCTAGCGGCACTTTACCTGCTGGCTGCCTACTACGCCTGGCGGGAGGTTAAGCTGCAGCGAGCAGGGGTATCCACAGGTCTGCCGCTGGTTACAGCCCTGGTGCAGTTGACCGGTTGGTTGCTTGCTGCCGTCTTTGGGCTGCTGGTTCCTGACCGCGTCGATGGTGCGACCGTCTCGGCAGCGTCCGCTCTTTTAGGTCACGATTTCGTGGGTCTTTCTGCGGGGTTCGGTAATACCACCGGCATCCTGACTTTTGCTTTCGCCGTAGCTGTGCTGCTGCTGACCCTTGCCACCTGGCGCAAAGCTAAAGAAGCCGCCCGCGGGATCGATGATGATGTGCGAGAGCAGCTTGAGCGCCAAGAGTCGATGTACGACTTCTTGGACTAGGGGCTTAGAGGCCCACCGCGTCCAACCAGCCGTTGAGCACCTGGGCGGACGCTGCCGTCAAATCCTCTGCGTACTGGGACGCTTCGCGCCTGAAGACCGCGATGTCCTGGCCCGAGTCAACGATGTCAGCGGTGTAGGCAATGAGCCACTGCTCAACCTTACGGGGGTCAACTTCTAGGTGAAACTGTAGGGCTAGGGCGAAAGGCTTCCCCTCTTCGTCCTCAAGAGTGAAAGCTTGGTTCTCAAAATCAGAGGTGGTTGCCAGTGTTTCTCTGCCGGCAGGAATGCTGAACTGATCCCCGTGCCAGTGCAGAACGGGCGTGTTGCCCAGGGGAGCTAGCACGGAGTTTTTACCAGCTTCGGTGAGCTCTACCGGGGAGTAGCCCAGTTCTAGAACGCCGGAGGCACTGACCTCGGCTCCAGCTGCCACGGCGATTTGCTGGGCACCTAGGCAGATACCCATAACGGGTTTTTGGGACTCTAGGCGGTTCTTGATGAGCTCAACCTCTTCAAAGAGGAAGGGGTAGCTCTGGGCGTCGTTCACACTAATCGGGGCACCCAAAACAATCAAGAGATCGGCCTCTTGCACCTCAGGCATATTGAGAGGATCAATGCCAGCATCGCGGTATTCAACGGTGAAACCACGGTCTTCGAGGAGCTGCTCGTAGATACCGAGATCTTCGAATGCTACATGGCGGATGGCAAATGCGGTGCGAGTCATGGATCCTCTTTGGGTAATGGTGTTAGTGCTGCCATGTCAGTCTACTGAGATGTGCCAGGGGTTACTAGTTGAAACTCGTGGGGTGAGATGCCTCCAAAAATTTCTGAACGATGCTAGCGCAAATAAGTTGAGTGGAGTAGACTCAACTTATAGAAAAGGGCGTGGTTAGGTCGGTCCCACCGGTGGTAGCGGGCGTCCATCACCCATCTTAAATATCAACCTGCTCATAGAAAGAAGACCAAATGAACACTCAACTCACCACCAAGAGCCAAGAAGCGCTCTCGGCAGCCAATATGAATGCCCAAACTGCGGGCAACCCCAATCTAGACACCGCCCACCTGCTGAAAGCCCTTATGGATCAGCGTGACGGCGTGGCGGTGGCTGTGCTCAAAACAGCCGGGCTGGACATTGACGCCATCTCGGTCGCGGCATCCTCCCTCATTAAGAAATTGCCCAAGGCGGCCGGCTCATCGGTTGCCCAGGCCCAACCTTCCCGTGCCCTGCTCACCGCCCTACAAACTGCGCAAAACAAAGCAGCAGAGCTGGGTGATACCTATATTTCCACCGAAGTCTTCCTGCTGGCCCTAGCCGCTGGGAATGACGAAACCGCTCGCGCCCTCGAAGCAGAAGGTGCGACCGCTAACCATCTAGAAACCACCATCAAAGAAATGAGAGGGGAGCGAACCGTGAACACTCCTGACCCCGAGGGTACCTTTGATGCCCTGACTAAGTACGGCACCGACCTGACCGCCGTAGCCCGCGAAGGCAAGCTGGACCCGGTCATTGGTCGTGACAGTGAAATCCGCCGGGTGGTGCAGGTACTCTCCCGCCGAACCAAGAACAACCCCGTGCTCATCGGTGAGCCCGGCGTCGGTAAAACCGCTGTGGTTGAGGGCCTGGCTCAGCGCATGGTCTCCGGGGACGTCCCCGAATCGCTGCGCGGCAAAACCCTCATCTCCCTGGACCTGGGGGCCATGGTGGCGGGCGCCAAGTACCGCGGTGAATTTGAAGAACGCCTCAAGGCAGTGCTTGAAGAAATCAAGGCTTCAGAAGGGCAGATCGTTACCTTCATCGACGAAATCCACACCGTAGTTGGTGCAGGTGCCACCGAAGGCTCCATGGACGCCGGCAACATGCTCAAGCCCATGCTGGCCCGCGGCGAACTGCGTCTGATTGGTGCCACCACCCTGGATGAATACCGCGAGAACATCGAAAAGGACGCCGCTCTGGAGCGCCGCTTCCAGCAGGTCTACGTGGGCGAACCCAGTGTGGATGACACCATCGGTATTCTGCGCGGCCTCAAGGAACGCTACGAAGCGCACCACAAGGTTGCCATCGCCGACTCGGCGCTGGTTGCCGCAGCCAGCCTGTCCAACCGTTACATTCCTAGCCGCCAGCTCCCCGATAAGGCGATTGACCTGATCGACGAGGCAGCCAGCCGCCTGCGTATGGAGATTGACTCGGCTCCCGAGGAAATCGACCAGTTGCGCCGCGCTGTTGACCGCCTAACCATGGAAGAGCTGGCGCTGGCCAACGAAACTGACCCCGCCTCCGTTGAACGCCTAGAAGCCCTGCGCGCTGACATGGCGGATAAGAAGGAAACCCTGGACGCCCTCAACGCCCGTTGGGAAGCTGAGAAAGCCGGGCTCAACCGGGTGGGTGACCTCAAAACCCAGATTGACGAGCTACGTTCCAAGGCAGAAGTAGCCCAGCGCGAAGGCAACCTGGGGGAGGCATCCCGTATTCTCTACGGCGAAATCCCCTCCCTGGAAGCTGAGCTGGTTGCTGCCCAGCAGGCAGAGAACACCTCTGCAAACGCAGAAGCAATGGTGTCTGAGGAAGTCACCGCTGATGACATCGCAGAGGTTATCTCAGCCTGGACCGGTATCCCCGCTGGCCGCATGCTGACCGGCGAAACCGAGAAGCTGCTCAACATGGAGGGCGAACTGGGCAAGCGTCTTATCGGCCAGTCCAAGGCAGTATCCGCTGTTGCGGACGCCGTGCGCCGCTCCCGCGCCGGCATCTCCGACCCTGACCGACCCATCGGCTCCTTCCTCTTCTTGGGCCCCACCGGCGTCGGTAAGACCGAGCTTGCCAAAGCGCTGGCGGAATTCCAGTTCGATGACGAGCGCGCCCTGGTGCGCATCGACATGAGCGAATACTCAGAGAAGCACGCAGTCTCACGCCTGGTTGGTGCCCCTCCCGGCTACGTCGGCTACGAAGAGGGTGGCCAGCTCACCGAAGCTGTGCGCCGGCGCCCCTACTCCGTGGTCCTGCTGGATGAGGTGGAAAAGGCTCACCCCGAGGTCTTCGACATCCTGCTGCAGGTGCTGGACGATGGCCGCCTCACCGACGGACAGGGCCGTACCGTGGATTTCCGCAACGTCATCCTGATTCTGACCTCCAACCTGGGATCCCAGTTCCTGATTGACCAGGGGTTGGACGAGGACGCCCGCCGCTCCGCGGTCATGGGAGTAGTGAATGCCAGCTTCAAGCCAGAGTTCCTCAACCGCCTGGACGAGGTCATCATGTTCGATGCCCTCTCAGCCGATGAACTGGGTTCCATCGTTGGCCTGCAAATCGCAGCTATGGGCAAGCGCCTGGAAGACCGCCGCCTCACCCTGGACGTCTCCCCAGCAGCCATCGAATGGCTGGGGCTGGCTGGCTACGACCCCGCCTACGGCGCCCGCCCGCTACGCCGCCTAGTGCAGCGAGAAATCGGTGACCGCCTGGCCAAGGGAATCCTGGCTGGTGCTATCAAGGACGGTGACACCGTGCGGGTGGACGTCAACCCGGACGTCGCCACTGAGGGTCTAACGGTTACTGCCGCATAGGACACGTTCTGTAGAAGTAAATGGGTGCGCCTGAAGCCGACTGGCTTGGGGCTGGCATGAATCACGACGAGCCTACAGGCGAGGAGTGAGAGGGTCAGTCGGCTTCAGGCGCACCCATTTGCTTCGTTCCGGCGCGAGCCTGTTCCTGCATCCATCGCTCAGTAAGATAGAGCCATGGCCATTGATACCCGATTCGCAGGTGCTGCTGAGAGCATCAGCGCTAATGCTGACATTGCCGCAACCCATCGCGCCGCCCTGCGCTCCATTGAGCGGGTGGTGAACGAAACCGCTGAACCAACCGACCCAGCTACCGCCGCCGCGGGTGTCCGTGCCCTGTTGGATGCGGGTGATGTTCTGGTGTTGACCGGTGCGGGTATCTCAACCGGCTCGGGCATACCGGACTACCGCGGCCCGGCGGGCTCTCTCAAAAACCATCGGCCCATGACCTATCAGGAATTCAAGTACGATGCGGTTGCCCGGCAACGCTACTGGGCGCGGTCCTTTGTGGGCTGGCGGCAGATGAGCCGCGCCCGCCCCAATACAGCCCACTACCTTCTTGCGGATCTTCAAGCCCAGGGAAAGCTGGCTGGCATCATTACCCAGAACGTCGACGGTCTGCATTCAGCAGCCGGTGCTCGGGATGTGGTGACCCTGCACGGGGATTTATCCACCATTGAGTGCCTGGATTGCGCAGCGCACGAGAATCGTGAATCGCTGGATGCTCGTATCGACGCCGCCAACCCCGGTTATCTTGCCCGTCTAACTGGTGCCGACCTGCAGGTCAACCCTGACGGTGACGTTGACCTAGCCGATCGTTTCATTCGCGATTTCAGCATGGTGCCCTGCCTTGCCTGCGGTTCAACCAAGCTCAAACCGGCGGTGGTTTACTTTGGCGAAGCTGTACCTTCGGAGCGCAAGCAGGCGGTGCGAGAGCTGGGGGAGCGCGCGTCCTCACTACTGGTGCTGGGATCATCTCTGGCCGTCATGAGTAGCTACAAAATTGCTCTGGACACAGTGAGGGCAGGCAAGCCTCTGGCTGTCATCAATCAGGGCCCAGGCAGGGCAGATGCTAGGGCTACTTACCTATGGAGGGCTGATGTAGCGGATGCTCTCTACACTCTGGCAAGGCAGTAAAACGACCGTTCTCTATACTTGTGACTACATTCTTACGTCTCACCGGCAGAGCGGGAGGAAAATGGTCGCAAAAACCTGTACCCTTATATACAGAAAAGACTGAAGGTTTTTCTGGTACTCTTGTGCGCGCATGAGCAGGTAACCAGATACGAGCGATAAAGAGGGGGTCTCGCCATGGGGCGCGGCCGTCAAAAGGCTAAAGCAACACGTCAGGCTCGGGAGATGAAGTACTTCAGCCCCGAGACCGATTACACTGCACTTGAGAAAGAACTCAGCAAAAGCACGGGTTCTAGCAACCGATCATCTGCCTATCCGCGGCGGGATGACGAAGAAGACTATTCGCAGTACGCAGATAAATATTCTGACGACTACGACGGTAGATAACCCGCGCCCAACGCGGGTTCTTCCCGTCATATTAGGCACCTGCCGCACCAAGCGGCTAGGTGCCTTTTCTTTGACCTACCTCAAAAAAGGGCCAGATTCTTTAGAAGAGATCACCATGCTCATGGTCTCTTCTAAAAAATCTGGCCCCTTTGCTGCGCCCTTACGGATTTAGGCGTAGTTGCCCAGCAGCACTGCCGCGCCGCCGTCCACACCTTTAGCGCCCTGAACGTAGTCGGAGTTGCCCTGGTGGTCACCGTTATCTGCCTCTACGGTTCCCAGAACCCAGCTGGGAAGCCCGCGCTTGTTGAGACGCTCCACGGCAGCATCGGCCACGCTGGGGTCAACTACAGCGATCATGCCGACACCTAGGTTGAGAGTGCGCTCCAAGTCAGCCTGGGGTACAGAACCCAGCTCGCTGATGAGGCGGAAGATAGCCGGGATTTCCCAGCTGGAACGGTCCACCAGGCCCACGGTCCCGCGGGGCAGCACACGTGCCAGGTTAGCGGCCAGTCCGCCACCGGTGACGTGAGAGAAACCGCGAATACCGCTACCGGTCTGCCCGTCTTCACCGTTGACGGGGAAAGCCTCAATCAGGTCCAGGCAATCCGCGGTGTAGATGCGGGTGGGCTCCAGCAATTCTTCACCCAGAGTGCGGCCCAGCTCGTCCACCTGACGTTCTAGACCCCAGCCAGCAACGTTAATGACCTTGCGCACCAGGGAGTAACCGTTGGAATGGATACCTGAGGACGCCATAGCAATCAGCACATCACCCTCGCGTACCCGATTCGGGCCCAAAAGCTCATCTGCCTCAACAATGCCGGTGGCCGCCCCTGCAACGTCGTACTCATCTTCAGCCAGTAGCCCGGGGTGCTCAGCGGTTTCGCCACCCACCAGGGCGGTACCAGCCAGGGAACAGCCCTCAGCGATACCGCGCACGATATCAGCCACGCGCTCGGGTACCACCTTGCCGGTGGCGATGTAGTCGGTCATGAAGAGGGGACGGGCACCGGTGACCACGATGTCATCGACCACCATACCCACCAGGTCATGACCAATGGTGTGGTGAACATCCAGAGCCTGCGCAATCGCTACCTTGGTGCCCACACCGTCGGTGGAGGTCGCCAGGTAGGGCTTGCGATAATCTTTCAGAACAGAGAGGTCAAAGAGGCCAGCAAAGCCGCCGACCCCGCCCACCACACCGGCGCCGTGGGTCGCCTTCACCGCGTCTTTCATCAGCTCGACGGCGCGGTCACCTGCCTCAACGTCCACACCTGCTGAAGCGTAGGTTACTGCCTTATTTGCGGTCATTATGAGCCCTTCTTGGTGGTGGGTGAAACTTTGTCTTCGGGGAGGACGAGCGCCTCGAGATCGGCGTCCGGGCCAGGTTCGCACCCGGTCTTGGTGACGGGCTGCTGCTCGGTGCTCTGGGCAGGAGTGGAGAACTTCTGCTCTAGAGCCTCGGTGCCTGGGCGGGTATCAATAGAAACCGCTGTGGCATGCTCTGGTCTATGTGCGACCTCTCGCTCAACCGTTACTTCAGCGGCGGTACCGGCTAGGGGGCCGCCGTTCTTATCGGTATCGAAAATCGCTTTGCCCCGGCGCTCTTCAGCAGGCAGGGGGATGGGGTAATTGCCCGTGAAACAGGCGGTGCAGAGGCGTTCGCGGGGCTGCTCGGTAGCGGCAATCATGCCTTCTTCAGAGATGTACCCCAGAGAATCTGCACCCAGTGACTTACCAATCTCTTCAACGGTTAGGCCATTAGCTACCAGCTCAGAGCGGGAAGCAAAATCAATACCGTAAAAGCAGGGCCACTTAACAGGTGGGGATGAGATACGCACATGCACCTCTTTGGCTCCGGCCTCTCGCAGCATACGGACCAGGGCGCGCTGGGTATTACCGCGCACGATGGAGTCATCAATAACCACCAGGCGCTTACCCTCCACGACGCTGCGCAGGGGGTTGAGCTTGAGCCTAATGCCCAGCTGGCGGATGGTCTGGGAAGGCTGAATAAAGGTTCTGCCCACGTAGGCATTCTTGACGAGGCCGTTGCCAAAGGGAATGCCGGATTCCTCAGCGTAGCCAATGGCAGCAGGAGTGCCGGATTCGGGGGTGGGCATCACGAGGTCGGCTTCAACCTGATGTTCGCGCGCCAGTTGGCGCCCCATCTCAACTCGGGATTCGTAAACGCTCCGCCCACTGATAGTGGTGTCGGGGCGGGCCAAGTACACATACTCGAAGACACACCCCGCCGGCTTAGCCTCAGCGAAACGCTGGGAGCGTAGGCCGTCGGCATCGATCGTGATGAATTCGCCGGGTTCAACCTCACGCACGAGAGAAGCACCAACGATATCCAGAGCAGCGGTTTCAGAGGCTATGACCCAACCGCGTTCAAGCCTGCCCAAGACTAGTGGACGCACACCCTGGGGGTCACGCGCCGCATAGAGGGTGTTCTCATCCATGAAAACCAGGCAGAAGGCGCCAGAGAGGGTCGGAAGTAGATCAAGAGCTGCCTCTTCGAGGCTCTCAAAATGATGATCTTTCAGCAGAGCGGTGACCAATGCCGTGTCGGTTGTATTGCCCTGCGCTAGCTCTCCGCGCTCAGGTCGTTTACCCTCATTCTTCTGCAGCAGACGATCATAGAGGTCTGCTGAGTTGACCAGGTTACCGTTATGCGCCAGCGCTAGTGTGCCGTGGGGGGTGTCGCCCAGGGTAGGCTGCGCGTTCTGCCAGATATTGCCGCCGGTGGTTGAGTAGCGGCAGTGCCCAATGGCCATATGGCCGGGCATGGAGTTCAGCGTGGTTTCATCAAACACCTGAGAAACCAGCCCGATATCTTTATAGACGCTAAGGTGCTTGCCATCGCTAGTTGCGATACCGGCAGACTCCTGGCCGCGATGCTGTAAGGCGTAAAGACCGTAATAGGTAAGTTTTGCGACGTCTTCACCGGGAGCCCACACGCCAAAGACACCGCATTCGTCTTTGGGGCCGTGGTCTAGGGGATCGAGATCGTGGGTGAGTTTTCCATCGGAACGAGCCAAAGCGCGATTTTCCATCTCTTCTCGTGTGGTGGTTAGCCTCGTCACTGCCGTGTGGGGTGGGGCACGTGAGCGAGCGAACAAACTTAGTTTACCCGCTGTAAAGAGCTTAAAGAAGAAAAGCCCACCAGCGGCGTGTACATTCGCGCTGATGGGCCATTAATCCTAGACAGTATCTGAGGTGGCACTGTAAATCTTGGGCCGCTTAGAGGAGCGGCGATCCAGCAACAGCGCCAACACAATGAACAGTGCGGTGCAGACAGTGCCAAAGATGACAGCCATAACCCCGTACACCGCACCAAAGGTGTAGTTCTCGTTTTCAGGCCCTAGAAGAGTAACCACAAACGCAACGATTAAGCCAAAAACCAGCCCGGTAATTGCAAAAGCAGGGATGGACGGCGCGCGGCGCACGGTCAGCTGCGCGCGTTCTGGTGCAGTAGCAGGGTCAAAATGCTGGCCCAGGGAATACTGGGTCTCTTCGGTCTTCTCAGAAGGGGTGCTCATGGGGCTTAAGCTTACCCGGTTTAGAGCGTGCCTGGGGGAGCCGCCTACCTAGCGCTTGACTGATGCACCTGACAGGGCTTCGGCGAGAGCACGCCCCACCCAGCGTGTGGCTCATGGGTTGAATCTCTAGAAAAGCGGCAGGTAGTCGCTTAAATCTGAGCGCAACCCAGACGCTGAGATGAGTGCAGCCTTCTCACTCCAGGTGGCAAAGCCCAGGGCAACCTGGCACCAGGTCAGCGCGTCTGCCTCCACTACGTTGGGCGGAGTGCCACGGGTATGTCGAGGGCCCGCCACACACTGCGTCACGCCGAAGGGCGGCACCCGCACTTCCACCGAGTTGCCGGGAGCCAGGGTTGCCAGTTCCTCCAGCAGATAGCGGACGCCGGTTGCCCGGACGGTGCGGGGGAGAGTCGCGAAATCTGTGGCTGGGTCAGCTGAACCCAGGGCTTGTTG
Organism: Rothia endophytica; assembly: GCF_928381505.1. Lineage (GTDB taxonomy): Bacteria > Actinomycetota > Actinomycetes > Actinomycetales > Micrococcaceae > Rothia > Rothia endophytica_A. Next base: position 9,139 of record NZ_CAKMSJ010000003.1, on the reverse strand, counting down.
GATGCCAGCAAGAGCCGCCGCCCCGGCGTCCTCAGATACCTTACGCCGTATCGCCATTAAAGCAGCTCCTCAAAAGCCGCTCCCGGTTCGATAGCGCCCACAGGGGCGCCGCCACCGGTGATGGGGAAGGTGGTTGCTGTTACCGCGCGGTCAGCTGCATCAGCTTCAACTAAACCGGCTGCCTGTAGAGCGCGTACCGCTACCAGAGACGTTGCCCGGTTGGAGCCATCTAGCATTTTGACGGCTACGGCTGCTCCACCTTGCAGGCCAATGGCCAGAACTCCCTCGGCGCCACGCTTTACCACGGCGTCCAGAGTCTCAGAAAGTACGGTATCGCTGGAACCCACCCCGTGTACGTACTCTGGGTAGTCAATCATGGCAGTAGCAACGGTAGCTGCCCGGGCATCCGCCTTAATGTTGTAAGCGGCAGCGCCCAGAGTTGAATAAGCGCGGGCCAGGCCCGTCAGCGATGTTGCAGCTAGAGCGGCGCCGCAGCCATCAACGGAAACGTGCTGGGGAGGCTCCCCGGTGTAGTCCTCAATAGTCTGCAAAACCAACTGCTGCAGGGGGTGCTGGGGTTCAAGGTAGGTGGCGGTGTCCCAGCCTGATTTCACGCAGCCCCAGAGAAAAGCGGCGTGCTTACCCGAACAGTTAAAAGCCAGTTTCTGCTTGCCGTGACCTGCCTGCACGAGGGCATGATAGCTGGGCTCATCGGCGGGCCAGGCTGCCGGGCACTGCAAGTCATCAGCGGTTAAACCAGCTTCAGCAAGGACGGCCTGCGCCACCTTCATATGTTCAAAGGAACCGGTATGGGAGCCAGAGGCTAGAGCGATTTGCGCTCCCTGCAACTCAGCCCCCGCGTTCATCGAGGCAATGGTTTGCAGGGGCTTGAGAGCTGAACGGGCGTAAATTAACTCATCGGGTGTTCCAGCGGAGAAAGCGACCTGGCCGGCGGCGTCCAACACCACCACCGAACCTACGTGGCGGGATTCGGTGAAGCCCCCGCGGGTGACGACGGCGAGTTCGGCTGCTTGGTCAGCGGTAAAAGTCTGCATGGGTCAAGTCTACTGACGGCTGCTTATATTCCGCCCTCCGCACTTAGGAACTTTTCGCCCGAAAAGGGTTAATAAGGGGTAATTTTTAACCCCTTTTGGGCGAAAAGTCTGCAGGAATTTTTATCCTGCCAAGTGATGCGCGTGAAGGCCACCTGGGGAAAAGTCCGGCAGGTGTACACAGTTACCCTTCACCGGTGAAAATGCTTGCTTTCCTCTGGCACCCTGGGCGTATGAACGCAAAACGACGGGAAGTCGATATACCCAACATCTACACGACAAAAGCTGCTCGGCGCAACGGTCTCACCCGGGAACAGTGGTCCAAAAATAAGCGCTACCGGGTTCAGAGCGGTATCTATGCAAAGAGTGGCTACCGGCCGAGCCTTACCGAGTACCTCATGCTATCGGCGCAGAGCATGCCGGGGGCTGTGCTGGCTGGTGTCTCTGCTGCTCACCTACATGGCATGCGCTTGCCCTGGGCCATGCAGGAGGACCTGCACACCTATATTATTTGCCCCGCTAATAAAACCGGTTACCGGAGGCAGGGCGTAACCCGGCTTGAGATTCCCATAGAACCGAGCGAAGTGACCAAGCACAAGGGCGTTTACGTCACCACTCGTCAGCGAACCTTCTTTGATCTTGCACGGCACCTCAGTGAAGAAGAACTAATTGCGGTAGCCGATGGTCTACTGGTGGAACACCCCCATCGTTTTATGAAACCGCAGGTTAAGCGTGAAGACCTAGAAACTATGCTCGCTGAAAAGAAGGGTAGGTGGGGTGTACAAAAATGCCGTGCTGCCCTGAGCCGGGCCGTCAGCGGCTCAGATTCAGTGAAAGAAACCGAACTGCGCCTGCTGCTGGAAGATCACGGTGTGGGAGGTCTTGTCTGTAACGTCCCGGTCTATAACGAGGTGGGCTACGTCGTTTTTGAGCCCGACCTATCTTTACCGGCACTCAGAATTAGCATTCAGTACGACGGCGCCCACCACGGAGATTCTGCCCAATACCAGCGGGATATAGACCGGCAACACCGAACTGAAGCTGCCGGGTGGATCGAAGTGCGTATTGCCCGGCGGGACCTGACGGAGAGCGTCCTCCACGAAGATAGGGTTATCCCTCGTGCGGCGGCAAAGGTGCTCGGCGCGATTTCCGCCCGCAAAAAGTTTTCGCCCGAAAGGGGTTAAAAACTGGCTGTTTTTAACCCCTTTCGGGCGAAAAGTTCTACCGAATACCTAAACCGTTTTGGTCATTTCAGCTTCGAGCTTGGTGCCCTCAACATCCAGATCAGGCAGCACCTTATCGAGCCAGCTGGGGATCCACCAGACTCGCTCACCCAGAAGGTACATGAGCGCGGGAATCAGCGTCATACGGACCAAGAAGGCGTCAAAGAGGACGCCGGCGGCGAGGATGAAGCCGATAGAAGCAATCATGGGGTCACCCGAGAAGACGAAGCCAATAAAGACACCGGCCATAATGAGGGCCGCTGCGGTGACCACTTTGGCTCCATGCTGGTAGCCAATAATGACAGCCTTTTGAGCTCCACGCCCCTGGCTATGAGCCTCTCTCATGCCGGAGACCAGGAAGAGCTGGTAGTCCATAGCTAGGCCGAAGAGAATGCCGACGGCAAGGATAGGCAGGAAGGAGAGGATGGGCCCGGGGGTAGCAACCCCGAAGAGCTCACTAGCCCAGCCCCACTGGAACACCGCCACGGTGGAACCCATCGCCGCCAACAGCGAGAAGAGGAAACCAATGGTTGCGGTGACCGGCACCAGAATGGAGCGGAAGACCAGAACGAGCACCAGAAGCGAGAGACCAATGACGATACCCACGTAGATGGGAAGCACCTTGTAAAGGTTCTCTGAGATATCGATGTTCATAGCGGTCTGGCCGGTGACACCGAAGTTTATCTGCCCGCGGTCGGTATCCACGGTGAGCGCTCGCAGCTCGTGCACGAGAGCGGTGGTTGACTCTGAGTTGGGACCCTCGGCGGGAACGACCTGATAGAGCAGGGCTGAATGATCTTCGGCGACAAGTGCGGGGATTACACTGACGACGTGGTCCTGTTCCAAGATATCCTGACCGATGTCAACCTGAAGCGCTGCGGCTTCGTCCTCAGAGGTGCCTTCGGGCAGACGCGCAGCCGCAATCACGGTGCCGTTGCGCCCCTCGCCGAAGGTATCAGCAATGAGGTTGTAGCTGATGTTAGCTGCCGAGTCAGTGGGCTGGGATGAGCCATCAGGTAGCCCTAAACGCATGTCCGCTACTGGTAGCGAGAGAGAGCCCAAAGCCAAAACCACCGCAGCGATGGTGAGCAGGGGTTTCTTGAGGGCCACCGCAATCCAGCCGGTTTTCTTCTCTTCGTGAGCTTGGGCGGCTGCGTGCGCTTCTGCACGCACACTAGCTGCTGCGGTATCAGAGGGATCTTCGGACGCAGCCTGTTCAGCGCGCTTCTGGAGATGGGCGCGGTGCTTCTTGCTGATGAGGCGCCACCCAATCAGGGAGAGCAACGCGGGGGAGAAGGTGACCGATACGGCTACCGCCATGAAAACAGCGAAGGCAGCAGCGTTACCCATGGTGGAGAGGAAGGGGATGCCCACCACGTTGAGACCCAACAGGGCAATCATCACGGTGATGCCGGCAAAGACCACCGCACCACCGGCGGTGCCCGTTGCCAGCGCAATGGAGGGCCGGATGTCCATTCCCTGCGCCAGGTTGTTGCGGTGGCGGTTGAGGATGAAGAGGGTGTAATCGATGCCGACAGCCAGGCCCAGCATGGTACCCAGGGTGGGGGTAGTGCTGGTCATATCGATGACGCCCGAGAGTGCGAGGGTGCCTAACGCGGAGGCGCCTACACCAATGAGAGCCATGAGAATGGGCAGACCAGCCGCTACCAGGGTGCCCAGCATGACAAAGAGAATGATGAAAGCAATGGCCACGCCGATGAGTTCAGCGGTCATGTTCATGTGGGTCTCGACGCCCTGCATGGTCTGGTCAAAGGTCACCTTCAACCCGGCGTCCTCAACGGCGCTGATTTCACTGCGCACCGTCTCAAGATCTTCGGACGAAAGAGCTGTGAGCTCGTTGGTAAAGGTAACACCGGCGATGGCTGTTGAGCCGTCTTCAGAAATGGACGCCGCGTCGGAGGTCATGTCTAACAGAGCTGCATTTCGTTCCAGCTCCGTGGTGCCGCTTTCAAGGTCAGTGCGGCCCTGATCTAGCTGAGCTTGCGCATCATCCAGTGCCTGGATACCGGCTTCAGCTTCGGCACGGTTGCGATTAATCTCGGCCTGAGCTCCTTCTAGGGGAGCGCGCTGCTGGTCGAGTGCACCCTGCTGGGCATCGATTTCACCGAAAGCCTCAGCGGGAGCACCAGATGCTTCAAGGCCGGCGCGTGCCTCATCGAGCTGACGCTGGGCATCTTCTAGCTGAGCCTTGCCGGCGTCCAGGTCTGTTTGAGCTGCGTCAAGGGCTGCGAGGCCCTCTTCTGCCGCAGCGCGGTTGCGGTCAATCTCCGCTTGCCCGGCTTCCAGTTCACCGGTGCCGCTTTCCAGCTGGGAGCGGCCCTCCTCAAGCTGAGCCTTCCCTTCGGCAATTTCAGCTGCCACCTCAAAGGGATTGGTAACACTATCAACGGCTTCCAGCTCTCCAACTCGGGTAAGCGCACTCGCCAGAGCAGCCTTCTGGTCCTCGGTGAACTCGCCGCCGCCCTGGGTCTGCACAATTGCGGACCCGGTAGCGGCGTTAGTGTTCATATCAAAGGTTTCAGCCAGCTCTTCTTGAACCAGCTGTGCTTCGGTGCCTGGAATCGTGATTTCGTTACTCATCTCGCCCTTAAAGGCGGCGTAAGACCCACCGATTCCGGCAAGAATGAGAGCCCAAACGCCAATAACGGCCCAGGCGCGGCGGGCGGCAAAACTACCCAGCCTGTAGAGGAGTTGTGACATGCTTGTTGGTTAGCTTCCTGTGATGAAAAGTGGATGTTCTATATAAGGGCGTCTGAGGTAGCTAGTAAACCGGGGTTCCACTAGCTACCTGATCGATATTGCGGTGAATATAGGGCACGATGCGCGCCATTTCTAAATCTTTGGCTTCTGCTGAAAGAAAGGCGGGGTTGTGCTCAGATTCTTGAGCGAAAGCTACGAAAGCCATGAGAACACCCATTAATAGATTGACGGTGTAGAGGCCATTAGCAAGGCTCTGCTGAACCGTGAGCTGGGGGTAGGTGTGGTCAATGCTGCTGCAGAAGTGATCGCAGATGGTACCTAAAGTCAGCATGATTTCTTGCGTCATGCCTTCGAACTCTTCATAGGACAGAGCCGCTGCCAGCACAATAAATTTCTTAAGGTGTTCTTGCACCTGGGGGCTGTCCACCGCTGCGTGGAAGTGGTACGTGATAGCGGCAGGTATCTGTGAGGTTGCAAGGCCTTCGGGGAAGGGAGGGCTGGCAATAATGGGTTCTAGATGCTGAGCAATACGAAAGAGGAGGGCATCATCAATTTTCTTGAAGTGGTTAAAGATAGTGCGCTCTGAAACATCAGTTGCCTCGACCAGGGCACTGGTAGTGAGCCCGCTACGTCCCTTGCGCAAAACCAGCTGTTCGGCTGCTTCAGCAATTTTTTGTTTGGACGCGGTGGAGCGGGCACGGCGCTTGTCGATGGGGACCGAGTGTTTGAGCATATTTATACAGTAACTGCAATAATGCAGTTACTGCAAATAAATACCGTGTGGGTTTGGGCATAAGAAAAGCGGCCACCGTTGAAACGGTGGCCGCCCGAAAGCGTCAAAGCTAGGGTAGAACGCCTGCTAGCTTATGCCTCGAAGCGTGATGCTGCCTCGGGGAGCTCTTCGGTGTCGATGTCATCATCACCGGTGAGGAACTTGTAGCTCACACCTGCGATGAGGGCACCCACGATAGGAGCAACAATGAAGAGCCAGACCTGTGAGAGGTGGTCGCCACCCGCGAAGAAAGCAACAGCCAGTGAACGGGCGGGGTTAACCGAGGTGTTGGTAACGGGGATGGAAATCAGGTGAATGAGGGTGAGGGTCAGGCCGATTGCAAGGGGAGCGAAGCCCTGGGGTGCGTTCTTTGAAGTAACACCCAGGATGACCCAGAGGAAGACAGCGGTAAGGATCGCTTCAATCAGAAAAGCTGAGAGCATGGAGTAGCCGGAGGGGGAGAACTCGCCGTAACCGTTAGAGGCAAAGCCTGACTCGGTAGCTGAGAAACCGTCTACGCCTGAAGCAATAGCGTACAGAGCTACTGCAGCTACGGTACCGCCCACGATCTGGGTGATGATGTAGGGCAGGACGGCAGCGGTTTCAACCTTGCGAGCAGCCCAGACACCCAGGGTGACAGCGGGGTTGAAGTGGCCGCCGGACAGGTGGCCCAGTGCGTAAGCACCGGTGACAACGGTAAGACCGAAAGCGAGAGCTACACCTGCGTAGCCAATGCCTACAGGGAAGTTGTCAGAGGTTACAGCGGTTGCTGCGAAGATGGCTGAGCCACAGCCGCCGAAGACGAGCCAGAAAGTTCCTAGGAATTCAGCCCAGAGGCGCTTGGGCATTGGGTAGGTCATAGTGATCCCCTAAAAAATAAAGGTGCGAGGTAAAAATGCGAATGCCGTAGTCATACAGCAGAAGTTACACTACCCGAGGGGGCTGCTTGGCCCGAAACATATCCGTTATCTTTCGCGTCACTCCTGCTGGATAAACTGGTCAGGTTGGCCCAATCGGGTAGCCTAAGGATATGAAGGTTTTGGTACTTGGCCCCGGCGGGCGAGAACACGCAATTATCCGAGCTTTGCGGAGAGATCCATCTGTAACCGAAGTGCATTCTGCACCGGGTAATGCGGGTATAGCCGCTGATGCCCCGGTCCATGCCATTGACGCCAACAACCCCCTTGAGGTCGTTGAATTGTCTCAGGAACTTGCCGTTGACCTGGTGGTCGTTGGCCCCGAGGCCCCTCTGGTCGCCGGTGTATCCGACGCCCTGCGCGATGCTGGCTTCCCGGTCTTTGGCCCCTCTAAGCCTGCTGCCTTACTTGAAGGCTCCAAAGCTTTTGCCAAAGAGGTCATGGCTGCTGCCGGCGTCCCTACCGCTCTGGCTCGTGTGGCTGGTACCACAGAAGAAGCTGAAAGTGCGCTTGCTGCTTTTGGCGCGCCCTATGTGGTCAAAGATGACGGGCTGGCCGCTGGTAAGGGCGTAGTAGTCACCGAGGACTACGACGCCGCGCTGGCCCACGCCGAAACATGTTTCGCCGCCGATGGCACCGTTGTCATCGAGGAATATCTGGATGGCCCCGAAGTTTCCCTTTTTGTGCTTTCTGATGGCACTAACTGTGTACCGCTCTCGCCTGCCCAAGACTTCAAGCGTATTTTTGATGAGGATCGGGGCCCCAACACCGGTGGCATGGGTGCCTATACTCCCTTGCTTTGGCTACCTGAAGGCTTCGTTGAAGAAGTCATACAGAGGGTAGCTGCCCCCACTATCGCTGAGATGGCGCACCGAGGCACCCCTTTCGTCGGTGTACTCTACTGCGGGTTAGCTGCGACCTCCCGCGGCATCCGTGTCATCGAGTTCAACGCCCGTTTTGGTGACCCTGAAACCCAGGCAGTGCTGGCCCGCCTCAAAACCCCCCTGGGAGGGTTGCTCATGGCAGCAGCCAAGGGCGAGCTACCCGCAGACTTAGAACTAGACTGGGACCCCCGCACCGCCGTTGACGTCGTCATGGCAGCGGAAAACTACCCCGACACTCCCCGTAGGGGCGATGTCATCACCGGCATCGAAGCAGCTAACGCTCTTGAAAGCGTGCACGTAGACCACGCCGGTACCGTGGCTACCGACCGCGGCATCGAAACAGCCGGCGGCCGTGTACTAGCCGTAGTAGCTCTAGGCGAAGACCTGGCGGACGCCCGTGAACGAGCCTATTCTGGCGTTGCTGCGATTAGCTGGGATGGCGCGCAGAACCGCTCAGACATTGCTCTAGCTGCTGCTGAGAACCGCATTACCATTCCCACCCCTCTCTAAATAGGTTTATGACTGCTCACCCTCTGTACGGGTGGGCAGTCACAGTTTTATCATTAGCTCACACCTCACCCTGCATCACACACCAGGAGAACCACAATGACCAACACCCCGGTTGATATTCCCGGCTGGAAGCACGTTTATTCCGGTAAAGTCCGAGACCTCTACATTCCCCTAGAAGATACACAGGACGCGGTAGGAGTGAACCTCAGCGACGATGCTGAACTTCGCGCCGGTTGCGTCATGGTTGTTGCTACTGACCGTATTAGCGCCTTTGACCAAGTGCTCCCCACTGAAATCCCTGATAAAGGCAAGATCCTTACCCAGATGTCCCTCTGGTGGTTCGAGCAGCTCACCGGTGTTCCCAATCACGTGCTCTCCACCGATGTGCCTGAAGTTGTTGCAGGGCGAGCCATGATCTGTAAATCCCTGAATATGTTCCCCGTGGAATGTATTGTGCGTGGCTACCTGACCGGCTCAGGCCTGGCCTGCTACCAAAAGACCGGCATGGTCAATGAACACAAGCTGCCGGCCGGCCTCGTAGACGGCTCCCGCCTTGAGAACGCCCTCTTCACCCCTACCGGTAAAGCAGAAGTAGGCGAGCACGACGAGCCCATCACCATCGAGGAGCTCAACGAAGAAGTGGGCGAAGCAATCGCAGACCGCCTCGAGGAACTCACCCTCTACGTTTACCAAACCGCAGAGAAGATTGCCCGCGAACGCGGCATTATTCTCGCCGACACCAAAATTGAGTTCGGCACCGACTCCTACCGCGGTGAAATTACCCTGGGTGACGAGGTGCTCACCCCCGACTCCTCCCGCTTCTGGGACGCCGAGGACTACGAGCCAGGACGCCCCCAGGCGTCCTTCGATAAGCAGTACGTGCGTGACTGGCTCAAGAGCGAGGCTTCTGGCTGGGACGGCACCGGCCCTGTGCCGGAACTACCCGCCGAAGTGGTAGAGAAGACCCGGGCCCGCTACGTGGAAGCCTTTGAACGCCTGACCGGGCAGACTTTTAAGGCTTAAGCGCCAAAGAGGCGGGGGGACCCACCCAAAAAAAACC
>NZ_CAKMSJ010000002.1 GCF_928381505.1 Rothia endophytica | reverse complement strand
TCAGGACAGCTCAGGACAGCTCAGGACAGCTCAGGACAGCTCAGGACAGCTCAGGACAGCTCAGGACAGCTCAGGACAGCTCAGGACAGCTCAGGACAGCTCAGGACAGCTCAGGACAGCTCAGGACAGCTCAGGACGAGCCAATCGCCAGTGGGGTATGGTCCTTATCATCAACACGCCCAGTTCCCGCCTAAATAATAAATATTTTAAAACAAATGCGGGGCACCTCCGTGAGGTGCCCCGCATCTAGCTACAACCGCTTATTTACTTTTCAAGAGGAGCTGAAACGCTACCTTCAACAGCGTGGTCGCTGTGGTGATCGTGATGAGCTGCTTCGAGCTCAGCAGGAGTCACAGCTACAACTCGATCTTCAAACCAAATCTTTGAAAGACCAGCTCGAGTTTTCTCGATGGGAGAGATCTTACCCTTCTTGTTCGGCTGAGCCGGGAGGGGAGCGGGCGACTCGAAATCCACGAGAGCGTAACGACGGTATTCATCAACAGGCTTGTGAACTTCAATGAATTCACCGTGGGGCAGCTGCACCACATTACCGGTCTCAATACCGTGAAGAACCAGTTCACGATCCTTACGCTGCAGTGCCAAACATATACGCTGAGTAATGTAGAAGCCGATGAGAGGACCGACCAGAAAGCCTGCGCGCAACGCGTAAGCAACATCGTTCAACGAAACGTGGAAGTGAGTTGCAATAAGGTCTGAGCTCGCTGCAATCATAAGGGTTCCGTAACCGATGATACCTGCAACGCCTACACCAGTGCGGAAAGGAGCGTTTCGAGGACGATCGAGAACGTTATGAACTCGGTTGTCCTTAGTAACCCACCGCTCAATCCAAGGCCAGAAGACCATAGCCATTATGACGCTGCCCGCCATGAGAGCGAAGGGGAGCAGAACGCTCAGCACCCAGGTTCCACCCAAGAATTCAAATTCCCAAGGGAAGGGCCATACACCAGGCCACAAACGCAGTGCACCGTCACCGAACCCTACGTACCAGTCGGGCTGGGTACCCGCCTGAACAGGGGAGGGATCGTAGGGGCCGTAGTTCCACAATGCATTGATAGTAAAGGTTGCACTAAGGAGCGCAATAATACCGAAGACAATGAAGAAGAAGCCGCCGGCTTTAGCTGCATATACGGGCCCAACAGGGAAACCAACCACATTGTTCTCAGTGCGGCCGGGGCCAGGGTACTGAGTGTGCTTGTGGATGACCACCATGAACATGTGAATAGCAACTAGCAGAAGCAAAATTGCGGGGATCACCATGATGTGAAGGCTGTAGAGACGGCTAATGATTGCGGAGCCGGGGAATTCACCACCGAAGAAGAACAGTGAAATGTAGGTACCGATGAGCGGAATCGACTTGAAGATACCGTCGATAATACGAAGGCCGTTACCTGACAAAACGTCATCGGGAAGTGAGTATCCAGTAAAGCCAGCAAGAATACCAACAATCATCAGCGTTGCACCAACAACCCAGTTGAGTTCACGAGGACGGCGGAAGGCGCCGGTGAAGAACACACGCAACATGTGCACGGTCATGGCCATCATGAACATGAGGGCTGCCCAGTGGTGAATCTGGCGCATGAGCAGACCGCCGCGTACATCGAAGGAGATGTCCAGGGCAGATGCATAAGCGCCTGACATGTGTACACCCTTCATGGGGACGTACGAACCATCGTAGGTCACCGAAACCATGGTGGGGTTGAAGAAGAAGGTCAGGAAGGTCCCTGACAAAATCAAGATGACGAGGCTGTACAGAGCAACTTCACCAAACATGAATGACCAGTGATCAGGGAAGATCTTACGGCCAAATTCCTTGACGATGCCAGATACGCCTACGCGCTGATCGACGTAGTGAGCAATGCGCCCTGTTGTTGTCTTAGCTTTGTAATCGGACTGCAGTGAGTGCGACATTATGCTTCACCTGCCATTTCTTTAACGTGCTTTGCGCGTTCCCAGTAACCGGGACCGACAGGCTCGTGGAAGTCGCTCTGAGCGACTAGGTAGCCTTCTGAGTCAACACGGATGGGGAGCTGAGGTAGAGCATGTCCTGCAGGACCAAAGACAACTTCGCATTCATTAGCTGCATCGAAGGTTGACTGATGGCAGGGGCACAGCAGATGATGGGTGCGCTGCTCGTAAAGAGCAATAGGGCAACCAACGTGGGTGCAGACCTTGGAGTAGGCGATGATGCCGTCTACGTTCCAGTCCTCACGGCCTTCTGAGACGTTAAGTTCGCTGGGGTCCAGACGCATCAGCAATACAACTGATTTAGCCTTTTCTTCCAGGTAGCCGTTTTCGTGGCTGAGAGTCGAGAGGGTCTCCGGCAATACATGGTAAGCGGAACCTAGGGTTACATCAGCAGCCTTGATGGGAGTGCCAGAGGGGTCACGGACAAGACGTACGCCTTCGTCCCACATGGTGTATTTGAGCACTGAAGGGTCAGCAGGACCAAGATCACGGAAGAGCGTGACAAAGGTCAGGGGAGCGAGGATAACCGAACCAATGAGGGTATTGCGGAGCAGCGGGCGACGCTTGATACCGGTTTCTTCAATGATGGTTTCCATGATTTCCTGAGCTTCTGCGCGGTCTTCTTCAGAAGTTACCGCGTGACGCTCTTCAACCATTTCGTGGTCAGGCATGAGTGAACGTGCCCAGTGGACGATGCCGATACCGATACCGAACATCGCAAAAGCAACGCCAAGACCCATGAGCAGGTTTTGCAGACGAAGCATCTTGTTAGCTTCGGGGTTCATGACATCGTAGAAGTTGCCGCTGACCTCGATACCGAAGTATCCAACCCAGAACAGCAGGGAGCCAAGTATTGAGATGACGAATAGTAGAACTACCTGTCGCTCAGCACCTTTGGCTTTTTTAGAATCCACATCGGTCAGACGTGGAGCGTGCGGGGGAAGCCCCGGATCGGGGAACCTCTCCTGACTTGCCTCTTGAGAGGTAACTACGGCAGAGGTATGAGCCTTTGCGCCGTCACTATGGTTTCCCATGTGTTGCCTCAAATCTTCCTTGGTACGAAATTTATGTGTGTGCTAAAGCTTATGCAGCTCGTGATGTGAGCCATAGGGTGAATGCAATGACAATCACGAGACCGAGAGTCCAGATCAAAAGACCTTCTGACACAGGGCCAAGTGAGCCAAGAGCAAAACCACCAACAGGTGTATTTACTTCCTGAGACTTCAGGTAAGTAATCACGTCGCGCTTTTCTTCAGGGGTGATGTTTACATCACTGAAAACGGGCATATTCTGAGGCCCAGTTTCCATTGCCTCGTAGATGTGCTTCTCTGAAACGCCCATCAGGGTGGGAGCAAACTTGCCGCGAGTCAGCGCGCCACCAACGCCAGCAGCGTTATGGCACATAGCGCAGTTCGCTAGGAATACCTTGGCACCGTTAGCTGCATCGCCTTTGGATACATCGAGGTATTCGCCCTCAGGGATAGTGGGACCTGCGCCGAGTGAAGCTACATAAGCTGAAAGCTGCATCGTCTGCTCGTCGTTGAACTGTACGGGCTTAAGCTGAGCCTGAACACCCTGCATCTGCATGGGCATACGACCGGTTCCAACCTGGAAATCGACAGCAGCGGCACCAACACCAATAAGTGATGGACCATCAACTGACCCTTCAGCATTAGTTCCGTGACAGGTAGCGCAGTTAGATACAAAAAGCTTTTGGCCTTCTGCGATATCTTCTGCGCTGTAAGAGGTGCTTGTTGCAGCCTGAGCTTCGTTAGTTGCTGTGGCAACTGCATAGAGGCCACCAGAGAGAAGCAGAGCAAGGGCAAGCAACACAAGAGCTGCGAGCGGATGGCGCCGCTTTTGAGAAAGTGCCTTCACGTTGTTTGTTCCTTAGTGTGTGCTAGTTATGGATGATTATTTTAGCGATTGGCTTACTTCAGGAAGTAGACGACGAGGAACAGTACGATCCAGATGACGTCAACGAAGTGCCAGTAGTAAGAAACAACGATTGCTGAAGTTGCTTCGTAATGACCAAAACGCTTGGCAATATACGCACGGCCAATGATCAGCAAGAATGCAATAAGACCGCCGGTCACGTGTAGTGCGTGGAAGCCGGTGGTGATATAGAAAGCTGATCCGTAAGCGCTAGAAGCGATAGTCATGCCCTCTGAAACAAGGTTGGCGTATTCGTAAGCCTGCACAGACACGAAGAACGCACCCATGATGAAGGTAAGAAGGAACCACTCGATCATTCCCCACTGGCGAATGTCGAAGATGGAACCGGTACGGCGTGGCTTCAGCTGCTCAGCTTTGAAGACACCAAACTGACAGGTAACGGAGCTCAATACCAACACGATGGTGTTAGCAAGAGCGAGCGGGACTTCAAGCAACGGAGTGTTCTCGGCCCAGATATCGGGGCGTGAAGCGCGAAGCGTGAAGTACATGGCGAACAGGCCGGCAAAAAACATGAGCTCAGAAGCGAGCCAAACAACGGTGCCTACGGCTACCTGGTTTGGTCGATTGAGAGCCGCATGGGCCGACTTACTTGGAGTATGGGTTGCAGTTGTCACATAGACATTATGTCTGTAAAACTCGCCCTGAACCAATAGGCGAGGCTGTTTGTCGTGGGGTGTGTTGTAAATCCTGCCCAAAACAGCCTATTTGAACACGGTGTTACGCAGTTATGTCACGGAGGCGTGGTGGTCGCAGTTCTTCAGGTCAGTAAACCGGGTCATGGGGGATAGGTGGACATTAAACCCCTAGACTGGGATCATGCTTAATTCAACTGATCTGTCATGGAAATACATCCTAAATCGCTTGACCGCGCAACAAGACCTCACCTCGAGTGAAATCTCTTGGGCTATGGAGAAGATCATGAGCGGATCAACCCCAGAAGCCATTATTGGGGCTTTTCTGGTTGGACTTCATGTTAAGGGTGAAACTCCACAGGAGCTTCAAGCACTGGCTCAAGGCATGATTGAAAAGGCAGAACCCATAGAGGTAACCTCGTCGGCCGTAGACATCGTAGGCACCGGGGGAGACCAGCAAAATACTGTAAATATTTCAACAATGGCCTCGTTGGTTGTTGCTGGCGCTGGTGTTCCTGTCATTAAACATGGCAACAGAGCCTCATCCTCATCGAGCGGTAGCGCTGACGTACTCGAAGCTTTAGGTGTTAACCTCAATATGAGCATTAAGGATGTTGCTCAAGCTGTATCTGAAGTTGGAATCACTTTTCTATTTGCTCAGATATTCCACCCCTCCATGAAGCATGTCGCACCCACGCGCAGGACATTAGGGGTCCCCACCGCATTTAATTACCTGGGGCCCATGACCAATCCTGCACAGGTTAGGTCTTCAGCTATCGGTGTTGCTGATCAAGAGATGGCAGAACGAATCGCTGAAGTCTTTGCTTCAAGAGGAGACCATGCCCTCATACTGCGAGGCTCCGATGGGCTGGATGAAATAACAATCACCGGCCCGTCATATGTATGGGAAACCCTTGACGGAGGATTCACCAGGTATGAGCTTAATCCAGAGGATTATGGTTTTAAGCTGGGATCACTAGATGACTTACGGGGCGGAGATGCGAACCATAACGCTCAGGTAGTACGTGAGACTTTACAGGGGGTCACGGGGCCAATTTTAGACGCCGTGCTATTAAACGCGGCAGCGGCAATTACTGCCTTCCGTCCAGTCGATAACTTAAGCTTCAACCAGCGTTTTATCGAAGGACTCGTAACAGCAAAGGAAGCCGTAGAGAGCGGCAAGGCTCTGCAAACACTTGAAAAATGGGTCTCGTATAGCACCGATAAGTAGTGCCAATAGGCTGAGCGAAAAAAGGGGGTTCTACACCTGTGCAGAACTCCCTTTTGCTATGCCTGGTGCCGTCTCGTGCGCCAAATGAGGAAAAGTATGAGCCGCCATCCAAACAAGAACAGAAAAAGTGTTAGGGCAGAAACGATCACAAACGCTGTTGCAGCCGTGTCACCAAAGCTGATCCGTAGAGAGATACCGACAACCAGGGTAATACTCCAGGCAATTATTGCCTCGGCCAGCAAGGGGAGATCCCGCCGCATATTGACAGCCCAGATAAGAATGTGAGCAGAAAGAGCAGATACCAGGAAGGGCGCCGAGGCTCTAGGAAGGTTACTTAAATCCTCACCATGGCTTATCAAGCCGATTGCAATAAAGAGTGAGACCAAAACTAAGTCGATACACAAACGCACAAACTGATGAGGTAGCTGCTGAGCAGTATTTGATATAGGCATACTTATTACTCTAGTCCACTGAAGTTTTTGGTACGTGAGGGGAGCGTTCAAAACGTTACTTTACATAATGTATATTATCGGCGTTTTAATTCAGTCTAGAAATAGCAATATATCGTCTGAACTACGGCCGTAATCGTAGGCTCTTTCCATCAAGTTCATAGAGAATAGTAGTATCCCTAATCTTCACAGGAGGTACACATGATCGAATGGTTCTCGAACAACCTGTGGGCTCTGTGGCTGGCCATCGCAATTATTCTCTGCATCATCGAAATCTTGATGTTGGACTTCGTGTTCCTCATGATGGCTGTTGCTGCTCTTGCTACCGCCGGTAGCTCTGTTTGGGTCGATTCCATTGTGGCTCAGGTAGTCATTTTTGCAGCTGTTAGCATCGCCCTTTTGCTCGGGCTAAGGCCGCCACTCATCAAGAAATTTCATCAAAGTTCACCAGATACTCCGATGAACGCTGATGGTTTGGTTGGACAGACCGCTTTAGTGACTGAAACAGTAACGTCAACAGCCGGTTTAGCGACGCTTGCCGGTGACACCTGGACCGCTAGGCCCTCAAGCCCCGAAATGGTCCTGCCCACTGGCACTAACGCCCGGGTTACGGCCATCAAAGGCGCCACAGCCTATCTGACAGCCCTCTAACCCCCATTTTGGAAGGAAATCCCCATGTCAACCATTAATTTAACGGTTGCAATCATACTGGTTGCCCTTATCATCCTGGTGATTACCGTCTTGCTCAAAGCGGTACGTATCATCCCCCAGGCTCGCGCTGGCATCGTTGAACGTTTGGGTAAGTACCACACAACACTAAACCCCGGCTTCCACGTGACAGTTCCATTTGTTGACCGAGTACTCCCCCTCATCGATTTGCGTGAGCAGGTTGTCTCTTTCCCAGCCCAATCTGTGATTACTGAAGATAACCTGGTCGTTGGTATTGATACTGTCGTCTACTTTCAGGTGACTGATCCCAAAGCAGCAACCTATGAAATCACCAACTACATTCACGCTGTGGATGAGCTCACCAGCGCTACTCTCCGTAACGTCGTGGGTGGGCTGAACCTCGAAGAAACCCTCACTTCACGAGACAAAATTAACACCGAACTTCGCGGAGTGCTTGATACTACGACCGGACGTTGGGGCATCCGCGTTTCCCGCGTTGATATTAAAGAAATTCAGCCTCCACATTCCATTCAGGATTCCATGGAGAAGCAGATGCGCGCTGAACGAGATCGCCGTGCGGCCATCCTTACTGCCGAAGGTCAGAAGCAGTCACAGATCCTAACTGCAGAGGGCGATTCTCGTGCAGCCATTCTGCGTGCTGAGGGTGAAAAGCAGTCACAGATCTTAACCGCAGAGGGTGACGCTAAATCTGCTATTCTTCGTGCAGACGGTGAAGCGCAGGCCATTCAAAAGGTCTTCCATGCCATTCACTCATCTAACCCCAGCCAGAAACTGCTGACTTACCAGTACCTACAGACTCTGCCTAAGCTTGCTGAGGGCGATGCTAATAAGCTGTGGTTCATCCCCACCGAACTCGGCGACGCTCTGCGCGGCATCGGAAATGCTTTCACCCCCGGCAACGTAGGCCCAGATGTAGATGAGCAGACTGACGAATCAGCACCGGTCTCCCCCATCGTTGATACACCCGTTGTTCGGATTACTGAAGAGGATCTCAACCCTAATCTGGATAAGCTAGATTCAGGTATTGAAATACCTACTGATGCTGCAACAGAAACGACTAGCGCTATCAATGATTCAACTCGCTAAAACCGCTCACGCGGCTATAATTAGAGTTTGGTCTTGAACGGGAATAAACCCGTGCTGCATACGCGTTATGCACTTCAGACATACAGTCATCTTTTTGGAGGAAAATAATGAGCGATCGCAGCCTTCGCGGAATGCGTCTTGGTTCTCAGTCAATGGAAACCGAATCTGGCGTTGAGCCGGCACCTCGCCAGCGCGTGGAGTACCGCACTGAAGATGGCGAACGTCTATTTGTCACCTTCGCTCAAGAAGCTGAAATTCCGGCAACATGGCCCGCTAAGTCAGGCAAGGAAGCCTTCCTTGTCTCTGGGGAAGGCAAGGTTGAGGAAAACAACGAAAAGCCAGTGCGTACTCACTGGGATATGCTTCTGGAACGCCGGAGTGTCGAAGAACTTGAAGAGACTCTGCAGCAGCGTCTAGATATCTACCGTGAGCGTCACGCCATCTAAAATCGGTTGTTTTATAAGTTTGAAGCCCCTCGCCTAACAGGTGAGGGGCTTCAAACTTTCATGGAGAAACTAAACGGCTTACTTTTTCAGGTCTGAGATTTTGCTCTTCGCCCCTTCAAAACGAGAGGAAAGACCCCAGCGGGTCACCTTGCTCATGGAGTCGAAAATGATATTGCCGTCCATCTTGGAGCTACCGATTTCTCGCTCAATAAAGGTAATCGGAACTTCCACAACCTTTAGACTGGCTTGTTCTGAACGCCAAGCCAAATCTACCTGGAATACGTAGCCCTTTGAGTCGATACCGTCAAGGTTGAGACGCTGCAAGGCTTCTCGGGTGTAAGCACGGTAGCCGGCAGTGATGTCTTTAATTTTGGTGCCCAGAATAAGGCGGGTGTAGAGGTTAGCCCCACGTGAAAGAAGCAGACGATGCGCTGGCCAGTTCTTGGTCTTACCGCCGGGAACGTACCTTGACCCAATTGCTAGATCGGCTCCGTTCTCGATTGCGCGCAGTAGCAAGGGAAGTTGCTCGGGTTGGTGTGAACAGTCCGCGTCCATTTCTACTAGGACGTCGTACCCCTCAGTCAAGCCCCAGTCAAAGCCTGCTAGATAGGCTCCACCCAAACCGTCCTTGGTGGTACGGTGCAGCACATGAATCTGTGAATCTGAGGTAGCCATGTCATCAGCAAGCTTGCCTGTTCCATCGGGGCTATTGTCATCGACGACGAGAATATCGCAGTCAGGGACAGCAGCACGGAGCCTTTCTACCACACGCGGAAGGTTTTCCTTCTCGTTGTAGGTAGGAATGATCGTCAAGACTCGCATAGTTCTCCTTGGTTAGTCCCTTTGGGCGGGCTGCACGGTTTCATCAACCAACTTCTCATTATATAGTTACCGTCGAGCTTTACATTAATCCTTATGTGACTCAGCCGGACCTATGTTTTTAAGAGCTTTACCGTCTAGATAAACAGATGCTAGGACTGGGCGGTCAACATCAGGCGATAAAGCTGGCAGCAGTGGTGTTCTGGCCCTGGGGTCGGTACTCCAGGCTGAGATACGCGAGTCCGGAGTTTGCACCATCAGCTCAGTCACATTCCACAGGGCAAAGTTAGCCGGAGCACCCGGTACAAGTTGACCTGCCAAGGGTGAAGATACACCATTGGCGCGTTGAAAGCCGCGGGTCAGTGCCTGGAAAGCCGCACGGGCGGAGATTGCCTGATGTTCAGGGGCATTGACAGCATCGCTCACTAAGTCCCAGCCAAATGCCTCAGTCTTAGTCAAAGGATCAGATCCGAGGGTAACAGCGGCACCACTCGATAGAGCTCTCGAGAGGCTATCGCCTGCCGAAGCGTAATCTGATGAAAAGCCCAAAGTCACATGGAGGGACCGTGCTACGTCGATGAGGTCATCATCGAGAGAAAAGAGGCCATCCAGACGCGGGGTAATTCGCAGACGGTCGAGAGGTTCGAGAGCTGAAACTTTGTCCAGGAATACTCTGACAGAGCTGCTGGTAGTGAAAGCCCCTGAAACGATGAGTTGATGCTCCACCGCTACAGGCAGCAGGGACAGGCGGTTCAGAGAATCCTCAGTGAAATACACACCTTTGATATTGGTCGGCAGCTCTGCGGGGTTGAGTAGTGCTTCTGCCGAAAGATAGGTGTGAACCCTAAGCTCCGAACCAGTAGCATCCTCGTTCAGAAAATCGTGCCTACTAAAGAGGTTCACTTCCCCGTAGCCCTGTGACCGGCAAACAGATAAAAGCGCCTTGGCATCTTCTACCGATGTTACGGACGCTGCAGCCAACGAAAAGGTAGGAACGACAAGTGCTCCCCCTAATTCGATGCTTTGCATGCTTTCATCAAGAATTGAACGGGCTCCAGCGTCCTGCCCAACCCATTCAACCGCGCCCTCGTTCATGACCAGGGCTGTGGCAAAGGGGTCAACGGGGCTATAGACAGAGCCATCTAAAAATACGTGAGCAGCCATAAGGCCCTCCTTTCAAAGAATATTGTAGAAATACTTAAATCTGGTCTGCGATAACACCGCGTCGTAAGAGATCGATGGCAGCTTCACACTGTGTACGAAGGCCGGGTTCAGCCGTTGAAACGTGAGCTATTTGGTCCAGCGAGTCAATAACCTGTTTAGTCCAACGCACAAAATCACCCGCGGCTAGGTCCGTGCCATCAATAGCCGAAGCTAATGACTGCCCACGAGCCCACTTATAGATCGGCCACACCATGCCAAAGTCAGGTGCAGAGGTCTGAGGCAGGCGATGAAGTTTCTCAGCATCGGTCAGCTTGCTCCAGTGCTTCACCACCTTCATCAAGGCAGGCTCCAGCTCTCTGGTGGGATACTTCCGCAGAATGTTCTGCTCATCCCTCTTAGCCTCAAAGACCATCACCGAAACAGCGGCAGCCGTTGCTGCGGGGTCCAGTTCATCCATAAAGCCATCTGCCAGGCAAAGAGCTGTTAACAGATCCTTGTCGCCATAGATGCGGCGCAAGGTACTCCCCTGCTGAGTAAGCTGGCGGCTGCTCTGCTCAGTCACCTCAACATAGTCATAGGCAGTTAGAAGAGTCGTGATACGCTCAAAAATCTGGGAAATAGTGTTGGTACGGCGCTCTATTTGCTGGCGCAGACCAGCGGTATCACGCGATAATTTATACCAGCGTTCAGCCCACCTGGCATGATGCTCACGGTCTGAACAGCCATGACAGGGGTGCTGCCTCAGCTGTTTTCTCAGATTTTCAAGCCGGGCAGTCTCACTGTCTTCTCGCTCCGTAAAGTATCGCTTTTGAGATTTCTCGCGAGCAGGCAACCCCTGGTACAGTGCCTCCCGCATCCGCGACGCCATATCCCTACGATCTTTGGCTGTCTTCCCAGTGAACTTTTTAGAGACCTTGATTTTTGAGATAGGCAGAATGGGGCCTTCAAGGTCACGAGAGTCCAGCCTGCGTAAATGAGCGTCCATCGTAAGGATAGATGGCTTAGGGTCATCAAAAGACTCAGCACGTGCCAGCACCACTGCAGGGCCACTGTTGCGCCCGCGAGGAATCTCGATAATATCTCCGGGCATCAGATCAAGCAGTGAAGCACGGGCCTGGGACTGCCGCAACCTATTGCTGCCTTTTTCAAGCTTTTTCTCTAAGTCTTTCAGGTCCCTACGGATGCTGGCGTACTCTGTAAAATCACCCAGGTGGCAGGTCATTGCCTCCTCGAAACCGGCTAAAGTACTCTCATTCTTTCTGACCCGCTGGGCAATTCCCACTACAGATTTATCAGCCTGGAACTGGGCAAAGGATGACTCCAGAATCTTCTTGGTACGTTCAGCACCAAACTGAGCCAACAAATTTGCACTCATATTATAGGTTGGCTTGAAAGAAGAATTCAGTGGGTAGGTTCGCTTGGAGGCTAGACCTGCAACCTGTTGCGGCTCCAGCCCGGGGCGCCACATCACCACTGCATGGCCTTCAATATCGATCCCCCGGCGCCCCGCTCGGCCAGTCAGCTGAGTGTACTCACCTGGGGTTATATCGACGTGGGTATCGCCATTGAACTTAGTCAATTTTTCCAGTACCACTGAACGAGCTGGCATATTGATGCCCAGGGCAAGGGTTTCGGTAGCGAAAACCATACGTACCAGACCCTCAGAAAACAGCGTTTCAACTACCTCTTTAAAGACCGGCAAAAGGCCAGCATGATGAGCAGCAATACCTCGAGTTAGCCCCTCACGCCACTCATAGAACCCCAGTACCGCAAGATCTTTGATGTCCAAGGACGCTGTCGCCTCGGCAACATAGGCGCGGATAGTCTGCGCTTCAGCATCAGTGGTAAGCCGAACATCGGCATCGATGCACTGGGTTACCGCGGCGTCACACCCCACCCTGGAAAAAATAAAGCAGATCCCGGGTAAAAGACCGTTCTTATCCAGAGTGGCAATCATCTCCGGCCGGCTCACTCTAGAACCTCTTGCAGGAGTAGATAAGCCAATGTCGCGCTCGCGACTACGGTGGTATTCCTGAGTACGACTTCGTTTGCCCCGCCCCATGCGTGAGAAGGACTTTTCCTGCCGGGCTCGGGAAGGGCGTCCGCGCCCAATCCTTAGTAGCTCAGGGTTTACCTCGGGCATGTCGGAGGATTCTGCAGCGTCCTGAACGGTTGTGTCACCCTCAAAGAGATCGAGCAGAGACTTGCCCACCATCACGTGCTGCCACAGGGGAACCGGCCGGTGCTCAGAAACAATAATGTCAGTCTGCCCGCGCACTGTATCGAGCCAAGCACCAAACTCTTCGGCATTAGAAATAGTCGCAGAAAGAGCAATTACTGAAATAGGTTCAGGAAGGTGGATGATGATTTCTTCCCACACAGCACCACGGGAACGGTCAGCCAGGTAGTGCACCTCGTCCATGACAACGTAGCCAAGATTATTCAAGGTGGTTGACTCCGCATAAATCATGTTGCGAAGCACTTCAGTTGTCATAACAACAACGGGAGCCTCAGAATTGATGGAAGTGTCCCCTGTCAGCAGACCGATATATTCGCTGCCGTAAACTTCGACTAAATCGTTGTATTTCTGGTTGCTAAGAGCCTTGATGGGGGTGGTATAGAAAGCTTTTCTACCCTGTTTCAAAGCGAGATGGATGGCAAATTCCCCAACGATTGTTTTACCAGCACCGGTGGGAGCCGCTACGAGGACTCCCCTACCTTGTTCAACAGATGAGCAGGCCTCACGCTGAAACGGGTCTAGCGAAAAATTGAGGGTCTGCTCAAAAACTGAGAGTTCAGTCTTTGAATACTCATTGCGTTTTTTTGCTTCAAGATATTGTTCAGCGTAACTTGCCATACATCCATCCTAGTCTTCAGCTGTAGCCTCTCCCCCTGTTTCCTCCTCACCGCGAACAAAGTAAACCCCAGTACCGGGTCGTACTGGGGTAAATGGCAACGCTTTATAAACGGTTGGTATTGCCCATATGCTGAAGGTCATCAAAACTGGTAGCTTGGTCCAACTCGTCCGGGCTGAGCCCGCCAGCAAGTTTTGCTTGCTTTTTGGCCCGACGTTTGTCGTTCCAAAGACAGATCAGAACTGCAACAAAGAAGAAAATGAGTAGAGGAGCCATGAGGTAGAACATGGTCATAATATCGGTGCCGGGAGCAGCCATCGCAGCGAGGAAGGCCACGAGCACAACGACCCAGCGCCACGATTTCTTGATGGTCTTACCGCTCAAAAGACCCATGAAGTTGAGTCCGAACAGAAGGACAGGGAGCACGAAAGCGATGCCGAAGACCAGCATGAATTTGACGACGAATCCAATATAGACGTCAGCTGCAACGATATTATCCGTGCCCTCTGGGTTGAACATTAGTAGGGTGCGAATAGCTGTAGGCAGACAAATCCAGGCTAGCCAGATACCGAAGAAAAACATCGGAACCGCGGTGAACACAAAGCTGAGGGCGTATATTTTTTCTCTCTTATACAAAGCTGGAGTGATGAATGCCCACAGCTGATACAGCCATACTGGGCAGGCCAAGACTAGCCCTATGTAGAGTGAAATCCTGACTAACAGGTCGAAGGGTGAAGCTACAGAAGCATAGTTGAGAGTAGCGTTACGGCCCGCTTGTTCATTGATTGCGGTGAAGGGTTCACTGATGGCCTGAATGAAAGGGTCATAAAGGAAAAAACCTGCGATGGCACACACAAGAGTTGCAAGGGCAGCTTTGATGAGCCGGTTGCGAAATTCACGAAAGTGTTCACCCAAAGCCATTGTTGCTTGGGGGTTATTCTTTCGGCTGTTTGGTTTAGCCATGCCTACCTTTTATTAGCGGTGTACATAGAGCCCCAGAGCCCCGCGCTCCTCTACAAAGGAGCACGGGGTCAGGGGCCACGAACGCTTGGAATGGAGCGCCGAGGCTATTTAGTCGGCGCGGTGTGACCCGGTGTTCTGGTCAGTGGATGAAGGGTTATTGATCACTTCACCTGAAACCACGCCATCGTTGGTGGTAGTTGATGAAGTATTTTTCTTGCCATCATTCTTGAGGCCATCAACCTCAGATTTGAAGATACGCATGGACTGCCCCAGGCTGCGAGCCATACCGGGAAGCTTGGGTGCGCCGAAGAGAAGGATGATAATGATGAGGAGGATGAGCAGATGGACGGGGCCGAGGTTACCGAGCACGTTCGTCACCTTTCTGAGATTTGCTGAGCAAATCTCCGATGAGTTGGGGCTGACCTAGCTGATCGCGGCGCTTAATACGCCTCTGGGCACGGTCTAGCGTTCGTTGGTGTGCGCCTTGAGTAAATTCGCGGGCTGCAACAGACACCGGCTTGAAAAGTGCCACAGGCTGGTGGCATCTGACAGTGGTTGACATAGCGGTGTCCCCTAACTGTGAACTAATGAGATTTTCCCATTCTTCAGCAGCTTTGAGAGTAGCTAACCCTTTACGCAGGACGCGCCACAGCAGCCAGGCTAGAAGGGAGAGCGAGCTCAACACGAGCACGCTCCATAAAACTATCCAAAACCACCAAGGCATACGACCAATTATATATCCGGTTACGGTGATGGCATGAACATATTTGGCTGTGGGCTTGCTTAGAACCGGGCTTACCAAGGTGCCTTTAGTTAATTTATGCTCAGCTGTTTTCTTCTATGCCTGCCAATTTCAGCTGAAAGCGCCGTCGTACGTCGCACGGCAGGAGTAGTTGAGCGCAGCCCCCTAGAGAGATGATGAGCTCAAAAAGCCACATCTCATTTACTACCGGCAGCTTATAAAAGTGGTTTCCGGCCTGCTGGGCTATATGAGAGGCATACTGCTCGAGAATCCACTGAGTTTTGGCGCGTTGTGTGGCCGGCAAGTGAGCTGGGACCAGCAAGGTTGCTTCACGATGGGGCTGATTGACCAGCTGATGACGCCAGCTGTGCAGGCTGGAGTCGGTATTGTCGACAGGATCAGACTGGAATGTATCATCGGTGAGTGCGTGCACAGCTCCGATACGGTCTAGCCTGAAATGGCGTATGTCCTGCGCTGAACGGCACCAGGCGCGAAGATAGCGAGGGCCGTCTCTGTTAACCAATGAGAAAGGCTCCACCGTTCTTTGACTGACCCCGTGATAAGAACTATAGGTAAGTTCCAGGGGAACCTTTGAAGCTATTGCCTCCTGGAACACGTCAGCAGTGTCATTTGAGTACACCGAAAACCGGTGAGAAAAGTGCTGTGTTTGTACAGAGCTCTCACTGAGCTTGATGGCTAGGCTGTCAAGCATTAGCTGCTGCTCAGAACTATGGTTGAGGTTTATTGCCAGTAAGAGTGTTGCCGTCTCTACCGGTGTCAGTGGCGCCCCACCGGTCATTTCTATTTTTCCATCGACCGTTACCCAATCATCGCTATCGATAGTGATAAACAGGGCTCCGAAGGTAACGCTTGCAGCAACAGCGTCTAAGCTGGACCGTATTTTAGACGGTGTTAGATCAAAGTAGCCAGCAAGGTCAGAGAGCGCCATGCCTCCACGGGAACTAATGAGCGAGAGCATGATAAAGGTTCGTGTGAGTTGTTGCGATGCTGTTTCTCGCTCGCGCTGCGCGCTGACGGGCTTCCACACTAAGCCTTGGGGCAGCGTACCCGGTGTTTCTTCATCTGTTCGGTAAAGAGCAGTACGCAGGGATCTTTCAGCCTCGACCACAAGGCTCTGCTGAACCCGATCAACATTAGCTGAAGCTAGCTGCTGTTCAGTAAGCTCATGAGTTTCGCCGTTGAGAACAGCGCGCTCAGCAGATTCTAGCGGTGAATAAGACGGCAACTCCGTTAAATCTTCCGAAGACTCAGCGTGGTTGAGCGGTAGAGATGCCACGAGCGGAAGCTCAGCAAAGCCGACACGGCTCAGTGCCTCTTGCATAGAAAAATCCGTGGGTGCGGGAAAGCTACTGGCAGCAAGGATTTTGATGCCGGACATACGATCTAGCCGAAAGATACGTTCTGCTCTACGGTCTCTATCCCATCCATAAACGTACCAGTGCCCAAATCTAAGGCCCAAACCCCAACAGGATATCTTGCGGGTCTTAACAGAGGTACCGTACAAGAAGCTCAGCCCCTTACCTTCTGCGGTGGCTTCAAGGCATTCAACAAGACCAATTTCGTCTGAGAACCGAGGAGTATCTCCCGGTGATTCGCCCATCTTGAGCCCTGCTTGTGCTCCCACTTTGAGCATCGCTGATGAAGAGTAGCGCTCAAGACTTGTGCCCTGCCAAGCTGTGCTGAGGTGGGACAGAAGTAAGACATCAATAGGCCCCACCGTCAGGGATGGAAGATCACCGGCTCCAACACGATAGGTAAAACCTACTTCTGAATGTTGAACACGGTGAGAAATAAGGTCAAGCCCCACCGACCGCAACACATCCTTATCTCTTTCAAACATACGCTCAAAAGCTGCTTCGCTAGAAGCTTGTGAGTATTGGGGCACGCGGTGGCGAATTTGGTTACGGTCAAGACCGTGCGGGGCTGATACCAGCACATCAAGAAGTGTAATAGCGCGTTCAACTGCTTTAGAAGTCATTACTCATTAAAATAGTCCCCGGTTCTTGAGAACCGGGGACTAAACACGCAAAGCGTTCTAATTACTTGCTGACATCAACGAGGTCAACCACGAAGATGAGAGCTTCATCGGGGCCAATAGCTGCGCCAGCGCCACGTGAGCCATAAGCCATCTCGGAAGGGATCTCCAGACGACGTCGCCCACCGACCTTCATACCCAGCAGACCTTCATCCCAGCCCTGGATTACCATTCCAACGCCCACCTGGAAACGGAGAGGTTCACCGCGGTTCCATGATGAATCGAATTCTTCGCCGGTGGAGAAAGCTACTCCAACATAGTGTGCCGATACCGTGGATCCGCGTTCTACAGTCTCGCCCGCGCCCTCGATTTCATCGATAATCACTAGCTCCTGGGGAACTCCACCCTCAGGAAAGTCGATTTCGGGCTTGCTACGATCAAGGTTTCGCTGTCCAAATGACATGAAAAACTCCTTAGGTATTTCTATTCCGAAGCTGAGGCAGTTGCCTCAGGGGACTGAGTGCTTTCAGGGCTCTCACTGGATTCGGCAGGTGCTGATGAGGCAGCCTCTGCAGTACGAGCCGGTGATGAACCAAGGATATCTACCACAAACACCAGGGCGCCTTCGGGTGCACCTGAGCCCGCGGCGTCCTCACCGTAGGCTAGCTCGCTGGGAATCTGAAGCAGGACTCGGGAGCCAACGGTCTTACCCTTCAGGCCTTCCTTCCAGCCTTCAATAACTCCGTTGAGGGTGAAGTTAAGGGGCTGAGTGCTGAAGTTTTCATCAAAAACAGCACCATCTGACCAGGTGACACCTACATAGTTAGCGTAAACGGTGTCGTTCTCACCAATGACTGCGCCCTCACCGGTGATAAGGTCCTCGGTGTAGAGCTCAGTGGGGGCATCGCCACGATCTTCAGCCAGCTTGAGGGTGGGCGCACCATCATCACCTACGCTAAATTCTTCCAGAGCTGGAGACTTCTTTTCATTCTCCTTGCCCTCTGCTGATTTCAGGAGCTTACTGGTGACAGTGTAAACCTCAACGTTAGTTGCGGTTCCTGGGGAGACAGTAGGTGTTGCCTCCTCTGTTGAGGTAGACGACTGATCAATGTTGGTGGTGTAGGAGAAAGTAGTTCCTACTTTTGCCCCAGCGATTACGTCGTAGAGTTCCGGTGCAGCTTCTTTGAGCTGATCATTAACCGGAATGACCATAGGAGCGTCAGCGTAAGTAGTACCGACAGAGCTACCGTCTGCACCGTTGAATACGGTTGCATCAACAAGAATGGTATCTCCATCGACAACCTCATCGCCATCGCCCTCTTCAATAATGTGGGCTTCGGTACCGGACGCTGCGAAGGGAGTCTCAAAGGAAGCTGAGGGCTGAGCAGTTGCCCCGTTGAGGGAGTAATCAACGTCTTCGAGCTTATCGCCCGAGCCGCCACCGCAAGCGCTGAGTAGCAGGGCAAGGACAGCGCTACCTGTAGCAATATATGTCGTCTTCTTTTTCACGTACATCTCTTTCATTGTTGAAGCGCCCGTCGGACGCAAAACTTCTCGCCGTACATCATAGCTGAGCAAGCTGGGTGCCGGCTATGAGCCCCCTCCTAGATAAAGGGAGGAGCCCAAACCTTAGGTTTCTTTTGCTGTAATTCTTCGATTAGGGAAGTTACCTCTGCGTTTTCAACGGCAAAAGGGTCTTTACACATCACGCTGAGCTGGGGCCGACTATTCAGTTTAAGATGCACCCAGTCTACGGTGAAAGACTCACCAGCCGCGCGGGCTGCGCTGATAAAACTACCCCTAATACGGGCCCGAGTGGCCGGCGGCTCAACCGCTGCCCGCTCAATCTCAGACTCAGATATCACTGTTTTAATGAGCCCCTTGCGGCTCAGCACATTAAAAATTCCGCGGTCAGGGTCAATATCGTGATAGGCAAGGTCAAGCTGCTGAATCTTCGGGTCAGCATACCCGCTAGCGCCTCGTCTGATGTAGGCATCCAGGAGCTTCTTCTTGATGGCCCAATCGATTTCAGTATCGATGCCGCTGCTGTCCCCGGTCTCAACGGCTATCAGAGCACGATCCCAGAGGTCCAGGATATAGGGCACGTCCTCGTGGTGCGGCCCCTTAGCTTCAACGTACTGACAGGCCGCATCATGGTAATGACGCTGCATCTCTAAAGCGCTGCGCTCGCTACCGTCGGCAAGACTAAAACGTGCGCTACCGGTCAGATCATGCGAGATAACACGCAGAGCTGTTGCAGCATCTCTGATTTCAAAGTCAGCTAGGGGGTAGTAATCTTCAAGCATCCGCAGCACAAGATCAGTAGCACCGACCTTGAGCATGGTGGTTGCCTGAGACATATTCGAATCACCGTTGATGACGTGCAGACGGCGGTAGAGTGAGGCGTCAGCATGCGGTTCATCACGGGTGTTGATTAGGGGGCGGGCACGCGTGGTGGCCGTTGATGAGCCTTCCCAGATATGGTTGGCGCGCTGAGAGAAAGAAAAGCTAGGTTCATTCTGAGGTCCCAGCGGACGCCCACTCCACTCCGGCGGGCCGGAAGGGTGCGTTTTACCGGCACCGACCATAATCTGACGTGTAATCAGAAAGGGAATGAGCGACCGTACCAGTCTGCTAAATTCGACTTTGCGTTCGAGCATGTAATTCTCGTGCGACCCAAAGGAGTTACCTGCTGAATCCACGTTGTTCTTGAAAAGGAAAATCTGCCCGTCAAAGCCTTCAGCTTCAAGGTTATCCTGAGCCTGGTTCACCAAGTCATTGAAAAGGTATTCACCGGCTTTATCGTGAGCGAGCAAATCACGTAGGGTGGCAGTTTCTGCCGTTGCATACTCCGGGTGAGAACCGACGTCCAGGTAGAGACGCCCGCCGTTGGGCAGAAAGATATTGGTGGAGCGCCAGCTATCAACCACAGGTTTGAAGAGCTTACGAGCTGCCTCTTCGGGCGCAAGAGGCCCTAGCCCGCGTGGGATATACCTAATTCCGAATTCGGTTTCAACACCAAAAATTCTACGTTCCATCATCGCCCTTCTTTACGCCCTCTTAAATGAAGGCAGCAGTTTATTCGCCGCCCTTTTGAACGAATCCCTTGACGAAGTCTTCAGCATTTTCCTCCAGAAGACCGTCAATTTCAGCCAGAATGTCATCAACTTCTGACACCAGGTTCTGATTAACCTCTGAGGTCTGGTGAGAAATTTGCACCTGACTCTGCTCAAGGGGTGAGCTGGAGCTCATCTGCTGTTGAGCTTGCTGTTGTTGACGTTCCACGGTTGAATCTCCTTTTGAGTTCTTGCTCTGGGTGGTATCGGTTATAAATTTTAGTCGTTGAGGATTTCAAATAACTGGTCAGCGTGATCCAAGCCGAGATGGGGTTCTACAACCTCAGCATTGAAGCCAAGCGGTTCATCCATCTGTAAGCGATGCAGGTCTACCGAGAGAGGGTTACGCACTGAAAGCGTATCCCAGTTCGCGCCCACCACCTCGTCCGGCCAGGTAGTAATCAGTTTTCCGCGCAAAAAAGCGCGGGTATCACGCGGTGGATTGGCGGCGGCCTCAGCGATCTGTGACTCATCAAAGATGGTGGCCAGCCGCCCCAGAGCGACTAGCTTATGGTAGAGCCCCTTTTCCGGCCGGACGTCTGAATATTGCAGATCGATGGCTGCAAGCTTGGGGTCGCTCCAGTCCAGGCCCTGTTTGATGTAGCCCAGCATCAGCGAATATTTGGCCACCCAGTCGAGGGTGCTCGCCAGTGATAGAGGGTCATATTCGAGCGCGTCCAGAACACTTTCCCACAAATCTAGGATTTCAGCCGTAGCGGTATCTGGGTTTTCTTCCAGGGCACGAGCAGCCTGTAGGTAACTGCGTTGAATCTGCAGTGCAGTCGTCTCTCCCCCGTCAGCTAACGGCAAGGGAGCTCTTAGGGTGAGGTCATGGCTGACCGTGTGCATCGCTGAGACCGGGTCAACCAGGCTAATAGCCGGCGCTGCCCCCGCCTCTATGAGGTTGAGTACCAGCGACATCGTTCCAAACTTCAGCAGATTAGAATAGTGCGCCAGATTGGCGTCCCCAGAAATCACGTGAAGACGCCGGTACTTTTCACTGGATGCGTGCGGTTCATCGCGCGTATTAACCATGGGACGGCGAATGGTTGTCTCTAAGCCAACGGTTCGTTCAAAGAAGTCTGCCCGCTGAGAAATCTGGAACCCTGCTTTTTCACCAGCTGGGCCGATGCCCACCCGGCCTGCACCGGTCATGATCTGACGGGTGGCGAAGAAGGGTAAGAGAGCCTGCGTTAGAGCTTCAAAGTCTATATCTCTGGGCAGGAGGTAGTTTTCATGCGAGCCGTAGGATTGCCCCTTACCATCGGTGTTGTTTTTATAGAGGTTAACCACTGGCATAGCCGACTGCTCGGTGGCAGTTACGCCTTCGATAGTAGCCACGGTTCGCGCCGCAATGTAATCCCCCGAAGCATCCCACAGCACGCAGTCCCGAGGGTTACTGGTCTCGGGAGACGAGTACTCCGGGTGGGCATGATCCACGTAAAAGCGTGCACCGTTGGGCAAAATGGAGTTCATGGTGACAGCGTCCCAGTCGATGCGTTCGGCGAATTGACCGGCCTGACTCAGAGCCTCAGCCGCGATGTCCTCACTGGTGAGCACCTTAGACTCATGAGTGAGTTGGCTCCGGTGGGCGTGCTGACGTGCCATGCTAAAGCCGCGGGCATCGTCCAAGGGAGTTTCTGAAGAGTACTCCCACTGGGCTTCAACCTGGGCAGCCAGCTCTTGTTTGAAGAGCGTGTCGTAGGTGTTAACAACGAAAGCTGAAAGAACCGTGGGGTTAGCGCTAGGTTTCTGGGGTGCGAAGACCCCGTACTCGGTTTCAGCTCCCATGACGCGTGAAACACTCATCACTAAACCTCGCTCACAGCTATAGCCGGTGCAACGTTGGTGACCCGTTGGCGAACGTTGAGAGTTGAGAGAACATCTTCAATTTCAGAAATCTGAGGGACCTCAACCTGGTCTTCAAATTCCACGCGAGCAGCCTCTAATAGATGCTGGGTGGTAATGCCTTTGGCTCCACCGGCTAGAAACGACTTAATCGCTTGCTTCTTGGCATGATCCACGATATTTCGCACGACAGCACCCGAGAGGAAATCACCGCGGGTCAGCCAACGGCTTACCCCATTTTTAAGATCAACGCGAATATAACGGTTCTTGGGCTCAGCAGAAAAGAGTGCCTCAACAACCGTTTCAATCATGGTCTCGATAGCAACCTGCTTGGAACCGGCACGGTTTACTTCTTCATCGTTGATGGGGAGACCCTCGGTGAGGTAGAGGGCAAAAATTTCTCTAGCGCCCTCTCGGTCGGGGCGGTTGATGCGAATCTTCACATCAAGGCGGCCCGGGCGCAAGACAGCGGGGTCAATCATATCTTCGCGGTTGGTCGCGCCAATAACAATCACGTTGTCTAGGGACTCGACGCCATCAATCTCCGCAAGAAGCTGGGGAACA
This sequence comes from Rothia endophytica, assembly GCF_928381505.1. GTDB lineage: Bacteria > Actinomycetota > Actinomycetes > Actinomycetales > Micrococcaceae > Rothia > Rothia endophytica_A. The sequence continues at coordinate 405,560 of NZ_CAKMSJ010000002.1, read as the reverse complement.
ATCGTTGTCTCCACATCGGAGGAGCGGCCTGTGCCGCGCGTCCTGAACAGGGATTCCATCTCGTCGAAGAAAACTACCACCGGGTTGCCAGCCTGCGCTTTTTCGCGCGCTGCTGAGAAGATATCACGAATCTGCCGCTCAGTCTCCCCCACATACTTATCCAAAAGTTCTGGGCCCTTGATATTCAGGAAATAGCCGGTCTTCTGACTCTTCCCTGACAGTTCAGCAGCTCGTGCAGCTAACGAGTTAGCCACCGCTTTGGCGATCAAGGTCTTGCCGTTGCCGGGCGGGCCGTAGAGCAAAATGCCTTTGGGAGGAGTCAGTTCGTGCTCACGATAGACCTCAGGGTGTAAGAAGGGAAGCTCGACAGCGTCCCTCATCAGAGCAATCTGAGAACTGAGACCACCAATATTTGAATAGGTGATATCGGGGACTTCTTCAAGGACCAGCTCCTGAGCATCAGTAGACGGAACCAGAGAGGTAACCATTTGCAGCCGGCTGTCATAAGTGACCGAATCCCCCGTCGTCAGGGTGTCAGCGTCCAGAGCACCAGAAATACGGGCCACAGCCTTCAACTGATTAGGCATATCGACCACGACGTGCTCCCTATCGAGCACCTCCCGGATCGTAACAACATCCCCATACCCTTCAAAGCCCAAAGAGAGCACAGCCTGGGTGTTCTCATTGAGCAGGACGGTCATCCCCGGCTTGACCTTAGACAGTGAAAGCAGTGGAGAGGCAGTAATACGAACCAGCCGCCCTCCCAGCAGTACATCAAGGTGCTCCTCAAACTCAGCCGGGGTCTTACCTTCCGCTAAATCGTGATAGGTCATGGCGCCACCCTGCACAGATATCACCAGTGCAGAGTTCAGCGGGGGTGCAACATCCTGGGAGAGAGCTAGGCGCAAATGCTCCATCTCATTTTTGGTTTTGGTCAGAGCATTCACCAGCTTTTGGTTACGCTCCCCCGCAACCCGTAACTGACGGTCCATATTACGGCGATTATCATTAGCGATATTAAGCTGTCGCAGTACCCGCTCATAGTCCTGCTGCGATACATGTCGCTGCTGGTTATTCTCGCTCATGAAAATCCCTGCCTTTTCTCTCTTCTCCACGACCCCGGTAAGAAACCTACTGCCCTGCACTCGCAGCGAGTACAGTGCAAGGCTTCTAATTACTGTTCACTCGTCTGAGCCTGTTCGGTTGCCTGAGCAGCTTTGACCGCAAGATTTTGGGCATCGCGCCCAGCACGGCGCAACTTACGATCTGATACGTTGCGCTCACCCAATGATGCCGGAGTCCAAGCATTCATATCTTCTTCAGAGAAATCAGTCTTGGAAGCCCGACGCTTGGGAGCCAGGCGCTCTGCACCGTCAGCTAGACGGCGAGAGGTAATAAGGAAGCCGGTGTGAGCCACCATACGATGATCAGGGCGAACAGCAAGGCCCTCTACGTGCCAGCCGCGCACCATGGTTTCGTGGGACTCAGGCTCGGTGAAACGACCATCAGCTCGCAGGGCTTCAGCCACACGTGACAGCTGAGTAACGGTTGCAACGTAGCAGATCACCACGCCGCCGGGTGCCAGCGCTGTAGCTACAGCGTCCAGACACTCCCAGGGAGCGAGCATATCAAGTACAGCTCGATCTACTGAGCCTGGCTGTTCCACGGTGCCCAGCTCTTCTGCCAAGTCCCCCAGCGTGAGTGACCATGCAGGGTGCTCGCCACCAAAGAAAGTTTCGATGTTCCCTCGGGCGATATCGGCAAATTCTTCACGACGTTCAAAAGAACGCAGATGCCCGTAGTCACCGACCGCACGAAGCAGAGCGATTGATAGGGCTCCAGAACCAACACCGGCCTCGATAACGCGGGCACCGGGGAAAATGTCAGCCATCGCTACAATTTGGCCAGCGTCCTTGGGGTAAACGACGGCGGCGCCACGAGGCATAGACAGCACAAAGTCCTTGTAGAGGGGACGCAGTGCTTGGAACTTAATGCCCTCAGAGTTCTCGATGACCGTACCCTCGACGTTGCCAATCAGCTCGCCGTGGTTAAAGAAACCGCGGTGTGAGTGATAGGCACCGCCTTCTGTGAGTGTGATGGTGGTGATGCGTCCACGCTCGTCAGTAATCTGTACGCGCTCACCAGCGCGGAAGGGGCCTCGGCGGTTGGTGCTGCCGGTAGGGGTGGTCATAGGGTTTTTTCTTCCGTCAAAAATTAGGTTTTCTTCATTATCTCAGATTGCACCAGGTAAGGCACACCAGCGGGTGTAGCCCAGCTAAGCAGGGTGCGGCGGGTGCTTCACAGAGGCAAGAAGCACCTCGGTTATATCCTTATGGCTCATCACACCAACCACGTCTCCCCCATCTGTAACCGCCCACAGGGGAGCATTCTGCCGGTAGTGTGCCGGCAGTCGGTGGTAGCGGTAACCGTTATAAGAATCCATGATGTCCACCGATGAAGCTGAAGCCGGGATGAATCCAGGAGCCAGGGAGCTAGCTATGGACGCTAATGGCTGGTTGGCGAGGCTCTGGGCTGATCGTAGAACGATAGGTTCTACAACAGACGACGGCGTGGCGGCAGAACCATCGTTCAGAAGCAGATATGACGTTCCGTTCCATCTCGCTAAGACCTCACCGATATTTGCCTCGGAGTCAAAGTATTGAACGGGTCTCATGAGGGAAACCGCCGTCAACGGGTTATGAGGGTTTCTCTCCTGGGAGAGGATCTTAAGGTGCCGAGAAGCGCCACTCCAAAGGAAATAAGCTAACGCCAGGGTAGCTACCACGATTAACGGTGAATTCCACAGCCCTAGAAAGACAACAGCCCCAACCATCAGAGCAGTCACAGCAATACCGGTGTAGGAAGTCACCCGCATGGCTAGGCTGCGGCTTCTTGAAACGTGTGCCACAGCTGCTTCAAGGGCGTGGCCGCCATCCAACGGGTAAGCAGGGATGAGGTTGAAGACTCCAATAGCCATATTGACCTGGGCTGCTATTGAAAAGCCCAGAAAGTCAGCTGTTCCTGTGAGAGACCACACCAGCTGACAGGCTCCGGCCATGAGAAAGTTCGCTAGTGGCCCCACTAAAGAGACCAGGAGCGACGTCATGGGGGTACCGGTGGTCATACTGGTTTGGCCGCCCCAAACCGTCAAGGAGATAGACCTGACCTCTAACCCTCTTTGAGCGCCAACGACCGCGTGAGACAGCTCATGCAAAAAGACACCCAGTGCTAGAGTTACTGCAACCACTGCTGCAGCCGTAAACCCTTGGGGGGCGGTAAGAGCCGGCCAGGCGGAGAGATGATACCCATACCCCACAATGAGAAGAATCATGAATATGAACCACGATGCTTTGAGATAAATGGGAGCTCCGCGATAAGAGCCAATCTGCAGTCCCGAATGATGATGCACTGGTGAGTTACCTTCCCAGGGTTTCGTTTACTTGCTCCATCAGTCTACGGGTGATTGCTGTGGAATTTTGGCGTAGCATATAACGGTGATGCACCAGCTAATACCTCAAGACATTCTTGCCCAGATGAGCGCCCGCCAGGGAAGCCCAGACGATAAGCCCTTAACTGCACTTCTCATCGCTTTCGAAGGGTGGAATGACGCAGGCGAAGCCTCAACAGAAACCCTAAGGCTGATTTCATCTCACTACGGTGTCTCCCCTCTACCAGGGTTTGAGACCTCTGATTACTTTTGCTACCTGAATACCCGCCCCATGTTTGAATCCTTCAGCGATGGAACCGGAGCGGTCAAATGGCCGACCATCACCTTCTCGGAAGTTAACCTCAAGAGCCCAGAGCGTCGATTACTGATCGTCACCGGGCCAGAGCCCTCCCTCAGATGGCAGAGCTTTATTGATAACATCTTCAGTTTCGCCCAAGAGCAGGGTGTTGACCTCATCCTGCAATGCGGTGCCCTTCTGGATGAAGTTCCCCACTCTCGCCCCTTTCCGCTCAACATCACCAGCATGAACCCTGACGTTCTTGCCGTTGAAGGCGTAGAAAAAGTGACCTATAGCGGCCCCACAGGGATTATTGGAGTCACCGCACACGAGGCGGCACAGCGTGGCATACCGGTAGCATCACTCTGGGTATCAGTCCCCCACTACATTAGCCACCCGCCCCATCCTAAAGCCGTCTTCACCCTCATGAGCGCTCTGGAAAGCATGCTGGGGATCTCGCTACCGGTAGACCAACTGGCTGAAGACATCTTGGCATGGGAACGAGGGGCATCTGAGCTCCTAGAAGAAGAGCCTGAGCTGCGCTCCTACGTGCAGCAGCTCGAAAGCTCCGCCGAAGCTGAGGACGATCTCGCGACCTTTGAACATATGGATATTGCAGCTGAGTTTGAAAAATTCCTCAAGCGCAGAGATGACTCCTAAATTTAGGTGAAACGCTAGGGACGCCGGGGGTTCAACCACGGGCATCCCTGTCTCTTCTTGAGTTAAACCTATATAGCTAGACCAAGCCGAGCCATCAGCAAATTACCGACTAGCTCGCCACCGCCGCCACCGTGCTCAAGCACAGAAAAGGCCCACTGATCGATAGCAATCAAGGCAGCAGGGACGTTGAGGTCATCGGCAAGAAGTTCTCGCACCGTTTCCAAGAGCTTAAGAGCTGCTTCGTCATCCTGTTTGTCAGCGTGTTCAAGAGCTGCAGCGTAGGTGTCAAAACGTCCCTGCGCTTTCTCCAGTAGATCTTCGGTCCAGAACCAGTCGGTGCGATAGTGATTATCCATGATGGCAAGCCGGATAACAGCGGGGTCAACCCCGCTTTGCAGAAGCTTAGACACTAACACCAGGTTCCCCAGTGACTTGCTCATCTTCTCGCCATCTAAGCCCACCATGCCAGTATGAGCATAATGACGTGCCATGGGCCGCCCGGTCAGAGCGAAACCGTGGCTGGACCCTAAATCGTGGTGAGGGAACTGGAGGTCAGAACCTCCGCCTTGCACAGAGAAGGGCGAGCCTAAAAACTCCTGGGAGATGACGGTACACTCAATATGCCAACCAGGGCGCCCAGCGCCCAGCTGTCCCCCTTCCCAAGAGGGCTCACCGTCACGCGCTACCCGCCACAGCAGCGGATCTAAGGCATCTTTCTTTCCGGGGCGCTGAGGGTCACCACCGCGCTCACCAAAAATGGTCAGCATCTCTTCATGACTCATATGCGCTACATGGCCTAGAGTCCAGCCCGAGCCCAGCTTCTCATTGAGCTGCGCTGCTGCCTCTAAATCAAAGTAAATGTCGCCGTCAGGGTACACCGCGCCGTCCTCAGCAGTAAAGCCCGGGACTCGGTAGGCAAAGCCCTGTTGCATCAGCTTTTCAACAGCGTCAACCACCAGCGGTATTGAATCGACAACGCTGACATAGTGGTCAGGAGCAATGATGTTGAGCGCTTCCATATCAGTGCAGAAAAGTTCAGTCTGCTCTTCGGCCAGCTCAACCCAGTCAACGCCCGTTGCTGCAGCACGCTCAAGCAGAGGGTCATCAATATCAGTCACATTCTGCACGAACTTCACGGGTACACCAGCGTCGCGCCAGGCCCTGTTGAGCACGTCAAAAGCAACGTAGGTTGAGGCGTGCCCCATATGAGTTGCATCGTAGGGTGTAATACCGCAGACATAGAGCCCTGCCTGCTGCTCACGCTCAAGTTCCACCTGCTGTTGGGCAGCTGTATCAAATATGTGAGGTAGAGGGGCTGCCCCTGGCAGTGATGGAATAGTGGGCTGATCCCAGGCTCTCATGGACTTCCTAACAGTGGTTCTCTTGAAACGTTATATAAAACAATACCCGCCCGGTAATCATTCCGAGCGGGTAAAAAAGGTGAGCCAGATTAAGCGGTGAGGACGCCAGTGCCCAGCAGGATGTAGAGCACTAGACCGAGCGTAATGCGGTACCAGACAAAGAGGCTGTAGCTGTTGTTGGAAACGAACTTAAGGAACCAACCGATGATGAAGTAGGCAACAACAAAGCCAACTGCCGTTGCAAGCATGGTCGAGCCGAAACCGTAGTAACCGGTGAAGCCATCGCCAATACTGCCAACGAGCTTGTAGAGACCAGATGCAAAGACTGCCGGGATAGCCAAGAGGAAGGAATAGCGCGCCGCAGCTTCACGGGTATAGCCCATTAACAAACCAGCGGTGATGGTGCCACCTGAGCGGGAAACACCTGGGATGAGCGCCAGTGCCTGCGCGAAACCAAAAAGAATACCGTGCTTAACGGTAAGTTCTTTTAGCTCTCGCTGCTCTTTGCCTATACGGTCTGCAACACCAAGAATAATCGCAAAGACAATCAGCATGGTGGCTGTGATCCATAGGCTACGGAAGGAGGTGTCAATGTACTCTTCTAGCAGGATTCCGAGGATACCGATGGGCAAAGAACCGATAATGATGAACCAGCCCATACGAGCATCTGGGTCCTTTTTATCGACCTTACCGGTCAGTGAGCCAAACCAGTTCTTGATAATGCGCATGATGTCTTTCCAGAAAAACACCAGTACAGCAGTTTCAGTACCTAGCTGGGTAATCGCAGTAAAAGCTGCACCAGGATCTTCGTTGTGAGGCAGGAACTGCCCCACGATTCTGATGTGCCCCGATGACGAGATCGGCAAAAATTCTGTTAGACCCTGGACTAGACCCAGGATTATTGCTTGTAACCATTCCACGTTTGAAAACTCTACGGGAGAAAAAAGAAAAGCACAGCACCCAAAAGGGTGCTGTGCCAGGAATAACAGAAAAGCTAGCCCCTCAAACAGCCCACAGAGCTAGGTGAGAGGTCAGTCAGCAGGACTAGTTTTCTGCGTTCTGAGATTCGAAATCTTGGTCGTCTTCATCGTCAAAGTCATAGTCAAACTCTTCTTCGTCGTCATCATCTTCAATGAAGACCTCTAGAGGAGTTACTTCTTCGAAGGTTTCAAATAGGGCCTCTTCGTACCGTTCGAAGGCGTTAGCGATAGCAACATATGCATTTTCGATGGAGGCATCCTGCTCACCTCGGCTGTTTGTGATGGCGGCAAGGTGCTCTTCAAGAGCGGACGTCAGAAGTGCCAGTTCGGCGCGAGGATCATTACTCATACAATAGACGTTATCGTGAAAAGTCTATTCCGCGAAATACCCCGGGAGGTTAATTTTGAGGGAACACAAAATTGGCTATGCAGAAGAGCAGATTGCTGGCTCCCAGCAACGATTTGAGTACTTGATCATAACGGTCGAGCCTCACGAAAACCTCAAGGACGCACGGGCAAGATTACTGGAGCACTCTGAATACGGGCGGTGGGAACTGGCGCGATCAGTCATTCTTTACGGTGGTCGCCGAAAGTACTGGTTACGACGGCGGGTGATGAAGCTGCAGAAAACCGTTCACTTTGTCTAGATTCTCACGATTTCTGTTTAATGAAAATTTAGTTTTTATCCACAAAAAGGTGGAGGTGTAGCTAGCTACACCTCCACCTCTATCGCCAGAAATCTCTGTTGTCTTAGAAACCCAGCGTCTTGAGGGAGTTATTGATCGCCTCAGCTGATGCACGCAGGCGATTGACTTCGTCTTCGTCCATGGGGACGTCAAGCACGCGCTTTACGCCTTCACGTGAAACAACTGAGGGGAGGGAAAGCGCTGCTTCGCCTTCGATACCGTATCGTCCCCTAATCTGGGTAGCGACGTTAAGCACAGCATCCTCGCCCTTAAGGATTGCCTCAGCAATTCGGGTAGCCGAAATACCGATGGCGTAGTTGGTTGAGCCCTTGCCTTCGATTACTTTGTAGGCTGCTCGCATTGCCTCTTCAGCAAGTTCTTCCTTGACCTGGTCAGTGAAGACCTTTTCGCCAGCTTCGTCGGTCCACTCATTGAGAGGAACCATGCCGATGTTGGCTGCTGACCATACCGGGAATTCTGAGTCTCCGTGTTCACCAACGATATTAGCGTGAACCGACTTGATAGAAACGCCGGCTTTCTCAGCAATGAGCCAGCGCAGACGTGATGAGTCAAGCACGGTACCGGACGCAAAGCAACGCTCAGTCGGCAGCCCGGTGATATTTTGAGCGACTACTGCAAGCACGTCACAGGGGTTGGTAACGATCATCAGGATAGCCTTAGGGGCTACTTCAATAACCTTTGGCAGCATAGCTTTGAAAATATTGACGTTGGCTTCTGCCAGTTCCAGGCGAGGCTGGCCAGGCTTCTGGCGGGCTCCAGCAGTAACAATAATCAAATCAGAGTCACGAAGAATCTCAATGTCACCGCTACCGGCAACCTCAGCCTCATGAGCAAACATGGTTCCGTGGGCGATATCTAGGCCTTCTGCCTCAGCACGATCACCAGCAATGTCATAAATGACTATTTCATCTGCTGCACCGCGCAAGGTTGCAGCGTAAGCGGTGGCTGAGCCTACTCCGCCTGCGCCAATTACGCCGAGTTTGGTGTGCTTCTTATCGAGAGCCATAGTGGTCCTTTCAAGGGGACGTCTGTCGATTTCTTGGGTTCGTTACTCCTCAATTATGCCACTAAAAATGATGGTTTCTGTTGTTTTACCTGTGTTTTACTTTGGGTTTATGCCACCATAATTAGACAAAGCCCACAAAAACAAATATGTGCATCATGACTCTTTGTTGAAGGTCACAACGTACCTGAGGTGACCAAAAACAAATGACCACCAAACGTTTTTATGCAGAACTGCAAATAAAATGGGTGGGTCCCTTCTACTGCTAACTTCTCAATCTCAAAGGTTCACGTGACTATCCCCTCTGCAACACCCAGTGCCCCACTGATGACCCACCGGCAAATTATGTTGGTTATTGTAGGCCTCATGGCAGGAATGTTCCTGTCTTCACTCGATCAAACTATTGTTTCAACCGCGATTCGTACCATTGGCGATGATTTGCGAGGCCTTGAACAACAGGCCTGGGTCACCACTGCCTATATGATCACATCAACGATCACCACTCCCATCTACGGAAAGCTATCTGACCTCTTTGGCAGAAGGCCCCTTTATCTTTTTGGCATAGCTGTCTTCATTGCGGGCTCTTTTCTCTCAGCTTTCTCAACCTCCATGGCCATGCTGGCTGCTTTCAGAGCATTTCAGGGTATTGGGGCTGGCGCACTCATGTCACTCCCCATGGCAATTATGGGCGATATCCTAGCCCCTCGTGAACGCGCCAAATATCAGGGTTATTTTCTAGCAATCTTCGGTGTTTCTTCTGTACTCGGCCCGCTGACCGGCGGCCTTTTTGCAGGAGCGACAGAAATCCTATGGGTCACCGGCTGGCGCTGGGTCTTTCTGATCAACGTACCGATTGGCTTCATCGCCCTGGCAATGGTGTGGAAGTTCCTGCATCTCCCCCACCGAGCAGCACCCGCCGCCAAGCCTCGCGTGGACTGGTGGGGTTCAACCGCAATTATCGTAGCGCTCCTGCCACTTCTTCTGGTGGCTGAACAGGGGCGAGAATGGGGCTGGGCGTCGGCTATCTCTGTTGTCTGTTTCGTGATTTCGGCTGTCGGCCTTGCTGCCTTTATTATCATTGAGTCAAAGATGGGGCAGGACGCCATCCTACCGCTGGGCCTATTCAGGTCGGGGGCATTCAGCATGTCTTCTATACTCGGCTTCCTGGTGGGGTTTGGCATGTTTGGCGCGATGATGACCATTCCTCTCTATCTGCAGATTGTTGTTGGTCTAACCCCCACTGAATCAGGCTTCGCCACGTTGCCCATGACACTCGGAATTATGATTGCTTCGATTGCTTCTGGGCAGATCGTGGCACGCACCGGTCAGTACCGCATCTTCCCCATCGTGGGTACAGCCCTGATGGCTAGCGCCTACTTCTATCTGACCTTTCTTACCGCGGACCGCCCCTTCTGGTTCCTCATGGTCGGCATGTTCATCATGGGCCTTGGGCTCGGTCAGCTGATGCAATCCATCACTCTTGCCGCCCAGAACGCGGTCTCACCCACCTATATGGGTGTTGCGTCTTCAGGTGCTACCTTCTTCCGTCAGATTGGGGGCACCATGGGCACCGCCGTCCTTTTGTCGGTGCTTTTCACTGGCATGCCTGCAAATATCACCTCAGCAATGACCAATGAGCAGGATCTCAAGAACGGGCTGGACGCAGCGCTTACACCCGCTGTAGCTCAGGCACCAGAGAATCAGGGGGTTATGCAGCAAATCTGGCGCCCGATTGTAGACCCCCTCCAGGCTGAAATTCAAGGGCAGCTAGATCAGGCAAGCCAGCAGGATCCCACTGCGGCCAACGGCGGCTCGCTAGCCGTCGACTGGTCAGATGAAGGTCAGCGTAGGTATTGGGTTGATCAGAAGGCCCCCATGGTTGCTGACTCTATCAACGAGCAGTCTGGCGAGGAGGGCGAGCAAAATGATTCAGTTTCCACGTCAGATACCTCGTATCTCAACGGTGCAGACAGCCGCCTTACACGCCCCTTCATGGTGGGCTTTACACAGTCGGCACTGTCTGTTTACTGGGTGGGACTGGCCGCTACCCTCTTGGCCTTTGTGCTGGCGCTTTTCTTCAAGACTCCACCACTGCGTACGGCCTCAGGACTCCAGGAGTCAGCGGACGCTGCACGTAGCAAGAAGCCAGAGTAAAACCTGCTAGAGCAACCGCACATAGGTAGTAGAAGCATTGAGGAGGACTGCCCCGTTTAGGTAGTCTTCCTCAAAACTAATAAGGTGAGATGCAAAAATCCCCGGCTCACAAGAACCGGGGATCATCTCTGTGCGCGAGGGGGGACTTGAACCCCCACCCTCTAATACGAGGACTAGCACCTCAAGCTAGCGCGTCTGCCTATTCCGCCACCCGCGCAAGGTGTTTACTCAAGCTATAGAAGCTCTCGTAGGCAACGAATAGATACTTTACATGTCTTTGAGCGAACTGGCAAATCAAAGTCAACCCCTGCGTCCCAAGGCTAAAGTCCTCACTCCGCAACCTGCCGTGCTTACCAATAAATTCCAAAAGGCACCCACCAAAAATAATCAGTTTAACTGATTAGATAATTTGCTGAAAAAATCCCCGGCTCACAAGAACCGGGGATCATCTCTGTGCGCGAGGGGGGACTTGAACCCCCACCCTCTAATACGAGGACTAGCACCTCAAGCTAGCGCGTCTGCCTATTCCGCCACCCGCGCAAGGTGTCTTACTAGCAAGCTTTGCAGCCCACTCGTTTGGCAACAAGTAATAACTTACCCCCACCTGCCCGCCCCCCGCAAATCAAAACCACCGCATTTACCTTAAGATGCGTCACACCAACCCCGAACGTTCTCTGCCTATCTACCACTTCACCTGCTTCTTTTCGAAATCCGCCCGGATATCGAGAGGTTTTAGTGGGCCTACAACTACGATAAGTGATGTGAATAACGAGAATCTTACCCAAGAAGAAGCCAGCTACCGTGCCAGCATCATCACCGTAGACACCTACGATGTACATGTTGATCTGACCAATGCGACAGGTGACTTCGACACCTACCCCATCGCAACCACCGTCAAATTCGCCGCTACCCCCGGTGAATCGACCTTCATTGACTACATTCATCAGTCACTAGATTCAGTCAAGCTCAATGGTGAAACGCTGAATATTGAAGACGTCGTTGAAGGGTCGCGAATTACGCTCCCTAATCTGCAAGCAGAAAATCAGCTGACCATTAAAGGGCGCTCATACTTCAGCCGTTCAGGTGAAGGGCTACACCGCTACGTTGACCCGGCAGACGGCAAAATTTACCTCTACACTCAGTATGAACCAGCTGATTGCAGACGCGTCTTTCCTGTTTTTGAGCAACCTGACCTCAAAGCTATCTTCAACTTCCGTGTTACCGCCCCAAAAAACTGGGTGGTCAGCTCCAACGCTGAATTAGAACGGGAAATCGAAGACCCCTCAGATTCCAGCATCAGCAAGCGCGTTTTCAAGCCTACCGCTCGTATCTCGACCTATATCACCACCATTCTGGCGGGTGAGTACTTCACTGCCTTTGATACATATACGCCCCAGGCCAAGGTTAATTCTGGAACAATCCCGCTGGTTGCTTACTGCCGTCAGTCGCTCAAAGAACACTTTGATTACGGGAACATCTTTACCGTCACTAAGCAGGGTCTCGACTACTTTCAAGACCTTTTTGACTATCCCTACCCTTACCCCAAATACGAGCAAGCTTTTGTGCCCGAATACAATCTGGGGGCAATGGAGAACCCGGGGTTGGTGACCTTTACTGAGGCGTATATCTACGTTTCTGGCGCCACTGAATCTCAATTTGAGTCTCGAGCTAACGTTATTTGCCACGAAATGAGCCATATGTGGTTTGGGGATCTCGTCACCATGAAGTGGTGGAACGATTTATGGCTCAAAGAGTCCTTTGCCGACTTTATGGGCCATCTGGGTGCCCGTGAAGCCAACGGGTTTGAGGACGCCTGGGTCACCTTCGCCAATTCACGTAAAGCCTGGGCTTACCGGCAGGATCAGCTGCCCACCACGCACCCCATCGTGGCTGACATACCCCACCTTGAAGCTGCCCGCCAAAACTTTGACGGCATTACCTATGCCAAGGGTGCATCAGCTCTAAAACAGCTGGTCGCCTACGTGGGCTTTGACCGCTTCATTGAAGCCTCCCGAATTTACTTTAAGCGCTTCGCGTGGGTTAACACCACGCTAGAAGATTTTCTGGAGGTGCTGGATGAAGTCTCAGACAGAGACGTTGTCTCCTGGGCCAGCGCCTGGCTACAGACCAGCGGGCTTTCGGAGCTTTCAACCCGCCGCGTTTTCGACGATGCCGGAAAACTCACCGAGCTGCGTCTGACTCAGACGCTGCCCGCCGGCGTCCCGCCTGAGCTTGGACGCCCCCACCAGCTCAAGCTTGCAACCTTTGGCCTCGATGAAGATAAGTTGCAGCAGACCGGGCTCATCAGCGTTGAGGTTCACTCAAATAGCAATGACTTCATCCTTGATTTAACCAACGAGGAGAAGGCTCTGGTAGAAACCGCTGACCTGCTTCTGCTCAACGCTCAGGACCTGACCTACGCCAAAATTAGTCTGACCGAGGATGAAGGCCGCGCTCTAGCGCTGACTCATGTTTCAACCATCGATGATGGCCTTTCCCGCGGCCTAATCTGGGTTAGCCTGTGGAACCAGGTGCGCGACGGCAAGCTGCCTGCACGCCTCTTTGTAAATGCGGTGGGGCATGCCGCCTCCCAGGAGAGCTCTGCAACCCTGCTCTCCAATTTGCTGAATCAGGCGCAGGCAGCCATTTCACTTTATACACCGGCATCCCAACGTGCCGAGCTCTGGGATTCTCTCTATTCAGCACTGGAGCAAGCCCTTGAAGCCGCTACACCGGGCAGCGACACCCAGCTCATCACACTGCGCTCTCTACTAGCTGTTTCTGCACACTCAGCACTGGGGCTGGAGCTCATCGAGGATGTAGCGCGAGGAGCCTGTCAAAGCGTACCCGGTGATATAACCGCAGCACCGGGTGTTAGCTACAACCAAACACTTGGCTGGAACGCGCTGGGAGCCTTGGCCGTGCAGGATGAACTATCTTCTGAGACTCTCGATCAGGCGCGTGACTACAATTCATCTGCGACCTCGGAACGAGGTTTTGCTTATGCTGTGGCGGCCGCTCCAAGGGCCGAAGCAAAAGAGGCAGCTTTTGAAGCTGTCACAGGTGACGAGGAGCTGTCCAATGAACTTCTCTCAGCAACCGCCAGCGGCTACCAGCAGGGTCCAGAAAACCTCCGTATGATCTACCGTGACCGCTACTTCGAGCTGTTGTTACCCACCTGGGAGCAGCGTTCAATCGGCATGGCTACGCGAATCATTCAGGGGCTCTACCCCAATGCAGATATCTCTGAAGGGCCCGCCAATGAGAACCCGCTCATTGCAGCCACCGAAGAATGGCTGGCGAAGAACCCATCGGCGCCAACGGCTCTGATACGCGTCATTCTTGAACTTCACGATGACGCTGTTCGTATTCTGAAAGCCCAGTCCACCTCGCTCTAAAAAGAGTAGGAGACTTTGGTTACTAGCACCTTCAGAAAACCGTGAGAAACTGCTATTGACGCCGGTTTTGGCTGGGCACTTACCCGCCAAAACCGGCAAACCGTGAGAAGCTAGATACAGTAAAAACTTGCAGCTAAGGAGCGGACTTTGACCGACTACGTACTAGGCGATCGCGGCACCGTACACATCATTACCGATGATTTCTATGATGCCGAAATTCTTCAGGTGTTTGAAGAACTCCAGATTGATCGTGAACGTGTTTGGAACGGTGAAGCCCGTCTAGTGCCTGAACCGGATAACCCCTATCAGCCCTACACCATCGCTGTATATGTAGATGATCTCAAAGTAGGCCGTTTCTCTGAAGAAGATGCTGACAGCTACTGGGCCCCCATTACCCGTGTGGTGGCATCGGGCTATGAGGCTGTAGCTCACCTGCAACTGAGCGCAGTGCTACGCAGGCTGAGTGGGGATAGCTTTATTGAAAGTGCCGGCACCCTATCTCTGAGCGCACCGGGTTCCCTCTTCCCCCTTAATCAAGCACCAACTCAGGCAGCTCTGTTGCCCCAAGGCTCTTCCATCAAAGTACTGGACGAGAAAAACTACTCGGAATACCTGCACGGTATTCTGCCTGCCTCAGGTGAGGGACGCGTTATCCTCTCCTTAGAGAACAACCCCATCAAACACAGCGACGGTCGGCTTACAGAGTGCGTTGAAGTTTTCCACGACCGCAAAATGGTTGGACGCCTTTCAACCCAAATCTCTGAGCAGCTTGCCCCGGTTATTCGTTATGCCTACGATCATGACAAGCTGACCAGCGCCTGGGGTACCATTCGCGGCAATGCCTTTGAGCTGTCACTGACTGTTCAGGCGGTGCGCCCCAGTGAAATCAGTGACGAGTGGTTTGAGCACCTGCCGAATAACGTCCCGGAGCTCCTGCCTTTGGCGGATAGCTACGATGTTCCAGATGCTTATGTGGCAACCGACGGGGAGCTTCACAGAGCGAGTACAACTAAAAAGAAGAGGGGCTTCATTGGTTCACGGGCTGCCTCTGAAACAGGTGAGGCTCAGGATTCCCAGGACCAGGAGCTTGCTACTACAGGTGCTCCGATAGGTTTGCAGCGCATTGCTGTGCTGTTGGGCGTTGTAGGCGGCATTGTGCTGGTGATTGGTCTGGTCCTTATTTTCTACAAACCCATGCTGGGTATCCTTGGAGTAGTTTTGGGTGCCTCAGTTGCTTTCCTTGCTCTTTTCTTTGGCAGGGAGAACTCCTATGATGCAGAGGCAGTTTCAGAAGACCCCCTTGAACACTAGATGGACCAATAGGTCAGCCTAGATATCATCCTCATCCTAATAGATAAAGCTGTGGCGGCCCTCCCCGAGGGAGGACCGCCACAGCATGTTTAACAGTGTTACTGTTGAGCCGCTAGGGGGACACGGGTTTAGTCAGCACCGTAGCTTGAGATGTAGCTACCCATTGTGTTGGTGCGCAGTGCGTTCGATAGCGCTCCGGTAGCTTGACCATCGAGGACCACGATTGACTGACCATCAGCAGACCATCCGGTGCCAGCGTTAGGCAGGGTCATGGAAACTAACTGGGTATTACCGTTGCTGAGAACAGGTTGAGCAATGCCCACAATTTGACCGGCAGATAAACCTGAATCCACTGTCATGTAGGGAGAAATGGATTCAATGACCGGCAAGAGCTTGGAAGCTGAGGACAGTGCGCCCTCGGAGCGCATCTGGTTGTAGACCCCACGCAAGAATGCACGCTGGTTACGAACTCGCTGGTAGTCACCGTCAGAGAAGTTATAGCGTTCACGCACGAAGACCAGAGCATCGCCACCGGTCATCTTGTTAGGGCCCTGGGTAAAGCTGTAGCCCGGTGCTGATGCAGTAAAAGCTAGCGGAACATCGACAGTCACTCCACCTAGAGTATCTACCAAGGCCTTGAAACCCTGGAAGTCGATTTCAGCTACGTGGTCCATCTTAATGCCCAGGAGCTGCTCAACAGTAGCTACCTGCAAGGAAACCCCGCCGTAATTTAGGCCGGCATTTACCTTTGCAGAACCATAACCGGGAATATTCACCCAGGTATCGCGCATGATAGAAATCAGGTAGGCAGCTGAACCGTCCTCAGGAATATGCAACACCATAATGGTATCTGCGCGTGCACCCGAGACGTGTGCTGCTTCGGCACCGGAACGCTGATCCGAGCCAAGGAGCAGGACGTCAGTGGAACCGGTCTCAACGGGCTGACCGGTCGCAACGCCACCTTCGAGTGCATCGGGAATACCGTTACCGTTATCATCGCCTTCGCTTGCATTAGTATCTGCCAAGTTTGAGCCGTCAGCATTGGTAATTTCTGCATCAGCACCGCTCTTAACGAGATCACGGAGGGCAGCATCATTGCTTATTTTCAGGGCTGACAGAAATTCATCGCGGTCGACCCCTTCCAATGAAGTACCTGGAACGGTTTCTCCATTGGCAGCGATTGAAGGGGAAAGAGCTTCACCCTCAAACTTCTCGGTACCGTTGATGGCTCTTATCACTGTAAAAATATAAATGCCTACAGCAAGAAGCAGTGCAAGGAGCAAGGCAAGCAACACGAGTAGAATCTTATTGCGTTTTCTCTTAGGTTTTACGTTGACCGCGCTAACTGACACGGCACCTCCTGGGGTATATGCAAGCTAATACGCACACCATAATCGGGGGCTGGTGAGCTGTGAATTGAACCTTATTCTACTGTTTTTAGATACAAAAACACCCCGCTTGCGATAAAAAAATCGCGTTGCGGGGTGTGATGTTCAGCCTGAGGCGCTGAAAAAACTTATGCCTTCTTGCCGAAGTTAGCGAAGCGAGCGTTGAAGCGCTCAACGCGGCCGGCGGCGTCCATGATGCGCTGCTTACCGGTGTAGAAGGGGTGTGAAGCTGATGAGATTTCAACTTCAACGAGGGGGTATTCGTTGCCGTCTTCCCACTTCTCGGTCTTCTGTGAAGTCATGGTTGACTTGGTGAGGAAGCTTTCGCCTGATGCGAGGTCGCGGAACAGAACGTAGTTGTAATCCGGGTGGATGTCCTTCTGCATTTCTTACCTTTTCCTGCCCTGGATTTTGCCAGTGCATTTTTTGTAGCTACCGGGGCTGGTGCCTACCGGTGGTTGCGGTTTAACAACCGAGGGTCAACTCTACCACGGCAGCTCAGACCTTTTAGCGGTTGTGAGGCGGTGCTTGGTCACTTTCTGGCTGGGCTAATCTTGATGAGAATCTGGGCGGGTTTCCCAGAAAGCTACAGCGCTGGCAGCAGCCACGTTGAGGGAGTCGACCCCGTGGCTCATGGGAATCATGACGGTGTACTGCGTGGTGGCGAGGGTTTTAGGTGAGAGCCCGTGCCCCTCAGTCCCGAGAATAAGAGCAAGTTTCTCATCTTTTCTAGCTGAAAGTTCTGACAGGGTTAAGGAGTCAGCTTCTAGAGCCAGAGCAGCGGTCGTAAAACCAGCGCGGTGAAGAACGTCCAGGTCATCGGGCCAGCTTTCAAGCCTCGCCCAGGGTACTTGGAAGACTGTTCCCATGGATACGCGGATAGAACGGCGGTACAGAGGATCAGCGCATCTGGGAGTGACCAGAGTGAGGTCTACATTGAGGGCAGCCGCTGACCTAATAATGGCGCCGACGTTGGTGTGGTCAACGATATCCTCAAGTATGGCAATCCGACGGGCATCTTTGACAAGCTCTTGAAGGTCTGCTGGTTCTGGGCGTGCCATCGCGGCTAGCGCTCCACGGTGTAAAGCGTAGCCGGTGGTGTTTTCGAGTTCTTGATCTGTGCCGATGTAAGCCGGAGTATCGGGGTGTTGCACGAGAACGTCGTGCAGGTCGTCCGCCCATTTTTCGCTCATGATAAAGGCGATGGGTTGGTGGCCTGCTGCCAGCGAGCGGCGGATGACCTTGGAAGATTCTGCGATGTAGATGCCCCATTGGGGTTCTTTCTGGGCGCGGAGTTTTACGTCGGTGAGGTCGTTGAAGTACATGGTGTGGTTCTGAGGTGCACTGGTGAGGGGCTGGGTATTGGGGAGAGCTTGGACGCGGGCGCTACGCTCTGCCAGGTCTTGAGCACTGAGTTGTTTGGGTTTCATGGATGCTTTCGGGATTCGGCGCTGGGTATGAGTGTGCCCCGGGGTTTGACGCCGGGGCTACAGCAGCAGTAGTGAAGTGAGATTAACGAGCAAAGGCGCTGAATCTACCGTTGCTGTGGGTGGTGAGGTCTAGGTCTAGGCCGTAGGTAGCGGAGACATTTTCGGTAGTGATGGTGTCTTCGATGGGGCCAGCTGCCACTACTTTGCCGTCGCGCAGGAGAAGGGCATGGGTAAAGCCAGCGGGGATTTCTTCCAGATGGTGGGTGACCAGGATGGTGGCGGGCGCACCGGGGTCCATAGCAAGGTTAGTTAGACGGGCAACCAGGTCTTCACGACCTGCGATATCCATGCCTGCCCCGGGTTCATCGAGGATGAGCATCTCAGGGTCGGTCATGAGAGCGCGGGCGATCAGGGCGCGTTTCTTTTCACCTTCTGAGAGGGAGCCGAAGGTGCGATCGGCAAGGTGAGCGATGCCCCAATCATCAAGGAGAGCTTTGCCTTGATTATCGTCAAAAGAATCGTATTCTTCGTTCCAGCGGCCAGCGACACCATATGCTGCGGTGATAACCACGTTGAGCACAGTTTCATTGGCAGGGATTTGAGCGGCGACGGGAGCCGAGGAGATACCAATACGGGGGCGGAGTTCGAAGACATCGACGGCTCCGAGGATTTCGTCAAGAATATCTACCTCGCCGGCGGTGGGGTGCAGGCGTGCGGCTGCGATGGAGAGCAGGGTGGTTTTGCCCGCTCCGTTGGGGCCTAGTACCACCCATCGTTCGCCGTCTTGGACGGTCCAGTTAATGGTGTCGAGGATATTTTTGTTTCCTCTGCTAACGGTGACCCGGTTGAGTTTTAGTACTGATGCCATGCTGGCTATTTTAGTCTTTTTTGCTCTGGGGTGGGTAGTTGGAGTCGATGATGGTTTTTTAGCGTGGTGGAGTTGGTCAGCGTACTGGGTTGTGGGGTGCTGCACAGTAGTATTGGGGGTATGTCTACTTCATTAAATATCGTTGCAATTTCCCGTGCTGATGCTCCCGTGCTTGCTAGTGAAGAGCAAATTTTTGAGACGCTATCTTCGGTACCAGGCCTTGAAATTTCTGCTGGCTTGCTGATGGAGGTTCCAGAATCAACTGTTGAGGGTGAGGTTCATGGCCCCGCTTACCGTGTGTATTCGGCTGCTGCTGAGTATTCTCAGGGGACTTTGGAAGATGCCCGGGGCTCGGTAAGCCTCTTGAACCCGGCAGATACTCTGGGTTTTGATGTCAATATCGTTCCCGCCCACCTGGCTGAGGATGAAAAGAAGCTGCTGATCATGGATGTTGATTCAACGCTCATTCAGGCTGAGGTCATTGATGAGCTTGCCCTGGTGGCTGGGTCTGGTGAGCAGGTGGCTGATGTGACGGCACGAGCAATGGCTGGTGAACTCGACTTTGAAACCTCCCTTCGCGAGCGCGTTGCTACCCTTGAGGGCTTAGATGAGTCTGTGCTGACCGGTGTTGCTTCTTCGGTGCGTTTTTCAGCAGGTGCCCAGAAGCTGGTGGAGGTTTTCTTGAAGGCCGGTCACGAGGTCTGCGTGGTTTCGGGTGGTTTTGTGCAGGTGCTCTCCCCCATCGCTGGCAAGCTGAATTTGTCTAAGGCGCGCGCTAATCTTCTGGAGGTCGCAGATGGGCGTCTGACGGGTAAGGTCACTGGTGAGGTGGTGACCGCTGAGATGAAGCGTGATTCCTTGAAGGACTGGGCTAAGGAGTTCGATGTGAAGAAGCAGCAAGTTATTGCTGTGGGTGATGGTGCCAATGACATCCTGATGCTCCAGGAAGCTGAACTGGGTATCGCTTTTAACGCGAAGCCAGCTCTGGCTGAGATTTCTGACGCCCAGCTGAATCTGATGCGCCTGGACGCTGTGCGCCACTTCGCGGGGCTCTAGTCAGATCTCTTGTCGGTGCATTAACCAGAGGACGCCGCTCCATTGTGGGGCGGCGTCCTTTGTGTTGAGTTTGGTGGCTGTCTGGTGCTACTTGATGAAGCCGCCAGCGCCGCCGACGAGTTCAACGTGGCCGGTTTCTACATCAGCGGTAACCATCTTGGCTACCTCGGCTGCGAACTCGGCAACGGTGTAGAGCTTGCCAGCTTCTTCACGGCGAGCTTCAATAGCACCGGGGTGCAGACGGTTGAGTAGCGCAGCGGTTACGGTGCCTTCAATCATGTCAGCGGACACTACAACCAGGGAGATATTCTTCTCTGCGAGCGCAGGGACCTCTGCCAGCAGGGCATCTTCGCCGGCGCGCTTGGATTCGGCGACGGGAGTGTATTCGG
The DNA here is from genome assembly GCF_928381505.1 of Rothia endophytica. Classification (GTDB taxonomy): domain Bacteria; phylum Actinomycetota; class Actinomycetes; order Actinomycetales; family Micrococcaceae; genus Rothia; species Rothia endophytica_A. The sequence continues at coordinate 385,130 of NZ_CAKMSJ010000002.1, read as the reverse complement.
CCATGGTGGGTACTTCGCGGATGAAGTGTGCCTGGTGGCTGGTGACGAAGATAATGCGGCCACCGAGGTTCATCTTCTCTGCGGCTAGGCGGGCTAGGCGCAGCTGGGAGTCGCGGTTGAGGGTCATGGCATAGTCTTCGGGCATGCCGGACTCCATGCCGCCGGACGCGTTGAGGATGAGGTAGTCGAGTCCGCCGAAGTTTTCGATGGCTGCATCGACGAGGGCCTGGGCGTCCTCTGATTTGGTGACGTCAGCGCCTACTGCTACGGCCTTACCGCCGGCGTCTTCAATGCCTGCTACAACCTTGTTGGCGCGGGGGGCCTTGGAGCGGTAGCTAACGACAATGTTAGCGCCTTCACCGGCAAGCAGGGCTGCAGTATCTGCGCCGACGCCACGGGAAGAGCCGGTGATGATGATGGTTTTGTTGGTCAGTGTCATGGTTGATCCTTGTTTGTAAGTTGATTTAGGGTGGCGGCGCCTAGGGTTAGTGCCCCATGCCTAGTCCGCCGTCAACGGGATGGAAGGAGCGGGTGCGAGCGCGCGAGCACTCAAGAGCGACTGGAATTGATTCCCGTCGTACTTAGTGGCCCATGCCTAGTCCGCCGTCAACGGGATGGAAGGAGCGGGTGCGAGCGCGCGAGCACTCAAGAGCGACTGGAATTGATTCCCGTCGTACTTAGTGGCCCATGCCTAGTCCGCCGTCAACGGGAATCACGGCGCCGCTGATGTAGCCTGCGCCTTCACCGGCGAGGAAGAGGGCGACGTCTGCGATTTCTTTGGGCTCTGCGAAGCGGCGGGCGGGGATGGCGTCGGTGTACTGCTTCTTGAGGTCATCGGTGAGGGCGTCGGTCATATCGGTCTTGATGAAGCCGGGTGCGATGACGTTGGCGGTGATGTTGCGTGAGCCGAGTTCGCGGGTGATGGAGCGTGCCATACCTACGAGGCCAGCCTTGGAAGCTGAGTAGTTGACCTGACCGGGGTTGCCGTAGAGACCTGAGACGGAGGAGATGAAGATGATGCGGCCGCGCTTGTTTTTGAGCATACCTTTGGTGGCTCGCTGGGCGACACGGAAGGCGCCGGTGAGGTTGGTGTCGATAACGCTGGTGAAGTCGTCTTCGCTCATGCGAATGAGCAGGGTGTCTTTGGTGATACCTGCGTTGGCGATAATAACACCGATGGGGCCGAATTTTGCCTCTACTTCTTTGAAGGCAGCGTCAATGGAGGCGGCGTCGGTGACGTCGGCTTTGACGGCGAAGAAGTCTTCGGGGGCGTCGCCCGAACGGTAGGTGATGGCTACGTTGTAGCCGGCGTTTTTGAATTCGGTAGCAATGGCTTTGCCGATGCCTCGGTTGCCGCCGGTGACGAGTACGGTCTGGGTTTCTGTCATGGGGTTCACCTTCACGTGATGGGGTGGGGGGTTCTGGGTCTATCTTACGCCGCCTGACATGTGTGTGTCATTGGGTCAAGGGGCGCGTGTTATTTGTACCGGGCTGTTTGGTTTGGGGGTCAGCTAGGGATGAGGTGACAGGTGGGTCTAGACTGGTGATGTTAGATAAAAAGGGCAGTGCAAAGGGTGGGTTGTGGCTCAGAAGTATTGGACGGCTGATGACTTAGCGGCTGCCGGTTATACCGGTGGGCGTGAAGAGGTTTATTCCATCACTAATGCTTCGGCGCCTCAGTCAGAGGGCGTTGATGCCCGGGCAAAGAGCTATGCCTTCAAAATGTTTCTGCGTATTGTCTGTATCGTCGCCGCCGTGTGGGTGGGCGAAGGCATATGGCAGTGGGTTTTCCTGGCTGGTGCCGCAATTATCCCTTGGCTGGCCGTAGTGGTGGCTAATGGGGACGCCCGGCAGCAGGGTTCCGGTTTTTCCGCATTTCTGCCGGAGGATCAGCGTCTTGCTATCGAGGCTGCCCAGGCCGATCGAGCGGCTCATGCCCAGGGGCAAGCCGGCCATGCAAACGCAGGTGGTGAAGATGACCCCGAGGCTACTACGGTGAACCACCAGGGTTCTGTGTCTGAAAATGATGTGATCGTCATTGACGGTGAAATTGTAGAACCAGGCGCAGACCAGCAATCTCGCTAACAGAAACATAAGAAAGTCGGGGTATAAGTAATGGATCTTCTCGGTTCTCTTGCTGGAGGGCAGCCCCAGCAGTCACATGAGACCGACAGCGGTGATTTCCTTAAGTGTTCCCGAAAAGGGTGCACCGCTGAGGCGAGTTACCGGCTTCTATGGAACAACCCCAAAATACATACTCCTGAGCGGCGCAAGGTCTGGTTGACCTGCCCAGAGCATACTGATTATCTGCGTGACTTCCTGCATGCGCGAGGGTTTTGGAAGTCCACCGAGCCCCTGGGGCCAGCTGATTCATAGAACCTAACCCCGGCGTCCTTGCTCAGCCTGCACGGTCAGCGCGCAAAGGGTACAGTTGATGAAGTTTGTAGCTTAGGTTGGCAAGAGAGGTTGTTGTGAAAAAATACGGGTTTCTACTCTCCGGTAAATGGATGAGCCTTTTTGCGCTTACCATTCTTGCTGCGCTCCTTTGCCTCTACCTCGCTAACTGGCAGATGAGCCGTAAGCATGAACTGGACTTCTCTAACTCCCGCATCAGCACCAACTACTATGCGGATCCACTGGATTTCGCGGAGAACACCGAGCTCTTTGCGGAGCCTCACCCCGATTTGCGCTGGCACCCGGTTGAGCTTCACGGCACCTACCTGCCCGAGCACCAGCTACTAGTGCGCAACCGCCCCTACAACGGTCTCAACGGTTATGAAGTGCTTGTTCCCTTTGTGACTGACCAGGGCAAGACGGTGCTGGTAAACCGCGGTTGGATGGAGGCCGCCTTCGGGGACGCCGCATCGACCGCCCACGACATCCCCGCACCGCCAGCCGGGCAGGTGACCGTCACCGTGCGTCTGGTGGAAGGTGAAATTGATAACGGGGTCAGCGGGATCTCCGGGCAGGTTTCGTCCATTGACCTGCCAGAAATCGCTGAAATCACCGGCACCGATCTGGGCACCGTCAACTACGGGATTATGAGCTCCGAAGATCCGGCCGTACCAACACCCGTCATCCAAGATAAACCCGAAGAAGATTACGGCCCCAACCTTTCGTACTCAGTACAGTGGTACTGCTTTGCCGTCATGTTCTTCATCGCCTATTTCTGGTCAGCCCGCCAAAAGGTACGCAACGATGAGCTGGATGCCCAGGTATCTGCCGAACTCGAAGCCTACTACGCACAGTTCTACGATGCTGAGGGGCGTTACATTGGTGATGAGGATGAAGAAATCGTGCGTCGTCGTATGGAATTTGTAGACGATATGCCAGCACACATGAAATCTATTGTTCGCCCGCGACCGGCACGCAAGAACAACAAAATGACCGATGAAGAGGCAGAGGACGCCATCATCGATGGCTACCTCTAGGCCGCTTAACCCCAGCCCGTCAGTCCCAGCGCTGAAAGCATATAAGAGCCCCCGCACCTCAGAAGGTGTGGGGGCTCTTCTCTATGAAATTTTCTTTGAGTCTAGGCTTGCTCTAGCTCGTGGCTAAAAACTACCCCGTCATCGGTGAAGTGATCGATCATAGCCAGTGAGTAAACATCGTAGCCTCGGTCGCGGAATTCCTTGCCGCCGCCCTGGAAGACTTTTTCAATGGCGATACCAATACCTGCTACCGTAGCTCCGCCCTGTTCACACAGGTGGGTCAGCCCGTGCAGGGCTTGCCCGTTAGCGAGGAAGTCATCAATGATGAGGATGCGATCTTCGGGGGTGACAAAGCGCTTATCCACGCGGATGTCGTATTCGATTTTCTTGGTGTAGGAGAAAACCTTGGAGTGATAGGTGTCGGTGGAGAGGGTCTTAGAAGAGATTTTCTTGGCAAAAACCATTGGCACCCCCAGGTGCAGGGCGGCGGTCATCGCCATTGAAATACCGGAGACCTCCAGGGTGAGAACGCGGGTGATACCAGCGTCCTTGAAGTGGTCTGCGAAGTCTTTGCCCATGTCCATCATCAGCTGGGGGTCCACCTGGTGGTTGACGAACTGGTCCACTTTGAGGATGTTGCCGGGTAGGATGTATCCGTCTTTGCGAATGCGGTCTTCGAGCAGTTTCATCGGGTTTCCTTTGTCTTTCGATTCACCAAGATGATGTTGAGTAGCAATGCTGCCAGGGTTCCGGTTGAGATACCGGAGGAGAGGATCATCTGCAGAGCTGAGGGCAGGTTGGCCAGCATATCGGGGCGAACCGTCACGCCAATACCCAGCGCAAATGCAACCGAGACAATCAGCAATTCTCGGTCGCCTAGGTCAATGGTTGCCAGAGTTTTGATGCCCTGAGCAGCCACCAGGCCGAACATGATGACGCCAGCACCACCAAGTACAGGCTGGGGCATCACAGAAATCAGTGCTGAGAGTTTAGGGAAAACGCCCAGAGCCAGCAAAATCAGACCCGCAATGATCATGACTCGGCGGGATGCCACCTTAGTCAGGGTCACCAAACCAACATTTTGCGAGAAAGCTGTGTTGGGGCCAGCGCCAAAGACACCAGCGATTGCCGAGCCAACGCCGTCCGCCAGCACACCACCTGAGACTTTTTTACTGCTCATGGTAGTGCCGGAAGCCTGACCGATAGCCATCATGATACCCACCGTGCCGATGGTCGATACGATGTAGGCAGGCACAAAAGCCAGGATAGAAGCCCAGTCAAAGTGAAAACCGTAAGCAAAGATGTTGGGCAGGGCGAACCAGGCCGCATCACCCACGGCTGAGAGGTCAACTAGCCCAAGAGGGATGCAGACCAGGTAGCCCACCACCATGCCGATAAAGACGGCAGCAGCTCGCAGAATACCGCGCCCAAAGTGGGCAATAGCGAGGGTCAGCGCCATAACACCGAAGGCAATGCTGAGGTTCTGGAGAGAACCGTAGTTCTCGGAGCCGACTCCCCCGGCGGCCCAGTCCATGGAAACCGGAAGGAGGGTGATACCGATGAGCGCAACAACGGTTCCGGTAATCAGCGGCGGGAAGAAGCGCATCAGTGGCTTGATGAAGCGGGAAAGCACGATTTCAACCAGAGAGGCGCTCAGGGTTGCAGCGACGATACCCGCCATACCGAACTGGGAGCCCACCGCGATGGTGGGGTTCACGAAAGTGAAGTCAGTGCCCATCATGCCCGGTACGCGAGCGCCCACAGGGCCAATGCCCTTGGACTGAATGAAGGTTGCGATACCCGCCACGAAGATGGAGGCTGAGACCACGAGGGAGGTTTGAGGTACTGAGAAGCCGAGCGCAGTACAAACGACCAGCGGTACGGCTATAATGCCAGCGAAGGCGGCCAGGATGTGCTGTAAAGCCAACAGGACAGAGACACCCATGGGTGGGACGTCCTCGAGTTGGTAGAGCATTTCGGTTGAAGTTTCAGCAGGGGTCGAAGATTCTGACCCTTGGGTATGTTGGTTCAACGGTTGACTTTCGATATGAAGTTAATAGAAAAGGCCGCCCTTGGGTGTGCTGGGCGGCAGAGCACTGTTCAATACTACTCGGATTAGTCTCGCTGTAGGCGAACAACGGGACTGTTTCCTTATTGGGTTTTAGTGGCAGATGATTTACTAGCCGCCATCATTAGAACATATATTCGATGTTGTGTTAAGGTTGTGCTTTCCGATCGCCACAGAAGGATCACACCACCATGATGGGCTACTCCCACTCCGTGAGCGCTGCCGCCGCCTGGTTTGCACTGAACGAAAGCGGGCTCATTCACGTCCACGACACACCCACCCTCATCGTCACCACACTGGTAGCAGCCGGCGCAGGCATGCTGCCTGATATTGACCACCACCGAGGTACGATCGCTCATTCCATCCCACCTATTAGCCGATGGGTGGCTCGACTGGCTGCTGCCGCTTCTGGCGGGCACCGCAAGGGCACCCATTCCATAGTTGGGCTAGCTGTTTTCTGGGGTCTAGCATGTGGTGCCGATCGTCTTCTTTATCAGGGCATTCCGCTGCTAGCTTTAGCCCTCACCGGATTTGCAGGAGGGCTTGCGCTGAGGGTATTTAAAGCGCCGGGTGGCTGGCTGGGCGCCATCGGTCTGTCGGTAGCCACGCTGCACCTGGATGCACTAACCCACATGCCCTGGGCAATTCTCACAGGCGCTACCATACACGTTCTGGGTGACGCCCTTACAGTGCGGGGCGTCAATCCTTTTTGGCCACTAACGGTCAAGCCCGCCGTTGCCAGCATGCTCTGGCGAAAGAGCGGATATATGGCACTGCCCCTGCTGGGCGAAGCAGGCAGTGCCCGAGAGAATATTCTGACCAGCATCCTGACGCTTTATATTGGAGCCTACACTCTGGCGCAGCTGGGAGTTCTGAACACCTATCCCTTAGAAGGTGTAAGAGCTCTATTGAGCCTGTAGCCTCAGGGGTAGGAATCTGAGCTTAAAAAGAAAGTGAACCCCGCGTCTGTGCGGGGTTCACCTTTATTGAAATCGTTGAAGATGAGAGATAGGGGTTTTTAGCCCTCGGTCCAGAAAACGTCGACCTCTACGCCGTCTTCAGCGATTTCGGGGTAACGTACGTCGTGTGATTCCAGCATTGAATCATCCCTTTCAAGTAGCAGCCAACAACGATGTTGACCTATTTAAACCGTGACGACCTGTTTGTCACGGTCTTCTTGATTGGCAACTGAACCATTGGCTCATCTGCTGGTTACTACTTTACGCAGGGCGCCCAGGGGGTTCCACCCCTTTTCTTTTGTTATCAAACCGTGACCTTTGTTTAGCGTCGCAAAACCCACAAAACGCAATGCTATTAATTTTATAACGTGACGGGTTAGACAAAGAGCATCTGTAAGAAACGGACATACAAGAATTTTGGTACGGACCAAGGGTAGATGTAAAGAGGCCCGCATCCACGGGGCATGCGGGCCACTACTCTAACCGCTATGGGCCAGGTGGCTTATCAGCTTAGGCTAGGGAAATGAGGTCCTGGTATTCCTTGCTCCACAAGTCCTCGACCGCATCGGGCAGAAGCAGCACGCGCTCAGGGTTCAGAGCTTCCACAGCGCCTTCATCGTGGCTAACCATCACAATGGCACCCTGATAGTTCTTCAGTGCATTGAGGATTTCCTCGCGGGAGGCCGGGTCAAGGTTGTTGGTAGGCTCATCCAGTAGCAGAACGTTAGCGGACGAGGCCACCAGGGTTGCTAGCGACAGGCGGGTCTTTTCTCCACCGGACAGCACGCCAGCCGGCTTATCAACGTCATCCCCTGAGAACAAGAAGGAGCCCAGAACGGTGCGGACCTTAGTGTCATCAAGATCAGGGGCAGCTGTTTTCATGTTTTCGTAAACCGTGCGGCTGCCATCCAGAATTTCGTGTTCCTGAGCGAAGTAGCCAACTTTAGCCCCGTGCCCATAGACAACCTCACCGGTGTCTGGCTGGGTGGTCTTGGCAAGCATGCGCAGCAAAGTGGTTTTACCGGCACCGTTGAAGCCCAGCACCACCACACGGGCACCGCGGTCAATGGCCAGGTCTACATCGGTAAAGATTTCCAGCGAACCGTAGGACTTTGACAGACCTTCGGCTGACAGCGGGGTCTTACCGCACGGCGCAGGGTCAGGGAAACGAATAGCGGCAACCTTGTCCACCTGACGCTCGTCTTCAAGGCCACGCATCATCTTCTCTGCTCGCTTGATCATCTGCTGAGCGGCAACAGCTTTGGTTGCCTTAGCGCGCATCTTGTTGGCCTGCTCCATGAGCGCCGAGGCCTTCTTCTGGGCGTTGGCGCGCTCACGCTTGCGGCGGGCTTCGTCCTGCTCGCGCTGCAGCAGATAGGTCTTCCAGCCCATGTTGTAAATATCAATAACGCAGCGGTTGGCGTCCAGGTAAAAGACCTTGTTCACTACCAGTTCCATCAGCTCCACATCGTGGCTAATCACCAGGATGCCGCCCGAGTAGTTTTTGAGGAAGTCTCGCAACCAGACCACAGAATCAGCATCCAGGTGGTTGGTCGGTTCATCCAGCAACATGGTATCTGCATTGGCAAAGAGGATGCGTGCCAGCTCAACACGGCGGCGCTGACCGCCAGACAGGGTCGAAAGTGGCTGACTGAGGACGCGTTCGGGCAAGTCAAGGTTAGCTGTGATGGTTGCGGCCTCAGATTCAGCCGCATAACCACCACCGCTAATGAACTCGGCTTCTAGGCGATCGTAGCGGCGCATCCCCTTGGCGTGAATCTCCGGGTCTTCGCTAGCCATCATTTCTTGGGTTTCGCGCATCTTTCGAGCCACACCATCAAGGCCACGTGCAGAAAAAATGCGGTCCTTAGCCAGCTGCGTCATGTCATCGACCTTGGGGTCCTGGGGCAGGTAACCGATGGTGCCACCGCGCGTTACAGACCCGTCAGCTGGCAGTGTTAGACCCGCCAAAACCTTGGTCATGGTAGTTTTACCAGCACCGTTACGCCCCACCAGGCCCACCTTATCGCCCTTATCAATGCGGAAGTTAACGTCTTCCATCAACAGGCGGGCGCCAGCACGGAGTTCTAGGTTAGTAACGGTGAGCAAGGTCATCCTTAGGTTAGGTGTATCGCGCGCATCGGGCTGTGCGCCAACTTTCCATTCTAGGGGGTCAATGCTGGTGCGTCAGTGCCTAGCATCGGCGTGGTTACTCACATCCACCAGCCGAGGCCTGCGGTTCCTAAAACATCAGCATACATACGCTTTTTGAACACTGTTCAAAAATGGGTTTATAGTAGTTCCCATGACAACAACCTACAATCGCGCTAGTGCCCCCAACGTTGGGCGCGACCTAGCCCTTATTGCAGTATTCGCCGCTTTCATCGCTGTCTGCGCTCTTCTGCCTGCTGTGCCCGTTGGCCCTGCCGGGGTTCCCATTACCTTGCAGACTCTGGCTATTTACACCACAGCCCTCATCCTGGGCGGTAAGCGAGCTGCTTTTGCAGTAACTCTTTACCTGGTAGCAGGGCTACTGGGACTACCCGTCTTTGCACGCGGCGGCGCCGGCTTTGGCACCATTGCCAGCCCCTCCTTCGGCTATTTGCTGGGCTTCGTCCCTGGAGCTTTCATTGCAGGTTTCCTCTCCCATCTCGCACTGCGCAAGTATGGTAATAAGAAGTCTCAGGTAATCCACCAGTTTGGAGCAGTCTTAGCAGGTTTCGCGGTCATCCAGATTTTTGGTATCGCAGGCATGATGATTAATGCAGATCTATCCCTCCAAGCTGCAGCGCTGGCAGCTGCCATCTATATTCCCGGTGATCTCATTAAATGCGCTGTTGCCATTATGGTTGCTCTAGCAGTACACCGCGCTTTCCCCACCCTCTCCCGTTAGGTAAACCCACGTGTTCTTTCGCCGCAGCGAAGCTAAAACACCGTCCGTAGAGTTTTCTATGGACGGTGTTTTAGCAACCCGTAACGCCACTGTCACCGTTGAGACCGGCACCGAGCAACGCACTATTCTGAGTGATATTACGGTACGCCTTTCCTCCCCCACGACCGCAGTACTGGGGCTCAATGGCTCGGGTAAATCTACCTTCCTGCGACTATTCAATGGATTGAGCGAGCTAAGTTCTGGCGCAGCAACGGTGCATGGCGTGGATGTCTACACCAATATTCGGGCAGTGCGCCAGCACGTCGGTTTGCTCTTTTCAGACCCGCAGGCGCAGCTGATTATGCCCACCGCTGCCGAAGATGTTGAACTATCCCTGCAGCACATCAAAGACAAGGACGCCCGCCGGGCAGCTGCTCTGGACGCCCTGCAAGCGCGGGGTGTTGAGCATAGGGCTACTGATTCGGTGTTTAGCCTGTCAGGTGGGGAAAAACAGCTGGCCGCCCTAACCTCGGTGTTGGCGGTTGAGCCTCGTGTCCTGCTCCTTGATGAACCAACGACTCTTTTGGATCTGCGGAATAGGTTGAGGTTGTTTGCCTTACTGAAAGACCTTTCACAACAACTGGTGATTTCAACCCACGACCTTGAGCTGGCAGCTCGGTGTGAGGAAGCTCTGGTGATTCACGAGGGGCGTTTGCTGGCGCAGGGGCCGGCAGGGCAGGTCATAGATGCCTATAAGGGCTGGTGTGCATCAGGGTTCCCTGACCCTTCACATCCCCATGCTTCAGGGGTTCCAGGCACTGATGGTCAGGTAGGTTAATGAAACTGACCAATAATCTTTTTGGCACCTATACACCTCTAGATAGCCCACTTCACCGGCTTACCCTAAAGTACAAGGGCGCTTTTATCCTTCTTTTAGCTCTACTACTAGCTATGACTCAGCATTGGGGGGTTGGTCTAGGTGCCCTAGCCCTGGTGCTAACGCTAGGGTTTTGCGCTCGCATTCCGCTCTCTCACTGGTGGCAGGCGGTGCGCTCGCTCTGGCTTCTACTAGCAATCCTGACGGTCTACTATCTCTTTTCAGGCAAAGTTGACACTGGCGCGGACGTTCTGCTGACCCTGCTGACTATGATTTTTGCATCCAAGGTCTTGCTCTGGAGCACCCCCATGCCGGTCATCATCGACGGCTTTATCTGGCTCTGCGCCCCCTTGCGGTGGGTAGGTGGCAACCCGGAGACCGTTGGCCTAGCCCTAGCTCTCATGGTTCGTTCCATCCCCGTCATCATGGATCAGTGGAATGCTCTAACGGTGGCGGTAGCTGCACGGGGTGTGCGGATCAATTCATTCAGGCTCTTCACTCCCCTGGTGATTGCAACGGTTGCCTACGCCCAAGAAACCGGCGATGCCCTAGCCGCAAGAGGCCTGGACCGTCCCGGTCACTAGACCCATTACCCTCAACCACCTGCAAGGTTCATGCCATCTAGTTGATGCGGAAAACTTTTACTCGTGTCGAGCGGGGTAAAAATGGCTCCTTTCAATATGCTGTACCTATGATGGCTTTCAAAGAAAATTCACAGCTTAACACCGATAGAGTTCGCCGTAGCGGTGGCGGCGGTAGAGGCGGCACCGGCATGAAGGTGGGCGGCGGACTGGGCGGTATGCTGCTTGTCCTTGCGGTAGGCGTCTTCTTCGGCCAGGACGGTCTCAACATGCTCAACCAGGTCACCGGCGGTACCTCTTTCGATTACTCAAATGTGAGCCCCGAGTCTGAAGACCAGCTCCAAAATGAATGCAAGACCGGTGAGGATGCTAATAACATCACCGACTGCAATATGGTAGGCACCGCCAACTCTTTGGATTACTTCTGGGAAGATGCTCTGCCTGCAGCTACCGGGACTGCCTACGCACCACCGGTACTCCAGCTTTTTAGCGGTGGAGTGAGCACCGGCTGCGGTCGAGCATCCAGCGCAGTTGGCCCCTTCTACTGCCCCGCAGACCAGACCGCTTATGTGGATACCAGCTTCTTTGACACCATGAAGACCCAGCTGGGTGCAACCGGCGGTCAGGCAGCCGAACAGTACGTGCTGGCCCACGAGTTCGGTCACCACATTCAAAACCAGCTCGGAGATTTGAAATACTCCCAGTACGACCCCAAGGGTGCTGACTCAGGTGCAGTGCGCGTTGAGCTACAGGCAGATTGCTACGCAGGTCTTTGGGCTCGTGAAGCACAGAACGACACCGAATCCCCCGTTCAGCTCAAGCCCATTTCTGAGAGTGAACTGGAAAGCATTATCAACGCTACCGAAGTAATTGGCGATGACCACATCCAGATGACCAGCCAGGGCCACACCGACAGCTCCACCTACACCCACGGCACTAGCGCTCAGCGCACCGCCTGGTACATGGCAGGTTATAACTCTGGTGATATGGCTCATTGCAACACCTTTGAGGCCAGGGATCTGAACAACCCGGGCGCCTAGAAACCTCTAGCCCTCACCCAAGGACGCCGGGGTACAGCTTAGATTGTTGAGCTGCACCCCGGCGTCCTTTTGTGCTTAATTCCCCTCCTGTCTAACCTGTCACCACAACGTGGCAAACCGAACAGTGCAGAAGTGAAAGATACCTGCCCAAGGTGACTTTTTATAGGAATAATAGAAGAGATTTACAAATATTTCGCTGCCTCAGCAGCGCTAGACGACGGGCAAAGAGCACTCAGCATCTACCCGTTGAAACGGACACTATGAAATTTCACCACTTTATTCACCGGCGGGAGTGGGCGCTCGCGCTGCTCGCTGTGCTGATGATTGTTGCCCAGGTTTATCTTGACCTGCGCGTTCCTGAGTATATGGAACAAATAACCGTTACAATCTCCACCCCAGGCAGTCAACTGGCTGATGTTATGGAACACGGCTGGCTCATGCTAGCTACCGCAGCGGGGTCTATGGTGGCGGCCATCATTACGGGTTTCTGCACAGCCCTGTTTGGCACCACCGTAGCCCGCCGCATGCGGGCCGGTGTTTTTGATAAGACTTTTGATATGTCCTCGGCAGAGGTTAACTCCATCGGCACCGACAGCCTCATTACCCGCTCCACCAACGACGTCACCCAGGTTCAGATGTTCATTGTGATGGGCCTGCAAATGAGCGTGAAAGCTCCTATTATGGCGGTTTGGGCAAGCTCAAAAATCGCGAGCGAATCAGTCACCTGGACTATTCCTACCGCCGTGGCTGTTGGTCTCACTCTGCTAGTCCTGGGCATCGCCATGGCACTGGCCATACCCCGCATGATGCGCATGCAGAAAATTACCGACGGGCTCAACCGGGTCACCCGTGAGCACCTGACTGGCCTACGCGTCATCCGTGCCTACCTGACCCAGGGCTTCCACCAGAAACGGTTTGAAGCGGTCAATATGGACCTGCGCAACACCACCCTGTTCGTCAACACCACCATGGCTTTCATCATGCCCATGCTTACCGCGATCATGACCGGTCTTTCCCTCTCCATTTATGTGCTGGGCGCTGTGCTTATTAACGACACCGCCGATGTTAACCAGCGCATCACCCTCTTCGGGCAGATGGTGGTCTTCTCAACCTACGCCCTGCTAGTGGTCACCAGTTTCATGATGATGACCGTCGTCTTCATCATGGGGCCAAGGGCTCTCGTTGCCTGGCGCCGTATTAGGGAGGTTCTGCGCACCGAGCCCTCGATTGTTAGCGGCCCAGTTACCTCGGGCAGCATCTCCGCCGGCACCGTGGAGTTCCGCAACGTTAGCTTCCGATACCCGAGTGCTGATGGCGATGCCCTCCATGAGCTGAGCTTCACGGTCTCTCGCGGCGAAACCGTGGCTCTCATTGGTTCAACGGGTTCAGGTAAGTCCTCGGTGGTTAACCTCATTCCCCGTTTTTACGATGTCCGCGAAGGCTCTGTTTTGGTGGACGGGGTGGACGTACGCCAGTGGAGTCTTGAAGAACTCCGCAACCGCATTGCCTACGTTCCCCAGAAAAACACGCTGTTCTCTGGCTCTATTGCCTCCAACATCGCACTGGGTGAGAACGGTCGGGCTATGAGCGCCCAGGACGTGGTCAGTGCGGCTGCCGCAACGTCGGTCGCCGAGTTTGTGGGCGGCAAAGAAGACGGCTACGCCTCGGTGGTTGCCCAAAATGGTAAGAACTTCTCGGGCGGCCAGAAACAACGTATCTCTATGGCACGGGCGCTTGCACGTGGCGGAGAAATCCTCATCTTTGATGATTCTTTTTCAGCGCTGGACTACAAAACCGAGCGGGATATCCGCCAAGCTCTCAAGACAGCAGCAGCCGGTGCCACCGTTCTGGTGGTAGCCCAGCGCATTGGTACCGTGCGCGATGCTGACCGAATCTTGGTTTTGGACAAGGGGCGAATCGTTGGTAACGGCACCCATGAAACCCTCATGGCAACCAACGAGATCTATCAGGATATCGCCCGCTCCCAGCTCTCTGATGAGGAACTCGCATCATGACCCAGCAAACACCAGCAACTCAGTCGTTTTCTGAGCATGATTTAGAAACTGCTTCTCGGGGTATGTCCGCAGCGGGGCAGCTGCGCGATAGCCAGCTAACCAGCGATAAGGGGATGATGCGTGGTGGCCACGGCGGGCCACCTGCTGCCCATGGCGCATCAGCCCCTAGCGCTCCCTTCAAACAAACCATCGGCAAACTGCTTGCCTACCTGCGTCCGGTTTTGACAGCCATGGTTCTAGCGATTATCGCGGCAATTATCGGGGTAATCCTCAATATCATTGCGCCCCAGTTTCTTGCCGATATCACCGATGAAATCCAAAAGGGATTCATGGGCGATATCGACATGGCAGCCGTCAGCCGGCTCATGTGGATTTCCATCGCTCTTTTGGTCTGCTCGCTCTTACTTAGTCTGGTGGAAGGCGTCATTATGGCTCGAACCACCGTGTGGGTCTCTAAGAACATGCGCTCTGATTTGGACCGCAAGATTGATGCGCTCCCCCTGTCCTACCTGGATCAGGGGTCAACCGGTGACACGCTCTCTCGTGTAACCAACGACGTTGATACCCTGCAGCAGACCCTCAACAACTCACTGGCTACCACCATTACCGGTGTAGTTACTCTGGTGGGCTCAACGGTCATGATGTTCATAACCGACTGGCGCATGGCACTGGCAGCTATTCTGGCATCATTGCTGGGCATCGCGGCGTCCGGCTTTGTACTCAGCAAGAGCCAGAAGTACTTTGTGGCTCAGCAGCAGTTGTTGGGGCGCCTCAACGGCCATATCGAAGAAAGCCTCTCAGGGCACAGCATTATCCGTGCTTATAACGGCGAGCGCGGGGTGCGCGAGGAGTTCGTGTCGCGCAACGGGGAGCTCTACGGGGTGGCGTGGAAGTCCATGTTCTTCTCGGGTCTCATGTTCCCGCTGATGAGCTTCATCGGTAACCTGGGCTACGTGGTGGTTTGTGTGGTTGGTGCAATGCTGGTTCTGAATGAAACCATTACCTTCGGTGTGATTGTGGCTTTCATTGTTTACGTCCGTCTCTTCACGAATCCTCTGGGCCAGCTGGCGCAGTCGGCGACCAGTTTGCAGTCTGCCGCTGCTGCTGGTGGTCGCGTCTTTGACTTCTTGGAGGCTGAAGAGCTGACCGACGAATCAGACAAGGCGCTGATGATCGACGATAACGTCCGCGGAGCCGTGGACTTTGAGGACGTCAAGTTCAGCTATGAGCCGGGCAATGAAATCATTCACGGTTTCACTGCCTCCGTGGAGCCGGGTCAGAAGGTTGCCATTGTGGGGCCGACCGGTGCCGGTAAAACAACTCTGGTGAATCTCTTGATGCGTTTTTATGAGGTGGACTCAGGCGAGATTCGCATCGACGGAGTACCCGTTTCTTCGATGACCCGCGAGCAGGTGGATGGTCTCTTCGCTATGGTGCTTCAAGATACCTGGATGTTTGAGGGCACCCTCCGAGAGAACGTGCTCTATGGCACCGGTGAGGTTTCCCAAGAGCGCTTGGATGCCGTGATGAAGTCCGTGGGTCTGGACGAGCTGGTTAGCCAGTTGCACGATGGCTACGATACGGTGCTCACCGATTCGACTGCCCTGTCTGCCGGTCAAAAGCAGCTGGTTACCATTGCCCGCGCCATGATTGCTGATAAGCCCCTGCTGATTTTGGACGAGGCCACCAGTTCGGTGGATACCCGTACCGAGTTGCTCATCCAGCGCTCGCTGGGCCAGCTAGCCCACGGCAAGACCTCCTTTGTGATTGCCCATCGTCTTTCTACCATTCGTGATGCTGATGTTATCTTCCCGATGCGGGACGGGGATATCGTCGAGTCTGGCTCTCATGCTGAGCTGTTAGAACGCGGCGGTTTCTACGCCGAGCTCTACAACAGCCAGTTCGCACAGTAGAGCCTTCGCGGAAATCTGATAAGCGGCACTGAGTACAACGTTCACGGTGCCGCTTCTGCTATACCCAGCTTGTTATGCTGGTCTCATGAAGACACCATTGGTTGACCCACCGCTTGCTGGCAGCGAAAAAGAGTTAGTGCTGGGCTACACCGCCTTCCAGCAGGACGTTTTCTTGCGCAAATTGCAAGCAACCGACGGGAGCTGGCTGGCCGAGGACGCCCTCAGCCGTGAGCTGCCGCCCAGCAGTATGACGCTGAAAGGTATGGCAGCCCACCTCTGGTTTGTTGAAGACTACTGGCGGGACTACATCCTGCTGGGCAACCCGGAGATAGAGCCCTGGGCATCTACCGAATGGGATGTTGACCCTGACGCCGACTGGCACAGCAGTCTGCCCCTCGAAACTATCATCGAAGAATTGAAACTCAGCACCAACAAAACCCGCCAGCTACTACAGGGTGCTGACTGGGATGACGTGAGCAAGAGAGCCAATGGGGATGGCAACCACTTTTCCTACCGCTGGGTTGCTCTGCATCTCATCGAGGAATGGGGCCGACACCTGGGGCACGCCGACCTCTTGAGAGAAAATATCGACGGCGAAACCGGCGACTAACCGCCGCTAACAACTCATAGATTCGCGGGTTTGTTTTTGCCCCACCATCACCCAGCTCGTTCGAGAGATTAGGCCAAGAGAAAGGCAAAAGATGTCAGAAAAACTAGCGATTATCACGGGAGTTGGCAGAAAGAAGGGTATCGGTTTTGCAATCGCTCAAGAACTGATGAACGATGGCTATGACCTAGTCATCAGCTATTGGTCACCCTACGATGAACGATTGGGCCTTGACCGCTCTCCCACCGACTTTAACGATCTGAAGACTATCGGTGAGCAACTGGGCCGTTCGGTTCACTGTGTTGAAGTTGATCTAGCCGATCCGCACTCAGCTACTGAATTGGTCGATAGAGCATTTTCTGACGGGAATGTAAGGGCAATGGTGATCTCCCACTGCGAATCGGTTGATAGCGACGTCCTCACCACCAGTCGGGAGGCTGGGACCAGCATTTTGCAGTTAATGCTAGGGCACCATGGCTTCTCATCAAAAGGTATGCCGAGCTCTCCAACCAAGACCCCGAGCGCATCAAGTCTGTGGTTGCCCTGACCAGCGACCATACCGCTCATAATTTGCCCTACGGGGCGTCCAAGGGAGCACTGGATCGTTTGGTGATTGCTAGTGGCGTTGAACTCGGCGGCCGGGGTTTTAGATGCAATGTACTTAACCCCGGCCCTGTGAACACGGGCTGGATGACCGGTGAACTCGAGCAGCAGCTAAGAGCGATGACTCCGGCAGGAAGATTGGGAACACCTAAGGACGTCGCTCAACTCGTGGGCTTCCTCTGCTCAGAAAAGGGGTCTTGGGTCAACGGCCAACTGATGCATACCAACGGTGGCTTTAATGCGAGTTAGCAGCGACGCTGAGATGTCAGGAAAAAAGACAATCGCAGTTATCCTCTTTGATGACTTTGAGCTTTTGGACGTTTTTGGGCCGGTGGAGCTGTTGCAGTTTGTGTCTCGTTACCACCTTGAGTTCTATGCACCTACTCCTGGAAAAGTACGCAGTTCTCAGGGTATTGAGGTCATAGCCCCTCACTCCTTGGCAGACCTAGAAGGCGCCGACCTACTTCTCGTGCCCGGGGGCAAAGGCACCCGGGCCCTGGTCAATGATCAAGAGTTTATTAAGCGGCTAACCCTGTTGGGCCATGCCAGTTCAACGGTTGCTTCCGTCTGCACCGGCGCAGCACTTCTTGCACGTGCCGGTCTGCTCTCGGGGCACAAGGCAACCACCAACAAACGGGACTACCACTGGGTCACCAGTTTTGGCCCTGATGTTTTATGGCAGTCTTCAGCCAGATGGGTGCAGGACCGTACCCGCTGGACGTCCTCTGGTATTTCAGCCGGTATCGATATGACAGCAGCTCTCATCGGTCACTTCGAGGGTCAAGAGGTACTGCAAGAAATACTGAATCGAGCCGAGCTCACCGTAGCAACAGACCCCTCACACGACCCCTTCGCGATCACACCCCAAAGATAAAGCGACCCTCCTGGCTTTCGCCCGCACACAAGGCTGGCTAGACACCAGAAGGGTCACCCTCAATGCTGAAGGTCAACCTTCGCTTATTTTTAGTTCAGCTCACCCAGTACGCGTAAGCCGAGCATATTGGCCACAGTTTATGAGGAGTATTAAGCACTGCGGTAGCCCAGACGCAGGTTCTAGGGCTGGTAGTCCCAGGCACCAGCGCGTGATTCCATTCGGCAATGGCGCCCTTGAGGAACATCTCCGAGTCCAGCACGCCTGGAGTGTACCCTTCCGCATTGGTGAGCTCAGAAAGATAGCTGGATTCTACGATAAGACGGTCCAAAGTCTCTAGATATGCCTCTGCATTGGAAACGGACTGCGGAGCGCCAGCGATTTGGCGCTCTAGAGCAGCTTTACCCTGGGGCGCACGGAACTCTACAGCTGCGTAAGTATCCCCTGCCGATTCCTTCCATTCCAAAGCTTTAATCAGCCGGGTCAGTTCAGCCTGAGTCGCGGTATTCATGCCATGAGATACCCCGGTGACTGAATTAGTGCCGTGGGCAGATTTAGCGAGGGGAGCTGCTGCCTGAGCTGCAGGGACCAGGGCTGATGCGACAGGTGCTGCGCTGGCAGATGCCGCTAGAACACCGGAGCGATTCTTCATTACTTAACTTTCGTTTGTTTTCGAAGTAAGTAATTGATGCGAGGCACCACTTTTCAATAAGACCTCTCTCCATCATCGGGTTGATGGGGTGAAAATTGATGCATAGAGGAATTATCTATTCACCGCTCAGGAGTACCCTAGAGCAAAAAACGCCGCCGCCCTTTCCCTGCTCACGATAGGCAGTAAAAGGACGGCGGCGTCTAAGAGGCAACCGTGCGGTTAGATGTTGAACCCGAGGGCACGCATCTGATCACGGCCGTCCTCAGTGATTCGTTCGGGGCCCCACGGGGGCATCCACACCCAGTTGACGTGCCATTCATCAATCATGGTTTCCAGATTCTGCTGAATCTGTTCCTCGATGACATCCTGCAGGGGGCAGGCGGCGGTCGTTAGGGTCATATCGAGCACCAGTGCGCCCTCGTCGTTCCAGCGCATGCCGTAGAGCAGGCCCAGATCAACGATGTTCACACCGAGTTCGGGGTCGATGACGTTACTGAGGGCGTCCTCGATTTCTTCTTGGCTGGGGCGACCAGCTGGGGTTTCGCTCATGAGCGGTCCCTTTCTAAAAGCAGTGGTTACTTCTTGCCGACGTAACGCTCGTAGCCCTCTTCTTCAAGACGGTCAGCGAGCTCGGAGCCACCCTGCTCAACCATCTTGCCGTCAACGAAAACGTGAACGAAGTCGGGTTTGATGTAACGCAGAATGCGGGTGTAGTGGGTAATCAGCATAACGCCCATGTCGTTGGCGTCGTGAGCGCGGTTTACACCTTCAGAAACAACCTTGAGTGCGTCAACGTCCAGGCCGGAGTCGGTCTCATCAAGAATGCCGAACTTGGGCTTGAGCAGTTCGAGCTGCAGGATTTCGTGGCGCTTCTTCTCGCCGCCCGAGAAGCCTTCGTTAACGTTACGGGCGATGAAGGCGGGATCGATGGAAAGGTTTTCCATAGCGCCCTTAACATCCTTGGTCCAGGTGCGCAGTGCGGGGGCTTCGCCGTCCACAGCGGTCTTTGCTGAACGCAGGAAGTTAGACATGGTGACGCCGGGAATTTCCACGGGGTACTGCATGGCCAGGAAGAGGCCGGCGCGGGCGCGCTCGTCCACTGACATTTCGGTGACGTCTACACCGTCTAGCAGGATTTCGCCGGAGTCTACCTGGTACTTGGGGTGACCAGCGATGGTGGCCGCCAGGGTTGACTTGCCGGAGCCGTTGGGGCCCATAACGGCGTGGATTTCACCGGAGTTAATGGTGAGGTTCACGCCCTTGAGGATAGGCTTGGTGTTTTCATCATCGAGGATGACGGATACGTGCAGGTCCTTGATTTCAAGGGTTGCCATGTTGGTTCTCCTAGAGAGGGTAAAAGTTTAGTTGTTGCTGATGGCGAGTTCGGCCTCAAGAGCGTCCATGAGCTGCTCTTCAAGCGAATCGATGCGAATCTGCTGGATGATTTCGTTGAGGAAGCCGCGGACGACCAGCCGGCGGGCTTCTTCAGCGGGGATGCCGCGAGCCTGCAGGTACCAGAGGTGGTCCTCGTCGAGCTGACCGGTGGTGGACGCGTGGCCGGCGCCGGCGATCAGGCCGGTTTCGATTTCCAGGTTGGGCACGGAGTCCGCACGGGGGCCATCCTCAAGAATGAGGTTGCGGTTGAGTTCGTAGGTGTCGGTGCCTTCCGCTTCCTTACCGATCAGAACATCACCAACCCATACCGAGTGAGCGCCACGGCCCTGAAGAGCACCCTTGTAGGTCACGCGGGACTTGCAGTGGGGCACGGTGTGCGCAACAAAGAGACGGTTTTCAATGTGCTGGCCGGCGTCCACAAAGTAGAGGCCGTACATCTCGGTTTCGGCTCCGGGGGCGCTGAAACGGGTGGAAGGGGTGACGCGTACGGTCTTGCCGCCCATAGAGATGTTCACATGCTTGAACTTGGCATCGCGGCCCAAAGCAGCGTATTGAGCGGACGCATGGACGGCGTCATCCTCCCACTGCTGCAGGGTGATAACGGTCAGCGATGATGAGTCACCTACCTTGAACTCAACGTTCTGGGACACCACGGCTGAACCGGTGTGGCGCAGTACGACCACGGCCTTCGAGAAAGGCTTGGTTTCTACCAGGATGTGCTGGGCAGCTGGTGCCATTTCGGTGCCCTTGATAGCAACCTCAATGTGACCTTCAAGCTCAGCCTCTGCAGGTACCGTAATGACGGTGGCCTCTGAGAAGTTGCTCCACGCGTTAGCTGCTACACGATCCTCGGGAATACCGGCTGAGCCGATACGTGAATCCTCGCGACCAACAGTTTCCACGGTTACACTGGCGGGGGCTTCAACCTGGATGGCGGGGGCGGTTCCGGTGAGAGCGTCAGTGTGCAGACCAGCAAGACGCTTAAGCGGGGTAAAGCGCCAATCTTCTTCACGGCCGGTCAGCGGCGCGAAGTCTTCAACCTTGTATGAGGTCTTGCGCTCAGCGCGTGAGCCGTCAATCTCAACCTTGTCGGTGTTGTGCTTTGAGACGCGGATGGTGTCATCAGCGGTGAGCTCTGAAGCGAGCTTCTCTCCTTCAACATCCATACCGGGAATCGCGGGGTTGTTGTGCCCCTGGTTTTCTTCGTTAGCCATCATTTAGCCTACGGATCCTTCCATCTGGAGTTCAATCAGGCGGTTCAGTTCAAGTGCGTATTCCATGGGCAGTTCACGCGCGATGGGCTCCACAAAGCCGCGCACAATCATAGCCATCGCCTCGTCCTCAGGCAGACCGCGCTGCTGAAGGTAGAAGAGCTGCTCTTCTGATACACGTGAAACGGTTGCCTCGTGACCCATGGTGACATCGTCTTCACGGATATCTACGTAAGGGTAGGTATCTGAGCGCGAGATGGTGTCTACCAACAGTGCGTCACAAACGACCGAGCTCTTGGCGTGGTGGGCGCCTTCGCGCACCTGGACCAGACCGCGGTAGGCGCTGCGTCCACCGTTACGTGCCACCGACTTAGAGACAATGGTCGAGGACGTGTTCGGAGCGATGTGAACCATCTTTGAGCCGGTGTCCTGGTGCTGACCTTCACCCGCGAAAGCGATGGAGAGGGTCTCGCCCTTGGCGTGCTCACCGACCATGTAGACGGCGGGGTACTTCTGGGTTACCTTGGAGCCGATGTTCCCGTCGACCCATTCCATGGTGCCACCTTCGTGCACGATGGTGCGCTTCGTGACCAGGTTGTAGACGTTGTTGGACCAGTTCTGAATGGTGGTGTAGCGAACGCGGGCGTTCTTCTTGACCACGATTTCAACAACTGCTGAGTGCAGGGAGTCCGATGAGTAGATGGGGGCGGTGCAGCCCTCAATGTAGTGAACGTAGGAGCCTTCATCAGCGATGATGAGGGTACGCTCAAACTGGCCCATGTTCTCAGTGTTGATACGGAAGTAGGCCTGCAGGGGGATGTCAACGTGGACGCCCGGGGGTACGTAAACGAAGGAGCCACCTGACCACACAGCGGTGTTCAGCGCAGCGAACTTGTTATCGCCCGCGGGGATGACGGAGCCAAAGTACTCTTCGAAGAACTCCGGGTGCTCTTTGAGAGCGGTGTCGGTGTCCAGGAAGATCACGCCCTGAGCTTCAAGGTCTTCGCGGATCTGGTGGTAGACGACCTCAGACTCGTACTGGGCGGCAACACCGGCGACCAGGCGCTCACGTTCAGCTTCAGGAATACCCAGCTTCTCGTAGGTAGTGCGGATGTCCTCGGGCAGATCCTCCCAGGTCTTAGCCTGACCCTCGGTAGAACGCACGAAGTACTTGATGTTATCGAAGTCGATGCCAGAGAGGTCAGCACCCCAGGTGGGCATAGGCTTGCGGTCAAAGAACTTCAGCGCCTTGAGGCGAAGGTCCAGCATCCACTGGGGCTCACTCTTCTTGGCAGAGATGTCGCGCACGACGTCCTCGTCCAGACCGCGCTTAGCGGACTGGCCGGCTTCATCGGAGTCAAACCAACCGTACTCGTAGGTACCGATGCCTTCGAGCTCGGGGTTTGCCTCCAGAATTTCTGAAATGACGGTGTTGTTGGCGTTCTGCTCAACCTGTTCAGTCATTACGGCCTTTCTTGGTGGGTTTGCTTTCACGAGGTGTGCGTGAAAGGTGTCTATCGCCCTCCCGCCGGTATACCCGGCCAGTGGGCGGAAGTCTGTGGTACTGGCTTACTTGCCAGCCTGGTCCTGTGTTTCCTGTGTTGGTGGGACGCTCGGTTCTGGCAGCTCCACCCTACCCAGGGGGATGTGGGTGGTGCAGACGTGGGCGCCCTGAGCCATGGTAGATAGTCTGCGTACATCTACCCCCAGCAGATCAGCGATAATCTGTGTTTCCTGATCGCAGAAGACCGTGAAGTCTTGAGCTAGATCTCGCACAGGGCAGTGCCCCTGACAGAGTTGAATACTGGCCAGTAGGTGTTCAGGGAGGCGGGCTGTAGCTGTTGCAGGTGGGGTCATCTCGTTTGCGCTGGCCACGAATCCGTCGCGGGTCATGGCTTCTGCTAGAGCCCTGGCTCGGTCTGCGACCTCTGAACCTGCCGCCTCAACGATGGGGCGGTAGCGGGCTTCCATTTCTGCTGCCCGTGCAGTGGCGAAGGACCGAAGGGCATCCTCACCTACCGTCTCTTGGAGCATAGCGAGAGCTGAGCGGGCAATATCAAGGTAATCATTACCCAACTCTGAATGTCCCCTGGGGGCGATGACATAGCGTCGAGCCGGGCGTCCGGCACCTGCCCCGGGTTGCCGGTGTGTAGCAACCTCGATGAGGCGGTCTTTTTCCAGAGCGTCGAGGTGGCGTCTGACCGCCGCCGGGGTGAGGTTAAGCAGTTCACCCAGGTTGGCTGCAGAAACAGGGCCGTGGGTGAGAACTCCTTGCAGAACACGATCCCGTGTTCTTTCCTCTGTTTCTGCAGGGCGCACGGCTGTTACTGTCTGCTTGCGAGCTTTATCTGCGGAATACACAAGTAAAGTATGTCCTAATTCCCCCTGCCCGGTCTAGTTAGGTGCACCTATTTCTAGGGTTCTCCCAGTCACATTTTATGAATTATTCATAATTATGCTGGGGAAAGAGGGTTTAAAACCTATGCTCCTCCCCTCAGTCATCTGACAGCAAGGACGAGCAGAAAAGACTAGAATGGTCTGGTGACTATCCCGGTACTATCTCCTCAGAATTCTGCGCACACCAGTGCGCCCGGCCCTGCCTTGCTGATTAATTCTCTGGTGAAGGAGTTCAAGCCCTCCAAAGAACTTGCCGCTAAAAACCCGCACCGCCTGACTGAAGATGGCCTGCACAGAGCCGTTGACGGAGTAAGTCTTACCATCAACCGCGGCGAAGTCACCGTTCTGCTGGGGGCCAACGGTGCCGGAAAAACCACCACCTTAGCCTGCGCCCAGGGTCTACTCAAACCCGATGGTGGCAGTGTAGAACTCCTCGGCAACTCGCCTTGGGGCGCGTCACCAGAACTTCGCTCGCGCGTTGGGATTATGTTGCAGGACGGCGGCCTGCCCCAGCATATGCGCCCCATACCCTTGCTGCGCCACATCGCTCGTATGTACGCCCATCCTCTTGATCTCGATGCCCTCGTGAAGAGACTGGGCATTGACACCTTCAACGGAACTACGGTACGCCGGCTTTCAGGCGGTCAGAAACAGCGAGTAGCACTTGCTGCTGCCATCATCGGCCAACCAGAGGTTCTCTTTCTGGATGAACCCACCGCGGGGCTTGATCCTCAGTCGCGGTCCGTCGTTTTTGACATCATCAGTGAGCTACGGGATGCAGGGGTAGCGATTGTACTCACCACCCACCTGCTCGATGACGCCCAAAGAATAGCTGACCGGGTTTTTATGATTGAGCGAGGCACGGTGGTTCTGTCAGGCAGCATGGCAGAGGTACTGGCCGCCGGGGGGAAAAATCAAAAAACCCTAACCTTTACCGGTGAAACCGGTCTTAAGCTGGCGGACTTCCTTCCCCCTGCCCAAAGCGATGGCCTGGTTCTGCTTGAAAAAACAGCGGGCCGCTACGAGATTAGTGGGGAAATCCAGCCTCACCATTTGGTGGCTCTCACCAACTACTGGCAGAAGCTGGGGGCAATCCCCAGTGAATTCACGCTGGCACCGCGCACCCTTGAAGATATCTTCCTAGAACTATCCGGTAACGAGATCCGATGACACAGACCAGAACCCACAATGCAGCCTCAGCCATCACCCGCGTGCTGGCTCAGGGCCGCTACGAGACCCTGGCGATGCTCAAAAACGGTGAGCAGCTCATGGTCAACCTTGCCTTCCCCATCATGGGCCTCTTGGCCCTCAATTACACTGCTTTCCTGGACCCCTGGGCAGAGCGTTACGGCATCTCCCGCATTGACGTAGCCGTCCCCGGCGTCCTAGCGTTGTGTGTTCTCTCCACTGCCCTATCAGGTCAGGGGATCGCCACCGGTTTTGACCGGCGCTATGGTGTCCTCAAATTCACCTCTACCACTCCCCTCGGCAAAAGCGGTCTGATTCTCGGTAAGGTTTGTGCGGTGTTGACGATGCTGGCGCTTCAGTATTTTGTGATCGGGGCACTGGGCCAGCTTCTAGGGTGGACGGCTACCGTACCCGGGGTTCTACTCTCCCTACCCACGCTATTGCTAGGAGCAGCCTGCTTCACCTCACTGGGGCTGTTCATCGCCGGAACGGTAAGAGCTGAAGCCACCCTAGCCATCGTCAATATGGCCTGGGTCCTACTGGCGGCAGCCGGTGGCATCCTCCTGCCGACCGACCGTTATCCTGCCGTCATTGCACCGCTCGTAGATGCCCTGCCATCAGCCGCTCTGGGTAACGCCCTCCGCGGGGACTACATTTACCAAGAATTTCTTCTCGTCCCCCACCTCATTCTTCTGCTCAGCGCGCTAGTCTTTAGCGCTCTGTGCGTTCGCTTCTTTAAATGGTCCGCCTAACAACTGTGAAGGTCGCACGTTCATGACTAACACCACCGGGGTAGAACCCGACACCCGCCCTACTATCGGCGAAAAACTGATACCACGTCATTACATCTCCTGGGTCAAAAAAATGGCCTGGGCTGTAGCCATTGCCAACATCTTCCTGATTGTCTCAGGTGGCATTGTGCGCCTCACCGGCTCCGGGCTGGGCTGCGATGCCTGGCCCCGCTGTACCTCTGACGGGTCATGGACTACCACCCCCGAGATGGGCATCCACGGTTTGGTTGAATTTGGCAACCGCCTGCTGACCTTCGTACTGATGGCTGTCACCATCCTTGCCTTCCTCTCAATCCTCCGAATCGTCTTTCCGCAACGAATCGAGCCCAGTGCCTTCATCCGCACACTCTTCACAGGCCTACGAGCTCATAACAACCGTTACTCGGACCTCTACAACCTGGCTCTCCTCTTACTCTGGGGCATCCCCCTCCAGGCAGTTGTAGGTGGCATATCAGTCTGGCTCAAACTCAACCCCTGGATGATTACCGCGCACTACATGCTCTCTGCCCTCATGATCGCTATCGCAGCAATCTATGTGAACCGCGTCTACCGCTACTTCAGTGACACCCACAGGGCAGAGGAGCTCACCTCAGCTGACCTGCCGGCAGGTACCTCAACCCTGCGCGCCCTGGGCTGGCTTGGCGTCATCCTGGTCTTTATCCTCATCTTCATGGGCACAGTAACCACCGGCACCGGCCCCCACGCGGGCGACGCCAACACCCACCGTCATGCTTTTGACCCTGTTCTGGTGACCCGCACCCACGGCATTATGGTATGGACCTACTGCGCCAGCGTCCTTGCTGTTTTCGTAACCGTCAAACGATTTGCGCTTCCTAAAATTTTGCTACGGTCGCTACTCTTCGTCCTTGTAGTCCTGGTGTACCAGGCAGTCGTTGGGTACACGCAGTACTTCAACGGTCTACCTATTTGGTTGGTTGAACTGCACCTACTCGGTTCTGGCATTTTCACCCTGGCTGCCGGCTCACTGATCGAACGTCAACTCACCCTCACCAGCTCCAAGCAACGAGAGCTTGCCCTGCAGCGCATTCAGCACTAAGCCGCAAGATCCGCACAGAAAAAAGCCCTCGGCTCCCCATAAGGGGGAGCCGAGAGCTTTTTAAATATGAAGTTCTAGAAGGTAGATGCCAACACTGCTGAGCCAACAAAGGGGTCAACCGCAAGAGCGATAAACAGAACGGTGAGATAGGTAATTGAGCCGTGGAAAACCACCATAGCTGTGCGGCTGGTTGCCTTCTGGGCAAGAGCAAGGCGGTGCAACTTATGGCAGTGATAAAGGAACCAGGCGCCACTTGCACCAGCAGTGAGAGTGTATACCCAGCCAGCACCACCGAGCGGAATAAGAAGCAGAGAGCAGGCCACCATTGCCCAGCCGTAGAGAACTACCTGCACAGAGACACTCTTGGCAGAGTCAGTAGCACCCAGCATGGGGATGCCTGCCGCACGGTAGTCCTCTGCATACTTCATCGACAGCGGCCAGTAGTGAGGAGGAGTCCACAGGAAAATCACCATAAAGAGCACGACAGCTGCCCAGGAGATGGTGTTCTCAACGGCAGCCCAGGCGATAAAGACCGGCATGCAGCCAGCCAAGCCTCCCCATACAATGTTCTGCTTGGTACGCTTTTTGAGCCACAGCGAGTAGAAGACAACATAAAGGAAGATTGCAACGACGCCCAGCCCCGCCGCTAGGGGGTTGACGAGGAAGTAAAGGTAAACGATGGAGACCAGCGATAGCACCCAAGAAAAAATAAGGGCCTCGCGGTCCGTCAGTTCACCGGTCACCAAGGGGCGCTTCTCAGTGCGCTTCATCTTGCGGTCAGCTTCGCGGTCGATGTAGCAGTTAAAGGCACACGAAGCGCCAGCTGCCAACGAACCACCAATCATGGTATTGAGCACCAGCCAGAAGTTGGGGAACCCACCGGCAGCAAAGATCATGGTGGGCGCAGTCGTCACCAGCAAAAGCTCAATAATTTGAGGTTTCGTCAGATGGATATAAGCCCTGATTTTACGTCGCAGGGAAATTTTGCCAGAAGCTCCCGTCGATTCAGGCAACAGCCCGCGATGTTCTTGGCGATCAATCACGCTCTTCATGCCATGGCCCTTCACGTATGCAGGTTCCCTTACAGATGGTGTGCGGTACCCCAGGCGCTAAATGGTGCTGTGACAAGAGTTGTGAAGCGTTGGCTGACTGGTTGAAATGCTGAGCAAGAATTTCCCGTATCAACCGGTGAGATTACAAGTGTGGCGGTCATCACGCTTAACCTCTGCCAGTGCAATAATTGGGCGCACAAGGGGGCTTTCGGTCAACTTATATCGTATAACGACTTACCTATGAGACCTAATACCGATTCTTCTCGTTACCCCATTCTCTCAGCTGTCAGACAAAACCGAGCACCGCTTGCCGTGGTGAACTATTGTTAAGAATTGGGTCACTTTCCACAGGTTTCACCTCGGCAAACTTCTGCCTCCCTGTGTTCTCGGTGTCCAAAGAACTATCCGCATATTTCTGGCAGGATGCCAGAGCAGAGAGGATTACTCGTGCCCAACCTTAATCAGAAGCTTGAGTGGACCGAAAAAGATCAGCGGGCAGTTGATACTGCGCGCGTACTAGCAGCCGATGCCGTCGAGAAGGTTGGCTCGGGCCACCCCGGCACTGCTATGAGCCTAGCACCTGTGGCCTACTTGCTCTTCCAGAAAATCATGCGCCACGATCCCACCGATGATCGCTGGGCCGGCCGTGACCGCTTTATCCTCTCACCTGGACATACATCTTTAACGCTCTACAACCAGCTTTTCTTGGGCGGTTTCGGCCTGGAACTTGAGGACCTCAAGAGTCTTCGCACCGCACGCGCTTTGACCGCAGGGCACCCCGAGTACGGCCACACTAAGGGCGTTGAAATCACCACTGGACCTCTCGGCCAGGGCCTAGCGTCCGCAGTCGGTTTTGCTTACGCCCAGCGCCGTATGCGTGGTCTGTTTGACCCCCAGGCACCTGCTGGCACCTCCCCCTTCGACCACACCATCTTTGCCATTGCTTCTGAAGGTGACATTCAGGAGGGCGTGACCGCTGAAGCCTCTGCCCTCGCAGGGCACCAGCAGTTGGGCAACCTGGTTGTCATTTTTGACCGTAACCATATCTCGATTGAAGACAACACCGATGTTGCCTTCACCGAGGACGTCGCAGCCCGCTACGAAGCTTACGGCTGGGATGTCACCAAGGTGGACTGGACCGTCAGCGGTGAGTACAAGGAAGACCTTGAGGCTCTCTACGACGCTATCGTTGCCGCCACCAAGGTCACCGATAAACCCTCTTTCATTGAGCTGCGCACCATCATTGGCTACCCCGCCCCCAACAAGCAAAACACCGGTGGCATTCACGGCTCCAAGCTGGGTGCCGATGAAGTTGCAGCCACCAAGGAAATTCTGGGCTTTGACCCAGAAGCTCACTTTGTAGTTGAACCTGAAATTCTGGAACACACCCGCGCTCTGGTTGAACGCGGTGCAGCAGAGCGTAAGGAATGGGAAGCTTCGCTGGAGACCTGGCGAGCTGCCAACCCCGAAGCAGCCCAGCTCTTTGACCGTCTAGAAGCTGGTGAACTACCCGAAAACTACGCAGAGGCCTTCCCCACCTTCGAAGCTGGCACTTCCCTGGCTACCCGTGCGGCATCCGGCAAGGTCATCAATGCTATTGCACCGACCTTCCCCGAACTCTGGGGTGGCTCAGCTGACCTCGCCGGTTCAAACAACACCACCATTGATACCGAAAAGTCCTTCAACCCCGAATCACGTACCACCAAGACCTGGACGGCTCACCCCTACGGTCGTGTACTGCACTTCGGCATTCGTGAGCATGCAGCAGCAGCCATTACCAACGGCATCGCGCTCTCATCGCCCACCCGCCCCTTCTCAGGCACCTTCTTTGTCTTCACCGACTACCAGCGCCCCGCAGTCCGCCTGGCAGCGCTCATGGGTGTACCCAATATCTTTGTCTGGACCCACGATTCCATCGGTCTGGGCGAAGACGGCCCCACCCACCAGCCTGTAGAGCACCTGACCGCTATGCGCGCTATCCCTGGCCTGGACGTCGTGCGTCCCGCTGACGCCAACGAAACCGCTGTTGCCTGGCGCAAGATCCTGGAAATCAATGATCACCCTGCCGGCCTGGTGCTATCACGCCAGAACCTCACCACCATTGCGCGTGAGGACCTGCACCCCGATGCTAATGGCGAGAAGTTCGCTTCAGCTGAGGGTGCTGCCCGCGGCGGTTACGTGCTGGCTGATACCGAGGGCGCTCCCGATGTCATCATCATCGCCACCGGCTCAGAGGTAGAAATTGCACTGGACGGCCGCGCCAAGCTGGCTGAGCAGGGTATCGCTGCTCGCGTGGTATCCATGCCCTCTCGCGAGTGGTTTGCCGCTGAAAGCGCTGAATACCGTGAATCTGTCATTCCGGCAGCAATCAAGGCACGCGTTACCGTAGAAGCCGGTCTGCGCATGACCTGGAACGATCTGCTGGGTGATACCGGCCGCGCTGTTTCACTGGAACACTACGGCGCTTCTGCATCGGCTGAAGAGCTCTACCAGCAGTTTGGCATTACTGCTGAGGCCGTAGCTCAGGCTGCTCAGGAATCCATCGAAGCTGCCCGCTAAGAACCTAGCTGTGTCTGCTACCGGAACCCCGGTAGCAGATACAGTATTCACCAGAACTTTTGCCACCGCAGCATCGTGTTCGGTGGCCCCATAGAAAGGGAAAGAATGACAACCCCTACCCAGAAGCTATCTGACGCCGGCGTTTCCATCTGGCTCGATGACCTCTCGCGTGAGCGCCTCACCAGCGCCAACCTCCAAGAACTCATTGACACCAAAAACGTTGTGGGTGTCACCACCAACCCCAGCATCTTTGCCGCCGCACTCTCCAACGGCGCCGCTTACGCTGAGCAGATGAAGCAGCTAGCAGCAGCCGGTGAAACCGCTGAAAATGCCGGCTTCGCTGCCATGATTGACGACGTCCGAGACGCCTGCGACGTCTTCGCCCCCATCTACAGCGCCACCCAGGGCTTTGATGGCCGTGTGTCCATTGAGGTCAGCCCCCTGCTAGCTCGTAAGGCTGAAGAGACCCTTGCTCAAGCTAAGGAGCTCTACTCAATCGTTGACCGCGAAAACGTCATGATTAAGATTCCCGCCACCCTTGAGGGCCTTGAGCCGATTGCTCAGGCTCTGGCTGAGGGCATTTCTGTCAACGTCACCCTTATCTTCTCCCTGGAGCGCTACCGCGCCGTCATCAACGCCTACATGCTGGGCCTTGAAGAAGCACTGGCTAACGGCAAGGATCTTTCAAAGATTCACTCCGTGGCCTCCTTCTTCGTCTCACGCGTAGACGCTGAAATTGACAGCCGCCTGGATGCCATCGGCACCGACGAAGCACTAGCACTCAGGGGTAAGGCTGGCGTAGCCAACGCCCGACTGGCCTTTGAAGTTTATGAGCAGGCTTTCGAATCTGAGCGCTGGGCGCGCCTTGAAGCTGCGGGCGCCAACCGCCAGCGTCCCCTCTGGGCATCAACCGGCGTTAAGAACCCCGCTTACCCTGATACCCTCTACGTCACCGAAATCGCTGCTCCCGGTACCGTCAACACCATGCCCGAAGTGACCCTCAACGCGACCTTCGACCATGCAGAGATCACCGGCGATGCCATCAGCGGCACCTACGAAGAATCCAATGAGGTCCTCAACGCGCTTGAAGCCCTCGGCATCTCGTACAACGACGTTGTAGAGAAGCTAGAAGCTGAAGGTGTAGAGAAGTTCGAGGTTTCTTGGCAGGAGCTTCTTGAAACCGTTGAAGGTGCACTCAAGAACTAACGGTAAAATGGTCACATGCTCTGGTGACCTGAGGCGGCGGCAGGTCACCCCTGCCGCCACCTTCATCGATAACAACCTAAAGGATTCACGACGGTGTCACAAACCTTCGAATCAAACCCGCTCCGCGATCCGCGCGATCGCAGGCTTACCCGCATTGCGGGCCCCAGCTCTCTGGTCTTCTTCGGCGTCACCGGTGATTTGGCGCGTAAGAAACTCCTCCCAGCTGTCTATGACCTGGTCAACCGCGGGCTGCTACCACCCAGCTTTGGTCTGGTTGGCTTCGGCCGGCGTGAATGGAGCCATGATGATTTCCGTGCAGAAGTTCGGACGCACGTTGAGGCTCACGCCCGCACCCCCTTCCGTGAGGACGTCTGGAACCAGTTCGCCGCAGGGATTCGCTTTGTCACCGGAACTTTTGACTCCAATGAGTCATTCGAGAAGCTCAAGGAGACCCTGAGCGAGCTGGATGAAACACGAGGCACCCGAGGTAACCATGCCTTCTACCTCTCCATCCCCCCTAAGGATTTCGACCAGGTTCTGCAGAAACTTGCCGACCACGATCTTGCCAACCACAACCAGCACGAAGGCTGGCGCCGTGTTGTCATTGAAAAGCCTTTCGGCCATAACCTGGAATCTGCCCGTGAGCTGAATGCGATTGTGGAGCGGGTCTTCCCCGCCGATTCGGTCTTCCGAATCGATCACTACTTGGGCAAAGAAACCGTGCAGAATATCCTTGCCATGCGCTTTGCTAATCAGATGTTCGAACCGGTCTGGAATGCCAACAACGTGGACCACGTTCAAATCACCATGGCAGAGGATATCGGTATTGGTACCCGAGCCGGGTACTACGACGGTGTGGGTGCAGCACGCGATATCATTCAGAACCATCTGCTCCAGTTGTTGGCTCTCACCGCGATGGAAGAACCCATCAGCTTCAACGCCGAGCACCTGCGTGCCGAGAAAGCTAAGGTCCTTGAAGCAGTTGAAGTGCCAGCTGATATCGCCAGTGCTTTCGCCATAGGTCAGTATGAAGGTGGCAACCAGGGCGGCGAAGAGGTCAACAGCTTCTTTGAAGAGAACGATATCCCCGCAGATTCCCGGACCGAAACCTTTGCTGCTCTCAAGCTCAATATAAAAACTCGCCGCTGGAACGGCGTCCCCTTCTATCTACGCGCCGGTAAGCGCCTGGGGCGCCGTGTCACTGAAATCGCGGTAGTCTTCAAGAAGTCACCCAACCTGCTCTTTGGCGGTGCCTCTGATGACTCAGGGCAGAACGCCATCGTCATTAGGGTTCAGCCCGATGAAGGCATGACCCTGCGCTTCTCATCCAAGGTGCCCGGCACTCAGATGGGTATTCGCGATGTCAACATGGACTTCGGCTACAGCCATTCCTTCACCGAGGAGTCACCTGAAGCCTACGAGCGCCTCATACTGGACGTCCTTTTGGGCGAGCCGCCGCTCTTCCCTCGCCACGAAGAAGTAGAACTGTCCTGGAAGATTTTGGACCCCTTCGAGGAATACTGGGCTGAACACAAGATTAAGCCCGAAGGCTACGCTCCAGGTTCCTGGGGCCCCACATCAGCCCACGAGATGCTCAAACGTGACAACCGCGCCTGGAGACGCCCGTGATCAAGAAAATTAAAGACACCACCGTTGGCCAGATCGCCAAGGAACTCTCTGACCTCCGTAATGAGGAAGGAGCAACCACTACCAGCCGTGTGCTCACCCTGGTCATCCTTGCCGATAAGGGCCATTCTAAACAAGCTGTTGAAGCCGCCCTCAAGGCTTCCTACGAACACCCCAGCCGCATTATTGTGCACGTGGGGTACGGTGAGGACCACGATGACCGTTTAGATGCCCGCCTGTACTTGGGCGGCGACGCCGGTGCCGCTGAACTTGTCATTCTGAGGGGCTACGGTAGCGCATCGGTACCTACCGAGTCCTTGATTTCGGGCTTGCTACTACCTGACTCCCCCATTGTGGTCTGGTGGCCCCACTCAGTCCCGCAGAACCCCGCTGCACACTCCATCGGCCGTATTGCTCAGCGGCGCATTACTGACTCTGCCCGGTTCTACGACCCCGAGAGCGCGCTTGAAGCGCTTTCAAGTTGTTATGCTGATGGTGATACTGATCTGGCCTGGATTAGATTGACCCTCTGGCGCATTCAGATTGCAGCTGTTTTCGATCAGCTGCAGCCTTCACCGGTCAAAAAGGTGACCGTCTGGGGTTCAGCTAAATCACCGTCAGTAGTGCTGCTGGGTGGCTGGCTTGGTAGCCGCCTCGATGCGGACGTTCATCTGAAGACTACTGCTGTTGACCGCGGGCTCTTCAGGGTGGACCTTGATCGAGAAGATGGAACGGTCACCATTCACCGACCGGGCAAGAAAATTGCTACCATCTCTTCCCCTGGCTCCCCTGACCAGCAGATTTCTTTGCCGGTACGTTCCCTCGCGGACTGCCTAGCTGAGGAGCTGCGACGCCTGGACCCCGATGAGGTCTACGGTGAGGTACTACGCAATTGCGTCTCCAACGAAAGAATGGTCATTGAACACGATGACCAACAGACACCTGAAGAATCTGCTGATTACACGGAGGTTTTTGATGCCTAACCCCGTACTTGTTCCCCATGACGACAAAGACCAACTAGCTCTTGCCGGTGGTAGCCGCATCATCAACGTCCTTTCAACCGCAGTGGCAGAACAGGGCCTAGCCCATCTTTCGGTCACCGGTGGCACCATGGGAATCGCTGTACTAGCCAACATTGCGGAGAACCCTCTGCGTAGCACCGTTGACTGGTCAAAGGTGCACTTTTGGTGGTCAGATGAGCGTTTCGTAACGACCGGCCACGAGGATCGCAATGAGCAGCAAGCTAAAGATGCTCTCTTAGAAGCACTCGATCTACCAGCAGAGAACCGGCACATCATGGGAACCAGCGATGTCTTCGAGACCGCTGAAGCAGCTGCAAAAGCATACGCTAGCGAGCTAGCTCGGTACGCCCCGGCCGGCGAAGCGTCCCCCCGTTTCACCCTGACCCTGCTGGGTATGGGGCCTGACGGGCACATCGCTTCTCTTTTCCCGAACCGCACCGAGATTCTGGAAGCGCAGCAGGTAACTCTTGCAATCCACGATTCGCCCAAGCCCCCACCCACCCGGGTGACCCTCACCCTGCCGGTCATCAACTTCTCAGAGCGTATCTGGTTCTTGATTGCTGGAGCAGACAAGGCTGAAGCTACAGCCCGCCTCCTGAAGGCTAGCCAGCTGGCAGAAACTGAGCTAACCGCGCAGATTCTGCAAGAAACCCCGGCGGCAGGCGCTCGAGGTATGCTCGAAACCCTGGTTCTAGCAACCCAAGACGCCATCTAGGATGAGGCCTTTAAACATTTAGCCCCCGGCTCCTGTGAGAGCCGGGGGCTAAATCTTTAAAAAACGAGTTTTATAGTACCGCGGTGGTTTCAAAACGTAACACCAGAGCGTAACCGATGATAGCGAAAACCCACAGCAGAATAATGGTGACCGTCATGCGGATAAGGTTCTTAGACGCCATACCTGACGAGTTGAGGGAGGTAGTCATACCGCCACCAAACATATCAGAAAGACCACCACCCTTACCGCGGTTCAGCAGAACCAGCAGGATGGTCAGAACGCTCAGAATTGCGATGACGACCATCAGAGTAATCTTAAGAGTTTCCACGCAGAACCTTTCACTTCAAAAAATCTTGGAGCCTATAACTGGCATCCACAAAAACTATACGCGCATACTACGCCAAACGCACCTTTTACACGGGAGGATGCGTTCACCCTGAGCGGTAAGTCTGGGTGAGATAAAGTGAGGACGCCGCACCGCACCAACTGCCAAGAGGGCAGTAATGGCACGGTGCGGCGTCCTCGCTCAGAGCAACTTACGCGTTGAAACGTGCGATATTAGCGAATTCGGTGGCGTCCAGTGAAGCGCCGCCAACCAGCACGCCGTCGACGTCCTGCTCACCCATGATTTCGGGAGCTGAAGCAGCCTTGACGGAGCCGCCGTAGAGTACGCGTACCTTGTCAGCAATCTCTGCTGAGTAAAGCTTGGTCAGCTCGGCGCGGATCGCTGCGCTCATCTCCTGAGCATCGGCTGCGGTAGCAACCTTGCCGGTGCCGATAGCCCAAACGGGCTCGTAAGCAACAACCAGGGTTTCAGCCTGCTCAGCGGTGAGCCCCTCGATGGAGCCGCGCAGCTGTTCTAGGGTGAAGTCAACGTGCTCGCCAGCTTCACGCTTGTCTAGACCTTCGCCCACGCAGAGCACGGGTACCAGCTCGTTGCGGTAAGCAGCCTGTACCTTAGCAGCGCAAACCGCGTCGGTTTCACCGTGGATGGTGCGGCGCTCTGAATGGCCAACCAGAACGTAGGTAGCACCCAGCTTGTTGAGGAAGACACCAGAGATGTCACCGGTGTAGGCACCCGAATCCTGGTCTGAAAGGTCCTGGCCACCGTAGACGATGTTGAGCTTATCGCCGTCGACCAGGCTCTGAACCGAACGGATGTCGGTGAAGGGAGGGAAGACAGCTACTTCTGCAGTGTCATAGTCAAAGTTGGTGTCATCGAGGGTCCATGCCAGCTTCTGCAGCAGGGTAACGCCCTCGGTGTGGTCCATGTTCATTTTCCAGTTACCGGCAATGAGCGGTTTGCGAGTCATAGGCTCGTCCTTTCTGGTGATCCCATTGTGTCTGGGATGAGTGCACCAACGGTACACAGCTTGAAAAAATCTAGTGAAAGTGTGGCAAGGGCGGGCTATCCTTCGATAACCCGCCATTAACTGGCCTTAGGCGCCCAGGGCGTCCAGACCGGGAAGGGTCTTACCCTCGATGTATTCCAGGGAAGCGCCGCCACCGGTTGAGATGTGGCCGAACTGCTCATCTGTGTAGCCCAGGTTGCGCACTGCGGCTGCTGAGTCGCCGCCTCCGATGATGCTGAAAGCGTCCTTGTTAGCAACGATAGCTTCAGCGACAGCCTTGGTGCCGTGTGCAGTGTTGGGGAACTCTGCAACGCCTACGGGGCCATTCCAGAAGATGGTCTTAGCACCGGCAATCTTCTCTGCGAAGAGTTCACGAGTCTTGGGGCCAATATCCAGGCCGTCAGCCTTTTCGCCCAGCTCTCCGCCTTCCATATCTTCGATGGGGCGGATTTCGAAGTTAGCGTCATTCGAGAAGTCATCGCCGCAGACAACGTCCAGAGCGGTGACCAGCTCGGTGCCCTTCTCTGCTGCTTCAGCCAGATAACGCTTGCAGGTGTCTACCTGATCCATTTCGAGGATGGAGGTGCCAACCTTGTACCCCTGCGCAACAGCGAAGGTGTAGCCCATGCCGCCGCCGATCAGGATGGAGTCGGCCTTGCCGATGAGGTTATCAATGACAGCCAACTTATCGGAGACCTTAGCGCCGCCCATGATGACCACGAAAGGACGCTCGGGGTTGTTGAGGGTCTTCTCAAGAACCTCGACCTCGGTCTTAACCAGGTCGCCCAGGTAAGAGGGAAGAACCTTGGCAATATCAAAGACAGACGCATGTGCGCGGTGAACAGCACCGAAAGCGTCGTTGACGTAGGCGCCGTTATCACCGGTCAGAGCAGCAAGTTCAGCGGCGAACTCTGCACGCTCGGCCTCATCCTTTGAAGTTTCGCGAGCGTCAAAACGTACGTTCTCAACGACCAGCAGCTCACCGTCAGCCAGGGCTTCAGCCTTAGCCTTGGCGTCCTCGCCCACCAGGTCGGTGGCGATTGCTACGGGGAAGTCAGCCAGTTCAGCCAGACGCTGGGCAGCAGGTGCGATGGAGTACTGGGGGTCGACCTTGCCCTTAGGGCGGCCCAGGTGAGCGGTTACAATAACGCGCGCGCCAGCCTCGGTCAGCTTCTTAAGCACGGGCAGGGATGCGCGCACGCGACCGTCATCGGTCACCTTGCCATCTGCCAAAGGGACATTGAGGTCGGAACGGACGAGCACGCGGCGGCCAGCAACGCCGCCAGCAATCAGGTCTTCAAGGGTCTTAGCCATGATATTTTGTCTCCTCTAAGGGAAAGTTTGGGTAATGCCTACCATATGTAGGCTGATACAGCACGGGTTAGCGAACCGCATACATAACCAGTATGCCTGTTCGCTAACCCGTAGCTAGTGTCTTATGTTCAAGACAATTTAGTTTTTACAGCTTAGAGAGCTGCGACAACCTTGTTGGTGAACATAACGAGACGTGAAACGTAACCGAACTCGTTGTCATACCAAGCAATAACCTTGACCTGGTTACCAATAACCTTAGTAAGGGGAGCATCGAATACGGTGGAGATAGCTTCACCTTCGATGTCCTTAGACACGATGGGCTCTTCGTTGTACTTGATGATGCCCTTGAAAGAACCCTCGGCTGCTTCCTTCATGGCTGCGTTGACTTCTTCAACGGTAACCTCGCGTGAGGTTTCGATGGTGAGGTCGGTGATGGAGCCGGTGGGGGTAGGTACGCGAACGGCGAAGCCGTCCAGCTTGCCCTTGAGCTCGGGCAGAACCAGGCCAACAGCTGCGGCTGCACCGGTTGAGGTGGGAACCATGTTCAGAGCTGCTGCGCGTGCGCGGCGGAGGTCTGAGTGGGGGGCATCCTGCAGGCGCTGGTCAGCGGTGTAAGCGTGGATGGTGGTCATCAGGCCCTTTTCGATACCGAACTTGTCGTTCAGTACCTTTGCCATGGGTGCCAGGCAGTTGGTAGTGCATGATGCGTTTGAAACGATGTTCATTGAAGCTGAATCGTACTGGTCGTCGTTGACGCCCATAACAAAGGTGCCATCGATGTTCTTTCCGGGAGCTGAGAGGATAACCTTCTTAGCGCCAGCTTCGATGTGAGCCTTAGCCTTCTCACCGTCGGTGAAGAAACCGGTGGATTCGAGAACTACGTCTACACCCAGGTCTGCCCAGGGCAGGTCTGCAGGGTTGCGCTCTGCGAGGACCTTGATTTCCTTGCCGTTAACGGTCAGGCCGTTTTCTGAAACAGCAATTTCGCCGTCGAAGCGACCCATGATTGAGTCGTACTTGAGCAGGTGAGCCAGGCTTGCAACGTCGGTCAGGTCGTTGATTGCTACAATCTCGAAACCTTCGCCGTGCTGCTGAGCTGCGCGGAAGAAGGTGCGGCCGATGCGGCCGAAGCCGTTAATTGCTACGCGTACAGTCACTGAAATCAAACTCCTAGATACAGTTAAGTGACATTCATGGACGGGTTTGCCTTGCGGCTCCCCCAGCCGAACTGTGATGGCCTTGACCATGCTTAGCTCTGCTATTGAGCTCCCGTCCGGTTCTCTTACATCCTACCCTGTTTATGTGAGTTTTGGTGTGTTTCTGTCGTTTTTACCGGTGATTTTTGGGGTATTTTGCCAAATATTGCATCATTTTCACACATAAACGGGTTCTTGAAGAGAAAAATGCTGATAATGCACTCACATAACCTCACGAAACCAAATAAAGCCACACAAGGGTCATGGATTAAGCCTGGTCGTTAAAGTCAGCTGTCGGCTGGTGACTCACTATTTTTGCTCACAAGAGACTCCGGCGCTCTGCACATCAGAGAACGCCGACGACTTAACTTTTGCACGTTTACTTAATAACCGTGAATGGTGGACTCTGTGCCGGGAAGACCCTGCTCCTGGGCTCGTTTATCTGCCATCGCGATAAGCCTGCGAATCCGACCAGCAATAGCATCCTTAGTCATCGGCGGGTCAGCAAGCCTACCGAGTTCATCGAGCGAAGCCTGCTTGTGGGCTACCCGCAGTTCGCCAGCGTAGCGCAGGTGTTCAGGTACCTTATCCCCCAGAATTTCGAGAGCACGTTCAACACGAGCGCCGGCGGCAACAGCGGCCTGGGCACTGCGGCGCAGGTTTGCGTCATCAAAGTTAGCTAGGCGATTAGCAGTGGCTCGCACTTCTTTCCGGGCTCGACGTTCGCGCCAGTTATCGAGCGCATCAACAGCACCCATGCGTTCAAGTAGAAGGCTAATGGTTTCGCCGTCACGGACGACTACACGGTCCACTCCGCGGACTTCCCTAGCCTTAGCAATCACGTCAAGGCGACGAGCGGCGCCGACCAGTGCAAGAGCAGCTTCAGCACCCGGGCAAGTAAACTCCAGGGCCGAAGAACGTCCGGGTTCGGTGAGGGAGCCATGAGCCAAGAAAGCGCCGCGCATGACCGCTTCAGCGTCAGCCAAAGAGCCGTTGACGACAGCCGGCGGCAAGCCTCTGACCGGACGACCCCGCCCGTCCAAGAGGCCTGTTTGGCGTGCCAGGGCCTCGCCGCCCTGGTCTACGCGCACTACAAAACGCCCACCGCGGCGCAGACCGCCGCCAGACACTGCAGTGATAGAAGCCTCATGCCCATACATCTCGGAGATGTTGTAACGCAGCCTCTCAGCCGTGGCCTCTAAGTCAACCTCGGACTCCACCACGATTTTTCCCGCGACCAGGTGTAAACCGTTGGTAAATCGCAAGATCGTGGCTACCTCTGCTTTACGCACCGATGAACGGCTAGCCTCACACTGTGCGAGTTCTTCTTTCACCGAAGCCGTCAGGGCCATACGGTTCTCCTCCAAATATCAATGGCCCCCAGTTCAGGGGCGCAACGTGTGATCTGCGATCAGTGTTTAAAAACTTGTTTGTAGGCTGCTGCGAGTTTCAGCGGATCATGCACACCCGGCTGATCGCTTTCACTCACTGAAGCCCACAAGACCTTAGCACCCACCGCGCTTGCAGCGTCCTCAAAGACTTTTTTGTCTTGAACAGTCGATGGGTCAGAAATCACAGTGTTAACCCTAATTTCTGGAGCGTATTCACGCAAAACGAGCAAGTGCTCAGCAGCCGTCATCCCCCGGGTCTCGTTACCGTTGAGATCCAGGTTCATCACCAGACAAATTCGGGCATTGGTCTGCATAATAGCGTCACGTAAACCCGGCAGAAGAAGGTGGGGCAACAAGGAGGTGTAGAAAGAGCCGGGGCCCAGAACCACCCAGTCGGCCTCTTCGACCGCTCTTACCGCCTCAGCGCAGGGTTCGGTATTTTCAGGTAACAGACGAACGTTCTTAATAGTTCCAGCCTTAGCTAGTTTTGCCTGTCCCCGTACGGTTTCACGAATCGGCTGGCCGTTACCGTCTACAGAAAGAACTTCTCCCTCAATCACCATGGGTATTTCAGCCATGGGCAGCACCCTGCCGCGAGCATTGAGAAGGGCACCGGCCCAGTCTAAACCCGCCACGCAGTCATCAAGTAACTGCCAGAGAGTAACAATTAGGAGGTTACCCAGGGCATGATTTTCAAGGCTGGAAGGGAATCCCTCCTTAAAAGAGCTGAACCTGTGTTGCATCACATCACGCCAGGTGCGGCCCCAGTCAGTATCATCACAGAGCGCTGAGAGCGCCATGCGCAAATCACCTGGCGGTACCACATCCATCTCCTGACGGAGCAGGCCTGATGAACCGCCGTCATCGGCCACCGTCACCACTGCGGTGAGCGATCCCGTCACCAGTTTGAGCGCAGAGAGGGAGCCCGATAGGCCGTGCCCACCCCCCAGCGCAGTCACTTTAACCGACCGCCTTTGGCCACTACCAATGACAGGGATAAGCCCGGTTTCAGGCAGTCGAGCCGTGGTAGATTCAGCCATTATTCTCTCCCCATATCACGGTGGTGAATATTAATAATGACATCATCAAGCTGCTCTAAGCGGCTGGCTATCTCTTCTGAAACCGCCACTGAACGGTGCTTACCACCGGTACAACCTATAGCGAAGGTTGCGTAGAGTTTGCCCTCTCTACGGTAGCCCTCGATGACGGGGCGTAAGGCGCGGATATAGTTTTCGATGAATTCCTCAGTGCCAGCCTGCCCAAAGACATAGTCTCGCACCGGGGCGTCCTTACCGGTATACGGGCGCAAATCTGGCACCCAGTGAGGGTTAGGGATGAAGCGCATATCGGCCATATAGTGAGCATCGGTGGGTGTGCCATATTTGAAGCCAAAGCTCATGACCGTGATACGCATGAGCCGCTCGTTATCGGGAGCGTAGGTCTCGCGGATTTTCTTGGCCAGCTGATGAACGTTATTACCGGATGTATCGATGACATAGTCAGCTGTATCCCGCAGTTCCGAGAAGATTTCACGTTCCCGAGCAATAGCATCAGCGACCAGACCACCCTGCTGCAGGGGATGAGGGCGGCGCTGAGCCTCGTACCGGGCAATAATGTCTTTATCTGATGCATCCAAGAAAAGCATGGAAAAATTGACATCGGATGCACGCAGTTTGTTAATCGCAGCCGGAAGATCGCTCAAGAGCCGGCGAGCTCGCACATCGATACCCACAGCTAACTTGGGCATGGTCTCTGGTGACTTTTTGACAAGCTCAGCCAAGGATTCAAGCATTTGGGGTGGGATATTATCGACGACGTACCAGCCCTCATCTTCGAGGGTATTGGCGGCGGTGCTACGCCCAGCACCCGAAATGCCGGTAATCACCAAAATTTGCGGTTTCGAAGCCTCATCAGCGTTCAGGAGGGACATGCTCTGCCTTTTCATTTGTGAACGACTCACTCGGTTTTAAGCCTACCGCACCGGTCAAGAACCGAGAGCAGCACTCAGTGACCTGCCTGCCAGCATCGGGCTGCCTAGTCTGTTAGCACCTCACCGGTGGTCACGTTGATCCCGCCCTGCGGTACCTCAGCTTTTCCCGGCTGCTGCGCTGCTCCCTGCTCTTCAAAATGAGCACGAATTTTAGCCGCCATAGCTGGTCCGACCCCATTGACCTCCTGAAGTGCCTCTTCAGAAGCCTGTGATAGCTGTTTCAGTGAACCAAAATGCTTAATAAGTGCCTCCCGTTTAGCTGGCCCCAGGCCATCCACGCCGTCTAAGGCTGAAGCGACCATTGCTTTACCGCGTTTGGTGCGGTGGAAGGTGATTGCAAAACGGTGGGCCTCATCGCGCACTCTCTGAATCAGATAGAGAGCATCTGAGGTTCGGGGCAAAATAACGGGGAAATCATCCTGTGGCAACCACAGTTCTTCAAGACGCTTGGCAATACCCACCACATAGATATCGGAAATACCCAGGTCTGCCAGTGCAGCCGCCGCGGCATTGACCTGAGGCTGCCCGCCGTCCACCACCACCAGATTCGGTGGGTAGGCAAATTTGGCGGGTTCTTTGGCGGTGAGAAGGTCAGTGTCAATCTCACCAGACTTCTGCTCACCGGGCAGCTTCTTTTCATCCGTGAGATAGCGCCTAAAACGGCGGTAGATCACATCATACATGCTGGCTGTATCATCACGTGCTGCATCCCCAGTGATTGTAAACTTGCGGTAATCCCCCTTCTTGGGCAGGCCATCCTCAAAGACCACCATGGAGGCCACCACATTGGTCCCCTGAGTGTGGGAGATGTCGTAGCATTCAATTCTCATGAGAGGATCAGGCAGCTCAAGGGCCTCTTGCAACTCGACGAGGGATGCTGAGCGCGTGGTGATGTCCCCGGCCCTACGCGTTTTGTGGAGTGCAAGCGCCTGCTTGGCGTTTTCTTGCACGGTGTTCATGAGCTCAACCCGTTCACCGCGTTGCGGCACGCTGATGGTCACCTTGGCACCGCGTATACCGGTCAACCACTGTTCCAGGTGGTGCTGGTTATCGGGAAGCACAGGGACATTAATAGTTTTAGGGATTTCATGCTCATTGAAACTCTGCTCGGACGCCGTGGTTCCGGCAGCCAGCGAGGCGGCAACTTCGCCGTAAACCTGAGCAAGTAGCTGTTCGGTCAGTGCCTCAGGGGTTGAATCTTCAACCTTTTCAACAATCCACCCCCGCTGACCACGGATTCGCCCACCGCGCACAAAGAACACCTGGACCGCGGCCTCTAGATCGTCTTCAATAAAGTTAAAGAGGTCAGCATCCACCGAATCTGAGAGCACCACTGCGTTGCGTTCAAAGGCCTTAGTCAGAGCTTCAATATCATCGCGAAGTCGAGCCGCTTTTTCAAAGTCGAAGTCAGCGGCAGCGTCTTTCATCTCACCGGTCAGCTGAGCAATATATTTTTCTGCGCCCCCCGCCATGAAACGGCAGAGCTCCTCAGCAATCTCTTGGTGATCCTGCATGGAAATTTTGCCGGTACAGGGGGCAGAACATTTATCGATATAGCCCAGTAGACAGGGCCGACCGGACGCCTGGGCCCGGTTAAAGACCCCTGTAGCGCATGTGCGTACCGGGAAAACACGCAACAGGGCATCAAGTGTCTCACGAATCGCCCATGCCTGGGAGTAGGGCCCGAAATACCTAACCCCCTTCTTTTTTTCACCGCGCATCACCTGAGCGCGGGGAAACCTATCTTTGAGTGTGACCGCCAGGTAGGGGTAGGACTTATCATCGCGGAAAGCAATGTTAAAACGCGGCTTGAACTCTTTAATCCAGGTGTACTCAAGCTGCAGTGATTCAAGCTCGCTGCCCACCACCGTCCACTCAACCGATGCTGCGGTGTGCACCATGGCATAGGTCTTAGGAGTCAGCCCCAAGGGGTTAGCAAAATAGGAGTTGAGACGATTACGTAGATTTTTGGCCTTACCCACATAGATAATGCGCCCGTACTCGTCACGAAACCTGTAGACCCCCGGTGAGGTAGGGATGTGCCCCGGTGCGGGCCGGTAATCTGCAGGGTTCGCCACTATTATCGTCCTTGAGTTCTAGGCCCCGCTGTCGCGTTCAGCTGACGGGGATACATTGTATTCATTCTTGCGAGGCTGGCCAGAGAGCTGAGCGATTGCGTCCATGATGGTATCGGTGGTCTCACGACGCTGCTTACCGCTCATCGCTGAGCCCAGCTTTTCAAAGGTCATGGGCTCCCCTACCCGCACGGTAAAGCGGTGGGGGTACACCATGTTGGAACCCGGTTTCTGAATCTTGTCGGTACCAATCAAACCGATAGGAACCACCGTTGCTCCGGTCATGTGCGCCAACCAGGCTACACCAATCTTCCCCTTGTAGAGGTAGCCGTCACGGGAACGGGTGCCCTCAGGGTAGATGCCGAAAACCTTACCGTCATTGAGCCTTTCAAGCGCCTTATCGAGCGCTTTCATGGACTCTTTCTTGTCACTCCGGTTGACCGGGATAATATCGATGACCTGAAAGAGGGTCTTCATCAGTTTGCCGCGGACGCCGGGGGAATTGACGTACTCAGCTTTAGCGAGAAAAGCCACACGCCTGGGCATGAGCGCTGAAATAA
This sequence comes from Rothia endophytica, assembly GCF_928381505.1. Taxonomy (GTDB): domain Bacteria; phylum Actinomycetota; class Actinomycetes; order Actinomycetales; family Micrococcaceae; genus Rothia; species Rothia endophytica_A. The sequence continues at coordinate 340,544 of NZ_CAKMSJ010000002.1, read as the reverse complement.
TCACCGAATCCAAGAAGGCCAAGTGATTTGAAGCCACAATGACCGGGCCCTCTTTGGGAAAGTTTTCAAGCCCGGTCACGCGAGCACGAAACACAGTTCTCAACAAACCCTCAATACTTTTTTGGGTTGCCTTGTATTTCAGGGACATGGGGGGAACTCCTTGACGTGCATGACCTACTGCCGATGATAACTACCCGGGTGACTACCCGGTCTACCTGTTTAGCATACCCCCGTTTTCGCGAAATTCATGGCGAAAAGGGGCTAGGTAGCACTGAGTATCACGAGGTGAGCATTTCCGCTAAAAAACGCCCTGTATGAGAGCCATCCACCCGAGCGACCTCCTCTGGTGTGCCGGTGGCAATGACGGTACCGCCGCCGTCACCACCTTCAGGCCCCATATCAATCAGCCAGTCGGCACTCTTGATAACATCGAGGTTGTGCTCAATGGTGATGACCGTGTTGCCCTTATCAACCAGGCTCTGCAAGACCACCAGCAGCTTGCGGATATCCTCAAAGTGAAGGCCGGTTGTCGGTTCATCCAACACATAGACTGACCTGCCATTGGACCGTTTCTGCAGCTCGGTAGCTAGCTTGACGCGCTGGGCCTCGCCGCCCGAGAGGGTAGTTGCTGACTGTCCCAGACGCACATACCCCAAGCCCACGTCCACCAGGGTGTCCAGGTAGCGAGCAATCTTCGTGAAGGCTGCAAAAAACTCTGCCGCTTCAGCAATAGGCATTTCTAAGACATCCGAAATAGTCTTACCCTTATAGTGCACTTCTAGAGTCTCGCGGTTGTAGCGTTTGCCCTTACACACCTCACAGGGAACATAAACATCGGGCAAGAAGTTCATCTCAATCTTGAGAGTGCCATCACCGGAGCACTCCTCGCAGCGCCCACCCTTGACGTTGAAGCTAAACCTTCCGGGCTGGTAGCCACGCATTTTGGCTTCGTTGGTCTCAGCAAAGAGCTTGCGAATATGGTCAAAGACGCCGGTGTAGGTAGCCGGATTGGAACGCGGAGTGCGCCCGATGGGTGACTGATCAACGTGAATAATCTTGTCCAGCTGATCAAGACCTGTAATGGTCTTGTGGCGCCCCGGAACCTGCTTAGCCCCGTTGAGCTTGTTAGCGAGAGAAGTGTAGAGGATGTCGTTGACCAGGGTTGATTTACCCGAACCTGAAACACCGGTCACCGCGGTAAGGACGCCCAGGGGGAACTGAACATCAACGTTCTTAAGGTTGTTTTCGCGGGCACCCACCACTTTAATGGTGCGTTTTTTATCGATGGGACGACGTTGTGCCGGCACCTCGATGCTCTTTCGCCCCGCCATGTAATCACCGGTGATGGACCTCTTGTTGGCCAACAGCTGCGCATAGGTGCCAGAATGCACAATATCGCCGCCGTGTTCACCGGCGCCGGGGCCAACATCCACGATCCAGTCGGCCTCTTTCATGGTGTCCTCATCGTGCTCCACCACAATCAGGGTGTTGCCCATGTCGCGTAGCTTAGTGAGGGTTTCGATGAGCCTGCGGTTATCACGCTGATGCAGACCAATTGAAGGCTCGTCGAGAACGTAGAGGACGCCCACCAGGCCCGATCCAATCTGAGTAGCCAGGCGGATACGCTGTGCTTCACCGCCGGAGAGTGTGCCAGCAGAGCGCGCCAGGTTCAGGTAGTCAAGGCCAACATCGAGAAGGAACTGCAGGCGGGCATCAATCTCTTTGAGCACCAGCTCAGCAATCTGTGCCTCACGTGTGCTGAGCGTCAGCGAGCGCACAAAAGTGAGGGCGTCACGCATGGGCATCTCGGTGACATCAGCGATCGACCGGCCGCCCACCTTGACTGCAAGAATGGTGGGATTGAGGCGCGCTCCGTTACAGGCTTCGCAAGCGACGTTACGCATGTACTGCTCGTAACGGTCTTTAGACCAATCAGACTCGGTCTCTTCGTGCTTACGCTTGATGTAGCCGTAGACTCCCTCGAAACCGGAAGTGTAGCGGCGTTCGCGGCCAAAACGGTTTTTGTAGGCAACGGTGACCTTGTAGTCCTTACCATGCAGGATGGCCTTCTTGATTTTGGCGGGAAGATCCTTCCAGGGAGTGGTGAGCTCGAAGCCCAGTTCATCACCTAGACCAGCTAGCAGACGCAGCCAGTATTCGCTGGTTGACTTACCCTGGAACCAGGGGGTGACAGCACCTTCAGCAAGTGAGAGGTCGGGGTTGGGAATGATAAGGTCTTCATCCACCTGGAGCTTAGACCCAATGCCGTCACAGGCTGAGCAGGCTCCGAAGGGAGAGTTGAAGGAGAAGGCACGGGGTTCAACCTCGGTCACCTGCAGTGCATGGCCTTGGGGGCAAGCCAGGTTTTCACTAAAGTTGCGGGTGCGGTCAGCTGAACCTGGCTCGACGTCCACAAAATCAATCAAAACTTTGCCATCAGCCAGGCCAAGAGCGGTTTCCACTGAGTCAGTGAGGCGTTGATGCACGCTCTCTTTGATGGCAATGCGGTCAACAACCACTTCAATGGTGTGCTTGTACTGCTTTTCGAGTTTGGGGGCGTCCTGCAATTGGATGGTCTCGCCGTCCACCCTCGCGCGAGAATAACCCTGGTTGCTTAGCTCTTTGAAGAGGTCAACGAACTCCCCCTTGCGGGCTGAAACCACTGGCGCCAGCACCTGAAGTTTGGTTTTTTCGGGGTAGTCCATGAGGATATCCACGATTTGCTGGGGGGACTGCTTAGAGATTTCCTCACCGCATTCAGGGCAGTGCGGGTGCCCCACACGCGCCCAGAGCAGGCGCATGTAATCGTAGATTTCGGTAATCGTGCCCACGGTAGAACGCGGGTTCTTGGAGGTCGATTTCTGGTCAATGGAAACAGCCGGTGACAGGCCCTCGATGAAATCAACATCAGGCTTATCCACCTGTCCCAGGAACATACGGGCGTAGGAGGACAGAGATTCAACGTAGCGGCGCTGACCCTCGGCAAAGATGGTGTCAAAAGCCAAGGATGACTTACCTGAACCGGACAAGCCGGTGAAGACGACCATGGCGTCGCGCGGGATATCCAGGTTCACGTTCTTGAGGTTGTTCTCACGGGCACCTTGAACGCGGATGTGCGAGAGATCCTGCTTAGTCTTTTGTGGGGCTGAGCCTGCCATAGTTCACCTATCGTCTGCGGGTTTCGAATATATATTCTATACCCCAGGTGAGCTCTGTGTCTGCAGGTTGGGCGCCGGTTAGTCTTAGGCTGGTGGCATAAAATAATCAGCCAGGGTAACGGTCTCCAAGCCCCGCTGCTCAATCAGAGCGGCAACGTCATCAAAAACTTCGATAATACCCGGGTAGTTGAGGTGCCCTATCACGATTCCTTGGGCGTTCACGTACTGCTGCGCAAGGTCAAGAATCTGACCGGCCGGTATGTTGGATGAGTCGGCAAAAGATCCATACCACTGCACAGCCCTGCTGTAACCAACTCCTGCCGCGGCGTCCAGAACTCGTTGGTCATAGTAGCCGTAGGGGGCGCGGAAATAGGGCGCCGGTTGCACACCGAAGGCAGCCCTGATCCACTGATCATTGCTCATCAACTCATCATGGACCCCCTGAACGCTCAGAGAGGTAAGAGCTGTGTGCGAGTAAGTGTGATTGGCAATCTGAAGCTGACCGCTTTCTACCAGTGGCCCCAGAACATCCAGATTTTGCTCAAAATGAGCAGCGAACTTTCCGTTAACAAAAAAGGTGAGCCGTATGCCGGTGCGCTGGGCAAATAACCCGTACTGGCGGATGACCTGGGCATCGGCACCATCGTCCACCGTCCAGGCGAGAAAACTGCCGCTACCGGGCAGGGCGGTGGGCACCCCTGCCCAGGGTGAGGGGGTGTTGACCGGATTACGTGAAATAGGCGTAGGGGTCGCGCTGGCTGTAGAGGTCGGGGTCGGTGTTAATGATTCTGGTGAGACCGGACTCTGAGTGGGAGACGCTGCCTGAGAACTTGACGAAGTGGGAGCTTGACTGGAACACCCCACCAGCGTCATACCGCTGGCTACCAGCAGTGCTCTACGTGAAACAGGTGTGGGTGACGACATAACTCTATTTTAGGACGGCCCGCGCATCGCTCTGACTATCTCTTTTAATCTCTGCGAGAGATCGCTAGGCTTACGCTCTATTCTTTGTAGCTCTTGGAATCTACCATGGGAGTATGACTGAAGCTGGAAAACTAATTTTTGACTCTGCCACCGTTTCCGTTCGTTCCCTCTCGGTCTCGAAGATGGAGAACAATGTCTATCTCATTACCGCGAAGAGCGATGGCAGACAGGTGCTAATCGATGCTGCTGACGAGTTTGAGCGCATCAACGACTTCGTGCTGGCTGCAGCCGGTGAGGACGGTGCAGGCCGGCTCCGTGAACAGGGCGAGCCCAACGTTGAAGCGCTCATCACCACCCATTCACACTGGGACCACATACGTGCTCTACCTGCCGCTGTAGCCACCTACTCCCCCGCTACCTACTGCGGCGCAGCCGACGCTTCTGCCATCCATGAGCAAGAAGGCGTAGAGGTCAAAAACCTCTTACAGGGCGGTGAAACCCTCACCTTTGGCGACATCACCCTTGAGGTCATCAGCCTACGTGGCCATACTCCCGGCTCTATCGCCCTGGTCTACCAGGAACCTGGGGACGACGGCGCTCCGGTGCTCCTTTTCACCGGCGACTCTCTTTTCCCTGGCGGGGTCGGTAAAACCGACACCCCTGCTGATTTCAAGCAGCTGCTGAATGATGTGCGCGAAAGAATCTTTAGCGTATTCGACGATAACACCGTAGTGCTCCCCGGCCACGGCAAGCACACCACCCTGGGTGCTGACCGCGGCAACCTTGATGAGTGGGAAGCTAGAGGCTGGTAGCACACAGGCAGAAAGGACGCCGGGAGTAAGCCCCGGCGTCCTTTTCGCTTTAGCTCTGTTTAAGCAGCGGCTTAGAAGAGCCCTACCAGCTGGCCGTCTTCGTCAAAGCCGATGCGCTCAGCAGACGGTGAAGCGCCTAAACCGGGCATGGTGCGCATGGTGCCGCAGATAGCGTACACATAACCAGCGCCAGCTGCCAGGCGCACTTCGCGGACCGGCAACGTCCAGCCGGTCGGTGCACCCTTCAGGGAGGCATCTGATGAAATGGACAGGTGGGTCTTAGCGATAACCACCGGCAGGTGGCCGAAGCCCAGCTCCTCGAACTTAGCCAGCTGCTGAGCGGCAGCGGGGGCAACCTCAATACCATCAGCACCGTAAACACCGGTAGCAACCTTCTCAATCTTGGTTGCCAGTGAGTCAGAGTCCTCATAGGTGTAGACCAGCTCGCTGACATCGTCGCAGGCAGCAACAACAGCTTCAGCCAGCTCAGTTACGCCAGCACCACCCTCGGCCACACCGCGGTGAATCGCCACACGAGCGCCAGCTTCTTCAGCAATCTTGCGGATTGCATCGTGCTCGGAGTCAAAGTCGCTGGGGAAGGCGTTGATAGCAACCACCGGCTGAACACCAAAGCTTCGCACAATTTCGATGTGCTTAACCAGGTTTGCGGCGCCTGCCTCAACGTCAGCGGGTGACTCCTGCAGCATTCCTTCGGGCAGGGGCTTGCCCGGAACGATCTTGTAGAGACCTGAGTGCGACTTCAGCGAACGCACGGTAACCACCAGGATGGCCGCGTTGGGCTTGAGACCTGAGGTGCGGCATTTGACGTTGAAGAAGCGTTCAGCACCCATATCGGCACCGAAGCCGGCTTCGGTAATCACGTAATCGGAGTGTTCCAAACCAACATAGTCAGCGACCACGGACGAGTTGCCGGTTGCGATGTTGCCGAAGGGGCCGGCGTGAATCAGCGCGGGGGTGTGCTCCAGGGTCTGTAGCAGGTTGGGGTTGAAAGCGTCCTGCAGCAGGGCTGCCATGGCGCCATCCGCCTTGAGGTCCTTGGCAGTGACGGGTTCGCCGTCCATGGTGTAGCCGATGACGATGCGGGCTAGGCGCTCGCGCAGGTCGCTGAAGCTTGATGCAAGAGAGACAATCACCATGACTTCGGAGGCAGGGGTGATATCGAAGCCGGTCTCGCGGGGCACTCCGTCAATGCGTTCGCCCAGACCCACGATGATGTTGCGCAGGGAGCGGTCATTCATGTCCATCACGCGGCGCCAGGAGATATTCCGGACGTCAATGTTGAGCTTATTGCCGTGGTGCAGATGGTTATCAATCATGGCTGAAAGTAGGTTGTGCGCGCTGGTGATGGCGTGGAAGTCACCGGTCAGGTGCAGGTTCAGCTTCTCCATGGGGACAATCTGCGAGTAGCCGCCGCCCGATGCTCCACCCTTGACACCGAAGACCGGGCCTAGAGCAGGTTCACGCAGGGTCAGCGTTGCCTTCTTGCCAATATGAGCCATACCTTGAGCAAGGGAAACCGAAGTAGCGGTCTTTCCTTCACCCAGAGGAGTGGGGGTCACAGCGGTAACCACAATGTACTTTGAGCCCTTCTTCAGAGCGTTCTCGGCGGTGGTCGTTTCGTCCAGGAGCACCTTGGCGACATACTTGCCATAAGGTTCTAGGCGCTCTTCGCTGATGCCGGTTGATGCTGCAATCTCAGCAATCGGTTGCATGGTTGCTGCCTGCGCGATTTCGAGGTCTGAGGGGAAGGGCTTGCTCATGGTGTGAACTTCCTTGTTTATAGCTGATACTGCCGCGCCCCATTTTAGTGGCATAGGTCATTTTTTTGCATCTTAAAGTGGGGATAGGAGAGCTTGCCTAGGTCAGAGTCATCCCAAGAAGCCAGACTTCCACATTCGCTGCTAAACGGCTCAAGGAAAGGCGCGCCCTCCCTTCCAACGTGGATAGGGGACGCCGCTGGGGCAAACGCTTAGTAGTTGATGATGATAGCGCCTGGGTTACGGATATCACGAACGATGCCACCGTTAGTTCCGACTCCTACCACAACCTTTTGTACCTGGTCGGAAACATAGTTACCGCCACCACCGCCTGATGCACCAATAGTTGCACTGGCGTACGAGCCTTCAGCAGTTGTTGCAACCGCAACGCCACTACCGCTACCGCCACCACCATAGCCACCACCCCCGGCGCCGGAACGCAAAGCGATGGTATAACCAGACTGGGTTACAAAAGCTGTAACAGAGTCTGCACCGCGAGCATTGAAGCCGCTACCGCCGGGTAGACCGGGAATGTACTTAACATCATTGACAGTAACAACCCCACCGGTATTATCAATCAGGTTGGCGTTGACGCCTCCTGCACCTGCTTGGCCCTGGTTGGCACCTGTCCGCCGCCGGTAGTGACGCTCATGGCGAAGTCTTCCATCCGGAGGCTGGAAGAACCAGCATTTTGGGTAGCGCTACCGGCTCGGAAACGCTGGCTAATTGTCCATCGGCGGGGTGTAATGCCGGGCTGATTCATGTTCCAGCGGCCGTAGAAGCCCCCTCCACCACCGCCACCGGCCACGATGAGCGGTGTTGCGTTAGGGCCAGAACCCAGCAGGACTGCGGAGCCACCGCCACCAGAAGCGGCAAAATTGTTGAGCGAGAATCTGTAGCTTCCCGCAAGATCGTTCTTGACATCGCCACCAGGGCCATAGCCTCCACCACCAACCATGGCGCTGTTAGTTGAACCAGCTCCACCAGCTGCTACGACTAAAGTAAGAACTTGATTTGGCTGAACGGGGATTTCGGCGGTAATCAGCGCACCATGACCGCCTTCCATATTGGCCATGAAGCTGCGACCACCGCCACCACCTAGAACGGTGACACAAATTCTATTGACACCAGCAGGTACAGTCCATTCGGTGGTAATAGAATCCGCTGAAGTATTGGCTGGTGCGGGGGCAATAAAGGTACCTTGAGCGCAGGTGGTAGATGCAGCGTAGCTGGGGATTGTGCTCGTTCCAAGTACAACGGGCACGGACCAGGCAGCTCCACGGGTAATCTGTCGCCGTGTCAGTGATGTATCAACCATAAGTTTTTTCCTCTGATTTTATTAATACCGTACCGTCGCAATAGCTGGCGCAGGAGCGGTTGACTAACCGCTGAGGCAAATGTCTTGGGGAAAGGTGGCAGCTTCTGGGAGGTGCGACAAACTTTCTTCAAGGCAACAAACACCAGCTTCAATATTACAGGTAGGGCAATAATATACAATTTCAGAGAAGAAACTTCAGTTCCTTTTGTAAAGCAATTTTTGCCACTGTTTCAAAACTCTGACCCCTATCCGCAAAATAACCATCAGATTTTAGGCTCTGGTAAAGATTTCAGCAGGGCTTCCCTCTGCCACCAGCTGCCCCTCTTCGAGGAGCACAGCCCGGTCAGCAAGGGAGGCGATGCGGGCATCGTGCGAAATGATAATGACCGCTCTGCCGTCCATGACAGCCCTCAACGATTCACGGGCGTCAGCCAGATCGAGCTGGGTGGTGGATTCGTCCAGGATGACGGCGTGCGGGTTAGCCGCCACGATACGGGCTAACGCCAGCTGCTGCACCTGATCACGGGTGAGTTCGTGAGCGTTACCTCCGACCTCTGTCTCCAAGCCCTTGGGCAGGTCATCGATCCAGTTGGCACCAACAGCATGCAATGCTTGCTCTTGCTGCTGGGTACTAGCTCCCGGTGCTGCTACCTGAATGTTCTCGGAAACCGTGCCCAGGAAGAGGTGGGCCTCCTGGGTGCAGATCAGCAGGGCAGGACGCCCGGCTTGGTCCACCTGGGTGGGGTAGAGCCCGTTGCCAACCGGTTGGCCCTGGACCAGGACGCTCCCCCGGTCAGCGGTGAGTGAGCCAGCGATAAGTCGCGCCAGGGTGGTTTTACCAGAACCGGAGCGCCCTACCAGGGCTACAGTTTCACCGGGAGCCAGTTCCAAACTAATGGAACGAATCACCGGGTTCTGCGCCGAATAACCGTAGGTGACATCGCGCAAGCTGACCGCGCTACCTTCACCGGCGCTGGGAGCTGAGTCTGCCAGCGCCGCAACTGCTGCTGATCGAGTAGAGGCCTCCTCAGCGCGGGATGCACGACTTTGAGCCTGATGCTCAGCTAGGTCAATGACGCCGAAGACGCGGCCCATGGTGACTGACATTTCCCGCAGCTTATCTAACCAAAAGGTGAAGATATCGGCGTTGATGCGCATGTTAAAGAGCAGGATTGAAGCAGTGGCGGCGTCCCCCCAGGTAGCCCAACCGTTTTGTACGCAGACAGCGCCCCAGACAATGGAAAGCACCAGGGGTAGGTAGGAGTTGAAGCCGTCCAGTGCCCAGTAGGTAGAGCGGATCACCACCAGACGGTCAGCGATTCGGTAAACATCCTCGGCCCGGTTTTGTTGGACGCGTTGACGGGCGTTCTGAACGCCCAGCTCCTCAATGGTGGAGGCGCCGCGGATGTTCTCGGTGGCCGCCACGGTGAAGGCACTGACGGCCTCGGTCCGCTTTTTGACCTTCACCCCAATTTTGGGCAGGAAGATGCTGAGCATGACAGTCATGGCAATAACCATGGGCACGGTAACCAGACCGATATAAGGGTTGACCGCAAAAATTGATCCTATGGTTACCAGCATCATCACCACGATGAAACCAAACTCGGGCAGCCCCTGAGCCAGTACCTGCCTCACCGAGTCGATGTCATCGGTCAGACGCGAGAGCAGGTCGCCTGAACCCGCATCCTCTACTGTCTGGGCATCCAGATTGAGCGAGGCGTCCACCAGTTCTATGCCAAGGTCACGGTTGAGGCGCACACCCAGCCGCTGGCCCTGGAAGGTCCAGGCACGGGTCAGCAAAGCACCTACCAGAGTGGCTACGCCGATGAGGGAAAGGAAGCCCCAGGGAAAGCCGGTGAGCTGGCCGGTCGATGCAAGGTCAATCAGCTGACCCACGGTTAGGGGCATCACCAGGGAAATGAGGGAGCTGGCTACGAACAGCACCATGAGCAGTGAAAACTGCCAGGGGGTCTTTTTGACGGAGCGCCAGAGTAGCGCCCAGGTTTTACCTGTGGGGGTTACCGGTAGAAGCTTAGCCACGCCCATCACCTTCCTTCTCGTTAGCGGTCAGCCCCAGGCCGTGCGGGTCTTTAACCTCGGTCAGTTCAACTTTCTGGATGGAGGCGGTGATAGCCTCCTGCACCTCCTGGACGCTAACCGTTGCCGGTTGACGGTGACCGGCGGCGATGCGGCGTTCAGCCTCCATGGTGGTGCTAATGATGTATATCTGCTGAAGCTGGGCCAGCACTCCCCTGCCTGCGGTGGTTTCAAGGCCATCGAGAATGAATTTCTGGCTGGGTTCATCGACCGAGTTCAGCGGCTCAGTGAGGACCAGAATCTCAGCCTGTTGAGCCAGAGCCCTTGCCAGCGCCAAGCGCTGACGCTGGCCACCTGATAGGTTGGTGCCTTCAGAGCTAATCTCTGCGTGCAAGTAAGCCTGAGGTTCTCTGCCGCCTAGGCGGAAGGCGATTTCTTCAGAGTCAGTGATTTTCAGAAGTTCGATCATCAGCTCATCGTCTAGCCCCGCTGTGCCCAATTGCAGGTGATCGCGCAGGGTTCCTGCAAAGATCATAGGATTGGGTTCTGAGAGCAGGACGCGGCGCGGGGTGTTGTTCCTCATTTGGGCTTCACGTTTGCGCAGGGAGGCAGTGAGGGCTTCGGCGTAGTCCTGGGCTGTCAGCTGATGGTCACGAGGGTTGATGTAGTGAACAACGGTGTCAGTCTTAGGAATGTCAATGTACGCGCCCTCGCTTCGAGCATAGACCTCATTCGCGTCATCTTGGGCCGCGCTTTCGACGTCAGCTTCTAGTCGGTTTACGCGTTTAAGAGCCACCCGGGCATTACGCCAGGAAAAAAGCAGCATCTCAACTGACCAGATGGGGCCCGTCAGCGTGTTGACCAAACCAACGATAGTGACCAACTGCCCGGCGGGAATATCAGTCATCCATACACCATCCTGCAGTACACCGCGCAGGGCAAAAGCGATGGCCAGCATGGTCACGGTGCCCACCAGGAAGTTGCGAGCGGCAAAGGACCAGGTTTGCACGCTCTCAAGTTTGAGCTGAGCTGAATAAACTTCCTGCGCTGTGTGCCGGTAGCGGCCCATCATGCGGTTCTGCGCCCCAAGGCCCAGAATGGTGCGAATCGATGAAGCAATATCACTTGCTTTAGAGGTGCTCTTACCCACCGTCTCGCGGAAAGCGTCCGAATGCTTCTCAAGCACCTTTGAAATCCAGGTCAGAATTCCCAGGGTCAGCAGTAGGCCAAACAGCGCGACCCCGGCTACAACAGGGCTAATACGCCAGAGCTGGTAGGTGCCAAAAACAGTGACGCCCAGGGAGGATGACGCTAGAAGCATGGGGTGCCAGAGCATGGACAGGCTCCGAGAATCCTTATTTAAAATTGCGATCAACGCACCGGTGTCACGCTGAGTGGATTGACGCATCAGCTGACCGATATAGAGCTTCCAATCCCGTTCCAATCGGGCCACAACACGGAATGTAATGCCCCAGGCAGCCCGCTCATTGAAGGCAAAGTACAGGATGATAGCAACCATCCACCAAATGAGTTGCCAGGCCCGCTCTGTATCCCCAGCCAAATGCAGGTCAATAATACGGCCCACCAAAACTGGTAGATAAACCAGCATCAATGATGAAATCAGGTCTAAGACAAAGGGTAAAAAGTGGACGGGTCGCCAACGCCACCCCGGTGGGGCCAATCGGAATTTTTGTTGAGGGTCTTGGTCTTCTGCTATCTCTGCCACGGTTGCATCCTAAAATCTCTGGTATCAAGCGTCATTGTACGGTGTTGACGGTGAAGCTCCCATCAGAGATAGGTCCCTGCCGCGCCCAACCCTCATCTCTTCGAAGGATGTACGGGTCAGGGCATGAAAAAACCTACCGGTGAAGAACTTCGCTCACCCGGTAGGTCACAGCACTAACAACTAACTTAACTAGTTCTAACTGGGGAAACCCGCGGGGAAATGTTCATGGTTCCACATTTTGTATTCATGGTTTTCTCCCCCTTTCAAGATTTAGTGTGCGGTTGTGTCTACAGCTACAGTACAGATACATCTCAGGGTTTGACAAGGGTCGCACTGACTTTCTTGAGCGAATATGTCAAGGAAGGCAACGTTAGGGGCTTCCGGCATCGGGTGAGCTTCTAGCCCACTGACCTTTTTCCTCCTCGCACGGGCGCACATCGCATTTTCCTCCAACGAAGCCAGCCTCATCAAACAGTGCCCTAAGCGCAAGGTGACGCACTAGAATGGGAAGCATCATGAAGATTCTTGAATATCTCTCCCCTTCCCTTGCCGATCCCCAGAATAAGTACTTCCGCGGGGATTTTGCATCTAACCCGCTGACCGGCGATGAAGCCTACGAAGCATTTTTGGGCTGGATTGCAGCCCGCGGTATGGAGCTCTACCCTGCCCAGGACGAGGCGGTTCTTGAGCTGGCTAACGGCAACAATGTCATTCTGGCGACCCCTACCGGTTCCGGTAAGTCGACGGTTGCGGTGGCGGCGCACTTTATCGGTCTGGCTGCCGGCCAGCGCTCCTACTACACCGCGCCCATTAAGGCGCTGGTGTCTGAGAAGTTCTTTGATCTTTGCGAAATTTTTGGGGCTGAGAACGTGGGTATGGTGACCGGTGATTCGTCCATCAACGCCAACGCCCCCATTATCTGCTGCACCGCAGAGATCCTTGCCAATATCGTCCTGCGCGAGGGCGAGGGCGCAGACCTCACCCAAGTGATCATGGACGAGTTCCATTTCTACTCTGACCCTCAGCGCGGATGGGCTTGGCAGGCTCCCCTGCTGGATCTGCCCCAGGCACAGTTTTTGCTCATGAGCGCCACCCTGGGCGATACCCTGCGCTTTGAGAGGGAAATGACCGAGCTGACGGGCAGGGAGTCAGTGCTGGTCACCAGTGAGACCCGCCCCATCCCGCTGAACTACGCCTACAGCCGCGAACCGCTGGTCGAGACCGTCAATGAGCTGGTCAGCACCCACCAAGCCCCGGTCTATATTGTTCACTTCTCTCAGGTGCAGGCCATTGACACTGCGGCCTCCCTGATGAGCTTGCCGATTGCGTCCAAGGATGATAAGGAACGCATCAACGAGCTCACCGCTGGTTTCCGCTTCTCGGCGGGTTTCGGCAAGACCTTGCAGAAGTACATCAAGAACGGCATCGGCATTCACCACGCAGGCATGTTGCCCAAGTACCGCCGACTGGTAGAGCAGCTGGCGCAGGCGGGTCTGCTCAAGGTCATTTGTGGTACTGACACCCTGGGCGTGGGTATCAACGTCCCCATTCGCACCGTGCTGATCACTGCCCTCTCTAAGTTTGACGGCCAGCGCACCCGCCGCCTCAAATCCCGTGAATTCCACCAGATCGCAGGACGCGCAGGCCGAGCTGGCTTTGACACCGCCGGTTATGTGGTGGTGCAGGCACCCGAGCACGAGATTGAAAACGACAAGCTCGAAGCTAAGGCACGTGCCAAGTTTGATGGCGACGAGAAGAAAATGGCTCAGTCCCTACGCGGCAAAAAGAAGAAGCCGCCCCAGGGCTTTGTGGCGTGGAGTGAGAAAACCTTTAAGCAGCTGGTTGAAGCTGAACCCGAGCCGCTTACTTCCTCCTTCCAGCTCACCCACTCCATGATGCTCAACATGCTACAGCGGGAGGCTGACCCCTTTAAGACCGTCATGCTCTTCCTCACCGCCAACCACGAGCCCCCGGTCAAGCAGCGAGCGCTTAAGCGCAAGGCGATTGGTATCTACCGTGAGCTACTCAACGGTGGCGTGGTCGAACGCCTGCCGGAGCCTGATGAGTTCGGCCGCACCGTCCGCCTGACCGTCTCCCTGCAGGAGAACTTCGCCCTCAACCAGCCGCTCTCCCCCTTCGCGCTGGCATCCCTGTCCCTGCTGGATAAAGAATCACCGGACTACGCCCTGGACGCTGTCTCTATTATCGAAGCTACCCTTGAACGCCCCCGCCAGGTGCTCATTGGTCAGGAGAAAAAGGCTAAGAGCGAAGCACTCGCCGAGATGAAGGCTGAGGGCATGGACTACAACGAACGCATGGCTGAGCTGGACAAAATCACCTACGCCCAGCCCCTAGCTGACCTGCTGGAGCAGGCCTTTGAGACCTACTCAGCTGGAGCGCCTTTCATGAAGGAGTTCGAGCTAGAACCCAAGAGTGTGGTGCGTGATATGTACGAGCGCGCCATGGGCTTCGGAGACTTCATCAAGTACTACGGCTTAGAGCGTTCAGAAGGCATTCTGCTGCGCTACCTATCGGACGCCTACAAGGCACTGCGCCAGACGGTGCCGCTCTCGGCTCTGACCGACGAGCTGACCGATATTATCGAGTGGCTAGGTGAGGTCATCCGTCAGACCGACTCCTCCCTGGTAGATGAGTGGGAACGCCTGGCAAATGGTGAGGACGCCATGCCGGTGCAGGATTCTCTGGAGGAACTGGTTGCTGAATCAGCTCCCAAGGTGACTGCCAATTCGCGTGCTTTCAAGGTGATGGTGCGCAACGCCCTCTTCCGTCGCGTCGAGCTATTTGCCGACGAACGCGAGAAGATTCTGGGTGAGCTGGACGGCGAGCGCTCTGGCTGGGACGCTGACCGTTGGGCCGATGCCATGGATGACTTCTTCGACGATCACGAGGATATCTACACCGATGCTGATGCGCGCTCACCCAAGCTTTTCGAGCTGGATGACGATGTTTCTGAGCACCCCGGTGTGTGGAAAGTCCGCCAGGTACTGGCTGATTCTGATAATGACCACGACTGGGCGATTACTGCCGAGATTGATCTAGCCGCTTCAGACGAAGAGGGCTCGCCGGTTGTCCGGATTATTGATGTGAGCGCTGCTTAGGTATAGACGCTGAGGCGACCGCTAACTATATCCCCAAAGCAAAGGGAGCTGTACATGATTTTTGAAGAAAGCAAGACGGGAAAAGTTGAATGCCTGAGTTGACATGGATGGGTAAAGACAAGGTTATTACCCATCACCTAGATGTACCCTACCGGGTTCTTGACCATCAGTACTCCTTTGACGAGTCTGGGCAGTATGATGCTGACAATGGTTCTGAGAACATGATTATCCACGGTGATAATCTCGAAGCATTGAAAGCCCTTCTGCCCGAGTACGAGGGGAAAGTAAACTGCATTTACATTGACCCTCCTTATAACACCGGCAATGAGGGCTGGATTTATAACGATAACGTCAATGATCCCCGTATCAAGAAGTGGCTTGGGGATGTTGTAGGTAAAGAAGGCGAGGATCTCTCCCGCCACGACAAGTGGCTGTCCATGATGTACCCGCGCCTGCGACTTTTGCACCGCTTGCTTGCGAAAGATGGCCTGATAGCAATCTCTATCGATGACAATGAATTGACTAATCTGGGTTCAGTTATGAACGAGATATTTGGTGTCGCGAATCGTCTTGCATGTGCACCAGTACGGTCAGAGCCTAGTGGAGGAAAAGATAAGTCCGCTCTCCGAACTGGTCATGAGTATTTGCTCTTCTATACAAAAGGAAGTCAATCTTCCCTTAATAAAGAAGAAAAATCGACTGGGAAGCTAAATCTCAAGGATAAAAGCGGTGCCTATCGAAAAGGCAGGGAACTACGTAAATGGGGCGCCAACTCAGACCGTAATGATCGCCAAACTATGTGGTTTCCTATCACTGCTCCAAACGGTGAAAAAGTTTACCCCATCAAAAATGATGGGTCTGAAGGACGTTGGAGACTAGGTAAATCTAATCCACAAATGACCCTTCTATTAGATGACCCTCAAGTAGCCCACTGGGAAGAGACTCCCTATGATGAAGGCGTCATTGTTGATGGAAAAACTAAACGTTGGGTTCCGTATGAGAAAATACGGGACGCTAAGAAATCATTTGGATGGAATACATGGCTCGATGGTTATGGGACTAATGCAGACGCAACGGCCGTCATCAAAGCCATTTTTGGTACGAAGGACTTTGACACACCAAAACCGCTATCTCTTGTCGAGTGGATTGTGCTTCTTCACAGCAATTCTGATGGTGTTGTATTGGACTCATTTGCTGGTTCCGGAACGACCGCACATGCTGTGCTTAAAACTAATGCTGAAGAAGGATCTAATCGTTCTTTTATTCTGATTGAGCTCGAAGATTACGCAGAATCAATTACTGCAGAGCGAGTTAAAAGAGTGATTCGGGGATACGGGAAAGGCAAGCAAAAAACAGATGGATTAGGAGGAAGTTTTTCTTACTACCAGCTGGGTGAACCTCTACTCATTGACGATAAACTCAACCCCAAAGTACCTTTGGAAAAGCTACGTGAGTACATCTGGTTTATCGAAACCCAGGAAAAATACGATACAGCTAGCCCATCAATTCATCAAGATTACCTAGGCAGGACAATAGCAAGCACAGCATATTTCTTTGCCTTTAACCCCGAACAGCCAACCATGCTTAGCAGGGAGTACCTAGCAACCATCCCCGAGGCTTGCAAAGCAGAATCCTACGTTGTGTATGCAGATACCTGTCTGCTCTCTGACCAAGAACTAGCAGCCTTTAATATCACTTTTAAGAAAATTCCGCGAGACATCACCCGTCTCTAGTTCAGGAGAAATGTTATGGAACTCAAGAAGTATCAAAAACGGGTGATTAGTGACCTCACAGATTACCTGTCCCATCTCAACGACCAGCAGACTCTTTCCACAGCTTTTGCCGCCTACTGGGAATCCCGGCAAATCCATGTGGGGCGAGATGGCATTTCAGCATATCAGAACACCATCGTCGGTGTCCCCAATGTTTGCTATAAAGTGCCAACCGGAGGCGGCAAGACCTTTCTTGCCTGCGCCTCGGTTAAACCAATTTTTGATGCCTTAGCTCGACCACGAAACAAGGCAGTTGTCTGGCTTGTACCGTCCGATTCCATCCTGACCCAAACTCTGGCTGCTCTTAAGAACCCTTCCCACCCCTATCGACAAAAGCTCAATGCCGACTTCACAGGCAGAGTCGAGGTCTATTCAAAAGACGAGCTATTGGCAGGCCAGAACTTCAGCCCCACCGCTGTCGCAGAGCAGCTCTCTGTCATGGTGCTCTCCTATGATTCCTTCCGAGCACGCAACAAAGACGGACGCAAGGCTTATCAGGCGAATGGCAACCTAGCTCAATTCGCCACCGCCTACGGTGCACCTGAGCAACCCATCGAGAACGCTGACGAAACAGCGCTATTCCAGGTTATTAACCAGCTCAACCCCGTCGTTATCGTGGACGAATCGCACCACGCCACCAGTTCCCTCAGCCAAGAAATGCTGGTGAACTTCAACCCTGCGTTTATTCTCGACCTGACGGCTACGCCAAAGAAGCAAGCAAATGTTATCTCTTACGTAGATGCACTAGCACTTAAAAACGAAAACATGGTCAAGCTGCCGGTTATCGCCTATAACCGCAAACAACAAAGTGACGTCATAACTGATGCTATCGATCTACGGAACTCACTCGAAGTAGCGGCAACGGCGCAGTTCAAAAACGGGGGTAAATACATCCGCCCCATAGTGCTTTTCCAGGCTCAGCCAAAAACAAGTGAAGACACCACATCCTTCGAAAAGCTCAGGGACAAACTTGTAGCCAGTGGCATCCCTGAAAACCAGATTGCTATTAAAACAGCAAGCAAAAATGAGCTCAAGGATGTTGATTTACTGAGCCAAGAGTGCGAAATCCGTTTTATCATCACCGTCAACGCCCTTAAAGAAGGCTGGGACTGCCCCTTCGCTTACGTTCTTGCATCGTTAGCTAACAAGACCAGCCAGGTCGACGTCGAACAGATCCTTGGACGAGTGCTGCGCCAGCCCAACGCAACCAGGCAGAACAACCAACTCCTTAACATGAGTTATGTTTTGACGTCCTCCAATGATTTCAACTCAACCTTGAACCAAATTATCGCCGGTCTCAATAGCGCGGGGTTCAGCAAACGAGACTTCCGAGCATCAGACCAGACCACCATAGACCTCACAGAACAGCCAGCACAAACAGCTGTTCATGGAGAGTTATCTGTACTTCCCTCTACTGATGTCAAGGACAGTAGTGAAGAGTTCCTGAACTTCGACGCATCAACTGTTGCTGAAAACCTCAATCAGCGTGAAACCGTTGCTTCCGTCAATGGGGTACCCACTTCTTCGGGATTAGCCACCATGCTCAAAGAAGCTACTTCTCACGGTGAATCCTATGAACAACAGGCTCAAGAAGTAGCTAGCATGGGAGATATTTTTGTACCAGCAGATTTGGAGGATGCTGTGAATACCTACGCAATGAACCCAGATTTCGTTGACGAGATGGCTGAGTTCAGGCTCCCCCAGTTCGTGATCCAAACACCCTCATCGGGTCTCTTCTCCATCAGTGACAGCGGTAGAGACCTGCTAAGCCATGCCGCATTAGCTGAAGGGTTCAAACTACTGAACCAAAATACTCAGCTGGACCTCTCTGGGGCAGACGAACAGATGTACAAGATTGACGTCAATAGCAACTCTGACATTCCTAAAGCTTTCAGAATGAGCAAACTCGATCAGCGGTTCATGCGCGAGCATTTTTCTAAGTTAAGCGAAGATAGCCAGAAACGCAATGCTGCAAAGGCAATCTATGACCGCCTCAAACCCATTAATGCTATTCACGATTCTGACCTCCGCAAATACATTGAACGGATTGTTGACGGTTTCGACTCTGATGAAATGCTGATTTTCCAGGAGCACCCGAACGCTGTTGCTGAGAAAATCAAACAGAAGATTTTGGGTCTCTTAGAGGAACATAAGTTCAAGAAATTTGAGGAAGACATTGAGACCAGACGCATTGATGTGCAGCTAACTTTTGAGTTTCCCCAAGTAATTCAGCCTATCCAGGCATGTTCACTGCTTGGTGGCTCCTTGTATGAAGCCGAAGACAGCATGAACTCCTTGGAGATGGAGTTGGCAGGGCGTCTAACCAGTATGGGTAACATCAGCTGGTGGCACCGCAATATCGAGCGCAAGGGTTTCTGCATCAATGGACCTTTCAATCACTATCCAGACTTCGTTCTTAAGACTGCTAACGGGAATATCGTAGTTTTGGAGCCGAAGGGTGAACAGCTGAAGAATGATGATTCCAGGCGCAAACTCAAACTAGGCCGCAAGTGGGCAGACCTGGCGGGTAGCAAGTACCGCTACTACATGGTGTTTGAGGACGGGGTACCCCCGCTAGAAGGTGCAGTAAACGTATCGACGTTGCTGAACATCATCCCGCAGCTCTAAATCTTCGGTAGCCAACAGTGGATTTAAGTAACTTAATACAGGATTCTGAATAATTTCAGTTTTATCTAAGGAGAAAAATACTATGGCGGTTTTCTATAGTTTTCACTATGTCCCCGATCATTGGAGAGTTCAACAAGTGCGCAATATAGGCGCAATACAAAATGATGGAGCTATTGCGTCTCAAGAATGGGAAAAAGTTAGGTACTTATCCACAAATTCCATTAAAAATTGGATCGATACGCAGATGAGCTATAAACGTGCAGTTGTAGTTCTTATCGGTCAAGAGACAGCATCACGCGACTGGGTTCAGTATGAGATAAAACGCGCTTGGAACCTTAAGAAACCACTATTAGGAATTCGCATTCATGGCCTTAAAGATCAACGTGGTCTTACTACTTATCCTGGCGAAGATCCATTCCAGAAAATCGGGCTAAGAGGGATTCCTGTTTTCACCCCAATAGGAACTGATTCCCAAACAAAATATAGAAATATCCAGGAAAATTTAAACTTATGGATCAACCAGGGATATCGCCGCCCATGAAGGATATATTTACGTGCGCTTTTTGCAAAATTGTGCGAGGAGAAGATTTCAAAGTTAGAGAAATAGCTAGAAATAGCAAAGTTATAGCGTTCTTCCCTACCAACCCCGCACTTTTAGGGCATTGCATGGTCATTCCTCGTCGCCACGTCGAAAGTTTCTCTGACTTGACCGACGAAGAGGTGAAGGACGTGATGCTTGCCGCGCAGTCATTATCTAAAGGTGTTCAACAGGCTTTCGAACCCGATGGATTAAATATCATCCAGTCAAATGGAGAAGCTGCCAGTCAAAGCGTTCCCCATGTGCATGTTCATGTTCTACCTCGTTGGGAAAATGACCGTGTAGGAGAAATCTGGCCACCCGATTCTGATTATCAGGAAAGCGAGAAGGACCAAGCTCTAGCTCAGTTAAAATCCAACATTGTCCTTCCAAAGATCTCGGTATCATCAGAAGATAAAAGACAGCATCTTGCATTTGCTCAGGACATCATTTCGAGAATGTCACAATCATCATCAAACGTAAAAAGTTGGCTGTTGCCAGTAGTTACTGCGACTTATGGTTACGCATTTACACAGGAATCAATAGCTGTCGCACTACTTGGGATGATTGTGACACTGGTATTCGCATTTTTAGATATTGGTTACTTACGAACTGAACGAATGTATCGGAATCTTTATGAACGAATAGCAGCAGAAGATACAAGTATTCCGCCATATTCTCTCAACTACAAGCAAACTCAGGAAACACGAAAAACTATTTTCTTAGAACATTTTGCAATAATACGGACTTGGTCAATCGGTCCTTTTTACACATTTCTTATCTTAACTGGTCTAGCGGCTATGTCTATGCCTGTTCTCAGCAATAGTGAATTTTGGAGTCAAGTCATCGAAATAATTAAGATTATTCAAAATGATTAAGCAGATAGGGATAGGATGATGCGTAGATGGATAATCAGGCGAGAAGGTCCAGAGACAGGAACCATCTCTTTTAGTAGCGCTGGCAGGCACCGCCGAGTTCTCCTTCCCGACTTGGTGAAGTATGAGGAGAACCTCCGCACAGAACGTAAAGCCTTCCTGAAGTAACAAACACACGAAGCGGCAACAGATGGTAGCTACTTCTATGCGCCTGCTGGCTTCGAGATCACCCGCGCCACCTCCAAGGATTGCTACTAGCACACTTTTCGGGCAAAGAAGCTAACCCCGGCCCCACCTTTCAGTGGGGCCAGAGCTTGAGGTTCTAGAGCAGGCCGCGGCGCTTCAGCAACGGCTGGATATCAGCCTCTCTACCGGTTAGCTCCTTGAACCCTTCGGGGATGGGCTTAGACCCGCCGATAGCCAGGATGTTACGGCGGTAGGCATCACCGTTCTCCCGGGTCAGCCCGCCGTTGGCTTCGTACCAGGCAACCGTGTCCGCATCAAAAACCTCAGCCCACAGATAGGAGTAATAACCAGCTGCATAACCACCCGAGAAGGTGTGGTTGAGGTAGCTGGTACGGTAGCGGGATTCGACCAGCGGGTGCCAGAGCCCGGCGTCCTGCAGTGCCTGCTGTTCAAAGGCCAGCGGGTCAGCCACGGGTTCACCGGCAGAGCTCGCCGGGAGGGTGTGCCATGCCCAGTCCAGCACTGCAGCGCGCAGGTATTCTACGGTTCCCTGCCCCTCGCCCCACTGCTCAGCCTTCTTGACGCTGTCAATAAGCTCCGCGGGCACGGGCTCGCCGGTCTGGTAGTGCAGGGCATAGTTAGGCAGAATCTCCGGGTGAAGAATCCACATTTCGTTGACCTGGCTGGGGTATTCCACGATGTCCCGCTCCACGTTGGTGCCGGAAATCGAACGGTAGGTGGTATCTGAGAGAAGACCGTGCAGAGCGTGCCCAAACTCGTGGAAAAGGGTCCTGAGCTCGTCAAAGTTAACGAAAGCTGGCTGTCCAGGTGCCGGGGCTGAAATGTTGAGGTTGTTGACTACCACCGGCTTGGTGCCCTCAGCATGAGACTGGTCGACCAGGTTGTTCATCCAGGCACCGCCACGCTTGGTCTCACGGGTAAAGAAGTCGCCCAGGAAGAGACCGATGCCCGTACCGTCCGCATCAAAGACTTCCCAGATACGCACCTGGGGGTGGTAGCCGGTCAGGTCGGTGCGCTCGGTAAAGCTCAGGCCGTACACTCGCTGGGCGGCATAGAAGACGCCGTCTTCCAGTACACGATCTAGCACGAAGTAGGGCTGCAGGGCAGCTAGGTCGACGGCATATTCTGCGGCTTCAACCCGATCGCTGTAGAACATCCAGTCCCAGGGTTCAATCTTGTCGATACCGTCGGCAGTTGCGGCAGCAGCAATTTTCTCCGCCTCCCTGTCAGCGTTCTTCATGGCAGGGGCGCTGGTCTGAGTAAACAGACGCTCCACGGCATCGGGGGTCTGGACAGTACGGTCTGCCACCGCGAGCGCAGCAAAGGTATCAAACCCCAGCAGAGCGGCTTTCTGAGCACGCAGGTCAGCAATTTTTGCCGCCAGGCTCCAGGTGTTATCACCACGCTCGGTACTGGCTTTGTAGATGCGCTCACGCAAACTACCGTTCTCTAACTGAGACAGAATAGTTTGCTGGGTAGGTAGACCAAAGGTAATTAACCAACCGTTTTCATGCCCGGCGTCTTTGGCTGCTGCCCGTGCGGAGGCTCGCCCGGCCTGGCCGAGCCCAGCTAGATCCTTCTCGTCGGTCACCAGCACTGCAGCGGCGTTGAGATCCTTGGTGACCTGCTGGCCGAACTCTGTTTCGGCACGGGCGATGGTGAGGTTCAGTTCAGCCAGGGTAGCCCGGTCTTCTTCAGATAGAGCAGCGCCTGCCAGCACAAATTCCTGGTGGTACTTCTCGGTGAGGCGAAGCTGCTCCCCTACCAGCCCCAGTTCGTGGCGGCGAGCGTAGACGGCGTCCAGCTTGGCAAATACAGCGGGGTTAAGATGCAACTCGTTAGCTAGCTCGGTCAAAAGCTCGGTAACGGTGCCTTCTAGTGCCAACAGTTCATCGGTACCATCCGCTGAAGTGATGTTATAAAAGATGGTCACCGCGCGGTGGAGGGTGTCAGAAGGACCTTCCAGAACGGCTACTACGCTATCGAAAGTCGGCTCATCTGTGCTCTGGGCAATGCCGGTGTAAGCCGCCCGAGCTTCAGACAGCCCGGCTTTAATGGCAGGGAGGTAGTGCTCCGTGCGAATGCTTGCAAAGTCAGGGAGTTGGTAAGGCAGGGTGGAAGCTGCCAGCAGGGGGTTCTGTTCAGTCATACCCACCAGGTTACTGCACAGTCCATCCCGGCAACCCTCATCTGTCACTAAAAACTTGAGTCTACACCTGCTTCCATGGTGAGCTGGAGACAGTGGTTGGCTTTTTCCATGGAGTTAACTTCAACAGTATCGGGGGGGAGAGATCATCTGATTGATGCTCAGTGCTTCCTCAGCGCTCCCATCATTACGCAGCCCAAGTCGATCAGCCCAGAAACTCCGGGGGGGGTACCCCACCGAATTGACTGGTCACCGTCAGGATTTTGGCTAGAGTAGAAACGAAATATCTCATAACCGCCCCCATGCAAAGGAGCATCATGGCAGACCCCACCCATCCAACTTTTCCCGCAGCAAGTCACAGGGTGGGAGCTAGCCACAGCATCGGTAACCTCAAACTCATTGACCACTGGTTCACTGTGCCCGCCACCCACGGTCTCGTCTATGGCAAGGGGGCGGACGCCGCGGCGTCCTCACGTTTTGCACCTCACAGCATCACTGTTTTCGCCCGCGAAGTCATCGACACTTCCTCAGCCCTAACCACTGAGGCGGAGAGCCGCCCCTACATGATCTACCTACAGGGCGGCCCCGGTGGTAAAAGCCCGGGGCCAGTCTCAGATGGAGGCTGGGTTGCAGAGCTTGCTAAAACCCACCGGCTAGTCCTGTTAGATCAGCGCGGCACTGGTAACTCCACTCCCCTCACTGCACGCACTCTTGCGACGCTAGGCAGTCCAGAGATACAGGCTGAATATTGCGAACTCTTCAGGGCAGACTCCATCATCGCAGACGCTGAAGTGGTTAGAAGTTTCCTCCTGGCTGACCGCAGCGACCAGCGGTGGAGCACCATGGGCCAGAGCTATGGCGGTTTTCTCACCCTCAGTTATCTCTCCTTCGCTCCCGAAAGCATCAAAGATTCCCGGATGACAGCGGGGCTGGCACCTATTCGGGCCCACGTTGATGAGGTCTACCGCCATACCTATGACCGGGTGGCAGAACGCAACCGTGAGTACTACGGTTGGTACCCTGAGGACGAGGAGCTGGCGGTTCGCATCGCTGACCACCTTGCACATCAAGAAGAGTTTCTGCCCACCGGCGAGCGCCTCACCCCGCATCGCTTCCAGATGCTGGGGAATCTAATGGGTGGCAACGGGCGGGTACACGGGCTGCACTATATTCTTGAGTCAGCTTTTGCGGAGTCCGTGCAGTGGCTATCAGACCAGTTCCTGGCTTATGTCAGCACCCTGGTCAGTTTTCAGGGTAACCCTCTATACGCCCTTATGCACGAGACTATTTACGCTGATGGTACCGACTCCCCCTCGGCTTCGCCCACGCGCTGGTCGGCAGCCCGCATGCACGGTGAAAGAGAAGATTTCGCCCCGGATGCCCCCACGCTACTTTTTACCGGCGAGCATATTTTCCCCTGGTATTACCAGGAAGACCCTGCTCTGCGTCCCCTGGCGGAGGTAGCAGAAATACTGGCGCAGAAGGATGACTGGGGCCGTCTCTATGATCACCAACAGTTAGCTGATAACCAGGTACCGCTGGTGGCTGCAGCTTATGTTCCCGATATTTATGTGGATTACAAACACTCCATGGCAACCGCTGATTGGGTGGGCAATACTCGGGTTTGGACGTCTCAAACCCACCACCACGATGGCCTAGGTCAAGACGGCACTCTGATTTTGGGGCACCTCAAAAATCTCCTGGCCGATATGTGCTAACCGTCCCAGAGACGCCCAGTACTTGGTGCAGTAAAATTGTGGGTGGTCCGGTGGAACTATTTCATGTAGGGCAAGAATTGCCCATAGCCCACCATCCAGCACGTGCTGGAAAAAATATTTTGGGGGTTCTTTGCCGACACGCGCACAGTTTCTGGGTGGGGGCGCGCTAGCTCTCCTTGCATCTTCGATGAACGCTTCACCCGCGTCAGCTAATAGCGGTTCACGGCTACTCATCGCCACCGACGAAGGCGTGGCAAACGATGGCTCTACGCCGGTCAATGCAAGAATCAACCAGCTCTCCAAGACCCTGGCTGAGAACGGTGGCGGTGCTATCGTCTTCCCTCCTGGGTTCTACGCAGTGGACGATGAGGGCATCGAAATGCGCAACCAGGTCAGTTTTCTTGGATTGGGTGAGGCTACCCAGTTTATGCCGGTGGGCACCTGGAGTGAGCTTGCCGGTGTCTTTCGCATCGGAACAGATAAGAAGAACAATACCGATCCGGTCTATCGCTCAGGGCTACACGACCTCAGCATTAAACCGGGCAAGGACGCCTTCAAGCACACCGATTCCGTAGAAAACGTGGTCGGTATTCTCTATAACACTCACAACGGGCCAAAGCCGCCCGAGCCTGATGCTGCCCACCGCGTTTCAGGTATCACGCTCTGGGACCTGGATATGGGCATCAAATTTAAGGGAGTTGATGACCAGGGCATGACCGTGGAGCGTATCCGCGGTAGAAGGTTCTTGCGGTCTGCCCTGGTGGTGGGCGAATCCTTTGCGGCAGGGGCTGCGGACAACATGTTCTCCATGATTGACCTTTCCTCAGCCAATCTTGCTAAGGTGGACGCCGCCACGCTAGAAGTATATGCCACCAACACCAGCTGGTCTCAGGTCAAAACCTGGTACTCCAAACGGTCTGTCGCTCTGCAGGGTGATGAAAAATCTGGCGCCGGCTTCTACATCAAAGCCACCAGGAACACCTTCAGCCAGTGCGAAGCTCAGGACAACGGCGGGCACGGCTTTCTCATCAAGTACGGCAACAACTCCTTGGTCAGCTGCATAGCAGACTCTAACGGGCATAAGGATAACCTCAGCGGGAAAGCCACGCTGGGCGAAGCCCACGGCTTTCATATCTCTAAAGATGCCCCTGGCACCCAACTCATCGGATGCCAATCCTTCAACCGAGATTCAGTGAACCCCGGTCAGGGAGTAGGTTTCTGGGTAGAGGACGGCAACCAGGAGGTCATTGTGACGGGTAATGCCTTCGGCAACACGAACCAGAACAGTATGACATCAGACGTTGAGAACGAAAAGCAGCAGGTGATTGACGGTGGAACGCAATAGGGCTCTGACTCGTCCCTAAATACCAAGCTAGACATCAAGAAAATCCCCTCATGACTAAACAGTCATGAGGGGATTTTTGTCGGGTTTTAGCTCATATAAGCTTCGTGCTCACCGCGAGCGCGAGCTACCAGGTCTTGGTACTCGGTCTCAGATTCGATGAGTTCATCACGGTACTTTTGGGGTATCTGGCGTGACTGAGCTGTCGCTTCATCGAGCTGACGCTGAATCTTAGCGCGCTCCTCAGTGGAAGCGTCCGCGGGCAGATCCAGATACTTCTGTGACAGGGTCTGGACGCGGTGGATGGTGCCCAGCGCCTTGCCCTTGGGGCTGTAGAGGGAAGCCAGAACGGTGATGACCAGAACGCCAACAATCACAATGAGTGAGTGGTGGATTTCAATCTCAAAGACGTGAACTGGCTGGCCGTTGTTGATGAAGCCCAGAGTGTTCTCGTGCAGAGCGTGCAGGAGCAGCTTGACGCCGATGAAAGCCAGGATGATGGACAGGCCCCAGGACAGGTAGATGAGGCGGTCCAGCAGACCGTCAATCAGGAAGTAGAGCTGACGCAGACCCATCAGAGAGAAAGCGGTTGCTGTGAAGACAATGTAGGCTTCCTGAGTCAAACCGAAGATCGCGGGAATGGAATCCAACGCGAAGAGGATATCGGTACCACCGATGGCGACCATGACCAGCAGCATGGGGGTCATGACCTTCTTACCGTTTTCAACGGTAAAGAGCTTATCGCCATCGTAGTAGTCCACGGTGTGGAAGAGTTTCTTCGCTAGACGGACCACAAAGTTGTTGGCCTCGTCCTCTTCCTTATCCGTAATCTCACCCTTGATTAGGTTGCCTGCGGTGTAAATCAGGATTAGACCGAAGAGGTAGAAGACCCAGCTCCAGCGCTCAATGGCGGCTGCGCCCAGCAGAATAAAGACGGTGCGGGCAATCAACGCAAATATAATACCGAACAGAAGAACCTTCTGCTGATCTGCTCGCGGTACCTTGAAGGAGGCCATAATGATCAGGAAGACGAAGAGGTTATCGACGCTCAAAGCCTTCTCGGTGATGTAGCCGCCATAGTATTCGGCAGCGAAGGTGGGGCCGTCCCACCAGAGAATCACCAGACCGAAGATCAGGGCGATACCAACGTAGAGGGCAGACCAAATAGCTGCCTCTTTGATGGTCGGTTCATGCGCCTTGCGCACATGGAAGAAAAAGTCATAGGCCAAAAGCCCGAGGATGAACGCAATCGTTACACCCCACTGCAAACCAGTAATATGCATGGGAGCCTTTCTTGTGGTTGGGTTTGCCAAAGTCCACAAGTCTCTCCCACCACCTGTGAGGTGGTTCTCTGCCCCGGTCGGGCGTCATCGACCAACGTGCTGACGAAACAGAGATTAGTGGGATACTCCCTTGCTCGTTGTCTGAGTTTACCTCATATGAGAACAAGGGAGTATCCCTTACGGAGTTCGCTTCGCTCACAGTATGCCAAATACTGCCAGGCTGAGCCGCGGGCGTACTACCCGCCTGCAGACCCTCTCGTCCTGGTTCGCTGACGCTCGCGAGGACGATTCACGCCAGCCCCGAGCCAGCAGGCTGGTAATACGCCCGCTCTGCCTGGCATTACGAGCATCCACTGAGAAAACCACACGTTGATACAAAGATAGGACTCAGTTAGTAAACTAGTTCGCTTTTGCTCTGCCCGATTCCTTCACATCAAGCACACCCACTACCAGTGCAAAAAAGGCAAGGACGGCGGCACTCAGCAACCAGGCAGCACTAAAGGTAGCGACCTGGGCGAGCGCTCCAATAGCAAGGGCACCCAGACCCGTGCCAACATCAAAGCAGGCATTCCATGCCACCGAGGCGCGCTGAGTTTCTGCTGGCCCGCCGGCGTCGTTGAGTGCACGGACCATGGTGACCGACTGCAGGAAGCCGTACCCGAAACCGATCATCAGCGCGCCACCGATGAGCAGGACGGTTGAGCCTAGACCGGTCCCCTGCATCAGCCCTACCAACACCGTGCCCACGGCGGCAAAAGCTAGTACCGGGGTCATCAGTCGGCGGGTGCCCCACCGGTCGGTGAGCGAACCGCCCCACAGACGGGTTGGTGTAGCCATGGCGCACAGAGCCAGCAGAGCAACGGAAGCAAGAACCGGGGTTGGCGCTATCTCGGTTGAAAAGGTCAAAAAGGCGCCACCCACACTGGTCATGAGGGTGAGGGTTAGCAGGGCCGGCCAGATACGGCACATAATTGTCCCTGTACTTGCAGCTGGCGAAGAACCAGTTGAGGTGGTGACTTGCTCAGCTAGGTAACGATCTACCTGGGCGCCCAGTTGAGCAGCGAACGGAGTAGCTAGGGCTGCAATCACGCCGGTCATGATGACAGGGCGGAAACCAAAAAGATCGAGAGCAGCAGGCGCTAAGGGAGTAAAAATCAGCTGAGCACCGGCCGCTGCCAGGCCATAGAGACCAACGGCTCTGCCCCTGTATTCCAGGGGGATTAAGTAGGACAGGGCACTGGCGCAGCAGACCGTGAGAATGCCGAACCCAACACCTCGCAGCCCAGAGCTGACCAACACGTTAACCAGTGAGGGGCTAACTGCCTGAAGCAGTGACGGCAGACCCATAAAAAGGGCGCCAGCAGGTAGCACCTTTGCCCAGCTAAAACGCCGGGTCAGGGCAGGAACCATAAACTGGGTCAGCACGGTGACGATCATCAGCACCGCATTGGTCATGCCGGCGCCCAGGGTCCCGGCACCACCGTGGATGGCCCAGGCTGGTGAAGCTGGTAGCAGAATTGAGAGGCTGCAGATACTCAGCCCAAAAGTGAGCAGAATCTGGGACATCCCTGGCAGTCGAGCAACGCTTGGGCTCATGGCACTCTCAATCATCGGTGTAGGCAGTCTGGGCAAACTCCCCTATTCTAGTACGTTCGCTCCCTTGAGCCTATCGACTAGCTCACCGGCTTTAAGCGTGCCCTGCCTGCTGCATCTGGCGCAGTTCTTTTTTCAATTCGCCAATCTCATCACGCAGTCGGCCCGCTAGCTCGAACTTTAGTTCCTCAGCAGCTTGCATCATTTGCGCGGTCATTTGGTGGATCAAATCGAGCAGGTCCTCAGCGGGGGCTGCGGCTAGGCCGTCCTCTCGCACTCGCTGTTCTGCTTTCTTGAAAAGCGCCTCAGCTTCGGGTGAGGACGCCGCGTATTTGGTGCCCTTCTTGACCGGAGCCAGCTTGCCGCCGGCTGCCTTACGGGCTGCCAGTAGCTCAGCGGTGTCTTCTTGCTCCCGAGTCAGTGTGTCGGTAATATCAGCAATTTTTTTGCGCAGGGGCTGAGGATCAATCCCGTGTTCGAGGTTGTAAGCCTTCTGGATGTCACGGCGGCGGTTGGTTTCCTCGATAGCTGTACGCATGGCATCCGTCATTTTATCGGCGTACATGTGCACCTGGCCGCTCACGTTACGAGCTGCTCGTCCGATGGTCTGAATCAGGGAGGTAGTGGAACGCAAGAAGCCCTGCTTATCCGCGTCCAAAATGGCAACCAGGGATACTTCGGGGAGGTCCAAGCCTTCGCGTAGCAGGTTGATACCCACTAGTACGTCGAAAGAACCCATGCGTAGCTCACGGAGTAGCTCAACGCGCCGCAGGGTATCGACGTCCGAGTGGAGGTACTGCACCTTGACCCCGTGCTCCAGCAAGTAATCAGTCAGGTCTTCTGCCATTCGCTTGGTCAAAGTGGTAATCAGAACACGCTCATCACGGTCAACGCGGAGCCGGATTTCTTCCAACAGATCATCAATCTGCCCCTGGGTAGGCTTGACCACAATCTCAGGGTCAATCAGACCGGTGGGGCGAATAATCTGCTCAACAAAGCCATCAGCTTGCGAGAGTTCGTACTTACCCGGTGTTGCCGAAAGGTAAACGGTCTGCCCGATGCGCTGTAAGAATTCCTCCCACTTCAGCGGCCGGTTATCCATGGCTGAAGGCAGGCGGAAACCGTGTTCTACTAAGGTACGTTTGCGGCTCATATCGCCCTCGTACATGGCACCAATCTGGGGAATGGTGACGTGGGATTCGTCCACAATGAGCAAAAAGTCATCGGGGAAATAATCCAAGAGACAGTGCGGGGCAGTCCCCTTAGCACGGCCGTCAATATGACTGGAGTAGTTCTCGATACCGTTGCAGAAGCCCATCTGTTCCATCATCTCAAGGTCATACTGGGTACGCATACGCAAGCGTTGGGCTTCTAGCAGCTTGTTTTGGGATTCTAGCTCGGCTAGACGGTCTCGTAGCTCATTCTCAATGGACCGGATGGCTCGCGCCATACGCTCAGCACCGGCAACATAGTGGGAGGCAGGAAAGACATACATCTCGGTTTCTTCACGGATTACATTTCCGGTCAGCGGGTGCAGAGTGTAAATAGCCTCAATTTCATCGCCGAAGAACTCAATTCGAATCGCATTTTCTTCGTACATGGGAATGATTTCAACGGTATCTCCGCGTACGCGGAAGGTGCCGCGATGAAAGTCCATATCGTTACGGACGTACTGCATGGCAACAAATTGGCGCAGTAACGCATCCCGGTCCATCTCTTCCCCTTGGCGTAGGGTAACCATCTGAGCCACATACTCTTCAGGGGTTCCCAAACCGTAGATACAGGACACGGTTGCCACTACGATGGTGTCACGGCGGGTCAGTAGAGAGTTGGTCGCTGAGTGGCGAAGGCGCTCAACTTCCTCATTGATGGACGAGTCTTTTTCAATAAAGGTATCGGTCTGAGGCACGTAGGCTTCGGGCTGATAGTAGTCGTAGTAGGAGACGAAATACTCAACCGCGTTGTTGGGTAGGAGCTCTCGCAGTTCATTAGCTAGCTGGGCGGCTAGCGTCTTATTCTGTACCATGACCAGGGTGGGCCGCTGAACGGCCTCGATGAGCCAGGCTGAAGTTGCTGACTTACCCGTACCGGTGGCTCCCATCAGCACAATGTCTTTCTCACCGTTATTGACCCGCTCAGTGAGCTCAGCAATAGCTTTGGGCTGATCGCCCGCCGGCTGGTACTCAGAAATAACCTCGAAAGGGGCCACTACTCGTTTGATTTCTTGCGCAAGACTCATACCTCTACCCTACCCTCAGCGCTCAAAAAACCCTAGAACAGGTGTACTAATTTTCCTCCACCTGCTCTACGAGAAAACGCCCTGCCTTTCAAACTGAAAGGCAGGGCGCATAATACCCGAAGGTTAGATCAGAGTTACTTTTCACTCTGCGTAG
Organism: Rothia endophytica; assembly: GCF_928381505.1. Lineage (GTDB taxonomy): Bacteria > Actinomycetota > Actinomycetes > Actinomycetales > Micrococcaceae > Rothia > Rothia endophytica_A. The sequence goes on along the minus strand of NZ_CAKMSJ010000002.1, from coordinate 309,138 downwards.
GATTGAGCTTTACTGCATCAGGTGAACCGGTCACTACCGCGGTGTGCGTGCCCTGCAGTTCAGCAGGTACATCGGACACCTTCTTGGCAACTGCATCAGAGGCGATATCTTCAGCAGTGACCACCGGAATCTGACCGGTGTTAGGTACCAGACCTTCGAACTCGGGTTCGGTGCCTACCTCATATTCGGGGCGCATCGTCACTTCTTCAATCGAAGAGAAGTCCTCCTGAGCGCGGCGGTGGTACTCCTCAATGGGGATGACCTGCTTCCACTGGCGAGTGCGCATGGGGGGAAGCTCGCCGGCATCCTCACGCAGTGCCCGCACCAGCATCCATATCTGCAAGAAGCCTAGAATCCATACAGGGAAGCCGACCACAATAATGACGTTTTGCAAAGCCTGCAAACCGTCGTCTCCTGCGGCCACGAGGATGGACGCGCATACGGCACCAATCGAAACGGCCCAGAAAACACTCTGCTTCTTAGGCGCCGGGTCTTCGTGCCCGTTAGCGATGGCGTCCATCACCAGCGCAGCTGAGTCGATAGAGGTGATAAAGAAGATGGTAATCACCAGCAGGGTGAGGGCGGCAATCACGGGGAACCAAGGGAAGAAGCCAAGAAACTGAAAGAGAGCGGCGGGGATATCCCCATCTTCGACGACGGTCTCCACCAAGTGCCCGCCCCTGTTTCGTTCGATATCAAAGGCGCTCATGCCAAAGACACCAATCCACATCATGGTGAATACCGAGGGGCCAGCCAAGACACCCATCACGAACTGGCGGATAGTTCGCCCCTGTGAAATTTTGGCTATGAAGAGGCCAACAAAGGGTGCCCAAGTTACGGTCCAGGCCCAGTAGAACACAGTCCAGCCACCCAGCCAACCGCTATCTGAAAAAGTGTCATTGAAGAACATCATTTCGGGCAGCTTCTGGGCGAAGTAGCCGGCGGACTCGATCGTGCCCATGGTGACGAAACGGGTTGATCCTGTCATCAAAATAAAGAGCATCAGGGCAATGGCGAGCAAAATATTGATGTAGGACAAACGCTTAACGCCCTTATCCATGCCCATAAGCACTGAGGTAACACCCGCTGCGGTGATGACTGCGATGATACCCGCCTGGATGTAGCCGCCGAAGGGCACACTGTACATAATGCCCAAACCGGAGTTAATCTGAAGGGCACCAAACCCCACGGAAATGGCGATACCAAAAACCGTTGAAACAATGGCAATGCAGTCAATGGTTTTACCAATGGGGCCGTGGATACGTTCACCCAGAAGTGGCTGGAAGATCGATGAGATTCGCGGTGGTAACTTACGTTTGTAGGTAAAGTAGCCAAACGCCAAGGCCGGGACGGTCAAGATAACCCACATGAACAGACCGATGTGGAAGTTCGATATGGCCAAGGCTTCGAGTGCAGCTTCATCGCTTAGAGGTTCCACGCCATCGTAGGGAGGATTAGCGTAATGCGAAAGAGGCTCCGCGGCTCCCCAGAACAGGAGGACAGCACCAACACCTGCGGCAAAGAGCATACCGAACCAGGCCAGGCCGGAGTAGGCGGGCTCAGCGTCATCCGGGCCTAGCTTGATTCTTCCAAACCTGCTGATAGCTATATAAATGAGGAAGATAAAGAAGATGGCATTACCCAGGACGTAGATCCAGCCCAGGTACGTAATGATGAAGGTAGACATTGCCCCAAAACCATCAGACATGGCGGTGGGGAAAACTACCATCAGTAAGGTAAAGAGCAGAATAAAACCTGCAGATCCAAAGAAAATCGAGGGGCTAGTTCGCAGCCTCAAAGCGTCGTGTATTTTGTTGAGCACGGGGGTTACCCTGTGGATGATCTGTTCTCTTCGCGACCCCTATCCACCGGCCGCGTAAGAGCCGCCCCTTTGGAGGCGACCTATTAATAATAGGTGTGACAAAACCCAATAGCCACCCAAGCCCTCTGCGCAGCCCGTTCTCAGCGTCCACGGACTATCTGGTTCTACTAGTCAGCCTATGCTTTTTGAACTTATGCAGGACGTGATTATATTTGCTTAACCTTTTCCTACATTTCTAGAATCTGCCCGTAGACAGCCTCGACCTGCCTTTCGGTTTCCTCCAGGCTGTGGGAGTTGTCAATTAACCAGGTAGCGATTTCTCTTCTTTCCTGATCACTTGCCTGGGCTTTGATACGCGCAAGCGCATCTGCTCTACTCATACCCCGTTGATCCACCAAACGTCGAAGTCTCTCATCCAGAGCTGTCTCCACCACAACGACTCCGTCAAAACGGTGCGATTGCCCCGTCTCTGCCAGAAGAGGGATATCTTCGATGAGGACTCCGCTGAACCCTGGGTTAGTTTGAGCGGCAGCAGCTTGCCGTTCTGCTTCGGCTCGGACCGCCGGATGAACAATGCTGTTCAGCTCCTGCCTCTTAGCTTCGTTCTCGAAGATGACCGAAGCAAGTGCTGCACGATCCAACCTGCCGTCAGCGGTCAGAATCTCCGGGCCAAAAGCCCTGACTGTTTCGTCCAATACATTGGAGCCCGGCTCCATCAATTGTCTGCTGATAGCGTCAGCATCAATAATGACCGCCCCTCGATCAGCTAGCATCTGAGCCACCGTAGACTTACCAGACCCGATTCCACCGGTCAGACCAATACGTTTCATTCTGCCTCCTTTATGTGCCCCTAGCCTACTCCCCTTACTCAGCTTCTTTGCATCAGAAGAAACTAAGATAGAGAGCATGAAGCAAGAAACCCGAGCTAACCGCTATACCGTACTGGCTACCAGCGCTCCCATTGAATCTCTACTTGAGATTAAACGATCCGAGTTTATTGGTTTCGTCCAGCGAGTTGAGAGCGAGCAAGAAGCACGGGTATTTATTGAATCTGTACGCAAACGCTACCACGATGCTCGCCATGTCTGCTCAGCTTTTGTTATTGGCGCTGACCGCGACATCCAGCGTTCCTCAGATGACGGCGAACCTGCCGGAACCGCCGGCATCCCCATGCTCCAGGCTCTGCTAGCACGCCGTACCGAGGGAAGGGACGGTGCTGAGACAACCGACCTTTCGGATATTGTCGCAGTGGTAGTGCGCTACTTCGGCGGCATCAAACTAGGTGCTGGCGGGCTAGTACGAGCCTACACAGAGGCCGTAGTGCAGGTGCTCGACGCGGCGCCCTTGACCCCCAGAGAACGCCTGCGCTTAGGCACCCTTGAAGTTGGTCATCACGAGGCAGGCAGGCTGGAAAATGACCTGCGTTCACTGGGCTACGCGGTGTTGAGCACCGACTATCTTGCTGATGGCGCACGCCTTACCTTAGGTGTCTTCGACCACAACGCCACCCGTACAACTACCGAAGAACAACTTGCCTCACTCACCGCCGGCAGCACCACCATCCACTGGGGTGGCAGCAGCTGGGTGGATCTCAGCTAGATACCGCTCGGTCAACCCGCCTACCCGTGGGATAAGAGCATAAAAGTCCGGGTACCCTGCTCAAGCAGGGCACCCGGACTCTGTATCACAGGGACTAAGGGAAGATAGCGGTAATAGCTAGCACGCCACCGGCACCAATAGCCGCCGAAATTGGCAGGGTAATAACCCAGGCAAGCGCGATGGGCCGCATCAGCTTCCAGTTAGCGCTCTTATTCACCATACCGACACCCAGAACCGCACCGATCAGAATGTGGGTTGATGAAACTGGCAGGCCAAGTACCGAAGCGGTCATTACGACCCCGGCTGCAGCAAGCTCAGCAGCGAAACCTGAGGAGGGGTGCATCTTGGTCAGACCGTGGCCTACAGTAGCAATAACTCTACGTCCAACGAACCAAAGACCGACGATAAGAGCTACACCGAAGGTAATAAGTGCGGGCAGGGGTACCACAGCTTCATCACCGATGGAGTCGGTCCTGAGGACATCCAGAATTGCAACGAAGGGGCCGATAGCATTTGCGATATCGTTAGCCCCGTGGCTGAAGGCGAAAGCGGCTGCGGTGAAAACCTGGAGCCAAGCAAAAATAATGAAAGTTGCGCGCGATAGTTCCTGCTTCTGCAGGCTGCGAGCAAAAACAGTAACGCTAACCCAGACGAGAATACCAATCATGGTCATAATCATGATGTTCCCTGCGGTTGTAATACCGAGGTTGAGATTGTCCAAGCCCTTGAAGAGCATCATTGCTGAGATGACCACAGCCCCGAAGGCGGCAAGAAGGGGTACATAAACCTCAAGAGCACGGTGTGAGTCCTTGCGCTTTGCCTTCACATCAATTTTGTGGATTTGACGGTAGTACTCGGTTTCAACAGCCTCAGGGTCCAGCTTCTTCAGCTTGAACTTCTTTTTGCTGGACATGGCATTGATGTAAGCGTCCTGCTGAAGGTCAGTGATGCGCTGGAAACCATCGTGGTCCTCGATAGAGCGTTGCTCATCAACGTTCTTTTTGATTTCAAGCAAGGCTGCATCAGCCTTCTCGTTATAGCCTAAGATGTACTTTTTAATCCACCCGAAAAGGAGCCAAGCGAAAAAACCACCCAGCAGGGGCGACAGAACCCATGACACAGCGATCTGACCGATGGCGCTCCACTTGACCATGTCCCAGCCGCCGGTACCGGTAGTGAAACCGGTCATGAGAGCTGCACCAACAATACCGCCAATAATGGAGTGAGTCGTCGAAACGGGCCAGCCCATACGAGTAGCAACCAGCAACCAGATAGCAGCGCCCATGAGAGCAGCCATCATAATGTAGACGAACTGCATGGGGTCAAGATCAATAGCGTCAAGATCGACGATGCCGCTTCGCACGGTATCGGTCACTGACCCACCTGCGATCACAGCACCTGAAACCTCAAACACTGCTGCGATCAGCAGAGCCTGTTTGATGGTTAGGGTGCCTGCACCAACGCTGGTACCAAAAGAGTTAGCAACGTCGTTGCCACCGATGTTGAAGGCCATAAAGAGTCCCAAGAACACCGCCGCCATCAGCACCATAGTGTGGGAGGACTGGTCAACATAACTCAGGGACCAGATAGTAAAAAGTGTCAAAGAGACGGCCATGATGCCGCCGAAGGCCAGGTGCCACCACTTATCAGTGGTGTCTCGCTGCAACGCAGGGGTTGCAAGTTTTGAACCGGAATCCACGTTGGAATTCACGAGTCCCCCTCACAGTGGGATACATCTTGTCTTAAAGCTCTAAATGAGCCCTGTTAATACTCTTGCCAATAGGTTAACTAAAGGTTAACAAGCACTGGAAACAGTGTTAACTATAGCCCGATAGGAGGGTGATTGTGGCTACTTCATTGGGGCTGAGCACCCCGAGAGAAGTTTGGCTCTACCAAAAGGGGCCCTTCCACCGTAGTGGAAGGGCCCCTTTCTAGCCTAAAGGTCTCATCCTGCAGAGGATTAGTTGCCGGTCAGCTTCTTACGCAGTTCCGCAAGTGCCTCATCGGAAGCCAGGGTGCCGGTTTCGGCGGGCTTCTCAGATGAGTATGAGGTGGGTGCTGCTTCAGCGGGAGCTGAAGAAGATGATGACGCGGGTGCAGCAGTAGCTGCCTCTGCGTCAGCCTCAGCTGCCTTAGCAACCTGAACCTTGTGAGCTTCCCAGCGAGCCTGAGCGTCAGCGTATTCCTGTTCCCAGGTAGCGCGCTGTGCTTCAAAGCCTTCGAGCCATTCGTTGGTCTCGGGATCGAAGCCCTCGGGGTACTTGTAGTTACCCTCGTCGTCGTATTCTGCAGCCATGCCGTAGAGAGCGGGATCGAATTCGGTTGACTCGGGGTCAACACCTTCGTTTGCCTGCTTCAGTGACAGGGAGATACGGCGGCGGTCCAGGTCGATATCGATAACCTTGACGAAGAGTTCGTCGTTAACTGAGACAACCTGCTCTGCGAGGTCCACGTGGCGAACTGCGAGTTCGGAGATGTGAACCAGGCCTTCGATGCCGTCTTCAACGCGAACGAACGCGCCGAAGGGAACGAGCTTGGTGACCTTACCGGGAACAACCTGACCCAGTGCGTGGGTGCGGGCAAATGCCTGCCAGGGATCTTCCTGGGTAGCCTTCAGTGACAGGGAAACGCGCTCGCGATCCAGGTCAACTTCGAGTACCTCTACGGTTACTTCGTCGCCAACTTCGACAACCTCTGAGGGGTGGTCGATGTGCTTCCATGACAGTTCGGAAACGTGGACGAGACCGTCAACGCCACCGAGGTCAACGAAGGCACCGAAGTTAACGATGGAGGATACAACGCCGGTACGAACCTGACCCTTTTCGAGCTGGTTGAGGAAGGTTGAGCGAACCTCTGACTGGGTCTGCTCGAGCCATGCGCGGCGTGACAGAACAACGTTGTTGCGGTTCTTGTCGAGTTCGATGATTTTCGCTTCGATTTCCTGGCCGATGTAGGGTGCCAGGTCACGAACGCGACGCATTTCAACGAGTGATGCGGGGAGGAAGCCGCGGAGGCCGATGTCGAGGATAAGACCACCCTTGACAACCTCGATGACGGTACCGGTAACGACGCCGTCTTCTTCCTTGACCTTCTCGATGTCACCCCAGGCGCGCTCGTACTGTGCGCGCTTCTTGGAGAGAATCAGACGGCCTTCCTTGTCCTCTTTGGTGAGAACAAGAGCTTCAACGGTGTCACCAACGGAAACAACTTCGTCGGGATCTACGTCGTGCTTGATGGAAAGTTCACGTGAGGGAATGACACCTTCGGTCTTGTAACCGATGTCGAGCAGAACCTCATCGTGGTCAACCTTGACAACTTCGCCTGAAACGAGATCGCCGTCGTTGAAGTACTTGATGGTTGCATCAACTGCTGCGAGGAAGTCCTCTTCAGTGCCGATGTCGTTGATTGCAACCTGGGGAACGTTGGTGCTCATAAAGTAAAGGGCTCCAATATGGATAGGATTCTAGGTCAGTGCAGTCGGTTTCTCACATTTTCCCTAGCTAGCTGTGCTGGCCGAGGCGTGAGGCGCCGGGTGGTTCTCTGTACTGAGCGTTGATATGGACAAAAATACGTGCGGATGCACTGTGCGCAGGGCACAGTTCAGCCACATACCTTAGTCTAGGGGGCGCCAGGGTGCAGGTCAACGCTTTTGACCGTGGCGCCCGCCCCTTTAAGTCCCAGTTAGCGGGTGATGTTCGTCTTACTATGATGCTGGGGTTCTCAAAGCGCTAGATATTTAATCTTAGAACTAGTAACTCGGGCGCAGTGCTGGATGAGCGGGAAGTTGAACAGCGCCCATGCTAGTGTCCAGCCTCGTTCCAGGTGCGCCCCCAGCCCACCTGCACGTCCAGCGGCACACGCAAATCAGCTGCCTGACTCATTTCTTCAGTCAGTACCTTCTCAGCTGCGGCTTCTTCACCGGGGACAACTTCAAGAATAAGTTCGTCGTGGATTTGCAGAAGCATACGTGACCTGAGCCCCTCAGCCCGGAGACGTTCATCAACGCGAATCATGGCAATCTTGATGATGTCTGCAGCGGTGCCCTGAATGGGTGAGTTGAGAGCGGCTCGCTCGGCAGCGTCACGACGCTGGCGGTTTGAGCTGCCCAGATCAGGCAGGTAGCGGCGGCGGCCGAACATGGTCTGGGTGTAGCCATTGTTATGAGCTTCTTTGACAACGGTGCGCAAGAATTTACCGACCTTGCCGAAGCGCTTGAAATAGTTGGTGCGCAGGCTGGTTGCCTCATCCACCGAGATGCCCAACTGCTTAGACAGACCGAAGGGTGAAAGACCGTAGGCAAGACCGTAGGACATCGCCTTTACCTTGGAACGCATCTCCGAGGTGACATCTTCTGGCTGCACACCGAAGACCTCAGAACCAACGAAGCGGTGCAGGTCTTCACCGTCAAGGTAGGCCTCAATCAGACTTTCATCCCCCGAGAGGTGCACCATGATGCGCATTTCAATCTGGGAGTAGTCGGCAGTGAGCAGGGTTGAGTACTCCTGTCCATCAATTGGCTCCGGTGCAACCACGAAAGCTTCACGAATCTTGCGACCTTCCTGCGTGCGGATGGGGATGTTCTGCAGGTTGGGGTCCGTGGATGAGAGGCGCCCGGTCGCTGCCACGTTCTGTTGGAAGGTGGTGTGGATGCGTCCGTCAGCCGCGGTTGCCTTCTGCAAACCTTCAACTGTCTGCTTAAGTTTAAGGTAGTCGCGGTAGGTCTGCAGCTGAACCAGAAACTTAGCTCCGGCGGTATCCTCGTGCACCTGACCCAAGATTCCCTGCAGTGAGTCAGCGTCCGTTGAGTAACCACTCTTCAACTTACGGGTGGTGGGCAGACCCAACTCTTCAAAAAGGACCCCCTGCAACTGCTTGGGTGAGCTCAGGTTAACCTCGTGCCCCAGTACCGAATAGGCAGCCTCAGTAGCGCTTTCCACGTGTTGACCATAGTAGTCCTTGAGCTCGGATACGTTATTACTGTCCAAAGCAATGCCAAGAATTTCCATGCGGGCAAGGACACTTGCCATCGGCAATTCAATGTTCTCGTAGAGACCCAGCTGCTCCTTGGACACCAAATCAGCATGAAGGGCATAGGCAAGCTCCTGGATATGGCGCGCCAGAAGGCTGTTATGCTCAAGGTCGACCACGGGGCCAACCGCGAATAGCTCCCCTTGAGTAGGCGCTTGTTGAGGTTGCGAAAGACTTAGCTCCAGGTAACGGTCTGTGAGTTCGGTGAGCATACCGTTAAAGGTGCGCTGCTTAGCTGCGGGAATGTAGCCGCAGACGTAGGAGGAAAGCACCGGGTCTTCGATGACGCCTGCAAGTGTGTAACCGTATCCGGCAAGTGACTTAAAGTTCTGCTTGAGGTCAAAGATGATTTTGGGGGCGGATGAGTCCTCCAGCCAGCTGGTGAGTGCCAGCCTTATGTCATCAGCCAGACCGTCAAAATCTACGTAGGCCGCCCGGGCTCCAGCCAGCAAGACTAGGCCGTGAAGACTCTTCTCGTGAGCAAACCCATGATCAGGAGAATCTTCATCAACAACTGGCAGAAGAGTAACGGCTGACTCTAGACGGTCCGGGACGGGAATTGTACGCTCTACGGCTGCAATACTAGCGGCCGAGCCGTTGAGGAACTCCAAGAGCTGAGCGGCGGAGTCAATCTGCTGACAGTCCTCTACGCTCATTTCCACCGCAGGCACGGCCTCCTGCTGAGTAGCAAAAACTTCAGCCACTCGCTTGCGAATAGAGTTAAATTCTAGGTAGTTGAAGAGTTCTTCTAGTTCTTCAGCTTCAGGGCCATAGTGGTCAGCATCAGCTAGCGTGGTCTCGAGTTCAAGGTCATCAACCAAGCGGTTCAAACGACGGTTGCGCAGCACATCCTCGATATGCTCCCGTAGCGCCTCGCCCTTTTTGCCCTTGATTTTCTCGGCGTTTTCCAGCACACCGTCAAGGTTGCCGTACTCGTTAATCCACTTTGCGGCAAAGCCGGGGCCCACTCCGGGGACGCCGGGAAGGTTATCGGCCTGCTCCCCTGTCAACGCTGCTAGATCGGGGTAGAGGTGAGGAGCAACCTTATATTTCTCTTCAACGGCTGCCGGCGTCATGTATTTGATGCCCTTAGAGGGGCCGGTAGTGACGGGATAGAGAACCGTTACCGTGTCGGTGACCAGCTGAAAAGCGTCCCTATCGCCAGAAACAATTGCGACCTCAAAACCGGCCTCGCGGCCCTGGCGAGTGTAAGTGGCAACGATGTCATCTGCTTCGTAGTTCTCCAGGGTAACTGCTGGGATGTTCAGGGCTGCTAGAACCTTCTGAATCAGCTCAATTTGCCCAGAAAATTCAGGCGGCGTCTCATTACGACCACCCTTGTATTCACCGTACTGCTCGGTGCGGAAGGTGCCACCCGAGAGGTCAAAAGCAGCAATAATATGGGTGGGTTGCTCGCTTTTGATCAGGCTCAAGAGGGTCGATAGAAAGCCATAGACAGCGTTCGTGTGCTGACCTTCAGCGTTGACAAAGACATCGACCGGTGCCCCGTAGAAGGAGCGAAAGGCAAGAGAATGCCCGTCAATGATCATCAGTTTTTGGTTGGGCTGGGCTGGAGTTTCGCTAGAGTTAGTCACATACCCATCCTACCGGGCTGCTCTACCCCTGTCTGCAACCCTCTTATGAGGGTACGCTCCACTTGGCGCCCCTCTAACGACCAACTTCTGTCTAAGGATTCTCATGGCTACTTCAGAACCCAATATCACTGATCAACGACTAGCCGAGCTAACGTCCGCCGGCATCCCACCCCAGTATCACACCTATTTTGCTGGCCTAAGACTCGACGGTCTCACTGAAAAGCTGGGTATACAATTCCAGCAGCTTTCACCAGAACATTCTGTAGCAACGATGCCGGTAGAGGGGAATACCCAAGTAGTGGGTTTGCTACACGGAGGAGCGACAGCCGCCTTAGCAGAAACCTTAGGTTCTGTTGCTGCTTTTCTTTCGGTAGCAGAGCAAGGCAAGGTCGCAGTGGGTGTTGATCTCAACATCACCCACCTGCGCCCGGCGTCCAGAGGAGTGGTGACCGGAGTCTGCCGTTCCCTGAAGCTAGGCAAAACGGTTTGCGTACACACCGTGGAAATCACCGATGAATCTGGCAGGATCATTAGCACTGCACGCATCACCAACCAGATTATTGACGCACCCCAGCGGTAGCTTCAGAGTCAGCGGGACGTGCGCTCTCACCTAGCACAGTATGGCGCTGTTCCCGGTGTTTACCCCAGCATTTCTCAGTATGGAAAATCATGGGCGTGATACCACCCACGAATAGACCGAAAAGACACTCTGAGGTGCCCATTAACAGGGCAATATGCCTAAACTGAAACTTCTAAACCATCGTGCACACACGCACTCAACCCCAACCCGTGAGGAACCATGAAGAAGATCCCTCTGCTGGTTTGGATTATCGTTGCAATCGCTAGCGGTATTCTCATCGGCGCCTTTACCCCCGGCATTATCGATGGCATCAACAGCGTCCTAGGTAGCAGTATCCCCACCGACCTAGTGGTTCAGCTGTTCGTATCGTTCTCCACGATTTTCAGCGCCTTCCTCAGCTTTGCCATTCCCCTCATTATTATCGGCTTTATCGTGCCCGGTATTGGTTCTCTAGCTAAGGGAGCTGGCAAGCTTCTGGGCACGACGGTGGGTCTCGCCTACATCTCGAGCATCGCCGCTGGCTTCCTGGCCGTGACCGTAGCCCACTTTATCTACCCCACGATCCTAAGGGGTCAGCAGCTGACAGTTTTTGAGAACCCTGAAGAGTCACTGTCTTCGGGTTACCTTGAGTTTGCTCTTGACCCCATCATGTCGGTGATGAGTGCCCTCATTCTTGCCTTCATTCTGGGTCTGGGGCTGACAGCGCTGAAGACCAAGAATATGCTGCACCTCTTCCAGGACTTCCAAATCATCATTGAGAAGCTGCTGGGCCGCGTCATCATCCCCTTGTTACCCGTACACATCGTGGGCGTCTTCGCCAACATGACTCTGGCGGGTCAGGTCGGTCAGATTCTGGCTGTCTTCGGCAAGGTCTTTATCATGGTCATCATTCTGCACTGGGTCATGCTGACTATTCAGTACTCCGTTGCAGGTGCAGCTAGTAAGCGTAACCCCTTCAGCATGCTCAAGGGTATGCTCCCTGCCTACTTCACCGCTATTGGTACCCAGTCATCGGCAGCTACCATCCCGGTCACCGTTGACTCAGCGAAAAAGGTGGGTATCAAGGGTAGAATTGTGGACTTCGCAATCCCCCTGTGTGCCACCATCCACCTTTCAGGCTCCATGATTACCATTACCTCCTGCGCAGTAGCGGTTATCTACATGACCACGGGCTCGCTGTCCTTCCTTGATATGATTCCCGTAGTACTGGTACTGGGCATCATGATGGTGGCAGCTCCCGGCGTCCCCGGTGGCGCTGTCATGACCGCCATCGGCCTGCTACAGTCCATGCTTGGCTTCGATGACGCAATGATCGCACTAATGATTGCTCTTTACCTAGCTCAGGACTCCTTCGGGACCGCAACAAACGTCACCGGTGACGGCGCAATTGCAAGCCTCACCGAACGCTTCGCTCGGGCCTTCGGCGCTGACAAGGACCTTGACACTGATGAAGTAGCTGAGAAGCCCGCTTCAGTTCAGGCCTAAAAATACACGCTGAACCCCGTTCTTTAGACACTAAGGAACGGGGTTCAGTTCATTTCTACGGTGTATTCCTGGGCCTGGGCTGCACGGTAAAGTGGTCAGGTAACTACCGTTCTCTTTTAGGAAGTTCTGTGAAACCTTCAACTCGTAAGATGCTGGGCAATATCTTCTTGGTCATCACCATCATCGTGACGACCCTAGCAATTGCCGAAGGTGGCCTCTGGTGGGCAGCAGTCACCGTTAGTGCAGCCATCGCCCTCTGGGGAATTAATGGCTCCCAGAAGGGCCGCGAAGAACTTTAACCGAACTATCGAGTAAAAGACCCGCTGATATGTGAATCAGCGGGTCTTTTGCTCGGTCTTATGTGGACGGTTTTTATTGAACCTGTTTGACGATGGTCTCTGCGACCTCTCGCATTGAGAGCCTCCGGTCCATTGAAGTTTTCTGGATCCAACGGAAAGCTTCGGGTTCGCTCAACCCCATCTTGGTAATGAGCAGCGACTTGGCGCGGTCAACCAGCTTGCGGGTTTCAAACTGTTCCTTAATGGAGCTGACTTCGCTCTTGAGTGCACGAAGCTGCTCGTAACGGCTCATGGCAACTTCAATAGCGGGAATGAGGTCATTGGGTGAGAAAGGCTTGACCACGTAGGCCATAGCACCGGCCTCAGTTGCTCGATCTACCAGTTCTTTTTGGCTAAAGGCGGTGAGCAAAACTACGGGTGCTAGCTCTTTCTCATTGATAAGACCGGCAGCTTCGATACCGTCCATAATGGGCATTTTGACGTCCATCAGCACCAGATCTGGGCGGTGCTTTTCTGCTAGTTCAACCGCGGTCTTGCCGTTATCGGTCTCAGCAAGCACTTCAAATCCCTGGTCTTTGAGAATTTCTACGATATCTAGGCGAATGAGCGCTTCGTCTTCAGCTACAACGACGGTGCGTGCCGGCTGCTGATCGTGGTTCTCGGATTCTAGGGGGGTCTGCTCTGACATTCCCGTGGCTCCTTCAGTCAATTCAGCGTCACAAGTTTTAACTCTGTGTCTTTATTTTCGCACGAACCGAACTTTATGCGCTTCTTTACGCGGGTGACGGTGCGTACTACCGTTCTAATTGTATGTTTAATATTCCGTCTTAGAAGGGTGATTGAGTGCTGAACCTTGCCACAGTCCACTCCAATTCGCTTTTCTGAGCAGGCTTGTGTACAGTAGAAGTGCTCTCTGAAGCAAGCCCAAGTGGCGGAATTGGCAGACGCGCCGCACTCAAAATGCGGTTCTTTTAGAGTGTGGGTTCAAGTCCCACCTTGGGCACCAGCAAAAGCCTAGCCAGGTACATAACAAACACCCTCCTGTTGACAGGAGGGTGTTTTTTGTTGACTCTGCTCCCATACTTAACACCATGCTAGGGGTTTCAGAATAAAAACTGACACTAGACAACTTCGGACTACGACTAAGTCTTTCTAAAATATATTTCTATTAGGTGAGCAGTGGACTATAAGATCTGTTTAAATGAACAGCCATACATCAAGAGAACAGGCATGAGTTGGAGGGGCAGCGTGGACACCTCTGGGGTGTATGTAGAAACTACCATTGGGCTTAAGGAAGAGACGCTGCTGCTACTTCATGGCGGCGGTGTTGCCGGGTGGATGTGGCGACCTTTACTGGAACAGCTCGAGACCGATTACAGTTTTCTCGTGCCGGATCTTCCCGGTCATGATCATAGCGCGAATCTGCCGTATCGCTCGCATCAGCAGACGGTAAACACCTTGATTTCGCTCTTTGAGGGCTATGAGGGTAGTCCTGTGACTGTGATTGGTTTCTCGCTGGGAGCACAGCTCGCCATCCTTCTCGCATCCCAACGACCCGACCTTGTAGAAAGAGTCGGAATTATCAGTGCCCAAGCAAAGCCAGCCAAGTGGCCTGCCGCAACTCTTGCAACGCTCAGAATGGCCGCCCCTCTTGCGAAAAATGAACACTTCGCTAGGGCCCAAGCCAAAGAGCTCTTTATTCCATCCGCGTTGTTCCCGGCCTATCTTCGAACGTCGCGGTCGCTTTCACTTGAAACTCTGCTTGCTTCGGTGGGTGAGAACATCAGGTTCTCAATCCCAGAATCATGGGCAGAGTTTCCGGGCGACTCATTGGTACTCGTCGGCGAAGCTGAACGGCCGATGATGCGAACGTCAGCCAACCTGCTAGCAGATTCACAATCGGGGTGCGAGGCAGAAATTGTCGCCGATTGCGGTCACGGTATTCCGCTACAGAGACCGGGGTGGCTGGCTCAGCGTTTACAGGCTTGGCTGCCATGACCACGAACGCTGACATCTGACCCACGAGGTTCACTTCAAACAACCTGCCTGATTAGCCTGGATGAGCTAAAGATACCGTAAGGAGCTGCTCATTAACAAGGCCCTGAAGTAGCTAGCATCCTGACTCCAATAACAATTGCAGAATTAAACGTACAAGCAAAAAGCTCGACCCGCTCACAGTAAGCGGGGCGAGCTTTCAGTTCTCTAGCCTAGATTGGCAGACAGAGACTTATTCGTGGAAGGGACCAACCGACTCGCGATCCTCGGGCAGGACCGCCCCGGCGTCGTCCAGGTCGCCAACGCGGTGAACCTTCACGGTGTTGGTAGAACCAGCCACACCGGGAGGTGAACCGGCAGCCATAACAATCAAATCGTTAGCCTCAGCCAGGTTGTTAGCCAGAATGTAGCGGTCAACCACAGCGGTCATCTCATCGGTGTCATTGGCAGCAGGAGCCAGAACAGCCTCCACGCCCCAGAGCAGCGACAGGAAGGCACGAACCTCAGGCTTAGGAGTCATAGCCAGCACGGGCTTAACAGGACGCAGACGCGCCAGACGGCGGGCGGTATCACCGGACTGGGTGAAAGCAGCAATGTACTTGACGTCCAGCTGGTCAGCAATATTGACCGCCGCGCGGGTAATAGCGCCACCGCGAGTCTTGGGTGATGTACCCAGCTCAGGAACACGGAAGAGACCGCGCTCCTCGGTGGAGCTAATAATGCGAGCCATGGTCTGGATGGTGATGATGGGGTATTTGCCCACAGAAGTCTCACCAGAGAGCATGACAGCGTCCGCGCCATCAAGAATAGCGTTAGCGCAGTCAGATGCCTCTGCACGGGTGGGAGTGGGGTTCTGAATCATGGTTTCCAGTACCTGAGTCGCCACGATAACCGGCTTTGCCCAGCGGCGTGCAAGTTCAATCGCGCGCTTCTGAACGAGGGGGACCTCTTCGAGGGGGAACTCAACACCCAAATCACCACGAGCCACCATGATGCCATCGAACTTGTCGACGATATCCTGCAGATTTTCAACAGCCTGAGGCTTCTCGACCTTAGCAATAACCGCAATACGGCGGCCTTCTTCTTCCATGATTTCGTGAACGCGGGTGACGTCATCGCCGCTACGCACGAAAGAAAGAGCGATGATATCGACACCCATGTTCAGGGCAAAACGCAGGTCGCGCTCGTCCTTTTCGGTCAGCGCAGGAATTGATACGGCAACGCCAGGCAGGTTGATGCCCTTGTTATTGGAGATAGGGCCACCCACGACAACGCGCGTAGTGACGGTCGTAGCGTCAACCTCAATAGCTTCTAGACGGATCTTGCCATCATCAATCAGCAGGGTATCGCCGGGCTTGACGTCACCGGGCAGACCCTTGAAAGTGGTTCCACAGATTTCCTTGGTGCCTTCAACATCTTCAGTGGTGATCTTGAAAGTGTCACCGGGCTCAAGAACTTCAGCGCCGTTTTTGAAGGTTTCTAGGCGAATTTTAGGGCCCTGCAAATCAGCAAGGATCGCAACATTCTTACCCAGCTTCTCAGCTTGCTCTCGAATCGTTGCGTATGAGTTAGTGTGAACCTCGTGGTCACCGTGGCTCATGTTTAGTCGGGCAACATTCATGCCAGCTTCGATAGCAGCTGCAATTTTCTCGGGGGCAGAAATTGCGGGGCCAATGGTACAAACAATCTTTGCGCGTCTCATCAATCAACCTTATGTTTTGTAGGGGCTGGGCTACCTGCGCAGGCAACCATCGTTGAGATACTCATCGAGGTAGCCAACAGGCTCCCATATAGTCAGCATAAAACCAACATGTCCACAGTCCATTGTACGTGGTTTCATGGGGTTTTGGGGGACGTTTTACCCCACATTTACCAACAATGACACTTCAAACCCCACAAAAACAAACATAAACGGTCACCAAGCAAAATCTTTTGGCTTGCCACACTCGTTTATGTTTGAGAGCGTCAAACAAGGCGCGTATTCTAAAAGATGCACCACAGCGCACCGCTTTCACCCACTTGCAAAGGTTGCTATGAACGCCCCCACGGTTATTATTCTCTTCGGTTCCACCTACGGCCACACTGAACGCTACGCCACGTGGATTGCCGAAGACTTGCGAGCACTCCCCCAAGCGCCCACCGTCAAGCTATCTCCAGTCGCAGAAGCAACCGACGAACTCATTAAAAGCGCAGACATTTTGATTGTGGGTGCCAGCTACCTGGGTGGCTTCTTGACCGGCGCACCCACCCTCCGTAAGCGTCGTGAAGCCATGCTTACCGTTGATCGCCGCCTCTTTTATACCGTTTCTTTCAATGGCACAGAGGTCTACCCCCGTTCCTACCTGGATGACCGCGTCATGAAGAGCTACAAGGCCGAAGTTGCCGGGGACAGGCCAGCTTTCCACTTCCGCGGTGGCTTGAAGATGAGCGAAATGTCCAAGCTCCACAAGACAGCACTTACCGGTGTGAAGACTGCCTATAAGCTCAAGCCCAGACAGAACGAGTACGACAAGCAGCTTATTGAAGCGTTTGAAAACGGTGGAGCTGACCACACCAATCGCCAGTGGATTGATCCGCTGGTAGATCAGGTGAAAATCTACCTCGAAGAGCTAGCGTAGAGCTCTCAGCCCACTAGAAGGGAAACAACGATGAGTCGGGTCGTGCTCATTTACGGAAGCCAGTACGGCAGTACTGAACGGTACGCGCATTGGATAGCAGAAGAGCTAAGCCAAGCTGGGGTGCAGACAGAGGTAGTAGCAGCTTCTGATATCAGCCCATCTCTCCTAGCCGAAGCGGATATGGTGGTTGCTGGGCTGAGCGACTACGGTGGGCTTCTCACCGAATCTTCCGAGCTCAAAAAACTTGTCAATCAGCTACTGGCTCAGCCCCTAACTCTTTTCACCGTTTCGTTTAGCGGGTTGGACGGTGCGCCCCAGGAAAAACTCGACGGAATTCTACGCAAGAATGTGGGTGAGGCTCTGGTCGATCATGCCAACGGCATCTTCCACTTCAGGGGCGCACTCGACCATACTCGCCTGTCTCTAAAGCACAAGACGGTCATGATTGGTATCCGTTCTGCCATTGCGGCAATCCCCAAGAAGTCGGTGGCTAACCAGCAAATGTTGGACAGCTTCTCGCAGAAAACCGTAGATTACAGCTCACCCGAGGCCTGCGCCCCTCTGATACAACTGGTACGAGAAAATCTGGGCTAGATTTCACAAACTGTCATACAAGGGTTACTCATAAAATCACAGAGCTGACAGGCAGGGCATGGGCATGCTGGCTCGGGGCTGGCGTGAATCGCCTTGTGAGCGAAGCGAACCGGGCGAGAGGGTCAGCTTGCCCATGCCCTCCCTGTTAACGGAAATTTTGTACCTATGAATATCCCTCTATTTTCAAGTTAGAGCGCTAAATCAATGGCCCGGTGGCTGGGTAGCACCGGCTCCGGTAGAACAGTTGAGCCGGTCAGGTGCCGTTCTACCGAGGCAGCGCAGGCACGCCCCTCAGCGATAGCCCACACCACCAGGGACTGGCCGCGCCCGGCGTCCCCACAGGAGAAGATACCGGGGACGTTAGTCATGTAGTCCTCAGCGCGTGCCACATTGGTGCGAGCATCCAGCTCTGCGCCTACCTGCTCACTGATATCGCTGTTCTCTTGACCGGTGAAACCAAGGGCTAGGAAGACCAGGTCAGCGGGAATAACGCGCTCGGTGCCGGCCTTGGGGCCGCGGCGCCCGTCCCCGCTGATTTCGGTTTCAGCCACCTTGAGCCCGGTCAATTTACCGTTCTGACCCACAAACTCCACGGTGGAGGCAAGGTAGCTGCGCTCACCGCCTTCTTCGTGGGAGGACGATACTTCAAAGACCTTGGGGAACATGGGCCAGGGTTCGTGATCCGCGCGGTCAGCCGGGGGCTGGGCCCCAATAGCCAGTGTGGTAATAGACGCCGCGCCCTGACGCACTGCGGTACCGATACAGTCGCTACCGGTATCGCCACCACCCAAAACAATAACGTTCTTTCCCGCTGCGTTGATGGTGGGCTCAGCGAGGTCACCAGCCACCACGCGGTTTGACTCGGTCAGATAAGGCATGGCGAAGTGTACGCCCTCTAGGTTGGCACCGGGAATATCCAGCGCACGCGGCTGCGTGGCACCGGTTGCCACGATAACGGCGTCATAACGCTTCTTGAGGTCATCCCAAGTGATGTCACTACCGATTTCGATACCGGTTCTAAAGCGGGTGCCTTCTGCCTCCATGACCGCGATGCGGCGGTCCACAATATCTTTTTCCAGCTTGAAATCAGGGATACCGTAGCGCAACAAGCCGCCAACCCTATCGTCCCGTTCAAAGACCGCGACGGTAAAGCCAGCCTGGGTCAGCTGCTGGGCGGCAGCCAAACCTGCCGGGCCAGAACCAACCACAGCTACCGTTTTACCCAGCATGCGGTCGGGCATAATCGGCTCAATTAGACCATTCTCAAAAGCCTGCTCAGCAATAGAGTACTCAATCTGCTTAATGGTTACCGCAGGCTGGTTGATCCCCAGCACGCAGGAGGTTTCGCAGGGTGCGGGGCAGACGCGTCCAGTGAACTCCGGGAAGTTGTTGGTAGCATGCAGGCGTTCAACGGCCTGAGCCCTTTGGCCCCGCCAGGTCAGATCATTCCACTCAGGAATCAGATTGCCCAGTGGGCAACCCTGGTGACAGAAGGGCACACCGCAGTCCATGCAACGCGATGCCTGCGTTTTAAGGACGGCAGAATTCTGCGCTACCTGCACCTCGTTGAAGTCAAGAATACGCACCGGCACGGGGCGCTTGGGGCGGTCTTGACGGGTGGTTACTTTTAGAAAACCGCGAGGATCAGCCACGAGCGGTCACCTCCAAAATCTTGTTCCAAACCTGCATTGATGCGGTGTCTTCACCGGCGGCTTCTGCCTCGGCACGAATCAGCTGCACAGCGGCGAAGTCGCGGGGAAGCACCTTAGTGATGCGGTCAAAAGTAGTATCTAGATTAGCCAGTAGTTCTTCAGCCCGAGACGATCCGGTGTGGTCTAGGTGCCGCTCTAAGAGGTTTTGCACTTCTAAACGGTCGGCATCGTCCAGGGGCAGGAAGGTCAGCTCACCGGTCTCACGGGCCTGCTTATTGACCTTCTTCTCTTCAAGATCCAACACATAGGCGATACCGCCACTCATGCCGGCTCCGAAGTTTCTGCCGGTCGAACCGATAATCAGGGCAAGACCACCGGTCATGTATTCGCATCCGTGATCGCCAATTCCCTCAGCGACAGCGGTTGCACCCGAGTTACGAACCATGAAGCGCTCCCCCACGGCTCCGCCCAGGAACATCTCACCGCTGGTCGCGCCATAGCCGCAGACGTTGCCAGCAATGACGTTCTGTGCTGAGCTCAGGGGTGCGGCGGCGTCCGGACGCACCGTGATGCTACCGCCTGAGAGCCCCTTGCCGACGTAGTCGTTGGAGTCACCGGTGAGGGTGATGGAGATGCCAGCGGGCAGGAAGGCACCCAGGGACTGCCCGGCGTGACCGGTCAGGTTCAGCTTGATCGTTCCTGGCTCCAGCAGGTCAATACCAAAGGTTTTGGTGACGTGATGCCCCAGCATGGTGCCCACGGAGCGGTCGGTGTTGACCACCTGGGCATCTATGCTGACCTTCTGGCGGTTTGTGAAGGTTTCAGTAGCCGCCTCAATAAAGCGGTTATCGATGTGCGCATCCAGCTCGTGATCCTGGGTGCTGGTGTTCCGAATTTCATCGGCACCGTACTGGCTGGCCGTTGAGACAAGAATCTTGGAGAGATCAAGCCCCGAAGCCTTCCAATGCTCCACCGCCTGTGAGACATCCAGCACCTCTGCATGGCCGATAGCCTCATCCAGGGTGCGGAAGCCCAGCTCTGCCAGATACTCGCGTACCTCCTCGGCGATGAACTCAAAGAAGTTCACCACGTGCTGGGCCTGGCCGGTAAAGCGCGCCCTCAAATCAGGGTTCTGGGTGGCAACACCCACCGGGCAGGTATCCAGGTGACATTTACGCATCATGATGCAGCCCTCAACGATGAGCGGGGCGGTCGCGAAGCCGAATTCTTCAGCCCCCAGCAAGGCAGCGATGATGACGTCTCGGCCGGTCTTGAGCTGGCCATCTGCCTGAACGACCACACGGTTACGTAGGCCGTTGAGCAACAGGGTCTGCTGGGCTTCAGCCAGGCCAAGTTCCCACGGCGCACCAGCGTGCTTGAGGGAGTTGAGGGGCGCAGCGCCGGTACCGCCGTCGTGGCCAGAGATGAGTACGACATCGGCCTTAGCTTTGGTGACACCGGCTGCTACAGTGCCAACACCGACTTCAGAAACCAGCTTGACGTGCACACGAGCGCTGGGGTTAGCGCGCTTGCAGTCATATATCAGCTGGGCCAGATCCTCGATGGAGTAAATATCGTGATGCGGCGGAGGTGAAATCAGAGTGACGCCGGGGGTGGAATGGCGGGTCGCAGCAACCCAGGGGTAAACCTTGGCTGCCATGAGCTGCCCACCCTCACCGGGCTTAGCACCCTGCGCCATCTTGATCTGGATGTCATCAGCATTGGTGAGGTAGAGAGAGGTGACACCAAAGCGGCCCGATGCAACCTGTTTGATAGCCGACCGGCGAGTGGGGTCCAGCAGGCGGTCAACGTCCTCGCCACCCTCACCAGTGTTGGACTTAGCGCCAAGCTGATTCATAGCAATCGCCAGTGTCTCGTGGGCTTCCTTGGAAATAGAGCCGTAGGACATGGCACCGGTTGAGAAACGCTTGACGATGGAGGAAACTGACTCCACCTCGTCCAGGGGTACCGGGGTGCGGTTGCTATCAAAGGTGAAGAGGCCGCGCAGGGTCATGAGATCCTTAGCCTGATCATCGACGAGCTTGGTGTAGCTCTTGAAGATGTCATAGCGGCGGGTCTTGGTGGAGTGCTGCAGCCGGAAGATGGTCTGCGGGTTGAAGAGGTGGGGTGGGCCCTCCCGACGCCAGTCATACTCGCCGCCTGTTTCAAGAGCGCGATAAGGTACCGCCACACCGTCATCGGGGTAGGCATCGTGGTGACGCTTGCGGATTTCAGCTTCAATTACGCCTAGCCCCACGCCGTCCATTTGGGAGTGGGTGCCGGTAAAGAATTGGTCAACCAGGCTCTGGGACAGACCCAGGGCTTCAAAAGTCTGGGCGCCGCAGTAGGAAGATACCGTTGAGATACCCATCTTGGACATAATCTTTTGCAGGCCCTTGCCCAGTGCCTTGATGAGGTTATAGACAGCCTCAGCTTCAGTGACACCGGTGATTTCACCCTGAGCTACCAGCTCTTCAACGGACTCCATAGCCAGGTAGGGGTTGACCGCTGAGGCACCGTAGCCAATGAGGGTGGCAACATGGTGGACCTCGCGCACGTCACCCGCTTCAACAATCAGGGCAACCTTGGTGCGGGTAGCGCTGCGCAAGAGGTGATGGTGAACAGCGCTGGTCAGCAGCAGGGACGGGATGGGAGCCCAGGCTCCGTTAGAGTTACGGTCAGAAAGAATGAGGAACTGGACGCCGCGCTCAACCGCAGCAGAGACCTGCTCACAAATCTCAGCCAGACGCTCACGCAGGGCAGCTTCCCCACCGTGTGAGGGGTAGAGCCCGGAGACCTTTACAGCCGCCGGCGCGCCGTCCTCATCATCAATATGCAGAATCTTATCCAGCTCATCATTGTTAATCACCGGGAAGTCCAGCTCAACGTGGTTGACCCGTACCCGCCCATTACGCAGCAGGTTGCCGTCAGCACCGATAGAGGTTTTGAGACTGGTCACCAGCTCTTCACGAATGGAATCCAGCGGCGGGTTGGTCACCTGGGCGAAGGACTGCACAAAGTAGTCAAAGAGCAGACGGTGACGCTTAGAGAGCACCGCGATGGGCGTATCAGTACCCATGGCGTAGATAGGCTCAGCACCGGTTGCTGCCATGGGAGCCAGAATCTTGCGCAGTTCTTCTTCGGTGTATCCAAAGGTCTGCTGGCGCTTGAGAATTGACTTGCGGGCGGCACGCACGTGCTCACGGTCGGGCAAATCAGCCAGATTTACGATGTTCTCTTCAGCCCAGGTAGCCCAGGGCTGTTCAGCGGCAACGGCTGCCTTAACTTCTTCATCGGGCACCAGTCGGCCGGCTTCGGTGTCCACGTAGAACATCTTGCCCGGCGAGACCCTGCCCTTTTCAACAATCTTGGATTCGGGGATATCAACCACGCCCACCTCGGAGGCCAGCACGACCAAGCCATCATCGGTGACCCAGTAGCGACCAGGACGCAGCCCGTTGCGGTCGAGCACCGAGCCCACGGCGTCACCGTCGGTAAAGGCAATCGCTGCGGGGCCGTCCCAGGGCTCCATCAGGGAGGAGTGGTAGCGGTAGAAGGCGCGGCGGTCGGCGTCCATGGTCTCGTGGTTTTCCCAGGCCTCGGGCACCATCATCATCAGCACCTGGGCTGCTGAACGGCCTGAGAGCATGAGTAGCTCGGCCACCTCGTCAAAGGATTGAGAGTCAGATGCACCGACCGAACAAATCGGAAAGAGCTCTTCAGGGTTGCGGCCCAGCACCGGGGACTTGAGCTGGGACTGGCGGGCACGCATCCAGTTGCGGTTGCCCTTGACCGTATTGATTTCGCCGTTGTGAGCAATGGTGCGGAAGGGCTGGGCTAGCGGCCAAGAGGGGAAGGTGTTGGTCGAGAAACGCGAGTGAACGATTGCCAGTTTGGTGGCAAAGCGAGCGTCGGAAAGATCAGGGTAGAAGGGTTCTAGCTGGGCGGTAGTCAACATGCCCTTGTAGACAATGGTGCGAGAGGAGAAGGAGGGGAAGTAAACTCCCAACTTGTGTTGCGCCCGTTTACGCACGCAGAAAGCCTTTTGATCCAGCTGGCGGCGCTCTGCCTGAGGATCAAGATCAATGACGGGGATGTGTCCCGTAAAAGGAGCGTTGACCGCATCGTTAGAATCGCCCGATGCCTCGGCAATGAACATCTGAACGAAGTGAGGCATAACCTCGCGGGCTGACTTACCCACGATATCGGGGTTAACAGGAACTTGGCGCCAGCCCAGGACGCGCAGGCCCTCACGCTGAGCAATATCGGCAAGTGCCTTCTGCTTGTCATCAACATCTACCCCGCCGGTCGGCAAGTAGGCTGTACCGACCGCATACTTGCCCAGAGGGGGCAGTTCAAAGTCAACCACCTCACGCAAGAAGGCATCGGGGATTTGCAGGAGAATACCCGCGCCGTCGCCGGTGCCTTCGTCAGCGCCTACAGCACCGCGGTGCTCAAGACGGCGCAGCGCAGTGAGGGCGTAATCCACGATGTCATGGCCGGGTTCACCGCGTAGGGTGGCAACCATGGCCAGACCGCAGGCGTCCTTCTCAGCGTCAGGCTTGTAGAGCCCCTGCGCTTCAGGCAGGTTGGCAAAAGTGGTAAAGGGCGAGGGCGCGTGGTTCTTGGTGTGGGGGTCCACAGTGAAATCTTCAGCAGCTGACAAGCCCTGGGCTGGTGTTCTGTGCATGGGTGACCCTTCCTATTAGCGTGTGCCGGGTGTCTGCCATCCAATATGGTGCGGCGCTATTACAGAAATGTAAACGTATTCGCCACCCTTGCTCGTCATTCATTGGGAGCCAACGAGCCCCCAAGGGAAAACTCTGGCCTACCTCCCTGTAAAACCAGGAAAAAATCAGGGCACCCCCTGCCCCATTTCCCTCATTAGACAACACTTTTCTTTCATAATTATTTGCCTTTTTGTTTACAAAACCCGGCAGTCGGAAACATAAAAGCAACATAATTTCTCATATTTCGAACTAGACGTCTCATATCTCAGCAAAAAAGAGGGGCGGTGGCACCAGCCACCGCCCCTTTTTATACCAACCGGATTACTTGGTTTCTCCGGTGAAATCTAGCACCATGCGTCCGTTGATAAGCCCTGCGTGCATCTCGTCAAAGATAGCCTGGACGTCCTCAACCGGGCGGAGCTGAACCACGGGCTTAATCAAACCCTGGGCGCCGAAAGCAAAGGCTTCTTCCAGATCCTGGCTAGTACCTACCAGCGACCCCTGCACCCGTATGCCATCCAGTACCAGGCGGGGAATGCTGAGGTCCATTGACTCGGTGGGTAGCCCAACAGCCACCACGGTGCCACCGGCTCGAACTGACTCTACAGCCTGGTTAAAGGCAACCTTAGATACTGCGGTGACGACAGCAGTGTGGGCACCCACCCCACCGGTCACGTTCTTAATCTCTTCTTCGACGCTTTCAACGTTCTTTCCGTTGATCACCACATCAGCGCCGCTGTCCTTAGCCAGTAGCAGCTTGTCTTCGTTGATATCTACGGCAATCACCTGGGCCCCAAAGACATTCTTAGCGTACTGCACCGCTAGGTTACCCAGACCGCCAGCACCGAAAGCTACCAACCATTGACCGGGGCGGATACCCGACTCCTTGATGGCCTTATACGTGGTGACACCGGCGCAGGTAATGGAGGTAGCCTCGACCGGGTCCAGAGCATCGGGCACCTTGACGGTGTAGTCAGCGTAGAGCAGGGTGTATTCACTCATACCACCATCAGCAGTGTAGCCAGCGTTGATGACTGATCGGCAGAGAGTGGCGCGGCCGTCCACACAGTATTCACAGTGACCGCAGCCCTTGAAGAACCAGGGGACGCTCACCCGGTCGCCCACCTGTAGGTGCTCCACACCGGGGCCCACCTCGGTAATGACGCCGACGCCCTCGTGGCCGAGAATTCGGCCAGGCTTTTCGCCGAAGTCACTGGCAGCTACGTGCAGGTCGGTGTGGCACACACCGGAGTATTCAATCTTGGCAAGGACCTGACCGTGGCCCACCTCGGGGATGGGGACGTCCTTGATATCGACGGTTCCGTCAAGACGGTCAGAAACAACAACTGCTTTCATGGTGGTCACGGGGGTCTCCTTTGTCTGGTGCGGGGGTCGCTGTACGGCGACTCACTATCAATCTACTCAGAGCAGCACGTTAGTCCAAGATTGTAGGAGATTATAGACTGAGAAATATTAAGTGTTAAGTCACCCAAAACCCGAATGGTTGACAGCCGTTGAGGGCAGGTCCACCAAACTACCGGCCGGGCCGTTATAGGCATGCCCCACCAGCAATTTGATGGACCGGGCTGTAAACTATTGGGCATGTCACAAGAGAAAAGCGCTCAGCAAAGACTGACCTGGTCAGAACTACCCACCGCTCTACAGCTCTGGGTTGAAGATACGTTAGGTAGCCCGGTGGTTTCAGCTGATTCGCAGGCTGGTGGCTTTAGTTTGGGCACTGCCGATAGGCTAATCACCGAGAATGGACGTCGCGCCTTCCTCAAGGCTGTCAGTGCAAAGGAGCACCCCGGCACAGCCGACCTCCACCGGCAGGAGGCTAAGGTGTCAGCTGCTTTTACCCAGGACGCCCCAGTCGCTGGGTTTCTCGGTTTTACCGAATACCAGAGTAAGGACGAAGATACCTGGGTAGCCCTGCTCCTTGCAGATATTGAGGGGCGGCACCCTTCTTCGCCATGGCAACCGAGCGAGCTCAAGGCAGTTTTTGCGGCGCTTGATGCTCTGCGCGATCTAGATATTGATCCAGCACTGGAACTCGAACCAGCCGCCGAATCCGTAGGCCCCGAGCTAAAGTTCTGGCACCGGCTAACTGAGGGCGTGAGTTTAGATGACCTGCAGTATGTGAAAGATACTCCCTCCTACCGGGACCTTGTAGAGCTACTCCCCCAGGTCAATGAGCATGCGGCAGGCTTCGCAGTTAAGGTGGATGAGCAGCTTGTAGCTCATCTTGGCGGCACTGACTACGTTCATACCGATTTGCGCGCCGATAATATCCTGCTGACATCTGATGGTCAGGCAGTGCTGGTGGACTGGCCCTGGGCAAATATCGGCAATGCAGACCTTGATATGGCACAGGTAGCTGTCGATGCACTGATTCAGGATAGCCATCTGACCGAACAGCAGGTCCTAGAGCTCATGCCCGCGCACCGGCGTCCGAGCCTAGAATTCTTGCACGGTTGTGTAGTGGCTTTAGCGGGCTACTATCTCTACGCCTCAACGCTCAAACCCAGCGCCTCGACCAACAGCAGCCTGATAGAGATGCGTGCCCACCGGGCTCTAGCTCTGCTACAACGACTCTTCGGCTAGCGTTCTATGAAAGTGTGGGGCGGTCCATCGTACGATGGACCGCCCCACACTTTCATAGACCAGGCAGTTTAACCGGCTGCTAATCTGCCGAACGCACGGACGCCGGTTCCAGCCCGTCTCGTTGCCTGCGGGCGCGAGCCCCGGCAAGGGCGAACATGATCAGGCCCAGGAGTAAGATAGCTCCGGACGTCCAGACGTGGATGCGCACACCCAGTAACATTTCTGCCGTATCAATACGCAGGAAGGCTTCAATCAGGAGGCGGCCGAAACCGTACCAGGCAACATAGCCCCAGAAGGTCTGCCCGCGTTGGAAGAGCCCCCGTTTGCCCAGGTAAATGAGCAAAGCAGCACCCAACAGATTCCAGATGGATTCGTAAAGGAAGGTGGGGTGAAAGAGGGTTCCCGGCGCGTACTGGTCAGGGAAGTTATGGGAGGTTGCCGAAATTTCCAAGCCCCAGGGCAGAGTGGTTGGCTTGCCGAAAAGCTCCTGGTTGAACCAGTTACCCCAGCGCCCCAATGCCTGTGCAATGAGAATGCCGGGGGCGGCAGCGTCCGCGAATTTAGCCAGAGAGATGCCGTAGCGCTTACAGGCAATCCAGGCACCCAGCCCACCCACGGAGATGGCGCCCATGATACCGATGCCGCCCTCCCAGATTTTGAAGACAGCCAATGGATCAGCTCCAGCGTCAAAATAGGTGCCGGGGTCGGTAATCAGCACGTGGTAAAGGCGGGCACCGATGATGCCTGCGGGTATTGCCCACATGGCAATATCCCAGACACGTTCGGGGTCCTCCCCCCAGCGTGCCCAGCGTTTTGAGGTTAGCCACAGGCACACTGCAATACCCGCAAGAATACAGAGGGCATAGAAGTGAATCGTCAGGGATCCAACAGAAAAGCTAGAGACGCTGGGGGATGGGATGGACGCTAGAATGACAGACGCTGCCACTGCTCTCCTTTAGTTACTTACCGGCGAGTTCGCGGGTCAGCGCACCGACAGCGGCGGGGCCGCCTTCAGTCAGTGCCTTGACCAGTGCAGTACCCACGATAACACCGTCCGCATAGGCGCCGATTTCTTCTACATGTTCTCTCTTAGAAACGCCCAGACCTACGCAGGCCGCCGGAGCACCAGCTGAACGCAGGTCAGCCACCAGGGTCTCGGCAGCGTCACTGACCGAGGCACGGGCGCCGGTAACACCCATGACTGAAACGGCGTACACAAAGCCACTAGAAGCCTTAGAGATCAGGTGTAGGCGTTCTGTTGAGCTAGAGATAGCTGCCAGGAAGATGCGATCTAGACCGTACTTTTCTGAGGCGGCAAACCAGTCCGCTGCTTCATCGGGCACGAGGTCTGGGGTGATAATGCCCGAGCCACCTGCTGCTGACAGCTCCTGGGCAAAGCGGTCGATGCCCCGTCGGAGTACCGGGTTCCAGTAGGTCATCACCACGACAACTGCGTCGGTAGCTGCGGTAATTTCGCGCACCGCACGGAAAACGTCATCGGTGCGAAAGCCCTTGGCAATCGCTTCGACGGTGGCACGCTGAATAACGGGGCCGTCCATGACGGGGTCAGAGTAGGGCAGACCCAATTCGATGATGTCCACCCCGTTCTTACCCATCTCAATGGCAGCGGCAATTGACTCATCGACGCTAGGATAGCCCACCGGCAGGTAGCCAATCAGAGCGGCCCTACCTTCAGCCTTGCACTGGGCTAGGCGGGCCGCGACCTTTGAGTCGGGGTTGGGGGCAGGAAACTTGCCGTTCTTCACCGAGTAGGCGGTGTCGTTCAGAAAATCCACGTGGCTCATAACTTAAGCACCTTCTGTCTGTGCTGCTTCGGCTGCTGCTTCTTTGTTGCCCACATTCAGGCTGGCGGAAGGAATGGCTTTACCCAGACCGAACCACTTGAGGGCGGTTTCCATATCCTTATCCCCGCGGCCTGACAGGCAGACCACCATGGTCTTCTCGTGGGCAGTTTCGGGGCTTTCATCGGCCCACTTGCGGGCTACGCGCAGGGCACCTGCGAGCGCGTGAGAAGATTCCAGCGCAGGGATGATGCCCTCCGTGCGGCAGAGCAGACGCAAGGCGTCCATGGCCTCGGTGTCAGTTACCGCCTGGTAGTCCACTCGCCCGATATCTGACAGGTAGGCGTGTTCAGGCCCGACGCCGGGGTAGTCAAGACCTGCTGAGATGGAGTGGGACTCGATAGTCTGCCCGTCTTCGTCCTGCATAAGATAGGTGATGGCGCCGTGCAGCATGCCGGGGCGCCCCAGGGAGATGGTGGCTGCGTGACGATCGGTGTCGATGCCGTCGCCGCCTGCCTCAAAACCAAAGATTTGGACGTCGCGATCATCCAGGAAAGCATGGAACATGCCGATGGCGTTGGAGCCACCGCCCACGCAGGCCGCGATACCGTCAGGGAGTTTGCCGGTGGCTTCAAGAATCTGCTGGCGAGCTTCGGTGCCAATAGCGTCGTGGAAGTAGCGCACCATGGCCGGGAAGGGGTGCGCGCCGGCGGCAGTGCCCAGCAGGTAGTGGGTGGTATCCACGTTAGCTACCCAGTCACGCAGGGCCTCGTTGATAGCGTCTTTGAGGGTACGTGAACCGGTCTGCACTGCGATAACGGTAGCTCCCAGCAACTGCATGCGAGCAACGTTGAGTGCCTGCCGCTCAGTGTCTTCTTCACCCATATAGACCACGCACTCCATGCCGAAGAGAGCGGCTGCGGTGGCGGTGGCGACGCCGTGCTGGCCAGCACCGGTCTCTGCAATCAGGCGGGTCTTGCCCATACGCTTCGCTAGAAGTGCCTGACCAATCACATTGTTAATCTTATGGCTGCCGGTGTGGTTGAGGTCTTCGCGCTTGAGGAAGAAGCGAACGCCGCCAGCATGCTCAGAAAGCCGGGGAACCTCGGTGAGTAGAGAGGGGCGATTGGAATATTCAGCAGAGAGACGGCGGAATTCAGCAAGGAACTCTTCGTCTTCCTTTGCCTTCTCGAAGGTTTCTTCCAGCTCGTCCATGGCGGCAATCAGCGATTCTGCCATGTAGCGGCCGCCGTAGTTGCCAAAGTAGGGGCCGGGAGCGTTCTTGAGGCTGTCGCCAGAGGTGAGGAACTGGTCGGCTAGGGTTTCGGTCATACCGTTTCCTTAGGTCTAAAAGGGTGGGGTGAAAGGCGGGTGCGGTTAGCGAGCTAGCCAGGCGGTGCGGGCAGCAGCGCCAGCTTCACGGAAGGCGCGGACGGTTTGTGTGGGGGTGCCTGATTTCACCAGGGCCTCGCCCACCAGCACAGCTTTTGCACCGTGGGAGGCGTAGTCTTCAACGTCTGCCACCTCGGCGACCCCTGACTCGGCAACGATGATGGCATCTTCGGGCAGCAAGGGAGCGAGCTGACCGAAATTTGCATTATCAACCTCAAGGGTTTTGAGATTGCGGACGTTGACGCCCACGATACGGGCACCTGCTGCTTTTGCGCGTTCGATTTCTTCTGGGGTGTGGGTTTCTACCAGTGCGTTCATGCCCAGCTCGTGGGTAAGGTCCAAGAAACGCGTGAGGGTGGAGTCGTCCAGTGCTGCAACGATGAGCAGGACTAGGTCAGCGCCGTGGGCGCGTGCCTCCCAAATCTGGTATTCATCAACGGTGAAATCCTTGCGGAGCACCGGGATGGAGACCGCTGCACGCACGGCGTCCAGGTCAGCTAGAGAGCCAGCAAAGCGGCGCTTTTCGGTCAGTACTGAAATGACGGCCGCTCCCCCGGCTTCATAAGCCGATGCTAGGGCAGCCGGGTCAGGGATATCAGACAGAGCACCTTTGGAGGGGCTGGAGCGTTTAACCTCAGAAATAACCTCAAGGCTGTTCTTGAAAGCCCCGCTCAGCGCGGCAAAAGCATCCCGTGCCGGAGGCTGCTCTGCGGCCCTGGATTTGAGGTAATCTAGCGTTACGGCGCGCTGACGCTCCGCCATATCCTCGCGGACGCCCACAATAATGTCATCTAGAACGGTCATAGTGATCCCCTCACAGGCAGCCGGTGCCCTGTTTTTCGCGTCTTTTTAGTATGTCGTATCAGTGGCTTCAAGGCTAAATGGCCGGCTCATTAGGTGAGAATTTCGACGGCCAGTGAACACGGGCTGACAACTGAAGCCTTTCGTCCCTGACCAAGTACACAAAAGCGCCCCACAGTCTCTGTGGGACGCCCTAGCTCGCATCATCAGCTTAGTGATGGTACTTGGTGTGCTTGCCGCCCTGGCCGTAGCCAGCTGCTCGCAGAACCAAACCGGCAACTAAACCGATGAGCATGATGGCAACACCCACCACGAAGATGGGGGTGCTAGCGATGTCGAAGCCGACAGCTGCCACGATAGCGCCCACAATAATGATGCCCAGCATTGCCCATGAGGCGATGGTGTTGCCGTGGTTGGTGTGGGGAAGGTCAGGGACCATCTCAACGGTCTGCTTTGACATGTGAGTCTCCTCAGTGTGTGTATTGCGCTCGGGTGCATGGGATGAGCGCAGGGGTGCTTAGGTCTATCTTATGAGATAGGAATGCTTTAACCCAATATCGCAGGCAGTGTGCTCTTAACTTTTACTTTCTTTATGGAAGGCTAAGCCAAGCGTCCGGTGACCTTCTCAGCTGCTGCCAGCAGTTCTCCACTGAAGACAAGCTCCACGGTTGCCTGGATTTCAGGTGCCAGATAACGGTCGCTCCCCGGCCCAGCAACATCCTGACGTAAGCGGTCAATGACAGCGGCGGTGGCCGGTGCCGGGCAATGCGGCGCACGCAGGTCTATGCCGCGGGCAGCTGTAAGAATCTCAATTGCCATCACCCTACTCAGCCCGTCGATTGAAGTACGCAGTTTACGGGCTGCGCTCCAGCCCATGGAAACGTGATCCTCTTGCATGGCTGAGGACGGGATAGAATCCACTGAGGCCGGTGCCGCTAGTCGCTTAAGCTCGGAGACTATGGCTGCCTGGGTGTACTGGGCAATCATGTGCCCCGAGTCGACGCCGGGGTCATCTGCCAAAAAGGGCGGCAGGCCCCGGTTGCGGGCGGTGTCCAGAAAACGATCGGTGCGACGTTCTGAGATAGAGGCGGCGTCAGCGACTGCAATCGCCAGGAAGTCCAGAACATAGGCCACCGGGGCACCGTGGAAGTTGCCGTTAGACTCCACCCGACCATCGAGCGTCACCACCGGGTTATCGATGGCTGAAGCTAGCTCGCGCAGTGCCACGGTGCGGGCGTGTTCTACGGTGTCTCGCACGGCACCTGCTACCTGCGGGGCGCAACGCAGCGAGTAGGCGTCCTGCACATAGGTGCTGTGAGTGCCCGAATGGTGCTGAATAATATCTGAGCCCTCGAGAACTTTGAGGATGTTGGCTGCCGCTGCCTGCTGACCCGGGTGGGGGCGCAAGCTGTGTAAGTCAGCGGCAAAAACTCGATCGGTGCCCACCAAACCTTCAAGACTCATCGCAGCTGCTACATCCGCCAGGCGGGTCAGACGGTCCAGGTCGGTAATAGCCATCACCAGCATGCCCAACATGCCGTCGGTGCCATTGATTAGTGCTAGGCCCTCTTTCTCAGCAAGCACCACCGGCGTCAGCCCGTGCTGTTTGAGAGCGTCAGCAGTGTCCCATAGCTGCCCCTGCTCATCGCGCACCTGACCCTCACCAATAATCGCAAGCGCGCAGTGGGCCAGTGGAGCAAGGTCACCAGAACAACCCAGTGAGCCGTACTCATAGACCACCGGGGTCAGATTGGCAGAGAGCATGTCAGCGTACGCCTGAGCTACCTCGGGGCGGACGCCGGTGCGGCCTGTGGCGAGGGTTGAAAGACGCAGGATCATGAGGGCGCGAATGACCTCAGTTTCAACCTCTTTGCCGGACCCTGCTGCGTGGGAACGGATAAGGCCCCGTTGCAGGGCGGTACGCATCTCAGCCGGGATGTGCTTGGAGGCCAGGGCACCGAAGCCAGTGGATACACCGTAGACCGGTGTTTCTTGGTGGGCTAGTTGGCGGATGCGCTCGGATGACCTGGCGATTTCAGCCAGGGATTCTTCGCTCAGCACCACGGGGGCGCGGTGGCGGGCTACCCTAATGACGTCCTCGAAGCTGAGAGCTCCGATTCCTACGGTTACGGGGGTTTGGTTCACGGGGTTTCTCCTCATAAGTCTGGGTGCTCAGCGCAGCGACGGTGCTGCAGAGCTTAAAGGGGTGTGGTGGGTCAGTACGGTATGGATGAGGCGGGCTGCGGTTTTAGCGGTGCGCCCGTCAATATCGAAGCTGGGGTTAAGTTCAGCGACATCAAAAGCTGCTAGTTTGCCGCTCGCTGCCACTTCTTTCAGCACGGTATTGATGATCTCCAGGGGCACGCCGTATCCTGCTGGTGCGCTGACACCGGGGGCGATGCTGGCAGGTAGAACGTCTAGATCCAGGGTCAGGTAGATGATGTCTACAGTCGCCACGAATTCCTGCACTGTGGTGAGCAGGGCTTGCTGGTTCAGCACCCCGCAGTCTTCGTCCACTACGTAATCCACCTCCAGCTCGTGGGCGGTATCAAACAGTTCTTGAGTATTGTTGGCCTCTGAAATACCCAGCACCGTGTAACGGCAGTCAGTGCCTGCTGCTCTTTCCCTGGTGAGTGCCTGGTAGAAAGGGGTGCCCGAGGTCGGCTGTGCTGCCCGGCGAAGGTCAAAGTGGGCGTCCAGGTTAAGGATGCCCAGACGCCCCAGCTCCTGCGAGGTGGCAGAGCCTGCGGTCTTGCGAGCCTGAGAGTCTGCCACACCGGTGTAGGTGCCCAAGGCAACTTCGTGACCGCCTCCCAGCACGACCGGCAGGACGCCGGCGTCCACACTTGTCATCACGGCAGCAGCTAACTTCATCTGGCCCTCTTCAAGGTCTGAAGAAACCACAACATCACCAGCATCCAGCAAAGCCAGGTCGGTGTTGCGGGAGCTATTGCGCCCCTGCGCCAGTGCTAGCTGCCCCAGCGCTGAGCGTAAAGCCGCTGGCCCCTCAGCAGCTCCCTGGCGGCCAGCATTGCGGCGCACCCCCTCATCGGAGGCGAAGCCCATGAAGACAGCATCAGGTGTCTCCGAGCTTCCCTGCTCCAAGGAGGTGACGACCTGATGCACGCGGCGGTGGGCAGCGCCAGCCCCGTCGTCCCGACCAGACCAGGTGGGAGCAGAGCGATCGATGAAGCGGTCCAGGGCACACAGATCATTCTGATGCATTAGCGGCACTCCTTCTGGCTGCTACCGCTAACGTTGCGCTGGGCACCTGGCCCTGCCACCTGCTCCCCAGCTTTCCATACCCGGTTCACCAGGCTAACGCCTGGCCGGTAGGCAAGGTGCAGATGGTTGGGAGCAGCCAACTCCACCAGGTCAGCCCGAGCACCCACCCGCAGACTTCCAATATCTTCGCGCTGTAGAGCGCGGGCGCCTCCAGCAGTTGCCGCCCACAGAGCTTCATCCGGGCTCATACCCAAATCACGCACTGCCAGCGCAATACAAAAGGGAATGGACGTGGTGAAGCTGGTTCCCGGGTTGCAGTCAGCCCCCAGCGCAAGGGTCGCACCGGCGTCCAGGAGTCTGCGGGCAGGTGGATAGCTGTTACGCGTAGAGAAATCAGCCCCCGGCAACACGGTAGCTACCGTGGTCGAGTTCGCTAGGGCATCC
This sequence comes from Rothia endophytica, assembly GCF_928381505.1. Classification (GTDB taxonomy): domain Bacteria; phylum Actinomycetota; class Actinomycetes; order Actinomycetales; family Micrococcaceae; genus Rothia; species Rothia endophytica_A. The sequence goes on along the minus strand of NZ_CAKMSJ010000002.1, from coordinate 274,873 downwards.
ACGTCTGCATCGCTCAGGTAGACCACGTGGTCCACCGAGGCCGCGCCCAGCTCAACCGCCAGTTGCACACCTGCCCCGTAGGTCAGCTGGTTACCGTGTACCCGTGCCTTTAGCCCGGCCGCCTGACCGGCAAGTAGCACTGCCCGCGATTGCTCTTCAGTAAAAGCACCCTTCTCGCAGAACACGTCAATCCAGCTGGCATAGGGTGCACAGGCGGGGATCATTTCATCAAGAACCATCTGAACATAGTCATCCTGATGGCCTGCATACTCCGGTGGAGCCACGTGCGCCGCCAGCAGGGTTACCTCATCGGTGCAACCGGCTGCCACCTGCACCGACCGCAGCTCAGATTCAGTATTTTGCCCGTAACCGCTCTTAATCTCAACGGTGGTTGATCCGCTGCGCAGGTACTCCCCCAACAGGTTGCGTGCATTAGCCGCTAGCTGGCCAGATGAGGCAGCGCGGGTCTGCTCAATGGTCGAACGGATACCGCCGGCTTCATAAGCCTTACCCTGCATCCGTGCAGAGAACTCCTCTGACCGGTCCCCGGCAAACACCAGGTGGGAGTGGGATTCCACGAACCCTGGAATCACGGCCCGCCCCTCACAATCAACGGATGTATCGGCAGCAGGTGCCGCAGAAGCCTGACCCACCCAGGCCACTGCGCCATCTTCCACCAAAATCGCAGCCTGTTTCACGATGCCCAGCGGCCCGCGTTCTAGGGTCGGGTCATTGGTCACCAATGACCCGATGTTAGTTAACAGCGTGCTCGCCATGGTTACGCTTGCTCCTGCATGGGAATACGTACCCCGCGCTCAGCCGCAACGTTAGATGCGTGCTCGTAGCCTGCATCCACATGGCGAATGACGCCCATACCCGGGTCATTCGTCAGCACCCTCTCCAGCTTCTGCGCAGCTAATTCTGTACCGTCAGCGATACAGACCTGACCGGCGTGAATGGAGCGGCCCATACCAACGCCGCCACCGTGATGCAGGGATACCCAAGAGGCTCCGGACGCCGTGTTGACCAGCGCGTTGAGCAGGGGCCAGTCAGCCACAGCGTCAGAGCCGTCCTTCATGGCCTCGGTCTCTCGATAGGGAGAAGCGACCGAACCTGAATCCAGGTGGTCACGGCCAATAGCAATCGGAGCCGACAGCTCACCGTTAGCCACCATCTCATTGAACTTCAGGCCGGCCTTGTGGCGCTCGCCGTAGCCCAGCCAGCAGATGCGGGCGGGCAGGCCCTGGAACTCAACCTTCTCGCCGGCCATTTTGATCCAGCGTGCCAGGTGTTCATTTTCGGGGAAAAGCTCCAAAATAGCCCGGTCGGTTGCCTCGATATCCTTGGGATCACCGGACAGGGCAGCCCAGCGGAAGGGCCCCAGGCCTTCTTCGAACATAGGGCGGATGTAGGCAGGTACAAAGCCGGGGAAATCAAAGGCTCGCTGGTAGCCGGCCTTACGAGCTTCATCTCGAATGGAGTTACCGTAGTCAAAGACCTCAGCACCGGCGTCCATAAAGCCGACCATGGCCTCCACCTGGGCTGCCATAGAGACACGTGACTCCTTGGTGAAGAGCTCCGGGTCGCGGTCGGCTTCTGCCTTCCAGTCCTCAAAAGTTACCTCAACCGGCAGGTAAGCCAGAGGATCGTGAGCGCTGGTCTGGTCAGTGACAATATCAATGGGTGCTTTACGGCGCAGGAGCTCAGGGAAAATCTCTGCCGCATTGCCAACAACGCCAATAGAGAGCGGTTTCTTAGCGTCACGGGCTTCAATCGCCAGTTCTAGAGCATGGTCGAGGTTCTCCGCTTTGACATCCAAGTAGCGGTGCTCAATACGGCGGTCAACGCGGGACTCATCAACGTCCACACAGATTGCTACACCCTCGTTCATGGTCACCGCCAGGGGCTGTGCGCCGCCCATGCCGCCCAGACCAGCGGTGAGGGTAATAGTACCTGCCAGGGTGCCGTTGAAGCGCTTGCGGGCAACCGCGCCGAAGGTCTCGTAGGTGCCCTGCAGAATACCCTGGGTGCCGATGTAGATCCAGGAACCCGCGGTCATCTGCCCGTACATCATCAGACCCTCGGCTTCTAGTGCACGGAAATGCTCCCAGTTAGCCCAGTCTCCCACCAGGTTTGAGTTGGCCAGCAGGACGCGGGGCGACCACTCGTTGGTGCGGAAGACACCTACGGGCTTGCCGGACTGGACCAGCAGGGTTTCATCGTTTTTCAGTGTTTTGAGGGTGGAGACAATGGCGTCAAATGACTCCCAGTTACGCGCCGCCTTACCCGTTCCGCCATAGACGACTAGCTCATCGGGATGCTCAGCGTTGGCAGGGTCGAGATTGTTCATCAGCATGCGCAGGGCGCCTTCTTGCTGCCACCCTAGAGTGTTGAGTTGATTGCCGGTTGGCGCGTGAATGGGGCGGGGCCCGGTGGTGGTCATGGCTACTCCTTTGTGCACTTTTACCTGTCCTCACAATCTCTGGGGTTGATTTGGCTCGGTCTTAGCCGGGCTATACAGTTGAAACATAAGGGGTATCACACCCATCATGTTGTATATACAACTACTTTGTCAATGGGGTGGGGATGGAAAAAATAAACGACTTGAGCCAAGAATTCGCCGACTACCGCGGTGAAGCGCTGCCTGCCTACAAGCTTTTAAAGAAACTGCTGACCCAACGTATCTCCAGTGGCGCCTGGTCTAGTGGTGAGCCCGTCCCATCAGAAAACGAAATGACGCAGGCACTGGGCCTCTCGCGAATGACCATTAACCGCGCTATCCGGGAACTCACCGCCGAGGGACTGCTCTATCGCACCCAGGGAGTCGGCACCTTCGTAGCACAACAAAAGAGCCCTTCAGCGCTCTTTGAGGTCAAAAATATCGCCGATGAAATCACCGCAAGAGGCCATACGCACCTGAGCCGCGTAATCCGCCTTGAAGAAATAGAGGCGGGGCAGGCACCCTGGCCCACTGGCGAGGCCCTGGGCAGTCGAGTGTTTCGCAGCGTCCTGGTTCACTGCGATAACGGAGCGCCCCTGCAACGAGAAGAACGTCTCGTCAACGCGGAGGTAACCCCTCACTACCTTGACCAAGACTTCACCAGCACCACGCCGAATGTTTATCTGGGCACCTGCCACCCGATAACCCGCGGAACCCACACCGTTGAGGCTGTACTGCCCAGCACCCAGCAGGCTCAAGAGTTAGAGATTGATCCCGCTGAGCCCTGCCTTAAACTCCTGCGTACCACCTGGTCAGGTGACACCGTCATTAGTCAGGTAGCCCTCTTGTACCCGGGCAGTCGTGGGCGCCTTGAAGGCAGCTTCGGAATCTAACGTTCGGTAAGACCTAGCGGTCGGTGGGGTCCTGGCCCTCACTCAAGGAATCCCAGGCGTCGATATCGTCTACTTCATCTGTTGCGCTGATCCGCTGAGCGCGGGCAGCTACACGGTCATACTTACGACCAACTGCCCAGTGTGACGAGGCAAAAAACGCCCATACACCGCAGGCGACCACCAGCAAACCCCCGACTACTGCTAGCCAGGGCATCAAGGTGACATCGTAGAAATTAGCGGCAGCGGTGGTTCCCGTTGCAGCGCTGACTTCGGTGGCAGCTGCCGCTTGAGGGTTGCGGTAGACACCCACAGCTGAGCCAGCTATGCCCAGACCCACCAGCACCATGAGAGCACTCACGATTTTCTTGAGTTTAGGCCCGGTAATGCGCACAGCGATTGCCGCTGCGAGTGCTACGAGTGCCAGGGCACTCACCGCGCTGGCGGCGTCCGCACCCGAAATTTCAAGGGTGGTCGTTTCAAGCACGGTGGTCACCTCAGCCCGAATCCAGATGGGGAGGGTCGAGGCAAAAGCTAGACCTGCGGCCAGCAGAGATGCCCCCATGACGCGAGCCGGGTTAGAGAAATGAGGCTTCTTATCAACATCACTGCGGACGCTGGGGGTCACCTTCTGTGAAGATTCGGGGGCGGTGCTCATTTATTTGCCTTCCCCGGCTGGCAAAGGTGCCAGACCGGATGCGGTGATGACGGCGCGCAGAGGCGCCGCTGCTTTGTCCACGGTTTCTTGGGCTTCTGATGCAGGCACTGAATCCATGACGATGCCTGCCCCTGCCTGAACGTAGCCCTTGCCGTCTTTGAGAACGGCGGTTCTAATCGCGATGGCCATATCCATGTTTCCGGCAAAGTCGAAATAACCGCAAACACCGCCGTAGATACCGCGGGCGCTGATTTCGTATTCGTCCAACAGCTGCATGGCGCGGGGCTTGGGCGCACCAGAGAGGGTACCTGCTGGGAAGGCAACGCGCAGCACATCATAGGCGCTCATCCCCTCAGCCAGCTGGGCCCTAACCTCCGAGGAAATGTGCATGATGTGACTAAAGCGCTCAATTTCCATAAACTGAGTCACCTCAACGCTGCCCGGAACCGCAATGCGGGAGAGGTCATTACGCGCCAAGTCGATCAGCATGAGGTGCTCGGAGCGCTCCTTTTCATCAGCTAGCAACTCTTCCGCCAGGGCGATATCAGCCTCACGAGTAGCCCCGCGGGGGCGGGAACCAGCGATGGGGTGGGTGGTAGCGGTACCGTCCTTGAGAGTCACCAGAGCCTCAGGTGATGAACCAACAATGTGGAAGGGCTGGCCGTCCTCAGGAGATTCAAAATTGAAGAGGTACATGTAGGGTGAAGGGTTGCTCTGGCGTAGCACCCGGTAAACATCGAGGGCGCTGGCAGAGTTTTCGGTTTCAAAGCGGCGGGAGACCACGATCTGAAAGACATCTCCGTCCTGAATATTTTTCTTGGACTTATCGATGGCGTCCAAAAAGCCCTGTTCGTCCCAGGTGTGTTTAACGCCCGCTACTTTTTCTTCGACGTTGGCGGTACCCACCAAAGTTGAGACAGCGCCGCCAGCAGGCTGGGCAACCTTATCGAGCATATCCAGCACGCGCGAGGTGGCATCGGCGTAGGCGGCGTCCACATTATCGTCGGTGCCGTTGAAGTTAATAGCGTTTGCAATGAGAGTGACGGTGCCATCTGAGTTATCGTGCACCGCCATATCCGAGACGATGTTGAGGGCAAACTCGGGCAGGTTAATGTCACTGGCCGGGCCGCCGGGCAGTTTTTCCCAGTGGCGCACTACGTCCCACCCCATGTAGCCCACCAGGCCGCTGGTGAGCGGGGGAAGCCCGTCGAACGGCTCGGTGTGAAGCATCTCAAGGGTTTGGCGCACAGCGTCAACAGGGTCACCCTGAGTGGGGGCGCCCTGGGGGGTCAGTCCTTGCCAAACGATCTCCCCTGCCTTGGTGCTCAGGGTCGATCCGCTAGCCACACCCACGAAAGAGTAACGCGACCACTGTTTCTGCTCATTGGCAGATTCCAGCAGGAAGGTACCAGGGGCAGGTTCACCATCGGCACACACCAGCGAACGGTAAAGCCCGATGGGGGTCATCGCGTCAGCCAGCACTTTAACCCGCACCGGTATAACGCGGCGGGTGGCGGCGAGCGCGCGGAACTCTTCTAGTGTCGGTTCGACGATTCCCAAGTCGTGCATGGTTTCCTCTGGTTGTGGTGTGTCTGGGGAGCTATTCGGGGCGGACGCCGGCTGCGGCAGGCAGCTGCCCGCCGGCTTTAAAGCAGGTGGTGGTGCCGGTGTGGCAGGCTGCCCCTACCTGGTCGGCCTCGATAAGCAGGGCGTCGCCGTCGCAGTCGATCCTGACGCTCTTGACGTACTGGTAGTGGCCGCTGGTGTCGCCCTTGCGCCAGTATTCCTGGCGGGAGCGGGACCAGAAGGTAACCCGCCCTTCGGTGAGGGTGCGGCGCAGGGCTTCGTCGTTCATCCAGCCGAGCATGAGAACGTCGCGGGTGTCGTACTGCTGGATGATGGCGGCAAAGAGGCCGTGCTCATCGCGTTTGAGGCGGGCGGCGATATCGGCGGGCAGTGAAGCGCCTTCGGTGGCGCTGGGTGCTGGTGTACTCACCTTTCCATCCTAGCTGATGGCGCTAGCGGCTCTGGGGCGGCTCTCAGCATCTGGCTACGGGCTGGGGCTGGTGCCTGCGCTAGGTGGGGCAGCCTGCCCGTAGGTTTCTGCGTGGCTGGCTACCTGGCTGGCGTAGACCACCGACCGGTTGTAGGCCAGCACTCCGCGCTGCCAGCCCTCGTCGGTGCTGGTGTCGCGCTGCCCCTGGCAGAGGTAGATGGCGGTGGTCAGCGCCGCGTCGTCAATCTGGTGGGGGTCGAGCTTGCCGTCGGCGTTACCGTCCTGCCCAATATAGTCCCAGGTGGAGGGTATGAACTGGAGCGGCCCCACCGCCCGGTCCCATTCGGTGTCGTCATCGAGTTCACCCCGGTCGGAGTCTTCAACTGCCATGACTCCGGGGCTGCCGTCGAGGGCCGGGCCGAAAATTTGGGGGGTTACATTTCCATCCTGGCTGGTGCTGGCACCCCTGTAGGTGCCGTGCAGGGTTTCGACCGCACCGATGCCTGCGATGGTGTTCCAGCCCAGCTGGCACTCCGGGTAGGTTTGGGCCACGCGCAAGGACGCCCCCGCATAGGCCGCCAGCACCCGCCGGGGTATATCGGTCGCCTCGGCTGTAGCATCGAGCCAGGAACTGTCGGCCAGCTCGGCGATAGGGGCCTGCTCTGTTACGCCCTGTTGCGCGGACGCTGGCAGCACCTGCTCGGGCGCGGCGGGTAGCGTAGTGGGCAGGTTCTCGCGTGATGCTCCCTGGTAGCTAGCGGAACATCCGCTCACGGCTAGAGCGGCGAGGGCCAGGAAGGGAGTCAGGCGCACTCTAGCGAAAATCGTCATACGACCTTTCAGGGGTTGGGTTCTGGTGATAGCCTAACGGCTGCGGGTCAAGACGGGGTGGGCGGACGCTGAATGTTTCCTGCAAGCCGTAACCTGACTCCAGGGCAGCTTCGACTCGCCTTCCGAGCCCGGCTTCGGGTTTAGACTGGGCGTATGACTTCTTCTGCCCTTGTTACCTCAGAACGTACCGCCCTACTTGAAGCTCTCGCTGCGGCGGGGCCGTCCGTCCCTACCCTCTGCGAGGGCTGGGAAACCCGGCATATGGCAGCCCACCTGCTGCTGCGGGAGTCCAAGCCGACGCTGGCAGCCGGCGTGGTGGGTGGGCCCTTGGAGGCCCGCACCGAGCGCCACACCAACCAGCTCGCCGATGAGCTGACCGGCCAGCGCCGCTACGAGAAGGCCCTGCGCGATTTTGAGGCGCTGCCGGGTTACCTGCACATGCGCACGCGCTTCCCGGGTCTAGATGAAGCAATGAACCTGGTCGAGTATTTTGTGCATACCGAGGACGTCCGCCGCGCCGCCCCCGCTGACGGCGAGCAGCCTTCCCCTCGCGCGCTGGCTGAGGGCTTGCAGGAGAAGATGTGGAAGGTGCTGCGGGCACGTGCTCGTCTGATGGCTGGGAAGAAGTACCCTCAGGGGCTGGTGCTAGAAGCGCCGGGCTACTCCCCCGCTGTTCATACGGTGCTTGCTCCGTCTGCTGGCCAGGTTGCAACTGTGCTGACCGGCGAGCCGGGCGAACTGGTGCTCTACCTGTTCGGGCGCGAGGCCGCGGCCCGGGTTGAGGTGAGCTAAAGACCTAATAAAGGGAGGAATGAGACCGATCTGTAAGGCTGGGCAGGGGCACGCTCGCTGCCGACCCTCTCGCTGGTTCGCTTCGCTCACAAGCGATTCACGCCAGCCGCCGAGCCAGCAGCTTCGCTGCGCCCCTGCCCAGCCTTAACCTAAGGAATTAGTCTCAAAGTTCTATGCAACTCACCATGATTTTCGAGGGCTCGCAACCAGTTTCAGCCCATACTTTGCCAGGGCAGATACAGCCTCTCACCATAGAAGATGTGCCTGCTCTGGCTCAGCTCTACTTTGATAGCTACCCGCAGGGCACGGTGGAAGATGTAGCGGAAGCTGAAGCCGATATTGCCGCTGCCCATCGGGGAGATTACGGAACCTTTCTTCCGCAAGCCAACCTGGTGTATGTGGTCGATGGGCAGATTTTGGGCTGTGTAATGACGGTTGATTCACCGCCCTGGGACGATGTGAGCGATTTGCTCTTCATCATTGATGTATTCGTTCACCCCAAGGTACGGGGCACCGGCGTAGGAAGAGCTCTCATGCAAGCTGCCCTTGCTAGCTTTCCCGAGCATAGGCCAGTGGGCCTTCGCGTTGAAAGTGATAATGAGCCTGCCTATGCTCTCTACCGGTCGCTGGGGTTCAAAGAAGTCACGGCCGATAAGTAAACGGGTCAACAGATCACAAGCAACTAAGAGCCCTTACCCTCAGACTAGGGACCAGAAAAATCCCAATAGTATGTGCGCACCACAAGGATTATGGGAGGAATCTGGTCCCTAGTTGCTACATAGCCCCCCCCTACCGGCAGGTTGCCCTGTTCTCGCATTTTTCTTCTATGCGGGCACACACACGACCTCTTGAATGTAACCGAAAATGCCATCTGCGCGTTCTTTGCTCGCGCAGATGGCATTTTCGATTACATTCAATGAGCGGACGGACGCCCACCCCGGCTCAGCGGGGCAGCTCAGCCCGGCAGATGGCGAAAGACCTAGAGGCTAACCTCTCCCCTGATGAGGGTGTGGGTTGTCCCGCCAACCCAAATGTCGGGTGTGCCGGTGGGTCCGGCGTCCTGCCCTACCGTGATGGTGAGTCTGCCGTCGCGGTGCAGGCAGGTGCCCTGGCGTACGGTGTAGGTTCCGGCGACCCGGTTCTCGCGGGCGAGCCACTGGGCGACGGAGGCGTTGAGGGAGCCGGTGACCGGGTCCTCAGACACCCCGATGCCGGGTACGAAGCCGCGGATGTCGTAGGCGATTTCTGAGCCTTCCGGGTGCATGGCGAAGACGCCGAGTTTGAGGTCTGTGCCGCGGGCGAAGTCCGGGGTGAGGGCGAGAAGGCGGTCGGGATCTGCGATTTCGACAGTACACCAGCCGGGCCCGTTGTCGACCCACTGGTGGGAGAGGATCTGGCTGCGCTCTAGCCCTAAGGCGGTGGCGATGTCTGCCAGGGTTGCTTCGTCGAGGGCACCGGTGCGGATGGTCGCCGGTGCGGCGAAGGCAAGCTCTTGGCCGCTGCGGGTAATGTCGATGAGCCCGGCTGGGCATTCTTGCACGATGACGTCGGGGCGCTGCGGCTGGCCGCCGGCTTCTAGCCAGGCGTGGGCGCTGCCCAGGGTGGGGTGCCCGGCGAAGGGTAGTTCGCCGCCGGGAGTGAAGATGCGGACGGCGTAGTCGGCCCGAGCGTCAATCGGTTGGGTGATGAAGGTGGTTTCTGAGAGGTTGGTCCAGCGGGCGAAGCTCTGCATCTGCTCGTCGGTGAGGCCGCTGCCGTCGAGCACCACGGCCAGGGGGTTGCCTTTGAGCGGAACCGAGCCGAACACATCGACCTGGGTGAAGGGGCGGGTTTTCATGTGGGGTCCTTTCGCCTACGCTTCTATGGGGGTGTACCTCTACACTATCCGGCAGCTGGCTAGCTCACCGCCCAGCTTCTTTTAGCAGGTGAGACACAAGAGCTGCACCTCATCTTCCCAGCCTGCCCCTTGAGTATTATTAGTTTTTATCGGGGTAAAAGCTCTGCCTAGTGGCGAGGGCTTTTATTCGGAGCCATTAGTTTGCCAATATTGAGGGGCTTGTGTGTCTTCTTTGAACTATTCTCAGTTCATTTGGAATGTGGCTGATGTTTTGCGCGGTACCTATAAGCAGCATCAGTACGGTCAGATTATTTTGCCTTTCACGGTGTTGGCGCGTCTTGATGCGGTGCTTGAGCCGACCAAACAGGCTGTTCTAGAGGCAACAGAGGGCTATGTGCTCGGTACGATTCCTCCGGCTATGCTGTCTGCCCGCGCGGGTCACGATTACAGTTTCTATAACCTCTCCCAGCACAACCTCAAGACCATCGCTAACGACCCCGATACTCTTGAGCAGAATCTGCGTTCTTACATTAACCAGTTCAGTGAGAACGTGCGCGATATTTTTGAGAAGTATAAGTTCGAAGACACCATCGCAGACCTAGCCGCCCAGAACCTGCTGTATCAGGTGATTCAGCATTTCTCCCGGGTGAACCTGCACCCCAATCATGTGAGCAATGAAGAGATGGGCAACATCTTTGAGGAGCTGATTCGCAAGTTCGCTGAGGCTTCTAATGAGACTGCCGGTGAGCACTTTACCCCGCGTGAGGTGATTGAGCTGATGGTTAACCTGCTGCTGGCTGATGATGAAGACCTGCACACTGATTACATTGCCCGCTCGGTTTATGACCCTACGGCGGTATGCTGTCGGTGACTGACGATAAGATTCACCAGCTGAACCCCACTGCCGATGTGAGCCTTCTGGGTCAGGAGCTCAACCCCGAGTCGTATGCGATTTGTAAGGCGGACATGGTGGTGAAGGGCCAGGACGTCGATAATATCGCTCTCGGAAACACGCTCACAGACCCGGCGTTTGAGAACCGCACCACCTTCCACTATGGGCTGAGCAACCCGCCTTTTGGTGTGGATTGGAAGGGCGCAAAGGCTGTGGTTGAGGCTGAGCATAAGAACCAGGGTTTTGCGGGTCGCTTTGGTGCTGGCCTGCCCCGGGTTTCTGACGGTTCGCTCCTCTTCTTGCAGCATCTGATTTCTAAGCTCAATGAGCCGACGGTTGCTAGTAATGGTGTTGCCCAGGTGGGTGGCCGTGGTGCCATTGTTTTGAATGGTTCTCCCCTGTTTACGGGTGGTGCTGGGTCTGGTGAGTCGAATATCCGTAAGTGGGTTTTGGATCAGGATTACCTTGAGGCGATTATTGGCCTGCCCACTGACATGTTCTATAACACCGGTATTTCTACCTATATTTGGGTGCTGAATAAGCAGAAGAAGGCTGAGCGTAGGGGTAAGGTTCAGCTGCTTGACGCGACGAATATGTTTGAGAAGATGCGTAAGTCGGTGGGGTCTAAGCGTAAGCGGTTGAGTGAGGAGCAGATTGCTGAGATTACCCGCTTGTATGCTGCTTTTGATGCTGCGGATGATAAGCGTTCTAAGGTTTTTGATCGTGAGGAGTTTATGTACCGCACGATTACGGTGGAGCGCCCTTTGCGCTTGAATTGGGGTTTTACTGCTGAGCGGGTGGAGCGTTTGTTGGCTTCTAAGGAGTTTGGCAAGCTCAATTTGGCTGAGGGTAAGGACGCCGCTGTGCAGGTTTCTCTTGCTGCTTTGGTTGAGAGCACGGCGGGGGTTGTTAATGCTGATGTGGCCAGCGTGAAGGCTGAGCTTTTGCAGGTGTTTGCGGACGCCGGTGCCTTGGTGAAGCCTGCGGTTTTGGCTAAGTTGGTGGATGAGTTGGCTGAGCGTGATGAGTCTGCGCCTGTGGGGTTGAAGGCTAAGAAGCCGGTGGCTGATTCTACCCTGCGTGATACTGAGAATGTGCCCTGGGGCGAGGATATTCACGAGTACCTGGAGCGTGAGGTCAAGCCTTTTGTGCCTGATGCCTGGGTTGATGAGTCTAAGACTAAGGAGGGCGCGGAGATTCCATTTACCCGCCACTTCTACGAGTACGTTCCACCGCGCTCCCTGGAGGAGATTGACCGCGACCTCAACGAGGTGCTGGGCCGAATCAAGAAGAGGCTGGAAGAGGTGCTTGGTTAATGTTCTATCCAGCGCTAACTCCAGTTGATTTTCAGGAATCTCAACATCCCATTGTCAGGGTAGACGCAATTGCTAAGGTTTCCAGGAATAAAGTCCTGCCAGCTGAAATTTCGGGTAAACAAGTGTTCCATTATTCGATTCCTAATGTTCAAGACATAGGTACAGGAAAAATCGAAGATGGAGACACAATCGATAGTGATAAGTGGCTAATAACAGAAGAAGCAGTTCTTATCTCTAAACTCAATCCGCGTAAATCAACGATTTGCTTGGCAACACCCCAAGAAAATGTAACCGTTACATCTACAGAGTTCGTAGTGTTGTCAGCTGGCAACTCTATAGATAACCGATACCTAAAGTATGTTCTTGAATCAGAAATTGTTAGACAGTTTCTGAGTTCAAGAACTACATCAGCAACAAGAAGTCATCAGCGAGTAACTCCACATGATATAACCGCTCTAGGCATCCCCTGGCCGGAAGCATCAAATAGAGCAAAAACCGTCGAGAAGCTAGACCGTGAGCTGGCAGAGATTGATGAGTTTATTGCTGACCAACAACGACTAAATCTCTTACTCAAAGAGAAACTAGATACGTCGATTGAACACGAGATGTGGAATCAAAATTTTGATTTAGTTCCACTTAAATATGTTTCTTCAATACTATCTGTTTTCGCATTTAAAAGTTCAGATTTCGTTGAGGATGATAACCAGATTCCGCTTCTTCGAGGTGTAAATGTTGGTGTAAGCAGTTTAAGGTGGAATGACACCGTATACTTGAACAAATCCAAAGCGTCATTATATCATCAATTCAGACTACAAATAGATGATTTGATCCTGGGCCTCGACAGACCCGTTATTAGCAATGGGGTTAGGGTTGCAAAAATTAGCGAAGCTGAAACTGGCTCTTTACTTGTTCAACGAGCAGCACGCATAAGGGTAAACTCTTCAATCACAACCTCTGACTGGGTCCACTATGCTTTGAATTCAAGTCGTTTTAGGGAATACCTCCAACCAATTTTCACAGGTGTGAGCGTTCCACACATAAGCCCAGACCAGCTATCAAATTTCAAAATTCCACTGCCACCCCTCCAAAACCAGTTATCAACTTCAAGATATTTTCAAAATAAACTAAATACCCATGAAAAAAACACACTAGATATAACAAAAACAATTTTCTTTGCAGAAATTCAAAAAAAATTAATCATCAACAACTCTTTTAGGAATCAATAAATTGAAGCAGATTATTAAGTTCACAGCAACTAATTTTAAGCAACACGAAAAACTTGAAGTTGAATTCAGCGAGGGCATTTCAGTTCTTGCTGGAGCGAATAATGCAGGGAAAAGCTCCTTGCTTCAGGCAATTGGGGTATGGGAATTTTGTAAAACAGTCCTACTCTCTGAAAGAGGATCCGATGCTTTATTGCCAGAGTCAGTGAATAAACAAGGAATTGGCGTTGAATACAACAACTTTACTGCTATCAGCATTCCTTCTTTTAAACACCTGTGGACTAATCTACAATCTTCCCTAAGAAGTGAAGATAATGGGTACTCCCTAACACTAGAATTAATATGGAAAGATGATTCACTCAAGTTCCAAACAGCCTTGCGGGAATCTGAAAAATTTGATGACTTTAGCGAATTAGAGAATTTTAAACTTAAATTTGGCCTATCACTTGCTAATAATACGTTATTTATTAAGCTATTAGGCAGTAATATAAATATTGGACAGGAAATAATACGAGCCGTATATCTTCCCCCCATTTCAAGCGTCAAAGCTCATGAAGAAAAATTAAATACTCCTGCGAGAAGAAGAAAAATTGGCGAAGGCCTTGCAGGAGATGTATTGAGAAACATCCTATTCGATCATTATCTTGAATATGAATCGCTGAGAAAAAAATATTCAACAAATCCTGACGGAAGCACAAAAAAAATAAAAGTTTCAGACCAAAAAATACTTAATTCAACTGCATGGAAAAAAATAACAAATAAGGCAGAGGAACTCTTTTCTATTGATATTGTTGTTGAAAACTACATTGAAGAATACCACTCCTTTATCGACATTAAAGTAGTTCCTTCCAGCGCCCCTAGTAAAGCTAAAAAATGGCAAAGAGACATCATGTTTGAAGGCAGTGGCTTCATCCAGTGGGTTTGCGTATTTGCCTTCGCTTATTCAAAAGATAACGATATATTACTTCTTGATGAGCCCGACTCGCATCTACACCCTCTCCTCCAGAAAATACTTATATCCGAGCTAGATAAAACATCCATTACAGATAAAAAATCAATACTGATATCTTCCCATTCGCCGGAAATTCTCAAAGGAATCCAACTGAATAAAATTCTTCGAATTTTTAGGGGACGTAGAAACACAAAGGCAAAGTATCTTGGAGATGAATCCGATAGAAGAAAGCTACTCGAGGGGATAGGCACTGCTTACTTTGAAAGGATTTATAAAATTTCCGAGAAAAAGAGAATCATTTTTTACGAGGGCGCAAACGATAAAGAGGTGCTGGTTAAGTGCGCGAGCGCCCTGGGGACATCAATAGATGAATGGGTATTTTGGGAAACTCAAGATTCTCATTTGGATAGGTATAAAACTTTTAAAATACTTAAGGAAGATTTTCCAGAATTAATTGCAGTGAGCATTAGAGATAGGGATGAAGAAAACATAAACAACATCGATCATTTAACCCTTATCCCCAAAGGCTATGATCAATGGAATTCTGGATCAGACCGATATGATGATTCATTTTTACCCCAAACATATCTAAGGAAAGAGTTGGAAAACTATTTCCTTCACCCAAGTATAGTTGCAAAATCTTCGACTTATTTTAGCAGAGAATTACAAGGGGTGCCGGAAGATGAATTGACTGATAAAAAGATTGAACTAATAAAAAACTTCTATTCCACTAACCATTCATTAATAATAAATGAAAAATTTTTTGAAGTAGACGCCCCTGAAGCGGTTATGAATATCGAAGGAAAGAGAATTCTAGAGCAACTACGAGCACATAATTTTAAGAAAATGCTAAAGGAAATTGCACCAGAAGATATCTGCCAAGATATCCGCAAAATAATAACCAATATTGACAATTTGGGAGAGCCATAAGTCCTGCAAAGCAATTAATGTCAATAAGAACATTCTTGCCCCGATTAAATAATATCAATCGAAATATTTACTGATTTTTAGTTAACACTATTAATCTAATTTTGTTTACTGACAGTGTTTGATATTTCCTGATTTGTCGATAGGAACATTTTATGGCCCGCACCCACCTCGAACGTCCTCTCCAGCAAGACATCTGCGCCCACCTGGCCGCTCACGGGTGGGTGCACTCCCCCAACTCCGCAGGCTACGACGCTAGGCGCGCCCTCTACCCCGCCGACGTCCTCACCTGGCTACAAACCAGCGACCCCAAAAACTACGCCACCCTCATCAAACCCGGCACCGACTCCACCACCCGGCAAGCCCAAGAAAACCGCCTACTCGACCGGCTCGTCACCAAACTCGCAGCCCCAGAAGAACAAGGCGGCGGAACCCTCAACGTCCTACGCAAAGGCTTCAACGTACCCGGCGCACGCCCCCCCTTCCACCTACTCGCCTACCCACCCCAAGACAACCGCAACCCCGAACTCACCGCCCTCTACCACAAGAAAATCCTGCGCGTCGTCGAAGAAGTCCGCTACAACCCAGCAGACGAAACCGCCCGCATCGACCTCGTACTCTTTATCAACGGCCTACCCGTAGCCACCATCGAACTCAAAAGCGAATACACCCAAACCCTCCAAGACGCCATCAACCAATACCGCACCGACCGCAACCCCAGCACCTCCCCCCCCCTGCTCCATGAACACCGCGGCCCACTCGTCCACTTCGCCCTCTCCCAAGACGAAATCGCCATGACCACCAAACTGGCAGGAAAAGCAACCAACTTCCTCCCCTTCAACCGCCGGGCGGACGGCAAAGAGAACACCTACATTCTGGACTTCGTCAACGACCCCGAACAGATTCGCGCCGCCTTCGCCGAGTACTACGAGGACGCCCGCATAGAAACAGAATCAGACCTTGACCTGGTTGCCAAGCAGGTCGACAAGCTTGATGCGGCCGGTATTTACAACCGGGCAGATGTGGAACAGTTCTGGGAGAAGTGGGTTGCACCCGGTGCCTGGCAGGCGTCCTTTGACTCCCTCATCTCCATACCCGTGCAGCGGTTTGTGACGCGCTGGCGGGCGGCGCAGGAGGGGGTTGATGGTTCTACTGATCGAGCCGCCCTTGAGGTGCTGCTGGAGTTCCGCTCAACCCTCGCCCAGTATGTGAAGTCCTATGCCTTCTTCTCGCAAATCTTCAACTTTGGCGACCCCTACTATGAGAAGCTCTCAGCCTTCGCAGATCTGCTCGCGCGCAAGCTGCGCCGCTTTACTCTCGATGAGGTGTCACCCGAGGTAGTAAACGTGGACGACATCGTCCTCACCCACTACCGCCTCGAAAAGCTGCGGGAAGAGGAAGACTTGAAGCTCTCGTCCTCCCAGGCAGCTGGTCTGCAGGGCATGACGGAGGCCGGCCTAGCCAGTATTCAGGAGCGCGAGCGTAAGGCCCGCTCTGAACTGATTGAGAAGATTAATAAGTACTTCCACGGCCTTGATTTGAGCGACGAGCACCAGGTGGGCTTTGCTACTACCTTCGTGGCTGAGGCGGCCAAGGACGCCGGGCTCAAGCAAAGCGCCATGGCCAACACCAAGGTGGACTTTTACCACTCGAAGAATGTGCGCGTTGGCCTGGCGAATAAGCTCTGGGACTACAGCTCAGACACAGCTGATTTGATTGACCACGTGCGCAAGCTGCCCGCGGAGCAGTTCGTGGAGTTCATGCTCGACATGGGACTGTACGAGCTGCTGCGGGGCGAGAAGGTGGAGGAGATGAGCCACTAGATTCGTATTCTCTGGGAAGCCAGCCCAAGGTTAACGGCTAACGCTAAACGATGTAAGTTATTTTTTCGAAAGTTAGCTGGGAGTGGTAAGGCAAGCCAGGCTCACAGCGAAGCTGTTGGCTCGATGTAGTGAGCGGGTGCGAGCGTGCGAGCACACAAGAGCGAACGGAATCCGCCGCAAGGCGGGGCGTGGATCGCCCGTGAGCGCGAGCCCGGGGGCACGTCAAGCGTGAGCCTGGTACGCCTTACTCGTCTTCACCTACCGTACTTCGTACCCCGCCGCTCGGATTGCGTCCTTCACTTCGCCAATGCTGACCTCGCCGAAGTGGAAAATGGAAGCTGCGAGGACGGCGTCCGCGCCTGCTTCGATGGCGGGTGGGAAGTGCTCGGCGGCACCTGCGCCGCCCGAAGCAATCAGGGGTACGGTGACGACAGAGCGCACCGCGCGAATCATGGGCAGGTCAAAGCCGGCCTTGGTGCCGTCGGCGTCAATGGAGTTCAGCAGGATCTCGCCCACACCACGCTCCTGGGCCTCAGCAACCCATTCGAGCAGGTCAAGCCCGGTGGCTGTGCGGCCGCCGTGGGTGGTCACCTCATAACCGGAGGGGGTGGCATCCGACTTCTTAGCGTCCGCAGAGAGCACCAGCACCTGGGAGCCAAACCGCTCAGTTATCTCGTTGATTACCTCGGGCCGGGCAATAGCCGCAGTGTTGATAGAGGCTTTATCGGCACCGGTGCGTAGCAGGCGGTCGACGTCCTCAGCGGTGCGTACTCCCCCGCCCACAGTCAGCGGGATAAAGACCTGCTCAGCGGTCGACGACACCACATCGAAGGTGGTCTGGCGGTCAGAAGAAGAGGCGGTGACGTCCAGGAAGGTCAGTTCATCGGCGCCCTCAGCGTTGTAGCGTTTGGCGAGTTCTACCGGGTCGCCGGCGTCGCGCAGGCCCTCGAACTTGACGCCCTTGACCACGCGGCCGGCATCCACATCAAGACACGGAATAACACGAATGGCAACACCCACGGGCGCGCCCCCTTTCCTTGAAAGCAAAACTGAAGCGGCGGCGTCCGCCCATATCAGGGGCAAGGACGCCACCGGGCAAGGTTACAGGCGCGCGGCCTGAATGGCGGTCACTAGGATGCCGCGCCCGCCGATCTCGTAGAGGGAGTCCATGACCTTATTCGCTGCCTTGCGCGGCACCATGGAGCGCACGGCAACCCAGCCCTCGCGCGAGAGCGGCGAGATGGTCGGGGCTTCAAGGCCGGGGGTCAGGGTGGTGGCAGCCTTGAGGTTAGCCTCTTCGATGTTGTAGTCAATCATCACGTACTGGCGGGCGATTAGCACACCCTGCAGGCGGCGCTGTAGGCGTTCTAGACCGGCGTGGTCCTCAACGCCGGGGCGCTTAATCAGCAGGGCCTCGGAGCGCATAATCGGGTCGCCAAAAGGTTCCAGGCCAGCTGCGCGCATGGTGTTGCCGGTTTCCACGACGTCGGCGATGGCGTCCGCAACGCCCAGGCGAATCGAGGACTCAATAGCGCCATCCAGGCGCACCACCGACGCGTTGACACCGGAGCGTTCCAGGTAGTCGGTCAGCAGACGCTTGTAGCTGGTGGCGATGCGCTTACCGTCAAGTTCGGACGGGTCGGTGTAGGTACCGGCGGGCCCGGCCAGGCGGAAGGTGGAGCGGGCAAAATCGAGTTTGAGCGCTTCCTCAGCGTGGGTGCCGGAGTCGAGCAGCAGGTCGCGACCGGTGATACCGACATCCAGGGTGCCCTCGCCCACGTACACGGCGATGTCGCGGGGGCGCAGGTAGAAGAATTCGACCTCGTTGTCCTGGTCAACGAGCACCAGCTCGCGGGAGTCGCGGCGCTGGAGGTAGCCAGCCTCGGTCAGCATGGTGATGGCAGCCTGAGAGAGCATGCCCTTGTTAGGAACTGCAACGCGCAGCATAGGTTTTTCCTTTGCAGTGATGGTTTAGAGGTACTTGTAGATATCTTCGGGAGTCAGTCCCTTGGCGATCATCATGCACTGCAAATGGTAAATCAGCTGTGAAGCCTCTTCAGCGAACTCTGCGTCCGACTGGAACTCAGCGGCCATCCAGACCTCGGCTGCTTCTTCTACGATTTTCTTGCCGATAAAGTGCACGCCTTTGTCAAGTTCCGCAACGGTGCCGGAGCCCTCGGGGCGGGTTTCAGCCTTTTCGGCCAGTTCTGCGAATAGGGTTTCAAAGTTCTTCACCGTCTAACTCTAACCCCTGGCCTTAGCACGGCTCAAAGTTTGAACGGTTTGTTTCTCACATGCCGAGGTGCACCCATCCTCTACAGGAGAATTAGCGTTGCCCACCACCATCAGTCTCAACCTTAGAAAATGGCTTACTAAAGACGGGCAAGATAATGTCCTGGGCATTGTACTCATCGACCATCACCTTGCTAAAGGTTTGCCCTGGGTGGCTATGTTTGAACTGGGCGCGTCTGAGGGCCCACATTATTTCTGATACCAGGTACTGTCCAGCTGTGCCGCCTGCTGATAGACAGTAGGTAATCAGCAGTGCCTGCCCCAGCGTCCCCAGTGCACCTTCTACGCTAAAGAGGGTTCCCAGCATGCCTTGATAAATCATCATCCCCGGAAAAAGAGGCAAAAAGCTGACGGTCATAATGGCGTTAGAGGTCAGTTTCATCGGCTTTGCCAAGAGGACGCAGGCTCCGCCTACTGTGAGGGCGGCTAGGGCTGTGCCGGCGTGAGGGCTTACCCCTAGGTTGGTGATGAGAAGGTAGGTTACCTGTGCAGCTACACCCGTTGCGGCTAAGACCAGTAACTGCCATTTTCTTCCGCCGCAGGAAATCGCAAAACCCAGACTAACGAGGGCAGCTCCCACGATGGGGTCAGTGGAAACCTCGGTTTCAGCATCCAGAAGTTTGATGAAGTTAAGGTTGTCAGGGGCGAACAGGCGAGAAACACCGATACCAACGCTAACGCCAGTCACCAAGCCTGCGGTACAGATGATTGCATCCATTAGCCGCCCAAGCGCCGAAAGGTACCAGCCTGTAATGGAGTCCTGCACCGCCGCATAGGCTGCAATTCCCGCCAGGTAAGCGGCTAGGGATGACACCACGATAATCGCGACGTCCGTTGTCGCTGTCAGCATGCTGAAAACCGTGGCGCTGAGCACCGCCGTAAAACCTGCAACAGCAAACCTAAACAGGCCCGGGGCCCGAGCAAAATTAACCCAGCTATAGACCGATGAAACCAGAAGCGAAGAAATCAGAGCACCGAGAGTAGTGATCCAGGTAGCTCCGATGATTTGGCTGAAACCTATACCAAGTAGACCAAACCCTAGCATCGACCACGTCCATGAAAGCGACTGCAACGAGCTCTGCTCTTGTTCGAGAAGTTCGATACCCTCACCTGCACTAATTTCGTGAGTGAGAAACCGTTGAACTGTATCTTCGGTCTTTGACCGCCATTGAATGTCTAGGCCGGCGGGAGTGACTTCAAAAATCTCTGTATAGGGCAGCTGGTTCTCGCCGCGTGAATCGCTAATAATGAGTTGCCCCATCGTGACGCTCACGGTCACGTTGGTGAGGCCAGCTGCTGTGCTGATACCCAGAAGGGTTTTGGTGGTTGAGGCAGAGCTTGCCCCACTGCGGATGAGTGAATCGCCCACTAGAGATAAGAATTTATAGGTTTCAACGTAGTGGGTCATGTTATCGAGGCTATCGCTTCTAACACCCGATCACCAAGTAGGCTTATTTATGTTACAGAGAAACTAATAGACGATGTAAGCCGAAACTTCGCTGGCATGAAGTAAGAACGCGCCAGTGAAGTTTAGGCTTACATCGAATGATGCGGTCTGCGTCAGCTAGCTGATGTTACGCAAGGCCAGCACTGTCTCCACCGCAGCGGCAAAAGCCTCGTAGCCCTTGTCCTCTGAGGAGCCGGGTAGGCCGGCGCGGTCAATGCCCTGCTGCTCTGTATCGCAGGTCAGGACGCCGAAGCCCACGGGGGTCTTGGTCTGCACCGAAACGCTGGTCAGGCCGCTGGTGGCGGCGTCGCAGACGTAGTCAAAGTGAGGGGTGCCGCCGCGCACTACTACGCCCAGGGCGACCACAGCATCAAAGGACTCGGCCAGGGTAGCTGCTGCCACCGGCAGCTCGAAGGTGCCAGGTACGCGCACCACGGTCGGTTCGATACCCGCGTTAGCTGCCGCACGGCGAGCGCCGTCCAGCAGTCCGTCCATAATTTGGGTATGCCAGGACGCCGCCACAACGGCGACCTTTAGCCCTTTGGCTTCTTCGGGGTTGAGGGTGGGGGCGGGTGCTCCTGCTCCGCTCATGGTGTTCTCCTTTGGGTAGGTGGGTAAAAGTTAGAGGGCCAGGCGGTGACGCATGCGGTCACGCTTAGTGGCTAGGTAGCGGGCATTTTCGGGGCGCGGGGTGATTTCATCGGGTACCAGTTCGGTGATGGTTATCCCTAACCCTGCCAGCGCCTCTGCTTTGGCGGGGTTGTTGGTGAGCAGTCGTAGCTCTCTGATGCCTAGTTCGTTGAGCATAACCGCTGCTTGGGTGTAGTCTCTGGCATCTGCAGGGAGGCCCAGGGAGAGGTTGGCGTCCAGGGTGTCTTGGCCAGCGTCCTGCAGGGTGTAGGCCCTCAGTTTGTTAACCAGGCCAATGCCACGGCCCTCGTGGTTGCGCATGTAGATAAGCAGACCGCCCTGTTCAGCAATCATTTCAAGGCCTTGTGCAAGTTGCGGGCCGCAGTCGCAGCGGTAAGAGCCAAAGATATCGCCGGTAGCGCATTCGGAGTGGATGCGCACCAGTGGCGCTTGGTCGGCCTGCGCGCGGCTCTGGGGCTGCCCCTCTGTGGGCAGGGCTATGAGAGCCAGATGCTCGCTGCCGTCAGCAAAACCAAATGCCTGCATCGAGAAAACACCGTGAGGGGTGGGAACCGTGACGGGTTCACTGGTTTGGGTGAGACCTGCTGGATTAGTCACGCTGCCCCTCCAAGTAGCTGACCAGGTCAGCAATGGAAATCATGGGCAGGTGGTGTTCGGTGGCAAAGGTGCGCAAGGCATCAAAGCGCATCATGTGGCCAGCGTCGTGCACTAGCTCAGCTATGACCCCTACTCCGGACAGCCCCGCAAGTTGAGTGAGTTCTACCGCGGCTTCGGTGTGGCCGGGGCGCTGGCGCACCCCGCCGTCCACTGCGCGCAAAGGTAGCACGTGACCGGGGCGGGTGAGATCAGCCGGGCCGGACGACGCGTGGGCCAGTACCTGCACGGTGCGGGCGCGGTCAGCCGCCGAGATACCTGTGGTGACGCCCTCGCGAGCATCGCAGGTGACGGTGTAGGCCGTGCCCTTGGAATCCTCATTGTGCTGAACCATGGGAGGCAAGTTGAGGGCATCTGCCCGCTGGTTGCTCATGGGTGCGCAAATCACACCCGAGGTGTAACGCACGGTGAATCCCATGAGCTCAGCGGTGGCGTGTTCAGCGGCGAAGATGATATCGCCCTCGTTCTCGCGGTCCTCGTCATCGACCACCACAACCGCTCCCCCGCGAGCGATCTGTTCGATGGCGTCTTGAATGGTATCCAGAGCGGATGGCGTCTGAGTTTCGGTCTCGGGGCTAGCCGGTAGGGTGGCGTCCATCCCCAAACCCGCAACTGCGCCAGATACTTCCAGTAACCGCTGAACGTACTTGGCGAGGGCATCGGTTTCAAGGTTGACGGTATCCCCCACCTGAACCTCACCCAAGGTGGTGGCTTCTAGCGTGGCGGGAATCAGCCCCACCTCGAACCAGGGGTTCACCTCCCCAGCGGGGGAAACCGCGGTGATGGTGAGTGAAACACCAGAAATGGTAATGGAACCCTTTTGTGCCAACTGTCCAGCCAACTCACGGGGTACATCAACACGCAAAGTTCGCCAGCTGGCGTGATCTTCAACCCGGCTGATGGTGCCCAGCCCATCTACGTGCCCCTGCACCACGTGCCCATCGAACCGCCCACCAGCAGGCATGCAACGTTCCAGATTGACGCGGGAGCCCGCAGTCAACGTGTCCATGTTAGTACGAGCCAGGGTTTCGCCCATTATGTCAGCGGCAAAAACACCGTCACCCAATTCTTGAGTGCGGGTAGCCGTGAGACATACCCCATTGATGGCAAGGGAGCCGCCGTGGGCAAGGTCAGAGATAATCTCACCAGCGTCAACGGTGAGTACAGCGGACTCCACCTCGCCGTAGGCAGAGGCGACAGGTTCAAGTGAGAGGACGGTGCCGGTTGCAGCAACAATTCCTGTAAACATGTGGGTTACCTTTCGGACGGCGCAGGGGTACCCTGCTGATCGGTAAGAAGTAAGTGGGTGGCGGTATCGGCGCCCAGCTGGCGCAAGGCAGGCTGTAACCCTAAATCATCGAGTTGCCAGTGTTGGGCTTGGCTAAGGGTATCTACCCCAAGATCGGTGACGGCAGCGCGTCCAGCCCCTAAAAGCAGCGGGGCTCGATACCAGATCAATTCATCGACCAGACCCGCTGCCAAAAACGCCGACACCACGGTGGGGCCGCCCTCAATCATCAGGTGGCGCACTCCCCTGCCGTAGAGTTCAGCAACAGCAATGTTCGGGTCTCGAGTGGCCAGGTGAACTGCTGTACCTGCGGCAATCTCAGTGGCTAGATAAGAGTGGGGCGGCAAGGTATGACCCATCACGGAACGCAGGGGCTGGCGCGGTGCCAGTTGCCCGCCGATTCGTGCAGTGAGCTGGGGATTATCGGCTTTCACCGTGCCGGTGCCGACCAAAATGGCGTCCACCCGCGCTCGCAGAGCATGCCCATCGGCACGCGCTTCTGGGCCAGTAATCCACTGACTGCTACCATCGGCAGCCGCTATGAAGCCGTCCAGGCTTGAGGCAATTTTGGCGGTGATGAAAGGACGCCGACCAGCGGCTGCTGCAAACCAGCGGGCGTTCAGCTCATAGGCTTCTCGTTCCATCAGCCCGTGGTTTACCTTAACTCCGCGGCTCCTCAGGTAGTCCGCACCGCCACTGGCTTCAGCGGTGGTGTCGGCGTAAGCAAAGATCAGTTCCCCGATTCCGGCATCCGCCACGGCATGTGAGCAGGGGCCAGTGCGGCCGGTATGGTTGCAGGGTTCAAGCGTGACCAGCATGCGGGCACCGCGCAGATCTGTACCAATCTGACGAGCGCGAATCAGGGCGTCTGCTTCAGCATGAGGGGTGCCAGCACCCCGGTGCCAGCCAAGGCTCAGCACACGGTTCTCAGGGGAAAGAACTACCGCACCCACCAGGGGGTTAGCGCCGCGCTGCCCGCATCGGGCCGCTTCCAGAGCAAGAGCCATAGCCTGAGAGTCGGTGAATTCTTGCCCGATGTTCTCTAGCATTAGCGCACATCTACCGTGGGATCGGGGAAGGTGGTTTCAACTTGAACACGGGCAGCTTCATGGTTACGGGTGCGCCACCATACAAAGAAGCCAATGAGGGTAAAGATACCGTAGAAGATGTACATAAAAGCACTGGCGTAGTAGCCGGCGCTCCACAGCAGGGGCACACCGACGATATCAACGGCTACCCAGACCAGCCAGAACTCTACCCAGCCTTTAGCCATGCCGTAGGTTGCCAGCAGGGAGCCAGCGAAGATCCAAGCGTCAGACCACACCGGCTCATAGGAGCCGAGGGCACGGAAGATTGGGGTCAGCACGCCAGTACCAATCAGCATGAAAGCGACCATGAAGAGGCGTTCTTTCCAGCTGGCCCACTGGGGAATGACAGCGGCTTGGGTACTGCCGCTACTACGCGTTTGGTTCCAGCGGTACCAGCCCCAGACTGAAACGGCAATGAACATGATTTGACGCCCAGCCTGGCCCAGCAGGTTAGCGGTGCCGTAGGTCGTGCCAAAGAGGGTGCCCAAGAAAACGGTGAGCAGCAAAAGATTGCCAATAATGCCCACCGGCCATGCCCAGACTTTGCGGCGCATACCGCCCAGGGCCGAAAGCAGACCAAAAATATTGCCAAGGACTTCGCGCACCAAGAGGGATTGATTGTCACCAATCGCAATTTGAGCGTCGAAGAGCCACCGTAGAAAATCCATATGTTTCCCTTTTGCTGGTGGCTCCGGGAGAACAAACGGACTACGGGCAGAGACTAAAACTGAGGACGCCGCGGGTGCGGCGCACTGGTTTTTAGCCGGTGCAGGTACCCCACCCCACCGATTATCACGGTGCGGCGGTTGTTTGTTCGTGCTACCTTCCATCCAGACTGTACTGTCTGCCAAGGAATTTCACCTTGCAGGTATCGGGCACTAAAGAGTGCCGTCAATTAGCGGGCTGTCACCGCAGGTTCGGATTTTCACCGGGTCCCGGAGCACGATTTTTTTTATTTATGTTTCAGTTATAGCACAGCAACACCCCTTTCTATTCCCCTGACGCCCGCCACCAACTATCGTGCAGAGATCGCCCGCTGTATGGCGGAATTAAGGGCAAGAAATATACAGTCTTATAGAGGCGCTGGGCTAGGGTTTAACCTCCACCCTGGGATAAAGTCATAGTGACTTTATTACCTTGGAGAAATGTTGCCCATGCCCTCCCACAGCCTCCCACCCGAGACACCAGCCACCACGCCGGCGTCCACCGATGATCTCAATGACCGTCTAGACCAGCTGCCCGTCACCCGGCGCCATGCTCGCCTCTTGGGAGTAACCGGTGTTGGGTGGGCGCTTGACGCCATGGATATCGGGCTCATTTCTTTTGTCATGGCTGCCCTGATAGCCCACTGGAATATTAGCTCTGGGCAAGCCTCCTTGCTTGCCTCTCTGGGTTTTCTGGGGATGGCGCTGGGGGCAACTTTTGGCGGAAAACTCTCTGATAAGTACGGCAGACGGCACATTTTTGCCATCACCCTTCTGGTCTATGGGGTGGCTACAGGGCTATCGGCTCTGGCCCTCACTTTTACCACTCTGCTGGTGCTGCGTTTTATCGTGGGTCTGGGTCTAGGCGCTGAGCTTCCTGTTGCCTCCACCTATGTTTCTGAATTTTCACCCCGCAGAGTGCGCGGCCGTATGGTGGTCATTCTTGAAGCATTCTGGGCTCTAGGATGGATTGCTGCCGCGCTCATCGGAGCCTTCGTGGTAGGCGCCTCTGATCATGGCTGGCGACTGGCCCTCGCTTTTGGCTGCGTACCGGCGGCCTACGCTGCGGTGGTGCGGCTGGGTTTGCCAGAGTCAGTGCGATATTTGGTTTCCCGTGGACGCCGCGAAGAAGCCCAACAGATCGTTGAAAGTTTTGAGCGGTCGCGGCCTCTGCGTGCTTCTTCTGAAACCGCTCACGCCCTCATCGAGAAAGCCCCAGATTCTGAGGCTCAGGCAGCTACCTCTATCTGGTCGCCCGCACTCAAGCGTCGTACCGGTGCTCTGTGGGTGATTTGGTTCTGCGTCAATCTTGCCTATTACGGCGCCTTCATTTGGATACCCTCCCTGCTGGTGGCTGCAGGTTTTGATTTGGTGAAGTCGTTTACTTTCACCCTCATCATGACCCTGGCTCAGCTACCCGGCTATGCGGTGAGCGCCTGGCTCATTGAAGCGTGGGGACGCCGCGCCACCCTCGCCACCTTCTTGGCCGGTTCAGCGGTCTCTGCCGTGGCCTATGGGCTTGCCAGTGAGCCCTGGATGATTATTACCGCCGGCTGTTTCCTCTCCTTCTTTAACCTGGGTGCTTGGGGTGCCCTCTACGCGGTGGGCCCGGAGCTTTACCCGGTTCAGTTGCGCGGGGCTGGGACCGGCGCCGCTGCTGGCTTTGGGCGACTGGCGTCGATTGCCGCCCCGCTCATCGTCCCGGTGCTGGTCGGTCTGGTAGGGGTTGCCGGTCTCTTCGCGGTCTTTGCCGTTGCCTTCTGCACAGCTGCGGCCGCAACTTTTCTGCTACCTGAAACAAAAAGTAATTAGCATACCACCGAGTAATCACAAGAATAAGAATTAATACTCTCTGCGTAATTTTGTAGCTAGATACCGGTTCAGTGATAAACTGCAAAAAAATCGTGATAATCAACACAAGGATTGCAATGATGCCTCTTTCAGCTGAATGGCTTAAGAACACAGAAGCTAGCGCAGAGTTTCTTCGAAAAGAAAGAGAAAGCGTTCTTGCTTCCTACGAGGCGAGGCCAAAGCTTCTAGAAGAACATTTCAACCTTGAAGACTACATTCGTACTGGTGCCTACGCCAAAAAACAAATTAATGAGCTGGTACAAAATGCAGCTGATCCTATGGAAGGTCTTGAAGGGAAAATAGAAATTCTATTGACCCCAAATTACCTGTACTGTGCAAATGAAGGCATGCCTTTTAACGTCAAAAATATACAGGCCTTGCAGACCGCTTACTCTTCCAGCAAATCAGGTAACGACATCGGCAGGTTTGGTCTTGGCTTCAAGTCCTTGCTTGCCATTTCAGATTCACCTGAGATCTTTACCTCATCCGGCAGCTTCGCCTTTGATAATGAGCAGTTTGAAGCTGATTTAGCTGCCCGTGGGCTCTCCACCGAGAAAACACCGAAGCTGCGCCTCGCCTACCCCATAAATGCCAAACAAGCAATCGCAGAAGACGCAGATCTTGCCCGTATGGTTCAGTGGGCAAGTACCGTCATCCGAGTTCCTCTCACCAAGAGCTTTGACTTCCTACACAAGGAAATCGAGGACTTCAAAGCCCAGTTTCTTCTTTTCAGCGATAAGGTGGGCTCACTCGATCTAAAAGTCACGGTTCCAGGCCATGAAAATCATCGGACTTTCACCCGCACGCCCCACCCCGTTCGGGACTATGAATTCACTATCAATATCGATGGGGACGATACAGTTTGGAGGGTCTTCACAGCAGAGCACCGGCCATCAGCTAGGGCACTTGCAGGAGTCTCTGGTAACACTGCCAAAAGCACCCTTCCCGTCACCTGGGCTGTGCAGGTAGGTGGAAAACGTGCAGGCGGTAGAACCCTAGGTGAGTTCTGGCAGTACTTCCCCACCGCCCAAAAGACCGGTGTACCTGGCATCTTTAACGCCGCCTTCGATATGAGCCCCGACCGCGCCAACATAGGCGAAGGTAGCCTCTTTAACGAAGAAATCATTCAGCGCACGATTCCTCAACTGGTTGCTGCCAACCTTCCCCTCGTGCATAACGAAGACGAACCGGGCAAGACACTTGACTTATATCCTTCAGCTGAGGACGGTGGTGGACGTAGCTGGGCAGAAAAGCTACTGCGAGCCCCGTTATATGCAGCTCTAGCGCAGGTGCCGTCCGTCCCCGCCCAGGACGGAAAATTGTACACACCACAACAGCTCAATCTCCCCTTATCGCCTAAAGCCTTACGAGAACCAGAAAACGAAACGCTACTGCAGTCCTTCTACGAAGAGGTTCAAAAACATCCCGACATCCATTCCTCCTGGGTTCATGCGAGTGCAGCAACTAACTCTACGCGACACAGAATTCTGACTGAGATATTTTCACTCGCAAACAATAAGGTATCTAGCATCAGAGAAATGCTGTCTACATTCGCGCAGAAAGACAGCATTGACATGACCATTTCTGCTATAAAATTCTCCCATACTATTAACCACAACGGAACTGCTGATCAGATAGCGGAAATGCGTAACACCAAATTCTTATGGGATGGTTATAAAAATATTCGCCCACCAAAAGTCAGTGAACTATCAATCACCAACTCTTTGGAAAATATCGAAGGCAACCCCGGCCAATATATTCACCCAGATTTATGCAACAACAAAGAGTGCTCCGTTCTACTTAAAGATTTAGGCTTTAGAATCCAGAGCGGCCTGGTCAAATTTTCCCGCGCCCTCAAGGCACTTCAGAAAAATACCACGGACCCCAATCTTGTAGCCGACGCTTGGCGTGCAACCATTTTTCTTGAAGAACCTGTCGATGAATTAATAAAGGAAATACACCATTATTTCCCAGATGGAACTTTCCCCGCGCTGTGCATGGATGGCTCCATCAAACCTGTTAATAAAACCTGGCTACATGGTGGCCTAATCCAAGGCGAGCGGGAGGAAGACTTACATCTTCTTCTGAATCTCAACAGGTTGGGAAATATAGCAAAACTCGCTGCAACGCTAGGGGCGCACCGCAACCTCAATAACCCCGTCTTACAAAACAAGAATGATGAAACCTACAAGTGGTGGGCTTCTCAAGGTTTCAAAGACTACTGCCGAACACTAAATAATCTAGACGGACTACCCGGAGTATTCCCACATAACCTGAAGGTACCCAATCAATTCCTTACCCCGGGTTTACAGTTGCTCAACTCTGCGTCACAGCCTACCCGAGCCAAGGTAACGCTTAAAGCGCTTGAAGGAAGCATAGATGGCCTTACTCCAGGCCATCCCGTTGAAGATCTTTCCACCTGTACACAATTGCCGACTCCCAACCTGTATTGGATTCTCAAGTACGGGGTTGCAGAAACAAATAAAGGCATCCGAGATGCCTCAGAAATCATTAAGCCACCAGCCGGGTTTCCAGAAGAGCTGCTTGCTATTCCACTGGATGGAGATTTGCGTGAAGCTTTGTACTCTCACAATAATCAAAAATTTACTCTAGAAACCGTCATGAGGGAACTGCACAGGAACGATGACCTAGCAATCATTCATAGGGGGTACAGCCTCCTTGCAGAGCTCACCGAGCTGTCTGCTTCAGGCAGTATCTATTTCAGCGCTATAACACTGCAGGGCGCTAAACCAATGCCTGCATCCAAAATTTACGTGGTTCTGAATGAAGACGCAAAAAACCATATCTTGACTCACCATTCAGGCTACGGGGTGATTATTTCACATTCAGCAGGTGCAGCTAGAATAATGCAAAATCGATTCGGCATGCAATTTGCTGACATAGATTTTGTCACCACTATTGAAACTCACGGAATTAAACCAAAGGGGAAAATAAAGGATTACTACCCACATTTGAGCGATATCAAAGAATTCGCTAAAACCTGGTCTCTTTCAAAAATTCGCGTTTCAGAGTGTTCACTTATCAGCAAATCTGTCCAGAACACTTTTGATCAACACACCGAAAAAAAGAATGTTAATTGTATTTATGATACAGAAACAAAAACAGTTTATTACACGCCTGGAATTAGTTCCTTTCAGATTCTTCAAGTTGCCCTTAAAGGTCTCAAGCTAGAATACAATGCCGCCGATCTATTTAAACGACATCAACAGCTAGCTAAAAGCAAGAATCATGAAAAGCGCATCAATGATGTCAAAAATGCCGCGGATATCAACGAAAAGCTAACCGAGATGCTTGGCGAGGAAAAGCTTCGAAACATAATGCCCGATGAAATATTGGACATAATTGAAAGCGTCACTGGCGAAACTCTCAGCACCGACCAATACGGAACTATCCTAGAAAGTATTCACGGTGTAGACCTGCTGAAAGCGTTGAAACCATACCTCCAGGAAGTTTTCCGCGATAACACACCCATGCAATTCGCCGGTGGCGCCAAGGCACGCAAATTTGTTGACGAGTTAAATCTGGATAAAGCGTTCGCGGGTGAGCGCAACATACGTATGCCTGACCAGGAGTTTTTCACTGGCCCCGTCCGTCTGCCCCCACTCCATGACTACCAGCTGGACGTCAGTAGCAAGATTATTGAGATGCTCAGTCAAGCTACACCCCAGAAAGGCTTTATCTCTTTACCTACAGGATCTGGTAAAACCCGAGTCGCGACAGAATCGATTGTACGGTTCTGTGAAGTCTCAGATAAACCACATCTGATTGTCTGGATTGCAGGCAGTAACGAACTCTGCGAGCAGGCAGTGCAATCCTGGCAAACCGTATGGCAGTGTTTTGGCAAAACTAACGGACAATTAGCTATCAGCCGTTTGTGGGATTCTAGGCGTCCTGTAGAGGCGAAAGATGCTGATTTACAAGTCGTCGTAGCAACTTTCCAAACTCTTAGCCGTTTGGTCGAAGAGGAAATTTACGAGTGGCTCTTTGAAGCCCAGATACTAGTAGTTGACGAAGCGCATGGAGCGGTGGCTAAATCATTCACTTCTATATTCCAAAAATTCGGTCGTAGCCCTAGGGATAAAACCCCCCGTGGCCATCTTTTGGGACTTTCAGCTACCCCTTATCGCGGCTACAATGCCGAAGAAACCGAGCAGCTAGCAACTAGGTTTGATCGTAATCTCTATGAACCAATACAGTTTGCTGAATCTGGTGCTCACGAATATCTGCAAGAGATTGAAGTGCTTTCCGAGGTTGATTATCACGTGATTGACGGTATTAAACTAGAGAAAAAAGCGCTAAGTGAAACACAGAAACGTGCAGCAACTGCCGAAGATTTACACAATCGTATGAATCGAATGGCGGAGATGAGTCTGGATTTAGAGCAAATTGCATCAAGTCAAGAACGCAATGTCCAACTTGTGGAGCATATTAAAGGGTTAGTTGCTAAGAAGCCGGAAAGTAGCATTATTCTTTTTGCGGCTTCGGTCAAGCATGCGGTTGCCCTGGCTGCTGTACTTAACTTTATGCAAATCCCAGCTGCCAGCGTTTCCGGGTCATCATCTCCAGCTGCCCGAAAGCGAGCAATCGCTGGCTTCAAGTCCGGAGAGTACAAGGTTCTTACAAACTATGGAGTCCTCTCCGAAGGCTTCGATGCCCCGAAATGCGATGCAGTGTATATTGCTCGTCCGGTCTTCTCCCCTAATCGTTATCTGCAGATGATTGGACGTGGCCTTCGGGGTCCTAAGAACGGCGGTAGCAAGACTACCCTAATCGTCAATGTTAGAGACAACACCGATAACTTCGAGCAGAAACTTGCTTTTGATGAGCTGAAAGAAGCTTGGCTGGAACCCAAGAAATAAATAAATGAACTGCAGTTCCGGAGACTCCTGACCTAACCATAAATGTATGCGGCTTGGTCAGGAGTCTTTAGCTACTGCTTCCCCGCCTTATTCATTATTTTCTCTTCTAAGCTCAAGTAAGGTTTCGACCAGCCCATATGTAGACGCTCAGACTCTTGGATAAGAAGTATCGTGAACGAGGGCTGTGGACGGTCTCAGGGTATGAGAGAAAAACATGTCACAGTTCAGTTTATTCTCTGAAAACCGCTGTGGATGAGGTGCTTTGTTGGCCGTGGCACTTTTCCGCCAGTAATACTGGTGTACACAAGAAGCCCAGTTTCGGGCAGACCTAAACCCCGGAGAAAAAAGCATGTTCTGTTCTACCGCACCCAAAATTATCCCCGCGTTTGCTGCTTTTGCACTGCTGCTCAGCGGCTGCGGGATGCTCAACTTGCCCCCGGCCTCCATCGAAACTAACGCCGAGGAGACGCCGGTAACCAGCTCCTCACCCACCTCAGGGTCGCCTCCCTCATCAACTGCTGCAACAGAACCAACCCACAACACTTCTCACCATGAGGATAGCGTCTACACTCCGGCAACGAATAAGGCTCCAGCGCAGAACCCACCAAAACCCAAAATCTACGATGAATCCACCGATTTAACTGCCCGGGGCCTCAGCTACGCCACGATGGATTGGATGGTCAGCCACAACTACGCCGTAACCACCGGTGATAGCGCGGTAGCCAGAGCAGCTATTGATAGCAAGACACTGCCAGCCTTCGTAGAAATGTATGACACCTACGATGAGGTCTATCGGCAGGACAGCTGGATTGTAGGGGGGATTATGTATCTCGAACCTGCCCCAAAAAGTTTTGCTGAAACCGAGCGACCCGGTGTCTACAGCATGAACGTTCGCTACGGCCGTGAGTGCGGATCCTGGACAATTGACCACACCGAAACATACGAATGTACGGAAGGCTCCAGGGGTATACCAGCGACTATCTTTGCACGTTTCACCGGTGAGCGATGGATAATTGAGGACCTGCTCTTCGCCCCAGCCTAGCTCCTCACGAAGCGCTCTTCTGGCCTTCCTGCAGGGAGGCCAGAAGCTCGTCTACAAAAGAGGCTTCCTCCAAAAGCCCCGCAGAGACATAGAATTTTTTAGCCTGAAACAGGTGGTCACCAGCCTGATCGGTGTTACCTAGTTGAGCCTGCACTAGGCCAGCTGCTGGTGGGTGTCCCCCAGCAGTTCTTGATCCTCCAGCTCCTCCGCACTGTGGCATGCTTGGGTGAGATAAAGCAGAGCAGTTTCTGTGTCCCCTTGAGCTGCTAACCCCTGAGCCATAGACAGACGTGTCTGAATCATCTGGTCGGTTTTATGCTCTGCCTCGTAGAGATTATAGGCAGCCGCCAGCATCTCCTGCGCTTTATCCTCAGCCCCTTCAGCCCGGTCAAGGCCAGCGATACAGGTCAGGTTGTGGGCCGCGTCCAGCGTCCGCCCGCTCCCCTCATAGCCGTAAAGCCCCTGCACATACCAGATGCGCGCAGCAACCAGTTGCCCCATCTGGGCGTAAATTGACCCGACCTCCGTGGCAAAATCTGCCACCTGCTCAGCGTCAGGTTTAGTATCAATCAGGACGCCGTGCGCACGCTTGACCTGGTCAAGGGCAGTCCCAAGATGACCTAAGTCCCTGTTAGTTTCTGAAGCTACCTTCAGAGCGATAATCAACCCGTAGCTCTCCCCCGCCCCTTCAAACCCTGCAATCGCAGTTTCCAGATGGGTCAGGGCCTCTGCCAGTTGTCTAGCTTCAATGAGCTCCTGGGCTGCGGCGAGCGCACTGTCTGCTTGCTCTAAAGCGATATTCATAGTCACTGTGTTTTCGGTTCTTGCCACGCGAGGCGGTTAATGGCTGACAGTTGGTTGAGGCGGCGGTGTTAGTGGCGGTGGGCGGACGCGGCAGCTTGGCGCAAACCTGCAATAGCTGCTTCTACATCATCGGTTCCATAGACCGATGAACCGGCAACAAAACAGGTAGCCCCAGCCTCTGCCGCACGCACAATGGTTTCCTCGGTAATGCCGCCATCCACTTGCACGATTACCGGGATATCAGAGCCTTCAAGAGCTTCAGTAACACGGCGTATCTTGGGCAGGGTGACATCTAGGAACTTTTGGCCGCCGAAGCCAGGCTCAACGGTCATTATCAGAAGCATGTCTAGCTCGGTCAGCATATCCAGGTAGGGTTCAACGGCCGTGGCAGGCCTCAGTGCCATACCCGCTTTAGCACCGCTCTCACGCAGGGTACGGGCCAGTTTGATGGGTGCAATGGCAGCCTCAGCGTGAAAGGTTACCGACTCACACCCCACCTCAGCGTAATCCGGCGCCCAGCGGTCAGCGTCCTCAATCATCAGGTGCACATCAAAAGGCACCGGGGAAACTTCTTTAAGCCGCTTAACCACCGGCAAGCCCCAGGTCAGGTTGGGGACGAAGTGGCCGTCCATGACATCAATGTGGGCGGCGTCAGCTGTTGAAATCGCAGCCAGCTCCTCACCCAGCCGAGAGAAATCTGCACTCAGAATGGAGGGGTTGATGTGGCAGGTCATGTGGTGCTCCCTTAAACTAGCGGCCGGTCTTCTCTCCATCTTATCGGCTAGAGCAGCGCTGAACATAAGCGCCGTCACAGGTCATATAACTGTATTACAGGGCCCTACCCCCGCGGCGAGCGGTAAACTCTTAGGGTCTTTTACACACAACAAAGGTTTCTCATGAACGCAGTTTTGCTTGCGGTAATCATTATGCTGGCGCTTTCAGCAGCGCGCGTGCACGTGGTCCTGGCGCTCTTTATCGGGGCTCTGGTGGGCGGTCTAGCCGGAGGCCTGGGCTTGGATGGCACCATGGTTGCCTACCAAGATGGCCTCTCTGGCGGCGCCATGTTAGCCCTCTCCTACGCTCTGCTGGGTGCGTTCGCAATGGCTGTCTCTAGTTCTGGTCTGCCTCAGCTCCTTGCTAACGGCATCATCAGCAAAGTCGGTAGCGAGTCAAACGAGGCTAACGCCCGTATCGAGTTCACCGTGCGCTGGCTACTATTGGCCGGCATTCTTGCTATGGCGATTATGAGCCAGAACCTAATCCCCGTTCACATTGCCTTTATCCCGCTGATCATTCCGCCGCTGTTTGCTGTATTCAACCGACTGAAAGTTGACCGCCGCCTCATCGCATGCGTGCTGACTTTTGGCCTGGTCACCACTTACATGTTCATCCCGGTCGGCTTTGGTTCAATCTTCCTCAACGATATTCTGCTCGGCAACATCGAGCTCGCCGGCATGAGCGTGGCCGGTATCAACGTCATGAAAGCAATGGGCATCCCCGCCTTGGGCATGGTCATGGGTCTGCTCATCGCGGTCTTCTTCACCTACCGCAAGCCCCGCGATTATCGTTCAATTGACCTTGCCCCCACCGACTATGAGACTAAAGAGCCCTCCCGCTTCAACGTCATCGTGGCTATCATCGCTATTATCGCTACCTTTGCGGTGCAGGTCGTCATGCAGAGCATGGGCACCGAGGCCAACTCCCTGCTAGTTGGTGCCCTCGTGGGCCTCATGATTTTCATGCTGACCGGTGCCGTCAAGTGGCGTGAAGCTGACGACGTGTTCACTGCCGGTATGCGCATGATGGCGCTCATTGGCTTCATCATGATTTCAGCCCAGGGTTTCGCAGCGGTCATGGACGCAACCGGTGCCGTGGACCCCCTGGTGACCGTGGTAGCTGACCTCTTTGCAGGAAACAAGGGCGCAGCGGCAATAGCGATGCTAGTGGTTGGTCTTATCGTCACCATGGGTATCGGTTCTTCCTTCTCCACGCTGCCCATCATTGCCACTATCTACGTGCCCCTCTGCCTGGCGCTGGGTTTCTCCCCTCTAGCAACAGTTTCCATCATCGGCACCGCTGGCGCTCTAGGTGATGCCGGGTCCCCTGCGTCCGATTCAACGCTGGGCCCCACCGCGGGTCTGAACGTGGATGGTCAGCACGACCACATCCGCGACTCAGTGATTCCCACCTTCCTGCACTTCAACCTGCCCCTGCTGGCGGCAGGCTGGGTAGCGGCCATGGTGCTCTAGCCAGCCAATAGGAAGACAAAAAAATAACTCCCGGCAGAGCATGCCGGGAGTTTTTATATGCTTCAGCGCGGACTTAACCACCAGGAAAATAGCGGACGGTGCAGTGCGCGGCAAAGCTGGCTCGGGGCTGGCGTGAATCGCCCTAATGAGCGAAGCGAACCGGGCGAGAGAGTCAGCTTGCCGCCGCTGTGAACATCCGCTGTAGTAAATCCTAGTGAATAGCCGGTAAGTTCTCGCTACTTCTTGCGGAAGAGGGCGAAGAACATAGCGTCCGTGCCGTGCACGTGAGGCCAGAGCTGGCCGGTCGTGGCGGCCGGGTTCTTATCATCCGGGGTGAAGCATGGGTCCAGGTCACCGGTCAGGACGCTGGCGCCCGCTTCATCTTTGAGGGCAGCTGCTCGCAGGGCGGCCGCTGAATCAAGCAGTTCAACCTGGCCGGTCCGCAGAATATCGTGCACGATGTTCTGGGTTTCGGCCATGTGCGGTGAGCAGGTTACGTAGGCAATGAGACCGCCGGAGCGGGTGACTGAGGCGGCAGCTTTGAAGAGGTCCAGTTGTAGGGGCAGCAACTCGGCGATATCTCGCGGGGTTTTACGCCAGCGAGCCTCGGGGCGGCGGCGCAGGGCGCCCAGACCCGAGCACGGA
The DNA here is from genome assembly GCF_928381505.1 of Rothia endophytica. Taxonomy (GTDB): domain Bacteria; phylum Actinomycetota; class Actinomycetes; order Actinomycetales; family Micrococcaceae; genus Rothia; species Rothia endophytica_A. The sequence continues at coordinate 238,701 of NZ_CAKMSJ010000002.1, read as the reverse complement.
ACATCCACCATCACGCGGTCAAAGAACTGACCAGCTGCAGTCTTTTCAATTTGGCGGCCGTCACCGGTCACCACGCGGTAGGAGCCAGCGGGCAAGGGCTGCAGTGACTGCTCTACCAGGCGGGCACGGTGTTCAGCTGACTCATTAGCCAGTAGGCGGGCACCGCGTTGAGCGCCCAGGGCGCCCAGCAGGGCGGCCTTGCCACCGGGGCCGGCACATAGATCAAGCCAGTTGGAGTCTTCCCCCTGAAGCTCAGCCTCAGCCAGAGCACGGGCTACCAGCTGGGAGCCGGCATCCTGGGCGCGGACGGTACCTTCGCGTACTGAATCTAGGCGGGCAAGGTCGCCTGATGAATAAAGAGCAGAACCGGCTACCAGGGTGCCGTCTTCAGCACCCTTGGAGCGGGCCTCCTCCAGAGACCCCAGACCGGGAAGTTCCACCAGGTTGACCGTGGGGGCCGCGTTATCAGCGTCCAACAAAGCCTCAATTTCGGCGGGCTTCCTGCCGTGGGCAGCCAATGACTGACGGAAAGCGCGCACAATCCAGGCAGGGTGGGACTTATCTAACGCCATGCGCTGAAGATCATCGGTGGCCTCATCACTGATGAGCTGATGCCACTCTTCGGGGCTTCGTTCGGAGACCCGGCGTAGCACCGCGTTGACAAAGTTAGCGGGGCCGGTGCCGATCTCGGCGCGGGCCAGGGCTACGGTCTGGTTGAGGGCGGCGTGATCGGGCACGCGCATAGCCAGCAGCTGGTGGACGCCCAGACGCAGAACCAGCAGAATCTTGGTGCCAATTCTGGCTACTTCACGGTCCACGCAGTGCGCCAGGATGGCATCATAGGTGCCCTGGTTGCGCAGGGTGCCGTAGGTCAGTTCGGTAGCGAAACCGGCGTCGCGCTGGTCCAGGCGGTAGGCGCGTATGGTTTTGGGGAGAACCAGGTTAGCGTAGGCATCCTCAGTAGCTACAGCTACCAGCACCTCAAAAGCTGCGGTACGGGCAGCATCACTGCTGCGGGCACGCTGGGAAGGGGCTGAGGCGCTGAAGTCACGCTCGTGCTGACCGCGACGGTTGCGCTCACGACCCTGGGCATTACGGCGGGTTTCTCCCCCGCCATCTCGCCTAAATTCCTGACGCTCACCGCGGTTATCTCGCTTGCCGCCGCGGGAATCCGGGCGGCCCTCGCCACCGCGTCGGTTACCGCCGCGGGCGCCAAAGCCACCTCGGCTCTGGTGGTTGCGGCTGCCGCCGCCTGCGTTCATGCTCATGCCAGCACTACTTTCTGTTCGGTGAGTACTGAGCCAAGGCCTCGTGCCCAGTCAGCTGCGTTCATCATTTTCTTGCCCGAAGGCTGTACCTGCGTTAGTTCAAGGCTGCCATCTGCACAGGTGACCACAGGTTTTTTGGCGACCAGGCGGACGGTACCGGGCGCACCCTCTGCCGGGGCGTCGCTGGGCAGCAGTAGGCCAAGCTTCAAGCGGGCACCAGCGTATTCACACCAGGCACCGGGTTCGGGGGTTACGCCTCGCACCTGTGCAATAATGTCTGCCCGGTTGCGAGTGAAGTCTACTTTGCCGTCTTCAATGGTGAGCTTGGCGGCGTGGGTGGGTTCACCGGTCTGCGGTGTTCCCGTTGCACCGGATGCAATGTCAGCAAAGGTTGAAGCAAGCAGGGCACCGCCAGTGGACGCCAGTTTCTCTAGCATGCTGCCAGCACTATCTTCAGGCCCCACCAGTGCCGATTCGGCGGCGAAAACAGGGCCGGTATCCAGCCCGGTTTCGATACGGAAGGTGTTAGAGAAAATCTCGGTCTCCCCCGCCATCAGAGCCCGCTGCACCGGTGCAGCACCACGCCAAGCAGGCAGTGCTGAGAAATGCAGGTTGATCCAGCCGTGAGGCAGGAGATCAAGAGCACGGGCGGGCAGAATAGCACCATAGGCGACGACCGCCGCGATATCGGCACCAACCGACGCAACAGCGTCCTGGGTTTCATCATCCCAGCGGTTGGCCTTAATGACAGGAATGCCCAGCTCGGTCGCGCGGGCGGCAACGGGTGAGGGGGTGAGCACCCGCTTACGCCCTACCGGGGCGTCCTGGCGGGTCAGTACGGCTACGACCTCGTAGCCTGCCTCCAGCAGACCATCGAGCGGGGCGACCGCAATTTGCGGGGTTCCAGCGTAAATAACTTTCATGGTTTTCCCTGCCTCTGTCTAGATACCGAAAGAACCGGGTTTAGTGCTGCCGGTCTGCTTGGTTCCTGGCTGAGCTGTGCCAAAAGAACCACCGGTTGCTCCGAAGACGGAGCTTAAGTGAGCGGCGCGCTCCCCCTGCACGGCAGCGGCGACGTCGTTGTAGTTGTTCTGGCGGATTTTGCGCCAGACTTTTTTCTTATCTTCACCCACCAGTCGGTCGATGAACATGGTGCCGCCCAGGTGGTCGGTTTCGTGCTGAAGCATGCGGGCAAACAAGCCCTCACCTTCGTAACCCACCGGTTCGCCGTAGCAGTCCACGCCAGTCACCCGCGCCCAGTTTTTACGGGGTGTCTCGGCAGATACGCCGGGTACCGACAGGCACCCTTCACCGCCTTCTTGCGGCTCTTCCCCGGTCTCTAACACCGGGTTGATAATGTGCCCCTCGCGGTCGTCAATGCCGCCAAAGGTAAAGATGCGCCTAGAAACACCAACCTGGGGGCCAGCCAGGCCTACCCCTCCCACGTCGTACATGGTTTCGAGCATGTCAGCAATCAGCTTCTCTAGGTCAGCGTCAAAGACGGTGACCTCATCGCAGGCGGTGCGCAGCACCGGGTCGCCAACGGTTCGAATGGACAGGATGGTCATGGGGCTCTTTTCTCTTATCTAGGGGTTCAGGGGCCGGGGTTAGGACGCCGCGGCGTCCGGGGTGTCTTCAAGCTGGCTTGCAGCGGCTTGGGCTGCTGCTGCCAGCTCTTCGGGGGTGGGCGGTGGAATGACCGGCATCAGCGCCTCATGGTCGGCGTCGGTCAGCTCCCGATTGTAGTCCCACACACGCTTGAGAGCGCAAAACTTGAACCAGTTGCTCTTGAGCAGGTGGGGGTTAGCTTGCTGGGGCACCACCTGGGTTTCGCCCAGCGCAACGCCCATGAGGATGGGGGCCTCACCGTGTTTCCAGGGCTCCCAATCACCCTGATCGGCATCGACCAGCGCTTCTTCAGCTTTGAGACCGGCGACCAGCTGCATGACTACCTTGTCATCCAGAGGTTTCACCCGGCCCTTGCGGTCCGTGCCCTTGGTTTTGTAGTCGATGATGCAGGTGTGCCCAGCAATCTCAGCAACCAAATCTAGGGTGCCGGCGTAACCTACGGTCTCATTCCAAATAGTTACTTCGGTGGCCAGGGGCTTGGGGCGGTACAGCTCCCACCACTCGTCAAAACGGTCAGCAAAAGCCTGCTCCCCGTGAGCAATGAGGTTCTCGCGATGCCCCTCTACTTCGTGGGGCTGCCCCATGGCTCGCAGGGCAACTTGTTCGGCATAGTTGTGCACGCGGTCCCCGCGGGCTGCCGCGGCATCCCTAAAGCGTTCGGAGGCTGAGGCGGCATCCCTAATGACCGCGAACTTAAGGCCAGCTGAACTGCTGGCCCTGTAGGAGCGCTGGTCTTCCAGCGCCGCCTTAGCAGCCATATAGCCGTGCCAACCACTCAGGTCGTTGGCTTGCTGCCCAATCACCGTAGTAATCGAAGGAACCAGTAGCTCACCGCCCACTTCGCGCGCGTACATGCGACCGTAATCGGTGGCGCTAGCGAGCATAGGAGTGGTCATGGTGTCCTGACAGGTTGGGAGCCGCGCCGGTTGGCGCTCTATCGATTATACGCGGCGCGCTCGCACTTGCTAAGGGGGTGGCAGGGTTAGCTCAGCTACTCCCCTAACATCATAATAGCGGGCATATGCTATACCATCTCTGGTTGGCTCAATCAAAGTACATCATGTTCCTACTCAGCAAGGGAGGCTATCTTTTTTAGCACAAGCCGTCCTGCCTGAGTAGAAGTAGCTATATCCAGGGCTTGGAGCTTGATGTTGCGTTGGTCTAAATCCCGAGCTGTTCGCAAGGTATCTAACGTTGTTCTACCTAAGCAATCAAATCGAGTCACGACAATAGTGTCGCCATCCCGCGCGAAATATAAGTGCATCAATAAGGCCCGGACGTTAAGCCTTAAACCCGGAAGCAACATCTTTACAGAAGCATTCACACCCGTAATCCATCAGAGTCTTCTCCTGACTATCAAGAAGTTCTACTGGTTCACGGGTGGATATGCGACAGTAGCCTATTTTCATCTGGAGCTTTCTGGGTCAAGAGGCAAATACTCATTACCCAGAACACTATAGAAAATTACCCAAAGACCTACAGTCGCCAATCCTAGGTGAATAGCGGGTCCCATCATCCATGAAAACCACCAGTCCCCTACATTTTCGAAAGATGCCCAGATGCTACCGCCCTTTTGAAGCCAGCATCTGATAAAAGCTATGGCTACAGGTATTAAGGTGAGACCTAAATAGCTGAGATATGTGCCCCATAGATTTCCTGATATTTGCACAGAGCACAACAAAAGAAGCGTTACAAAAGTCAGTATGTACAGATTCCCTCTATTAATAAACGTTCCATGAATAACGATTATGATTGCTGCAATACAAACCAAAGCCCATGCTGTACCTTCAGCATTACCATTGCGCATAGCGGCTGAAGCAACTGTCAGCCAGGTGGGGCTTGCTCCAAAAAAACTATTTAACAGCCAATCAAGCCAGTTGAGAGGAGCTATGGACCTGCCAAAAAGAACCCATAAATAGGTGTAGAGCAGGACTAATATATTTATACCTCGCCCAAAAATAGTGCCCATTAGTGCATTGCTCACACCTGCCAAAGTCTCATCAATAGCCTTGATTAAATCTCCTTAAATTTTTAGAGGTCAGATTTACGAGGACAATACCCAGAGCCTTGGCACATATAAAATTTTGTCTTCAGAGCCGGTCGTTTACGATATAGCTTGAGTTTCATGCCGAACTGCTCTATCCAACGGCGTCGATCCTGTATCAAAACAGGTGTCAACTCCGTCTTGATACAGCCCCAACGCTCCTTCAAATTCCATCATATTCTCATAGTATATGTATTCTATAAATAATAGAACATATATACTATCGTTTCGCTATGTAAATACACATAATCACCAAGCGCGCAAGCACCACCTCGGTGGTGCTCAAAGCCCCAGAAACCCGTCTACCAGCTGGCTCCCCCCCCCAGCGCAAGACTGCTCACCAAGACTGCTCAGCCGTTAACATAGACCTCAACGACATCCTCTTCCAAGACCGCGTAGCCACCTACATCCTTCGCGTCACCCGAACATCCATGATCGACGCTGGGATAATCGTCAGCGATTTGGTTCCAGCGGGTATCTTTACACCTTCAGATGGTTTGACCTATACCCTTATGAGTCGTGATGTTGCCGGGGTATTAGTCTAGGCGCAAAATAAATGCGGAGCTGGTTTACTGAGCTTGGAGCTAACTGGCTTCAGTGCCCCACCTGATTAGTAAATACGTCGTGATACGCTCTCACCAAGCGGCGGTGTGTCAGGATGAGCTATACCTGAATGTATAGAAACTAGGCACAGCATCTCATGTCGTGCTTTAATTAGAGTCATGTCTACAACAAAAACCACTTGGTTCATCACCGGCGCAAGTAGCGGCTTGGGTCTTGCCTTGACCCAGCGGGTGCTGGCAGCTGGTGATCGCGTTATGGCCACGAGTCGCAGTGGTGACCTCCCCCTGCATCACCCCTCACTGACTGTATTGCGGTTGAATCCGGCAGACCGAGAAGACTGCCAACGGGCTGTGCACGCAGCGCACGCAGCCGCGGGTCGACTCGACGTCTTAGTGAACAACGCGGGCTATGGTCTCGTCGGTGCTATCGAGGAAGTTAGCGAGAAGCAGGTGAGGGCAATCCTTGACGTCGATCTTCTCGGCCCCTTGTGGCTCACGCAGGCAGCGCTTCCGCTGATGCGTGCCCAGGGCGGCGGTCACATTGTGCAAATCTCGTCAACAGGCGGAGTCGGGGCCATGCCCCTACTCGGTACCTACAATGCTGCGAAGTGGGGCCTCGAGGGCTTTACCGAGGCATTGGCAGGTGAGGTTCGCTCCCAGGGTGTGCGAGTCACTCTCGTCGAGGTCGGCTCTATGGATACCTGCTGGGCAACCACCGGGATGCAGTTCAGCACGCCGATCCCCGCCTATGACGAGTTACGCGAACAGCTCTTTGGTACCGCCGTTGTACCCTGGCCAAACGAGCCTGGTGCCACGGGCGGTGGGTCGTCGCCGGAGGTCATAGCCGAGGGTATTTTCAATCACGTCGTTGCGCAAGAGGGTCCCCTGCGTTTAGTCCTTGGCGAAGACTCTGTCGACCAGATTCGCATGGTTCTTGATCAACGCCAACAGGATTATAGGCGACAGCCAGGGTTCCAGACCACGAACTAATCCGCTGCACCCTCAAATATTCGCCGTCTGCCCTTAGTCAGGCACGATGTCCCTCGATGCCGTGCCACTCAGGGTTTCAAGGTGCGACACGTGGTGGTCTCAAAGTAGACAATCTAGCGTCGATATCCTTTTGCGGTCTTATCGAGCGTCTATTTAGCCACGCCAACGCCTCTCTGACGACTCTCCGCCCTTGTAGCGGCCGTCTCAGCGCTCTACCGGCGGCCAGGAGACTTATAAATGGGCCACGACCTCGCTGGTTGACATGCCCTAAACGTCTTTGCGCACCTGCCTCTTGAGATTTCCATCCACCAGATGGTTCCGACAGACAGGGATATACGCATCTGACCGTTCAACTTCGCCTAGTTCTCGAATAATGGTTTTCTTCATTCAGAACTTCTTCAATGTTCTATAGTCCACATGTACTGAGCTTATATCGTGTTCTCGTAAAGTTTCTGGCTGGGCTGTGAACTTTTCTGGTTCAAACAAAACAAGATTGTGCCCCTCGGCAAGAGCACTAGAATAAGCTACCCCATCAAATCCTTTTCTTTTTAGGAGTTCACAGAGATACTGGGTCGGAACATACCTGTAAGGTGCAGCATCTGGACGCACCGGACGTGAGAACTCATCAGCAATCTCCCGTACCATTTCTTGAAAATCTCTAGCCCTCAAAATTGGGGTAGATTCAAGATAATCAAATGGGGAAAATAACGAGGCAACCTGAACAAGATCTGCAATTTTCAAGCCCTCATTTTCCACCGTATCTATCTGAAAACTGGCAGTTACGACTTTCTGTCCAGGGTGAGGACGGACTTCCGCTATCGCCGTTGACTTTTCAGAAGCAATATAGAGATAAGGAATACCAGCAGGGTTCAGCCTTCCATGGCCTGCTTTCTCACGAGGAGGCGCACCTAAGTCCTTGGGTTCAAACGATTCTTCAGAATCATGAATCCGTGCACGATAGTAATTTTCGGCTACTGATGCCTCTTCTAATCTGCTCAGGTAATTTACGACTTCTTCAAAGAGGCTGACATCACTTCCGAAAGCCCCAGGCGGCCATCGGTTTCGATGCTGTATCTCCTCTTTATGCTCTCTCCATCGCTCTGAATTCTTCTCATCCTCTAAAGAATCAGGTAACAGGTTCGCTAACACATCAAATGTATCGCCAGAAACAATATCCTGTAAGAGCAGATTAGCCTGCGAAGTATAAAGAGTAGATAATAGCCCCCAGTCTGATTTCAGCCAGGACAGCAAGGGCTTTCCCTCAGCTTTTTCAGTAGGCCGATAGATGACACGTGCCCATTCAAAATAATCGGGTAGTTGATCAACACCTACCAACTTTTAGTTGGTTGAATCACAGCAACAACAAGCCTTGCTTGAAAAAGACCAGGTATTGGGGTCCAACACTTTGAACAGGTCATCACCTAGACAGAGGTTACAATATTGGTTACCCATTGGCAGTATTACTTACCTGAAAGGTAGGAATCTACCAGCTCTATGTGGTGCTGAATTGATAGTTTTTTTACGAACCCCAGGCCGGGGAAGTGTCCTCTGGTATGAAGGTCCCGGAACTCCGCTACCGCTTTTCCTTCATAAATCAAGACAGGATGCTTGTCTAGAAAAGTGATCATCTTATCCAACGCCTCAGAGAATTTATTACCGGGGTCAGCGAAGGTCTCATTTGAATCCGAGACAAAATGTCGAACAAACATCACATCATCTTGCGCGGGGTCAATATAGGTCAGATGCAACGCAACAGCGTAAGCCGGTCCACCAGATTCTCTGTATCCTGAACCCACAATTTGATAGTCGCCAAATCCAGATAGTTTAAGATCTTCGTAAACTACATGGAGATCAGTGAAGAGATCTTTATCCTTATAGTCTTTATTGCGTTCCTCTGAGATAAACCCGTCCTGGAGAAGAATCCACTGAGAGTCACTAAATTTTCTACGATAGAGGGTAGAAGTGTTTTCATCTTCAAAAAGATGTACAACCTGTGAGTTTTGAGCAGACAATGAAACTAGCTTTGATAGCGCCTGGGCATCTTCAACTGCTGAGTCATGTAGAAAATATAGAGGGCGGGAGTCTTCACTAGAGACGCTATACCTGTAGCTCTCAATATCGTCTGCATTCGTTGAACCTCCCACAACTAGAACAGGGTGAATTACTGGATCAGAAGCTGCGAAGTGTTCCTGATATAACGTCGAGAGTGTCTGATCCTCTTGAACTAACTCACCCACACGGGGGTTAACGATAAAACCTGATGAGATGCCTTTGCTCTCTAGAACCTCTAATGTTCTTTGCAATGTAGAAAGATTTGCTCTTACGGGCTCAATGATCGGGAACACTTTATCCGATCTAAGGGTATCGGCTTTGGCAAGGTCACGGATAGCAGCAAGCTCAAATTGCTTGCCCCGGAGAATTGGGTAGTACATCTAAGACCAACTAACAGCTTCGTACAGTGGGGTTTGTATTGCCTTTAGTATATGGTTTTTTTGCGTAGCAGAAGGGTGAGAACGTAAAGCTGCTGCATATAACGATTGAGGTAGCTGAGAGAGATAACTACTCATGGACGCCTGCGAACGAGAACTTCTCACCGTCTTCACCATAGAAGCATGTAGCTGTTCCACAGGAAATTCACTCAGAATCTCAGTATAAACACGTCGCTGCCGAGTATTGGGCACCGTAGGCTTTTCACAGCCTAGGTCATTGAGCATCATCTGAAGTTCAGAAAGTTTTAAAGCATCAAGTATTGCTGGTTTCTCGAGAGTGCTAAGACTTTGTTCTGCTTGACGGATTGTGGATAAAGATAGCTTTTTATTCAGTTCTAGTATGCCGACGTCAGCAGGGAGAATTTTCTCTAATGTCGTAAGGTGCTTTGCATCAGCTACTACTATGACTTTGGCGAAGACTTTTCGATAATCCTCTACTTGTATAGGTAGTCGAGCGAGTGAATCGCGATCGGATTTTATTTCATAAGCAGTGGAAGTTCCGTTGAAGATAACGGTGTCTGCTTTGGAACGTAGCGCTCGCATTTCCTGGACGAGTACAGCTGTATTCAGTGAGTGGCGGCCGAGAAGGATCTTTTCGGCGATGGTGTTTTTATAGATGTATTCGTTGCGTGTGCCGGGTTGGGCGAGTAAAGAGAAAGCTTGATCGAATGCTTTTCCGACGGAGAACTGGGTATCGAATTTTTCTCGGTAAGCTTCTGACGAGACAATCTTGGAGAAAAAAGCAGATTTCTGGTGCTTAGCAAAATCCGTAAAAATCGTGGGTGAGAAGATGCGCTCCAGGAGAAGAGCATCTTGGGTAAACATTTGGGCACCTTCCGAAGACTGTTTCATTGCATAGGGAATCAACTGACTAGCGTAATAGTGGCATTTTTGTTCTAAAAAAAACAAGCTAGTCATGCTCAACTATAAGTATCATCTTTCTTTAACACTACCTACTCAGGATATATGATAATCGCAACCTGCTGATTGCGGCGGGAAATCGGAAGTCTACAGCAGACTTCGTGAATACCCCGGCCATCCATACGCTAAGTCATTAGATTTCCTCTTATCTGCTGATGTAACTCCCAACATCAGCCGCGGACCAGGAACAACAACGTATCCGGGCTGATCTTTTTAAAGATCCATGACTTGGACCTGACCCCTGTTTGGTAGACACCCGACAACCCGGCTTTCTGCCGGGGAAGAAAGGTAACCTGCCACCATGCCCAGCAAGACCTACACCGAGGAATTCCGCCACGACGCGGTCGCCCTCTACGAGAATTCCCCCGGCGTATCGATCAACGCCCTCGCCACCGAACTCGGCGTCAACCGCAACACCCTCCAGATCTGGGTCCGCAAATACGGCACCGGCGCCCGCACCACCACCAGCACCGAGGCCGCCTCGTAGACCCCGACATCGGTGACCGATGCCGAACGTATCCGCCAGCTGGAACGGGAAAACGCCCGACTGAAGGAAGAGCGCGACATCCTGCGCAAGGCCGCGAAATATTTTGCGGAAGAGACGACCTGGTGATCCGCTTCCAGTTCGTTGACGACGCCAAGAACAGCCATTCGGTCAAGCGGTTATGTGAGGTTCTGAAACTCAACCGGTCCTCGTATTACAAATGGAGAAACACCTCCTCCGCCAGGACACAACGCCTGCTCAGCGACGCGATCCTCGGCGCACGGGTCAAGGCCGTGTTCGCCGCAGAACGCGGCTGCTACGGCTCCAAACGCATCACGGCGCAACTCAACGACGACTCGCCCGGCAGTCCGGTCAATCACAAGAAAGTCGCCCGGATCATGCGCTCGTTGCAACTGGTTGGCTACTCCAAGAAACGCAAGGTCACCACGACTGTCTCGGATGAGAGGAAGCCGGTGTTTCCGGATCTCGTCGGCCGGAGGTTCACCGCCCCGGCACCGAACCAGGTCTACGTCGGCGATATCACGTACCTGCCGATCGCGGACGGGTCGAATATGTACCTGGCCACGGTCATCGACTGTTTCTCCCGCCGGCTGGTCGGCTTCGCGATTGCCGATCACATGCGTTCTTCCCTGGTCCAGGACGCCCTGGTGATGGCCAAGGGCCAGCGCGGAAGTCTCGACGACGCAATTTTTCACTCGGACCATGGCAGTGTCTACACTTCCCATGCGTTCCAGGACACGTGTACGCAGCTGGGGATCCGGCAGTCGATGGGCGCGATCGGCAGCAGCGCTGATAACGCCCTGGCGGAGTCCTTCAACGCCGCGTTGAAGCGTGAGGTCCTCCAGGACGCAAAGACGTTTGCCAATCAGTTGCAGTGCCGGCGAGTTGTTTTCCGCTGGTGTACCCGCTACAACACCACGCGTCGGCATTCCTGGTGCGGGTATCTCGCTCCAGCAGTGTTTGAGGAGCAATGTCCTGTTACGCTGAGATCTGCTTCCTGATCACATCCCCCGTGTCTACTTTCCGGGGGTCGGGCCCCCTCCAGCCGGTCGGTGAACTTGGCGGCATGTTGCCAGAACACTTGGTCGATAACGTAGTCGAGATCAAGGCAGATCGTTGTCACGGTCACGAAGCCTTCCGGTTCATAGCCGAACATGGCATTTGACCCCAATGTGATGACGTCTCCAACGTTCGCCTGTTGCACACCCAGCTCGTTGTGCAACAGAACCGATCCGGCACGCACGAAGATCAGCCTCGCGCAGTCTTCTGCGGAGATCGGGCCAGCGGTACGAAAAGTTCGGCTTCGAGCCATTAAAGGCTCGAAGCCGAACGTCCGGGATATTCCCAGAGCCATCGAGGTCAGTCTGCGTCTAGTGGTTGACTGTCCTCGGTCTGGCGCATGCGCCCGGCCAGCAATGCGATCAACGCGAGAGCTGGCGGAATGACTCCCGCAATCACAAAGATGATGGGGATGGGAACCAACAGTGAGAGCGGCCCTGCGATGGCGATTGAGACCGGCATGAACGCGATCGAAACGAAGAAGTCGAGGCTGGCGACTCGGCCGATCATGTCGAGCGGCACCAACCGTTGCAGCAATGTTCCCCACACGACAACGCCAGCCCCGGTGAGTGCACCGACGACAAAGAGCGCGGAGAGCATGAGGATCAAATTGTCGGCAACGCCAATGACCACAAGAGGTAGTGTTCCTCCACCCCAGCACAGGATCATAAACGTCAAGTACCGACGAGGAAGCTTCAACGACGACACGATCAGCGAACCGACAGCCCCACCTATCCCATAGGCGGCCAGAAGGAACCCGAAAGTAGCTTCAGCATCCTCGAATCGGTCGCGGGTGAGGAACGGGAGGAGAACTTCGATCGGGCCTTGGACAATGAGCGCAAGCGAAGACCCGAAGATCAGCGTCCAAAGCAACCAGCGTGTACGAGCCACGTAGGCAACCCCCGCACGAAGGTCACCCCAGACGGTCGGGCGATCCTCGGGAGGAGTGGGCTCAGTGTGTTCGTCACGACGGCTAAGAAACAACGTGATGACGAAAGCAATCGCGTACGAAGCCGCGACGATGACCGCTCCGATAGCGGGGAAGAACATACCGACGATGACTCCACCGAGGGCCGGGCCCAGCCCTTGCCCCATCGATGGACGGAGCGCCCCTTCGAGCCCATTCGCGGCCAGGAGTTGCTCCGGCGGAAGGACCACAGGTAGGTAAGCGCTGTACGCAGGGTAGAAAAAGGCGCTCCCGGCACCCATCGCGAACGAGGCTGCGGCGACGTGCCAAAGTTCGATATTCCCGGTGAGCGACAGGACCGCCACGGCGGTCATGATCGCGGCCGTTGAGCCCTGCACTGTAATGAGAATCCGCCGTTTGGAGAACCGGTCTGCGACAACCCCACCGAGAACGGAGAACGCAAACAGGCCAAGACTCATTCCGGTTGCAACCGCCGACAAGGCAAGTGGGCTGTCATCGAGTGCGAGTACTTGGAAGACCATGACGATCGTCCACATACCGGTCCCGAATACCTCGATGCCGACGGCGGCAAACAGGAGACGGTAATCACGTGATGCCAATGGGCGGAGTGCGCGTAGCTTGATGGTGTTGCTCATACCAGTGCCTCGCCTTCAGCCATCGCCATCAGATGTACATGAGGCCATTGGGCGACATCGCGCAGGAGTTGCCGATCGTGGGTCGACAGTACGACGGCCGCTTGGGTAGCCCCGAGTGCCTCGGTGAGTTCGTCAACGAGCGCGATGGAGAGGTGGTTGGTGGGCTCGTCTAGTAGTAGCACGTGCGGGCGTGCCGCGAGTACGAGCGCCAGATCGAGGCGTCGTTGTTGACCCATCGACAGTTCACCCACTCGTTTGCCTGCCTCGCGCGATCGCAGCAGTCCAAGTTGACCGAGACCGACCGCCTCAGATGATTGAAGCGTTCCTTGACCGACGAGTTCGTCGAGGTGTCGGGCGTATACCTCGTTCGCCCGGCGATCAGGCGGCAGCATCGTCTCCTGACGAAGAAAACCCAAACGCGTGCCACGGGATGTCCGCACTGTTCCCGTATCTGGCAGTAGTTCGCCCGCCGCGATACTCAGGAGCGTCGACTTTCCGGCCCCGTTCGAGCCGGTGACCACGAGCCTGCCGCGGTGCGAGAGTTCGAACGACACTGGCTGCGCTAACCGCCCGGCAAGGCTCACGTTGTCGACGTTTAGTAGCACCGCCCCTTTTCGTGTGGGCAGGTCGGGGAACTGGAATAGCTGCGGTGGTTCAGGTACCGTCACCGCGTGTGCTTCGAGTGCTTCCTGGCGTCGGTGCACGCTCTGCACCAGCCCGCCCGCGCGCGTCGCGCGGCCGTGCTTCGGTGACCCCTTCTCCGGTCGCCAACCCGATACGAGTCGGTTCTGTGCAGCGCTGAGACTGTCCTGCAACCGGGCTTGTTCCTGCTGCTGGCGGTCGTACTCCTGCTCCCAGCGTTCCCGCTCGGCCACGCGCCCTTCTCGGTATCCCGCGTACCCGTTGCCGTAGATGCGGGGGCGATCATCAGGTGTCGGATCGAGGTCGACCACCGTCTCCGCAATGTCAGAGAGCAGCGCGCGATCGTGGCTGACGATGACGACACCACCGTTGCGCGTGCGGAGTTGCATGGTCAAGAAATCAAGTCCGCTGCGGTCGAGGTGATTGGTGGGCTCGTCCAGCAGTAAGAAATCATCTTCAGCCCCCAACAGGCAGGCCAACCGCACTCGATATCGCTGCCCCACAGACAGATCAGCGAGCAACCGCGTCATGTCGGTTTCGGCGTCGAGTGCTTCGAGCGCGATTTGTACCCGGCGCTCGGCATCCCAAGCGTCGAGCGCTTCCGCATCTTCCAAGGCCGCAGCGTACTGCTCTGCGGCCTCGCTACTCCCTTCCGCGAGAGCGGCAGCGGCGTCGTCGAGTGTGGCCAGCGCTGCGAGCGGTTCGGCGATGGCCTCCGCGACGGCCTGCCCAACGGTTCGGTTGTCGGTGGAGTCCATCTCTTGTTCAGCGAGCCCGAGCGTGCCGATGCGCTGGATCGTTCCACTATCAGGTACCAGCGTGCCCGCGAGCGCGTGCAGAAGTGTGGTCTTTCCGCGCCCGTTCTCTCCGACGATCGCCACACGGGACGCGGGAGTGACGACGAGATCGACATGGTTGAGCACCGGGGTTACGCCTCGCATTACGGAGACGTCGGAAGCGGTGAGTTGCGCGCGATGGCGCGCCGGATGACGGTTAGTAGGGGTAAGCATTCAAATCCTTCAGCAAGGCGCACCACGACGAGCCAAACAGCCAGCGGGCACGCAAATGACGGGGACCCTTCCAGGGTCAGAACGAGCGGCCGTCGCTAGCTCGGAGTTGCTCAACGAGCGCGATAGGCCTACTCAACCGTCACAGGAAATACAAATGCATGCTTCCAGTGTACCCCATAAGGTCGGCAACGCTCAATCCCCACCTCCGCAACCAAGCATGTAAATGTCGATAGCAGTGCCGACCTCTCAAAGCAGACTGCGAAGCGACGCAAGCCACCGCTGGCGCGTCTCTTCCGGTGATTGTGACCGGCCCGACACCTCAGTAGCGAGAGAGAGGTAAAGCCCCACGAGAATCTGTGGACGCAAGTCAGATGTGTCGGCGGGGTCTATGCCGAGGCGGCGAACGTAGGCATCGCGCAGCCGGATGCTAAGTGACTCATGGAGGTAGGCGAGTTGGCGCTGAACGCGCGCATCGTCGCCAAGCTGATTGCGAATCGCCTGTCGTCGCCTGTCCAGTTCGGTCGTCGGGATCAAGAAGAGTTGCGCAGTCGCCCAGTCAAGCGTCTCGATCGCTACAACACCACGCGTCGGCATTCCTGGTGCGGGTATCTCGCTCCAGCAGTGTTTGAGGAGCAATGTCCTGTTACGCTGAGATCTGCTTCCTGATCACATCCCCCGTGTCTACTTTCCGGGGGTCGGGCCCCTTTGTTCAAGGAATCTCATTCTAAAGATATTGTAAAACTAGTATCGCTGGCGCACACGTGCCCCGACTGATCCCCTCTTCTGGTTCGTTTCACTAACAAGACGATTTAAACCAGTCTTGAACCAGCAGGCGGACCGTACGCCTGCCTCGCTTTGGAGGGGTAGAACCACTTTCTAAGTGGGGTGGCAGGGTTAGCTCAGCTAACTCCCCTGCCGCCCCGGTGGCTAAGGTCGCAGGGAGGCACCGTTGCTAGCAATGACCTGCTTGTACCAGTCAAAGGACTTCTTGCGGTAGCGCTTCAAGCTACCCGAACCGTCGTCATTCCGGTCTACATAGATGAAGCCGTAGCGCTTGGACATCTGAGCGGTACTGGCTGATACCAGGTCAATGGGGCCCCAGCTAGTGTACCCCAGCACTTTAACGCCGTCCTCAATCGCTTCGCCCACCTGCACCAGATGATCATTCAGGTAGTCGATGCGGTAGTCGTCTTCAACGGTCTCGTTGATCAGCTGGTCCTTAGCGCCCAGCCCGTTTTCCACGATGAAGAGGGGTTTCTGCCAGCGGTCCCAGTAATCATTCAGAATGATGCGCAGCCCCACCGGGTCAATCTGCCAGCCCCACTCTGAGGCTTTCAGGGTGGGGTTAGGGACGCCGCCAATGATGTTGCCCTCGCCACCTGCCTCCTGCTTGGCTGACTCACAGACCGACATGTAGTAAGAGAAGGAAACGTAATCGACTGTGTGCTTAAGGTCTTCCTTATCAGCATCGGTCATCTCTAGTTCAACGCCCAGCTCCTTGAGCTTGCGCAGGAAGTAACCGGGGTAGGTACCGCGCACGTGCACATCCCCAAAGGTGTAATCCTCGTGGGAGGCAGCCATCGCGGCGAGCGCATCCTGGGGGTCAGAGGTTAGAGGGTAACGGGGAACCGCCAGAATCATGCAGCCGACCTTGTTCGCTGGGTCGATGTCGTGAGCAATTTTGGTGGCACGGGCTGAAGCAACCAGCTCGTGGTGGATGGCCTGGTAGAGCTTTTGAGGGCCGAGTTCCTCGGGCGTGCTTTCGATGCCCGAGAAGAAGGGGAAATGCAACACCGAATTGATCTCGTTGAAGGTGAGCCAGTAGCGCACACGCCCCTTGAAATGTTCTATAACGGTGCGGGCGTAGCGTTCAAAGAAGGTGATGAGCTCGCGGTTGGTCCAACCACCATAGTGCCTTGCCAGGTGCAGGGGTGTTTCGTAGTGACTGAGGGTAACCAGCGGTTCGATGCCTTTTTCGAGCAGATAGTCAATCACCCGGTCGTAAAATTCAAGGCCCGCTGCGTTGGGTTCTGTTTCGTCCCCCTGAGGGAAGATACGGCTCCAGGCGAAGGAGAGTCGGAAGGTTTTGAAGCCCATTTCAGCGAAAAGATCGATGTCTTCACGGTAGCGGTGATAGAAGTCGATGGCTTCACGTTTGAGATTATCGTCCGTGGGTTCAGCGGTGGGTGGGGTGCGCAGGCCGTGAGGCATGACGTCCTGGACGCTGAGTCCCTTGCCGTCTGCCCGATAGGCGCCTTCGATTTGGTTAGCTGCGGTTGCCCCGCCCCAGAGAAAATTGTGAGGAAACATCGTCTCATCTGCTTTCGTGTACTGTGCAGGCAGTGTCTGCCTGAAAAAGAAAAGACCCCGAGAATCACTGTATCAGCAGAAAAATATTTCTCGCAGGTAGCAGGCTTTGTGATTCTCTCAGAGGATTCCATCATGGGTTTTGATACCTTTACCATGGCACCTGCTCAGGGCGCCACTCCCGTTTTTGCGGTCTTTGCCAAGAGGTTCATCGAGCAGTTTTCCCCTGAGGTTGCCTCCCATGTGCCCAGTGTCCTTTGCGCTCTATGGTTTTTAGTTAAGCACCCATTCCTGCAACCCATCAGCAACTCCTCCGCGGGATTCTACTGCCTGTTTAACCCGCGCGTAAGAAGCTGCTGCAAGTGCCGGCGCAGCGCAGGAGCTTGCTGCTGCGCTGGGTGAGGTAATGCAGTAGCGGTAGCTAGGGTCATCAACCATCATGCTCGGTGCCCAGCGCATCGTCTTGACCGACCAGTCCCCTGCATCATCGCGCGTCATGATGGCGTTGACCATAATGCCCTCGTTGTTACCCACGATGGACGGTGAGAGCTCCGTGACGTTATTGCCCATACCGTAGACAACCCAGGTGTCCCCGAACTTTTCGATGGGCTGGACGGTGTGAGCATGCTGACCTACGATCAGGTCAAAGGCCTCGGAATCTGACAGCTCACGAGCGACTGTGACCCGTTGGTTGTTGGGCTCGGTGACGTATTCATCACCGGCGTGCATATTGGCGACCACGATATCAGCACCTTTTTCTCTAGCTCGTTGCGCCTTAGCGATCATAGTCTTGGTGTCGAGTATATCTACCTGCCAGTTGTGCTCGGGAACCTGCCCGTTAAGCCCGTAGGTGCCGGTAACCACCGCAATCTTGACGCCGTTGGCGCTTTCAAAGATATCGGGTTGCTGGGATTCATCTTCGCTCAGATTGGTACCGGTGACCCCCATACCGGCTGCCTCAACGGCTCTATAGGTTCGTTCGAGCCCCGCAGTCCCCTGATCAATGGAGTGATTACTGGCCGTCATGCAGGCGTCCCAGCCAATGTTAGCTGCCGCCGTAAGAATCTGGGGAGGTACATTGAAGCTGGGGTAGCCGCTGTAGGGGCCGGTTTCAGTGGCTACCGGGGTTTCCATTTGGCACACGGCCAGATCTGATGTCTCTAAGTAGGGCTTCTGAGATGCAATCATCGGCTCAAAATCCAGCGGCTCTTGCCCGGTCAAGTGGGCATCAGCACTGGCCTGAGCCCACAGTAGGTTGTGCACTAAAAAATCACCGGTAAAAGTCAGAGAAACGCAACTAGCATCACCGCAATCATCGGTAGCGGCTGCTGAGTTGCCCACAGCGTTGAGGGTGGGTGAGCTCTGAGTGTTCGGGCTCTGCTGAGCAGGTTCACTAGTTTCTTGACCGGTACAGCCTGAGAGAAGGAGGGTCGTTGCGGCGACTAAAGCCAAAACTATGTGGGGGCTCTTCATGCGTCATTTCGTTTCACCGTGGCAAAGAACTATGCTTCCCACTCTACCGGTGCCCCTCTTTGCTCCCGCTTATTACGTCTCGTTGAAGTTGGCATAGACACCCGCCACCGGTTCTCCGCGCTGATTGCGGGGCCGATAGCCTGCTAGGTTCTTAAGCAGTTTCATGTCGCGGATGCCTGAGACCGGGTTGGTATCGATGACAGCGCACCTGCCGATGGGCTCACCGAGGGTGAGCTTTACCCCGTCTAATTCGCCAGGGACCGGCTTACCCTCAAGGCCGGCTACCACCTGTAGCTGAACCTGCTGCCCTGCCCAATTATCCTCGATAAAGGGCTCATCAGTCTGGACCACCAGGTTGCACCGCAAGCGGGCAGCGTCTACCGACACCACCCCGGTTTCGTGGTTGGAAGGTGGCTCTACCCTGCGTCCTAGCTCTTCTAAAGTGGCAGAACCTATCAGGCTCAGCGGGGCGCCAAAAATCAGCGGGTCAAGGGCATAGGCCAGTACCACCTGCTCGTGGAGGAAATCAGAAAGAGCTCTATTGACCGGGTGGTCATAGAGGGCCAGGCGCTTGGGCTGACCCCAAAAATCAAAAGTCTGGGTTTCTTCCTTGGATAGCGGCACAAGAGTGAAGCTGCCCTGCCCCGGGATACGCACCTCGAGTAGCGTCCTCCGATCACACTCGCTCAAAGAATTCTCTACCTGCACCAGTTTCGGGTAGGCAACAGATCGCGCTACCTTACCCGTCTCGGGCAGAACGAGACCCCAGCGGCGATTAAAAACAATGCCACCGGGGCCACGTTCCGCCCTCGTGTGGGCGGTGTGCCGGGCGCCTTTGACCGGGCTGAAACCAAAGTGTGTGACCGTTAGCTGGAGCATACCCCCAGCTTAACAAGCCACACAGCACGGCAAAAGGCTAGTTCCACAGGCCGATCAGCATGAGCCAGAGCGTGCCAACGCTGCCCCATATGATGATGTTAACGACCGAGGCAATGAAGCTCTTCTTGAACCATTCGTTGGTGGGAACGTAGCCCGAACCAAAGATGACGCCTGCAGGGCCCGAGGCGTAGTGGGTCAGCCCGCCAATCAGGTTGCCGGCGAAACCGAACATCAGAGCAGCGAACATCGCCGGGGTGCCTGCGGCGACAGCTGCTGCAAGGAAGACGGCGTACATAGCGACGATCTGGGCGGTGTTGGACGCGAAGAGGTAGTGGACGTAGAAGTAGACCAGGAAGAGCACGGCGAAAGCGAGCGGCCAGGGCAAGCCTCCGACCAGTGAGCTCACAGAGTTACCAATCCAGGGAATAACACCCAGGGTGTTGAGGTGTTCTGCCATAGCCACCAGCACCGAGAAGAAGATGAGGGTGGACCAGGCGCCGGAGTTCTTCGCCATATCGTTCCAGGTCAAGACCTTGGTGGCCAACAAGATGGCAATACCCAGGAAGGCAGCTGAGGTGGCGTTGACACCGATGGTTGAGCCTAGAATCCATAGCGCCAAAAGAAGCACGAAAGTTACCAGCATAATAATTTCTGCGCGGGACATGGGCCCAGATTCTTTCAACTGCTCACGAGCATGAGCAGGAGCATCCGGGGTCTTGCGCAGGGTGGGCGGGTAGATTTTCATCATGACCCAGGGCATGGCCAGCAGAGCAACCAGACCGGGAACCAGTGCACCCATAGCCCAGGTGCCCCAGGTAATGTGAATGCCCTGTTGCTCAGCGAAACCAACTGCCAGAGGGTTGCCCGCCATCGCCGTAATGAACATGGCTGAGGTGATGGTGTTAACCTGAATCGCGGTCAGCGACAGGTAAGAGCCCAGACGTCTGCGGGATTCTGTGCTGGTGGGTTCAGAGTTATTCACCACTGCCAGCGATTTGATGATGGGGTAGACCACGCCACCGGCACGAGCCGTGTTTGAGGGCGTAGCTGGTGCAAGAACTAGGTCGGTCAGTGCCATACCGTAGGCAAGGCCCAGGGACGAGCGCCCCAGCTTGGACACAAACATCAGGGCGATACGGCGCCCCAGACCGGTAATCAAGAAACCGTCGGCAATGAAGAAGGCGGCGACAATCAGCCAGATGGTGGGATTGCCAAAGCCGGTCAGTGCCTCATCTTTTGCAGCCATGGTGCCGGTCATCATCGCCGCTGCCAGACCAATCAGCGCCACTGACGCTGTAGGTAGCGGTTGCAGAATCAACCCCAGAATGGTGCCGGCAAAAATACCCGCCATGTGCATACCCCGCGGGTCAACTCCCTCGGGGGCAGGCAGGAAGAAGAGAATCAGAGTAACCGCCAAAATCGCTACGATTTTGGCAATCATCATATTTCGTTCACGGGCTGGAGCCGGGGCTACAGGAGCCCCTGGCTGTGGTGCAGATGTCATGGTTGCTTTCTTCGCGCAGCCCTCAAGCTACGCGCTCGGAGTGTGTCTTTTCTTCTTTCTAGCCTACTCCCCGTCTAAGGGTGAATTCCCCAGCGAGGAGGCTAGTCGTCCTTACCCTTACGGAAGGCGGAGCGGGCCCGCTCACGGTTAACGGCGGCGATAGCTGAGAGCGGGATGCCCGCCGGGCAGGTAACAGCACATTCACCGTAAACCGAGCAGGGGCCAAAGTGGGTATCGGCTTCTGCCAGCAGGTTACGGGCGCGAGATGAGCGTTCAGCCTGGCCCTGGGGTAGCACCGATAAGCTTTGCAGAATCGAACCGGCGTAGAGGTTAGCGGAGCCGTTGGGGCAGGCTGCGATGCAGGCACCGCACCCGATGCAGGCTGAAAAGTCGAGTGCCTGTTCAGCCCGCCCGTGACCGATCTGCATGGAGTCAGCATCAGCGGCAGTACCAGCGTCCACCGAGACAAAACCGCCGGCGCGGATGACGTCGTCCAGGGCGGTGCGGTCAACCACCAGGTCGCGGACGACGGGGAATGCTTCGGACCGGAAGGGCTCTAGTCGGAGATTGTCCCCGTCCTTGAAGGAGCGCAGGTGCTGGCGGCAGGAGGGCGTGTTGGGCACCGGGCCGTGGGGCTGGTCGTTGACGGTGATGCCGCAGGTGCCGCAGATACCTTCGCGGCAGTCGGACTCGTAGGCAATCGGTTCGCGCCCTTCAGAAACCAGCTGGTCGTTGAGGTAGTCAATGAGCTCTAGTAAGGACATCTCTTCGTAGGCGCCGGTAACGGTGTAGGTCTCAAATCGGCCTGCTGTAGCCGTGTTATCTTGGCGCCAGACTTCAATGGTGAGTTTCACTTGTAGTTCCTCGTTTCTAGGGTGATGTCTTTGAAGTCCAGGGGTTCAGCATGGCGAATGTGGGCACCGTCTGCGCCCTCTTCCCAGACGCTGACAAAGCACCAGTCCTCATCGTTGCGGGCTGCCTCGCCCTCTTCGGTTTGGTATTCCTCGCGGAAGTGGGCACCGGCTGATTCCTTGCGGTCCAGGGCATCGATGCACATGAGTTCTGCCATTTGTAGGTAATCCTCCAGGCGTCCTGCGCGTTCGAGTTCCTGGTTGAAGCTCTGGGGGTTACCCGGTATGAAAAGGTCGGTGTAGAATACCTCCCGCAGGGCGCGGATTTTCTCGATGGCCGCGGTGAGTTTAGCTTCGGTACGGCTGACACCGCAGCCCTCGTAGAGGATTTCACCCAGTTCAGCGTGGATGCGGTCTGCCGGGGTTTTACCGCCGATGTTCATCAGGCGGGTTACCCTCTCTGAAACGTCCTTTAGGACGCCCTGCACGGCGGGGTCGGTAGGTTCAAGCACTGTTTCGCCCAGGTGCTGGGCCAGGTAGTTGGGCACCGAGTAGGGCAGGGTGAACCAGCCGTCTACACAGGCAGAGAGCAGGGAGTTAGCTCCCAGCCGGTTAGCACCGTGGTAGCCCCAGCCGGCTTCACCGCCCACAAAAAGCCCGGGTATATTGCTCATCTGGTCGTAATCAGTCCACAACCCGCCCATGGCAAAGTGGGCACCGGGGGCGATACGCATAGGCACCTCGTGGGGGTCCTCGCCGGTTGCGTCCCGGTACATCTCAAAGAGGTTGCCGTAGCGCTCGTCCAGCACTTTGACGCCCAGGCGCTGCTTGGCGTCTCTAAAGTCTAGGTAGACCGAGTTCTTCAGCGGGCCCACGCCGTGACCGCTTTCAATCTGTTCGCGAGCTGCGCGGGAGGCAATATCACGCGGGGTCAGGTTGGCAAAGGCGGGGTATTTGCGTTCCAGGTAGTAGTCCCGTTCGTCCTCGGGAATGGCGTTGGCGGGGCGGTCATCCCCTGCCTGTTTGGGTACCCAGATACGCCCGTCGTTACGCAGAGACTCAGACATCAGCGTGGTCTTGGACTGCCACTTGTGGCTAATCGGCAAGGCGGTGGGGTGGAACTGAATGTAGGAAGGGGACGCAAAGTAGGCACCCCGGCGCACTGCGCGCCAGGCAGCGGTCACGTTGGAGTTCTTTGCCAACGTTGAACGGTGAAAAACGTTGCCGTATCCGCCGGTTGCCAGGACGACGGCGTGGGCAGTTTCTGCCCGCACCTCACCGGTTTTCAGGTTGCGGGTGACGATGCCCCGGGCACGCCCGTCCTTGATGATGAGGTCGAGCATTTCTTCATGGGTGTGCAGGGTAACGGTACCGGCTGCAACCTGGCGTTGGAGTGAACGGGAGGCCGAGACCTGCAGCTGTTGCCCGGTCTGCCCGCGGGTATAGTAGGTGCGGGAGACCTGCACACCACCGAAGGAGCGGGTGGTCAGCTGACCGCCGTACTCCCGGGCGAAGGGGGCGCCAATGGCGTTCATGTGGTCGATGACGCTCACCGATTCTTCGGCCAAGCGGAAAACATCGGCCTCGCGTCCACGGAAGTCCCCGCCCTTGACGGTGTCTTTGACGAAGCGGTGGATGGAGTCATTATCGACCTTGCGGGCACGTGCCGCATTGATGCCGCCCTGAGCTGCTACCGAGTGGGCACGGCGGGCCGCATCGTGAATGGTGTAGGCAGAGACCTGGTAGCCCAGCTCCCCCAGTGCCGCGGCACAGCTGGCACCGGCTAGACCGGTACCCACCACAATGACTTTGAACTTGCGGCGGTTGAGGGGCGAGACCAGTTTGTATTCGTCGCGGCGGCGAGCCCACGCGGTGGAGGGAGGGCCGTCCGGCACTTTGCCGTCAACGGGGTCTGCGTAGGAAATATTGACGTTAACCATAATTGCTTATCTTTCTATTTCACTAGCCCGAAGAGCACGGCAAGGGGGATGCTGATGTTGCCCAGCATGACGATGAGCGCGTAAACACCGGCAATGAGGATGACCCAGGAGCGGGCTTTTTCGCTGACGGTCACACCGAAGTCGTAGACCGCTGCCCAGAGCCCGTGGGCTAGGTGCAGGAAGAGAATGACCATGGCAAGAAGGTAGATGAGGGCTACTACAGGGCGTTGGAAACTGGCGACCAGGTTCTCGTAGGCGAAACTGCCTGCTTGGCTGCCGTGCTGGAAGTCGGTGGGTGCCACACCCACGCCGGCGGTCAGGTCAAGAATGTGGAAGATGACAAAGAGCAGAAGAACGATTCCGGTGACCGGCATGGTGCGGGCGGTGAAGGATTTGAAGCCTTTAAGACCCCTGCGTTTGTGGGATCCGCGGGCTTTCTTGGCGCGGGAGGACAGGAGAACGGCGCAGCCTACGTGCCCGATGAGGCAGACCAGCAGGGCGACGCGGAAGACCCAGAGGAAGCCCTCGTAGGGGAAGAGCGGCTCGAAGAGGGTTCGCAGGAAGAGGGCGTAGTCGTTGAAGGCTTCAGGGCCTTTATAGACTTTGAGGTTGCCGTACATGTGCACCATCACGAAGAGGGCGAAGACGATGCCGGTGATGGCCATAATGTACTTGGCGAGGACGTTGGAGATCAGTGGAGGCTTGGCGGCGGGGGTTCTCGAAGTCATGTGGTGTTCCTGTGCTGGTGGGGCCCTGTGGGGGCTTTTAAACCGTCATTTTCAGCCTGACACTTTCGGAATGTGGTTTCTAGACCAGATGCCACCTTGAACCGTTTAAGTTCAATTTTTACGTTTGTTCGGTTTTCACCTTTAGGTTTTAAAGCGAAAACTCCCCAGCTAGAAGCTGGGGAGTTTTCTTTGTGCGCGTTAATGGATGGAGCAGGCGGAAGCGAGCGCGCGAGCTTGTAAGAGCCTGCGTAATAAGCGAGCTCTGCGAGCTTGGAGAACCAGAGACGCAAAAACTCCCCAGCTGAAAGCTAGGGAGTCTTCTTTGTGCGCGATACTGGGATCGAACCAGACGGAAGGAAATTTTCCGAGCTGGCGAGGAAATAAAAATTTCCTGGAGTGGTCACCGTAATGAAACAGTGAGCACCGGATACCTATGTATCATCTGTGCGCGATACTGGGATCGAACCAGTGACCCCTTCCATGTCAAGGAAGTGCGCTACCGCTGCGCCAATCGCGCGTGGAGGTGAGGACGGGACTCGAACCCGCGTACACGGTTTTGCAGACCGTTGCCTAACCACTCGACCACCTCACCACACGCTCAAACCTGGGGTTTGAGGGGCGAAAACTTTTGGTTTTCGTGAGAGCGGTTGACGAGACTTGAACTCGCGACATCCACCTTGGCAAGGTGGTGCTCTACCAACTGAGCTACAACCGCAACTCGAATTACTATACAGATGTGTGGGGGGTCTTGGCAAATGTGGTGTTGCTGTTCCCGGCCCCTGGACGCTTACCCAGTGAATGTGCGTATTAGCGCCGAATGTGCGGCTTTAGAGCGCACGTTCGGCGCTAAAGTGCACGCCCGCTTACTGTGAGAGAGCAAAACAAAACCCCGGACGCTAGGACCGGGGTTTTCTTGGAGCGGTTGACGAGACTTGAACTCGCGACATCCACCTTGGCAAGGTGGTGCTCTACCAACTGAGCTACAACCGCATATTAATTGAACCGAAGTTCTTTACGTGATACTTGAGTATCATGCGTGCGCGATACTGGGATCGAACCAGTGACCCCTTCCATGTCAAGGAAGTGCGCTACCGCTGCGCCAATCGCGCATAAACCTACAAGAGGTTTTGCGAGCGGTTGACGAGACTTGAACTCGCGACATCCACCTTGGCAAGGTGGTGCTCTACCAACTGAGCTACAACCGCAGATGTTACGTTGCGTTTTCACGCTTCGAACCAACGTGTATATACACTACAGCCTTTTTGGTCGCTTGCCAAATTAGGTCACACCCCGCAGAAATCGCCATTTACACTAGTCAGGGCTGAATTTTTGGCCTTCACACCCTAGTCAAGAGAATTTTTTAGTCTATGCACTGCGCCACAGCCATTTAGGATTGAAGTGTTTACTGCATTGAGAGGTTAGCCATGTATCCAAGCTTGATTGCTGAACGTTTCACCCTGCGTCCCTTGCGAGATGCGGACGCTGCAGCTATTGCCGCTGCCTGCATCGACCCCGAGATTGTGCGTTGGTGCAAGAGCATTCCCCTGGACTACACCCTGGATAATGCGCGTATGTTCATTGACTACACTCGCGTTGCGGCGTCCAATGGTAGTGAGCTGGTATGGGGTATTGACTATAGCGGGGTCTTTGCCGGCGTGGTTACCCTGTTTGATATTGAGGACGACGCAGCTGAGGTGGGTTTCTGGATGGCACCGCAGATGCGGGGCAAGGGGACCCTCAAAGAGGCTTTGGCTGTCGTAATGGGTTTTGCCTTTGACCCTCAGGGCATGGGGCTCAATCAGCTAACCTGGACTGCCATTGAGGGCAACACAGCCTCTGAGAAAGCAGCTCTTGCGGTAGGTTTTAGCGACATCCGCACGGTGCCTGAGGGCACGGTTGACCGCCGGTTACCCAACGGTGAGCAACCCCGGCTGACGGCGCGGACAGCTACCATGACCCGCGCCCAGTGGGCTGAAAAGGGGTTCCCTGTTTAGAGGGCAGTGGTTTCGCGCCCTTCTCACTCCCCCCTGGTTACCGCCTTCACGGGCCAGTGCGGTGAGGCGGGACGGAGAGAGCGGGAGCGAGCGCGCGAGCTCACAAGAGCGAACGCAGTGGTTTCGCGTCCTTCTCACTCCCCCTGGTTACCGCCTTCACGTGCCAAGGCAGTAAGGCGGGACGGAGAGAGAGGGAGCGAGCGCGCGAGCTCACAAGAGCGAACGCAGTGGTTTCGCGTCCTTCTCACTCCCCCTGGTTACCGCCTTCACGGGCCAAGGCAGTAAGGCGCGAAACCGCACGGAAGTACTTCTTCTGGTAGCCGCCTTCCATCATTTCTTGGGTGAAGACGCGGTCGAAGGGTACGCCGCTGGCGATGATGGGGAGGTCTTTGTCGTAGAGGCGGTCGGCGAGCACAACGAAGCGCAGGGCTACAGCTTGTTGGTCGATGGTTTGCACGTTCTTCCAGGCGACAGCATCAAGGCCCTTGATGAATTCGCGGTAGCGGGAGGGGTGCACGCGGGAAAGGTGCTCGATGAGAGCCGGGAAGCTGTCTACGGCGATGGTGCCGAGGTCACCGAAGTTTTGGGCGACGGTGGTGTCAAAGTCCGCGTCAGAGACGGGGGAGGGGGCAGCGGGTAGTCCGCGGTGGCGGTAGTCTTCGCCGTCTACTCGGATGACGTCGAACTGTTCGGCCAGTACCTGGATTTCACGTTTGAAGTCAGCCGCGGCGAAGCGGCCCTCACCCAGTGAGCCGGGCAGGGTGTTGGAGGTAGCGACTAGCTTGACCCCTGCTTCTGCCAGTTCGCGCATGAGTCGAGACATGAGGACGGTGTCACCCGGGTCATCGAGTTCAAATTCGTCAATGCAGACCAGCTTGTAGGCCGAGAGGGCTTCTACGGTTTTGCGGAAGGTGAGGGCACCCACCAGGTTGGTGTATTCCACGAAAGTACCAAAGGCTTTGGGGCCTTCTACCGAGTGCCAGAGGGAGGCCAGCAGGTGGGTTTTGCCGACACCGAAGCCGCCATCCAGGTAGAGCCCGGCCTTAGTTGCTGGTTTTTTCTTGCCGCCGCCGAAGAGCTTGCCGAAGAAGCCGCCTGTTGCTGCACTTCCCCCGTTGATGCTGACACCGAAGGCGCGGAGGGCGTCCACGGCCTGCTGTTGTGATGGCTGGGCAGGGTCAGGGCGGTAGGTGTCAAAGGAAACCTCACCGAACCGTTCGGAGGGGCGGAACCCCGCCAGCAGTTCGTCTGCTGAAACGTTGGGAGTGCGATCGGTGAGGTGGACGGTGGTGACCAAGGGCGTGACTCTCATCCCGTGTGCGTGTCGGTGATTCTTACAGGCTTAGTCTAGTGCTCTACCCCACTTTTACCCAATGTTGCGCTCTGCC
This sequence comes from Rothia endophytica, assembly GCF_928381505.1. GTDB lineage: Bacteria > Actinomycetota > Actinomycetes > Actinomycetales > Micrococcaceae > Rothia > Rothia endophytica_A. The sequence continues at coordinate 210,954 of NZ_CAKMSJ010000002.1, read as the reverse complement.
CCGAGGGTACTAGGGTTGATGGGTAGTAGAGAAAGGTTGTCTCATGGCTAAAAAGAAGAAGTCCGCTGCTGCTACTGCCGCGCTAGCTGTCTTACAGGACGCCGGGGTGCACTTTGAGGTGCGGGAGTATGAACACACTGCCGGAGAAACAAACTTTGGGGTTGAAGCTGCCCAGAAGCTGGGCCGCTCCCCCGAACAGGTTTTCAAGACGCTGATGATCCATCACGAAAAGGATTTCGCGGTCTGTGTGGTGCCGGTAGGTGGCAAGCTCAACCTTAAAGCTGCCGCTGCGGCGCTGGGTTGGAAGACCGCGATGATGGCTGACCCAGCGGTCGCTCAGAAACGCACCGGCTATGTGGTGGGCGGAATTTCGCCGCTGGGGCAGAAGATCTCTCACCCCACGCTGGTCGATGAATCTGCCCAGCTCTTTGACACTGTGCTGGTCTCGGGAGGCAAACGAGGGCTGGACGTAGAGCTAACCGGCGATAACCTGGTGGAGGTCACTGCCGGTTCCTACGCTGATATCGCAGCTTCCTAGCTAGCCAAGACGGGGCTCTAGCCAGTCAATCACCGTCTGTTCCCATTTGACGGGATCCACGTTCCACTCGCGGGTGTGGGCTGCCCCCTCGAAGAGAACGAAATCGACGAGGTCTGACTTTGCGGCAAGCTCCTGAGAAGGGCCAACCGGCACATAGGCATCATCGACTGAGTGCATGATGAGGGTAGGTACCTTAATGTCTGAAGCCCGGTGAGGCCAGGAGATTTCCTCTAGCCGGATGGGATCCTTGAGCCCGGTGAAGACCTTGAGCGCCGGGTGGGTAATCATCGAAACACCCAGCTGCCCAATACGCAGGGGCATTTTGTTGAGCTGAGAGTGATACTGAATCAGTTCAATCCAATTGAGGGCGGGGCCGTCCAATACGAGGGCCCTAACATGCTTTCGGTTGTGCGCCTTGTCGGCAGCCTGCAAGGAAATAGACCCACCCATGGACCACCCAAAAAGCACCACGTCGTCCGCGCCGTGCTCTAAGGCGTAGTCGATGGCAACCTCAACATCACGCCATTCTGTGAACCCCAGCCCGTACCTGCCGTCTTCTGAGGCGGGAGCTTCGCGGTCATTGCGGTAGCTCATATGCAAAGAGGTGAGGCCCAGGGACTGAGTTGCGCTCAGGGCACGCAGGGTTTCAGCCCTGGTCGCGCCCATACCGTGCACCATGATGGCCCAGGTTGAACTACTGGTAGCAGGGCTGCTTTCAACCTTCTGAGCTGGCTGCGCACTAAGGGACGCGCCGGGGCGAATCAGCCAGGCAGGGGCAGGCCCAACCGGCAGATTAAGCTCAGTATCTTCAGAAGAATAACCAGCGTCGCTAGGGTGGGGTGCTACCACTCCACTCAGTCGCCCCCGCTCGATGTCTGAGATATCGCCACGAATAATTTTTAGGATCTGCCGGGTGACGGTCTGGTCTTTGGGTGAGTAACTGATGACCTCCCCCAGCACCGCGAAGCCCGCTCCGCCCGAAAAGTATAAGCCGTAATTGCCGCGAGCGCGGGTGCGGTCTGTGGCGTCTATTCTGATGCTGCTCGGTTCTTGCCCTGCGGCGATATCAACTGAGTCATATCCCAGGGAGTGTACCCGCACGTCCTCTACCGGGGTTTTGGGTGGGACCACCACGCGCCGGGCGAAATAGGTGGCTAGACCGGCTGAACCTGCCAGACCAACGGTAGCCAGGGTCGCACCCGATACCAGGCCGAAGGTCAGCGGTTTCCACATTTTCGCGGGTTTTTCTTCAGGGCTTAGTTGAACCATAGTGACCAGTTTAGAACACAGGAGTGACACGGCCGGGGTTGGTGTGCTCAACTTCATCGCTCGTGCAGGGTAGCTGCCCTGGGTGGGTATGAAGCGGGAATAAGAAGGTATGCCGGCACGCTACTAGAGGTAGGGTAAAAAAAATACCCTCTACTGAAAAAGAAAGGCACTGTCGTGAACGATTTTATACCCGGCGTTGGATCTGTGGTTAAAGACTGGAAATCCGTGCTGAATCCCACCGAGTATGCTGTGCTGCGCGAGGGCGGCACCGAGCGTCCTTTTACCGGTGAATACTGGGACACCACCACTGAAGGTGTCTACTCGTGCCGGGCCTGCGGGGTTGAGCTCTTTCGCTCTACCGAGAAATTTGAGAGCCACTGCGGTTGGCCCTCTTTTTATGAGCCTGCAGACGAATCTAGCGTGCGTTACATCCAGGACCGCAGCATGGGCATGGTGCGTACCGAGGTACGCTGTGCCGCCTGCGATTCCCACCTGGGGCACGTTTTTGAGGGTGAAGGCTACGCTACCCCCACCGACCTGCGCTACTGCATCAACTCTGTTTCCCTCACCCTAGAAGAGAAGCCAGTGCAGAAGTAACCCGTGCTTAACTCAGACTTAGCTTCCGTTTTCTACAAGGTGGCATAATAGTTGAGTATGCCTACCGCCGCGAAAGAGAGTCTGCCCATGTCCGCATCTACTAACCCCGGTACTCCAGCGGCACCCACCGGGCCCGTGAGCAGCGATTTTGGGTTACCCAGTGGCCTTCAGATCCCTGAGCTGGTTAGGCTTGATGCTCCAGCAGGGGGCACACCCAGCGTCATCAATACCGAACGCGGGCTGAAGAGAGTAGCCCAGCTGTTATCTGAGCAGACTGGACCAGTCGCCGTCGATACCGAACGCGCCTCGGGTATTAGATACGGGCAGCGTGCCTTCCTGGTGCAACTCAAGCGCGGAGATTCGGGCGTCATCATCATTGATCCCGAAGCTTTTGAGGATCTCTCCCCCATCAATGATGCTCTTTCAGGTGTGGAGTGGGTCTTGCATGCTGCCACCCAGGACCTCCCCTGCCTGGCTGAACTGGGGATGTACCCCGACGCCCTTTTTGATACCGAGATGGGCGGCCGTCTGGCCGGCTTCGAGCGCGTTGGCCTGGGGTTCATGGTAGAAAACCTTTTGGGTTTCAAACTTGCCAAGGAGCACTCATCGGTTGACTGGTCTAAGCGGCCTCTGCCCGAAGAGTGGCTCAACTACGCCGCCTTAGACGTCGAAATTCTGCTGGATCTGCGCGATGCCGTTGAAGAGGTGTTACGAGAGCAGGATAAGCTCGGGTACGCCCTCGAAGAGTTTAGGTATGAGTGCGAGGTCTGGGAAAGAGAGCCCAAAAAGGACCCCTGGCGTAAAACTAAGGGAATTAGAGAGCTAAAGAACCGCCGTCAGCTGACCGCGTTGCGCAATCTCTGGTACGAGCGTGAACGTCTTGCCCAAACAAAGGACGTAGCGCCTAAGCGCCTGCTGCCCGATCCCGCTCTGATTCAAGCAGCCCGGCTCATGCCCCGTTCGGTTCCCGCAATTTTACAGGTTCCGGGTTTCCAGACGCGTGCCCTCAAGCGAGAAGCTCCGCGCTGGGTTAGGGCAATCACCGACGCTAAGAACGACACTCAACCGGTCCCCTTCACCACCCCGGCAGAAGGGCCACCACCTCTGAAGGCGTGGGAGACTAAGCGCCCTCTATCAGCCCAGCTCTTTGCTGAGGCTAAACCTGCGGTAGTTGCCCTGGCAGAGGAACTTACCCTGCCCCAGGAAAACCTCTTGTCGCCTGATACTCTGCGCCGTCTCTGCTGGGACCCTCCCGCCGAGCCAACCGCCGCGCGACTTAGGTCAGCCCTGCTTGATTTGGGAGCCCGAGAGTGGCAAATTGAAGTGGTAGTAGGCTCTCTTGCTGAGATTTTTGGTGAGATTCTGGGCCCTGCCCCCTCTACCTCTAAGGAGTAAACCGTGTGCAATACCTGTGGTTGTTCATCAGCCAACTCTTCATCAGCCAAAGAAATCACTGAAAACGCTGGAATGACGCGCCGTTCAGCGGTTGGCGCTGTTGGAGCTGGTGCAGGAGCTCTAGCTCTTACCGCATGCGGCTCCTCCATGGACTCTAACGTTACTGCCGAGGCCATTGACCCCGGTGCCCCGGCAGAGCCCACCGACATGGCGGCTGTAGCAGATGTGCCGGTTGGCGGCGTTATCAAAGCTACCGCTCAGGGAACCAGCGTGATGATTACTCAGCCTACCGAGGGCACCTTCCACGCTTTCTCGTCAGTCTGCACCCATCAGGGCTGCCAGATTAACGCGCAAAAAGAAAAGACCATGAACTGCCCCTGCCACGCTTCTGTCTTCTCCAATGAGGACGGCGCTCCCCAGGGCGGTCCGGCTGAAACGGCTTTGGCGGAATTCCCTCTTGAAATCAAGGGCGACCGTATCTGGGTAGGCTAAAGTCTTCCACTAGACACAAAAGGCCGGGGATGATTATCCCCGGCCTTTTCTGTATCTGTTGCCCTTCGTTAGGGCAGCTTAGAGAGTATGTTTGGGCTTTTCGCCTTCACCTCGGGCAAAGGGAACCATGGTGCCAGAAAGCTGGGAGAGGATATCAGAGCTAATCTTCTGGGGTGTCAGACCAACTTCTTCGAGAATTTCGTGACGCTCAGCGTGCTTGATGAATTCAGCGGGCAGACCCAACTCGTTGAGTGCGGTATCGATACCTGCTGCTCGCATTTCCTGGCGGATGCGAGAACCCACACCACCTGCTCGCACGCCATCTTCCATTGACACCACGATGCGGTGCTGCCCGGCAAGATTAACCACAGAAGCGGGCACGGGCATGACCCAACGGGGGTCAATCACGGTGACGGTCACGCCCCGGTCTTCAAGTAGTTCAGCCACCTGCAAAGCCAGGCGGGCAAAGGCTCCCACACCAATCAGCAAGACATCGCGCTGACCTGTTTCTGTGTGCGGTTGCCCAGTGCGCGCCAGGATGTCGGTGCCGTCCGCCAGTCTCTCAAGAGCAGGGATATCTGCACCCACCGAGCCCTTGGGGTAGCGCACGACGCTGGGGGCGTCCTCAATGGCGACCGCTTCACGCAGTTCTTCGCGCAGGGTTACGGCATCACGCGGCGCTGCCAGGTGTAGGCCCGGGATGAATTGCAGTAGAGCCAGGTCCCACATACCGTGGTGGCTGGCGCCGTCGGGGCCGGTGACACCTGAACGGTCCAGCACAATGGTTACACCCGCCTTGTGCAGCGCAACATCCATGAGCAACTGGTCAAAACCGCGGTTGAGGAAGGTTGCGTACAGGGCAATGACCGGGTGCTGCCCGCCGTAGGCTAGACCCGCGCTCATGGCAATCGCGTGCTGTTCGGCGATCCCCACATCGATGACCCGGTCAGGGTGGGCCGCGGCCATAGGTTTGAGGCCCACCGGAATCAGCATGGCGCCGGTAATACCTACGATATCTTTGCGTTCGTCGGCAATCTCTTTGATTTCCTGGGCAAAGACAGAGGTCCAGGACTTATCCGATGGCTTAGCCAGGGCTTCACCCGTTTCGGGGTCAATCACGCCCACGGCGTGGAACATGTCGTCCTTATCATTGACGGCAGGTGCGTAACCGTGCCCCTTCTCAGTGATTGCGTGAACGATTACGGGGCCACCAAAGTTCTTAGCAGATTCAAGGGCTGATTCGACCGCTTCAAGGTCATGCCCATCAATCGGGCCCACATACTTCATGCCCAGATCCTCGAAGATGCCACCGGGCACCATGACGTCTTTGAGCCCAGCTTTCATACCGTGCAGGCCCTGGTAAACCATGCGGCCGAGTGGCCCGCCCTGCTGAAGTTTCTCCCGAGCAGTGGTCAGCGTACGTTCATAGCGGCTGTCCAGGCGCACCTTATCCAGCTTGTTTTGCAGTTCGTGTTGCAGGGCAGCCAACTGGTTGGCAAAGCCCCCTACCGTGGGGGCGTAGGACCGCCCATTATCGTTGACCACAATAACTACCTTGCGGCTCTTATCTGCTGCAATGTTATTGATAGCTTCCCAGGCCATGCCACCGGTCAATGCGCCATCACCAATGACGGCAACGGTGTAACGGTCAGTTTCTCCTGCCAGCTGGCGCGCGCGAGAAACGCCGTCTGCCCAGGACAGCGACGAGGACGCGTGAGATGACTCTACGATGTCGTGTTCAGATTCAGCCCGCTCAGGGTAGCCCGCTATGCCACCTTTTTGGCGCAGAGTTTCAAAATTTTGCCGCCCGGTCAGCAGCTTGTGCACGTAAGACTGGTGCCCGGTATCAAAAATCAGAGAGTCACGCGGTGAGCTAAAGACACGGTGAATACCCATAGTCAGCTCGACAACCCCAAGGTTAGGGCCCAGGTGCCCACCCGTCTGGGAAACAGTTTTCACCAGAAAATCCCGGATCTCCTGCGCCAACTCAGTGAGCTGTACAGCAGTCAGGCTGTTGAGGTCGCCCGGTTCGCGGATCGTTTCAAGTAGTCCCACGGTTGCTCCCTAAAGGACCGGATTTACCCAAGCATCTCTGGTAGCTCAGCACTGCTCACCGGTCATTAAACTATGTCGTACAGGAAAGTAACTTTACCCGCTCACCGAACGATTAGCGATTTTACGAGGCAAACATTGGGCACCCCTTTTGTGTTTCGTTTAAGTTTCAGGGCGCGTGGCTACTTCCATATGTTTGACCCAGCGTTTATTATCAGTGTTCAACAGCTCACATTATGCGGTCCTCCACAGTTTTTATACGCCGCTGAGGCTGACATCATTACACGGCTAGCACCGTCAGCTAGCCCCACACGAACGGATACAAATCATGACCGCAGTCATTGACTGGGTGAACGGAATAATCTGGTCCCCCGTACTGGTCTATCTCTGCCTAGCTGTAGGTGTGTATTTCACGATTCGCACCCGCCTGTTGCAGATTCGCCAGATCCCCACCATGATTCGTTGCACCTTCAAGGGTGAATCATCTAAAGACGGGGTCTCTTCCTTCCAAGCTCTAGCCATGTCGCTGGCAGGGCGCGTGGGTACCGGTAACATCGCCGGTGTCGCAACCGCCATCGCCTTCGGTGGTCCCGGCGCAGTCTTCTGGATGTGGACTGTAGCCTTCCTGGGGTCATCTACGTCCTTCATTGAATCTACCCTGGGTCAGGTTTTCAAAGAACGCGATAAGATTACCGGTGAATACCGCGGTGGTCCCGCCTACTACTTTGAGAAGGCCTACAAGCACACCAAGTACGCCGGGCTGTTCAAGGTCTACGCATCAATTTTCGCTTTCGCCACTGTGCTAGCCTGCGGCTTCTTCCTCCCCGGTGTGCAGGCTAACGGTATCGCAACCTCTATGGAAGGCGCTTTTCCATCCGTTCATCCCTGGATGGCAGCTACCGGCGTTACAATCCTGCTGGCTTTCATCGTCGTCGGTGGCGTTAAGCGTATTGCTACCTTTGCCTCGGTCGTAGTACCTGTCATGGCTATCATTTACATCGTTCTCGCTATGATCGTAGCTTTCATCAACATCGGTATGCTGGGTGATGTCATCAACCTGATCTTCACCTCAGCATTTGGCTTGAATGCAACTTTCGGCGCCATCGTCGGCACCGCTGTTGAATGGGGCGTCAAGCGCGGTATCTACTCCAACGAAGCTGGTCAGGGCACCGGCCCACACGCTGCTGCTGCCGCTGAGGTTAAGCACCCCGCAGCTCAGGGCTTCGTCCAGGCTATGGCAGTGTACATTGACACCCTCTTTGTTTGCTCAGCAACAGCATTCCTCATTCTGTCGACCGGAATGTACCGCGTTTACGAGGGTGGCTCCGCTGATACGCCTGTGCTAGCTGAAGGCCCGGGTGGTCTGGCTGATACCGTCACCGTTGGTCCAGCTTTCGCACAGAACGCTTTTGATACCTTCATCCCTGGTGCTGGCCCCATCTTCATTGCTATCTCATTGGCCTTCTTCGCCTTCACTACCATCATTGCCTACTATTACATGGCAGAAACTAACCTGCGTTACCTCACCCGCAACCTCAACAACCAGACTCTCTCGAACGCACTCATTCGTTGCTTGCAACTTCTGATTCTTGTAGCGACTGTCCTGGGTTGTGTATCAACAGCCGGTTCCGCCTGGGCACTGGGTGATATTGGTGTTGGTCTCATGGCTTGGCTCAACATCGTTGGTATCTTGGTTATCCAGAAGCCTGCCCTACAGGTTTTGCGTGACTACGAACAGCAGAAGAAGCAGGGTCTGGACCCCATGTTTGACCCCCGCCCACTGGGCATCAAGAACGCAGACTTCTGGGAGAACTACTACGACGTCAAGACCGGAGCAATCCCGGTTCAGAACAAGTAGCGCTCACTCCTTAGCACGTTCCTTATATCAGCGTCCCCGCTCACTTTCTGTGAGCGGGGGCGCTGTGGTTTAGTGTGAGTATATGAGCACAGCACACCCGTCGCCTCTGAACGGCGACCGCCCCAGCCGCGAGCAGCTAGCAGGCTTTATCAACGGTAGCCTTGATGACAGGCTTCCACCTCCCGGCACTCCCCTGCGCCTGCTGATTGTGGGCGTCAACCCGGGCCTGTGGACGGCAGCAGTCAACGCTCCTTTTGCTTTCCCTGGCAACAGGTTCTGGCCCTCACTAGAGCGTGCTGGCATCGTGACCCCTAGGGTGGACGCTTCACGCGGCTTGAGCGACGAGGTTGAGGAACAGCTAGCCAGCCTGGGTATCGGCATAACCAACCTGGTTGACCGGGCAACGGCACGAGCTGACGAGCTCACAGCCCAGGAGCTGAAGGATGCCCTCCCCAGGCTAGTTGCCCTCACCCACGCCTTTAGACCGCAGGCCGTAGCGATTGCGGGCATCACAGCCTATCGGACGGCCTTCGGCGATAGGAAGGCTCAGCTGGGGCGACAAGACACCTCCCAGATTGAGGGGTGGAACCCGGCGAGCCAGCTCTGGGTCGTGCCTCAGCCTAGCGGTTTGAACGCCCACGAAAATATTGATTCTCTAGCGGATAAGTGGCGGCAGGTCTGGGACTCCACGCAGCCACTCACCTAGCCACCCCCTCCCTGCCGCCACACACAAGGGACCAGATTCCTCCCCAAATCCTCATTGCCCACAGATACTTTGAACACTCATCTGGTCCCAACTCATAGAAAACAAACAAAAAGGTCTGTGGCCCCCACTAAAAAGTGGGGGCCACAGACCGTGAACCTGCTAGCGCTCTAGAACTTAGGAGCCACGCACCAGGTTACGCAGAACGTACTGCAGGATGCCGCCATTGCGGTAGTAGTCAGCTTCACCCGGGGTGTCGATGCGTACTACAGCGTCGAATTCGGTAACCTTGCCGTCTTCTGCGGTGGCAGTGACTTTCAGGGTCTTGGGGGTGGTGCCCTCGTTGAGTTCGGTCAGACCGGTGATATCGAAAGTTTCGGTACCGGTCAGGCCCAGTGATTCGTGTGATTCACCGGCGGGGAACTGCAGGGGAACGACGCCCATACCAATCAGGTTTGAACGGTGGATGCGCTCGAAGCTCTCAGCAATAACAGCCTTGACGCCCAGCAGGGTGGTGCCCTTAGCTGCCCAGTCACGGGATGAGCCGGTGCCGTATTCCTTACCGCCCAGAACGACCAGCGGGATGCCAGCAGCCTGGTAGTTCTGAGATGCATCGTAGACAGTTGCCTGCTCGCCGCCAGCAGTGAAGTCGCGGGTAAAGCCGCCCTCAACGCCGTCCAGCAGCTGGTTCTTGATGCGGATGTTCGCGAAGGTACCGCGAATCATGACCTCGTGGTTACCGCGGCGTGAGCCGTAGGAGTTGAAGTCCTTGCGCTCCACACCGTTCTCAATCAGGTACTTACCAGCAGGGGTATCTGACTTGAAGGAACCAGCAGGCGAGATGTGGTCGGTGGTGACCGAATCGCCCAGCTTGAGCAGCACGCGAGCACCCTTAATGTCTTCAACAGGGGTGATGTCCATGCTCATGCCCTCGAAGTAAGGAGGCTTGCGCACGTAGGTGGACTCAGCGTCCCACTCGAAGGTGTTGCCGGTGGGGGTGTCCAGGGACTGCCAGCGCTCGTCACCATCAAAGATGGTGCCGTATTCCTTGTTGTACATCGCGGTGTCCAGGGACTCGTCGATGATCTTCTGAACCTCAGCGGGGTCAGGCCAGATGTCGCGCAGGTAAACCTCGTTACCGTCGGCGTCGGTGCCCAGGGCGTCCTTCTCGAAGTCAAAGTCCATGGTGCCTGCCAGAGCGTAAGCGATGACTAGCGGCGGGGATGCCAGGTAGTTCATCTTGACGTCCGGTGAGATACGACCTTCGAAGTTACGGTTGCCGGAGAGGACGGCGGTAACGGAGAGGTCGTTGTCCTGGATAGCATCTGAAATCTCGGGCTCCAGCGGGCCGGAGTTACCGATACAGGTAGCACAGCCGTAACCAACAACGTAGAAGCCCAGGGCTTCGAGGTCAGGCAGCAGGCCTGCCTTCTCGTAGTAGTCGGTAACAACCTTTGAACCCGGTGCGATAGAGGTCTTGACCCAGGGCTTGGAGGTCAGGCCCTTGGCTGCTGCATTGCGTGCCAGCACGCCAGCTGCCATCATCACAGAGGGATTAGAGGTATTGGTGCAGGAGGTGATGGATGCGATGGAAACCGCACCGTTCTTCAGCTCAAACTCGCGGCCATCAGCCATGGAGACTGATGCTGATTTGCCGGCTTCGCCGTAGTTCTTGATGTCAGAAGCGAACTGCTTCTTGGCATCCGATACCTGGATGCGGTCCTGAGGACGCTTGGGGCCAGCAATAGAGGGAACCACGGTGGACAGGTCAAGTTCGAGGTACTCGGAGTATTCAACCTCAGCCTTGGGGTCGTGCCAGAGACCCTGTTCCTTGGTGTAAGCCTCAACCAGAGCAACCTGATCTTCGCTGCGGCCGGTCAGGCGCAGGTATTCAAGGGTGTTCTCGTCGATGGGGAACATAGCGGCGGTTGAGCCGAATTCGGGGCTCATGTTACCGATCGTTGCACGGTTAGCCAGGGGAACCTGGCCTACACCCTCGCCGTAGAATTCTACGAATTTACCCACAACGCCGTGTTCGCGTAGCATTTCGGTGATGGTGAGTACCACGTCGGTTGCGGTAGCGCCGGAGGGAATGGTGCCGGTGAGCTTGAAGCCGACCACGCGGGGAATCAGCATGGAAACGGGCTGGCCCAGCATTGCTGCCTCGGCCTCAATGCCGCCAACGCCCCAGCCCAGAACACCCAGGCCGTTAACCATGGTGGTGTGGGAGTCGGTACCTACAACGGTATCGGGGTAGGCGCGCAGTACGCCGTCAACCTCGCGGGCCATGATGGTGCGTGCCAGGTATTCAATGTTGACCTGGTGCACGATACCCATGCCCGGGGGGACAACCTTGAAGTCGTCAAAGGCGGTCTGGCCCCAGCGCAGGAACTTGTAGCGTTCACCGTTGCGCTGGTATTCGATGTCCATGTTGCGGGTGATCGCATCTGAAGTACCGAAGTTATCAATCTGAACAGAGTGGTCAATGACCAGTTCAGCAGGTGCCAGGGGGTTAATCTTTGAGGGATCGCCGCCCAGTTCCTTCACGGCCTCACGCATGGTAGCAAGGTCGACCACACAGGGAACACCGGTGAAGTCCTGCATGATAACGCGGGCAGGGGTGAACTGAATTTCGGTGTCGGGCTCAGCCGATGCGTCCCAGTTAGCAAGTGCCTTGATGTGACCCTCGGTGATGTTGGCGCCGTCTTCGGTGCGCAATAGGTTCTCAAGCAAAACCTTGAGTGAGTAAGGCAGCTTCTGTGAGCCGTCAACTGCCTTTAGACGGAAAATTTCATACTCGGTTCCGTTGACGTTCAGAACGCCCTTTGAACCGAAGCTATCCACAGTGCTCATATGTGGGACTCCTCTCGACACTGTCTTCATCTTCGCCTACCGCCCGGTGCCAACCGGCTGCGATGCCGGCCCGTGTGTGATGCACACTTTAGGGACACTCTGACGCTAAGCTATCGAGACCAGTGTACCGCGTGTCACCTTATTCACATATTTTCAGGTCAGGACACAGTCTTTATTTCAGATAGCTAAGGCCGGTATTCGATATGGTGTGCAATCCTGCCGCACGATAGCAACTTCGGAAAGAAAAACGTGACCTAATTATGTTGCAGTTTTATGACGTGTGGGCACCCATTCCCCAGTAATAAGTTCATAGGAAGTGGGTAGGGAGGGTCGGCAGGCAGGTGATTGGCAACCGGTGAGCAAATCCTTGCGGGTTTGTTCTATCGCTGGTTGCCTGAGTACTTGGTGAAGACCGCCAGGGTTTCAACGTGGTGGGTGTTGGGGTACATGTCGAAGGCTTCCACCCGCATGAGGCGGTAGCCTGATGCCCGCAGATAGGCAGTATCTCGGCCCAGGGCTGCCGGGTCGCAGGCAACGTAGACCACGGTGGGCGGGTTCAGGTCAGCAATTTGCTGCATCACCGCTTTGCCGCACCCTTCGCGTGAGGGGTCAGCGATGACGACATCAGGGGCTTTGAACCTTCCATCTTTTACCTCTGCTGTGACCCCGGTGAGGACGCGGGAGACATCGCCGCGCTCAACACGCACGGTGGTGCGTTCGGAGCGGTGGGTACGAGAGGGGCCGTCTTCAGCAAAGTTGTCGGCGGCGTTTTTGCTGGTGACCGGGGAGCCTTCTACCGAAAGGACGGTACCGCTGTCCCCTACTGCGTCCGCTGCGATGGCGGTGAAAAGACCGGCGCCGGAGTAGAGGTCGTAGACGGTCTGACCCTTGCGCAAACGCGCCATATCTAGCACGGCGTTGCCCAGGGTCTCGGGTGCGGTGCGGTGAATCTGCCAGAAGCCGTTAGCGGCCACGTTCCAGTAGAAGTCTTGGGCATAAACGGTAGCAGTTTCCAGCAGGGCGGTGTTGCCGGCACCGCGCACAATGTCAGCGGGTTTAGCACCGCGGCGGCGTCCTGCCTGCTTTTCAGCGGTGAAAATGAGAGTGATGAGGCGGTCTTCAAGACTGCCCCAGGCCTCATAGCAAGTGGCTTCGACAGCATCGGCAACCTCAGCCATGTTCTGGGAGGCTGGAACGGTACAGACCATGGCCAGCATGTCCGTGGCAGAAACAGCGACGTCCAGACGCTTAACGCCGGTGAAAGACAGTTCGCCCAGGCCCAGTTCTTCGATGCGGGAATCAACCAAAGGGAAGGAATCAACCGGTACGGGAGTGCCGGAGTTATGCGGGAACATAGCAATTTTGCCGGTATCGCGGTCCACGGTGAAGTGAGCGCGGCTCCGCCAGTTCAACCCCTCGCCAGTAGCCCCGGGAGCCTCCGGCAATGCATGGATAGGTAGGTCGGTGAGCATGGGATGCTCAGCGGGTACGCCACCCAGCCGGGCCAGCTGCTCGGCTACTACCTGCTTTTTGTAGCGGCGCTGCACGGTGGGCACGATATGCCCGTACTCCATACCGCCCAGAGGCTGGGCATGAGCCAGGGAATCAGCCGCAGACCAGGGGTGCGGGCGGCGGGCGATTGCTGGAACATCTACCTTTACTACATCAGCGAAGAAGAAGCGCCCCTTGGGGCCTCGCCCGGTAATACGGGCGGTAGCGGTTTCACCCACCAGTCCGTGGCGCACAAAGACCACTCGACCATCAACACGGGCTACGAAAGCACCACCGTGAGCAGCGCGTTCGGGGGTTACCTCCACGAGTTGCCCCACCTCAAACTCGGGTGCTTGGTTTTGCTGGTTCTGTTTAGTCACGGTATCTCTCAATGCGGTTGATGGCGGGGCGGTCGGCCCTTCTCCCCTAGCTTACTGTGAAGCGGTAGCCGGTGATCTCTTTTCTACCTGCCAGGGCACTGAGGCAACCACCACTCCCGGCTCGTGGCGTAACTGGGCTTTGAGACGGTGCACGGTGCGGCGGTGGAAGATGCCCTCCCACCAGCGTGAAACAACATACTCGGGGAGGTAGATCACCAGAACATCGCGCGGTGATTTCTGACGGGAGCGGCGCACATAGTCCATGACGGCGTCCACCGGGTTGCGGTAGGGTGCGTCCAGCACGGTGAGGTCCAGAGGCAGCCCCAGCTGTTGCCAAGCATCAATATTCTGGCGCGTGCGCTCTTCGTCAATGTTGACCATTAGCGCTTCGATGGACGAGGGACGGGTAGCGCGTGCATAAGAGACAGCCCGCAATACTGGCTTGCGCACCCGCTCAACGTAAATCAGGGCGTGGACGCGGGAGGGCAGAGCCCGAGCTTCAGCTAGCTCGGCCTCCGTTTTCGGCAGGGCTAGTTGACGATCTACCCGCTGGTAGTGCTTATTAATTTTCATCATGAGGCCTAGCAGGAACAGAATGAGGAGCATGGAGAACCATGCACCGTGAGTAAATTTAGTGAGGATAATGACCACCAGAACGGTGCCCGATGCCAGCACGCCGATGGATGTGATGATGATATCGCGCCAGTTGAGCCGGCGTTTTTTGGTATCGGGGGTGATCCGCTGGGCCAGCCAGCGGTTCTTGAGCACTGATACCTGGGTAAGCAGCATGGCGGTGAAGGCACCCACAATGTACATCTGCACCAGGGTGTGCACATCTGGCCCCACTACTCCTACCAGTGCCATTGAGCTGAGCCCCAGCACCAGCACGCCATTGCCGTAGAGCGCTGTTGAGTCACGGGCTGAGAGGTAGATGGGCAGGTACTGCCGGTGGGCCAGCACAGTGGCCAGCATGGGGAAACCGGTGAAGGCAGTCATGGCTGCCACGACCAGCACCCCAACGGTTGAAACCCCCAGGAGGGCGGTAACCCAGTGACCTGCGAAGACGGTATCCGAAATCTGCAGGAGCAAGGGGGTTTGATGGAAGTCAGGGCTAACGTTCTGCCCATCGACCCGTAGAGTTTGGGCGGGATCGAGCACAAATATAGCGCCTGTACGCCAGATCAGGTAGAGCACCCCCACCAGGAGCAGTGAAGTGACTGACCCCATCAGCATGAGGGTGAGAGCCGCATTGCGCTGTCGCGGGCGCGCGAAGGCACGGGTGGCATTGCTAATGGTGTTCACCCCGGTCATTGCAACAGACCCCGAGGCGAAAACTCTCAGCAGTAGCACCAGAAGCCCCAGCCCGGTAGCCAGCTCCTCTGGGGAGGTGGACTGCGCTACCTCGTAGTCCGCTGATACAGCGGTACCCAGGGTTCCTGCCATGTCGGCAGCCAGCCCAAACACGAGCGTCCCACCCAGTAGAAGAAGAAAGATGTAGGTGGGCAAGTGGGCGGCCCTAAACATGAACTTAACACCGCGCAGGCACAGCAGGGTAACTGCTGCAATCAGACAGCAGACCACCAGGCGTTGATGGGAATACAGGGCAGGTAGAAGCGATTCAAGGTACAGAGTTGCCGAAGAGAGCGAGACAGCAACGGTCAACACGAAGTCCACCATCATTGCTGCCCCTAGAAGCACAGCGAATCCGGTGCCCAGGTTCTTCTGCACCAGAGCAAAATCGCCCTTTTCGCCCACCCGCTGAATGTTGTAGCGGTAGGTTCCTATCACCAGCATCAAAATGGTTGCGACGCCCAGCCCCACCCAGGGGGAATAGGACAGCGCCATCTGACCTGCGATGAGCACGGTGAGAATGATTTCATCGGGTGCATAGGCTACGGAAGATACGCCATCGGCCCCAAAGAGCGGGAAGGCACGGCGTTTGGGCAGGTTTCCGGCCTTTGCCTGCCTGCTTGAAATCGGCGCCCCCAGCACCAGGGCTGACGCCCTGCTTCTCATAGTCTTCACAGGCTCTAACCGTAGTCGCCTCACCCGGTAAATAACAGCTGTACACACCACATTTTATGCTGGTCCTCCTCAGCTGATGAAGGCGTAGACTGGTAACGGGCCTGGCGCCCACACGTCACCATTACGATTGATCCAAGGAGCGCAAGTGCCCCACTTCGTCATCATGGGAGCCGGCAGGGTCGGCGTCATGCTTGCCCATACCTTAGAGGACGCCGGGCACACGGTAGCAGTCATCGACCAGGATGACCGCTCCTTCAGGCGTCTGCGCAAAGAGTTTGCAGGGCAAAAAGTCACCGGAGTGGGGTTTGACCGCGAAACCCTAAAGCGGGCCGGTATTGAGAAGGCCTACGCTTTTGCCGCTGTCTCTTCAGGGGATAACTCCAACATCATTGCTTCCCGAGTCGCCCGCGAGACCTTCAAAGTACAAAACGTGGTGGCTCGAATTTATGACCCCAACCGGGCTGAGTTTTACCAGCGTCTTGGCATTCCAACCGTGGCGGCCGTCCGCTGGTCTACTGACCAGGTGCTACGCCGCCTCCTACCGGAGCAGGCCATGGCCGGTGACTTTAGAGAGGCATCCGGCCGCCTTCTGCTGGGAGAACTCAACCTGCACGACTCCTGGGCCGGCCACGCACTGACCGATATTGAACGCTCCGCCGGTGTGCGCATCGCTTACATCACGCGCTTCGGTGAGGGCCTCTTGCCCGGCCCCGACACCTCCTACCAGCAGGGCGATACAGTGCACGCCATGATGCGCACTGAAGACATCAACGACATTGCCCGCATTCTCTCCCAGCCTCCCGCCAGCGACGCCGAAAGTGATCTTTCATGGAAGTAATTATTATCGGAGCCGGTTCGGTAGGCTCATCAAGCGCTAAAGAACTGCTGTCCCACCACCACAATGTCACCATTATCGATCTCAAGCCTGAAGCAATTTCACGAAGCGGGATTCAAAACGCTCAGTGGGTCATTGGCGATGCCTGTGAGCTGTCAGTTCTGCGCCAGGCTAAGCCAGAGAACGCCGACGTGGTAGTTGCGGCCTCGGGTGACGACAAAACTAACCTGGTAGTTTCACTGCTCTGCCGCAGTGAGTTCGGGGTGCCACGAACGGTGGCCCGCGTCAACAACCCAAAAAATGAGTGGCTTTTTGACGAGTCCTGGGGCATCGATGTTGCCGTTTCAACTCCCCGTCTGATGACGGCCCTGGTTGAAGAGGCTGTTGAGGTGGGCGACGTGGTGCGCCTGCTGACGCTGCGCTCCGGTAACGCCACCCTGGTGGAATACACCGTACCGGCAGAGCACCCCATCATCGGTTACACCATTGGCCAGGTGCAGTGGCCCTACGACACCGCTCTCACCGCCATCGTGCGTGATGGCTCTCCCCTAGCCCCCAGCAATGACAATGTCATTGAGGGCGGCGACGAACTCTTCTTCGTCACCACTCCAGAGGGTGAGGACGATTTGCGAGCCCTCTTTAGTTAGAGGGCTCTAGCCTTCGAGACTGGGCACAATCTCATAGCGCGGGTTGTAGATCACTGGCTCATCGCGCGTTGAGAGCATACCCGAAACCCTCAAATAACCACCGGCTACAATGCCGGGCACCTGCCGCTGCCCCAGCCAGATCAGCCGGACACGCACGCCCGGTTCCAGAGGGGCAAAGTCGGGGTAGAGCACCTTTGGCGCAGTCTTAGTAACACTAAATCGAGTGCCGAACCCGGCGTCGGTCTCTACGGCCGGCATCTGCCCGGTATTCTCGTCCTCAGCACTGATATCGACAGTGTCATCGAGGTCCTCCCCCGTCTCAGCGATGGGCATACCCGTGAGAGGGTGCGTTTTTGCAGGCGGGAGAGGCTTTGATCGCTCTACTAGCAGGATAACTTCAAATCGGGGGTTAGCCTCGCGGTGCGATATATGAACGCGCTCCACCCTACCTGCCACGCGTGCCCGAAACCTTTGCGGGTAGGTCTCAAGACGCTTCGGAGTCTGGGAGTGAAAGGTCTCGGGCATGGTATTTAACCGATCTCGGTGATCTCTGGGCCTCTGCGGGGTATTTCCAGACCTGCCGGAGTTTTTTCACCCTGCTGAGACTGAGCAGCTTTTTGGGCCTCAGCGGCGTCCTGGATGCTCTGCGGCACCCGCATCGGCAGAAGGTCACGGGGGGCCATGGGGTCAGAGCCACGATGAACAATGATAGTACGGAAGACCTCTTCAAGAGCCTCAGCCGCTTCACCGGGCAGAACTGCAGCCCCTGAGAACACACCGCGCACAAACCATCGGGGGCCGTCTACACCCACAAAGCGGGCGATGCGAAAGCCCTTGCGACCATCGGCGGTTTGGGCAGGTACACGGGAGATGAGCTGACGCCCTAGAGGGCCATTGTTAATCTCCACCTGACCGCCCTGGCTGCGGACGCTTTCAGACAGTTCGCGGCGGATCTCGTCCCAGATACCGGCGCTCTTGGGTGCAGCGAAAGCCTGCACCTGCAAGTGCCCCTCTCCCAGCTGGAGAGTAACGGCAATGACCTGCTGGGTCTTCTGATCTGCTTCAAGACGCAGGTTGAGACCGGGATGGCTCTTAACTAGCAGTCCGCCCAAATCGATGTACGAATCAGCACTGGCTTTTTTCTCTGACGAATCCCAGGGCCCGTTACTGCGGTCAAAAACCCGGTGCTCATCAACGATGGTTTCTTCAACGGTGGGGGCGCTTTCAGCGTCAGCCTGAGGAGCCTCTGTCTCCTCAACTGCCCCTTCAGCTGCGCTCTGCTCAGCTTTCTTTTTTTTGCCCATTCCAAACATATCTATGCCTTTCTTTAGCAGACCTCTAGGGTCTACTGTACGCCTGACGATCCAAAACCACTGGTACCTCGCGCAGAGGCAGGCAATTCATCAACTACCTTAAAACGGGCAGTCTCAAACCGCTGGATTACTAGTTGGGCAATGCGGTCCCCGCGCTCTACCTCAAAGGTCTCTTGGGAATCTGTATTAAGCAGGCAAACCATCAGTTCACCGCGATAGCCGGCATCAACTGTGCCCGGAGCATTGACGATGGAGATACCGTGCTTAGCGGCAAGACCAGACCTGGGGTGCACCAGACCAACAAAGCCCTCTGGAAGTGCAAGGGAAACCCCGGTAGGTACAAGAACACGTTCCCCCGGAGCCAATGTCACCGTAATACGCGCCCGTAGGTCAGCACCGGCGTCCCCTTCCTTAGCATAAGCAGGCACAGGTAGCTGCGGGTCAAGCATTTTAATCTGAACATCAATCTGTTTATCCACCCCATTACTGTACCTTTTCGCCCCATCTAAGGACGTGAACGGGCTGGGATTTTTTGCCTCTTTTCGCGGGTTCTCTCCAGGATCACAGCGGCAGAGCTGAAGTCACCCAGGTACATCTCGTACACTGGTAAACGCACCCTGGAGAAGAAAATTCTACAAAGACCTCATAACGGAAGCGTGACCCATGGCAGAAAACCCCAACGCAGTTCTTTACCGAGAAAGACTGGCGCCCGGCATCGGCATGTGGATTGCCTGTGTGGGCGTAGGCCTAGCCTCCTTCTTAGTCGGGGCACCCATCAACATCTTTGCCGGTATCATCGCCGGAATCGTCATGTTTGCCCTGGTGGGTTGGGTTCTCTTCGCAACCTCACCGGTGATTGAGGTTACCGCTAGCATCCTGCGCGTTGGAAGGGCACAAATTGAACGCGAGCATGTTGGCCGAGCCTACGCTTTTCGGGGCGAAGATTCCCGCCTAGCCACCGGTCCGGCACTCGATGGTAGGGCCTTCATGTGCTTCCGCGGCTGGATTTCATCGGTTGTTCGCATCGACATCACAGACCCGGCTGACCCTACCCCCTACTGGGTAGCCTCCTCCCGCCACCCTGAGCGGATTGCTGAGATTCTCAACGACGGGCTACCCGAAGAAGAATAAGCTGATCCCCCCATAGAAAATGCCCACAGGCCTACAGCCGGTGGGCATTTTCTTAGATCAATCGCTTGAAGCTGGTTTAGCCTTCGCACTCAATGCAGTACTTCAAATCGCCATCTTCATGGGCGATCTGTGAGCGGTGGCGGACCAGGAAGCAAGAAGCACAGGTGAATTCGTCATCCTGGGCGGGGAGCACAACTACATTGAGCTCTTCGTTAGAAAGATCTGCGCCGGGCAGCTCAAAACTTTCGGCGGCTGCGTTCTCGTCCTCATCTACCGCACCGGACTGCATCTCGGAGCGTCGTGAATTGAGCTCCTCAAAGGACTGGTCCTTGCTTTCTTCGTCCTGCTTGCGGGGTGCATCGTAATCGGTTGCCATGGTTTTCTCCGTGTGTAGTGCGAGGCGAGACAGTCAATCTCTTCACAGTAGGTAGTGCACCCCTTACAGGTGGTGCAACCAGCATATTAATCGGCTGCTCCTGAGTTATACGAGGTAACGCGTAGAATTGTTCACCATTAAGGAGCTTTAAGCAAATACAAACTAATCATTTATTCCTTACAGCGAAAGGTGCCTCCACGGGAGGGCATACCCCACCCCTTCGATAAGCTAAACCTAATCTATAAGTTGATACAAAAAGTGCTGGTTTTTAGGGTTTTTTCCAAAGATAGCTTCCGGTTTGCTGTTGAAGTAAAGGCTGCCCTGAATCAACCCTGTAATCTTTCAAGTAACTGTAAAGATTGAAGAGTGTGCGTGACTCTAATAAACGCGCACCCCTATGTCAAGGAGAAACCTGTGCTCGAGCTTCAACTAGCTGGGATTCACGACGATGGCGAGAACCTAGTCCTCAATGACGACAACGGTTCTTCCTACCTGCTCCCCATAGATCAGAATCTCCGCCAAAGCATCGCTAAGGCTCGCCGTATCTCGCCTACACGCCCGGGCGGTCGCGGAAGTTTCGGCCCCCGCGATATTCAGGCCAGATTTCGACAGGGTGCAACGGTTGAAGAAATCGCCGCTGAATCTGGCTGGGAAGCTGAGCGCGTACGCCGCTACGAGTGGCCCATTGTCGCTGAGCGTGCCAACATTATTCGTACTGCCCGCTCTGTGCTCATTTCGCCCACTCCCGGTGGTGAAGGCCCTGCACGCAGCCTAGACCAGCATTATGAGGCCATCTCACAGCACTATTCCTTCGGTGATGCCCCGCTGGATTGGTCTACCTGGCAGCAGGAGTCAGGTCAGTGGACTCTTGCCCTTGATGTAGAGCTCCCTACCGATGTGCAGAATGAACTGCCCCGCGGTGTACATTTTCCCGCCCGCTGGACCTTCAACCCCGCTAATCAGAGCTTGTACGCTTCCAATGAAGCTGCCTACTTCCTCATGGGCCGGGAGCACACCACCGGTGGGCCTATCCCCGGCCTGGGAACGAACGGAACCTCACACAGCGCTGAAGCGGAGCAGAAAACAACAGCAGAGAACGAAACTGCGCTCACCCCCGAGCCAGCGTCCTCGCCCCGTTTGACCGCTGTGCGCGTACCAGAAAACCGTGAGCAAAATGCGTTACTGGATGAGCTGACGGCTCGCCGTGGCGCTCGATCTTTTGACCCGGCGAGTGAGCGTAAATTGGCTGATCTTTTGGAGCGTGCCCGCCGCACCTCCCGGCCCCTTGAGGAAGCTCACGCTGAGGTGCCCGCTGTAAGTAGTGAGGCTGAAGGTTCTTCAGCCACTGAGCAGCCAGATAGCTCACTCTCTGAACAGCCGGTAATTAACAGCGAGGCTGAAGCACCTGCCCAGGAGGCCCAGGAGACCGCACCGGTTGCCGAGTTTGAAGCAGCTGAAGGCCAGGAAGCCGAGGTGCAAGAGGGCACAGCCGAGGTTCACGAAGCCGCTGAAACCGGGGGCATCGATGAAAGAGCTGCCGGCGAAACCGCGTCTGACTCCGGTGCTACAGCAGAGCAGGTAGATGCTGCAGAGCCGTCTGAGACCGAAAGCACCGACGCCCAGGCCGACTCGCACGGTGAGCAGGGCGAGGAAGAGACTGCAGCTCAGGAGCCTGTTGAAACGGAGCCTGCTCAGCCTAAGCCCGCCTCGAGAGGTAAGCGCACCTCCGTACCCAGCTGGGATGACATCATTTTTGGCAATCAGAGGCGCTAATCAGCCTCATAGAAAATACAGGTGAGAGCTAGGAAACACAAACACCTCAGATGCTTTAAAGCCCGCTAAAATGAAAGTCACATCATTTGCTCGCACGCCCCTGCTGATAGGGAAGTAGGGGTGCAGAAACACTACAGAGGGAACATTGACGTCTCGTCCTAATTCTCAAGACTCCTCAGATGAGGTTAGTCCAGCGCCGCATACCCCCGATGCTACCGATACAACTGCCCCCATTACTCAGCCCCTACCTCTCGCACAGGGGTATGAGTACGTAACCTCCGATAGCGGCTCACAGCAAACCGTTGTGGACGCTGAGGATGAATCTCTTGCGTTCGGTTTGATGCGCCACGCTGAGATCGTTGAAAAGCCGACCCGCGAAGAGCGCCGCGCAGACCGCGCTGAGGCTAGGGCTGCAGCTCTAGCCGCTAAAGAAGCTGAAGGAGAGCGTGCCGCCCAGCTCCGTGCTGCCGCGGCAGCCGCCGCTGTGCGTGAAGCTGCCGAGCGTGATCGTTTAGCGCCAGCTCTTGCTATGGAATCTGCCTATTCCGAACCTGTCCGGGAAAAGAACAGCTCTAAAGCAGTCTTTTTCGGTTCAGCAGCGCTTCTGGCAGGAGCAATTGCTGCAGCGGCGCTGCTCTTCCTGCCGGAGATGAATAGCGCAGCTGATGAGCTGAGCCCCCCCAGCTCTCCGTCAGCTCCAGCCACCGTGACCAGCGCTGACATTGAGTCAGCACGCCCCTCCGCTCCGGCACCAAGCTTCAACACTGAGGCTCCCACCGTGACTGAGCAAGAAGCAGCTGTAGAGCCCCCGGTAGCGCCCGGAACCATTTCTTATGCACCGGTTGAGGCACCACCCGCACCTACCACTGCGGCTATTGTTGAAGAACTACCCTCTGAAGAACCAACGCCGTCAGAGGAAGCTACCGAAACACCGGAGCCAACAGAAACTGCGGTAGAAGCGCCCTCACCGGAACCAACAGAACCTCCTGCCCCCGTTGAGCCCACCGTGGCTCCCGCGCCAGCACCTCCGGTTGAAACAAGTGCCCCAGAGATTGCTCCCCCAGCGGCAACCGCAGCACCGACCAGTGAAGCGCCGGTTCAAAAACAGGTTACGCCAACGCCCTAAAAGCGATTGCAAGGAACCAGAGATTTTAACTGCCCGGGGCCCAACGGTTATTCGTTGGGCCCCGGGCAGTTTGCTGAGGTCAAGAGAGGGCTTTGGTTTTATCCGGTTGGCAGCATCAGCAGGGGAACTTGGGTTTCCTCTGCTGTGAGTGATCCATGCTGACCTACCATGTTCAGGGCGTGGGGTTTGTAATGGCGCATATCATAGAGAGCCACCGGTTCACGAGCAGCTACCAGCACTTCACCGATGCGAGCGCGGGCTGTTTCGGTGACGTGAGCACCAAAGTACCCGCCGTCGAAGGCTTCTTCGGTGTCGAAGATCCAGGCCTGCTGGCCCCAGGCGTCCGCCCAGCGCTGCATGGTCGCCTCTTTAGCGGCGGTGCTTGTGTCTTTGAGGTGCAGCTGCACCATGCGTGGTTCACCAGCGGTCAGCTCGATATTTTCTAATAGGGCAGAATCCTGGGAGTAGTCGTAGCGGTTGGTCGGCTCAACATCGACCATTCCGTGGTCGGCTGTGACCAGAAGGAGGACGTGCGGGGGCAGCCGTTTGGCTAGGTTCTTGAGCGCTAAGTTCAGTTCTTCCAGCTGCTCCAACCACTGCTGGGAGTGTGCCCCGTACTTGTGCCCGGCTTGGTCTAGTTCACCCCAGTAGAGGTAAACCAGTGACGGCTTCCGCGATGAGAGCAGGCTGGCAGCCAGGGTGGTGCGGGCAGCGTAGCCCTGGGCATGCACAAAGCGCCCGCCGCGTAGGCCGGCTTCGCTGAGGCCGGTGCCTGCATACTTGCTCAGCGAGACGGTGGCAACGTCCAGGTGTTTTTCGTAGCGTTCAAAGACGGTGGGGTGAGGCTGCCAGATGTGCGGGTCTACCGTCTTATCCCAGCCTGATAGCTGGTTCATCACTTGCCCGGTCTCCGGGTTTTTAAGTTCGTAGCCAGCCATGCCGTGATAGCCGGGAGGTGAGGACGTGCCCAGGCTGGTGAGGGAGGCAACGGTGGTTGAGGGAACCGCCGAGTGCAAGGGCCCCAGGCTCGTGGCATTTTTGAGGAAGGGTGCATAAGAGCCGTAGGTTCGTAGCAGGCTCTCCCCCAGCCCGTCCACCATGACCACGCAAACACTGCGGTAGGTGTTGGGTTTGCCGCCGGCTTTTTCAATTCGCGCCGCTAGCCCCAGCAGGTCATGCCGTCCAGCTCCGTAGATGGGGTGGGGTTCAGGGGTCAGACTCCCCTGGGCTGTGAGCGTGCCGGCTGACTCAAAGAGATCGGCTACCGTGTTGGCGCCGTAGGCCGGGGGTGCCGGGAGTTCGTTTCCGCAATAATCTTTCATATCTCCTACTTGCTGCCTGCCTGCAGATGGGCAGCTCGCAAAGCCCGGGCAAAAGTACGTGCCTGCTGGGTCTGCTGGTCGCCATCGGCCCCCGCACTAATTCGCACCAGGATGTCCTCTCGCGGTGCCAAGCCGGTCATCCCGTGGTCAGCATCGCAGGACGGGTCAGGGCACTCAGCCGGTTGCAGGTCAAGACGCTGGGAGCCGGTCCAGCAGAGCAGCATGGAAACCTCACTGACGGGGGCACCAGGAGTGTAGCTCTGCGGCTGGGGGTAAGCGTAGCTAACCGTGAAGGTTGAGATTTTTGAGACGTGCAGGGTCTCAGTCGACACGTGGGCGACCACCTGCTGCCCCTGTTCATCTAAGTTTTGGTCATCCAAATGCGCCACCAGTAGAAATTCGCCGGCCAGGACCAGAGCGGTGATGTGCCGGTGAACCTCGTTCTGGTCAAAGTGAGTTTCTACCTGCACCATGTGAGTGGTAGGTTCAAGACCCGCCAGCGCCTCATCGATCGTATCGAGCACCAGCTCCGGGTAGAAGCTTGCGTTCTGGATATCGGCAATCATGCGCTGGCGCGGGCTGGTATCTACACTCACGTCTACTCCTGAAGGTAGTGGGTTGTCTCTTGCTCCCTTACATTTTAGAGGCAGGTAGGTTCTTGGGGCTAACTGCTCATAGTTCTGCGGGCGGAATCGGTACGTTGCTGGGGGTTGCCCAGTTTGAGCCGGGCACCTACCACGGTCATGGTTTCCTGAGATACCAGGATGGGGTTGAGCTCCAGGTAGGCAATTTCGGGGTGGTTGTCTTTGAGCAGGGCTACCCGGGCGCAGAGGTCTTCGAGCAGGTCAATACGGACCGCCGGTAGGTCCGCTTCACCCAGCAATTTTGCTGCTGCCTTGGGTGAGCGCACCATCTTGTAGACATCACGTTCGGTAAGCGGCGGGACACGGTGGGCCCAGTCATCGAGCAGGCTGGTGGCGTCCCCAGCCATACCGAAGGATACAACCGGCCCCATCAGGGGGTCTTCTATGGCAGTGAGTACGGCGGTCTGCCCCGCTTGCACCTGCTCTTGAACGCTCAAATCGAAGGTTCCGTAGGGTTCAAGAGCACGGTGCATCTGAACGATTTCACGCTCCAGTTCCGCGTCGCTTTCGATGCCCAGACGTACCCCGCCCAGGTCAATGCGGTGTCGCAGGAAGGGGTCGGTGGTTTTGAGGACGACCGGGTAGCCACCAATTTCTTGCACGGCACGGTGTGCTTGTTCTGGGGTGGAGAAACCGTACTCGGGGAGCAGGTCAATGCCGTAGTGGCCCAAAATTGCCTGGGTTGATTCTGCATCGAGTTCAATCAGATTCTCGCCGGTAACGTCCCCCATATGGGCAGTAATTTCGGCGAGTGCAGCTTTGGGGCTCACGCCTTCAGGTTGGGCAGCTACACCAGTTTCTTTAGCCCGCCACTCTACGTAGTCCATGACTGCGGCCAAGGATTTGATGGAGGCACCGGGTGACTCGTAGCAGGGCAAACCCAGTGTTTGCATGAGACGGGTGGCTTCTTCACCGGTGGGTTCGGCTCCCTGACTTTCGGTCTGACCCGGTGCTGGGTAGTTGGCGGTTTCATCCTGCCAGATGCCGCGTAGCGACTGTTCAAAGGTCACCGTGCCCGGGAAACTGGCAATTGCCGGTTTACCCGTTGCTGCTGAGGCGCGTAGGAGCACCCGGGCAACGTCACGGGGGTCGATGGATTCACCGGTGAGGAAGACTCCTACGACCGCATCAATATCTGATGCTTCTAAGGCTCCAGTGGCAACCTCTTCTAGCACTTCAAGACCATCTAGCCCCTCATCGGTCAGGCGCAGCATGGACTCGTTGATGCGGACATCGATGCCTAGTTCCGCAGCCTTGTCCGCAATGATCTGCCCCAGGGCAGATGCGTTGGAGAGCAGTGCCACGCGGCGGCCGGCAGGGAGGGGTTGGGAGACCAGAATCTGGGCGATATCGAGGATCTGGTCGAAGGTTTCGGCGCTAATCACACCTGCTTGACGGAACATAGCGTCGATGGCCTGCGTGGGGGCGATGGAGGTTCGCCCTGAGTGCCCCGGAGGTAGCTGCTGCCCGGTCACCGCGTTCTTTGCCACCAGCACGGGTTTGACGCGCGAAAGCCGGCGGGCGATGCGGCTGAACTTACGGGGGTTGCCAATAGATTCAAGATAGAGGGCGCAGACCTTGGTGGCGCTGTCATCTTCCCAGTACTGCATGATGTCATTGCCCGAGACATCTGCCCGGTTACCCGCTGAAATCAGGGAGGAAACCCCGATATTGCGGCGTACAGCAGAGTTAGAGAACATAGCGCCAATGGCTGAGGATTGGCTAAAAAGGCCCAGCGCGCCCGGGGCCGGGTCGTAGGTGCTGATGGTGGCATCCAGTTTCACAGCAGGGTCATTGTTGAGCACGCCGAAGGACGCCGGGCCAATGACCCTCATACCAAAACTACGGGCAGTTTTGACCAGGGCTTTTTGGCGGGCACGCCCGCGAGCGCCGTCATCGGCAAAACCGGTGGTGTAAATCAGGACGCCGCGGGCTCCCGCTTGACCCGCGGACTCAACAGCTGCAGCAACCTCAGTAATAGGCACGGCAATGATTGCTAGGTCAATGCGTTCTTCAATCTGGGTGAGGTCAGTAACGACTGGGGTTTCCCCGGCAGCTGTCCCGGCGCTGTTGTAGCCGTAAAGTTTGCCGGTGAAGCCTCCTTCACGAATGGTACGAATAACCTTATGGCCGTTGTTTTCCCAGGCATCCGCCGTACCCATCACCACAATCACTTCGGGGGCCAGTAGTTCGGCAATTGATTTTGCCTCGGCGCGGTGCTCACGAGCCTCCATCACACCACGGGAGCGATCAGTGGGGTCAATGTTGAAGTGCACGGCAACCAGGCCATCATCAAATTCGCGGGCTAGCTCGTAGCCTGCATCGGTGAAGACGTTGAGCATTTTACGGTTCTGTGGGAGCACTTCGGCGCTGAACCGCTCGATTCCTTTTTCGTTGGCGGCAGCGGCGAGGTGTTCTAGCAGAATGGAGCCGATTCCGCGGCCCTGGTGGGCGTCTGAAATCATGAAGGCGACTTCAGCTTCTGTGGGGTCGGTGGCACGGTCGTAGCGGCCGATACCGATCATTTCGCCGTCTAGCATGATGACAAACGCAACTCGGTCCTTGTGATCCACGGTGGTGAAACGGGTGAGTTCTTTGTCGCTGAGGGTGGGCTTGTGGGCAAAGAAACGCAGGTAAATGGTGCGTTCTGACTGGCCCGCGTACATCTTTTCAAGGGCTGCCCGATCGGTGGGGACCACAGGACGCAGGTGAGCTGTTGCGCCGTCGCGGAGCACGACGTCCGCTTCCCAGTGTGCCGGGTAGATAAAAGGGATTTCAGCTGTAGTGGGGCTGTTGGGGTCTGCTGGGGTGAAAACATCGTTGGTTTCAGTCACGGGTGCCTCCTGGGCAACTGAGATGAGGAAGACCGCTTTGACTTACATTCCTGTTTTATAAGCCAAAACGGTCATCCTCAATTTTATCTTGAATTTGTAGTGCGAACAGTTTTGCGCAGTTTCAGAACCTTTGCTACAGCTTCTAGCCAAGCATCACGGTCTTGGACGGCTGGAACGTACTGGGAAACGGGTGTGAGGCTCAGATCCTGTACAAAGGCATGAAGGGTAACCCGGCGGTGTTCCTCACCCTTCTTCTGGGAAATGGCTGGAAGTTGGTTAATCAGCTCCGAGTTCCCGACCCCCAGATAGAAGGGAAAAACCGCCGGAAACGCCTTACGTCCCAGATAAGTTGAGAAGCGCGGGCTGCGCAGAGCTGCGTCTATCTCTTCGGTGTACCCTTCAGCCGTGATACGTACTAGAAACTCACTGTCTGCTAGATAGGTACGGTTCACGATGGAGGTTCCACCCTGGGCGTCCGGGGTAAAGATAAGGTTCTTAGCACTGGAGGCTTTCATGCCCTGAGCAAGCAACATCCGTCGGCGAAACTTTTCTTCGCCGGTTCTAGGGTTGATGGTCTGAAAATCGTCGGTGAAGGTGACACGTTTTTCTTCGCGCACCGTAAATTCCACCTTATCTAACCAGGCGGGAAATTCGCCTCGTTTATAACCCAGCGCGCCGGCTAAGAGTCCTCGCATGCTGCTGGGTGTCGGCAGACTTTCCGTTCGCACGATGTTGCCCGTTACCGTCGCCCCTGCCCAGGACTGCAGAGGCCCAGCAAGTCTGATGTATACGGAATCTGTCACTGGCGGACCCATTCCACAACGGCATCCACAAATTCTTTGAGAGAGGTAGCTTTGAGGTTGCCAAACTTTCCGTCGAGGTCAGCGTAGGTACCGGTCAAGGCTTCTAGAGGACCAAAGTTATCGGGGTCAAAACGGCGGGCTGCATCGTACTGCTGTGCTAAACGCTCGATGCTGGTGGGTAGGTAGCCGCCGTCCTTGCTATTAGGTACCGGAGTCTCAAAGTCATAGGCGGTACGGTACTGCTGCTCTTCTGCCAAGACCAGAGCGGGCTGGACGTAGGGAGCAGTGCTGTTTTCTTTACCGCGGGGCAGACCGTAGATAATTGCGGTAATGAGGTCCCGAAGGTTACCGGTTGAGCTTTCGAGGTCGAATCCGCTCCAGCTTTCCTTGAGTTGGGCACGATCAATACTGATGGTGCGGTAGAAGATACCATTGGTGTACTGGGAGATACCCAGAAAGGTTGCACCGGTATCCCTATTGCGTTCACGTACGTCATCCACTGTTGAGAAATAGTCCGTTTCGATGGTGGCGGCGTGAGTGGTGATGCCGGGTGAGACACTCAGCGCTGCTTCTGTACCCTTCTTAGGTGCGTTCGCGAACATACGCCCAAAAGCAGCGATAGCTAGTGACCCGGTCTTACCCTCTGCCATAAAGTCCTCATCGGTTCCGTTGAGAACGGTGGTGGCTGCGGCGGTGATTTCTTCTTCGCTCAACCAGGCCGAACGTTCTGATCCTTCTGCCGAGCTGTCTTGCTTAGTTAGGGTGCCGATCAGATTCTTGGCCACTTTGGTAATTGCCTTTTCATCTGCATCGGGGCTCATCTCCAGCGACTTCGCCACGACCTCCCCGACCAGGTTACCCGAACGGACCGAGCGGTCCAAAGAGCTGTTTTCGTAGGCTACACGGATTCCGCGCTTAACGGATTGAGAAGAGTGCAGGGCGCGCAGGGCACCGCCTACGGTAACCCGTTTGGGGGTCCCGTTATCGTCCCGGTTGAGGTTGGAATATGGTACGGAGGTCAGGATGCTAATGGTGAGATGGTTTGACACGGTGGTCTCCTAATCTTCTTTAGGGTCAGTAGTGGAAGCGTCGTCGTTGGCACGGTAGATGAAAGCTGAATAGTAGTCCCGCAGAATCTGCTGGCGGGTCTCTTGGGATTGAGGTGAGAGACCGTTACCCCAGTAGAGGGCAAGGCGGGCCAGCCCATAAATATCTAAGGCAGGAGCGTTCTTTGATGAGTTGGCTAGGGAGAGGAGTCTGCGGATGCTCTGCATCGCTTCTTCCAAGGTTTGAGTATGCAGGTAGGCTAGGCGTTGTCCCACAAGATCGCCAGAGTCACCAGGACGGGGTTGGTCACCGCCTTTCTTGCCGGCTAGTACGCAGGTAAGCTGGTAACACCATCTGCCAAAGGTTGGGCGCACACCGTTCTGCCCTGAGCTTTTATAAACGGGAATATCGGGATATTCGGCGAGCATAGCGACCAACCGTAGAAGAGCCGTTTGCTGGTCTTTGCGGAGCCCCTGGGTATAGGGCAGGATGTAGGGGTAGGCATAGTGTTCAGTGGTAGCCGTCGCACCCTTGCGAACTGCCGCTAGCTCCCTGGTAAAGGAGACTCTGTCTGACCTCCATCTGTTGACTGTGCCTATCAGAGTTTCCCACGGCAGAGCTGCTTTTTCACTCATTAACTTCCTTCTTTCTCTGAAGTATCTGCTACGGTGCGCAAGCGCCATCGTAAGCGTGATTCCAGGCTGCCCCGCACAAATTCAAACTGGGCTCTGTCTTGATTTTTATAGGCAAGGGTCACCACATCGAAGGCGCGTATAGCGGCCGCGAAAGTATCTGCCCTGGTGTCTTGGGAGATGACTTCATCTTCAGTGGTATTTTGGTGAATCAGATCGATATAGACGGGCGTAATTTCACGCCAGAAGCTGGCAGAAGCATCATTTTTTAGGTCTTCTAGAGTTTCTAAAACAGCCACTGTTTTACCTTCTAACTCACGCTTTTTGTCGTTTTCGTTTTTACGTCGGAAGGGTGAGCAGACCAGGCTGTGTAGGTCTCTAATCAGGGTTGCTCTTTGAACAATACGCTCCTGTAGCCCTTCGCTTGCGTCAAAGACCCAGCGTTGAGGATCAGGGGTATAGACCTGGGTGGCGCGAATGCTGGGGGAGGAAGCTGTGCCCTCAATCTGGTGGCGGATAAAGTTCAGCGGAGCGTAGTCTTTGGAGAAGAAAGCTGCTGCCTTGTGAAGTTTTGCTTTCTCAACCTTTGATTCTGCAGCCCATTCAACAGCTAGGTCCGTAGCGTCGCGACCGAAGTCAACGCGCTGTGCCTTCTGTTCGCCCTGCTGATTGGGGATGTAGAGATACATGAGGTCTTCGGTATTGCGCTGGTCCCACCAGGCTTTCTGGCTTTCTTTCGTCGTGCCCATGGTCGGTAAGAACCAGGTATCAGGTGCACCACCAATACGGACGCCGGTCAGTTGCCTCTCTTCCCAGTGACAGGCAGCCGTGTTAGAGCTCCAGGTCCCGCGCCATAGGGGGTGCTCACTACCATCTGACCGAAGAGTTGTTTTACCCTCTCGGTCACACCAGGCAGGCAAACCATCACCTTCTACCCAGCTCTTAGGGAGGCTTTGCAACAGTGATTCAAGCAAACTCTCCCCTCCCCAGAAAATCTCAGTGGCGGCAAACCCTTTGCCAAGGAAACGGACACCGGGAGCGCCCATGGCACATTTGAAACCATCATAGGTATTATTACCCGCCATGGAGTAGTGATGATGAATGGCGAGATGTAGCACTGCCTGAGGCAGGTCTAGCGTTTCCCCTTGCGCTACCGAGAGGTTCCAGAAGTCTTCGCCCTGGTCAGAGGGCATAGCAGGTAGCAACTTTTTGACCGGTTGCTTGCCGGCCTCCAACAGTCTGGCACTGTCTTTAGGGTGAGCCATGGGAGCAACTGGACGTTGCAGAAATGGGTTAGTTGCCGAAAAAATATCTGCACAGGCGGCTAGCTTTTCAAGCCCTTTTTCGAGAGCCATTTCGGGGACGCCATCGGCTAGGAGGTCTTCTGAGAGGTCCTGCTCTTCACCTTGCTGGTAATCCGGATGGAAGCGTAGAACCACAGCTAGAACATCCCGTAAGAGCCTAAACTGCGCCCCAAAGACGTAACCTGGCACATTTTTATCAAGAAAGAACCCCGCCTCATGCGAACGTTTCAAAACATCCACTAAAGTGAGGTGTGACACTCCAGATTTATCAAGGGCGCGAATCCAGGGTATCTCGGTAAGCGCATTAGCCATCATTGCCTCCTTTGCAACCTAGTCAAAAGACTATCATCAACCTATTCCTTCACGCCAGTCTTTAATTGTTGTTTTTTTATGAATATCTCAGT
The DNA here is from genome assembly GCF_928381505.1 of Rothia endophytica. Classification (GTDB taxonomy): domain Bacteria; phylum Actinomycetota; class Actinomycetes; order Actinomycetales; family Micrococcaceae; genus Rothia; species Rothia endophytica_A. Next base: position 179,110 of record NZ_CAKMSJ010000002.1, on the reverse strand, counting down.
AGCATAGGGATTGAAAGTACCCCCGCTAACGCGGGGAAAGCTCCAATATGCCCTCTCGCCAGGAATTACCCCGCTCTACCACTTTAGTAGCTAGCAGGAAACAGGAGCGCTTCAACCTTATCAGCCTGTAGACACAGGCAGAGAGCAAAGGAGCTTAAGGATGAGCATCCCCACCACGGTTTATCTAACCAAGTACCCGGTTCACCAAGCACTAGCGGTTGACCATCCCGGTAAGCCTCAGCGGGGCTGGGACCTAGACTCCCCCGTTTTCAGGCATCGGGCTACCATGCACCTGTTCCCCCAGATTAATGAAGCCACACCCCGGGCTGATGCCAACATCCTTTTCCGCTTGGATACTGCCCCCGGGTCGGCGCCCTTCTTCCTGATTCAGTCTCTCCACGAGCCGACGGGAGTTGAGACAGCGCAGACCAAGATGGTTGAGCTAACCACACCCGATGCCGGATCCACCATCGCCTTTAGGTTGGCGGTCAACGCCATCAAGCGTAAGGCCGATGGAGGCATTACCCCCATCGCTTTTGACCTGGACGAACACAAAGACGGGGTGCCAGGCATGACCGACTGGCTAAACCAAAAGCTCTCACCTGCGCTGACCGGCATTGAGCTACTCAACCACCAGCGTCAGGTGCTGGGAACTGACCGGCGGGGAGCCAAGCGAGGCTCTGACTTTGCAGTTCAGGTCGATACGGTAGACGGCTTCGCTCAAGTAGCAGACCCTGCGCATCTGCAAGAGCTCTTGCTCAAGGGGGTGGGGCGGGCTAAGTCTTACGGTTGTGGTCTGTTATCAATCCGCGTGCTCGAAAGCTAGGGCTGAGCGTGAACACCCACGACTATATCTGGGCTAAACAGGACGGGGTATCTGGCACCTACCCTCTACTAGCGCATCTACTAGATACCGCTACCGTTGCAGGAATTCTCTATGACCGTTGGCTCCGGCAAGGTTTGCAGGAGCTGATAGATAGTGAGCTGGGTGGCGAGGGCAAAAAGATATTCATGTGGATGGCAGCTACCCATGACATCGGCAAAGCATCCCCCCTCTTTCAATACCAGCCCCGCCATCGAGGCCCCGAATGGGACGCCATTAGGCAGGCTTATACGGTAGATTCAGCAGGTTGTTCTTTCGGTGATATTGAGAACCTTAAAAACCAGTACGAGTTTTCTTTAACTCCTGGCACTTCTTTTTTGCGGCGGCACGAACAAATCAGTGCTTTCGCCTTGATGGGCAGGGTTCCCGAAAGTGCTAGCTCCGCCAGCCGCGCCTGGAGCTATCTGCCGGCTATGGGCCACCACGGAAGTTTTAAGTTCCTGTCATTTGGGGGTAGAGCATCTGCTAAAACTGCGCAGAGTCTGCTCACCGATCTGGGATGGGCCCAGGCACAACAGGATCTCTTGCAGATCGTTGCAGAAGCCCTTGAGGTAAAGCCGGCAACCTTCCCCAAGAAGGTCTCACCCACGGTCACTATTTTGCTCTCTGGGCTTCTCATTCTGGCAGACCGCCTAGCTTCTGGCGCCGACTGGGTTGCAAGAAATCAGCAACGACTCAGCAGTCAACAGATTTCCCTCAATCAACCTCAGCAATGGATTCACCACCTCTCTCAGCCAGCCTTTGAAAGGGTGGACCAACTACTCGGCATTTACCGAGGATGGGGTGAGCAGCAAGATGCGCTCGCCGCTATTTTGGGTGGACACTCCCCCAGACCGCTGCAGCAAGAAGCTCTGAAAACAGGGGCAGGTATATGGAATGCTATGGCACCGACAGGGAACGGCAAGACAGAAGCTGCCGCCCTACGTCATTCTCTAGCCGATGAGCGGCTAGTCTTTCTCTTGCCTACTCAGGCAACCAGCAACGCGCTCATGCGGCGCGTCCAAAAGATGTACAGCAGCACCAAGAACGTTGCCTCTCTTGCCCACGGGCTAGCCTCCATCGAAGATTTTTATAACCAGCCCGTCACTGACTATGCAGACACCTGCGAAGGCCAGGACGCCGGTGGGCTCTACCCCACCGAGTTCGTCAAGTCCGGGGCTTCCCGCCTGCTCGCCCCCGTCTGTGTGGGAACCGTTGACCAGGCGCTCATGTCGGCGATTCCGCTCAAGTGGACTCATCTGCGTCTGCTGGCACTAGCCAACTCTCACATCGTTATCGATGAAATTCACACCCTGGATCACTATCAAAGCGAGATTCTGGTGCCCCTGCTCAAGTGGCTGGGTCAGACCAAGACTAGGGTGACCTTTCTATCCGCTACCTTTCCTAGCTGGCAGCGTGCCCGTTTTCTAGAGGCCTACTCAGGCCAGGCGATTCAGAGCAGTCCTGCCTTCCCCTCTGCTGAGAGCCTGGAATTCAATGAACCCACACCCCGGCAGGTTCAGCTCACGGATGGCAGTGGCGGCAACGAGTACATCATAGATTTCACCTTTGCAGAACCGCCTTTTGAGGAACTTGAAGCAGCCCATATAAGGTGGGCGGGGGAACAGCGCAAGAAGTTTCCTTTGGCAAGGCTTGGCGTTATCTGCAACACGGTAGCACGCGCTCAGAAAGTGGCAGAAGAACTCACTGCAGGCGGTGAAAAGGTCATACTTCTTCATTCCCGTATGACAGCAGAGCACCGACGCATCAACGCTGAACTCTTAGAAAAGCTCATTGGTTCATCTGGCGAGGGTAGCGCCCTGACTGTGGTGGGCACCCAAGCGATTGAAGCGTCCCTAGATATCGACCTCGATATACTCTCAACCGATTTGTGCCCGGCGCCTTCCCTGATTCAGCGGGCGGGGCGAGTGTGGCGCCATCAGGACACTAAACGCCTAGAACGAGTATCAGGTCTACCCCGCCTCACCGTCAACGTTCTAAAACCAGCGGCACCGGAGAAGCACCAGCTATTGCCCTACTCAGAAGCAGAACTTGGTAGAACCTGGGACTACCTCCAGGAACACCAGACCTTCCATTGCCCCACTGATAACCAGGAATTTGTGGACAAAGCAGCAGTCACTCTGGAGACCATCGGTGAAAATCTAGACCGCATGGAGGCAGACTTAGACCATATCGCCCTGGACAGCCATAAAATACAGCGCGGTAGAGATCGGGCACGCGCCATCACCGCCGCGATCAAAGAGACAAGTAGACTAAATGAATTTGAAGCTTTCACCGACCCCCAGCTGAAGGACAAGGACGATACTGCCTTTACACGTCTCATTGAAGCCGACGTGCGCCAGGTCATTGTGGGCGGTCCTCATGAACAGGTGCCCGGGGGGTGGAAGGGTAGCTACCAGGAGCTACTGGCTCTTACCTCGCACCAACAGGGAAAGCTGAGGCAAGCCCTTAAAGCCTCTATGCCGATACCGGTCAATTCTAAAACTAGAGATCTTCTCAGCACTGCCCTCTCCCTTGAAAATTCACCATCCCTTCTCAAACGCTACCTCTTCTTGCCCGTTCCACAGGGCCTCATCTATGACCCTGTTCTAGGTTTTATAGGGGATGACAAATGAGCTACTCAGATGAAGCACTCGCTTTTTCAACCATACCGACAGACCATCAGGTCAGACTGGAGGACCGCGTATCCTTTCTCTACCTTGAATATTGTGTGGTCAGGCAAGATAAAACGGGTGTTATCGCCTATGGCGGGGATATAGAGAAGGGTGTTATTGCGGGAAAACGGGTCCAGCTACCTGTAAGCGGTCTGGCGGTGCTCATGCTAGGCCCTGGCACTAGCATCACTCAACCCGCCATATCTTCGTGCACCCGCGCTGGAACAACAGTCATGTTCACTGGTGGCGGCGGCGTGCCCAGCTACTCACATGCAACGCCGCTGACGTCGTCCGCGCGCTGGGCAATAGCACAAGCCCGACTTGTTGCCCAGGAGAAGCATCAAAAGGTCGCTGCCCTGGTGCTCTACAAAAAACAGCTGGGCTTGGACCAAATGCCAGGGGGTACCATCGCATCTATGCGCGGAATTGAGGGTCGGACCATACGAAACCTCTACCAGAGCACAGCTAAGAAATATAAGCTTCAACGTTTCAGGCGCGATACAAACGCAGAGGACAACGTTAATATCGCGCTCAATATCTCTAATTCGATTCTCTATGGATGCGCGGCTGCAGCCTGTGCGGCAATTGGAGTCAACCCTGCACTGGGCGTCATTCACCGAGGTAATGCCCGTTCATTGCTTTTTGATTTAGCCGATTTATACAAGCCTTCACTAACTATCCCTGTTGCTTTTTCCTGCCATAACAGTGAAGACGTTGCGCAGGAGGTGCGCGCTGGAGTGCGTAAAGAACTGATTCGTCAGGACGTACTGAAGGGTATGTTACAGACCCTGATAGAGATTCTGACCCCTCATCTACCCGAGAGGGACGATGATAGGCTCATCAGTGAGCGCGGCGATGAGGTAGCCGGGCACACCCAGTACGGAAGCCGAGAATAAAGAAACATGTTTGTGGTTTTATCGATGACCTCCGCCCCGGAACATATGCGCGGGTATGTGAGTAGGTTTCTTTCTGAAGCAGCTACCGGTCTCTACGTCGGCAATGTGTCAAAACGTGTCCAACTGAACCTATGGGAGCGGTGCGAGCTAGCCGCGCGTGATGGGTCTTTCACCATGATCTATAGTGATCGATCGCAGGAGCAAGGTTTCAGCATTAGATCTGTGGGGGCTCAGAGCAGGCCAGTTATAGAGCTAGATGGCATAGCTTTGACCTACATGGATGTCCCCAAAAATCGCGAAAAACAGGTAAGCAACTGATAAAATTGCTAATCAGATAGTCTCTTCCCCGCACACGCGGGGGTATTTCCCACGTCATACCCTAGCCCTGCTCGCCAGGTGACTCTTCCCCGCACACGCGGGGGTATTTCCACTAAGCGCGCTGCCGCCCGCGCTTTGCGTATCTCTTCCCCGCACACGCGGGGGTATTTCCCATACCCAGCGCAACCAGGTGGGATGTAGGAGCTCTTCCCCGCACACGCGGGGGTATTTCCCAGGCGCTCAGCGGCAATGCGCATAGCAGGATCTCTTCCCCGCACACGCGGGGGTATTTCCCGGTGCCTCGATACCGGCGAAGGCTTCTTCAACTCTTCCCCGCACACGCGGGGGTATTTCCCAGATTATGGCTGGTGAGATTGCTTTGCAGGGCTCTTCCCCGCACACGCGGGGGTATTTCCTTCACCTTTTCAGACACCAAAGGCTCCGACTTCTCTTCCCCGCACACGCGGGGGTATTTCCGATCAATGAGCCTTATAAGCCCTGACCATTTCCTCTTCCCCGCACACGCGGGGGTATTTCCGCGCTAATCACTATCGCCGCGCTAATCCTTTGCTCTTCCCCGCACACGCGGGGGTATTTCCCGGTCTTGCGGGTATGGTACTTGACGCCGGTGCTCTTCCCCGCACACGCGGGGGTATTTCCTTCATCACCTTCTGCAAAAGGCTCCGAGTATTCTCTTCCCCGCACACGCGGGGGTATTTCCCAGTCCTCACCGGTCTGGATGACAGGGCGGGACTCTTCCCCGCACACGCGGGGGTATTTCCCGCCTCATAGGTGGCCGTGTGCTCCACATCTTCTCTTCCCCGCACACGCGGGGGTATTTCCTCCACCCCCTCCAAACCATACCCAGCGCAACCCTCTTCCCCGCACACGCGGGGGTATTTCCCTACACCGGTTGCGGGGCCCCACACAAGGAGACTCTTCCCCGCACACGCGGGGGTATTTCCTTGCCAAGGCTGGTGTGTCCACTAACGATATTCTCTTCCCCGCACACGCGGGGGTATTTCCTCCTGAGAGGGGAAAATCTCTACAGACCCGCGCTCTTCCCCGCACACGCGGGGGTATTTCCTTGCCAAGGCTGGTGTGTCCACTAACGATATTCTCTTCCCCGCACACGCGGGGGTATTTCCATGACACCGGCCCCGTCATGTGGTGGCGTGAGCTCTTCCCCGCACACGCGGGGGTATTTCCATACGGCAAATCTTGGAGTTGTTGCGGCGTTGCTCTTCCCCGCACACGCGGGGGTATTTCCGCGAAAGCACCATCACCCGGCTAGGTGGCGAACTCTTCCCCGCACACGCGGGGGTATTTCCCAGGGCGTAGTAGTTACTTTCGCAATCCATGGCTCTTCCCCGCACACGCGGGGGTATTTCCAGGGCCAGGAATTTGCCCGATAATATCAAGTACTCTTCCCCGCACACGCGGGGGTATTTCCGCTAACCCCTCAAATGTTGTAAAAAGGGTGAGCTCTTCCCCGCACACGCGGGGGTATTTCCCCGAGCGTCGCCGTAGACCTCAGCGTTGCCGGCTCTTCCCCGCACACGCGGGGGTATTTCCCCAATACGCACCGGCAGTCATAATAATGACGGCTCTTCCCCGCACACGCGGGGGTATTTCCATCATCAAAACTCCTTATCGTCGGGGTCTGCGCTCTTCCCCGCACACGCGGGGGTATTTCCGGTAGGGAGTCATGGCGGTATATCCCGTCATGCTCTTCCCCGCACACGCGGGGGTATTTCCGGGATAGGGCGAAGCAAGCTGGGTGGCTCCACCTCTTCCCCGCACACGCGGGGGTATTTCCTGCCCGATGGATGGGGCTTACTGGTAGGCGAGCTCTTCCCCGCACACGCGGGGGTATTTCCCAGGCCCCGGTGAGAAGCCTTGCTGTGAAGCTCTCTTCCCCGCACACGCGGGGGTATTTCCTACCAGTACCGCCACGAACCTATCCTCTACGGCTCTTCCCCGCACACGCGGGGGTATTTCCTAGCTTCAAGACCATGCTACAGAAGCTACAGACTCTTCCCCGCACACGCGGGGGTATTTCCACGCTCGCCGCTTCTGCTGAGGCCGCCACCGTCTCTTCCCCGCACACGCGGGGGTATTTCCAGGTTTGTGATCTCAGCAGGGCATACGGCCACCTCTTCCCCGCACACGCGGGGGTATTTCCATGGTGGTGTTGAGTGGCATCTCAGCGTCTACCTCTTCCCCGCACACGCGGGGGTATTTCCAGTGTTTTTCCCGTTGGCTGAGTCCTGGGCCTCTCTTCCCCGCACACGCGGGGGTATTTCCCGTGACCATGCCACGGAAAGGGTTAGCTTCACCTCTTCCCCGCACACGCGGGGGTATTTCCAAGGGCTACGCATCCGGTGCCCCCGTTATCATCTCTTCCCCGCACACGCGGGGGTATTTCCAGGCGGCGGCTAATCGAGATAGCCCCTAGGTTCTCTTCCCCGCACACGCGGGGGTATTTCCAGTGCCCACCGAGAAGCTGACACCAGCGTTCACTCTTCCCCGCACACGCGGGGGTATTTCCCTGGCACCCCTGGTCATCAAGGCCAAGAAGGGCTCTTCCCCGCACACGCGGGGGTATTTCCCTGGTACCGACGAGCCGGAGCATACAAAAACGCTCTTCCCCGCACACGCGGGGGTATTTCCCGCAGAGGACTCTATTGGACGAATCCGCATTTCTCTTCCCCGCACACGCGGGGGTATTTCCTTTTCACCGGCAAGACCGGTAGCATGTTTGGACTCTTCCCCGCACACGCGGGGGTATTTCCGAGCCGGAGACAGTGCACTGCTACGCATGTGGCTCTTCCCCGCACACGCGGGGGTATTTCCGCTATAACCCTGGTTCAAGAAGCAAAGCTGGGCTCTTCCCCGCACACGCGGGGGTATTTCCCTACCTACCCGCCTACCTGCCTACCTACCTACCTCTTCCCCGCACACGCGGGGGTATTTCCTTTCAATAGGGTGTTTGCTATCGGACAAGATGCTCTTCCCCGCACACGCGGGGGTATTTCCGTTTCGGGCTGCAGGTAGCGCTATGTTCGCTACTCTTCCCCGCACACGCGGGGGTATTTCCCTAGAATTTAAAGTAATCCGCGAAAACCCCATCTCTTCCCCGCACACGCGGGGGTATTTCCCACCGCTACATCGTAGAAGTTAAGCTAGACGGCTCTTCCCCGCACACGCGGGGGTATTTCCTATCAGCCCTGGAGCTGAGGAATGGATTTCAGCTCTTCCCCGCACACGCGGGGGTATTTCCATCAGCCCGGCAGGGTTGAAATAAGGAAAAACCTCTTCCCCGCACACGCGGGGGTATTTCCACTCACCTTAAGGATGTTCACACCCTGCTCAGCTCTTCCCCGCACACGCGGGGGTATTTCCAACAGGTCAGTGTTCTTTCCCCTGACAGTGGGCTCTTCCCCGCACACGCGGGGGTATTTCCTATTACCCCTAATGCGAATGTAAGCACGGGTACTCTTCCCCGCACACGCGGGGGTATTTCCCGGGTGGGCATCCGCGTTGCCGCCGTTAGCAACTCTTCCCCGCACACGCGGGGGTATTTCCGGAGGTGATGAGACCCCAGACCCCGTTGAGGACTCTTCCCCGCACACGCGGGGGTATTTCCCATAAAATTCTTGCCTCACCTTCTGGTGGGGCCTCTTCCCCGCACACGCGGGGGTATTTCCATCTGATCACCTGCAATGGGTCCAGGTGTAGGCTCTTCCCCGCACACGCGGGGGTATTTCTACTGATGGGCTCGGGTTCAGTTAGTTTCCATACTCTTCCCCGCACACGCGGGGGTATTTCTAAGAAAGAAGTAAGAAGTAAGAAGTAAGAGGGCTCTTCCCCGCACACGCGGGGGTATTTCCGCGCCGCCAATGTGCTGTACGCGCAGGGTGGGCTCTTCCCCGCACACGCGGGGGTATTTCCCATCAACAACCTACGTGAGCTTGACCGGGCGGCTCTTCCCCGCACACGCGGGGGTATTTCCCCCGTGATATTGAAGGTTCGCGGTGATAGGCGCTCTTCCCCGCACACGCGGGGGTATTTCCTATCCGGCATCCGCACCGGACGCACCGGACACCTCTTCCCCGCACACGCGGGGGTATTTCCCTCATCATCGTCTTGGTGATGATTCTTGCCGTCTCTTCCCCGCACACGCGGGGGTATTTCCGAAGAAATCTTCGTGTGAATCGGTAGCGGTTACTCTTCCCCGCACACGCGGGGGTATTTCCAAGCTACCCAAAGACTTGCCCTGGTGGGTGTACTCTTCCCCGCACACGCGGGGGTATTTCCAGGGTAGACCATGACTGCTCATTCTCACGTTGCTCTTCCCCGCACACGCGGGGGTATTTCCAGGTTGTTTCCGCGGTGCGTGCCGCCCTCATTCTCTTCCCCGCACACGCGGGGGTATTTCCATACCAATAAGCATCCCGTTAGCCGCCTGGCCCTCTTCCCCGCACACGCGGGGGTATTTCCCTGCTGCATCTGCTACCTAGACGGGGAAGGGACTCTTCCCCGCACACGCGGGGGTATTTCCGCAGAAGCGGCGCAATCATCTTTCACTGGAGCCTCTTCCCCGCACACGCGGGGGTATTTCCTTGCAAGAGAAATCACCGAACCACGGAAGACTCTCTTCCCCGCACACGCGGGGGTATTTCCCATAGATAACCTAGTACCTCATCATCGCCGGTCTCTTCCCCGCACACGCGGGGGTATTTCCCCTACCTACCTGCCCACCTGACTCTTCCCCGCACACGCGGGGGTATTTCCACCCAGCGGGCTTTATACCCCGAAGGCACGATCTCTTCCCCGCACACGCGGGGGTATTTCCCTGAACCGGCGCATAATCAGTATTAATCATCTCTCTTCCCCGCACACGCGGGGGTATTTCCGTGTTTTTAGCGCAGGTCTTGGTGAATATCGTCTCTTCCCCGCACACGCGGGGGTATTTCCATCTTGGGCTGATTTCGGCTGAATCATCATTTCTCTTCCCCGCACACGCGAGGGTATTTCCTGGAAGAGGAACGCCGGCCCCCGAATTGACGACTCTTCCCCGCACACGCGGGGGTATTTCCTCAAAGGGTGTGCCTACTGAGTCAGTGGAAATCTCTTCCCCGCACACGCGGGGGTATTTCCCATTCCACCAAATTAGCCGACGCTGATACTGTCTCTTCCCCGCACACGCGGGGGTATTTCCTTGTCCATGTCGCCGCTGGCGGCTTTAGCGGCCTCTTCCCCGCACACGCGGGGGTATTTCCTTCTCAAAAAGCGGTACTCAGGGGTCAGCTCGCTCTTCCCCGCACACGCGGGGGTATTTCCGTGCTGTGTGATGACCCTGTGGTGATCCTGGCCTCTTCCCCGCACACGCGGGGGTATTTCCACCATCGCACTCCAATCTGGCGGTAGCTTGAACTCTTCCCCGCACACGCGGGGGTATTTCCTCGCGGGTGATTTGGATGTAGCGCTTATTCGGCTCTTCCCCGGACACGCGGGGGTATTTCCTCGCGGGTGATTTGGATGTAGCGCTTATTCGGCTCTTCCCCGCACACGCGGGGGTATTTCCGTGAGATTGAGGGCGTGGCTATCCACCATTGGCTCTTCCCCGGACACGCGGGGGTATTTCCAAGCCCAGCTCGCTAAGAGTGCTGGCGCTAAGCTCTTCCCCGCACACGCGGGGGTATTTCCCAGCCAATGGCCCGTGTGCCGGTATAGCTGGCCTCTTCCCCGCACACGCGGGGGTATTTCCTCGGGGTTTCCCTCAGCGTTAAAGCTGGTCACCTCTTCCCCGCACACGCGGGGGTATTTCCCAGGTTTCTAGAACGGCGAGCGCCGCGTGCCCCTCTTCCCCGCACACGCGGGGGTATTTCCCAGGTTTCTAGAACGGCGAGCGCCGCGTGCCCCTCTTCCCCGCACACGCGGGGGTATTTCCGTTGAAACGTTTTCCCACTCGACTTCTGTTGTCTCTTCCCCGCACACGCGGGGGTATTTCCAAGCTCTTAGGCGTATGGGCACTTATCAATACCTCTTCCCCGCACACGCGGGGGTATTTCCAATCACACCCCGCCCCACGCATAGGGGCACAGCTCTTCCCTGCACACGCGGGGGTATTTCCCACAGAGTGCTTTAACTGAAGGTAATAGCATCTCCTCACTAAGTAAGGAAGGTATTCGAGCTTATTTTACAACTTAGATTTTGTGGATATTAACAGCAAAAGACCCCCACCGTGCGTGGAGGTCTTTTTGGAAAATGTGCGCCCCCTCGGACTCGAACCGAGAACCCATTGATTAAGAGTCAATTGCTCTGCCAATTGAGCTAGAGGCGCTTATTTATTTATCATCACCGGCAAGCTTTCGCTCTCTGGCAACGAATAAATACTATACGCACCGATTTGACCCACCGCAACTTGAAAACTGCTTTTGTGAGCACCTACACATGAACCTTTTCAAAGACCGCTCAGTTGCACCCCTAGTAGAGGCCCTCCACGGTCCTTAGTATGAGACCATGACCAAGGAATCACAGCTGCCAGCCAGCATTAATCGCATAGCGTGGCGCACCGTTTTTATCAGCCTCATCATAGCCCTCCTGTTCTTTATAGCCGCTCCGCTGATGCGGGCGTCCAGCTCCCAACAAAACCTTGTTCTGATGTGACCGCTTGCTTTGGTTTGCTCTTCTTGGTCGCGCTCTTCCTCACTGGCATCTACGGCCTCCTACGCCCGGCTCCGCGGCGTCCTGCCCCGGCAGCCCTTCAGGAAGCTTAAGTCATCTAGCTGTTCACGGTATTATGGGTTAGAAACTATGTTCGAAACCGATTGATGAGGTCCCATGGCTCGCCGCACCAAAACCGCGCACGATGACTACCCCGAGGGCATTGTAGAAAACATCGTCGATATTGATGTCTCAAGCGAGATGGAAAACAGTTTCCTCGAGTACTCCTACTCGGTCATCTACTCCCGTGCTCTGCCGGACGCCCGAGACGGACTCAAACCAGTGCAACGTCGCATCCTCTACATGATGCAGCAGATGGGCCTACGCCCAGACAAGGGGCACGTCAAAAGTGCCCGCGTCATCGGTGAGGTCATGGGTAAGCTCCACCCCCACGGCGACAGCGCTATTTACGATGCCATGGTGCGACTCGCCCAGCCGTTTGCGATGCGTCTGCCCATGGTTGATGGGCACGGTAACTTTGGTTCTTTGGACGACGGCCCGGCGGCCTCCCGTTACACCGAGGCCCGCATGGCCCCGGCAGCCCTTGCTATGACAGCTGATCTGGGCGAGGACGTCGTAGACTTCGTGCCCAACTACGATAACCAGTTCATGCAGCCCTCCGTGCTACCGGCTGCCTACCCCAACCTGCTAGTGAACGGTTCAGCCGGTATCGCGGTGGGCATGGCAACTAACATGGCGCCGCACAACCTGCGCGAGATCATCGCCGCTGCCCGCCACCTGTTGGAGAACCCCGACGCCAGTCTCAAGGACATCATGAAGCTGGTGCCCGGCCCCGATCTGCCCAGCGGCGGCACCATTGTGGGCGCCACCGGCATTAAGGACGCCTACGAGAAGGGCCGGGGGATCTTCAAGACCCGCGCCAAGGTATCCATTGAGCAGGTAACTGCCCGCAAGCAGGGCATCGTGGTCACCGAACTGCCTTACATGGTAGGCCCCGAGAAGGTCATTGAAAAAATCAAAGACGGGGTCAATTCTAAGAAGCTACAGGGCATCTCTGACGTGGTTGACCTGACCGACCGCAAAAATGGTCTGCGCATGGTCATTGAAGTCAAGAACGGCTTTAACCCCAAGGCGGTGCTAGCTGCTCTCTACAAGCACACTCCTCTAGAAGACTCCTTCGGCATTAACAACGTTGCCTTGGTCGACGGTCAGCCTCAAACCCTGGGTCTGCTTGACCTCCTGCACGTTTATGTTGATCACCGCCTTGAGGTGGTACGCCGTCGCACCAACCACAGGCTTGGCAAGCGCCAGGACCGTTTGCACCTGGTCGAAGGTTTACTGATTGCCATCGTCGATATCGACGAGGTCATTCAGATTATTCGATCATCAGACGAAACTGCCCAGGCACGCACCCGTCTGATGCAGGTCTTTGATCTAACCGAGGTGCAGGCTAATCACATCCTGGAGCTACGTCTGCGCCAGCTCACCAAGTACTCCCGCATTGAGCTGGAGACCGAGCGCGAGGACTTGCTGCGTGAGATTGCTGAGCTGCAGGAAATCCTGGGGTCAGATGCCAAATTGCGTGCCCTGGTCTCTGCCGAGCTGCAAGCTGTAGCTGACGAGTACGGCACCGACCGTCGCACCAAGATTGTCACCAAGGACGATTTGGCTGATGCTGTCGCAGCGCTCTCTGCCACTGCGTCCAAGGCGAAAAAAGAGGCGGGGATTTCACTAGAAATCGCTAACGACCCCTGCTGGGTTCTGCTCTCTACCTCTGGGCAGGTGGGCCGTACGCGCGGTGAAGCTGGTGGCCGCAGCGAGCTGGTTGAACCAGGTAAGCGCCTGAAACACGACGCACTGACCTCTTGGGTGGCGACCACTGCACGCGGGGAAATTGGGGCGGTTACCTCAACCGGCAGGCTGGTGCGCGTCTCGGTACTGGAACTACCGGTGCTAGAAGATTCAGCGGGCACTCCCCTGCTAGCTTCCGGTGTGAAAGCCGCAGAAATGATCACTCTGGGACGAGGGGAAACCCTGGTTGCTCTGGTGCCACTTGATCAGGTGCTGGCGCTCGCAACTGAACGGGGCGTGGTTAAAAGGGTCAACCCTGATTACCCTCTGAACGCAGGGGACTTTGAGATTATCAAGCTCAAGCCCAAGGACCGCCTGATCGCCGCTACTGCCTGTGACAGCAATGATTTGCTGCTAACTTTCGTGACCGAGCAAGCCAAGCTACTTGTCTTTGATGCAGCCAAGGTTCGCCCGCAGGGCAGGACCGGTGGCGGCATGGCGGGCATGAAGATTGCCGACGATGACCGGCTCATCGCCTTTGGGGTGACTGCCCCTGGCTCCCCCGCCCAGGTGGTAACCATTACCGATGGCGGGGCTGAGGGCGCTTCAGCTAAGGTGACCGAGCTGGCTGACTTCCCACAGAAGGGTAGGGCAACTGCCGGTATGCGCGCCCACCGCTTCCTCAAAGGTGAGTCTTCCCTAGCGCTTGCTTGGGTAGGTATTGGCCCCGCTAAGGCTGTTTCTGCAGCCGGTGTGGCTCGTACCCTGCCCGGTGAGTTTGGGGCACGTGATGGCTCCGGTGTGCCGCTGGCTCAGGCCGTGGACGCAATAGGCCCAGCCTATGCGGTCACCGCGGCAACACCGGTAGCAGCAACCGAAGCTAATCAGTTCGGTGCGTTAGCAGCCGTTGAAACTGAACGTGGCGCTCAGAGTGCAGAGGCAGGTGAGGCGGCCGAAGAAGCACTCTTCTGAGCCGTCTCACACCTCAGTAAATAAAAGTGCCCTGGCAAGCTAGCATGCTTGCCAGGGCACCGCTCTTTTGAGCGGTTTTAGAGTTTGACGACGGTATCGCAGGCAGCAATATCTTCTGCACGGTGCGATACCAGCACAACAGCGGGCAAGGTAGTTTTACCGGACGGTTGATCTGCTGAGGTACGTTTGGTGCCGCGAGCAACCTCATCAATCAGTGCCACAGCGGCTGGAGCGTCCAGATGGGCGGTGGGTTCGTCCATGAGGAGCAGCGGAGAATCCACCAGCAGGGTTCGAGCGATGGCTATGCGCTGGCGCTGACCGCCAGAGACGAAGGAACCTCCAGCGCCCACGGGAGTCTGCAAGCCCGCCGGTAGCTGCCGCACAAAATCTCCGAGCCCCACGCGGTCTAGCACCTCGTACATTTCAGTTTCAGTGGGCCTTTCCTCAGACGAGCGAGCAATTGCCAGGTTGTTGGCGATGGTCGATTCAAAGATGTAGGCAGACTGAGGGCACCAGGCTGCATAGCCCCTGAGCGCCTGGGCATCAAAGACCTGGCCGTTGACCCGAATCTCACCTTCTTCAAGCGGTAGGAAGCCGAGCAGAGTAGCCAGCGCCGTGGTCTTTCCCGCGCCTGATGGGCCGGTGATGCCCAACCATTCGCCGGAAGAAACTGAGGCGCTCAGACCGCTAAAGACCGGTTGCTGCATGTCTGGCCAACGGGTTGCCAAAGATTCAAGCTCAAGGGTGATGGTGCTGTGGGCACTTCGCTGGGAGCAACCAACTCCAGGTTCCCCCAGAATATCGCGCATGTTCTGGCGCTCCTGAGCCTCGCTTTCTTGGTCGCCTTGATCCGCTTCAACGTCAGCCAGGTGCTCGCGGGTACGTTCTACCAGGATTGCAAAGGCTGGCCAGTTGCGTACGGCTTCCACGTGGGCAGCGGTGGTCTCAAAGAGGGCAGTGAGCATCAGAATAACCACTGCAGCGGTGGGGGCAGTAATACCCCCATCACGTACCGAGGGCCACACACAGATGATGGTAGCGAGCGCGGCTCCCCACCAGGTAGCGACCATGAGCCCCTGCCCCACACCGATGGCACGCGAGCTATGGATGCGTGAGCGCACGTTCAGGCCATCCCGGCGAGAAAGTGCTAAGGCAACCGTTTGGTCCAGGTCGTTATTATGTAGGTCGGGGGCAGCGTCGATGGCGGATACACCTAGCCTCAAAAGGCCCGCGGTTTCCCTGCGTGCCGCGGCGTCCGCACGTGCATCAGCACGGACGACCACTGCGGGGATGGTGAAGGTGGCGATGAGTACCGCTAGCCCTACGGGTAGGAGGGCGATAGGGGTAGCTAGCGCAGTCACAATGAGTACGAGGCCCATGACAATGAGGTGGGATGCTACGGGCAGCAGAACGCGGGGGGCGGTGTCTCGCAGCTCATCAACATCACCCACCAGACGGTCTAACACCCGGTCACCGCGCAGGAGGGAGCGCACCGATAGGACGCTACGCCCTGCAGCATCCCAGGCACGTATTCTCAGAGCGTTGGCTACTTTAAGCACGAGGTCATGGGTCTTGAGGCGTTCGGCGTAGCGGCTCACCGCACGGCCCAGGCCAAAGAAACGCACGCCGCTCACCGCTACCAGGAGGTACATCATGGCAGGCTGCTCGGCAGCTCGCACAATCAACCAGCCTGATAGAGCGGTGAGGCTGACGGCAAAGACCACGGTCAGAACCGAGAGGAAGACAGGCAGCAGGGTCTGGTGAGCTTTGATGCCGGTGAGTTTCCGGGCGGTGCCCAGGGTGCTCACGATGCCGGGGATACGGCGGCGATGCGGTGCTCTTGGCTCTTCAGCTTGCGCCGCTGGGGCTGAGTCTTCGAGCTCACCGGTGGCCACCGCTTGGGCTAAGGTGCCCAGGGCATAGCCGCTCAACCCGGTTGTATTTTGAGAGGTCAGCTGCCATGTCACCCCGTGCGGGCGCCGGGTGGCGTCCAGACGGTTGTTGGTAGCAGCAGCGAGCTGGGTGTCGTGGGTGACGATAATGAGGGTGGCGCCCGTTTCTTGGAGGGCAGCGAGCGCTACGTTGATTTTGGCTGCTGAGACAGGGTCAAGGTGGGCAGTAGGTTCATCAATGAGTACGGTGACGCGGTGGTTCTCTGCCTGTAAGGTGGCGACGCGGGCAAGAGCTCGGGCGATAGCTAGGCGGCGCATTTGCCCGGCGGAGAGCGCTTCGGGCGGCAAATCTGCCAGGTCAGCTAGGCCAACAGCGTGCAGATAGCTGGTGAAAAATTCACGGTCTTCTTCGGTAAAAGCAACGGTTTCACCGAGCAGGGTTGAGGCGTAGTGGATGCCTTCAAGGGCCCCTTCACCGCGCGTCACGGCGGCGTAGAGAGCAACCTCTGCCAGAGCTGTGGGGGCGATGAAGGCTGGAGACTGGCTGATCCATACGGTGGAGCCGGTGCCGCTAACCAGCCCGTTAACCTTGACCGGTTCTGTGGTGCCGGTGGGAACCAGCCCCTGACGCAGGGAGCCGCCCAGCACACCCAGCAGGGTAGATTTGCCGCAGCCTGAGGGGCCGGTGATGGCGGTGGTGGTGCCGTGCTTTAGATTGAAACTCACACCGGTGAGGACGCGATCACGCCCGGGGTAGCTCAGTGAAAGGTCTCGTACCGAGATATAGTCCCCGCCGGGGGCAACCGTGGGTTTGGGTACCGGTTGATCAATAATTGCTTGGGCACGGCGCTGGGCGGCAACTCCCTCTTCTGACTGGTGGTAGGCGGTACCAACGTCCCGCAGTGGCTGGTAGCATTCAGGGGCCAGTAAGAGGGCGAGCAGGGCGACGTCCAGACCCATGTCTCCCTCCACCAGACGTAAACCGATGAAGACAGCTACCAGTGCGATAGAGATGGTGGTAATGAGCTCTAGGGCAAGCGAAGAGAGGAAGGCACTACGCAGGGTGTACATCGTAGCTTTTCGGTAGCGTTCGCCCAGCTCCCCCAGCGCTTTAGACTGTGCGCGCGAGCGCCCCAACCCTACCAGAACCGGTAGCCCTTTAACCAGCTCCACGATGTGGTCAGATAGACGCAGCAGATCCTTTTGGGCACGCGCTGTATCTTCACGGGTGGTGCGGCCAATCAGTACCATGAACACCGGGACCAGGGGCAAGGTGAGCACGATAATGAGCGCTGATACCCAGTCATAGAACGCTATCACCAGCAGCAAAATGCTGGGGATAACAGCAGTGGACACAAAGGCTGTTAGTGTCTTGGTGTAGTAGTGATCCAGTGAATCAAGGCCGCGTGAGAGCAGTACAGCGGTAGCGCCGGTACCGTCAGGTGTATCGATGCCTCCGGTAGCTAGCACTCGCCGGATCACCTGACGGCGAAGAGTAGTTTTAGCACCGGTAGCAGCTTTTTGTGCGTAGTAGGTGAGATACCAGTCCGCTGCTGCCCGCACAGTGAGGGCTAGGGTACCTGTCAGGGCGAGTGACAGGACGCTGGGCTCCACAAAAGGGCTGGCAAAAAAGATGCCCTCAACCTCTGCTCGCCCGTTGCCTGCGAAGAACGCACGCTGAGCCTCCACCGCGCTGGCGTAGGTCGCCCCTTCATGGAAGACAGCGAAGGTCAGCCGCGCAAGATAGGTGATAGCAGTACCGAGGACGGCAGCGAAGACTACCAGTGCCAAAGTTTTGATGGCAATCAGCAGGGAAAAAACCGCGAGGTTTTTCTTGGCATCGGGCCCCAAGGGTGGCCTGCTGTTCTTAGGGTTCGCCATGAAGGTTTCTGCCTTTGCTGCCGCGAATAGTTTGTTCACCATTGTAGTAGCATCTCTACCGGTCTGCCGAACCGGGACTCGTGCTTCGGCCTCTCAGAAAATCACGGCCTTACTTGCTGATTCTGCGAGCAAGCTCCGTGACATCATGGGCTGTGGGTATATGATCAACGGTCAGGCGCTGACGGAAGACCCAGTAGGTCCAGCTCTGATAGATCAGTAGAATTGGCACTCCAAAGATAGCCACCCAGCTCATGACAGTTAGGGTGTAGTCAGAGCTTGATGCGCTGGAAATCGTGAGGTGATGTGCTTCATTCAGGGTCGAGGGCAGGACGTTGGGGTAGAGCGCCAGGAAGATAGCACTGACCCCAAAGACCGTGAAACTGGCCAGGGCTGCAAAGCCCTTCCCCTCGTGGCCGGCTTTGAGCAGTGTCCAGGCCCCGACCGCAGCAATGGCCGCAACTACGGTAAAGGCCCAAGAGAGGGCTTTACCCGAGGTGAACTGCAAGTAGAGAACCCAACCGGTCACCGGCAGAAGTAGCAGCGGCAACAGCCTCAGTAACAGCGTATGTGCGCGGTGGCGTATCTCGCCGTCGGTCTTGAGGGCGACGAAGGCCAAACCCATGACCAGGGACAGCCCCACCATTGCCAGACCACCCATCAGCACTGCGGGAGTTACCCAGGCAAAGGCGCCGCCCACTCGGTCTCCGTTGGCGTTGAGAGGAAGGCCGGTGCTGGTGAGGGCCAGCAGGGCACCAATCATAAAAGCAATCACTAGTGAGCCCAGAGAAATGGCTAGGTTCCAGCCCGCAATCCACCGAGCGCTGTCTTTTTTGCCTCTGTATTCAATACCCACTGCACGGAAGATGAGGGCTATCAGAGTAAGGGTCAGCGGAATATAGAGGGCAGAGAACAGCGAGGCGTACCAGAGCGGGAAGGCTGCAAAAGTCGCGGCACCAGCCGTCACCAGCCACACCTCGTTACCGTCCCATACAGGGCCAATGGTGTTCAGCAGTAGGCGGCGTTCCTTCTCGTTCTTAGCGAAAAGGCGACTCATGAGCATGCCCACCCCGAGATCAAAACCGTCTAGAGTGATATAACCAATCCAGAAGAAGCCAACAACGGCAAACCAGATGGTGGGTAGGAGGGGCTGGTCGGCAAAGAAATCAAACATTGTTCTACCCTTCTCTAGTAAGCAAACGCGAGAACGTCGCGGTCATCGTGGTCATCCTGGTGAGGGTCTTCAACCAATTCAGGCATGGCGGCTACCACCCCGGCCTTGACGTATTTTGCGAGCAGGTAAATTTCAACCACCATCAGTGCGGCATATACCAGTGCTAGGGAGACCAGTGAGAAGAGAATCTCAAACCCAGAAACCCCGGGCGATACCGCGGCTGCAGTGAACATCAGAATAGCGGGGTTGCCATCCGGATTGGGAGCCACCACGAAAGGTTGCCTGCCCATTTCAGTGAAGACCCAGCCCAGGATATTAGCGCCAAAGGGTGCCAGAATACCTGCTATCGCCAGGTTAGAGATCCACTTCGCTTCTGGCACGGTACCCTCACCCTTTTTGCGGGTCACCCACAAAACGTAAAGGAAGGACAGGGCACTTACCCCACCCAGGGTAATCATGCCGCGGAAACCGTAGTAGGTGACCTCCATCAGCGGCAGATAGTCGATTTCTGAACCGGCGCGCTCGCCGTAGAGTTCGGGGTCATCGGGCAGGTGGGTGCCGTAGGTTTCTTCGTAGATGGGCATCAGAGTGGTGATGCCGGCGACGTTGGTGGTGAAGTCCTCATAGGCAAGGAAGGAGAGGAGACCGGGAATCTCAAGGATCGCTTGAACCTCATCGCAGTTCTGGGCTCCGGGTGAAGACAGCGATAGGACCGAAAAACCTGTGCCGTCGTGGCAGGCAGCCTCAGCTGCTGCCATTTTCATGGGCTGCTGTTCTATCATGAGCTGTGCCTGGGAATGGCCGGTGAAGGCGGTACCCAAGAAGCCGATGAGACCTACCATCGCACCAATACGCAGGGACTTGAACCAGACCGTGAAGTCAGTGGTATCACGTGCGCCTTCTACCTGCTGACCAACGACTACTTTGCCGTTCTCACCGATAGTATCTACGCCATCGCGGCGACGCTTCCAGAGCTTGTACCAGGCGATACCCACTAAGAAACCGCCCGCGACCTGAACGGCACCTGCAAGAGCGTGGGGGTAGGCAACCATGGCAGTGTTGTTGGTCAGCACAGCCCAGACGTCATTGAGGACGGGGCGTCCGTCCACCATCTCAACGCCAACGGGGTGTTGCATCCAGGAGTTCGCCACAATAATGAAGTAGGCACTGAGCCAGGATGCTGCAACCGCCATGAAGAGGCAGGCTGCATGGATTTTGGGTTTGAGTTTGTCCCAACCAAAAATCCAGAGACCTAAAAAGGTAGATTCTACGAAGAAGGCAAGAAGACCTTCCATGGCAAGAGGGGCACCGAAAACGTCCCCAACGAAGCGGGAGTACTCGCTCCAGGCCATACCAAACTGGAATTCCTGCACCAGACCGGTGGCCACGCCCATGATGAAGTTAATGAGGTAGAGCTTGCCCCAAAACTTGGTCATGCGCTTGTATTCGGGCTTGTTGGTGCGGATGTAGGCGATATAGAAACCTGTCACAACGGCGCCAAGCCCCAGAGTGAGGGGGACCATCATGAAGTGGTAGACAGTGGTGATACCAAACTGCCACCGGGCAATTTCTAGGGGATCCATCGGTGTCCTTGTGAAGTGCGAAGGGGTGAGCAAGCGGCGCTACCGATGCCCGGTAGCCTGGCGTTGCTCTGGTGATTTCGCACCATGGTACACACCCAAAATTGGAAGTCACTTAAGGTCACTTACACCCTGTCAGAGCAGGATTTGACGCATGACTAAAGGTGCCTTAAACGCTAAGACCCGCTGTGACCTTCAGATGCACAGCGGGTCTCTATAAGGCTTCTCCCTGCGCATTCACAGGTGTGGGTAGAGCCCGAGGTCAGAAAGGTTAACGCTGACCTAGCAAGCCCAGCTGGGCCACAGCCTCACGCTCGTCAGCAAGCTCAGCCACCGACGCAGCAATCTTGTACCGCGAGAAATCTGAGTGCTCAAAAGAATGAATAATCTCATATTTTCCTCCCGCACAGCGCACTGGGAAAGAGCTAACGAGGCCTTCAGGCACCCCGTAAGATCCATCCGAGGGGACAGCCATGGAGGTCCACCGCTCCCCTGTACCCAGCGTCCAATCATGCACGTGCATCAAAGCTGCATGAGCGGCAGAAGCAACTGACGAGCCGCCTCGCACCGCGATGATTTCGGCACCGCGATTAGCAACCGTTGGGATAAAGGTTTCCTCTATCCAGCTCTGGTCCAGACCCTTTTCAGCCAAAACATCGAGAGCCACACGCCCACCCACCGTGGCATGGAAGAGGTCGGGGTACTGGCTGGCGGAGTGATTACCCCAGATAGTGACCCCATCGATGTCCTGCACTGCCGCCCCGGTTGCTAGGGCTAGCTGGCCGACAGCCCGGTGGTGATCCAAACGGGTCAGGGCAGTAAAGCGCTCTAGCGGGACGTCAGGTGCGTGCGAGGCTGCAATGAGGGCGTTGGTATTGGCAGGGTTTCCCACCACTGCCACCCGCACGTCATCAGCCGCACGGTCGTTAATCGCCTTACCCTGCACCGAGAAAATACCGCCGTTGGCTTCCAGCAAATCGGCGCGTTCCATGCCCTTGGTGCGGGGTCGTGAACCGATCAACAGAGCAACATTGGCACCCTCAAACCCAATAGTGGGATCATCAGTAACCTCCACCGACTGCAAAAGCGGGAAGGCGCCGTCAGTCAGTTCCATAGCGGTTCCTTCGGCTCCCTTGAGCCCTTGAGGGATTTCGAGGAGTCGCAGGCGAACTGGGGTGTCAGCTCCTAACATCTCACCGGCGGCAATGCGAAAGACCGAGGCGTAACCAATTTGACCGGCAGCACCGGTAACGGTGACCGTAACAGGATTCTTTTTTGTAGGTGTCATGGACAACATTATATAGTGACTTGCGTAACTCTTACCGGTTGGACTCCCGGTGTTTAGGAAGCGAGTAATAGGTCCTTAAACGTCGATAGCAGCAGCATCGAGCTTGTGGGCGCCTCGAATAATAAAGTCCTTGCGGGGGGCGACCTCTGATCCCATCAAGAGGGTAAAGGCACGCTCAGCTGCCTCGGCATCTGAGACCCGCACCCGGCGGAGCATGCGGTGGCGGGGGTCCATGGTGGTTTCAGCCAGCTGATCTGCATCCATTTCACCCAAGCCCTTGTAACGCTGGATGGGCTCTTTGTAGCTCTTACCCTCAGCTTCAAGGCTAGCCAGCAACTGGTGTAACTCTTGTTCGGTGTAGGTGTAGACCATTTCGTTGGGTTTACCGCGGTGCACCACCTCAACCCGGTGCAGGGGCGGCACAGCAGCGTAGACCTTACCTGCCTCAACGAGGGGTCGCATGTAACGGTAGAAGAGGGTCAGCAGAAGCGTGCGAATGTGGGCACCATCCACGTCCGCGTCGGTCATCATCACGATTTTGTCGTAGCGGCGGGAGTCCAGGTCAAAGCTTCTGCCTGATCCTGCACCAATGACCTGAATAATGGCGGCGCATTCGGTATTGGCCAGCATATCGGTAATAGAGGCCTTCTGAACGTTCAGAATTTTGCCACGAATGGGCAGCAGCGCCTGGTAGGTGGATGACCGCGCCAGGCGGGCTGTTC
This sequence comes from Rothia endophytica, assembly GCF_928381505.1. Taxonomy (GTDB): domain Bacteria; phylum Actinomycetota; class Actinomycetes; order Actinomycetales; family Micrococcaceae; genus Rothia; species Rothia endophytica_A. The sequence continues at coordinate 156,369 of NZ_CAKMSJ010000002.1, read as the reverse complement.
CGAGCGCAGAGTCGCCCTCCACAATAAAAAGCTCAGACTTCTCAACGTCCGTGGTGCGGCAGTCCACCAGCTTGGTGGGCATGGACGAGGTCTCTAGCGCGTTCTTGCGCCGCTGGGTTTCCTTGTGCACCCGTGCCGAGACACGGGATTTCATCTCGGCAACAACCTTTTCGGACAGCTGGGTGGCCTGGGTCTTATCGGCCCGTGACGTGGCTTTCAGCTTGTCAGCTAGCTGTTTGGCAACCACCTTAGAAACAATCTGGCGCACCGCTGGAGTGCCCAAGATTTCCTTGGTTTGGCCTTCAAACTGCGGTTCGGCCAGCCGCACGGTCAGCACCGCGGTAAGGCCTGCCAGCACGTCGTCCTTCTCAATTTTCTCGTTGACCCCCACCTTGAATTTGCGGGCATTATCGGTCAGGTGTTTACGGAAGGTCTTCAGCAGACCCTGTTCAAAGCCGGTCTGGTGGGTGCCTCCCTTAGGGGTGGCAATGATATTGACGAAGGTGCGCAGGGTGGTCTCATAACCAATCCCCCAGCGCAGGGCAATATCGACTTCGCATTCACGCTCAACTTCGGTGAGTTTGGAGTGGCCCTTACCATCGAGCACGGGCACCGTTTCGGTGAAAGTTTCCCTGCCGGTAAAGCGCCAGATGTCGGTCACGGAGGTATCGTGTGCCAGGTATTCGACGAACTCGCCGATACCACCATCGTGCTGGAAGACCTCTTCAAAGCTCTCGTTCTCACCCGGGGTGCCGGGCAAGCGGCGGTCATCGCGGATAGCAATACGTAAGCCCGGGATCAGGAAAGCTGTCTGGCGGGCGCGAGCGGTCAGGTCAGCGTAGCTGAATTTGGCGTCCGGGGTGAAAATCATGGGGTCAGCCCAGTAGCGCACCCGGGTTCCGGTGACACCGCGTTTAGCTTTACCTACGATCTGCAGAGGATCGCCTGCGGTAGTGAAAGCGTTATCGGGTTTTGGGGTGCGGCCATCTTCAAAGATGCCAGGGACGCCGTGGCGGAAGCTCATCTGGTAGGTCTTACCGCCGCGGTCCACGTGTACGTCCAGGCGGGAGGACAGCGCATTAACCACCGATGCACCTACACCGTGCAGACCGCCGGAAGCCGTGTAGGAGCCACCACCGAACTTACCGCCGGCGTGTAGCTTGGTGTAGACCACTTCAACACCTGAGAGGCCGGTGCGCGGTTCGATATCGGTGGGCACGCCTCGGCCGTCATCTTGTACTTCTACCGAGCCGTCTTTATGCAGGATGATTTGGATGTTCTGCCCGTACCCTGCCAGCGCCTCGTCCACGGAGTTATCAATGATTTCCCAGAGGCAGTGCATCAGACCGCGAGAATCGGTTGAGCCGATGTACATGCCGGGGCGTTTACGCACGGCTTCAAGACCTTCGAGGACTGATAGGTTGCTCGCGGTGTAGTTGCTGGCGGCCACGGGGTCTCCTTGGGGCTGGCTTGCTTATCGACTCTCTAGTTTAGTACATGTGTTCGGGTTATGCGGCTGATGCCTTCACTCTTAGAGCCCTCGCTGGGTTTTGCGCTGCCTCCGGCTGGCTTGGTGCCCAGAGCGAAAGCCAGTGCAGCGCGGTCTGTCAGATGGTTGTATGGGGGTAGACCTTAAAGTTCAGAGAAGGAGAGTAGATGATGAGTGCAACTCTTGAAGCTCACGAGCTGACCGCCCTTGATCGTTGTGATGCCTGTGGGGCGCAGGCCTATGTACGCGTGGTTTTTGCCAGCGGTAATGATTTGGTCTTCTGTGGCCACCATGCCCGCAAGAATGAGCAGCAGCTGCGTGAGGTTGCTACTGAGTGGGACGACCAGACCGGCCGTATTTAGTAGCTAACTTCCCGAACCCTTGTACAAGGAGCCCCGCAACCTTAGGGTTGCGGGGCTCCTTTGTGTTGGTGTCAAAGGTCGGTCATCAGGCATGAGTTGTGCCTGGTCCGACTGCCTTCACTGGATCTGAGCTAACGAGAGGGCGCGGAATGGTGACCCGCGCCCTTACTCATTGTGTTCAGTTTTAGTCGAGGTAGTCTCGCAACACCTGGCTGCGTGAGGGGTGACGCAGCTTAGACATGGTCTTGGACTCAATCTGACGGATACGTTCGCGAGATGGAGCGCCCGGTTGCGAGCGCGCGAGCAAACGAGAGGGCGCGGAATGGTGACCCGCGCCCTTACTCATTGTGTTCAGTTTTAGTCGAGGTAGTCTCGCAGCACCTGGCTACGTGAGGGGTGACGGAGCTTAGACATGGTCTTGGACTCAATCTGGCGGATACGTTCGCGGGTAACCCCGTAAACCTTTCCAATTTCGTCCAGGGTCTTGGGCTGGCCATCGGTCATACCGAAGCGCATGGCCACCACGCCTGCCTCTCGTTCGGAGAGGGTGTCAAGGACGCTGTGTAGCTGTTCCTGGAGCAGGGTGAAGGAGACTGCGTCGGCGGGGACTACTGCCTCGGAGTCTTCGATGAGGTCACCGAATTCTGAGTCACCGTCTTCGCCTAGGGGGGTGTGCAGTGAGATGGGTTCACGGCCGTACTTCTGAACCTCAATGACCTTTTCGGGGGTCATGTCGAGTTCTTTAGCGAGCTCTTCGGGGGTAGGTTCACGGCCTAGGTCCTGAAGCATCTGGCGCTGCACGCGGGCAAGCTTGTTGATGACTTCAACCATGTGCACGGGGATGCGGATGGTACGGGCCTGGTCTGCCATAGCGCGGGTGATGGCCTGGCGGATCCACCAGGTGGCGTAGGTTGAGAACTTGAAGCCCTTGGAGTAGTCGAACTTCTCTACTGCACGAATCAGACCTAGGTTACCTTCCTGGATGAGGTCCAGGAAGAGCATGCCGCGGCCGGTGTAGCGCTTAGCCAGTGAAACGACCAGACGTAGGTTAGCTTCGAGCAGGTGGTTCTTGGCGCGGCGTCCGTCATGAATGACCCAGCGGAGCTCTTTTTTGAGTTCGGGGCTCATATCGGGGTTGTCTTTGAGCTTGTGCTCGGCGTAGAGGCCAGCTTCGATGCGCATGGCCAAGTCGACTTCTTGCTCTGCGTTGAGCAGGGCAACCTTGCCGATTTGCTTGAGGTAGTCCTTAACCGGGTCTGCGGTGGCACCGGGGGTGACAACGCGGACGGCGGGAGCGTCATCCTCGTCGTTGGTAGTGAGAACGAAGCCGGAGCCTTTAGCCGCTACGGCTTCTGCTTCTTTCTTTTCTTCCTTGGTGACTGACTCAGTTTCATCGCCGTCTTCCTCGTCAGCTTCTTCATCGTCAAGTTCGAGGTCTTCGGGCTCAAGTTCTGGGTCTTCAGTCTCAATTTCGGCGCCGTCTTTAGCTTTGCGTCCCTTTCTGGGCGCTGCTTTTTTAGCGGTGGTTTTCTTGGGCGCAGCGGCGGGTGTTTCGTCCTCGTCTGCTTCTAGGGCGTCAGCTACCTCATCCGCCTTTTTGGCTTTGGCACGGGTGGAGGTTTTTTTGGCAGTTGTTTTGGCTGCAGCGGTATCGCTGGTTGCTTTCTTGCGTGCGGCTGGTGACACAGAAAACCTTTCTGATTAGCTGACCGTGTGCGATGGTGCGCGGTGTTCGCGGTCAAAACACCTAAGACCCTGTCAAGTCTGCGTTCTTTGAAAATCGCTGTTTGAATCAGGGTTTCTATGTGGGATAACACCTGGTTGCAAAACTTTATTCCCTGGAAAGGGTGCAGATTTCACGCAGTACTGTGAGCGGGGTCAGTAGTCAAGTATGACATGTTTTTCGGTCTTTACCTACTTTGCACAACCCTAGGTCGACCGTTCTTCATTAAGTTAGATACCGGGTTGCGGCCTGGCAGATAGCCAGACGGGTAGAACTCCGGCATCGAGGACTCGATGTAAAACGGTGGGCTCATTGCCGTGGTGAAGCGGCTCCACCGTCCTCAGTAGGTAATCTGCGAGAGTTGATTTACCCTGCAACCAGTAAGCCCAGGCCTGAGCTAATTTGAGCAGGCTTTCAGGTTTATGGTGGGCAGCTTCTTCAAGAATCGTGGCGATAGCGCCCAGTGCAGCTAGTCTGTCCCAGTTGGGGGCTAGGGTGTCGTGCCCGCAGAGTTTTGATGCCATGGACGCGATTGCCGCGCCGTCAGCATGTTCCCTAGTTTCAACCGGGTTCAGGAGCCTCTGTCGGTCAAGGCCGTACCTATTGAGGCTACTGTTTTGAGGTAACACCGGTTTGGTCTGGCTCTTATCTAGACCTATCGTGCCAGCTTCTTCTAGGCGGCAGCTAATATTTTCAAGGGCAGCCAGCGCCTCCTGCAGCCCGGTGCATGCAAGGTAGATCACCAGTTGCACGGTGGCAGTGCTGTTGAGGGAAGCTATCAGATAAGCTCCAACATCTCGGTTGAGCACGGCACGCAGGAGGTCAGCTGGTGCTGGGCTCTCCGTATTACCGTGAGGTGATCCTGCTGAATCCTTGGAGCTATCAACCCCTAAAGAGTGGTACCCCAGCATCATCTCAACAGCGCATTGCAAGGCAGCGTCCCACACCATAAGTTCAGCCCGTATTTGCTGGTACTCACCCACATCTTTTTCAGCTTTCTGGGTGAGATACCCCAGCGCAGCAAACTCAGTTTGGGCAAGCCAGCTATCGCGTCGGCTCGCGTCCGTTGTTTCCATGGGATCCCAGAGGTATCTTTCTAAGAACTCCTCATAACTTCTCGCTACGTCAGAACCCTGTTCGACCATCTCGCGGTAAATGGGACTGCCCGCCACGCTAGCGGTTGGGGCAGCGGGCAGCAGGGTGAGCTCTGGCAGGTGAAGTGCCCAGAGAAACCTATGCCCCACCGCTATTATGTCTACAAGGTCTATGGACCGGTCAACCAGGCAGCGGTGGAAGGGCGGAATGAGGGCTTGCACCCCATCAATAAAGTCATTGTCTGAAGGCTCTGAATAGTCCAGAGAATACGGCGCTGCTGACTCTCTGCCCTCATCCATCTCATCTGCAGTGTTCCCAAAGAAAACTGCGAAGACGCGATTGTAGGGGTGGGCGTCCGCACCGGACTGGAGTAGCTGTGAGAGGAAGAAATCAAAATATTCCCCGTAGTCCTCTCCCCCTGCAACGGGTAAATCGATGCGGAGCAAAGGCCCTACCCCCGGTGGCCCCACGGTCATTAAAACCAGAGAATTTCGCGGCCAGAACCCTAGGGTGTGCACACACACCGCTACGACATCGGCTTCTTGCCGCACGGGGGTGTTAATCTCTGGTGGGCAATCAGCGGTGGATGGCACCAAACCGGTCGGATAAAAAGAAGTAAAAGGGTGTCGGCTATTCATGCACCTAGCCTGCCCGGCCAGAGCGGCCAGCTTCAATGCCAGGAGCCGCTGTGGATAAGCTCGTCTTGAAAACAACCGAAAAATCCGCGGAATCTGGCTCTCAATAAACCTCAGATAGTGGGCCAACGGCAGAAAATGACGCTTAGCTGCCTAGCTCTGCACACCCCTAGTTCACGGCTTGAGCCCGGGCCAGTTCAGTGGTCTAGCTAAAGACAGCTCGGGGCCTAGTCCTGATCCCCGTCATTCACTTGAGCCAGATAGGCCTCAATTTCAGCGCCGATTTCATCCCGTGAAGGCACCACTCCTGCAGCCCGTTGAGACAGCGGGATACCAACGTAGCCGTCATGACCCGCATTGGCATCGTAGGAGGCTTCGAGACGTGAAATCATCATTTGAATTTCAGGGTTGGCGGTAGCCTGCTCATTGATTTGCAGCTGGACGTTCTCTGACATCTCCCTCAGACGATCAGAAGGCAGGCTCAACTTGGCAGCCATTGACAGGTGTTCCATGGCGATCAGTGCTGTTTGAGGTAACTCTGACTCAGAAAGGTATTGCGGAACGTTCACCGCAAACCCTGCGGTACCGATCCCAGCTTCACCCAGAGCAATTTCAAGCAGACTACTTACTGAGCCCTGAACGATTGCCTCCGGCTTCCAGGCAGAAATACCGCCCGTGAGATCTTTGCGGGATCCGTGGGCTGTCACGGGCAAGGGGCGGGTATGGGGAACCGGCATGGGGAACCCCGAAATTAGGAGTACCACAGAGGTGTCAAGACGCTGCGCCAGTTCGACGACCGAGGCGGTAAAACGCTGCCAGAGCAGGTCAGGTTCAGCTCCTGCCAGCAGTAGGAATGACTTACCCAGGCGGTCTTCAACGGCATACAGTTTTAGTTCTGGCAGTACCGGGTCTGTGTAGTGATCACGCTTGAAGGTCACTCGGGGCCTGCGCACGCGGTAATCGTGCAACCGGTCAGCGTCAAATTCAACTAGAGGAACGTTATTGAGTTCGTGCAAAAGTACCTCACCCAAGTGCCCGGCCGTTCCACCAGCGTCCTGGGGGTGAGAAAGCGCAATAACCAGAGGCAGGCCCTGCAATCTTTGGTTCTCAAAGATACCCGAGTGAGCAATATACAGTTGCTCCGAGTTATCCATATTCATCATTGCAAGCCCCTTTCTGCCGTAGCCCACTCATCTCTTAATCCTTGATGTGAGTAACCATAGTACTCCAGCAAGCTCGATCATCGAATGGGTCGTAACGGTTCTAACACCGATTATCCTCTTTTTATTCCAGGCCCTGACCCATGATGGGGTTTCGCTGTGCGGTGATTTCCACCGTGAGCACGGTGCCTAGTACACATTTATTCAAAACCCACCTACTCTTGAGTAGTGAATCACAGTGGGCCGCCTCATCTATGAACGGCCTCAGCCCTCACCTCGCGGGTGCATTTCTCACCCCAACGCTTTGTAAGGAGCACGTACATGAGCGAATCTCAAGACCTTTCCTTCTCAGTTTCAGCTGCTGAACTTGAGCACCTGGACGCCGGAGTACTGGTAATTGGTGTCCATTCAGCCGATGAAGGCCCCGTCCTAGCGCACAACCCCCTGGACACAGAAACAGCTGAGGGTCTCGAAGCTATCCTGGAGGATTTGGGAGTTACCGGTGCAGCCGACGAGCTCACCCGGTTGCCCGGAATCGATGGAGCCGGTGCAGACATCATCGCCCTCATTGGGTTGGGCAAGCAGACTGAGGACGCCGCGGCCCACCTCAATAATCTGCGATACTCCGCAGGATCAGCCATCCGCCAGCTGGCCGGAGTAGAGAGCGTTGCGCTAGCGCTGGGCACCGATAGCCTTGAAGAAGTAGCCGCGCTTGCTGAGGGCGCAGCTTTTGGCGCTTTTAGTGACAAGCAGCTTCGCGCTAAGACCGCTGATAGCATCAAGGCCCCGGTTTCTGACATCACCATTATCACCGAGGTCGCTGCAGCAGAAGCTGAGCCAGCGCTCACCCGCGCCCTGATTGTAGGCGAGGCTGTGGACCACACCCGACGCCTCGTAAACACTCCCCCTTCGCATCTCTACCCCGAAACTTTCGCAGCCGAGGCGGTTGAGCGCGTCGCCGGTCTTGAGAAGGTAGAGGCCCGAGTGTGGGACTTCGACCAGCTTGTTGAAGAAGGCTTCGGCGGCATCGTTGGCGTGGGTAAGGGTTCAGATCGCAAGCCCCGTTTTGTAGAGGTTAAATACACCCCCGCCGGCGCTACTAAGACGGTCGCAATTGTTGGCAAGGGCATTACTTTCGATACCGGCGGAATTTCACTGAAGCCCGGAAACGCCATGGGGACCATGAAATCAGATATGGCAGGCGCGGCCACCGTACTGAACGTCGTAGCTGCAGCAGCTGAGCTGGAAATCCCCGTAGCCGTGACAGGCTACCTCTGCCTGGCTGAGAACATGCCCTCAAGCACTGCCACCAAGCCCGAGGACGTCCTCACCATGCGCGGCGGTCGCACCGTTGAAGTCATGAATACCGACGCCGAAGGTCGGCTCGTTATGGCTGACGGTCTTGCCTACGCCTCAGAAGCAGAGCCAGATGTCATCCTGGATATCGCCACGCTAACCGGAGCCCAGCTCATTGCGCTCGGTGTTCGTACCGCAGCGGTCATGGGTGATCAAAAAATCCGTGAAAAGGTCGCAGAGATTTCACAAGAAACTGGCGAAATCTACTGGCCTATGCCCCTGCCCGAGCACCTGCGTTCCTCGCTCAAGTCCCCCGTTGCTGACCTGCAGAATATTGGCTCCCGTTACGGAGGCATGCTGGTGGCAGGGCTCTTCCTGGAAGAATTCGTCGGAGAAAAGGACGGGGCAAAGATCCCCTGGGCTCACCTTGACTTCGCCGGCCCCTCCTTCAATGAGGAGGGCGCCTACGGTTACACTCCCAAGGAAGGCACCGGTCACTCGGTTGCAACTCTGCTCAAGTTCATTGAGACATACGCCTAAGATCTAGCTCGCTAGAGATTGAGTACACCCCGCACCCCTCTAGAGGGGTGCGGGGTGTAACTTTTTTCACCATGAACCGTGGTGTTTGCCATAGAAAACAACGCAGATAGGGTCAATCAGCACCAAAGGCCGCCCTACAGGTGCTGCCTGATAGAACCTCAGTCACCCCATAAACTGCCTAAAAGCCACGCCACCAGCATTAACTCTGCCCACCGCATACGCGGCAGGTCTGTAGAGGTTGCTACCAAGGGCCGAGTAACAAAACGCCGCTGAATAGTGGAGGTGTGCCCCTGCAAGCGATAAGCTATGGGGGACAGTACATAAGGGGGCTTATACCCCGCAACCCATGCAAGGGAGCGTCAACGTGGCCGATTCGGCAACAACAGAATTCGATATCCTCATCCTCGGTGGTGGCAGCGCTGGTTACTCAGCCGCTCTACGAGCAGTGCAGCTTGGCTTCACCGTTGGTCTCGTCGAAAAGAGCAACCTTGGTGGCACTTGCCTGCACACCGGTTGTATCCCTACCAAGGCTTACCTGCACGCAGCAGAACTCGCTTCTGAAGCACGCGAAGCTTCGAAGTACGGCGTGAACACCACCCTCGATTCCATCGACATGGCTAAGGTTCGTAGCTACAAGGACGGCATCGTTGCCGGCAAGTTCAAGGGCCTGACCGGTCTTCTCAAAATGAAGAAGGTTACCGTCATTGAGGGTGAAGGCAAGCTCACCGGCACCGACACCATCACCGTAGACGGCACCGCCTACAAGGGTAAGCACATCATCCTTGCATCGGGTTCAGTCTCCAAGACCTTTGGCATCGAAATCGGCGGCAAGGTTCTCACCTCAACCGAAGCCCTACAGATGGACTACCTCCCCAAGAGCGCTATCGTGCTCGGCGGCGGCGTCATTGGCTCAGAGTTCGCTTCCATGTGGAACTCCATGGGCGTAGACGTCACCATCATTGAGGGTCTACCCCACCTGGTACCCAACGAAGACCCCGCCATCATCAAGGTGCTCGAACGCGAATTCAAGAAGCGCGGCATCAAGTCCTCGCTGGGCAAGTTCTTCAAGACCGTTGAGCAGGACGCCAATGGCGCCAAGGTTACCCTTGAAGACGGCACCGTCTTCGAAGCTGAGATTGTTTTGGTAGCAGTGGGCCGTGGCCCCAACACCGAAGGTTTTGGCTACGATGAGCAGGGTCTGACCATGGATCGCGGCTTCGTTATCACCAACGAGCGCCTGCACACCGGCGTAGCTAACATCTACGCTATCGGCGACATCGTCCCCGGCGTACAGCTCGCTCACCGCAGCTACCAGCAGGGCCGCTTCGTCGTCGAAGACATCGCAGGTCTGAACCCCCATGTCGTTGAAGATATCAACATCCCCAAGGTCACCTACTCCGAACCTGAAATCGCTTCTATCGGTTACTCCCAGCCCAAGGCTGAAGAGAAGTTCGGCAAGGAAAATGTTCAGGTTGCTGAATACAACCTGGCAGGCAACGGCAAGTCCTCCATCCTGGGCACCGGCGGTCTGGTCAAGGTTGTCCGCGAGAAGGATGGCCCCATCATCGGTGTTCACGCCGTTGGCAAGCGTATGGGCGAGCAGATTGGCGAGGCTCAGATGTGGGTTGTCTGGGAAGCTTTCCCCGAGGACGTTGCACAGTTCATCCACGCTCACCCCACTCAGAACGAGTCACTGGGTGAAGCAGCTATGGCACTGGCCGGCGCTCCTTTGCACGGCTAATCATCAGCTTTTTAGTAGGTGGCGGGTCTCAGCCCGCCACCTACCCTCATAAATTTTCATCACTCACAAGGAGATACGAAGGACTATGTCCACTACCGTAGAACTGCCCGCACTGGGCGAATCCGTCACCGAGGGTACCATCACCCGCTGGCTCGTAGAGGTTGGTGAGACCGTTTCGGTTGACCAGCCCATCGTTGAAGTTTCCACTGACAAGGTTGACACCGAGGTTCCCTCACCCGTCGCCGGCGTTATCGAAGAAATCCTCGTTGAAGAAGACGAGGACATCGAGGTTGGTGCTCCTCTCGTTGTTATCGGCGACGGTTCAGGTTCAGCTTCAAAGGAAGAAGCTGCTGAGGCTCCCGCTGAAGAAGCAGAGGAAGAGACCGAAGAGGCTCCCGCTGAGGAAGCTCCTGCAGCTGAAGAAGCACCCGCTGAAGAGAAGAAGGAAGAAGCTCCTGCTGCTTCAGCCGGTTCTTCTGAGGGCACCGAGGTCACCCTGCCTGCACTCGGCGAGTCCGTCACCGAAGGCACCATCACCCGCTGGCTCAAGGAGATTGGCGAAGAAGTCGCTGTCGACGAGCCCCTGGTTGAGGTTTCAACCGACAAGGTCGACACCGAGGTTCCCTCACCCGTCGCCGGTACCCTGCTTGAAATCCGTATCCAGGAAGATGAGGACGCCGAGGTAGGCCAGGTTCTGGCTGTTATCGGTTCAGCCTCCGCTGCTTCTTCTGCTCCCGCTGAAAAGGCTCCCGAGACTCCCGCAGCTGAGGAGAAGAAGGAAGAGGCACCTGCCGCTCCCGCTGAAGAAGCGAAGAAGGAAGAAGCTCCTGCGGCTGACTCCGCATCCGCTTCTGAGAACAGCGGTGAGGCATACGTGACTCCCCTGGTTCGCAAGCTGGCAAAGCAGGAAGGCGTCGACCTCTCCACTATCAAGGGCACCGGTGTTGGTGGCCGCATCCGCAAGCAGGATGTCCAGGCAGCTGCTGAGGCAAAGAAGTCCTCAGCTCCTGCTGTAGAGTCCAAGACTGCTTCAGAGGCTCCTGCAACCAATGATGCTCCTGCTCAGAAGGCTGCGGCTCCTGTTGTTGAAAAGTCTTCTAAGCGCGGCACCACCGAGAAGGCCCCCCGCATTCGCCAGGTTGTTGCTAAGCGTATGGTTGAGTCACTGGCTATCTCAGCTCAGCTGACCACCGTTCAGGAAATCGACCTGACCCGTCTGATGGCTCTGCGCAACAAGGCTAAGGATGGCTTCGCAGCTCGCGAGGGCGCCAAGCTGACCGTTCTGCCCTTCTTCGTCAAGGCAGTGACCGAAGCTCTGCAGCAGTTCCCCCAGTTCAACTCATCCATGAGCGAAGACTTCAAGGAAATCACCTACCACGGCTCCGAAAACATCGGCCTGGCAGTTGATACTCCCCGCGGTCTGATGGTTCCCGTCCTCAAGGATGCCGGTGACCTGAACATCTCGGGTATTGCTAAGAAGATTGGTGACGTTGCTGGCCGTGCCCGCGACGGCCAGGTCAGCCCTGAGGAACTCTCAGGCTCAACTTTCACCATCTCTTCAACCGGCCAGACCGGCGGTGTCTTCTTCACCCCGATCATCAACCAGCCCAACGTTGCTATCCTGGGTATCGGTTCAACCAACAAGCGCCCCGCCATCGTTCAGGACGCTGAAGGTAACGATGTCATTGCTGTACGCAGCCTGGCATACTTCTCACTGACCTACGATCACCGCGTAGTAGACGGTGCGGATGCCGGCCGCTTCCTCAACTTCCTCAAGACCCGTCTTGAAGAAGCAGCTTTCGACGCTGAGCTCGGCCTCTAAGGCTCAGAGCCTTTCAAGAAGTTAGGGGCGTTACCCGGGTTTTCCGGGTAACGCCCCCCCTTTTTTTCTAGGGAACACGTGCCTAGTCCCACACCTGTTTTAGCGTCATAGTGTCGATATGAAAATGTGTCTTCAGTAGACTGGTGCTTATGTCTATCGCGTTTTCAATTCTTCTTGCTCTTCACCTTATCGGTGCTTCCCTGGTCTTCGGTATCTGGGTAGCCAATCTTAAGAAGGGCATCGTTGTGCCCGGCCAGTTCCATGCGGCTCTGCTACAGCTCATCACCGGCTTTGCCATGTATTTCTGGCAGATGAGCCAGGGAATGGTGCTCAACCACATGATGATTGGCATCAAGATGCTTCTTGCTTTGATCATCGCAATCGCTGCTTTCATGGGTCAGAAGAAATACAAGGCAGCCCTGGCAGTAGGCCGACCTGAAGACGCCAAGAACATCGCTCTTGCTCACACCGTTGGTGGCCTGGCACTGGTGAATATTCTGATTGCAGTTTTCATGAACACTCACATCTAAAAATTTTGTTGAGACGGCGCTGGTCATCCACCGGCGCCGTTTTTGTTTATTCTTTTAGAGTTTTGGGCTCTGCGGATACCAGCAATAGTTGGCCGTCTTGTACACGAGCACTAACATTCACCTGCTGAAAGACCTTACCTTCTGCGCTATAGATTCCTGCTCTTTCCAGTTCTTCCTTGCTCCCCTCAGGCTCATAACCTTGAGCTTCAATGAGCGTCAGGGCTCTGATGGCATCGCCCTGAACCTCAATATTTTTGATTTCTGCTAGCCGAGTTGTCATCGAGGCCAACTGACGATCGCTATCAGCTGCGATCAGTGCTGCATCAGCGCGATACAACTCTGACTCTGCCAGTGCGTAACGGGTAATCTCGCCGGTTTTACCCGAGGTTAGAACCTGGCTGCGTGTATCGATGAGAGTTGATAGGTTCTCGGCATAGTCTAGAGAAGCCTCGCCACCATCAGCAGATGGCTCTGAGGCGGTTTCTGGAGGTTGTGCGGGTAGGCTTTGCTGCGCTGGGGCACTGGATGTCTCTGCTGTTAAGGCGCTCTCTGTGGAGCGATAAGAGGACTCTTGCGAGGTGAGCAGAATTCCTGCGCCCACGAGCACAGCCAACACGGTAAGTGCGCCGATGATGAGCGGTGACCGTCTATCCCATTTTTTGCCAGCTAACTTTTTCTGTGGGGTAGCCTGAGGCGCGCTGAGATCCTGAACCTCGCCCAGCAGCGGCGGTTTACGCCTAAATCGCTCTTTAGGCACAGAATCAAAGCGGGTTGGCCTAATAGCTGGCAGGCGGGAAACCACGCTTTCATGAGCACTCAAATGCAGCTCTAAAGGCTCAGGATCCTTTGAAAGCTCAAAGAGGGCAGCTATTTGTTGAAACCCAGGTTGGTCCGAGCGGCGATCAATGGCGTCCTCAAGGGTGCGAGCAAGAGCCTCCCCTGCTTCTGGGACGCTAAGTGATAACGGCTTACGAAAACGCTGAGCTGCAGCCTTTTCACCGGTGAGGCAGAGCCATAACAAAGCTGCGAGAGCAGAAATATCATCTGCCCGGTGTTTCTTGAGCACCTCATCTGGAGCATCCCTCAAATCAAGATGGGGAACCAGAAGCTTAAGCTCCCCAGCCACGGTAAACACCACCTGCTGACCGGTGAGCTGGCTGAAGGAGAGATGGTTTTCGTGCAGATAGGTCATCGCCGCACACAGATCGTGCGCTAGACGGCTGACCTGTTCGAGGGGTAACCGGCCTTTAGCCGCACAGTAATCAGCTAGCGTGCCAGCTTCAGCAGCCTGGCACCAAATCTGATCGTTTTCCCCGCTGCTGGTCACAGCAACCACCGTGAGCACATTGGGGTGAGAGACCAACGCGCAGAGACGTTCGGCTGCTTTCAAGTACTGATTCTGACCAGCATCAAGCTGTATCAGTGTGTAGGTTCCTGCTGGCATTTCAAGACTCGCGGCGGTGTGTTCCCCGCACTCCACAATCCAGGTGCTGTGCCTGTAGCCGTTTTCCAGCGGGTAGCGGACACTCACATCGTTAGGAGCCCTCAGGGTGGATTGTTGATTTAGGGTTTCTGCAGTGCTCATAGAAACAGTGATACACCTATCGAGCAATCTCCGCTGATGCTCTCCACAGGGAGTAGAAAAGCACTGGTCAACGCGGTGAAGGTCTGCTGTGGATAGAAAGACACACAGACTCATCAAGAGCCGGTCAATGCTCTAACTCTCCACAACACAGCTGAAAGCTGCTGTTGGCAAAAACATAGTCAACCACACAGGGTCACCGCCCTCTTGGTTTTCTCACTGCAGGGTAAAAACGATAGTCTAGAGGCTATGGCTCTAAAGTTTGAACGGGTAGGTTTAGCCCCCGATTACGTGGACTACTCCTCGGCACTTGAACTGCAGCAGGCGACCCACCAAAAAGTAGCTGCCAAGCAGCAGCAAAATACTGTGCTCCTCCTTGAGCACCAAGCAGTGATCACCGCCGGCAAACGCACCGAAAGCCACGAATACCCCACCGACCAGAGCACCCCCGTCATCAAAATTGACCGCGGCGGCAAGCTTACCTGGCACGGCCCGGGTCAGCTAGTGGGTTACCCCATCGTCCGCCTCCCCGAACCCATTGATGTAGTGAAGTTTGTGCGGGACCTCGAAGAAATCCTCATCAACCTCCTGACTGACATGGGTATCATCTGCCAGCGCATCGAAGGGCGCTCAGGTGTATGGGTACTAGGCGACGGCGCTCTGCTGCAAGACAAGAAAATTGCAGCTATCGGTCTGCGCGTCTCAAAAAACACCACCATGCACGGCTTCTCCATCAACTGCAATAACCCCGTGGATGTTTTTGAACCCTTTATTCCCTGCGGTATCACCGACGCCGGAGTAACCACCATCAGCGAACAGCTGGGGCGGAATGTAAACCCGGCAGATATTGTTGATGCACTAGAAGCACATATGCTGCGGTACACAGATACTCTGGCTGAAAATTTCACGCCCGAGCCCTAAACCTACGGGCACAACCTCCGTTACCCCAGCCCGCACCCAAGATTTAAACAACCAACGGTAATGACCCCAAAGGAGCACCGTTAATGAGCGCCACCTCAGAAGGCCGCAAGCTACTGCGCGTTGAAGCACGCAACGCCGAAGTACCCATCGAGAAAAAACCCTCCTGGATCAAAACCACCGCTAAGGTTGGCCCCGAGTACAAGGAAATGATCGACCTGGCCCGCGGCTCAGGCCTGCACACCGTCTGCGAAGAAGCAGGCTGCCCCAACATCTTCGAGTGCTGGGAAGACCGTGAAGCAACCTACCTCATCGGCGGCTCGGAATGCACCCGCCGTTGCGACTTCTGCATGATCGATACCGGCAAGCCCGTTGCCATCGACCGCACCGAACCCATCAAGGTAGCCCTCAACGTCAAGAAAATGGGTCTGCGCTACGCCACCGTCACCGGCGTCGCCCGCGATGACCTAGAAGACGGCGGCGCCTGGCTCTACGCCGAAACCATCCGCCAAATTCACCGCGTCTCCCCCAACACCGGCGTTGAAATTCTCATCCCCGACTTCAAGGGCAAGGAAGAAGACGTACAGCAGGTCATCGATGCCAAGCCCGAGGTCTTTGCCCACAACCTCGAAACCGTGCCCCGTATCTTTAAGCAGATCCGCCCCGCCTTCCGCTACGAACGTTCACTCGACGTCATCACCCAGGGCAAAGAAGCTGGCATGATCACTAAGTCCAACCTCATCCTGGGCATGGGCGAAACCAACGACGAGGTCTATGAGGCTCTCTGCGACCTGCACGACGCAGGCACCGATCTGATCACCCTCACGCAGTACCTGCGCCCCGGCCCCCTCTTCCACCCCATCGAACGTTGGGTCAAGCCCCAAGAATTCGTAGAGCTCTCAGCCATGGCTGAAGAAATCGGCTTCGCCGGCGTCATGGCCGGCCCCATGGTTCGCTCCTCCTACCGTGCCGGACGCCTCTGGGCACGCGCCATGAAAAAGAACGGCCGTGAAATCCCCGAGCACCTAGCGCACATCTCCGATGAAGGATACGCCGCGCAGGAAGCAAGCTCACTGGTAGCAGCCGGCCGCTAAGCCTGAAGAGGCTCTGGTGAGTTCTCTGGGGGCTGTGAAGCGCGCGCTCATAGCCGACTGGCTGGGTCTGGCATGAATCGCTAGCGAGCTCTGCGAGCCTGCGAGAAGGTTGGTCGGCGAGAGCGTGCGCTTCTTAGCCCCGAAAGTTCCATTATCAGCACAATCTTAGGTATAAGTGCCCGCCGGTTTTCCCGGCGGGCACTGCCCGTATAGAATGGGAAAGTTACGGCGTTGCCCCTCACCTAGCGGCGCGCCCAAAATCGACACACGAAGGATTACCCAGTGGCTGAATCTCGTGGCAGCACCCGCGCACAGACTCGTGAAGAAAAGAAGCAGGCTCGCGCCGAGCGCCGCGCTAAGCGTGGCCCCGGAATGTTTGCTCAGATGAAGCAGGTCTATAAAATGACCCGCGAGCAGGACCCCAACATCCCCTGGATTCTCGCTCTCATCTTCTTCGGCACGGTACTGGTCTTCCTCCTCATCGGTCTGCTCCTGAACAACTGGATTACCTTCCTGCTCATCGGTATCCCCCTGGGCATCCTCTTTGCAGTGATGGTGCTTTCACGCCGCGCAGAAAAGGCAGCGTTTGCCCAGCTTGATGGACAGCCCGGCCGCTCGGGGGCCGCACTTTCTACCCTGCGCCGCGGCTGGATCTTTGAGCAGCAGCCCGTTGCCGCAAACAAATCCCAGGACGTCATCTTCCGCGCCATTGGCCGCCCCGGCATCGTGCTCGTCACCGAAGGCCCCACCAACCGTGTTGCCCCCCTGGTTCAGAAGGAAAAGCTGAAGTACAAGAAGATTGTGCCCACTGTTCCCGTTCACGTGGTTAACTCAGGCACCGATGAGGGCCAGGTTGAGCTCAAGAAGCTCACCAAGACCCTCAACAAGCTTCCCAAGCAGCTCACCCAGCAGGAAATGCACCAGGTAGCTAACCGCATTGATTCTTTGGGCAAGCACAACAACATCATGAACGCGCTGCCCAAGGGTATCGACCCCATGCGTATGCGCCCCGACCGCAAGGGCATGCGCTAAATCATTTGTCCCATAGCCCCTCCTGCTAGAGATTGCCAGACAATCTGTAGCGGGAGGGGCTTTTTGCATGTTGGATTAGCAAGAGCTAGCAGCTGTGGTGGATAGGTACCGGTAGTCTTAGAGAAAACTAAGCGAACTAAGGAGTTTTGATGCAGAAAATTGTTCCCGTCATCTGGTCTGCGGGCAAGGCTAAGCAAATGGTTGAGCTCTACTCAACAGCCTTCGGTGCGACCGTCACCTCCAGCCAGACCTATCCCGATGACATGCCTGCTAAGAGGGCTGATTTCGCCGGCCAGTTGATGTCAGTAGAACTAGATGTCAAGGGCTTGATGCTCAGTATTATCAACGCCGATGACACCTATACTCCCAACCCCTCCATCAGTTTGATGATGAACTTTGACCCGTCGGCAGGTGGGGACGCTCGCCAAGAGCTAGAAGCCGCTCATGCGGCTCTTATGACTGCAGGGGCTACAGAGCTCATGCCTCTGGACTCCTACGATTTCTCTGACTATTTCGCCTGGGTTCAGGACCCCTTTGGAGTGAGCTGGCAGCTCATGCTCACTAACCCCGCCGGTGAGCCGCGCCCCGCCGTCCTACCAGCCATCATGTTTACCCGAGGCAACCACGCCATGGCATTTACCGAAAAACTCTTGGAGCTCTTCCCCGGCTCCGAGCTGGGAAACCGTATGCTCATGCCCGGCACTGACGATCAGGTGCTCTTCTCTGACGCCAACATTGCCGGTGACTGGATCATGATTACCGACGGCGGGTCTGGCCACGAGTTCACCTTTAGCGGTGGAGTTTCCCTCTTAGTACGTGCTGCTGACCAGCAGGAGATTGACCGTCTCTGGGAGACCCTGTCAGCTGTTCCCGAGGCGGAGCGTTGTGGCTGGTGCATCGATGAATACGGTATTAGCTGGCAGGTCATTCCCCAGAACCTGGGTGAACTGATGGCTTCCCCTGCTGCTCATCAAAAGCTGATGCGCATGGGCAAGATCAATATCGCGGAGCTAGCGCACAGCTAAGCCCAGCACACCAAACAAAAACACCCGCTGGTTGGTCTCTCGCGGCGAGAGCGCTAAACCAGCGGGTGTTCTTACTTCTATCCTAAGATTTCTTGCGGTTTTTGAACCAAATCACCAAGAACATATAGGCCATCAATGCCAGGGTTGCCTGCATCATGTAGCGGTCAATGGTCATCAGCACCGGCTTAATCTCTTCACCAAAAGTAACTCCCAGGTAAAGATATAAACACTTGAGCAAAAGAGCCAGTAGAAAAACGTAGCCTGCAATAGCCCAGCCCTTGAGCCTGCGAATCCCTGCTATGGCGACCAGAATGGTGGCAGGTATCGGCGAAAAGGGCAGAAAGGCGAGGAAGAGGCAGAAATAGATGTGTCTCTGCACGAAACCTTCAAGTTTGCGATACCAGAGCGGGGTGTGGCTGGAAAAGATCCAGTCAAGGAAGGCCTGCCCCCAGTACTTGCCCATGAAGAAGTACACCACTAGGAACTTCACTGCGCTGAGAGCAGCAACTGTCACCAGCCCGGCCCAGAGCAGGGGCTGATAGGGGGTACGGGCTGCAATGCTGAGAACTGAAAGACTGGAGCCGGTCAGAAGCGTGTAAAGGAAGGTGTGGTTGAGTAGCAGATAGGCTCGCAGGGGAATGAGCGCTAGCGAATAGACCGTGATGAGGCCCAAGGCTGTCAGCAACCAGCGGTCTACCTTCCCGGGGTGGGTGAGGAAGCTGGGCAGGGCAGGGTCACTGTTTGCAGGGCTGACCGGCTCTGAGGACGAGTCGATATGGCCGGCGTCTGAGTGCTCATTGGGCTCTGAGATTTTCTCTGATGTCATATCAGCTTCCTTAACGGATAACCGCAAGCACGGTGTGGCGTACCTGATCGTGCAGACCTCGCTGATTAGCGTCCATAATAACCACGGGGAGGATTAGCATCACCATACTTTGCCGGATTAAGGCAGTAAGCCAGCCAGCAGGCTGCCCGTCCAACCGCTGAACCTGCATGCCCATCACCAAATGCCCCAGTGTATGGCCCATGAACCCGACAGCGGATACGAGGTAGAGCCAAAAAATAACCAATTGGACGCTATCAACTAGAGCAGTGTTGACGCCGGAAAGCGGACCTTGGGCTAGCACCCAAAAAATACCCTCAATAAGGAACCAATCCAGGCAAAAAGCAATCAGACGCGGCAAAGGGCGCGCGATAGCGCCCTTACCGTACTGAGGTCTACCCATACCCTGACCGGGGTACTCCATCCAGGTGGGAGCACCCTCGATCCATGAACCTAAATCTTTTCTTGATACCACCACACCAGTGTAGCTTCCCCGGCGTCATACTCCCAGATAGATGCTGCCTTACCGGTTGATGTCCCACGATCAGGCTCTGAATTTTCCTAAGATAGAAGGGTTAGCACACACCGGCTGATGTTTACCTCACGCTCACACTGGGTTCATCCTGTTACATGAGTGAAACAAAGCTGATACTCGCGGGCAAAAGAGCCAGCCTAGGCTGGTACCAACACGGGGCGCAGCATTAGCGCACCTTTTAGCGGTCGACACACGTCAAGGAGAACAACCGACTATGTTCACTACTGCTCAGGAAGTCCTAGACTTCATCAAAAATGAAGAAATCCGTTTCGTGGATATCCGTTTCTGCGATATGCCCGGCGTTCAGCAGCACTTCAATCTGCCCGCTAAGGCGGTTGATGAGGACTTCTTCATTACCGGTCAGATGTTTGACGGCTCCTCGATTCGCGGCTTCCAGGGCATCGCTGAGTCAGACATGCAGCTGATTCCTGATCCCAAGAGCGCTTATGTTGACCCCTACCGTCTTGAAAAGACCCTGATTATTACCGGTTCAATTGTGAACCCCCGTACCGGTGAGTCCTACCACCGCGACCCCCGCGGCGTCGCTGAACGCGCTGAAGAATACTTGAAGTCAACCGGTATCGCTGACACCGCTTTCTTCGCCTCAGAAGCTGAATTCTTCGTCTTTGAGGACGTCCGCTACGAAATCACCCCCCAGTCCACCTTCTTCAAGATTGACTCTGACGAAGCTCCGTGGAACTCAGGCCGTAAGGAAGAGGGCGGCAACCTGGGTAACAAGACCCTCACCAAGGGGGGCTACTTCCCCGTTTCCCCCGTGGACAAGCAGGCTGACCTGCGCGATGCTATGTGCGTTGCTCTGGATGAGGTAGGTCTCGAAGTCGAGCGTTCCCACCACGAGGTAGGTGCTGCTGGTCAGGCTGAGATCAACTACAAGTTCTCAACCCTTACCCAGGCAGCCGATGACCTGCTCAAATTCAAGTACGTCATCAAAAACACCGCTGACCAGTGGGGCAAGTCTGTTACCTTCATGCCTAAGCCTGTCTTCGGTGATAACGGTTCCGGCATGCACTGCCATCAGTCCCTGTGGCAGGACGGCGAGCCCCTCTTCTACGATGAGCGCGGCTATGCAGGTCTGTCAGATATCGCCCGCTGGTACATTGGCGGTCTGATTGAGCACTCCTCATCGGTTCTAGCTTTCACTAACCCCACCGTGAACTCCTACAAGCGTCTGGTTCCCGGTTACGAAGCACCCATCAACATGGTCTACTCGCAGGGTAACCGCTCCGCTGGTATCCGCATCCCCATCACCGGTACCAACCCCAAGGCTAAGCGTCTTGAATTCCGTGCGCCGGACCCCTCGTCCAACCCCTACCTGGCCTTTGCTGCTCAGCTGATGGCAGGCTTGGACGGTATCCGTAACCGCATAGAACCCCCCGCACCCATCGACAAGGACCTCTACGAGCTACCCGCCGAAGAAGCAGCAGACATCAAGAAGGCACCTGCCAACCTTGAAGAAGCTCTCGTAGCCCTGGAAGCCGACCACGACTTCCTGCTGGCTGGCGACGTCTTCACCCAGGATCTCATCCAAGCTTGGATTGACTACAAGCGCACCAATGAGCTTGCTCCCCTGTTGCTAGTCCCCCACCCCCTGGAATACCAGATGTACTACGGCGTCTAAAACCGCCTAGTTTCGTCTTGAATAACCACGCCCCGCACCGCTAATGAATCCGGCGCGGGGCGTGGTTTTAACCCTCTCAGGCGGGGTAGACGGTACCGTAGAAAACGTAGTTACCACTCCCACTGAAAGAAGAGAATACCGTGGCTTACTCCCCCACCCAGCTCAACGGCGAAACCGTTTACCGCAATGAGGTCTTCCAGACTGGGCTGATGTCCCAGTTGCTTGACGGTATCTACGACGGCGAAATGACCATCGGTGAACTCCTGGGCCACGGCAACTTTGGTGTGGGCACCTTCAACGGGTTGGACGGGGAGATGGTGGTGCTGGACGGTAACTGCTACCAGATGCGCCACGACGGCAGCGTAGAGCCAGCTAGCCTGGATCAGAAGACACCCTTTGCCGTGGTGATGAATTTTGTACCCACCATCCGCAGAGGCTTGCCCAACAACATCATTCGTACATCGGCTTCTCAGGTTCTTGACGATTTCACGGTCTCAAAGAATTACATGTACGCCATCAAGATTGTGGGCGACTTCGAATGGATCCGCACCCGCACCGTGCAGAAGCAAGAAAAGCCCTACCCCAAGATGGTAGACGCCACCGAGAATGATGACATCGTGCAGTTCAACCAGGTACGAGGAACCATTGTCGGGTTCCGTACGCCCATCTATGAGCAGGGAATCGGGGTGCCCGGCTGCCACGCGCATTTTATTGATGACGACCATGAGCGCGGCGGGCACGTCATCGACTTCAAACTGGATAACGCCTACGTTGAAATCTGTATCGGCACCGATCTAAGCCTGCACCTGCCACTGACTGCAGAGTTCTCAGCAGCGGATCTTTCGCCCGAAGACCTTGCCGAGCAGATTTCTAAGGCAGAAAAACACGCATAGCAAAGAATGCACCTGCACCAAGACCACATCAACGAAAGCTCGTTACAAAGGAAGCACTAATGACCGCCGAAACTACCAGCAACATCACCATCACACCGCTTGATTTTAGTCAGGACGAGGTGCTGGCCGACTACTACCGCGTCCTCAAGGCATCTGCGTCCCACGGCAGAGACAACCCTAGTGTCTGGACCCTCGACGGCCTACGCAACTACTTCGGATCCATCGAAGACCCAGACGCCACTAAGCTTTACGGGGCCTACCTCGACGGTGAGCTCCTTGGTGTGGCGTCAGCTGAACTCTCAGATGACGAAGTCCAAAAGAATCTAGAACTCAACATTGAGGTTCTACCGGACTACCGCCGTCAGGGAATAGGTAGCGCTATTTACCGCCATTGTGAGGATGAACTGCTCTCAACGCCGTATTTAGTATCTGGCGAGGCCTACCCACCTTTCGGACAAGCAAAAACCTGGCCTGGCTACCTCTTTGCTCAGTCGCTGGGGTTTTCGCTAGTCCACGAAGAAGAGCACATGCAACTGACGCGTGGGGCCTTGCAGGACGGTCTCGGCAGTTCCCCGGCTAGCGGCTTGCCTGAAGGCTTCAATCTCATCAGCTGGCAGGGGGCTACACCCGCGGAGTATCTTGAAGAATTTGCTCAGCTACGGACCAATATGGAAGTGGACGTGCCCACCGGGCAATCGGTCAAAACGCCCAAGGTGTGGTCGGTTCAGGAAGTCCGTTCCCATGACCAACGGGTGAGCGCTAGAGGCAACGGCCAGTGGGTTTCAGCAGTTCAAGCACCTGATGGTGCTCTAGCTGGCTACACCCTGATCTATAGTTCTAGCGATTCGACGGAGCTGGAACAGGATGACACCTATGTCTTGCGAAAGTACCGTGGGTTGGGTCTGGGGCTACCCCTGAAACTGCACAATCACTGGCAGGTCCTTGAAGGCGTGAGTAACTTTTCAGCGGTCACCAGCTGGGTGGATGCTCAGAACCTTGCCATGTGTGCCGTGAACAGGGCGCTAGGTTACCAGGGCCTTGAGCTGTGTCAGATGCTCGAAAAACAGGGTTAGAGCACGCCCTTAAGGCGTGGCGGGATAAAACAGTCTCTCGTAGACTGCCCGCGCCTGGCGGGTGGCCCGTAGATAGTCCTCTTCTAGGTCACGTGCACTCAGGGGCGGGTAGCCGCACCAGCGAGCAATAGCTTCAAGGTCTGACCGCACCGTGGTGAGGGTGTCCGATGCCCGGCCGGTGCGTAGCACGTTGAGACCACGAATCTTGGTTGCCAGCTCCCAGGCGGTGCGCAATACCTCAGCGTCCTCTGCCGACACCAAACCAGCCTCCACCATCGCCATCAAAGCAGTGATAGTGCCGGTGGTTTGCAGTTCGGGGTGGGAGGCAGCGTGCTGAAGTTGCAGGAGCTGCACCAGCCATTCAACATCCGTAAGCCCACCGCGCCCCAGCTTAAGCTGGCGGTTCTTATCAGCCCCACGGGGCATACGCTCGGTTTCAACGCGGGCTTTCATGCGGCGAATCTCCGTTACTTTGGCTGCATCAAAGGACGCAGGGTAGCGGTAGGGCGCGATGAGCTGGACGAAGGCCTGCCCCACGCGCTCGCTGCCCGCGATAGGCCGTGCCCGCAAGAGTGCTTGGAACTCCCAGGTATCAGCCCAACGCTCGTAGTATTCGCGGTAGGACTCCAGCGAGCGCGCCATGGCTCCCTGTTTGCCCTCGGGGCGGAGGTCAGCATCAATCTCCAGGACCTTCTCAGCACGTATTGCTGGGGTGCAGGGTTGTTTGAGCAGGGCAACCATTCGGGTCACCAGTTCCACTGCCTGGGTTTGCGCCTGCCTCTCGTCAGTGCCCTGCCGGGGCTGGTGCACATACATCAGGTCAGCATCTGAACCGTAGCCGATTTCGGCTCCACCCTGCCGGCCCATAGCAATGACGGCTACATCGGTCAACTGTTCGGTGCCGGTGTTGGCCAGTTCCCGCTCTGCCAGGGTCAGGGCTGCTTGAATAGCGGCACGGTCAATGTCGGCTAGCCCACGGGCCACCTGATGAATATCGTTGAGCCCCAGCGCTTCACCCATAGCTATGCGCAGTATTTCGCGGCGGCGCGCCATACGAACCGCACGAATGGCTTCGCTGACCTGGGTGTGGCGGGTGAGCTGTGAGGTCATTTCACCGCTGATGGCCTCTGCTGATCTGGGATTGAGGTCATCCTTTTTGTCCAACCAGGCGATGGGCTCTGGAGTGTCTTCTAGCAGGTCGGTAATGAACCGGGAGCTGGACAGCAGGGCGCAGAGCCGTTCAGCTGCGGCCGGTGAGTCGCGGAGCATACGCAGGTACCAGGGGGTGCCGCCCAGAGATTCGCTGACTCGACGGAACCCCAAAAGCCCGGCGTCCGGGTCTACCCCAGCAGCAAACCAGCCGAGCAACACTGGCATGAGGGTGCGCTGAATTTCGGCTGAACGACGTAGTCCCTTGGTCAGTGCCTCAATATGAGTCATGGCCCGCTTGGGGTCCTTGTAGCCCAGGGCGGCCAGGCGGTCGGCAGCTGCCTGGGGGCTGAGAGCGACCTCGTCCGTCGACAGGTTGGCAACGGCTGCCAGGAGGGGGCGGAAGAAGAGGCGTTCGTGCAGGCCTTTGACGGTGCGCTTGATGCTCTGCCAGTTTTTGAGCATCTTCTCTTCAGTCAGGTTGCCCACGGCTACCGGTGAGCTGAGGCTACGCGCCAGCACTCGCCGGTCGCTCTCCTTAGCGGGCATGAGGTGGGTGCGTCGCATGTAGAGCAACTGGATGCGGTGCTCCATAACGCGCAGGGCGGCGTAGGTTTCTGCGAAGTCGTGGCCGTCAGTGCGGCCAATATAGCTGGCACGTGCCAGTGCCGCGATGGAGTCTGTGGTGGTTTGGGTGCGAACGGTTTCATCGGTCCGGCCGTGCACCAGTTGCAGCAACTGCACGGTGAACTCGACGTCACGCAATCCACCGGGGCCTAGCTTGATTTGCCGGTCAACTTCAGCTGCGGGAATGTTATCGGTAACCCTCCCGCGCATGCTTTGCACCGATTGCACAAAGGATTCTCGGCCGGCCGATTCCCAGACAAAAGGACGCATCGCGCGGGCCCAGCGGACGCCCAGCTCGGGGGTACCAGCGATGGGGCGGGCCTTGAGCAGCGCCTGAAACTCCCAGTTTTCTGCCCACCTCTTGTAGTAGGTCACGTAAGACTCCACGGTGCGTACCAGCGCGCCGTCCTTACCTTCGGGGCGTAAGTTGGCGTCAACTTCCCAGAGCGCGGGTTCTGGAGCCGGTGCCATAATGGCTTTGCTCAGTGCCTGGACCAATTCTGAGCCGATGGTGGTTAGCTCATTTTCGGTCAGCGGCGTGAAGTTCTCCGGCAGGTCGCTCAGCGGCGCATGAGCCACGGTATAGACCACATCAACATCTGAAATGTAGTTGAGTTCCCTAGCCCCGCATTTACCCATACCGATAATGGCTAGCTCAACGGCGGCCACGGTTTGGGCCCCGCGACTTTCAGCAACTTCAGCTCGAGCAATCGCCAGTGCCGCGTCTAAGGCAGCTGCCGCCAAATCTGCCAGGCTTCTGCCCACGGTGGGCATGAACTGTTCCGGTGCGTAGGCGGTCAAATCAGCGATGGCGAGCGCGGTCAGATGGCGTCTATAAGCGGATCTGAGGGCGATGTAGGCGTCCTTGCCGGTCAGCTGCGCGACCGGGGTTGCTGCCTCGGGGTCAGCGCCAACGGCCTGCAACAGGTGATTTCGGTGAACCGTATCCAGGGGTGCGATGGGGGTCAGGAACTCCCCGTCTGTTTCAGACAGCAGGGACGGCGGCGCTTCGGCCGCTTCAAGGCCAACAGTCTCAGGAATCTCGGATGATGACAGAAGGAGGTCTGTGTGCTCTGGGCGGCGGATCAGAAATTCACCCAGTGCCTCCGATCCTCCCAGTAACCGGTACAGCGGAGCGGCCTCAGCTCCCTGATTAGCCAGAGAAACTACTTGCGGGGCGCGCTCAATGAGTCGTACCAAGGCGGGGAGAGCGATATCGGGTGAGGGAGAAAGGCGCAGCCCCTCAAAGAGTTTTTGCTGGTCCACTGTTTCTAGTTCCCTAGACCCCAGCCAGCGTTCACTCTTCCCAGCATCGTAGAAACCCACTGAGGTCATTTCGCGCAAGAGGCGTAGGTGCGCCTTGCGTTCTTGGTCAGCTCGGCGGGCTGCTTCTTCAGGTGTTTCTGCTACTTCTGGCATCTTCGGGGCGGTCACCGGTACTGGACTCCTTTGGGCCGGGCTGCTGAGGATAAAGGTGAGGTGCAGCCCTGGGCAGGGATGCACCCAGCGGGGTTAGAGAATCCCCAGGTTGTTTTTGAGTTCGTAGGGGGTGACTTCAGCGCGGAAGGCGTTCCAGTCCTGGCGTTTGTTGCGCAAGAACTGTTCAAAGACCTGCTCACCGAGGGTTTCGGCCATGAACTCAGATTCTTCGGTGCGCAGGATGGCATCGTGCAGGGAGGTGGGCAGGGCATGGTAGCCCATGGCACGGCGCTCAGCGCTGGTCATTGCGGCGATGTCCTCGGTGACTGCCCCGCCCAGCTCGTATTCGTTCTCGATGCCCTTCAAACCTGCGGCAAGAATTACGGCGTAGGCGAGGTAGGGGTTGGCAGCAGAATCGATACCGCGGTACTCCATACGGGCTGACTGCATCTTGTTGGGCTTGTAGAGGGGCACGCGCACCAGGGCTGAGCGGTTGTTATGGCCCCATGAAACGTAGGAGGGAGCTTCGCCGCCGCCCCAGAGACGCTTGTAGGAGTTCACGAACTGGTTGGTAACCGAGGTGAACTCTGGGGCGTGCTTGAGTACGCCGGCGATGAAGTGCTTTGCGGTGCGGGAGAGCTGGAATTCGGCACCTGCTTCAAAGAAGGCGTTGGTGTCGCCCTCAAAGAGGGAGAAGTGGGTGTGCATGCCCGAGCCTGCGTGTTCGGTGAAGGGCTTGGGCATGAAGGTCGCGTAGATTCCCTGGGACAGCGCCACTTCTTTGATGACGGTGCGGAAGCTCATGATGTTATCGGCGGTTTGTAAAGCATCGGCATGGCGCAGGTCAATTTCGTTTTGCCCAGGCCCGGTTTCGTGGTGGGAGAACTCCACCGAGATACCGATTTCTTCTAGGGTAGTTACTGCCTTACGGCGAAAGTCCTGCACCACACCGCCCGGGGTGTGGTCGAAGTAGCTTTCGGAGTCAACGGGTTCCGGGAAACCGCTGGCACCCAGGTCCTTGGATTTGAGCAGGTAGAACTCAATTTCCGGGGAGGTGTAGCAGGTAAAGCCCATGCCAGCAGCTTTAGACAGCACATTCTTCAGCACACCGCGGGTATCTGACGCGCTGGGTTCGCCATCCGGTGTGAGAATGTCGCAGAACATGCGGCTGGTGGGCTCCTCATCACCGCGCCAGGGCAACACCTGGAAGGTAGAGGGGTCAGGCTGCAGGAGCATGTCGGACTCGTAGATACGGGACAGGCCCTCAATAGAAGAACCATCAAAGCCAATGCCCTCATCAAAGGCACTCTCAACCTCAGCAGGGGCGATAGCAACCGATTTGAGCTGCCCCACGACGTCCGTAAACCACAGGCGAACGAACCTCACGTTGCGCTCTTCAATGGTGCGCAAAACAAACTCTTGCTGACGATCCATACACTGTCCTTTTTCTCGCGGACGGCAGCGTCTAGCCACCGTGATACGGAAGATACATCCTGCCCTTAACTGTACGCCAGAGCATAGGGCATAGCGGCAAGGCCCAGGGCGCCGTAACCTGCTTTAAACAAAACTTTCACCGTTCGAGATATTGCTCGAGGGTCAGGCTTGCACGGGGCGCAGGGGTCTATACAGTAGATAGTATGTCTAACGAAGAAACCGCCCCCTACAGCGCCGGAGCTCCGGTAGCTGCCGCCGCTACAGTAGCTGAAGAGAGCAGCGTGCTAGCCGTCAAAAAAGTGCGCACCGTGCACCTGCAGCAGGCTAAGGACGCCGGCGAAAAGTTTGCTATGCTCACCAGCTATGATGCTCTGACCGCCACTATTTTTGACCGGGCTGGCATCGATATTCTGCTGATTGGTGATTCAGCGGGCAACAATGTGCTGGGGCATGAATCGACCCTCACCATCACCGTTGATGAAATGATTCCGCTGGTCAAGGCGGTCTCTACCGCAGCTCAGCGCGCTATGGTGGTAGCGGATCTTCCCTTTGGCTCCTACGAACAAAGCCCGGCTCAGGCGGTCGCCACCGCGGTTCGCTTTATGAAAGAGGGCGGGGCGCACGCCATCAAGATGGAAGCAACCGCCCACCACGTGGACCATGTGCGAGCTATCGTAGCCGCCGGCGTCCCCGTGATGGCTCATATTGGCTTCACTCCCCAGTCCGAGCATGCCCTGGGCGGCTTCCGCGTGCAGGGGCGCACCGGTGGGGATATCCTGCAAGAAACCGCACTGGCTCTCGAAGAAGCGGGCGCTTTTTGTCTGCTCATGGAGATGACCCGCAGCGATGTCACAGCTTCTATCAACAGTGCAGTTCGTATTCCCATTATCGGCATCGGTGCCGGTGGCGATACTTCGGGCCAGGTACTGGTCTGGCAGGACGCCTTCGGTCTGCGAGACGGCAAAATGGCCCGCTTCGTGAAGCAGTACGCCAACCTCTTTGAAACCCTCACCGACGGCGCTAAAGCCTACCGGGAGGACGTCCGCTCAGGCGCCTACCCTGCCCCAGAGCACCGTTTCGACAGCTAAAACCAGCGGAACAAATTTCAACAGTGCTGTAGGTGTCTTTTCGCCGGCTGACCCTCTTGGGACTCGCGCGGGGCGCTCGCCCCAATTCACGCCAGCCCCGAGCCAGCCGGCGAAAAGATATCTACAGCACTTCTGACGTTTGGGCCAGTTAGTTTAGAACCAGCCATCCTTTTGGGCGTCTAGTTCTTCGTTGCGCTTACGGGCGGACTCCATAGCGTTGGCGGCTTCTTCGCGGGTCTTGAAGGGACCCCAAAGATCCTTAACGGGGGATTGCTGGCCTTCTTCTACCTGCCCAGTTTTGAGGTTGTAGTAGAACTCTGTGGCGTGGGGGCCGGGGGTGAGACCGTCGAGCGGCATTGCTCCTCCTAAAAGTAATCGGCGCTTGCGTGAGCGAGCTTACCCTAGCAGTCTACTCCCCCGGTAAGTCACCCAGCCAGGGGCGAATCACAGGGCAGACCGGTATCGCTCGGTCACGGTGGCAAAAAATACAGTTTCTGCACATGCGCCGGGCGGACACTGTTGGGCAGGTGGAGCGGCTGGCGACTACCATAGAAACCATGTCGACTATCACTTCCTCCCACAATCTACCTGCAGAGCCGGGTAAAGCTCCGGTTGGTGCTCTCACCCCCGGTGTTGTTGCACCCCAGCGCCCGGTGCCAGCCCATATCGTCCGCCCCGAATACGTGGGTAAGGCTGAAGCCAACGAGGGCCAGGGCTCTAACTTCTACACCCCCGAAGAAGTTGAGCTAGTACGTGCAGCTGGCAAGATTGCTGCCGGTGCCATCGTGGAGGCTGAAAAAATTGCCGTCCCCGGCACCACCACCAACGAGATTGACGTGCTGGTGCACGAATACATCTGCGATCACGGCGCCTACCCCTCTACCGTGGATTACCGGGGTTTCACTAAGAGCGTCTGCACCTCCCTCAATGAGGTTATCTGCCACGGTATTCCTGACTCCACCGTGCTAGAGGACGGGGATATTCTCAACCTGGACGTCACCGCCTACCTAAACGATATGCACGGCGATACCAACCGCACCTTGCTCGTGGGCAACGTGGACGAAGAGTCCCGCCTCCTGGTTGAACGTACCGAAGAAGCTTTGAACCGCGCCATGAAGGCCGTTAAGCCTGGCCGAGAAATCAACATTATTGGCCGCGTCATTGAGAAGTACGCCGCCCGTTTCGGTTACGGCGTAGTGCGAGACTTCACCGGCCACGGGGTGGGCCGCGAGTTCCATTCCGGGCTCATCATCCCCCACTACGACGCCGCACCCGCCTACAACACCGTCATCGAAGAGGGCATGATCTTCACCATCGAACCCATGCTCACCCTGGGCACCATTGAATGGGACATGTGGGAGGACGACTGGACCGTGGTGACCCGTGACCGCAAGCGTTCAGCTCAGTTCGAGCACACCATGGTGGTCACCGCCGACGGCGTGGACATCCTCACCCTCCCCCTAAATAGCTAGACCTTTATCAGAAAAACCCGCCCCAAGGAGCGCTCATGAGCGAAACAATCACCGCTGAAATCCCTGCACCAAACCCCAACGACCTGGCCATCGGCATCGATATTGGTGGCACCGGCATGAAGGGCGGTGTGGTGGATACCCGTACCGGCAATCTGGTGGGCGAACGCTTCCGCATTCCCACCCCGCAGCCCGCCACTCCTGAGGCCTGTGCGACTGTGGTACGCGAAATTGTGGACGAGTTGCAGGGCAGGGAGCTAGCCCCAGCACCCGATTCAGCAATCGGCATTGATTTCCCAGCCGTGGTGAAGAACGGCGTCACCCTCTCAGCGGCCAACGTTGATGAGTCCTGGGTCGGCGCTGACCTTGAGGGTATTATGAGCGCCGCGCTGGACGGGCGCAAGGTGTACGCCCTCAATGACGCGGACGCCGCTGGTCTGGCTGAGGCTATCTACGGCCAGGGCCGCGACAAGCCAGGTCTGATTGCTGTTATCACCCTGGGTACCGGTATCGGTTCAGCGCTCATTATCAATGGCCAGCTGGTTCCCAACACCGAGCTGGGTCACCTGGAAATCGATGGGCATGATGCTGAAACCCAGGCGTCCGCCCGTGCTCGTGAAACTCACGAACTGTCGTGGAAGAAGTACGGCAAGCGCCTGCGCCGCTACTTCACCCACGTAGAAATGCTCTTCACCCCCGATCTCTTCATCATCGGTGGCGGTATCTCGAAGAACCCCGAGAAATTCCTGCCATATTTTGAAGAAGATGTTCGCACTCCTATCGTGATGGCCGAGTTGCGTAACAACGCTGGAATCGTTGGTGCTGCGGTGTGGGCAGCGGGCATGCCGTCCGAACAGGCACGCCGCGCAGCCTAGAGCACACCCTGCCGGCCCCGCCTTTGTTACACCCCCGCCGTCCACCCCTTGAACGCGGGGGAGATCTATACCACACATGCTGTCCGCAGAGGTAACTCAGCCCACAAACACGACACATGAAGGATGTAAACCAACAAGTTTCACCTTTAATCGGAGTAAAAAAAGCAACAATGCCGCGGCTCGGTGAAATGCCTTATGAATAAGAAAATTGAAGAAATAGGATAAACGTATGTCAGAACACACAAGCCTAGAACCATCAGTAGCTAGCTTCCGCTCAGCACTCTTGAAGCACCTCCAGTTCACTGCGGGCAAAGACCCCAAGCATTCAACAGTTTTCGACTGGAGAATCGCCCTGTCGCACACCCTGCGAGATCATGCAGTGGCCCCCTGGTTTGCCTCAACTCGACGCACCTGGGACGAAGACCGCAAGCGCGTCTACTACCTCTCCATGGAATTCCTCATCGGTCGCCTCACCGAAGACCTTGCTATCAACCTGGGTCTGCGCGATATTGCAGCTGAGGCCCTTGAGGGTTTAGGTGTCGACTTTAAGACCGTTGCCAGTGAAGAGCCGGATGCCGCCCTGGGTAACGGTGGTCTGGGCCGTTTGGCAGCCTGCTACCTCGAGTCAATGGCAACCGTGGGCTGCCCCGCCTACGGTTATGGTCTGCGCTACGAACACGGTCTTTTTGAGCAGAGCTTCAAGGACGGTCGCCAGCAGGAAAACCCCGAAAACTGGCTTGCCCACGGCAACCCCTGGGACTTTGACCGCCCCGAATCTGTCTACGGTGTTGGTTTCGGCGGTGATGTCTACGAAGAAAACGGTGTTCTGCGCTGGGAGCCCGGCACCCACGTCCAGGCTCAAGCTTTTGACAGCCCCGTGGTGGGCTACGGCGGCAAGTGGGCTAATACCCTCCGCCTCTGGGCAGCTACCCCTAACGCTGACCTCTTTGACCTGGGCAGGTTCAACTCCGGCGACTTCGCAGCGGCTGCAGAACCTGAAGCTCTGGCTCGCAGCCTCAGCCGAGTGCTCTACCCCAATGACACCACCGATGGCGGTAAGCAGCTTCGCCTCTCGCAGGAATACTTCCTTACCTCAGCATCCGTGCAGGACATCGTGCGCCGCCACCTGGTGAACCACGACTCCCTGGAAAACCTGGATGCCCACGTCGCTATTCAGATGAACGATACTCACCCCGCTATTGCCGGGCCGGAGCTTATTCGTGTTCTGGTCGATGAATACGGCTTTGATTTTGACCGGGCAGCCGACCTGTCCACCCGCGTGCTGGGCTACACCAACCACACCCTGCTACCTGAGGCTCTAGAACGCTGGACCGTGGGCCTCATGCGTAACGTGCTCCCGCGCCACCTGCAGATCATCGAGCGTCTGGACCAAAAGTTTGTTGAGCTGCAGGCAGGTTCACCCCACCCGGCACGCCTGATTTCAGGCGACCAGGTGAACATGGGCGACCTTGCCTTCACCACTAGCCACCGCGTCAATGGCGTCTCAGCGCTCCACACTGACCTGGTCAGGACCGAGCTCTTCCCGGTTCATGATGCCCTCTACCCCGAGCGCATCGTCAACATTACCAACGGCATCACCCCCCGCCGCTGGCTCAAGCTAGCCAACCCCGCACTTGCTGCTCTCATCACCAAGACCATCGGTGAAGGCTGGGAAACCGACCTTGAGCGTCTGCGCGAACTTGAGGCCCATGCAGAAGACCCAGCATTCCTGGATGCTTTCGGCCAGACCAAGCTGGCTGCCAAAGAGCGCTTCTCAGAGTGGCTGAAGGAAGAGCACGGCCTGGATCTACCCACCAACGCTCTGGTTGATTCACAGGTCAAGCGCATGCACGAGTACAAGCGTCAGCTACTGAACATCCTCTGGACTATCGCTCACTACCAGCGCATCAAGAGGGATCCCAACGCAGGCTGGGTGCCCCGCGTCAAGATCTTTGCTGGCAAGGCAGCCCCCAGCTACCACACCGCCAAAGACATCATTAAGTTAATTAACGACGTGGCAGAGGTCGTCAATAACGACCCCGAAACCAAGCACTTGCTGCGCATCGTATTCCCTCCCAACTACAACGTCACCATGGCTGAGAAGTTGATCCCTGCCTCGGATCTCTCCGAGCAGATCTCAACCGCTGGTATGGAGGCCTCCGGCACCGGCAACATGAAGTTTGCTCTTAACGGTGCATTAACTATCGGTACACTCGACGGCGCTAACGTTGAGATACGTGAGCATGTTGGTGCAGATAATTTCTTCCTCTTTGGTCTTACCACCGAAGAAGTGGCCCAGCGCCGAAGCCAACAGGGGCACTCCCGTGCAGCCATCGAGAAGAGCCAGGCTCTTCGAGACATCTTGCAGGCGGTCGCAGAAGGCACCTTCAGCCCTGATGAGCCCTATAGGTTTGGTCAGCTCGTTGACAATATGTGGAACAGCGACTGGTTCCTCGTTGCGTCAGATTTCGATGACTACGACCGCGCTCAGAAAGAGGTTGAAGAAGCCTACCGCGACACGGCCCGTTGGAACCGTATGGCCGTGCTGAACATAGCCCGCATGGGGTATTTCAGTTCGGACCGGTCGGTACGGGAATACATGACCGAAGTCTGGGGAATTGACTCAGCCCTTTAGGCTACATCCTTAAAACTTTAAGGAGACTGGAGAAATAATCATGGCAATCACCCACGAAGAAGCCCGCGTCCTCGCTGCAGGAAAACACCGGGACCCGTTCAAGGTTCTGGGACCAAGCGCGGACGGCACCGAAGTTGTGGCGCTTCTTCCCGGCGCTCATCGAGTGTGGGCCGTCAATGCAACGGACCA
Organism: Rothia endophytica; assembly: GCF_928381505.1. Classification (GTDB taxonomy): domain Bacteria; phylum Actinomycetota; class Actinomycetes; order Actinomycetales; family Micrococcaceae; genus Rothia; species Rothia endophytica_A. The sequence goes on along the minus strand of NZ_CAKMSJ010000002.1, from coordinate 122,477 downwards.
GCGAGAACTGGTGCAGCGCTGGGGTGATGTGCCAGTCTTTGTTGGTGAATCACTCCCCTACTACCGCCTGCGCATCGAATGGAATGGCGGATATGTTGAGGAGAAGGAGGACCCTTATCGGTTCACCCCGGTCTTAGGGTCCCTCGATGAACATCTCTTCAGCGAGGGCCGGCATGAGTCTCTATGGCGGGTGCTCGGTGCCCACCCCATGCAACATGAAAATGTACCGGGTGTACATTTCGCTGTGTGGGCACCGAATGCTAGCCGCGTTTCTGTGGTGGGCGCCTTCAACGCATGGAATGGCATTGCCCACCCCATGCGACTGCGTGGCTCCAGCGGTATTTGGGAGCTCTTCATTCCCGGTCTCACCGAGGGGGAAACCTACAAGTACGAGATTCTCACAGCCGAGGGCGAGCTCATGCCCCTCAAAGCCGACCCAGTGGGGTTCGGGTCAGAAATGCCTCCGGCGAACGCCTCGGTGGTACGCGCTCTTGGCAAGCACTCCTGGCAGGATGGCGCTTGGCTGAAAAAACGTGCTGAGGTGGACGCGCTGACCACCCCAGTAAGCGTCTATGAGGTTCACCTCGGCTCGTGGCGGCGTGAAGGATGGCATGATCTTATCGACTACGTCGCTGATCTTGGCTTCACCCACATCGAGGTTTTACCTATCACTGAACACCCCTTTGACGGTTCCTGGGGTTATCAGCCCATCGGCATGTACGCTCCCACCATTCGCTACGGCCTGCCCGAGGATTTTCAGGCCTTCGTTGATCGGGCTCATCAAAAGGGCATCGGGGTTATTGCCGACTGGGTACCGGGGCACTTCCCCACCGACGCCCACGGGCTAGGCAACTTTGACGGGACCGCGCTCTATGAGCACCAGAACCCGCAAGAAGGCTTCCACCCCGACTGGAACACCCTCATCTATAACTATGGCCGACCCGAGGTGGCCGGTCACCTGCGGTCTAACGCGCTCTACTGGTTGCAGGAATATCACCTGGACGGTCTGCGCGTCGACGCCGTTGCCTCTATCATTCACCGCAACTATTCCCGCAAGGATGGCGAGTGGGTGCCCAATAAGGACGGCGGGCCCGAGAACTACGAAGCCATCGACTTCTTGAAAACCACCAACGACGCCGTTGAGCGCACCGTTGAAGGTGCCATGATGATCGCTGAGGAGTCCACCACCTTCCCAGGAGTCACCCGCACCACCGAGCACGGTGGCCTGGGGTTTGAATTCAAATGGAACCTTGGCTGGATGAATGACTCACTGCGCTACTTTGGGCTAGACCCGATTTACCGTAAGTATCACTCTGATTTGTTAACCTTTGGCATCACCTACATCTTCAGTGAACGTTTCATGCTACCCATTAGCCACGACGAGGTTGTGCACGGCAAGGGTTCCCTCTACGAGCGAATGCCCGGGGATCACGCAGCCAAGCTGGGTAATCTCAAAGCCTTCCTGGCCTACATGTGGGCCTACCCCGGCAAGAAGCTTCTCTTCATGGGGCAAGAATTTGGCCAGCCCAGTGAGTGGAACTACGAAAGCGAACTTGACTGGCACGTCCTAGAAGACAAGGGCCACGCCGGCGTCCTGTCGTTGGTACGAGACCTCAATAGCCTATACCGGCAACAACCTGCCCTACACCGCAGCGACTCTGACCCTCACGGCTTTCAGTGGCTACTGGTCGATGCCGTCGATGAGCAGGTCTACGCCTGGCTGAGACGCGGCTGGGCGGGTGACCGGCACGTAGTGGTAGTCATGAACCTAAACCCGATTGAACGCGATGGCTACCGCGTGCCCTTCCCGCTGGCCGGTCGCTGGATTGAAGCCCTCAATACCGATGCTGCCCACTACCACGGCGGAAATCGTGGCCACGGTGGTGCTATTGAAACCGAACCTGTGCCCATGGGTAACGAAGCCCAGTCAGCCCTCCTCAAACTTCCACCCTTGTCAGTCATCTATTTTGTAGAGGAACAATCATGATTCACCTCAGCTCAACCACCACTCATAGGGACAGCACCCACCGACTATCGAATCAAGCTATGGCTTTTGTCCTCGCAGGCGGCCGTGGTAGCCGCCTCGAAGAGCTCACTGACCGCAGAGCTAAGCCAGCAGTTCACTTTGGTGGCAAGGCCCGAATTATCGACTTTCCCCTTTCGAATGCCTACAACTCAGGTATTCGTAAGATTGCTGTAGCAACCCAGTACAAGGCACACTCTCTCATCCGCCACCTGCAGCGTGGCTGGAGCTTCTTCCGCGCAGAACGCAACGAATACCTCGATATTCTGCCTGCCAGCCAGCGCGTGTCAGAACACCAGTGGTACATGGGCACTGCCGACGCCATCTACCAGAACATTGACATCGTTGATGACTACCAGGTGGAGTACATTGTAGTCCTAGCCGGCGATCACATTTACAAGATGGACTACGAAATCATGTTGCAGCACCACGTGGAGAAGGGCGCTGATGTAACTGTCGGCTGCCTGACCGTCGCACGTGATGAGGCAAGTGCCTTTGGTGTTATGGCAGTGGATGAGAACAGCCAGATTGTCGACTTCCTCGAAAAGCCAGACGTCCCCCCGGCAAGCCCCAATAACCCCGATGAGTCCCTGGTCTCCATGGGTATCTACGTTTTCGACTGGTCCTACCTCAGGGAAATCCTGATCGCTGATGCTGAGAACCCCGAGTCCTCCCACGATTTCGGGCACGATATTATTCCCCAGATTGTGAAGGACGGCGGCGCTTACGCCCACCGCTTCAGCGATTCTTGCGTCATGAGCGGCTTGGAAACCAGGCCCTACTGGCGAGATGTCGGTACCATTGATTCCTTCTGGCAGGCCAACCTTGACCTGACCTCAATGATTCCTCCCCTGGACTTCTACGACCGTTCATGGCCGATTTGGACCTACTCAGAAATTACTCCTCCCGCCAAGTTTGTTCACAACGAGGAGGGGCGGGTTGGTCAGGCCATTCAGTCCCTGATCGCCGGTGACTGCATCATTTCAGGTGCCACTGTTTCTAACTCGCTGCTCTACACCGGCACCCGCGTGCACTCGTACGCTCAGCTGGATCAGTCCGTGGTGCTTCCCAAGGTTGATATTGGCCGTTCAGCGCGTCTGACCCGTTGCGTGGTGGACAGTGACGTAACCATCCCTGAAGGTCTAGTAGTGGGTGAAGATCCAGAAGAGGACGCCAAGTGGTTCAGCGTGACCGCCACCGGGGTAACTCTGATTACCCAGAAAATGATTGATCGCCGCTCAGCTGCACAAGAAGGGTAAATTTCCTCATGGCTCGTCGTATAAAACGCGTTCTATCGGTAGCATCTGAATGTGCACCTCTCATCAAAACTGGTGGTCTGGCAGATGTGGTGGGCGCTCTGCCTGCCGCGTTAGAACCGCTAGGTTGGAAAACCAAGGTACTGCTCCCCGCTTACCCCGGTCTGCTCCAAAAAATTGGACGCGGCACCCGCGTGTGGGGCGATGAAAACCTTTTCGGCGGCCCCGCTGCGGTGGTTCGCGGCAAGATTGATGGGCTTAACGTCCTGTTGCTGGATGCCCCGCACCTCTTTGACCGTGACGGCGGGCCTTACTCCGCTCACGGTCACGACTTCCACGATAACCACGTGCGTTTCGCGGCTCTCAGCTGGGTGGGCGCCCAGATCGCTCTGCACGGAACCAAGGATAAGTGGAAGCCCGATCTGGTGCATGCCCATGACTGGCAGGCAGGTTTGGTTCCTTCTTACCTGCGCTATGCCGGTTCTACGACACCGACCGTGATGACCGTGCATAACATCGCCTTCCAGGGCATCGTGGGTGCCGACCAGCTAGACTACCTGCGTCTGCCCTCCTGGGATTTCACACCTGAATCCCTGGAATACCACGGGCTGCTATCCACCCTTAAGGCGGGTATGGTGCATGCCTCCCGCCTCACCACGGTGAGCCCCAGCTATGCCCAAGAGCTGACCGAGGCTCACTTCGGTTTTGGTCTTGAAGGGGTCGTCAAGGCTCGCCGGGACCGCGGTGAACTAGCAGGCTTTATTAACGGTGTTGACGTCTCGGTCTGGGACCCGGCAACTGACCCCGAGGTTGTGCCCTACTCAGCTCTAGATACTTCTGGAAAAGCTGAAAATCGTCAGCGCCTACTGCAAGAATTCAGTCTGGCTGAACCCACTGGCCCTCTCGCCGTTGTGGTGACCCGCTTGACTTATCAGAAGGGCATTGATCTGATGGTTGAAGCACTACCGGGCTTTTTGGAGCACGGTGGAGCTGTAGCTATTCTGGGCTCTGGCGACGCTGATTATGAGGCTGCACTCGGCGATTTAGCTGCCCGTTACCCGGGCCAGGTGGGCCTGCGCATTGGCTACGACGAGGCTCTGAGCCACCGCTTGTACGCCGGTGGCGATATCGTACTGGTTCCTTCACGGTTCGAACCCAGCGGTCTGACTCAGCTCTACGGCATGCGCTACGGCACCATACCGGTTGTCGCCGCCACCGGCGGGCTGCGTGATACCGTCTGCGATGCTACCCCTGAGAATCTGGCTGCAGGCATTGCCACCGGCTTTACCTTCGGGGACGCTTACCTGGGCGGAACCATCGATGCCGGAGGGCTCAGTTTCGCTCTCGGCCGTGCCATAGATCTCTACGGTGATGCCGAGGCGTGGTCTCAGCTACGCCACACAGCGATGAACGCACCTGTTGGCTGGGAACAGTCGGCTGCGCAGTATGCAGCGATGTTTGATAATCTCATTGAATGAAAATAGAGGTTTGGGCCCCAGAAGCCACGAATGTTTGGTTGTGTCTTTTCGATGACAACGATTGCGAAACTCGGCATGAGCTAACTCGCCGTGACGGCGAATATTGGATTGGCGATATTGCCGGTGTGCACGCAGGTGACCGGTACGGTCTTCGTGCCACCGGCAATGACCCAAACTTCAACCCTGAAAAACTTCTCATTGATCCCTGGGCACAGGAGCTAGAAGCCCCTTTGCGCTGGAACCCGATGATGGCGGGGGACGCTGCCGGCGACAGCGCACCTGTTGTACCTAAGTGCGTGGTACCGGCGGCACCTGATACCGCCCTTGACCCCGCCAGCAACCGCCCACATCATTCCTGGGCGGATTTAGTGATTCTTGAGGCCCACGTTAAAGGCCTGACACAAAAGCACCCAGACATCCCTGAACAAATCCGAGGCTCCTACGCAGCTCTGGGCGATTCCGCCGTGCTCGACTATCTCAAAGGTCTGGGCGTCAATGCCTTGGAACTACTGCCCGTTCAGGCCTTCTTAGATGACCAGTACATCACTGAGCGCGGCCTCATCAACTACTGGGGCTACCAGCCCATCGGTTTTTCAGCCTTAGAACCCCGTTATTCCTCCGGGGATAAAACCGGGGCGCAAGCCGATATCGAATTTAGGCAGGCAGTGCACGCTCTGCACGAGAACGGTATCGAGGTCATTCTGGATGTGGTGTTCAATCACAGCGGTGAGGGTGACCAGGGCGGCCCTACCCTTTCAATGCGCGGCCTCAACGACCACCACTACTATATGCGCAACGCCGATAGGTCCTACGCTAATCACAGCGGCACCGGTAATACCCTAGCTGTGCGTAGCCCCCACGTCCTGCGGCTTGTGCTCGATTCTTTGCGTCACTTTGCCCAGCGCTACGGTGTGGACGGTTTCCGCTTCGACCTTGCCAGCACTTTAGGGCGTTCCCACACCGGTTTTGACTATCGTTCAGCCTTCTTCCAAGCAGTCTCACAAGACCCTGTTCTCAGAAATCTCAAGATGATCGCTGAGCCCTGGGATATTGGCCGAGGGGGTTACCAGCTGGGCCACTTCCCCCACCCCTGGCGCGAATGGAACGACACCTTCAGAGATGGCGTGCGCCAGGCTTGGCGTGGTGATGCTGAAGGTATGGGTAAGCTTGCCTCTGCCCTGCTGGGCAGCGCCGAGCACTTTGACCACAGCAGCAGACCCGCTAGTGCGTCCATCAACTTCATTACAGCCCACGACGGTTTCACCCTCCATGATGTGGTGAGCTACTCCCAGCGGCACAATGAAGCTAACGGTGAGGATAATAGGGACGGTCACGGCGAAAACTTTAGCGATAACTGCGGCGTTGAAGGCCCCAGCGATGACACACAGATCACCCTGGTGAGAAAACGTCGTATCAAAGCTATGCTGGCAACTCTCATGTTCTCTCAGGGAGTGCCCATGCTACTGGCTGGCGATGAGCGGGGGAACACCCAGCTAGGCAATAACAATGCCTACTGCCAGGACAACGACATTACCTGGCTTGATTGGGAATCTGCTGACCAGGAGCTATCGGCTTACGTTGCAGAGCTCATCACGCTACGCCGCCGCTTCCCCCAGCTACACCAGCAAGAATTTCTACACGGGGACGAAGCTCTCTGGTGGCGGGCCGACGGGCAACATACACAGGACCACGACTGGCATGACCCTGCCTTCAGATGCTTCCAACTGCAGCTAGACGGTCTCTTGCTGGTCTTCAATACCGGTGGTGACGTGAATCTTCAGCTACCTTCGCACCCCGAGGGCAGGCAGTGGAACCTTGAGTTCGCCTCCGATGAAGGTCTCCCCCAGTCGGTACGGCTCTATAGTTAAAAGCCAAGAGGCAGTGCCCACCAGGGTACTGCCTCTCAGCTTTTGTGGGGTAGCCACCCCACACCTGCGGGTGCGGCTATCCTAGATGAGTGTTGGTTGCTCGCCGTCCTCTGCCCCACTGTCACGCAAGGCTGCGATAGCTCGCTCAAAATCAGCCAGGGATTCAAAGGCCTGGTAGACGCTGGCGAAGCGAAGATAGGCTACGGTGTCTAGACGTGAGAGCGGCTCTAGGATGCTCAGGCCCACTTCATGGGCATCGATTTCTGCCAGCCCCTTAGCGCGGATTGACTCTTCGACCTCCTGGGCCAGCTTAGCCAGGTCGTCCTCACCGACCGGGCGCCCCTGGCAGGCTTTACGCACACCCGAGATAATTTTTGCTCGGTTGAAGGGTTCGGTGACCCCGGAGCGCTTAATGACCGCAACGGCGGTGGTTTCCACGGTGGTGAAACGCTTACCGCACTCAGTGCACTGACGGCGGCGGCGGATCGCGCCACCGTCATCGGTGGTGCGGGAGTCTACAACGCGGGAGTCGGTGTGACGGCAGAAGGGGCAGTACATTAGTTGCCTTTCGAGCGGGCGGTAATGGCCTCACCGTGGGCGGGCAAATCTTCATCTTCAGCGACAGCTACGATAGCGTCACCGATTTCTGCTAGAGCCTCTTCGGAGTACTCGATGAGCTGCACCGCTTTCATGAAGACGGTGGTGTTCAGCCCCGAAGCAAAGGCAGCAGAACCGCCGGTGGGCAGCACGTGGTTAGAACCAGCGGCGTAATCCCCCAGGGGCACCGGTGAAAAACCGCCAATGAAGATAGCGCCAGCGTTACGGACGCGGCCAGCGACATCCGCGGCGTCCTCAGTGTGAATCTCAAGGTGCTCAGCTGCGTAGGCATCTGCCACGGCAATGGACTGGTCCAGCGAGTCGGTGAGAATAATGCCGGATTGGGGGCCAGACAGGGCGGTAGCGACGCGCTCGGCGTGCTTGGTGGCAGCCGCACGACGGGTGATGGCTTCGGTCACCGCCTCGGCGAGAGCCGAGCTGTGGGTAATCAAAATTGACCCGGCGTTGGGGTCGTGCTCAGCCTGGGAAATGAGGTCAGCCGCTACATAATCTGCGTTGGCGGTGTCATCCGCAATAACTGCGATTTCGGTGGTGCCAGCCTCCCCGTCCACGCCCACCACGCCCTGTAAAGCTCGTTTTGCCATGGCAACAAAGATGTTACCGGGGCCGGTGATGGTGTCTACCGGTTCTAGGGTTTCGCCGTCGTCATCAATTCCGTAGGCCATAGCGGCGAGCGCCTGAGCGCCGCCGATAGCCCAGACCTCGGTGACTCCCAGCAGACCGGCCGCGGCCAGGATGGTGGGGTGAGGCAGGCCTCCGAATTCTTTCTGGGGAGGGGTGCAGAGCACCAGGGAGCCAACACCGGCTGCCTGGGCAGGCACGGTATTCATGATGACGGATGAGGGGTAGACGGCTAGGCCGCCGGGCACGTAGACTCCGGCACGGCGTACGGGCGTCCAGCGGTTAGTGAGCTTGGCTCCGGGAGCCACTTCGATCGTTTTATCGTCAGGACGTTGGGCGGCGGCGAAGGCCCGAGTGCGGGTAATGGCGATTTCAAGGCCCTCACGCACAGCCGGGTCTAGAGCGGCAACCGCACCGTCAATGGAGGACTGGGGCACGCGCAAGGCGCCCTGGGTTACGCCGTCAAAACGCTGTGAGAGCTCGCGCAGGTAGGGGGCGCCGTCGGCTCGCACTCTGGTAATAATGTCTTCGACGGTAGCTAGAGCGTTGCCCACATAGTCACTGGTTTGGCGAGGAACAATCTGGCGCAACTCCTTATAGGAATGGCTGGTGCCGCGCAGGTCGATGGTGCGCAGCATTGGGGCTGCCGGGCTCTGGGTGCTATCGATAGTGCTCACAACACCATTTTATAGTGGGCGTCAAATACCAGCATCTATGACAGGCATAACTCAGCGGGTTCGGTTGATTAACACTTTAATCCGCTGAGCAATGTAACTAGCAATGTAACTACGGGCACATTTCACCTGCTACCATGGTGAGTACCACTCGGGGTGCGCCGTCTCTGGCGCTGAGATCAAACCCGTTGAACCTGCTCTAGTTAGTATTAGCGAAGGGAATGTGTGATGACTCCAACCAGCATGCCAATTGAGATCATTAATCGTACTGTCCGGGCTCGCAACCCTCTGGTGCACTGTCTGACCAACTCGGTAGTTCAGGAAATTTCAGCCAATGTTCTTCTGGCAGTGGGCGCCTCCCCCGCGATGGTGAGCCACCCCGAGGAATCAGGCCAATTCGCAGCAGTGGCAGATGCCCTTCTCATTAACGTGGGCAATCCAGACCCCTACTATGTGGAGTCCATGCGTAGCGCCGTCAAAGTAGCGACTGAACACGGTACACCCTGGGTGCTTGACCCGGTAGCTGTTGGCGGATTGACGGTTCGTACTGAACTAAGTGTCGAGTTACTTACCTCCAAACCCACCGTTATTCGCGGCAACCCCTCAGAAATTCTCAACCTTCACGCTGCTTTCACCCAGCAAGAGCGCTCCGGAGGCCGAGGAGTTGACTCCACCGATTCTGGTGAAGCGGCCCTGGATGCGGCGATAGCCCTAGCTCGCGAAACCGGCGGGGTGGTTGCCCTCTCAGGGGCCACCGATATCATTGTCTCCACCCATCGAGTCACCCGTGTTAGCGGCGGCAGTGCCTTCATGCCTTTGGTGATCGGCACAGGCTGTTCCCTGGGTGCCGTCGTCGCTGCGTACTTGGCAGCCTGGGATGACGCCCACGAAGCCGCGGCCGCCGCTCACGCCACCTTCGCTACGGCCGCCGAATACGCTCACCCCCTTGCAAAAGGCCCGGGAACGTTTCGTGAGGCATGGCTCGATGGGCTTCACCTTGCTGAAGGGTGCACCGCCAGCTGTGAAACCGAGGTGCTCTAATGATAGGTAACTACGGCCTATACCTGGTCACGGATTCTGGCATGGCTGGCGGATGGCAGAAGGTAGCCGGAGTGGTTGCCGAAGCTATTGACGGTGGCGTGAATACCGTCCAGGTACGCGACAAAGAGCTCGACGATACAACCTTCTCTGCCCTCGTCGAGTCAGTTCTTTCCGTCACCGAACCCGCAAAAGTTCCCCTCATCGTCAATGATCGGGTGGAGGTAGCTGCCCGCTTTAGCCTTGATGTGCACATCGGTCAGGGCGACATGCCCCTGGAGACCGCCCGTGAATTACTCGGTGCTGGGCCCCGAATCGGGCTGTCGGTGGGAACCCACGCCGAGCTCCGGGCAGCACTGAGTGGTAGCATTCGCCCCGACCTTATCGGGATGGGGCCGGTCTACGCTACCAACACCAAGAAGGATGCGGGGGCAGCGCTTGGCGTGAATACTTTGCAGGCGCTAGCAACCGATGCCGCTGCATCAGGTATTTGTTCGGTCGCCATTGGCGGGCTCAATACCAGCAACATCGCTGAGGTCAGCAGGACGGGTGTTGCAGGTTGCTGCGTGGTGTCTGCGATTATGGCGGCTACTGATCCAGCCGAGGCTGCCCGTTCTTTGAAGGAGTTGATGGCATGATAGCTCGTGTCATTTCTATTGCCGGTACCGATCCCACGGGGGGCGCAGGTTTACAGGCTGATGTGAAGTCCATTGCTGCAGCCGGTGGCTACGGGATGGGGGTAGTAACCTCTCTGGTGGTGCAGAACACCCGTGGAGTCCAGCAGGTACATACCCCTGACCCGGATTTTTTGGAAGCCCAGCTAAGGGCTGTCAGTGATGATGTAATTATTGATGCGGTCAAGGTCGGGATGATCGCCGACCAGGCCTCTGCTGCGGTGGTGGTGAACTGGCTACGCAACCTGCCCGCCAATATCTCTGTGGTTGTTGACCCGGTGATGGTAGCAAGTTCGGGTCAGGCACTAGCTGACTCGGTATCCGCTGACCTGCTTACCTGCGCCACCGTGCTGACACCAAACATGGACGAACTAGCGGCCCTCGTGGGTAAACCGGCGGCGAGCAGCCGAGCTGAGCTGATTGCCCAGGCACAGGTTTTGGCAGAAAAGACCGGTGCCCTGGTGGTTGCCAAGGGCGGGCACCTGGCAGATGATGACCGGGGCAACACCCTGGTGAACGCCACCGGCGAACTTGCCCACGCTGCGTCCTGGTTTGTGGATACCACTGCCTCGCACGGCACCGGTTGTTCTCTGTCTTCTGCCTTGGCAACCCGGCTGGGTCTGGGTGAGAGCCCGCAGGTAGCTCTTGAATGGGCGACCTCCTGGGCACATGAAGCTCTGCAATATGGTGAAGCTCAGGCGGTGGGAACAGGTAACGGACCCATCGACCACTTCCATCGGTTGCGCCGACAAGCTAAATCGGGTCTGCAGAACCCGGCTGTTCCTGACAAACGTAACCGGCACCAGCCCGTTGTGAAGGCCTCCGGTGAGCACACCCGGGAGCTCTGGGAGTATGCTGGCGAATCTCTCGACCGTTTTGGGTCAGACGGCTTTATTTCCGCACTGATGCAGGGTACTTTGAGCGGGTCACAGTTCACGTTCTACATTGAACAAGATGACTACTACCTCAACATCTATGCTGCGGTTTTGGCGCGTCTTGCTGCTGCTGCTCAGTCGGCTGATGAGCGCAGTTTCTGGGCGGAGTCAGTGACCGGTTGCATCGCGGTTGAACAGGGAATGCACGCCCAGTGGAATCTGGACCCCTCAACGGTACATCCCTCCCCTGCGACTCTGGCTTATACAGACTTTTTGCGGGCTGAGGCTGGAAGCGACTACGTGGTTGCGGTCGCCGCGGTATTGCCCTGCTTCTGGCTGTATGCGCAGTTGGCGGCTTTTGTGCCTGATGCTATTTCAGCGGACCACCCTTATAAGGATTGGGTGGAGGCCTACAGGGATGAGGCTTTCCAGGCATCGACCGCTCGGGCGGTGCAGATTGCCGAGGAATTGCTGGCGGCAGCCTCTGATCATCAGCGGGCGGCAGCGCAGCAGGCTTTCTGGCGAGCTTGCCAGCTGGAGGCAGACTTCTTTGCCCAGGCTCTGTTGCTAGATACGCTCTAGGCCGTCCTCTCAGTGGGCTCGGAGCATGGCGCCGTGTGAGCTCCTCAACAGGCCCACACTGCACTCCGAGAACACACCAGGGTCTACACCATAAAAAACCGCGGTAATAAGAACAATAGTTGCCATTGCAATGATTCAATCATCGCAACCACGCCAGGCACAGCCTCAACCATAAATTTGATTGAGGCGTACACTCCCGCCAAGATCCGGTCACCCCCTAGTCAGTTAGTCAGTAAACCTTACCTTGTGCTGGGTGGGGGGAACCAGAGGCATGGGCTCGTATTCAGCACGTAGCTCGCGCAGGCGCATGGCGTGCTGGCGCAGGGCACGGTCCTCATCGGTCTGCGGGGTGAAGGGGCGGGCAGGCAGCGCGTTGCCGTCATAATCTACCGCAACGTAGGTCATGGAGGCGTGGATAGCTAGGGGCAGTTCCTCGTTGCGTTCGCGCGGGTCACCGGCTCTCAGGTGAACCATGACGCCCATGGTTCGGGCGTCTGTCCGTACCAGACGGGCGGTTACCTCCACCAGATCTCCAATGTGCACCGGCCGGTAGAAGCGCACCCCGCCGGCATAAACAGCTACAGTTCGCTCCCCGCTCCATGCCATGGTCACGCTGGTGGCTGCCTCGTCAATCCACTCCATGGCGGTGCCGCCATGAACGTTGCCGCCCCAGTTAATGTCGGTGGGCTTGGCGAGAAAACGATGGGTAATTTCTGGCGCCGTGGAGTTTGAAGAATAGGTCTGCGCTATCATCTCGTCTTCAATAGCGTTGCGCAAATCAATGCGCGAAATAGCTGCCTGTTGCACCCGCTTCTCTTCATCGGTGACCGGAACATAGGGGGTTACCGGCTGGGACTTACGGTTCTCGTCCATAGCTACGAAGATCACCAGACAATCGCAAGCACGTGTGAAGAGACCGTCACGGGGGTCAGCCGACAGCACTTCATTGACGATGTGCATGGTGGACCGGCCGGTGTAGACGATGCGCGAGCGCACCTCCACCATGTGCCCGGACGGGATGGGTCGGGTGAAGTGGATATGGCCAACGTAGGCGGTGACGCAGTAGGTGCCGGACCAGCCCACGGCACAGGCGTAGGCCGCCTTATCGATCCACTCCAGTACGCGGCCTCCGTGCACCCCCTGGGAACCTGCTGACAGTACATCGGTGGGCGCCGCTAAAAAGCGCAGGGTGATGGAGGGCGAGGGGGTGGTAAGGCTGCTCTGGGTGCTGTTCATGATTGGTTCTACTTCTTTGTAGGTGGGTGTTGATTGTTCATTCTAAGGCTGTTCTACCTGTTTCTTCGTGTATTGGGGAGGGGAGTGGGAAAAACACCTGCTGGTTTGAGGCGATAAAGGGGACGCGGGTTGCTGGAATCCATGAGAAAACCTGCGTTGGCCCCTGAATCAAGAGCAGAATCTCATGGTTCCCTACAAGTGCTGAATCCGTCCCCAAAACAGCAAGAAAAACCGATTTGACTAGTTTTTTTACCGCAGCAACTCCACCTTTGAAGGCATTCATGAAAACAATCTCATTCCACTTTAATTTTCCTTTCATAATGCACTCATAGAGTTTTCTTAGAACAACAAAAGGTGGGTACCATCCCACAGCCCAGCCATTAGGGCGTGAACCGAGGAATCATGCAACATATGCTCCCACAAGTAGCTAGCGCTCAGCCTGTGCGCGTGGTGCTCTACAGCCACGATTCCCAGGGATTGGGTCACGTCCGCCGCAACCTATCCATCGCCCACCATATAGCCCGCCACTTCCCCAAGTTAACCGGCCGACCGGTGGCGGGATTACTCGTCTCCGGTCTGCCCTATGCAAGCACCTTCCCACTGCCTGAAGGCTTTGACTGGGTCTTCATCCCCAGCATCCACAAGGCAGAGGGAGCTTATGCATCACGCTCACTGAATGCCAGCACCAAGCACCTGATTGGCCTTCGGTCGCAGCTCTTACACGCCTGCCTGCTAGGCTTCAACCCTGATTTGGTCATCATCGACCGCCATATCTTTGGTGTCATGCGAGAACTCCAGACCCCACTCATCACCCTGCGCCAACGCAACCCAGAGGTCCGTGTGGTACTGGGTCTACGTGAAGTTCTGGACGCCCCCGAGGTAGCACATGCCGAATGGTTCAAACACGGTGACCCCCAGAACCTCCGTCATCTCATTGACGCGATTTGGGTCTACGGAGACCGGAAGGTTCACAACCCCGTAGTAGCTGGCGAAGTCCCCGAATGTTTGGCTGATCTGGTGCGTTTTACCGGCTACCTTGCACAGGGCAGGGAGCTGACCGAAGTGCCGACCGACCCCGGGCTCACTACCCCTTTCATTCTCAGCACAGCCGGCGGCGGTTCTGACGGCTACCAGCTACTGCAGACGTTGGTTCGCACCAAGGTGCCAGATGGCTACCAACATCTGGTGGTTGCCGGGCCACAAATGAATAACCGCAAACTACTCAAGCTACAGGCCAAGGCTGCTGCTGGAACCCGCGTGGTTGGCTCCCTTCCTGGGCTCAGTGGGCTCATGGAACAAGCTGCCGCTGTGATTTCAATGGGTGGCTACAACTCGGTCAACGAAATTCTTGCCACCGATACCCCAGCTCTGATTGTCCCTCGGGAAACACCGCGCACCGAACAGCTCATCCGTGCCCGTGCCCTGCAGAAAGTGGGGGCCGTGGATCTGTTCCAGGTGGAAAACCTAACGTCTGCTCTGACCGGTACCTGGCTGGCACAGGCGGTCGGCAGCAGAGTTGATCGTTCAGGAATTAAACGGAATGGGCTAACCAAGACAGCCAAACTAGCAGCAGAAACTTTCACTAATACATACCCCGCTCCCCGGGAGGAAGCATGCACCGCATAGGTTACGTTCTTAAGGTTTACCCCCGCTTTTCTGAAACCTTTGTGGTGACAGAAATTCTGGCCCGAGAAGCTGCCGGAGCAGATCTTCGCATCTACGCGATGCGCCCCACCACCGATGCTCGTTTTCACCCAGAACTGGCCCGAGTCAAAGCGCCGGTCACCTGGGTGCCTCGCCCCACCAACGCCAACCGCTTCTGGCAGCAGGTCACCGCCTCTACCCAGGACCCCGAAATCCTAGCCAACTTTGCATCCATCCTCCCTGAGCTCACCGAGCTAGAGGCCAGCGATGTGGCTCAGGGCTTCGCGCTGGCGCAACGGGTCAAAGCTGACGGCATCACCCACCTGCACGCCCACTTCGCATCGCTGGCCGGGCGCATGGCCTGGGTTGCTTCCAAGCTAACTGGCATTCCCTATACCGTGACCACCCACGCTAAAGATATTTTCCACGAGTCGGTTGATCCCATTTGGCTACGCAGGATTTGTGGGGACGCCGCCCAAGTTCTAGCCATCAGTAGGTTCAACGAGGGCTATCTGCAGAAGGTTCTCACGGACACCGGCGCCAACCTAGTCTTGCTCTACAACGCACTGGAGCTTTCACGTTTTGAGTACGTCAAGCCCTCCCTACCCACAGGTACGTTGCGTATCGCGGCTGTGGGCCGTTTTGTACCCAAGAAGGGTTTTAGCGAACTCTTGGGCGCTGTCGCCATCTTGGCTGAGCGAGGCGTAGATTTCTCTCTGACCCTGGGCGGGGACGGCGAGCTTGATGAGCAGCTTCGCCAAAAAGTTGAACAGTTGGGGCTGACCCAGCAGGTCACCATGCCCGGGCCCCTCACCCAAGAAGAAGTACGCCAGCTGCTGCACAGCAGCGACGTTTTTGTAGCCCCCTGCGTGCCAGCGGGCGACGGCAACATGGACGGACTGCCCACGGTTGTTCTCGAAGCCATGGCCTGCGGCGCCCCGGTAGTTACCACGTCTGTTACCGGCCTACCCGAGGTGATCCGAAACGGTGAAACCGGTCTGCTGCTAGAACCGGGCGACGTGCCGGCTCTTGCTGATGCGCTGGCAAGCATCGCATACGGGGATGTTGACACCCCGGCACTGGCTGAGGCCGCCCGTCAACTCATTGAACAGAACTTCGATAGCAACTTTCAGGCACAGCGCCTGAACACCCTAGAAACCACGGAGGCACCCTAATGCGTATCGCCTACCTCAGCCTTGACCCCGGCATCCCCATCTTTGGTAGCAAGGGTGCCTCCGTGCACGTCCAAGAAGTGGTGCGGGAATTTCTGGCGCTGGGCCACGAGGTCAGCGTTTTCACGACCCGCAAGGGCAAAGAAGTGCCCGCTGACCTTGCCGATCTGCCGCTGCGCGAGTACAAAATCGGCACTAAAGACGCCGCCGAGCGCGAACTTGCCCAGCAGCAGATCACAGCGGCAATGGTCGCCGACATCGCTGAATGGGGTGCGGATTTTGTCTATGAGCGCTACTCCCTCTTCAGCACGGTTCTTGCAGACACCACCCTGCCCGGGATTCTTGAAGTCAACGCCCCTCTGATTGATGAACAGAAAACCCACCGCGTTCTAGTAAACGAAGACCAGGCTTTCACCGCCCTCACCCGTCAAGCTCAGGCAGCCAGTGCCGTCGTCTGCGTCTCTGACCCGGTCCGCGATTGGGTACTGACTCATGTTCCCACTGCTCAGGCGCACACCGTGCCCAACGGCGTCAGCATTAACCGTATCCAGCCCTCGCCTGAGGCAACCGGCACCCCCGTTGTCACCTTCGTGGGTACCCTAAAGCCCTGGCACGGGGTATCTGACCTCATTGAGGCAGCTGCCTGCGCCCAGCACGACTGGCTACTCCGCATCGTCGGTGATGGTCCAGAACGCGTGTCTCTAGAAACACAGGCCGCGAAGCTAGGGGTACAGGTGGACTTCCGCGGTGCCGTCGTGCCCGAAAACATGCCAGCTGAAATTGCCGGCAGCGCTCTGGGCGTCGCCCCCTACCCCGCTGCCAGCAATAGCTCAGAGCACTACTTCTCCCCGCTGAAAGTCTACGAGTACCTAGCTGCTGGGTTACCCGTGGTAGCCACCGACATCGGCCAGATTCCCGAGCTCATTGACGGAGCAGGTTTGCTGGTGCCGGGTTCAGACCCAGCGGCCCTAGCGGCAGCTATCGATCAGTTGGTAGCTGATCCCTCAATCCGTGCCCGGTTGGGCGCTACTGCCCGCACATTAGCCGTGCAAAAGCATAGCTGGGGCAGCGTCGTCGCCCGAATCTTTGACCTAGCGCAGGTGCCTGCCTGTGGCTAAGTCTAAACGCATACAAAAACGCGCGTTGCGGCGTACCTTGGAGCTCCTTGCCCCAAATATCAAGCCGCAGAGAACCCTGGCAGCCGGTGGCGTCGTCGCCCTGCTCTTTGAGGTGGCCTTCCGCGTGCTAGAGCCCTGGCCCATGAAGTTCGTGATTGACGCGGTTTCGGTTTCTCTGGGTGCAAACCAGGCAGGCCCTGCAGCTTCAGTCTCCCTGCTCATCTGGTGCGGAGTTGCCCTGATTCTTATTGTGAGCCTGCGTGCGCTCTCCAACTACATGGCAACCGTCGCCTTCGCGTTGGTTGGGTCCCGTGCGTCCACTCTGCTACGCGCCCGCGTCTTTTCCCACGTTCAGGGCCTGCACCTGGGCTTCCACGCCCGCAACCGCAGCGCCGATACCGTTCAACGCATTGTGGGCGACGTGGGCAAGCTCCAGGAGGTAGCCGTTACCGCTGGTCTGCCTCTGATGGCTAATATGCTGACCCTGGTCATCATGCTGGTGGTCATGCTCATTATTGACCCGGCGCTCTCACTCGTGGTGGTGCTCGCGTTGGTAGCCTTCCCGCTCCTATCGCGCGGCACAGCCAAGAAAATTACCACTGCCTCACGGAAGACCCGCAAGGCAGAGGGCCAGCTAGCCAATACAGCTCAAGAATCACTGTCCTCCATCCAGGTGGTACAGGCCTACGGGCTCGAAGAGCACATTGGCGCCCGTTTTACCTCGGCTAATAAAAAGTCGCTCAAGGACGGCGTGCAGGCTAGACGTCTGGCTGCCCGTTTGGAACGCGGGACCGACGTTATCGTGGGTCTAGCAACAGCCGCAGTACTCGTGGGCGGCGCTCTGCGCGTCATGCAGGGAGCGATGACGGTGGGCGACCTTGTACTCTTCACCACCTACCTGAAAACCACCATGAAACCCCTGCGTGATATGGCAAAATACACTGGACGTATAGCCCGAGCCACCGCAAGCGGCGAGCGCGTTGCCGACCTCATGGACGTCGAAAGTGAACTGGCGGTTCTCGCTACCCCCGATGACCTCGGTGCCGTCAAGGGCGAGGTGTCCTTCAACGATGTGCACACTGACTATGAGGGGCACCCGGTCTTACGAGGTCTCAGTCTCACAGCTCGCCCCGGTGAGTTGGTAGCGGTCATCGGGCCTTCAGGAGCCGGCAAATCTACGCTGGTATCTCTCTTGGTGCGAGCTCAGGACCCCAACTGGGGCACCGTGACTATCGATGGTGTCTCGGTGGCTAGCGCCGATCTTGATGAGCTTCGTTCCAGTGTTTCCCTGCTCCATCAGGAGGCGGTGCTCTTTACCGGCACGGTTCGAGAGAACATTCGCTACGGCAGGTTTGATGCCACGGATGAGGAGGTTGAGCAGGCCGCACTGGCAGCCCATGCCCACGCTTTCATCGAGACCTTGCCCCACGGTTATGACACGGTGGTGGGTGAACGCGGTGGCACGCTCTCAGGTGGTCAGCGTCAGCGAATCGCCATTGCCCGCGCGCTGCTGCGCAACACCCCCATAGTGATTCTCGATGAGGCAACAACCGGTCTTGACCCGGAATCGGCATCACTGGTGATGGATGCTATCGAGAAGCTCGTTGCGGGGCGAACCACCCTGGCGGTGACCCACGACACTGAGGTCGCTCTACGAGCTGACCGCGTGGTGTGGTTACAGGACGGTCGGGTTCTGCTCGATGACTCCCCCACCGCTTTGCTGGCTAACTCCAAGGAGTTCCGCCAGTGGGTCAATGCCGGCCAACAAAACCTTGATGATATTCGAATTGGAGATACACCATGAACGCTACGGTGATGTATACCGAGCAGATGCTGGACGCCAGCTGGCTCTCCGATGCTCTAGGGGCGCAGGTAACAGCGACTTCACTTCGTGCTAAGCCGGGAACCTCGCTGACAGCCTCCTTCGCCTCTGCCGGTGCAGAAGGTCAGGACGCCTCAGGCTGGGTGCGTCTGATGTGGCCGGCCGGAGCAGGTAAGGCAGAAAAGCATAGACGCAAAGCAGCCAAGTTGGGCTTAAGCGTGCAGCAGAGTGAGTTGCCCGATGGTTTTACTCTCCAGTGGGGTGGGGTTAAAACCGACCCTAAGCTAATGATGCATCTCGTTTCCTTTGAGGGTCTGGATGACGGTGAAATTCTGCGCTATAACCCCTTGCGCCGCCTGGTGATCCGCAACGGTTATCGAGTCTCCCGCATCGTCACCTCCGCAGACCCCCACAGCACTGACCTCTACCGTTTTGTGGGTTTACATGTGCCTGTACCTGAAGTGCTGGACGCCGATACGGGCACCGGTATGGACGTGCTGCGTTTCGTGGGCACCAGGGATCTCAGCTCGGGTCTCTCCACTACTCAAGCTACGTCTGTCGGTGCGCTCTTCGCTGGTCTGCATGCTTCGGTTTCTTCTCTACCCAACTACCTCAATCGTCATCTGGCGGCTAAGAATATTTCTCCTGCTGTCCAGTTAGAAGCGCATGCTTCCCTCTTTGATGTGCTGGCTCCAGAACTTGCTGGCCGCACCCGTGCACTGGCCACAGCGTTCAAGCCCCTATCAAGGCCGCCGGTATTGCTGCACGGGGATGCCTCACCGGACCAGGTTCTGACGGATGAGGCCACCGGGGCGCTCTGGCTTACTGACTTTGACCGGGCTTATCTGGGCCCAGCCCCCGTTGATATTGGTTCTTTTATGGCAACCTCACCCACCGAGGTCAGTGCCGCCTTCTTGGAGGGCTACAGCAGCACGGCGGGGCACAGGCTGCCGGTTCTAGATCTTCAACATGCCTTGGCTGGAGCTCTTGCCCTGCGTCTGGCCGACCCGCTCCGCAGTGCTCAACCCGGCTGGAAGGCCGAGGTTGAGGCGGCCCTGAGCAGAATTGAGCAGATGCTATGAGTGCTAATACCACGGCTTTAGAAGCCCTGCGACGCTACCACCGCACTAGCCCGGTGCGCAGAGCGTGGCCGGCCAAAGACGGTGCCCTCATTTTTGAAACATTCGACACCCAGGGGCTCCTGCGCGCGGGGAAGGTCACCGCTGAAGGGAATATTTCCCTGCTCATCTATGGGACTGATAAGAAGCTACCCTGGTTAGAAGCGGCTGTGGACGGCGGTGCGCAGCTTCTGGTGCACCGGGCCGGCAAACGCGCCGTCACCAGGGAACACCACGCAGTTACTAAGCACCTACGCCCCGGTAAGGCAGAAAAGGTAGCAGCTCTATCCAGCAGCTTGGGTGAGGTTTTTGAAGAGGCAGGTTTTAGCTCGGCCAGCGTCCTTGCGGTGCGCGAGCAATCTCTTGATTTTTCACTTCTGCCCGGCCAGACCTTGCTAGAGCTGGGCGATGACTCCCTGCCGGCATGGGAGGTCTTTGCAGACTCCTGGAAACGGTTTTTGACCCTGGGGAAAGATCTGGCTGATGTGACTCACTACCCACTCCACGGCTCAGTGGAGGAAAAAAGGGTGCTAGCCCAATGGATTAAGTCTGCTCGCAACTACGCCGCTCTCGACCGCATCAACGACCTCGAGAGGGCAGCAGAAGCCGTTGCAACCGCTCTGGCAGAAAAGCCGGATCAGCTCGTCCTGCTTCACCGTGATCTCCACGATAAGCAGCTGCTCTGGGACGGTTCGCAGCTGGGAATTCTTGACATTGATACCGCGGCAATCGGCGAAGCTGCCCTGGATGTAGGCAACCTTCTGGCTCACATCGAGCTGCGCCGAATCCAGGGGCATCTCACCGCTGAAAAAGCCGCCGAAATCACCGTGATTTTGTGGGATCTCGCCCAAGAGGCCGGAATCAGCCCTCAGAGACTCAGGGCCTACACCCAGAGTTCCCGCATTCGGATCACCTGCGTTTACGCTTTCCGCCCCCGCTCCGCCCCTTGGCTTGCTACCTGGCTTGATTGGGCACTAGCCCACACCCCCTCAGTTTTTTAAACATCACCATCTCAAAGGAACATTTCATGAAAATCTCAGTCATCGGTTGCGGCTACCTCGGTGCCGTCCACGCAGCGGCTATGGCTCAGCTTGGTCACGAGGTCATCGGTGTTGACGTCGATGCCTCCCGCATCGAGGCGCTGGCTGCGGGCCAAGCCCCCTTCTTTGAACCGGGCTTCCCCGAGATTCTGCGCACCGCCTTAGATTCGGGCAAACTCCGCTTTGCTCTGGCTCCCGCGTCAGAAGAACTCGCTGACGTTGACGTCCACTTCATCGCTGTGGGAACCCCGCAGTCTGAGGACGGCAAGGCAGCTAATCTCACCTACGTGAACTCCGCCGTGGACATGGTGCTGAAGGCTATGCCCAGCTCTGATACCGCCGCTGAAGCTGGCCGTCCCGTCATTGTGGGTAAGTCCACCGTTCCCGTGGGCACTGCCTCTGCCCTAGCCCCTCGCATCGAAGCCGCCGGCGCCACCCTGCTGTGGAACCCCGAGTTCCTGCGTGAAGGCTTTGCGGTTGCAGACACTCTGCACCCGGACCGACTGGTCTATGGTCTACCCCAGGATGCTGAACGGGCTAAGACCGGTGCTGCTGCACTGGAGAGGGTCTATGCTCCCCTGCTGGCAGAGGGTATCCCCCTCATCAAGACCAGCTACCCTACCGCCGAGCTGGTTAAAGTCGCCGCTAATTCCTTCCTCGCTACCAAGATCAGTTTTATCAACGCGATGGCTGAGCTCTGCGAGGCTACCGGTGGGGATGTCACCGAGCTTGCCACCGCTATCGGTTATGACGAACGTATTGGCAACAAGTTCTTGAAGGCCGGTATCGGTTTCGGTGGAGGTTGTCTGCCCAAGGACATCCGAGCCTTCCAGGCCCGGGCCGAGGAGCTGGGCGTTGAAAGCGCGGTTAGCTTCCTGCGCGATGTGGACGCTATTAATCAGCGCCGTCGCGACCGCGTGGTCACACAAGCAATCAAGATTTTTGACAGAGAGATTGAGAACGCAAAAATTACGGTTCTGGGTGCCGCGTTCAAGCCCAACAGCGACGACATCCGTGACTCCCCTGCTCTTGAGGTGGCGCTGCGTTTGGCGGACGCCGGCGCTCAGGTAACCATTACCGACCCCGAGGCGCTACCGAGTGTTGCTACCCGCTACCCCCAGCTCATCACCGAGGCAGATGTGTTGACCGCACTGACGGGCAGTGATCTGGTGCTTTTACTGACGGAATGGGCCGAGTTCGTCAACATTGACCCTGTGCAGGCGACCGAGCTGGTGGGCACCGCTCGTATTATTGACGGGCGTAATGCCCTTGACCCCTGCATCTGGCAGGGCGCCGGCTGGAGCTACGCCGGACTCGGCAGGTAACTTTCTCGACCCGTCTTAGGACCTGCCGCCACCTTACCTTGTGTGGGGTCTGCTTTCTACTGCGACAGAAACAAAGCTGTTGAAAGGAAACCCCGCTGTTCTTTACCGGGCGCAGTCGGTTCACTGGCTATTGGACATCAACTCAACTTCGGTTTTGTGCAGATTGCTGTGAACAGCGTGAATCTATCAGAATACAAAGAAACGCCTTGTCATCACCATTTCAGAAGTTACCTTCTAAAGGTAGTTTGATATTTTTATAAAAATTATAGTAAATGCCAACGTATTATTATGAGGAATGATGTAGTTGCAGAGTGTCAACCTGAACCGAGAAGTCGATACTAGGCAATGCCCCTAATTCGTTGAAGTCTGGTTTCCTTAATAAAGGCACAAATATGAAAAATAACGCTACAACTAAATACCGTAGTCAGAAGCTAACAACCCTAAAACTCAAAAAAGCGTCTACTATCAGAAAGATGGAGGAAGACGGTTGGGAGCTAACAGAGGTCGTTGACGGTAAACTTCAAACAACGTTGCACTTCCGTAAACCTGTAAAACCCATCAACATGAAGATTGCCATTCCAGCGGCAATAGCCACAGTAGCTTTACTCGCTACGGCCGGAATCCAATCAACACTAGAAGAAGAAACTGACCAAGAAGCGTCCGTTGCGGCATCACAGTCCCAAACCACCACACCTTCACATTCCAATACACGCGCTTCCACCGCTCCAGATTCGATGGCTCCAGCCAGTACCATTCATTCCGAGCATTCAGAAGCTAGTGCCTCCCCCACTCCATCGCCAACCCCTGTAGGAATTATTACCTCTGCAAATAATCCTGAATTTGAATTAATTATTAATGAAAATGATCCCTGTAGTGAAAGCATCAGGGACTTTGCATCAACATATGACGGGGAAACAGTTAGCTTTGATGGATCCATCGTGAACATCTTAAAACTTGAGGGATACAGGACGGTTGTGGACGTGCTTATCTCACCTGGCGACTTTAGTGAAACATCACAAAAAGGACCATATTTTAAGTTCGAAGAAGTTCAACCCGCTGTCTCTATGCATTTTCCAGCGGATGACCCTGCAGAGAGTATTTATGTGGGGCAAAATTTACATTTTGAAGCAGAAATTGAATCCTTTGATCAAAATTCCTGCCTGTTTTATCTTGACCCCATCAAGACAACATCACGCTGAATCATCGTTTGACCTATATAATCCAGCTGATTTTTAGTCTCCGGTTGTAAAGCCCTTTATGGCTTTACAACCGAAGCTTTACCCTGTTTTGATATTTCTAGCTGTCTAAACAGGCCGGGCCCAGTAGCACCTTGAGGTCGCCGAAGAGCGCGGGGTTGGGGGTGACGCGCAGGTCAGGTGCCAGGCGCAGCAGCAGTTTCTTGGTGCGGGTGGTCATGGCTATGCGCACTTCTGATTCACCGCGGTGATTCTTCAAAATGTCGCGTAGCTGGCCCAGGGTTTCCTCGGTCGCCTTGTACTCGGGAATGACAATGGTGACCGGGCCGCCGGTGCCGTCCGCCGAGATTTCGGGGATGTGCAGCTCCTGAGCGCTGAGGGTCACCGACCCATCATCGCGGCGCTGCAGACGGCCCTTGATGGTACAGATGAGATCCTCAGAGAGGACGCCGGCAATCGGCTCATAGGCACGGCCAAAGAACATGACCTCGATAGAGCCGGTGCGGTCTTCAAGTTCCAGGCGGGCATAGGGGTTACCCGATTGCTTGGCGATGCGGCGGGAGACCGAGGTGATCATGCCGGCAACGGTCACGATAGCGCCATCGGGCTTGACCGAATCCTCCGAGAGCAGCCCCTGAATCGTTGAGTCTGAGAGGGCGTCCAGCGCCTCTTCTAGCCCGCGAAGGGGGTGGTCTGAGACGTACAGGCCCAGCATTTCACGTTCGAAGTTGAGTTTGTCGCGCTTTTCCCATTCGGGGACGTCCGGGATGGCGACGGCGAAGTCCCCTACCGGGTTATCGTCTTCACCGCCCAGACCACCGAAGAGGTCAAACTGACCGGCAGCTTCCTGGCGCTTGACCGAAACGGTGGCGTCAATGGCTTCTTCATGAACCATGGACAGCGGGCGGCGTTCATGACCCAGCGAGTCGAAGGCGCCAGCCTTAATGAGGGAGTCCACGGTGCGCTTGTTACAGACCACCACGGGCACCTTGCTGAGGAAGTCGTGAAAGGACTCGTAGCGGCCCTTCTCTTCGCGGGTAGACACCATGGCCGAGACCACGTTGGCACCCACGTTGCGGATAGCGCCCATACCGAAACGGATGTCGTCCCCAACGGGGGTGAAGTTCAGGGCTGATTCGTTGACGTCCGGTGGGAGCACCGTGATTTTCATGTGACGGCACTCGTTAAGGTAGAGCGCTAGTTTGTCCTTATCATCGCCCACCGAAGTTAGCAGAGCTGCCATGTATTCCTGCGGGAAGTGGGCCTTGAGGTAGGCAGTCCAGTAAGAAACGAGACCGTAGGCTGCTGTGTGCGCCTTGTTAAAGGCGTAGTCAGAGAAGGGCAGCAGAATGTCCCAGAGAGCTTTCACAGCGCCTTCAGAGTAGCCGTTATCCAGCATGCCCTGGTGGAAGGTGGCGTACTGCTTATCCAGTTCTTCCTTTTTCTTCTTGCCCATGGCACGGCGCAAAATATCTGCTTCACCCAGCGAGTAGCCCGCTACCTTCTGGGCGATCGCCATAACCTGCTCCTGGTAGACAATCAGGCCGTAGGTGGTATCCAGAATTTCAGCCAGAGGCTCTTCGAGCTCGGGGTGGATGGGGGTAACTTCCTGCAGACCGTTCTTACGCAGGGCGTAGTTGGTGTGGGAGTTAGCGCCCATAGGGCCGGGGCGGTAGAGCGCGAGCACCGCGGAAATGTGCTCGAAGTGGTCCGGCTGCATGAGCTTGAGCAGCTGACGCATGGGCCCGCCATCCAACTGGAAGACACCCAGGGTGTCCCCTCGTGCCAGCAGTTTGTAGGACTCCACATCATCGATTTCCAGGGTTTCCAGATCAATCTCTTGATCGCGGTTCATTTTGATGTTCTCAAGGGCATCAGAAATGATGGTTAGGTTACGCAGACCCAAGAAGTCCATCTTAATCAGGCCTAGGCCCTCGCAGGTGGGGTAATCAAACTGAGTAATAACCTGCCCGTCCTGCTCACGGCGCATGATGGGGATAACGTCAATGAGGTTGTGGCTGGACATAATGACGCCCGCCGCGTGCACGCCCCACTGGCGCTTGAGGCCCTCAAGGCCCTTAGCGGTTTCAAAGACCTTGGCTGAATCGGGGTCGGTTTCGATGAGCTCACGCAGATCGCCGGCGTCCTGGTAGCGCTTATCCTCGGGGTTGTAGACGTTGGCGAGAGCGATGTTCTTTCCCATGACGTCATCCGGCATGGCCTTAGTCAGGCGCTCACCGGTAGAGAAGGGGTAGCCCAGGACGCGGGAGGAATCTTTCAGCGCCTGCTTAGCCTTGATGGTGCCGTAGGTGACAATCATTGCCACCTTGTCTTCGCCGTACTTCTCGGTCACGTAGTGAATGACCTCAGAGCGGCGGCGATCATCGAAGTCCACATCGAAGTCGGGCATGGAGACGCGGTCGGGGTTGAGGAAACGTTCGAAGATCAGGTCGTGTTCCAGTGGGTTGAGGTCGGTGATACGCATGGCGTACGCAACCATCGAACCTGCACCAGAGCCACGGCCCGGGCCCACGCGAATGCCCTGTTCCTTCGCCCAGTTGATGAAGTCGGCAACCACCAGGAAGTAGCCGGGGAAGCCCATCTGCGAGATGATACCCACTTCGTATTCAGCCTGTTTGCGGACGTCGTCGGGGATGCCTTTGGGGAAACGGTAGTGCAGGCCTCGTTCAACTTCTTTGACGAACCAGGATTCCTCGTTCTCCCCCTCGGGCACGGGGAAGTTGGGCATGTAGTTTGCCTTGGTGTTGAATTCAACGTGGCAGCGCTCAGCGATTTCCATGGTGTTATCGCATGCTTCGGGGAAGTCGCGGAAGAGCTCGCGCATCTCAGCCGGGGACTTGAGGTAGAAGTCATCGGCGTCGAATTTGAAGCGCTTGGGGTCCTGCAGGGTTGAACCGGACTGGACGCAGAGCAAGGCGGCGTGCGCCTTGGCGTCCTCTGCGTGGGTATAGTGCAGGTCGTTAGTAGCCACTAGGGGTAGGTCTAGCTCCTTGGAGAGCTTGATGAGGTCGGTCATCACCTGCTTTTCGATGGACAGCCCGTGGTCCATAATTTCGCAGTAAAAGTTCTCTTTGCCAAAGATATCGCGGAAGTCGCTGGCAGCTTGCACCGCTTCCTTGTACTGCCCCAGGCGCAGGCGGGTCTGCACTTCACCCGAGGGGCAACCGGTCGTTGCAATGATGCCTTTGCCGTAGGTCTGCAGCAGGTCGCGGTCCATACGGGGCTTGTAGAGCTGGCCCTCCAGGGAGGCCAGTGAGGACGCCCGGAACATGTTATGCATGCCCTCGGTAGTCTCTGCCCACATAGTCATGTGAGTGTAGGCACCGCCACCGGAAACGTCGTCGCGGCCGCCGTCCGCAAACTTGACACGGGTGCGGTCCTGACGCGCGGTGCCGGGTGTCAGGTAGGCTTCAACTCCAATGATGGGCTTGACACCAGCCTGGTTGGCCTTGTTCCAGAAGTCAAAGGCACCAAAAAGAAAGCCGTGGTCGGTAGTTGCCAACGCGTTCATGCCCAGCTCTTTGGAGTGGCTAAAGAGGTCTCCTAGACGGGCAGCACCATCTAGCATGGAGTACTCGGTATGAACGTGCAGGTGAGTGAAGTCGTTATTAGCCACGAGGGTTTCCTGTTCGGTGCAAGGTGCCGGTTGAGGGGGGGGTGCTTTAGAAGTTGCCGTCTGCCAGAGAGTCCAGGGCGAACTGCAGGTCAGCCGGGTAGGGGCTCTCGAATTCAACGTAGTCCCCGGTGCGGGGGTGCGCAAAGCCCAGCTTGTGAGCGTGCAACCACTGACGGGTCAACCCCAGGTTGGCTGAAATCATGGGATCGGCGCCGTAGGTTAAGTCGCCAGCGCAGGGGTGGCGCAGGGCTGAGAAGTGAACGCGGATCTGGTGGGTGCGTCCGGTTTCAAGGTGCACTTCAACCAGGGACGCCGGGCCGAAAGCTTCGATCAGTTCGTAGTGGGTAACGGCGGGCTTGCCGTCCTCGTTCACCGCGAACTTCCATTCGCTACCGGGGTGGCGGCCGATGGGGGCATCAATGGTGCCCTTGACAGGGTCAGGGAGCCCCTGAACCAAGGTGTGATAAACCTTGGTAACGGTGCGGTCTTTAAAGGCGTTCTTCATGACCGTATAGGCCTGTTCGTTCTTGGTCACCACCATAAGACCGGAGGTGCCAACGTCCAGGCGGTGGACGATGCCCTTGCGTTCGGCGGCACCGCTGGTGGCGATTTCAACCCCGGCATGTTTGAGGGCCCCAACCACAGTAGGGCCGTGCCAGCCCATAGAGGGGTGGGCTGCCACGCCGGTTGGCTTATCAACTACTACAATGTCATCATCCTCGTAAACGATGCTGAAACCATCCACCTGTTCTGCCTCAATCTGGGTCAGGTCTCGGGGCGGGGTGCCATCCACCGAAATCTTATCGCCTTCAGTTACCTTGGCTGAAGCTTTGGTTTTGAGGGGACGCCCGGTAGCAGCCACAGCGGCGACCTCACCGTTCTTAATCCAGCCACTCACCGTTGTGCGGGCATGTCCAGAGATTTCGGCCAGCAGAGCATCCAAACGCATGGCTGCCTGGGTGGCCTCGACGGTGTGTTCGATATTGATGCGTTCACTCACGACTTACTTCTCCTCTTCTACAGCAATTTTTTTGGCTCTTACTTCACGGTTGCCGTCCATTCTGATCCCCAAAAAGGTCAGGAGAACAATGACGCCCATCGAAACGCAAATGGCTGAATCAGCCAGATTAAAGATGGCAAAGTTAGGGACCGAGATGTAGTCCACCACGTGCCCGATACCAAAGCCGGGTTCGCGGAAAAGTCGGTCATGGAGGTTACCTACGATGCCGCCCATCAAAACTGCCAACCATACCGTCCATGCCAAAGATCGCGCACGCGCAATCAGTACCACGCAGACCAGAGCGCCCAGGGTAGAAATAATGGTGAAAATCCAGGTGGTGCTCTCCCCCATCGAAAAGGCTGCGCCGGGGTTGAGATAGTAGCGCCACCACAGCAAACCATCAATCACAGCGATGGACTGGCCCACATACATAGTGGTTTCAACAATATGTTTAATGATTTGATCAGCGCCATAGACCAGAAGGAAGAGAAAAGCAGCGAGCACTAACTTTTTAACCCCGCTCACTCGTCGAACCGGAGTCAAAGCGGTATCTTTTTGCTGGACCTCTGTCACGGCACCCTTTCGTCACCCTTTGATTCTTAATCAGCCTCTAGCTTATCGCTTATCTCTCCCAGGTCGCACGAGTTGCAGTATCTTAAACATCTCAGGCGGCAACCTTAGTTGGTTGCCGCCTGAGCAGGAATTGAGAACAGTACTAATTCACAACTGACTCTTGAGCCGGGAAAGCATTATTTTTCTTGGTCTGATTCCAGAGCTAGAGACTGCTGGCCTGTTACAGGAGAAGGAGTATCCAGGGGTTCAAGGTGAGGGGTTTGTTCCAAGGCCGACAGCTGCTCAGTAATATAGGTGCGCAGTGAAGAGCGGTAGGTGCTTTCAAAGCTACGCAGCTGATCGACAGACTGTTCAAGTTCAACCTTAGTCTGCTCGAGTTCACCGAGCACCTGGCTTGACTCTTCGCGAGCAGTCGCTACCAAGTTGGCAGCCTCTTCCTGGCCCTCACCGATCAAACGTTCACGCTCACGCTTACCTTCGATGACATAATCATCGTGAACCTTCTGAGCCAGGGCCAGAAGACCGGCAGCATCGGAGGGAGTAGCGTGCGATACCTCTACCTCGGGAGCAGCTTCAGGCACATCAATAAATGCCGGAGCTGTGGAGGCTGGAGATTCTGCCGCTGTGAAAGGAGCCTGAGCCTCTGCTTCTTCATGCTGACGCTTTAGGCTACTATTTTCAGCGTTCAAACGGCGTAACTCGATAACAATTTCATCGAGAAAATCGTCAACCTCTTCGGGGTTATATCCCTCTTTAAACTTGGTTGGCTGAAACCTTTTGTTGATAACTTCCTCAGGCGTAAGTGCCACGGTAGTTCACCTCTAATTCTTTGTTTTCGCACTTCTCATTCATCTCACCAGCAAACTATTGGTAGGTGGATTTCATTGAGTTCTCAAATTCTTTATAAATTTTTGAATCATGAATATAGATGAAAGTGAAGCTAGCTTTACCCCGGTACGAGTCAGTAAAGCCTGTAGTTCCCCTTACTACAACAATAAACTACATGCTGTGTGGGGAGGTTGCAAGAATAGAGGCGGGCAACCCCCATGAGCTAATCATCACGCTTAGACCCTTGACTTTGAAAGAAATTTCGTGAACTTATCACCTTTCAAAGGGCAGAAAAGCGCTGTGCCTTATGAGGCGCGAATAGTCAAAGACATGAGTACGGTTTGCACGACAAATAGACCGATGAGCACGAGCATGAAACCCAAGTCGAGTGATATACCACCCAAACGAAGAGGCTTGATATACTTCCGGGCACGGTTCATAGGAGGGTCCGTCACACCGTAGACGAAGGAAACAAGAATGAGCATAAACCCTTGAGGCCGCCAGTATCGTGCAAACATCTGAATCCAGTCAAGCACCAGGCGCGCCATAAACACAACAATCAGCAAATAAACTGCGATTGTTAGGAAAGCAAAAATATAACCCACGAAAAACTACTTCGATTAACCCTGATTGAAGAGGTTATTGTCGTCGCTGTCTAAAGCAACCGGAATCTCAGTACCTTCAGCACCGAGGACCTCTAGGTTGGCGGGAGTCAGCAAGAAGACCTTATCGGTAACCCGCTCAATTGAACCGTGCAAGGCAAAAGCCAAGCCAGCTGAGAAATCAACCAGACGCTTAGCGTCGGTATCTCCCATATCGGTCACGTTCATAATGACCGGAATGTTCTCGCGGAAGGATTCACCAATGATTTTGGCATCGTTGTAAGAACGAGGGTGAATGGTGGTGATACGGCGCAATTCTTCGTCGCTTTCGTTGGGGGTATAACGGTTGGCAGGTCGCTCGACAGGAGCGGAATCAGCAGAGGACTGCTCTTGGTCGCGGTAGTTATCCGCAGAGAGTGAGGACGTGGCAGAGCTGTGGGACGGCGCATACAGGTCATCTGACTCTGATGCTCTCACAGATCGAGAGTTACCGAGGGTGCCCAGCAGAACATCCCGGTCATCTGTTACAGAGGTTTCTGCCTGGGTCTCATCGTAGGCAACTTCGTCGTCGAAGGGCTGGTAGGTATCGTCTGCCTCGAATACAGTCTCTTCATAGACAGGTTCTAACCTTCTGGAAGCCTGTTGAGACCGTTCGGTCTCATTCTCTGCTAGCCCCAGGTAAGCCATTGCCTGATGCAAGGTACGAGCCATATTTATCTCCTTCAACAGGCAACCGCCACTGGGCTGTTACACCGTTACCTCTTCAATCCTTAGGTTTTCACGCTATCAAAACGCACCCCCATTTCAGGGGATGCCAGCAGCTTAAGTTTACCGGGTTAGCCCTCACTTCACAGCATTGGTCTTTTCCCCATGATGTGAGAACCTACTCTCACGTTGGTTGACCCCCACCGAATAGCAGCTTCAAGGTCGGTGCTCATGCCCGCTGAGATAGTCCTTGCCTCGGGGAAATCGCCCCATAGCTTTTCAGCGGTTCTATACAGACGTTCAAATGCTGCATCTGCGCTCTGATCCAGTGGTGCTACCGCCATCACTCCGCCTAAGACTAGTCCGGGTAAACGGGAAATCTGATGGGCGAGTTCCAGGGTGTCTTCGGGAGATGCTCCACCTCTGGCACCCAAAGAGGATTGGCCCGCAGTCGAAGGGGCCAGCGGGTTCAATCCTACCTGGATAAGACACTTTAGCCCACCACTTGCTAGGGACGCAGGCGCCGGCCCTTCCCCTGCCTCATAGCGCTTGAGCTGGTTAAGGTAAGCCTTGGACAAGGCCTCTGCCAAGGATAGGCGATCAACCGACTGAACCTCGTGCGCATATTTGACAACAGACTTGGCTTTATTGGTTTGTAGCTGCCCGATAAAAGACCAGCGCAGGGGGTCATCAGTATGAGCGTGGGGTAATAGCTGGGCAGCTTTACCGCTAGCTTCCTGGTCACGGTTCTCACCGGCCGACCGTACCCCCATATCGTAAAGGGCTGCAACATCTTCCGCTGGAAAAAATTTAGTGACCACAGTAAGTTCTGGCAGCGCAGAAGTTTGAGCACGCACCGCGCTCAAATCCTGGGAGGCTGCGGCGATCTGTGCCTGCACCTCCTGAAGATTATGTGCCAATTCCCTGGCACGTGCTTCTGAATACATCAACATGGTGACTCCAACCTATTGTTTCTCAACCCATACAAGTCCAGCTATTCTGCCTGCTTCCCTGCCGCCTGCTACGGCTCGGTGAGAAAACAGTTGCTCGGTTTCAAGCGTACAAGCGCCAAACTCATCTGACACTTCTGCGACAGCAGGGAGTTTTTGCAGGACGGCGTGGGCCCCTGCAGGGAGGTCAAGAGCCGGTGTTCCCCAACTGGTGGTAGAAGCAACCTCCGGTAGCAAGCGGCTTGATTCCCGGTGCATATCGGCGGGCACTTCATAACAGCGTCCGCAGATTGATGGGCCAATCCACACTCGAATATTCTCTGCGCTCCGGGCAAGGAGCTCCTGAACGGCGGCTTCAATCACGCCGTCTAATAGCCCCCGACGCCCAGCGTGAGCTACGCCCAGAATCGGTGAACCGGTTGCCCGATGCTCCCCCACAAAAACCAGAGGGATACAGTCTGCCACCATAACGGCCAGCGCACGGGAGTCACACGTGACAGCGGCATCGGCCACCGGCGCTGCAGACCTCAGCTGACGGGCTGCATCTTCATCACCGGTACTGGTGTGTCGCGCTGATGCCACCTGATCAGCGTCGCATACCTCGGTTCCATGAACCTGCTCTAGATAGATAAACCCAGCGGCAGCGTTGGTGCCCAGCAGAAATTCTTCAAGATTCGCTCTGTGTTCTACTGCCACAGCTGGGCTGGCGCCCACGTGGAGGCCTAAATTACCGGCAGCGCGGGAGGTAAACCCCAGGTGGACTGTGCTGCCATCAGGTGTGCTGACGGTGTGTCGGGAGTACAAAACATCGTGCATTGATTTGCTTTCTGAGGCCAAGGGTATGTGCTAAAAACTCTACCGTGCAAAAGTGGGGGTGAAGGCACATCTTGCCTTCACCCCCACCGCATCAAATTATGATGGTTGATGCCCTACTTAAGGAAGTCGGGAACATCCAGAGTGTCACGTCGGTTAGCCGATGCATCTTCAACCACGGGGGGAAGATCAACGTCAAAGCCAGCGTTAGTGGGAACATCATTGTTGTTTGATTCCCAGGTGTTAGTAGCCGGGGCACTGAAACCGCGTGAAGCTGAAGAGGGAGCAGATGCGCCTCCGAAGCTCTGCTGGGTGCGTGCTGCCTGGTTGGCTGCTGCGTTGGTGTTATTGGAGTTGGTTTCGGGGTCGACCGAATCAAAACCAGCGGCAATAACGGTAACGCGAGCTTCATCGCCCAGGGCATCGTCAATGACGGCACCGAAGATGATGTTGGCGTCGGGGTGAGCAACTTCCTGAACCAGGCGAGCTGCCTCGTTGATTTCGAAGAGACCCAGGTCTGAACCGCCCTGGATGGACAGCAGAACGCCGTGAGCACCATCGATGGATGCCTCGAGCAGAGGGGATGCAATCGCCAGTTCGGCTGCCTTGACGGCACGGTCTTCACCGGATGCGGAGCCAATGCCCATGAGAGCTGAACCAGCACCCTGCATGACTGACTTAACGTCTGCAAAGTCAAGGTTAATCAGACCGGGGGTGGTGATCAGGTCGGTGATGCCCTGGACACCTGAGAGCAGAACCTGGTCAGCTGACTTGAAGGCGTCGAGCATAGAAACGTTGCGGTCCGAGATGGAGAGCAGACGGTCGTTGGGGATGACGATGAGGGTATCAACTTCATCGCGCAGAGCAGCGATGCCGGTCTCTGCTTGGTTTGAACGACGGCGGCCTTCAAAGGTGAAGGGGCGGGTCACAACACCAATGGTCAGTGCGCCCAGGGAGCGGGCAATGCGTGCGACGACGGGTGCACCACCGGTACCGGTGCCACCACCTTCACCAGCGGTTACGAATACCATATCAGCGCCCTTGAGCACCTCTTCAATTTCCTGCTCGTGGTCTTCAGCAGCCTGACGTCCCACATCGGGGTTAGCACCAGCGCCAAGGCCGCGGGTCAGTTCACGGCCCACGTCGAGCTTTACATCCGCATCTGACATAAGCAGTGCCTGAGCGTCGGTATTGATGGCGATGAACTCAACACCGCGGAGACCGACCTCAATCATGCGGTTAACGGCGTTTACGCCACCGCCACCGATGCCGACTACTTTGATAACTGCCAGGTAGTTCTGGGGAGCTGATGTATCCATGGATTCCCTACTGTTTTTACTCTTAGACACAAATCTAAACCTTTACTTTAAAGGTTAGATTGGAACATTTTATTTACTCAATCAATGAAAGATTATCAATTTCACGGGCAGGTTGTCGCCCCAGTGTCGACCCAAGCATTACTTTTTCAGAAATTCTGAAGGTTGAAATCTAATCTAAGCTTTAGGTTTAACTACTTGACGGTGGGAACAAGTGGGCTGGAAACGTCATAGACGGTCACGGCGCCCTCAGCGCCCACTGATTCCATCAGGCTCATCAAAACCTTAGCCTTAAGTTCACTTTCAGCGGGTGTCCCCCAAATAACTCGGGTGCCATCAGCCATCTGCAAGTTAATGGTTGACGCCGAATCAGCAGTCGCTTCAGAAACCTGAGACAAAATAGACGTTGGTAAAGCTGCCAGAACCCCCGTCACTGTCGTAAATTCCGGCGTACCCAGAATGTCTGTTCCTCCATCCACTAATGGAACCCCAGCACTCTCTACAGTTTCGGTAGTCCGAAGCTGCTTACCTTCGTCATCAACGAGCACATAAGCATCGTCATCCTTAACCACGGCAACCGGTACGCGCTCATGAAGCTTGACCACCAGTTCATGAGGTGGTCTAGCTTCAAGGCTGACGCCTCGGAGCACCTCCTGGTTGCCCACCAGATCAGCGACTTGATCCTCAGTAACTCTGGTCATCGGTACCCCCTCTAGGGGAACCAGCTGATCCTTGACGTAAGAGGAATCAAGCAAGGACGCCCCCTCCACCGTGATGGTGCGAGTAGCGAGAAGGGGGGAGAAAAAGACCACACCCACGAACAGGGCAGCTACAACTACCACCGTTGCAAGCCCGTAGAACCAGCCTTTCAACCGGCTAACAGACCGAGGTGTTCTTTCCGGTTGAGGTTGGCTTTGCTGATCGGCTGATTGGCTCTCTGTATCTGCATCTTCTCGGTGAGGCTGTTCGGCGTGATCACGCCTCCACTGCGCAAACCGGCTATTGGTTGAGATATCAACGAGGTTGTCTGTCTCACCGCTCAGCTGCTCAACCTTTGAAGAATTGAGGCGGACCCGTGGCGTCCGCTGGCGTCCACTTTTCTTTGAGGCGGCGTGCTGATCCGGTGAGCCGTTTTTGGGGTGACTCACTGGGCTGCAGAGCTTTCACGTGCACGCAGCTGGTTGACCAGCTCTTGGCCGTAGGCGGTAATATCACCGGCTCCAACCGTCATTATGATGTCACCGGGCAGAGCTGCGGCAACAATTGACCGGACGGCCTCGTGGGCATCTGGTGCATAGTGCACCTCAGAGTAACCGGCATCAGTAATCAGGTGGCTAGTGACGTCCTCCATCGGTTGTTCACGAGCTGGATAGATATCTAGTACGTAGGACCGGTCTGCCTGTGACAGTGAACGGGCAAATTCTGCCGAGAACTCTTTGGTGCGGGAAAAGAGATGGGGCTGGAACAGCACGTAAAGGTTGTGTCCGGCTGCAACGGTCCTGCCCGTCTCCAGAGCACGCTGAACTTCAGTGGGATGGTGGGCGTAATCGTCAAAGACCTTCACACCGGCGGCCTCGCCGCGCAGGGTAAACCGGCGGTCAGTTCCGGTAAAGTTGCCGAGCGCTTGAACCGCATCCGACGGTGAGGCTCCCGCAATGAGTGCACAGATAAATCCTGCGGTCGCGTTGAGCTGGTTGTGGACGCCCGGCACCGGCAGGGTGAGGGTGATATGCCCGGCGAACTTCTGCTGCCCCACGGTGAAGTCCCAGACCAGGTTTGATGAGCATTCAGTGCCGTGCGAGGTGATGCCCGTGAGCTGCACCTGGGCTTCAGAGGTTTCGCCGTAGGTCACGACGTCCACACCTGCTGAGCGGGCACGCTCTGCTAGCTTGGAGGCACCGGCGTCATCGGCACAGGTGACCAGCACACCGCCAGGTGCCATTGAGCCAATGAACCGGTTGAAGGCTTCTGTCACCCGTTCGGCGGTGCCGTAGAAATCCAGGTGGTCTGGTTCAGCGTTAGTAACCACCGCAATTTCTGGGCGGTAACGCACGAAGGAACCGTCAGATTCATCTGCCTCAGCCACAAACCAACTCTCAGGGCCAGCAGCCCCCAGGTGGGCGTTGCTACCGAAGCCAGCGATCGTTGAGCCAACCGCAAATGAGGGTGAAAGCTCAAGACCTGACATCATCACCGAGATCATAGAACTGGTGGTGGTTTTACCGTGGGTCCCGGCAACAGCGATGACCTTCGAGTCCCGCATGGTAGCCGCTAGGGCCTCTGACCGGTGGAGCACCAGCAGACCGGAAGCACGAGCGGCAGCAAGCTCAGGGTTATCTTCGCGAATTGCTGTAGAAATCACCACCGTCTGAGCACCGCTAATATTCTCAGCTGCCTGCGGAGTGTAAACGGTAGCGCCCAGTTGTCTCAGAGAGTCCAGGGTTGCACCCTCTGCCTTATCTGAACCGCTAACCGTCATCCCAGCCTGCAGCATCAGCCGGGCAACAGCACTCATGCCGGCACCGCCGATGCCGATGAAGTGAACGTGCCCCAGCTGGTCCAAAACTGGACGCTCGGGGAAGGGAGGGGTCAGCGGAGCGGGAAGGTCGATAGAAAGATTGATGAGTGAGTCAGTCATTAGTGAGCTACCTCCAGTATTTTACGGGCCACCACAGCAGCAGCGTCACGAATACCGTGCTGGTACGAGGTGCTAGCCATGTCTTTAAGTTTCTTATGGTCGGTCAGCAAAGCCGGTACATGCTGGCGGAACCAGTCTGCTGTGAAGTCAGCGTCGGCAACGAGCAGCCCTCCCCCGGCATCGACCAGGCTCTTAGCGTTCAAAGCCTGCTCACCGTTGCCGATGGGCAGCGGCACAAAGATTGCAGGAACGCCCACCGCAGCTACTTCGCTGACGGTGGCGGCTCCTGAGCGCACAATCAACAGATCAGCAGCGGCATAGACATCTTCCATGGAAGTAATGAATTCAACCTGATGATAGGCAGGCGCTTCACGAATCTCGCCCTGCGGGGTGCGCAGTGCTTTATCTCGACCTGTGATGTGGAGAACCTGAAAGCCCCACCCGGCGATATCATCGACTATCTCTTCAATAGCCTTATTGAGGCTGAGGGCGCCGAGCGAACCACCGGTCACTACCAGGGTCGGCAGGTGAGGGTCTAGCCCCAGCCGCTCGCGAGCCGCAGTTGCTTCGGCGACCCGATCCAGCTCTGCAATGTTCTGGCGCATAGGCATGCCCACCAGCTGAGCGTTCTTGATGGGTGTATCGGGGAAGGCAGTGGCCACTACAGCAGCTTTTTTGGCGCCGACTTTATTAGCTAAACCGGGCTTAGCATTAGCTTCATGAATCACTACCGGCAGGCCAAGCTTTTGTGCGGCCAAGTACATAGGAGTACACACGTAACCGCCGACTCCGACCACAACGGATGCTGAATTGTCGGTCAGTATCTTCTCCGCCACATTCAGTGATTGCTTAAATTTGAGGGGAAATTTGAGCGCATCCAGGGTAGGACGTCGGGGAAAGGGAACCTTGGGGATGAAGCTTATCTCAAAGCCAGCGGCCGGTACCATGGTTGCTTCCATGCTACCTTCAGTACCTACTGTCATGATGTTGACGCTGGGTTCTTGGTCCTTGAGCGCACGTGCTATAGCAAGCATCGGGTTAATGTGCCCGGCGGTGCCGCCCCCTGCAAGCACTACGGTTGGTGCCTTGGTCATTCATTCGCTCCATGAAAAAGGTTGTTTACGCCTTACAGTTTACGCATTCAGCGCCCGGGGCACTATTCGCGGGGTGTCTTGCCGCCAGATAGACCGCCCTCAGAATCTCGTGCTGGAACCTCACGAGCTTTTTTGATAGTGCGCAAACCAGCGGGAATTTTGGGTTCTGGTTCTGGCTGCGCCTTAGGTAGCTTAGGCGTTGAGGGGGTTGCATTCGAGGCCCGAGTGTTCTGCTCCCCTTGAGTACCCTGCTTAGCTTGCTGGGTGCGAGCGGAGGGGTGGACTGGTGCAGTCCCGGCTGACCGCGGAGCGGGTGAGCTTTTCATGCCTTCGGGTTGTAGACGTTCACCAGAGCGGTGCGCAGTCTGCGGTGACACGCGCCCACCGGCGTCGACTGAACCGCCGCCTTGCTGACGTGGGCCGGCCTGCCGCGATTGGTGCTCATTTGCCCCAGCTGGCGCGGTGCTACCGGCAACGGCAGAGGCTAACCTATCAAGTTTGAACCGCTGGATGAACTTTTCAAGAGTCCAGCCCGAGTTGTAGGGGTCAGCTGAGATTTTCTCTTGTTCAGCAGCCACCAAGCGCCCAAGTTTTACCCGGCGAGCGGCGTCCTTTTGCACAGAGCCTCCGTTACCAACCCTAGATTCTTCGCCCATGATGGGTTGAAGCGGGGTTTGGCGCGCGAATGCAATCAAAATACCTGCAGCAATTAGGGATGAAATCAGTGAGGACCCACCATAGGAAACGTAGGGAAGGGGCACACCGATCACCGGCATCATACCGACGACCATAGCGATGTTCATCATGGCCTGCCCCACCAACCAGGTAATCAGCCCAATGGTGGCAAAGCGAATGAACAGGTCTGAGGATCGAAGAATGATGCGCATGGCGCAGTAGATCAGTGCTCCATAGAGCACCAGGACCGACAGACTACCCAGCAGCCCTAACTCTTCGCCAATAACGGCGAAAATGTAGTCGTTATGGGCCTCTGGCAGGTAGTTGTATTTCTGACGCGACTGCCCCAATCCGACTCCCCAGAAGCCACCGGTGGCTAGAGCGGCTAAGCCAGAATTAGCCTGGTCACAGGATGCCTCCACACACTCTTTCCAGAAAGCGAAGGTATTAAAAATTCGTTCGATACGGTTAGGGCTTATCGCTACCAGAGCCAGAGCTGCGAACCCTAGAAGGCTAAAGACCGAAACGACCGTAATACGCGAAGGTTTAGCCGCCAGCAGCATGGTGGAAAAGAAGAGACCGTAAACCAGCACTGTACCCAAATCATGGCCTGCCAGAATCAGACCCACGATCGTGATGAGCCCCAAGGCGGCAGGGAAGAGCGCCTTGAAGATGGTTTGGGCAGGGCGCCCGCGGTCAATCTGCCCCTGCCGTGAAAAGACCAGTGCCAGCCACAGGATCATCACCGGCTTGGCAATCTCTGAAGGCTGAATTCTGATACCGCCCAGGGAAATCCAGTTCTTATTACCGCCAACCTCAACACCCACGAAGATAACCGCTAGCAGCAGCAAAGCGCATGCCCCGAGGGCTAAGTTCAGCGCCAAACGGTTACGGTAAAGCCGCACAGGAATGAAGAAACCTATCACCACCATGGCCAGCAGACCCAGCACAGCATAGAAGCCCTGAGAGCGCGCCTGGGCGTAGGGCTGCAAACCTGCTGAAATCTGCTCCACGCTCGATGCTGAGAGCACCATGATGATGCCGAACGAGGTAAGCACAACCACCGTGCCGATAAGGACCAGGGGCACATCGCTCAGGACCATTGAGCTCAGGCGCAGCTGAACCCGCTCCCACTGCTCTTTGAGCCAGTGTGCGGTGTGGCGTACCCGCCCACCGTTTGATGGGCTCGGTGTAGGTGTAGCAGTGAGGCTCACGGTGTCATCACTTCTTTCGGGAAGAGGCTCTCTGGTTGCGGTCTTAAAATGCAGGGGGCGGGCCCCAAGATGTGAAGCCCTCCCCGTGAGCACAGCTAGGAGTTGATCTGATTGACCAGGTCTGTCACTGCATCGATGAAAGCGTTACCGCGATCAGCGTAGGATGCAAACTGATCCATAGAAGCCGCAGCAGGTGCCATCAGCACGGTGTCATTCTGTTCAGAAATCTCGTGGGCTTTGGCGACCGCCAACTGCATGACGGCAGCACCGTCTGTCTGGTTGGATAGCAGGACGCTCTGCGTCATGTTGTGTACGGGCACCTCGGGTGCGTGGCGGTCTAGTGCGGATTGCAGGGCACCGGTATCGGTGCCAATCATCACTACAGCTTTGAGGCGGTCCTTATGGTTTTGAACCAGCTCATCATAGGTCACGCCTTTAGATAGGCCACCGGCAACCCAGATCACCGGGTTGAAGGACTCCAGTGAGGCGTTGGCAGCGTGGGGGTTGGTCGCTTTGGAGTCATTGACCCACAGCACCCCGTGAGTGTTGGCAACCAGCTGAATGCGGTGAGCTCCCGGCTCATAGTTTTGTAAGCCAGCCTTTACCTGTTCCGGGCTGATACCGGCGGCTCGAGTGAGCGCAGCAGCGGCCAGAGCATTCTCAACAGTGTGCTTGGTGGGTAGTTGACCAGTATCAGAAACAGCGGCAACTTCAAGGGCCTGATGACGGCGGTCATCCAAAAAAGCCCGGTCGACTAGCAGGCCATCAACCACACCGAACATTGACAGCGCGGGGGTGTCGGCCCAAAAACCGATAGCTCGGCAGCCCTCAACCACATCAGCTTCTTCAACCATGCGCACAATTTCGTCCTGGTTGGCGTTGAAGATGCAGGCAACCTGCGTGTTCTCGTACACGCGGGCTTTATCAGCCAGGTAGTTTGCGTAGCCCTCGTGCCAGTCCACATGGTCCTCGGCTACATTGAGCACCACCGAGGCGAGGGGTGAGAGAGAGTAGGTCCAGTGCAGTTGGAAGCTGGAGAGTTCAACGGCAAAGAAGTCATATTCCACCGGGTCACGCAGGGCATCAAGAATAGGGGTGCCCACGTTACCCACGGCGATGGCCTTGTGGCCAGCGGTCTGGAGGATGGATTCGGTCATGCCCACGGTGGTGGTTTTACCGTTGGTTCCGGTGATGCAGAGCCACTGGGCAGTCTTGCGTCCTTCGCGTTCGCGCACGCGCCAGGCAAGCTCAACATCGCCCCAAATTTGAATCTTTTGATCCCGGGCGTCGGCCAGGATGCCCAGCGCCGGTGGTAGGCCCGGGGAGGTAACCACTAGCTCGGCGGGCTGACCTTCAACCAGGGGCAGAGAGTCCATGGAACCTGCGCCTAGCAGGGTCTCTGCGGCACCCACAATGCTCAGGGTGGTGGCTTTGGTCTGGTTGGCTTCGGTGTCGTTACCGTCGACCACCACAACGCGAGCGCCCAGCTCGATGAGGGTATCAGCAGTAGCGAAACCCGATACGCCGAGACCCGCTACGACGACGCGTAGCCCAGCCCAGTCTGAATCCCAGGTGGTCAGCTGCTCAAGGCGTTCATAGCCGTAGACGGGGTTTTCATTATTAGCCTTCATTAGAAGGAGCCTCCATTACTCATGAGCCAGTCACCGTAGAAGATGCCTAGAGCTACGGCAACAAAAAGACCGGCAAGAATCCAGAAGCGAACGACCACGTTAACTTCTGCCCAGCCCTTTAGTTCGAAGTGGTGTTGCAGGGGCGCCATGCGGAAGATTCGCTTGCCGCCGCTCATTTTGAAGTAGCCCACCTGCAGGATGACCGAGATAGCAATGATGACAAAGAGGCCGGCAATAATGGGCAGAAGCAGCTGGGTGC
Source organism: Rothia endophytica (assembly GCF_928381505.1). Lineage (GTDB taxonomy): Bacteria > Actinomycetota > Actinomycetes > Actinomycetales > Micrococcaceae > Rothia > Rothia endophytica_A. The sequence goes on along the minus strand of NZ_CAKMSJ010000002.1, from coordinate 81,164 downwards.
GGGTAATGATGGCAAAGGCAGCCAGGGCACCACCGAGGCCCAGCGAACCGGTGTCCCCCATGAAGATGGTTGCCGGTGAGGTGTTCCACCAGAGGAAGCCGATGAGAGCACCAATAAGGGATGCCGCGAGCATTGCCATCTGGCCGGAGGCAGGAACCTCATAGCAGACGGTGTCCATGGGGGCAGGGGTGCAGAGGTGCTGCTGCTGCCACATAGAAATCAGCAGGTAGCCGCTAAAGACCAGAATCGCAGCTCCCGTAGCCAAGCCATCAAGGCCATCGGTGAGGTTTACAGCGTTGGTAGTTGCGGTGGCAATGAGGTTAGCCCAAATGATGAAGAGAAGCAGAAGAACAATGGGGCCGGCAAAACCTAGATCCAACCAGGAGATATCCCGGGTGAATGAAATCTTGCTCGAGGCAGGAGCCCACCCGCGGTCGTCCTTCAAGAAGAGGGCACCGGCCGCGAAGAGAGTGCCAATCAGCCCCTGCAAGACAATCTTGCCCTTGGGGGTCAGCCCCTCGCTCTGCTTCTTCCAGATTTTCTTGAAATCATCGATAAAGCCAACACCGGCCATGCCCAGCATGAGGAACATAGCAAGCAAAACCGAGGCGGACGCTGCCCAGGAAGTACCAAAAATAGCTGCTGATAACCAGAGGGAGAAGAAGAAACCCAGCACCGTTGCCAGCATCATCATGACACCGCCCATAGTGGGGGTGCCTCGCTTAGTCTGATGGGAGGTAGGGCCATCTTCGCGGATGAACTGGCCAAACTGCTGTTTCACCAGCCATTTGGTGTAAATCGGTGTTCCGACGATCGAGATGATCAAGCCGAAAGCTGCAGCCAACAGAATGGAAATCATACGGAGTCTGTTTCTTCCCGGTTATGAGTGTGTAGAAGTTGAAGGTGAGGAGTCTGTTTCTTCACCATTGAATGAGTCTAGCGTGCCCACAAAGTCACCTGCGCTCAACCAAGATGCGGCGGTTGTCTCATCGGTGAGGGTAAGGTTGCCTTCGAAGTCAGCGACACGCTGACCTAGCGCCCCTAAGCCAGCACCGTTGGATGACTTGAAGAGGACGATATCTCCGGGCTGGACCTCACCCTGGAGCAGTGCGAAAGCCTCTTCGGGTGTAGCTACCCAGGTTGCCTCATTACCCCATGAGCCTTCAAGGTGGGCTGTGTTGTAGATGGGCTTAGCGACATCACCCACGGCGATGAGCTTTGAGATATTCATACGAACCGCGAGCTGACCAATACGATCATGCTCGAAGAGGGAACGCTCCCCCAGCTCTAGCATGGCGCCCAAAACAGCCCAGGTACGATTGGTCGAGGGCAGGCGGCCTAGCTGGGCTAGGGTCTGCAGAGCAGCGGTCATGGACTCAGGGTTAGCGTTGTAGGCATCGTTGATGATGGTAACGCCGTCTGCACGGTCAGTACGCTGCATGCGCCATTTGGAGGTAGCTTGCGCACTGTTCATTGCCGCAGCGATCTCCTCGGGTAAAACACCGCAGTTATAGGCCACTGTTGCTGCAGCAAGGAGGTTGTAGACATGGTGCTCACCGATAAGCTTTGACCGGATCTCGGCACCTTCACCGTTGGGAAAGACCAGGGTAAAGAGAGGGCAGCCGGCGTCATCGGTGGTGAGATTTTCAGCCACCATGCGTTCTTCTGAGACACCTGGATTGACACTGGTGGTCACCTCGGCTTCTTGCCCCTCTACCCCGAAGTAGGTTACGGGCACGGACGCGCGGTTGATCATGCGGCGCACGCGGTAGTCGTCGATGTTGAGGCCTAGGCCCGAAAGTACGCCTTCAGCCATTTCGCCCTTGGTTGCTTCGATATTATCGACGCCGCCAAACTCTCCGGCGTGGGCAGTACCCACTTTGAGCACTACGCCGTAGTCAGGTTGAATCATATCGGTGAGGTATTTGATGTTCCCCACGCGGTCGGCGCCCATCTCAATAACCAGATAACGGGTATCTTCCTCAGCCCTGAAGACGGTCAGGGGCACGCCCACTTCTCCGTTGAAGGACCCAACGGGAGCAACGGTCTTACCTTTGGCACCAAAGATGCTGGCGAGTAGGTCCTTGGTCGTGGTTTTGCCGGCTGAACCGGTAATACCCACCACGGTGATTTCTCCGCGAGCGCGTAGCCGCTTCACGATGTAAGCAGCTAGGCGTCCCATGGCTAAGACGACATCGTCCACCAGAACGGAGGGGTAAAGCTCTCCGCTATCAGCGGTCACTTCACGTTCGACTAGAGCCAGCGTAGCTCCAGCGGTGAAGGCCTGCTGCAGATACTGGTGCCCATCGGTCACTTCACCGGGCTTGGCCAAGAAGAGAGTCTTGGCGCTCACCTCTCGTGAGTCGGTCGTGGCCGAGGTGCAGGTAATTGTGTCCGCAGCTACAGCGGCAGCACCGAGTAAGGTGCCGGCAACTGCCTCAGAAATCTCTTGGGCTGAAAGTTCAATCATAGGTTCACCTTTAAGTTTACTTTCGCTCGGTTGAGTAGGCTTCAAGCACGGTAAAACCGGTTTCTTCTAGTGCTTTTGCAGTCTCAACCCTGTCATCAAGTTCAATATCGGTGCCTGCTACATCCTGGGCAACTTCGTGCCCTCGCCCAGCAATCAAAATGGAATCGGCAGGGCCTGCCAACTTGATCGCTTCGGCAATGGCATGGGAGCGCGGCTCAAGGTTAAGAACCTGGCTAGCCCGGGCTCCACCTTCAACCGCTGCTAGGGCGCCAGCAGCTACAGCTTCGCGGATGGGGGCGGCTGCCTCACCGTGCGGGTCATCATCAGTAACCACCACAATATCTGCGTAAGTAGCTGCGACCTCACCCATGATGGGGCGCTTGGTCTGGTCCCTTTCACCGGTGGCTCCAAAGACAATAATAATTTTGCCCTCAGAACTAGCAGGTTCAATGGCCTCAAGAGCTCGCTTCAGAGCGTCCGGGTTATGGGCGAAATCGACCAGAGCAGTGGGCGCCGTGGAAATCAGCTGCATACGGCCCGGGACGACGGGGGTGAGAGTGGCTGGGTCAGCCAAAACTTTTTGGATGAATTCGCGCTCTGCCACATCACGGGCGCTCTCATAGACCATGACTGCTGCCAGGGCAGCGTTAGAGACATTGAAGTCAGCAGGTAGCTGGGTTGATGTGGTGAGCTTTGTGCCATCACCGCGCTGCACCGTGAAGGTATGCCCGATACCATGACGGGCGACGTCCACCAGTGCCCAGTCCCCTGCCCCAAAATGAGCTGGCAGAGAGGTTAGGCCGGCTCCGTGAGCTGTTGCCAGGCGGACGACGTTTTCAGCCCCCATCGCGTCAACGGCACCCTGAGCCATTTTTTCGCCCCATTCATCGTCAACGGTGATGACGGCGCGGCGAGACCGCTGCGGGGTGAAGAGCTCTGACTTGGACTCAAAGTAGCTCTGCATGGTTCCGTGCAGATCAAGGTGATCCTGCGTCAGATTCGTAAAGCCTGAAATGTCATAGCGAATGCCGTCCACCCTGCGGTAATCCAGCGCATGCGAGGAAACCTCCATCGCGGCTGCCGTAATATTTTGTTCGCGCATGAGCGCAATCAGGGAGTGGACGTGGGGGGATTCAGGGGTGGTGAGTTTTGAGGGGATCGCTTGACCACCTGCGAGAATCTCGATGGTGCCAATCAGCCCGGTCGTGTGACCCAGCGCCTTCATGATGGAATTAATCATGTAGGTGGAGGTTGTTTTACCGTTAGTGCCTGTCATGGCAAAGAGCCGGGGCGCGCTGCCGTCCTCGGGTTGAGAGTTATAGATGCGCGCTGAAAGTGGGCCTACTGCCCTGCGTAGGTCTTCGCAGACAACAATGCCAAAGTCGCCAGGTATTTCAGTGCTAGCTTGTGCAATCTCTAGCCCCTCAGCATCCGTCAGCAGGGCCGAGGCGCCCAGCTTCAAGGCAGCTTCAACGAAGGAAGCTCCGTGCGCTTTCGCCCCGCCCAGGGCAACATAAAGGTCACCCTCCTGCACTTCCCGGGAATCCATGGTGAGACCGGTAATCGCCCGTGCGCCTTGGAGTTCACGGGCAGAAATATCTTGCTCAGCCAACCACTGAACCACCTGTGCGGGGGTGCAACCAGCAACCCGCGCAGGGCGCAGAGTTTGAGCATTACCTACGAGGTTTTTCTTCTCGGTCATTGGTTCACCCTCCGTTAGCGATAAGAGCGGAAGTGCCCGCCTGGCATTCAAAATTGTTCTTCAACACGGTCAACTTTAGCCGGTTTCATCATGACCCTCAGCAAACTTGGGGGTTTCGGTTGGATCGCTGGTCGATCGTGGCACGTTATAGGTGTGCAATACTTTCTCCATAATTTGGGAGAACTGTGCCGTGGTGCCCGCTAGCCCAACCGCAGAAGCAGTGGTCTTTGGGCGGTGCATAGTGACAGAGACCAAGAAGCGGGGATTTTCGGTGGGTGCAATACCCACGAAGGACGTCGTCCACCCATCGTAGACTGCAGACCCCTCCCCCACGTTTTCTGCGGTGCCGGTCTTGCCCGCCACTCTGTAACCTTCAACCTGAGCGGCTTCTGCACCGCCTTGGTAAACCATGGCTTCCATCACTTGGAGAGTCTTGCGCGCGGTCTCTTCACTCATTACACGCTGCCCCTCAGCAACAGGAAGCACCTCCTCAGTGCCATCGGTGTCGATAATGGCATCGATGATTCGAGGTTTGAGCTTAATGCCTTTATTGGCAACCGTCTGAAAAATGAGTGAGGTTTGCAGCGCGCTTTGCGCCAAGCCCTGTCCAAAAAGAACCGTGTATTGCTGGCGGATATCCCAGTCACGCCAATCCGCAACTAGCCCCTGTGATTCACCGGTCAATTCAACCCCAGTGTATTCCCCCATACCAAATTTCTTGAGCCAGTTATAGCGCTGCTCGCGGCTAAGTTTACTGCCCATCATGACTGTTCCGGTATTCATGGAGTTAGCGATGATACCCGCAACGGTACGTTTTTGAGCCGGGTGGGTGAAGGCATCGGTGATGGTCTGCCCCTCAATTTCAAGCTGGGCAGGCACATCAAAGACCGTTTCAGGCTCAGCCAGTCCTTCTTCAAAGACAGCAGCAGTGGTCAAGATTTTCTCGGTTGAACCGGGCTCAAAGACCTGGCTCAAAGCCCTGGGGTTCATGTCAGCCAGCTCGAAACGTTCAGCGCCTGGGTCCATGGTCGAGGAGTCTGCCAAAGCAAGCAAGGAGCCATCACGGACGTCCATGACAATAGCGGTTCCCCACTCAGCCTTCAGCTCTTCGGCACGGGCCTTAACAACCTGCTGGGCAAAATACTGAACGTCCTGATTAATCGTCAGTCGAACGTTCTTACCATCAACCGCCGGGGTCAGCTGCTCATCGCCAATCGGGATGCGCACGCCATCGGCTGAAATCTCATAGATGCGTTTGCCGTCGCTACCCGCCAAATGGTCGTGCATCGTGCGTTCGATGCCCACAGAGTTGTTACGGGTGCGGGTCTCGGTACTATCTGGAGCGACGGCCTCCTCAACCATGCTGAACCGACCTACCACCGACCCAGCCACCTCACCATTGGGGTACTTTCTGTCAGAGAGAATCTCACCGTAGATAAAGGGGGCACCCAAAGCCTGCACCTTATTGTAGATAGCAGGTGTCACGTTTTGCTTAACAATCCGGTACTTAAGATCGCCATCCAGAGCGTTCTTGACGTCGGTGTCGCTCATCTCAAGAATGTCAGCAAGCTCGTATACCAGTTCAGTGGGGCTAACTTCCACCGCTTCGTCGCTGCCTTCTTGGTAGCGGCCAAAAGGGCCAACGGCGCTTTGGTCAACCGTAATGTTATACCGCTGTACGCTACGAGCCATAACGTGCCCATTGATATCGAGAATCTCACCGCGTAGTGCGGGCACTTTGAGCTCTCGTGTACGGTTCTTGCGAGCTTCATCAGCCAAACCATTCGGGTCAAGCCCCTGTAGGTAAGCCAACCTCACGCCCAAAAAGGCCAGCCCGCCGGTTGCAGCGGTTCCGGCTAAGAAACCACGTCTACCCACGGTACGCTTGATAGACCCGACGGGGTCTTGGCTGTTTTTACCGCTCATAGGTTCCCCTTCATGCTCGTGCGGTGGTTGAAGCGCTGAAACGCTCCGGGCAGACGTATGGCAAAAAAATGCCTTGCCTTCTTAGCGGTTGGCGGTGGGTGACTGAGCTGGCTGAGCCGAAGCCTCAGGGGCGGCAGATGAACTGGGCTGTGCAGAGGCACCGGGGTTAGCAGAGGCGCTAGCGCTGGCTGAAGCCTTAGCTTCTGCTTTCTTAGCTTCTGCCTCTTTCGCCTCTTTCTTCTTACGTTCCTCCTCAGCGCGAATACTGGCCTCTTCATAGGCCTGGGTATCAGCGAGCGCTGGTGGAGCAATGAGATTATCGGTTGCCTCTGAAGGTTCTAGGGCAGCCATAGGCACACCGGAAATCTCACCGGTGGAAAGATTGATGGTTGCCCTGCTAGGTGAAGCAACCATACCCAGCTGACTAGCACGGATAGCTAAATCTTGTGGTGCCTGGTGAAATTCGATTTCCTGAGCTAGGGCTTCATTCTGCTGCGAAAGGGCCTGTTCAGTGGCACGTAATTCTACGAGGTCATACTGACGGGAAGCCATCATGATGCTTAAGCCCAATACGATTAGCAGAGCTAAGAGCATAGCCCCTAAGCCCAGAAAAACCCTCCACCTGTTGGACTGGCTACGCGTAGCCAGGGCGCGCGAGAGCGGCCTGCGCTGCTGTTTCGCTGGTTCAGGTCGCTGGTCGGGGACGACGGATAGGCGAGGTCTGCTAGCCATTGCGGCGTCTGCTGCGGTGGGGAATCTGGGTTCGGCGCTCATCGGGGTGCCTTTGTCACTTTAATTTTCTCAACCGCACGAAGCTTGGCAGAAGCTGCGCGCGAGTTTTCTTCAATTTCGGTCTCTGTAGGTGGTTCAGCACCACGAGTAATAATTTTAAGCTCCGGCTTGTGCTCTTCAAGTTCCACAGGGAAACCCTTAGGGGCACTTGAAGTGGCTCTTGCGGTAAAAGCTCGCTTCACAATTTTGTCTTCGAGGCTGTGGTAGCTCATAGCTACGCACCGTCCACCCAGGTTAAGAGCCGAGATAGCCTCGGGAATAGCACGTTCCAGGGCATCCAGCTCGTGGTTTACCTCGATACGCATGGCCTGAAAAGTACGTTTCGCCGGATGCCCGCCCTTACGCTGGGCAGCCACAGGAACAGCTTGCTGAATTACTTTGACCAGCTCACCGGTCGTCTCAAAAGGTTTGACGGCTCTCGCAGCTACGATTTTCTGGGCGATGCGGGAAGCAAATTTCTCCTCGCCCCACTGACGGATGATGCGTCGAAGCTCAAATTCTTCATACTCATTGACCACTACAGCCGCGGTGAGTTCCTCGGTGTTGTCCATGCGCATATCAAGGGGAGCGTCGTAGGAGTAAGCGAAGCCTCTCTCACGTTCATCCAGCTGCATGGAGGAGACACCAAGGTCGAAGAGCACTCCGTCTACCTCGGACACGCCGGCTTCTGCCATTGCCCGCGGAATCTCATCGTAGACAGCGTGCACGGGAATAAAACGGTCGCCGAAGCGTCGCAAACGCTCACCAGCTAGCTGATGAGCCATCAAGTCACGGTCAATACCAATAAGGGTCAGGTCAGGAAAACGCTCTAACATGGCCTCAGAGTGGCCGCCCATGCCAAGGGTGCCATCAATTACAACAGCCTGGGGGCGAGAAATAGCTGGCGCCAACAAATCAAGGCAACGGTCCAGCATGACCGGCACATGCCTGTATTTGGCATCTTTGCCAGCATGAGGGTTATGTACCTCGGTCATGGTCTCACTCCTTAGCTGTGTTTGGGGTTTTGGGGTATTTGCTACAGCAAAATACCGGGTAGCAGATCATCATCTGTTTCTGAGAAGGACTGTTCTTGAGCTTCTAAATATTCTGCCCAGGCAACTGAATCCCATATTTCAGCTCGCGATCCCGCACCAATAACGGTCAGCTCGCGATCCAGCCCCGCGTATTCTCGAAGATTCTGAGGAATAGTAACGCGACCTTGCTTATCAGGCACTTCATCAGAAGCCCCCGACAGAAAGACACGAATATAGTCCCTAGCTTGCTTTGAAGACAGTGGGGCACTGCGCAGTTGTTCGTGAATACGCTCAAATTCAGCAACAGTGAAAACATAGATGCAACGTTCTTGACCACGGGTCAAAATGACCCCCGACTCAAGTTGTTCACGGAATTTAGCCGGCAAAATGAGTCTGCCCTTAACGTCCAAGCGTGGCGTATGCGTTCCAAGAAACACGTACACCACCACCTTTACTTGCCAAGTTCAGTTACCACAGCCCACACGAAACTACACTCATGTTGTTCTATTCCCTCCACTTTACTCCACTCCACTCCACACATATACCTAAAAGAGCAATTTTGTGAGCTTTTTGAGAGTTTTCACAAGGAAAACAGAAATGAGCGGTGGCTATCTAACCTCGGTTAGATAGCCACCGCTCAGAAAAATACTCAGGAATAAGCGCTAGAGCATATTCACTACCCCGTTTTACAGGCGAGGGCCTCCCTGTCGCTCATCCCATTTGTTTTCAAGATTTTGCATGAAACCACTTTTGGGAGATTTTTGTGCAGATGCTGATTCCTGCGCAGGTGTGGCAGACGATTTGGGTTTGAGCGTCGCGAAATACACGCCACCCGCAGTAATCAGAAAACCCAGCACCCCAACAACAATTAGTTTGGTAGCTACACCTGCAATTATGATTCCCAGCCCGACCACTGCGATAAGAGCTCCTAGAGCTAGGTTTCGGGGTGAGGAAACCTGCGTACCGGAACCAAGGTTTTGAGGCTCAGTGGCGACAGGAATTGATGAGGTAAAAGCGGGGTCATCGCTGAGCTGCTTCTCAAGCTGAGATAGCAGTTCCTGTTCGCGTTCTGAAAGCGCCATGAGGGTCTCCTTGTAAGCGGGCAGCCAACCGGTCAATCAGTGTATGCAAGACGCATAAGGTCAACACCGGCTTTGCTAAGTGTTACTTTATTTTAGCGGGTATATCTGGGTAGACACTAGGAAGCAAACTAGGTTACGTAACCAATGGTCACTCCCCCTTGGGCGGGGTAAGCAAACGGGCAGGTAGCAATCCCTTAGAACCGAACTTGGCATGGATTCGATCCATAGTTTCTTCAGCTTCGAGCCAGTGCACGCCCGCCTCCGGCACCGATTGAGTAAGACTTGTTTCGAGAAGCGCCAACTGAACCCCCGCTGCGCTATCTTCCAATTTTTCGGCGCGTATACCAAGAAGCCTTAATGCCCTGGGGGCATCACCTGCTTGGTCAAGAAAACCAAGCTGCCGCAGTTGTTTCATCACAGCCTCGTACATTACTTTCCCTGAAGCAGTAGGAGCACCAAGCGGGCAGGCTCGTGCCAGCGTTTCAAAATCAGAGAACCGTATTTTCAAACTGAGGGTACGAGTCTGACGATTAGCTATTCTCAGTCTGCGGGCTACCTTGAGGCAAAGGTTATAGACAGCCTGAGAAATTTGCTCAGACTCAGTGACATCGACCGAGAAAGTATGCTCGGCGCCCATAGATTTTTCTTCCCGGTGGGTCACTACCGGGCGGGGGTCAACTCCGCGCGCCATGGCATACAGATGAGCCCCCGCCGCCTGACCAAATTTTGACTGCAACCATGAAAGTTCGTATTCAGTGAGTTGCTTGACAGTGTGGATACCCAGGCTTTCAAGCACAGCGTTACTTTTCTTACCCACGCCCCAGAGCTTGCCAACGGGAAGGGGATCCAGGAATTCTTGTACCCTGGAGGGCGGAACCACCCAAAGACCGTTAGGTTTACTGCCGGTTGATGCCATTTTTGCGATAAATTTACTGGAAGAAATACCTACCGAGCTCGGTAGATTGAGTTCATGAGCTATTCGGTCTCTAGCTTTTTGCGCGATGGCCGCCGGGCTCCCCTGAGTGCGCACGGCTCCGGTCAAATCAACGAAAGCTTCATCGACGCTTACCTGTTCCACCCGGTCTGTGATATCCCGCAGAATATCCATAACCCATACAGAGTAGTCCCGGTAGTGGGCAGAAGGTTCGACGATGGTGGCCCCTGGGCACATCTGCTTAGCTCGCACCAGGGGCATAGCAGACCCCACACCGTAGCGCCTCGCTTCATAGGACGCTGAGAGAACAACTGATCGCGGGGAATCGCGTGCCACAATAATTTTCTGCCCCCGCAACTCCGGTCTACTCAGGAGCTCAACGTTGACGAAAAAAGCATCCATATCAAGATGCATGATGATGGGGTGGCGGGAGCGCAAAACGGCATCGCCGTTACGATGTACTGCCATAATTCGCCCCTCATTTCATTAGAACATATATTCTATTCAAGCACATAGATGTACTCACTGTAAACCTCCCACGCTCCTTCCGATTAGCACCCCTCCCCCGCCTAATAGGAGGTTAGGGCACTATCTAATAAACTGGGAGTCAGACTCCGTATTCCAAGGCAAGGGATTGCAATGACCGCCCACTCCTCCCTATCCATCATTGAACAAGAACAGCGCGCCTACCTTGATGCCCTTGAAGCAGAAATGCAATTGTTCTTTGATGAGCAGGGTGCGCTGATGGCCCAGGTCTCGGAAGAGACAATGCCTATTCTCGACGCCATTAGGAAGCTATCGACCGGCGGTAAAAGGTTGCGAGCGCTGTTAGCTTACTGGGGCTTTCGTGGCGCTGGAGGGCAAGCTAATGACCCCGCGATTATCAAGGCGGGTCTGGCCATTGAGCTCTTCCAGTCGGCTGCCCTCATCCACGACGACATCATTGATGCTTCTGATACGCGCCGCGGAGCTCCCAGCGTTCACCGTCAGTTTGAGGCTATGCACCGGCAAAGGGGCTTCAAAACATCTCCCGAAGCCTATGGTGTCTCAAGCGCTATTCTTACCGGTGATATGTGCCTTTCCTGGTCTGAGATGGTCTTCTCATCAATCCCACAGGCCGGCGCTCAGTCTGAGGCTCGTCATATATTCAATCTGATGCGAACTGAAGTGATGGCTGGCCAATACCTGGATATTGTGGGTGAAGTAGTCCAGGTTGAGAGCCCGCAAGTGTCGTTGGAGCGTGCGCTCAACGTCATTCGATACAAGGCCGCTAAGTACACCTGCGAGCAGCCGCTGACCCTAGGGGGCGCTCTTGGTTTGGGTACCGTGCACGGCGAGCCTTCCCCCCTGATTGAGAGTTACCGCGCCTTTGCTCTACCCCTCGGTGAGGGGTTCCAGATGCGTGATGATGAACTGGGCGTATTCGGTGAACCTGAAGTAACGGGCAAGCCAGCTGGCGATGATCTAAGGGAGGGTAAGCGCACGGTTCTTACTGCCTACACCGCCATGCTGGCCGACAACGCTGACCACGATTTCTTAGAATCCTCTTTGGGCAATCAGCAGCTGACGCTCACTGATATTGCCAAGTTGCGGGAACTTATCCGAGTATCTGGCGCTCTAGACGCCGTGGAAGAACTGATTGAAGAAAAAAGCCAGCAGTCGTTGGGTGCTTTGGCAACGTTGGAGGTCAGCGAGCATGTGCGAACAGCCCTGGAGGCTATCGCCGCTAAAGCTCTGAAACGCTTCGCCTAAGATAACCCGCACATAAAGAAATCCCGCTTGCACCGACGTACAAGCGGGATTTGGTGTATTTACCAGGCTAGAGCTGACGCGCGTCGTCTAATTTCGGTTTTACGACCGTTGATCAAAGCATCGATGGGGCGACCGGGCAACGAATCGTCCTCGGTATAAAGCCACACGATGGCTTCTTCATCAGTGAAACCTGAATCATCAAGGACGGTCAGGGTACCTTTGAGGGACTCAAGCACGCGGTTCTCCCGCATAAATAGAGCAGGAACCTTACGCACGTTGGTTTCTGGGTCGCGCACAGCGAGAAGGCTGCGGTCAGAAATCAGGTTGTGCACTCGGGTCACTTTGAGATCGAGCATCTCGGCGATATCGGGAATGGTTAGCCAGTCCCCCACGAGAGCTATTACTTCAGGTGTTGTCTTTTCTTCACTCACCCCTCCATTTTGCACCAAAGCTGCCAACAAAGCGAGATTGACCGGTTCGAGGTTCCCCGCCAGTACCCAGAAAACACCCGTAAAATGAGGTGAGTGATGTCTGAGAACTCTAACAGTGCCCCCTGGCTGACCGGCACCGTCTTTGCCGGTCGCTACGAAGTCGGCCAGCTCATTGCCCGCGGTGGGATGGCTGAGGTTTACCATGCGGTTGATCTGTGGTCTAACAATCCGGTAGCCGTTAAGGTTCTGCTGCCGCATCTATCGTCTGACACAGCACAGCGGCAAAAGTTTTTTAGAGAGGGCAACGCCCTGGGGAAGATTCACCACGAACACGTGGTGGGTGTGGTTCAAGACGGCACCCAGCAGGTTCACGGTCAAGACATCATGTTCCTGGTCTTGGAGTATGTGCACGGCTGCACGCTCGCCCAGCTACTTACTCTGCGCCCTGTGCTGAGCGTGGGCGAGATGTTAGAGATCATGATTCCCACTGTTGAAGGGTTATCGGAGGTTCACGCGCACCGCCTGATCCATCGCGATATGAAGCCCGCCAACGTACTGCTAGAAGATAGCAACAGAGGCATCAAGTTATCGGACTTTGGGCTGACCAGACGCACCGACCAGCAGTGGACCGGTGAGCTCATGGGCACCCCGGCCTATGTCGCTCCCGAAATTATGGATCCGGTAGCTGCTGTGGGGGCTCCTGCCGATATTTTTGCGGTGGGTGTCATGATGTACCGTATGCTGACTGGCAGACTACCTTTCCCCGGTCTGGGCAACGATCAGCAGGTTCTCTACCACAACATTAATTCTGAAATTCCCTCAGTCTCGGCAATAGCACCGGGATTTAGTTCGGATATTGCAGGTGTGGTGAGCTGGTGCACCCGTCGAGCGGTTAAAGACCGCCCGCAGGACGCCGCTGAGCTCTTCCGCGCCCTGCGCGATATTTCAGCCCGGATGGGTACAGCAGAGAGAAACTACCGCCCCCAGCTCATTGAACCTCCTACCACCGAGCTATGGCAAGATGTCACCGACATTGCCGAGAAATCGGGGATGACCAAGGCCTACAGGTCAACCCCAATTACGGGTTTTGGTAGCGCTGATGACCTAATCCATCACGATGCCGAGGGGGACCTTTCTGAGCATGAACAGTGGGTGCTAGCTGCTGCTCAGGAAGAAAGCCAAGTCTATAAGCCCACTCGAATCTCTGGCGTCGGCCCACTGACCCAAAGTCAAGCTGCTATTGAGGCAACCGAGAATGAGATCACTTCTGGATCCCCTGAAGAGACGCTTTTCTGGGACGTTGCCCAGGACTCTGATGCCACGACGGCTTTTTCTGCTGCACAAGCGCGAGCGCAGAAGGATGCAGAGGAGAGGGCGCGGCAGCAGCGAGAGGGTTTTAGCCCCATCAGTGGTAGCTATAACCCGCGCAGACACCCTGTACCGCAGACTCAGCGCCAGCACTCGGATACATCCCGGGTGCAGCCGCCGATCATCAATGAAGCTGAACGGCGCCGGGCACAGACCCCATGGAGAACCCCACTCAGCCCGGTTGCGCTCATTATCATCATGGTCACCGGGCTGGTGGGGTTTACAGCGGCTGGTTTTGCCGGCTGGTGGTTAGCAGGTCTCCTTTACTAATCCCGGGGATTAGCGCTTAGACAGGTACTCCGCCACTTGGAAAGCGATCTCTAGGGACTGCTGGTGGTTCAGGCGCGGGTCACAGAGTGTTTCGTAGCGGTCAGCGAAGGACGATTCCTCAATAGGGTCTGATCCACCCAGGCATTCAGCGACATCATCGCCGGTCATTTCAACGTGAATGCCACCGGGGAAGGTACCCAGCGCCTCGTGCACCTCAAAGAAACCGCGGATTTCGTCAATAACATCATCGTAACGGCGGGTTTTGAAGCCCGAAGGAACAGAGATGGTGTTGCCATGCATGGGGTCGGTTACCCACACCACCTTGGCGCCTTCACGCTGAACACCCTCGACGATGGCGGGAAGGTTTTCGCGAATCTTGCCTGCACCCATACGAGTGATGAAGGTCAGGCGGCCAGGTTCGCGGTTGGGGTCAAGTTTATCGATCAATGCCAAGGCGTCATCAGCGGTGGTGGTGGGGCCAAGCTTCACACCAATGGGGTTGCGCACCTTGGAGAGGAAGTTGACGTGGGCATCTTCCAAACCTCGGGTACGTTCACCAATCCACAGGAAGTGGGCCGAGGTGTCGTAAGGCTGGTGGGTGCGGGAGTCAATGCGGGTCAGCGCACGCTCAAAATCGAGGAGCAAAGCTTCATGACCGGTGTAGACATCGGTGTCTTTGAAGGGTGCAAAGTCAGCACCGCATGCTTCCATGAAGTTGATGGCGCGGTCGATTTCGGCCGCCAGAGATTCGTAGCGGGCATGAGCCGGGTTAGAGGTAAAGCCCTTGTTCCAAGAGTTCACCGAACGGAGGTCAGCGAAGCCGCCCTTGGTGAAGGCTCTAATCAAGTTTAGGGTTGAGGCGCTGGTGTGGTAGCCAGTGAGCATACGGTTAGGGTCATGAACGCGCGACTTCTCATCGAAGTCAAAACCGTTGACCATTTCACCGCGGAAGGAGGGAAGAGTGACGCCCTCGCGCGTCTCATCATTAGATGAGCGCGGTTTGGAGAACTGACCAGCCATACGGCCCATCTTAACGACCGGCATAGATGCGCCGTAGGTGAGAACTACTGCCATCTGCAGCAGGGTCTTGACACGACCAGAGATCTTATCAGCAGTGGCACCAGCGAAGGTTTCAGCACAGTCACCACCCTGCAGCAAGAAAGCCTCGCCGTTGGCAACACGAGCTAGGTCAGCGCGCATCTGATCAACTTCACCAGCAAACACGAGTGGAGGCACAGCGTTAAGCTCATTCATCACGGAGGTAAAGTCTTTGTGCTCAGCCCATTGCGGGTGTTGATGAATAGTACGTGAGCGCCACTCTTCAAGCTCTGGGAAGTCGTTGGGTGTGGGTACAGCGCCGGGTAGGGTCACGGTGAGCTCCTTGTCAGATGAGAGGGCGTCTGCCCGCGGATATAAGGGTTTCTCTAGTTTAGGCGGTCTTGCCAGCGAACCAAGAATCGTCCATTATGAAGGACATATTGCGTTCATATTAAGCAACTACTGCCCGTTCTGTTGCTGACTAGCTAGCTGCTCTGACGCCTGAGTAGCTGTCAATCCCTGGCTTTCCATGAGTTTCTTAACGTCTCCGGCGTACACCGGCACAATGTCTCGCCCGGTCATTTCGCTAATACGCTGCATGACGATATCTGCCAGCTCTCTAGCAGCTGCCCAGTCGTCCTCCCTACCCAAATATTTTGAAGTATCAATAGGTTCACCCACCACGGTCTTAATGTGGATGGGCTGACCTGCAGTATTTTTTAGGCGCAACCTATTTGAGCCTGGCGCCTGGACCTCTTCGTTGCCAAACTGCGCAACTGGCACGATGGGCACGCCGGCTGCGATGGCAAGGCGGGCAACACCAACCTTGGCGCGGTAAAGCCGGGCGTCAGGGCTCCGGGTGCCTTCAGGGTAGATACCCACCAGCTTGCCCTCTTTCAGAGCATCGATGGCACGCTGCAAAGAAGCAGTAGACGCCGCTCCCCCGGCTCGATCCATAGGCAGCTGCCCCACTCCCGTAAAAAACCACTTCATGATGCGGCCTTTGAGACCGGGGGTGGTGAAATAGTCACTTTTGGCAAGGAAGAAAACCTGACGAGGTGCAGCTAGCGGAAGGAAGATGGAATCAATGAAGGAGACATGGTTGCTGGCAAGAACAGCCCCGGAGTTCGCGGGAATGTTGTGAGCCCCTACTATCTCGTGATGATAAAGCTTTGTCAGCAGTGGCTTGAGCGCGGTGCGCAGCTGGTTGTACATGCGGGCTTCCTCGAACAGATCAGATGTATTTGCTGTCTATTCTAAGACCCTTTCGCCAGGTTTTAGAGCCTGACTATTTTTAGCTGTCGGCACACCCATAGAGGTCATCAGCTACCCGCTGGTAAAGGTAAAATTTAATGCTATATCATCCAACTCACACCCCGGGCCGTGCCCGGGCTCGCTCTCAGCTCACAGCTGCGGGTGCTACTTCTAAGACAGGGCTACATCGTGAAAGAAATTCACTCACCTACAGCTGTAGTGATTGACCCCTCGGTTAACCTCACCGATATGGTGGAGCGGCGCGCCCAAGATACCCGCAACCCGGTGGTCTACCGTGTGCAAAAGTCCCCGGGCAACTGGGTTAATGTCACTGCCCAGCAGTTTAGGGCCCAGGTTATTGAGCTTGCTAAAGGTCTGGTATCTGCGGGAATCGGCGCAGGGGACGTCGTGGGTATTATGAGCCGCACCCGCTACGAGTGGACGCTCATTGACTTCGCCTGCTGGTATGCCGGCGCTGTGGTAGTGCCTGTCTATGAAACATCTTCACCGGCTCAGGCAGCATGGGCACTGTCGCACTCTAAGGCAAAAGCAATTTTTGTCGAAAGTGACAAACTTGCAGGGGTTATTGACCAGGCCAAGAACCTGACCGATGAAGAGCTTGAGCTCTCGGCACTGAGCCATATGTGGGTAATTGACCGTGAAGCCATTGCGGACCTGGTAAGTCAGGGAACCTCAGTTACCGATGATGAAATTGAGCAACGCCGTACCACCGCTAGCTGTGAAGATATCGCCACCATTGTCTACACCTCCGGCACGACGGGGCGCCCTAAAGCCTGCCCTATCACCCACGGTAACTTTGTTCGTCTGAGTGCCAATAGCAAAGCCACCATCCCTGAAATCGCTAACGAAACCAATTCGACCCTCCTCTTCCTGCCGCTAGCGCACGTGTTGGGCCGCCTTATCCAGGTGCTCGCTTTTGACGCGGGCATGGTAGTAGGTCACGCGCCCGACATTAAGAACCTTTCCACTGATTTGGCGTCCTTCCAGCCCACCATGTTGCTGGTGGTCCCGCGTGTTTTTGAGAAGGTCTATGAGGGCGCGGTCAAGAAGACTGAGAAGGGCGGAACGGTCAACGCTAAGCTCTTCCACCGTTCAGTTGATGTAGCCGTTAAGTGGTCCCAGGCAAAAATTGCCGGTGAAATGACTAAAAAGCTGGCGCTGCAACACCGCTTCTACGACAAGCTGGTTTACTCCAAACTGCGCGCTGCCATGGGAGGAAAAGTTAGGTTTGCCGTATCAGGCGGCAGCCGGCTAGCACCTCACTACGGTCATTTTTACCATGCCGTTGGTATTGAGGTAGTAGAAGGCTACGGCCTAACCGAAACCACCGCGCCCCTGGCAGTAGGCCGTATCCGAGACTTTGAGATTGGCAACGTGGGTACCCTGATCCCCGGCGGCTCTGCACGCCTGGCAGAGGACGGCGAACTAGAGTTCAAGGGCGTCGGTCTGATTTCTGGCTACCTCGACAATCCAGAGGAAAACGCCCTTGCCTTTACTGATGATGGATGGTTCCGCACCGGTGACCTCGCACGAATTTCAGATAATGGCAAGATCACCATCACCGGTCGCAAGAAGGAAATGATTGTGACTGCTGGCGGCAAGAACGTTATGCCGGTCCCCGCTGAGGACAGACTGCGGCAGGCACCATTCGTATCCCAGGCCATGCTGGTAGGCGATGAAAAACCCTTCATCGCAGCACTTATCACGCTTGATCCCGACGTCCTGCCAGATGAACTAGAACGCATTGGGCTACCGCGTACGCTGACCCCCAAAGAAGCGTCCATTCACCCCCGTGTTCGGGAATCCATACAGAAGTTCATTGACGAGGCTAACGCTTTTGTTTCTAAGGCTGAATCAATCCGCGAATTCCGCATCATCGACAAGGACTTCACCGAAGCCGATGGACATTTGACCCCCTCCATGAAGGTCCGCCGCAAGCAGGTTTTGGCTGACTTCAATACCTACGTTGAAGACATCTACAACCGGACTAAGACCACTGTCACTGAAACAGCTGCCCAGACTGCTGAACGTATGCAGGAACTACGCGCTGAGCAGAGCGTCAAGTGGGAGGAGTTCAAAGCAGACCAGGGCCATAAGCTGCAGGAATTCACCGAGGTCCAGGGGCAGAAACTGCACGAACTAGCTGACAAGTTGCAGCAGGCTCGTGGTTCGAAGACCGACGAAACCACTCATGAAACCCAAACTTCAGCTGAAGCTCCAGGTGAAACCCCACAGCTGGGTAGCGATGGAGAAGCCTCAAAGTAAAAATCTTGGGCAGTCCTAATAACTGACGCAAACTAACGATGGACCCCACTTCTGATGAGTGGAGCCCATCGCTGGCTGAAAGTGAGTTTCACAGCAGCCTAGTTGCTGCTGCGATTGGCGTTATCCGTGCTTGTAGACCTGGACGATGGACGGGCGGGGCAGAGCAACCGTTCCGTGGTTGCGAGCCACGTTGCTCTTCTTACCTTGGTTGCCGCTGGGCACGTAGTCCGGGAAGTAGGAGTGCGGCTGATCGAAGCTACCGTCCTCACCCGGGTGCTGAACCGCCACGTACACCATATTCTCCTGATCAGCGATGACGGGCCCACAGGTTTCTGCCTCTACAGGAACCGAGAGGAATTGCTCAACGTTACCGCGGTTGACCCCGTCCAGACCGACGCGGAAAAGACCATCATTCTTCTGAATTTTGTCTGGTGCGCCATCGGTTGAGATCCAGAGGTTACCCTTTGAGTCAAAGGCGACGTTATCTGGGCAGGAGATTGGGGAAACCTTAGCAGGGTCGAAACCCGAGAAATAGACCGGCTCATCGCCCTGAGGGTCACCGCAGACCAGCAGAAGATTCCAGGTGAAGCTGATGGCTTCAACAGTATTGCCGTTCTCCGTCATTTCAATGACGTGACCTGAACGGTTATTGTTGCGGGGGTTAGTTTCGTCAACTGCTGCCTGGCCCGCTGCACCACGCTGGTTGTTGTTAGTGAGAGCTGCATAGATTTTACCGGTGATCGGTGAGGGCTCGACGTCCTCGGGGCGGTCCATCTTGGTTGCCCCCATAAGGTCAGCTGCCTGGCGGGTAAAGACCAGCACCTCTTCAATGCTCATACCCGGAACCAGCGAGCGGTTACCATCGGTCAGTTGCACCCAGCGTCCAGTCCCGTCAAAGCTTCCATCAGCGGGAACGGTACCGCTACCATCGATTTCCGTCTCTGAATTACCGGTGAAAACAGCAACATACAGTGAGCCATTTTCTAGCAGGGTCATGTTGTGCGCCTTGTTGCCCTCGATGTAACGGTCGCGGGAAACGAACTTGTAGATGTACTCAAACCTGGCGTCATCCCCCATGTAAGCGGCAACCCGGCCAGTGACGGGGTCAACGTGGATGTTGGCGCCCTCGTGCTTGAAGCGCCCCAGGGCGGTGTGCTTGCGGGGAGCTGCGTTCGGATCCTGTGGGTCTAGCTCAACAATGTAACCAAAGCGGTTAGCTTCATTTTCATAACCTGGGTTGTTGGTGTTGAAGCGGGGGTCAACGTCTTCCCAGCCATGAGGTGAGGGCTGGTTTTTAATGGTGTACCGCTTGAAACGCTCGGTGCTCTGCCCAACGAAGTAGCTATCGAAGTTCTCTTCACCTGACAATACGGTGCCCCAAGGCGTGTAACCGCCAGAGCAGTTGTTGTTGGTACCGAGGACCACGGTGCCGGTCGGGTCAGCCACAGTTTTGAGCAGATCAGAACCTGCAGCGGGGCCAACCAGGGTGAAAGGAGTATCTGTAGTGACGCGGCGGTTGCGAGCGCCGTCTACCACGTAGGTCCAGGGTGAACCAACCTTCTTGCGGGTCAGCTCAACAACAGACAGCCCCTGAGCCATCATTGAAATACGGGCAATGGCGTAGGGGTCAACCGAAAACAGGTCGGCTGGGTACATGTTTTGTTCGTTGATGTACTCGTGGTTGCAGACCAGCACACCGCGTAAAGGATTGTGGGCATCAGGGATGACGGCTAGGTAGTCGTTGTTGTAGCCGAACTGGAGAGCCTGGGCTTCTTCGGTTTGGTTGTAGGGGTCAAAGGCTGGCGCGTGTGAGAAAAGGGGGTCCCCCCAGCGGATGATGGGCTCCCATTTGAAGCCGTTTGGCACGGTGAACTCGTCGACGTCTGAGGGCACGGGGGCAATGGGCTTGAAGTTGAAGTTAGACCAAGATTTGCCGCGGCCCCAGCAATTTGGGTTATGAGAAGCAGCTTCAGCAGCTTGAGGGGCGAAGCTCTCAGTGCCAATCACGACGGCTGCCCCGGCGGTTACTCCCAAAGCAGCTCTGCGCGAGATCGTGCTCTCGAGGATGTCCTTGAAGTAGCTGTTGCTTGAGCAGTTAGCATCAGGCTCCAGGCAAGCGTTGTTGCATTTAAGGGCACAGGTAACGGCGGAGCGCTTACCCTTGACGTGATTCCACATGGGCAGAAAACGGCGGGTGGGATTGGGCAACAAAGTTTTTTCTGACAAGGCGTTCTTCCTTCGAACAGTGTGTGAGGTGTAGCTGGTGGGAGCAGCCTCACTGACTATGACAAAGCAAGGTAACGTCTGGGGAGCAGCCTGGTGAACAGGAGGTTATCAGAGCATAAAACAAAGCCCCACTAGCCACAATGGGGACAGGCTAGCGGGGTCTTGACGAAATTCAGGAACTTTAGTCGAGCTCCAAACCGAGGAGGGCGTTTTCAACGACTTCAGTGAGCGCGGGGTGAATCCAGTACTGGCCGCGCGCCATGTCCTGAGCGCTCAGCCCGAAGCTCATAGCCTGGATCAGGGGCTGAATGAGGTTAGCGGAATCTTCACCGATTAGGTGAGCGCCCAGCAGTTCGCCGGTGTCCTTACGGGCAATCAGCTTGCAGAGCCCGGCGTCATCTTCCATCGCCCAGCCATAGGCGACATCCCCCATCTTCTGCACCTTGATGGTGATCTCAAAACCTTCAGACTCAGCCTGCTGACGCGCCTGGGTTTCGGTGAGACCAACTGCCGCAATTTGGGGGTGGGTGAAAACAGCAGACGGAACATAACGGTGGTCGGTGGATTCCAGGTCCTCTGGGTTCAACAGGTTGTGCTGAACCGTACGCATCTCGGCGTTCGCAACATGTTTGAGCTGGTAGGGAGACGATACATCCCCCAGAGCCCAGACGCCCTTGACAGGGCTGCCAGCCGAGAGCACCCGCTGGTGCTGGTCTACGGTCACCAAGCCCCGGTCGTCCATATCAAAGAAGGGGGCGGCGTTGACGGTATCAGAATTGGGGGTTCGACCGGTTGCCACCAAAACCAGATCGGTCTCTACTTCAACCCGCTCACCGTCTACATCGAAGACCACGGTTACGGCACCACCGTCAGCAGGTTCAATGCTGACTAGTGGGTGCCCGGTGCGCAAGTCCCAGTGTTGGGCTGCAACGTGGGCAAACTGTTCGGCAATGGTATCGTCGTGGCCACGCAAGAGTCGCTCTGAGCGCACTGCTTGGGTTACCTTAGACCCCAGACCGCTAAAGACGTGGGCGAACTCAGCAGCGATAAAACCGCCCCCAATCACTACAACGCGGTCCGGCAGCTCATCGATACGCATCACGGTATCAGAGGTATGCACCTGGGGCAGGTCTATACCGGGTACCTCAGGCAGGGTCACTCGTGAACCTGTAGCCAGCACAATTTGGGGAGCGGTCAGCTGCACTCCGCTGTCAGTGACCAGCGTGTGAGAGTCGGTGAAGCGAGCGTACTCCTCGTATACGTCAACGGAAGGCTGCCGCTTGCGCCAGTCCAAACCACCCTCGCTAATCGCGTCAATACGGGAGAAGATACGGTCGCGGATTTGCTGCCAGGCAGTGTTCTTATGCTCAACCTCGATACCGAGTTTGGTGGCGTCCTTCGCTCGGGCAATCACTGAGGCAGGGTACACATACATCTTGGTGGGGATACAACCGAAGTTGAGGCAGGTGCCGCCAAATCGCCCGCCATCAATCATGGCAACCTTCTTGCCGTCCCAGTCCTCGTTAATCAGTGAGTTGCCTGAGCCCGAACCAATAATAATGAGATCGTATTCTTTTACCGCTGTCATAGTGCCCTTTCAGTGGCTTTACCTGCGTCTGGACGTTCGTATCAGATAACGCGCAGGAGGCAGCTTTCATTCCCGGCTCCCTCTACGATGGTAGCTTCGTCAGCTGCATGCTAGATCTATTCTTTGCGTTCTGCTAGGCGGGCGTCAGCATCAGCCATGTTCTGGTCAAAGTTACGCTTCATCTGCCGGAAGACCAATATGTTGCCGACCAGTACGTGCAGTACACCCAGGCCAATGACGTAGATGTTCCAGCCGGCTTGCGGCAATACGGCTGCCACAATAATTAGCAGGGCGCCAAAACCAATAATCATCAAATGTGTAGGGTTCATAGCCACTACCCTACCTTTCCATCCCCCGCCTCACGGTAATCTCAGCTTCCTGGCGTGGGTCCTCGGAACACGGGAAACGGGAACCTAAAGCAAAAGCCCTGCTCCTACCTTCATCAGAAGGTAGGAGCAGGGCTTTGGCAAAGGGCCGGTGTTACTTGACGTTGACCACGATCAACAGGTCACCGCCAGCTACCTGGGCTACATCGTTGTAGACAATGCGCTCAACGGTGCCAGCTACCGGTGAGGTGATAGACGCTTCCATCTTCATCGCCTCAATGGTTGCGACCTGGTCGCCCACAGCAATCTCATCCCCTGGCTTAGCGGTGATGGTGACACCACCGGCGAAGGGGGCCGCGATGTGGCCGGAGTTAGACGCATCAGCCTTTTCGGCTTCCTTGACGTTGGACTCGATGGAGTTGTCACGGACCTTGACGGTGCGCTGCTGGCCGTTGAGGGTGCACATAACCTCGCGCATACCCTTTTCATCGGCCTCAGAAATTGCCTGCAAGGTGGCAATCAGTCGAACGCCCTTGCCCAGCGAAATCACGTGTTCACGCTTGAGAATCATGCCGTAGAGGAAGTCGCGGGTGTGCAGAATAGACACATCGCCGAATTCATCACGGGTCTTCTCAAACTCGCGGGTGGGGGCGGGGAAGAGCAGTCGGTTCAAGGTTGAACGGCGGGTCTCGGAATCTCCCTCAAGAGCGGCTAGGTCTTCGGCCGAGAGTTCGTTGACAGAGGGCTTGGAGAGCTTGCGACCCTCCAGGGCGCGTGTGCGGAAGGGCTCGGGCCAGCCAGCGGGCGGGGTACCCAGCTCGCCGTTGAGGAAGCCGATGACCGAGTCAGGTACATCAAACTTCTGCGGATCCTTCTCGAAGTCTTCCGGTGAGACGCCCATGCCTACCAGCTGCAGAGCAAGATCACCCACCACCTTAGAAGAGGGGGTCACCTTGACGATATGGCCCAACATGCGGTCAGCGGCAGCGTACATATCTTCGATGTCTTCGAAGCGCTCCCCCAGTCCCAGCGCATTTGCCTGGGCACGCAGGTTAGAGAGCTGACCACCGGGGATTTCGTGGGTGTAAACACGGCCGGTCGGTGAACTCAGCCCCATCTCGAAAGGCTTGTAGATAGCGCGCAGGGCTTCCCAGTAGGGTTCCAGGGCGCATGCTGCCTCCAGCGAGATACCGGTGTCACGGTCGGTGTACTGAAGTGCACCGACGAGAGCTGAGAAGGAAGGCTGGGAGGTGGTACCAGCCATGGAAGCACTTGCTACGTCCACCACGTCCACACCGGCTTCTACAGCTGCCAGCAAGGTGCCAACCTGACCACCGGCGGTGTCGTGGGTATGCAGGTGAACCGGCAGGTCAAAGCGCTCGCGTAGAGCGCTGACCAGGCGGCGGGCTGCTTCAGGACGCAGAAGGCCGGCCATGTCCTTGATTGCAAGGATGTGGGCACCTGCTTCTACTACCTGGTCAGCTAGGTTCAGGTAGTAGTCCAGGGTGTAGGTCTTTTCATCGGGTGAGAGCATATCGCCGGTGTAGCAGATGGCTACTTCAGCTACTGCGGTGCCGGTGGCGCGCACAGCCTTAATGGCCGGGGTCATCTGTGAGACATCGTTGAGCGAGTCAAAGATACGGAAGATATCGACACCGGTTTCTGCTGCTTCCTTGACGAAAGCATCAGTGACCTCTGTGGGGTACGGGGTGTAGCCCACGGTGTTACGGCCGCGCAGCAGCATCTGGATGGGCAGGTTGGGCATGGCCTCACGCAGGTGGGCCAGGCGTTCCCATGGGTCCTCAGAGAGGAAGCGCAGGGCAACGTCGTAGGTTGCACCGCCCCAGGCCTCAACCGAGAAGAGCTGCGGGATGGTGTGGGCTACCGCGGGTGCCGCTGCCAGCAGGTCGCGGGTACGCACACGGGTTGCCAACAGCGACTGGTGGGCATCACGGAAGGTGGTATCAGTAACCAGCACCTCCTTAGTGTCACGAACAGCCTTGGCAAAGCCTTCGGGGCCGAGTTCAAGGAGCTTCTGACGCCAGCCAGCCGGGGGCTGGTGATTAGAGGCGTCAAAGGGTGAGCGGAAGGGCTCTTCCACCTTATCGCCGGGGAAACGGGGCAGCTTATGGCGAGGGTCAATACCCTCAATGCGCTCACCGTGGGGCTTATTCACCGTGACGTTAGCAAGGTACTGCAAAGCCTTAGTGCCGCGGTCAGCCGAGGGCTTCTTGGTCAGCAGCTCCGGGTGTTCGTCGATGAAGGGGGTTGAGACATCACCGGCGCGGAAGGTGGGGTCCTGCAACACTGCCTGGATGAAGGGAATGTTGGTGGAGATACCGCGAATGCGGAACTCTGCCAGTGCACGGGAGGCTCGCTGGACGGCTGCTTCAAAGGTGCGGCCACGGCAGGTGAGCTTAACCAGCATGGAATCGAAGTGGGGTGAGATTTCTGCGCCGGTGTAGACGGTACCGCCATCCAGACGGATGCCGGAGCCACCTGCTGAGCGGTAGTAGGTCACCTTGCCCACGTCCGGGCGGAAGCCGTTCGCGGGGTCCTCGGTGGTGATACGGGACTGCAGTGCATAGCCGCGTACACGCAGCTCGTCCTGGCGAATGCCCAAATCTTCGAGGCTCTCCCCCGCTGCAATGCGCATCTGTGACTGAACTAGGTCAACGTCGGTGACCTCTTCAGTGACGGTGTGCTCCACCTGGATGCGGGGGTTCATCTCAATAAAGACGTGCTGACCAGCGCGTTCACCGGCGGTGTCAACCAAGAACTCCACGGTGCCAGCGTTGACATAGCCCAGCTCCTTAGCAAATTTTACCGCGTCGCGGAAGAGTGCCTGTCGGATCTCATCGTCCAGGTTAGGCGCAGGTGCAATCTCAACGACCTTCTGGTGGCGGCGCTGCAGGGAGCAGTCACGCTCAAATAGATGGACGATATTGCCCTGGCTATCGGCAAGAATCTGCACCTCGATGTGGCGGGGGCGCAGTACTGCCTGTTCAAGGAAGACGGTGGGGTCACCGAAGGCTGTATCAGCCTCACGCATGGCGGCTTCCATGGAAGCCCGCAAGTCTTCACGCTTTTCTACGCGGCGCATACCGCGGCCACCACCACCGGCGACAGCCTTAACGAAGATGGGAAAACCAATTTCCTCAGCTTCAGCCAACAGTTTTTCAACATCTGCGCTGGGTTCGGTTGACTTCAGGACGGGAATGCCTGCTCGACGAGCAGCCTTCAGCGCCTCAACCTTATTACCGGCAAGTTCCAGCACCTCCGGGGGCGGGCCGATAAAGGTAATGCCGTTAGCGGCAGCCGCACGGGCTAGGTCTGGATTCTCAGAAAGAAAACCGTAGCCGGGGTAGATAGCATCCGCACCGGCATCTTTGGCGACGCGAATGATCTCATCAATATCCAGGTAAGCCCGAACGGGATGCCCTTCTTCACCGATGGGGTAAGCCTCATCTGCCTGCTGGCGGTGAATGGAGTGGCGGTCTTCATAGGGGAAGACACCAACGGTCTTAGCGCCGAGCTCGTACGCCGCGCGGTAAGCGCGGATAGCGATCTCGCCGCGGTTTGCGACCAAAACTTTTGAAAACATATTTTTCCGTTCCGTTCCGTGCCCTGGGGTTATCCAGTGGAACTTTAGCCACGACTCTGTGTGTGAACACCTCAAATATATAGCTCAGAACAAGCTATGCTCGATTTTTGTCTCATTTTTGGTCATGTTGGACGTAACGAAACAGCTTATTGTGAAACTCATAACATGATTGGATATAGAACACAGGTGTGGTCTGACCATTAGCTTTAATCTAGCCCCCAGACAGGTGCCGGTTATTGGGTAGCATAGAGCTGAGATCTATTGACCCTTTGTGAGAGGCAGACACCAATTTGGCAAGCATAGTGAGTATCAGCAGCCTCAAAGGCGGAGTGGGTAAAACATCCGTTACCCTGGGGCTAGCATCTGCCGCTCAGGCTTCTGGCTTAAGAGTGCTGGTGGTTGACCTTGACCCCCACGGCGATGCCTCCACCGGCTTGGGGGTCAGTAGCCAGCAGGGTAGCGACATCGCCTCATTACTCATAGACCCAAGAGAGACCGACCTTGACCATGAGCTGGTAGCCAGCAGCTGGGTTTCGTTAGGTAGCCTGGGCAATGCATCCAGCACCGGTTTGGACGCCGGGGTGTGGGTTGCTCGCGGCTCCGCCCGGTCAACAGCACTAGAGTCACTTGACCCCCAGGTAACGCTCCCCATTCTGAGCAATCTGCTGGTGAGCGTCCGTGATACCTTTGACCTCATTTTGATTGACTGCCCACCCACACTAGGCAGGCTGACCGAAATGGCATGGGCCGCCAGCGACCGAGTCATTTCTGTTGCAGAGCCCTCGCTCTTTTCAGTTGCCGGCTCAGAGCGCACGCTACGAGCCATTGCCAGGTTTGAGGCGCACACTGAATATGCAGTGAAGTCAGCTTCTATCGTGATCAATAAGGTGCGCGACTCAGACCCAGAGCACGACTACCGCACCGAAGAAATGCGCATTCTTTTTGGTGACCTGGTTGCTTCAACCACCCTGCCAGAGGCCCCCATACTCCAAAGAATTCAGGGGTCAGCCTACCCTGTGCATTACTGGCCTGAGGCAGATGCTCAGCCCCTAGCGACTGCTTTCACCGGGCTCCTGCAGGGGCTCTTCCCCGAGCAGATGTTGAGCACGCCAGTGGAGTAAACTGCTTCGTTTCTTTATCAGTTAACGGCCGAGGGCCCCTCTGGTAAGAGGGGCCCTCGACGTTTTTAAACTAAGAAAAGTTCTATGCGCCAGCCTTGCGAGCTCGTCGCGCGGAAAGTTCATCATGGATTTCGATGCTGGCTTCTTCAACGGCAGTGTTTTCACCAGGTAGCTCACTGAGCGATACTTCGAGCTCTCGCCAAACCCTACCAATAGCAATGCCAAAGACGCCCTGACCCGCCTGTACCAGATCGATAACTTCTGAGGCTGAGGTGCACTCATAAACGCTAGCGCCGTCTGACATCAGGGTAATACCAGCAAGATCTTCTACCCCACGAGTACGCAGGTGCTCTACAGAGGTACGAATCTGCTGAAGGGAAACACCGGTGTCTAGTAGGCGCTTAACAATTTTTAGAACCAATACGTCACGGAAAGAATAAAGACGCTGAGAGCCCGAACCCTTAGCCGACCGGACAGTGGGTTCAACCAGCTGGGTGCGTGCCCAGTAATCTAGCTGACGATAGGTGATACCGGCAGCCTTGCAAGCAGTGGGCCCACGGTAGCCAAGATTTTCATCCACCAATGACACGGGGTCATCAAAGAGAACGCCCTGCTGGCCTACGGGGGAAGCACGATGAAGCACTTCATCAAACCCCAGCAACGGTTGATCCATAGAAGAAGGTACGCCTCTTAGCGCGCTATGTTCTACTGTTGGGTCATGATGCTTCACGATAACAGCGATCCCTTCCTCTACAACGATTTGAACTGTACCTATCCTACCCGGCGCTCACCCATTTTCGGGTTTAAAGCGCCCTGGCTCAGCACGGCGTTTTAACGTGGTTCTCGTCATTAAGACAGACCACCATTAAAACTTCCTACCAAGAGCGGCCCCTCAGTGGACTGCCCACAGCGGCATCCGCCCTATTCGTAGGTAGGCATTGACCCAGCAACCAGGCCCATGTGCAGGCGCAGCAAGAGCTGAGCGATATCCCCCGCCAGTTCAGCTGCACGAGCACGAGAGGTCTCGTCCCTGCGCAGGGCAAGCGGCCCTACCGCGGTTTCAACCAGATCAACCTCACGGTCAGCTGCAGCCCTAAAAGCCCGCAGATGGCGAGGGTGCAGACCGTGGGCGGTCAGCTGATTACACACCTTGGTGACCGCCAGATCATATTCATCATAGGCTTCTTTATTCTCTAGAAGCAGACCATATTTGATGAGCTCGCGAAGCAACGGCATGTCGACTTCAGCCTCCTGGCCCAACTCACGCAGGGTAAAAGATCGGGAGGGCGCAGGATCCTCAGCAGTTTGAGTCTCTACAGCTTCAATTTCAGGTTGAGCCACCTGAACCTTGCCAGCGTCCAAATCAGCTAAACGCTCCCTAATCACCTTGAGAGGGAGGTACTGGTCACGCTGCAACTCTAGGACATAGCGCAGGCGCTCAATATCCTGGGCCGAATACTTGCGGTAGCCGGTATTGGTGCGCTGGGGGCTCACCAGCCCCTTGTCCTCCAGGAAACGGATTTTTGAGGCGCTGATCCCTGCAAAGTCTGACTCAAGAGCTGCAAGAACCTGGCCAATCGTCTTATTTTTGACCTGCCCCTCAGCTGGCTCGTTATGAACTGATTCGTCAGTCATTACCGCCCCGTGCCCAGATAGAAAGCAAAGTGGAACTTGCCGATGTGCACCTCGTCGCCGTTCTTAAGGTAAGCCTCATCAACGCGATCACCGTTGACGTAGGTGCCATTCAAGGAGTCAGCATCGGTCAGGATGAAGCTGCCCGCGTTGGGGATGAACAGGGCGTGACGGCGTGAAACCGTTACATCATCAAGGTAGATGTCTGATTCTGGGCTACGACCAGCAATGATGGGCTCTACAGCGCCACTTTCATCTGAATCTGCTGTCAACAAGAAGCGAGCGCCCTTGAACTGGCCATCAATACCGATCAGCACAGCTGAACCGCCAGGAAGAGTAGCAATAACCGACAGCTCTTCGTCAGTGGGGTTGTGAGAGCTGGCAATATCTGAAATTGACAGAGGGATGGTGGTGGTGGCGGGGTGCGCTTCGTGGTGGGACATGCTGGGATCCTTGGTGTAGTAGATCTCTGTTCGGTATGCAAACATACGCGAAGCGAGTGAGTATCAGGGCGACTCAAAGGTCACAAAATGGTAAACAGTGAACCGCTCGTTTAATCTTAGCCAGAACCACTGGTTATTGCCCAATTCACACCGCTTTCTGGGCAGATTTTTCACAAACCGGAACCTAATTGCACCTAGACATGAAAAGAGCCACCGCATTCGGCGGTGGCTCAGGGCTGTAACAACCCTTGCTTTAGGCGATCTCAGTCTCGTAATCAGCTGCTGACATCAGATTCTCGAGGTCAGCTGCATCTGCAGGGCGAACCTCAATGAGCCAGCCAGCGCCGTAAGGGTCTGAGTTCACAGTCTCAGGTGCACCTTCAAGCTCATCGTTAACAGCAACAACTTCACCGTTAATGGGAGCGAACAAGTCAGAGACGCTCTTGGTGGATTCGATCTCACCGAAGGTGGCGTCGGCTTCTAGGGTTTCGCCTACCTCGGGCAGGTCCACATAGACAACGTCACCCAGGGCGTCCTGAGCGTGGTCGGTGACGCCGATACGCACGGTGCCATCAGCGGTGAGTGCACCAACCCACTCGTGTTCTTTGGTGTACTTGAGTTCTGCAGGAATGTTGCTCATCGGAGATTTCCTTATCTGTTGTGAAAGATGCCGATCGAGGTGCGTGAAACTCGAAAGAATGCAGAGCCGCAACGAGGGAGAAGCGGCGTCTTACCTCCCATTGTATGACACAGCCAACAGGCGCAGGTAACGCAGAACACCGTGTTGCCCACCATCCCCCAGAAAAGAAGATAAAGAAGCCCCCCCTTCGTACCCCTGCTTTATGAGCAAGGAGCGAAAGGCGGCAACTACATTTATTCGGTTGGAACCCTAGATGACCTTCCCTGAGAACTTATCCGGGTTACCGAAACGGTGGGCGGTAATAGATACTGCCTGCTCGCGGAGGAAGGGCAGCATCTCGATGCGACCAGCCTCGGTGACGGGCTGGAAGTAGACCGCAATGTCGGGGCGCCCATCCAGTGCCTCGTAGATTGAGGTGGAATCATCACCGATGTACCTGATGCGGGCACCTTCTAGCGCAGTACCCTCAAGCTGCTTAGATGAGGTCTTAGCAATCTTCTGCAGGGATGCGCGGTATTCTGCGTCGCTCTGCTCGATGATGGTGACCCCGGCTGAGGTTACGGCACCGTGCACTGCCACGGGCAGGGCAGCAGCGGTGCTGAACTCAATCTTTGCTCCGGCTGCTACACCTGCCAGCAGCACGCGGATCGCGTGGTCCATGTTGCCGGTGGAGTCCAAGCGCACCTGGACGACGGTGGGCAGGTAGCGCAGGATATTGCGCTCGACACCCAGGTTGCTGGGGTCATGCCCTACACCGAATTCTGTAGCCCAAGCAGCGGCATCCGAGCTGGCTGAGCGGGTGAGGAACACGATGCCGCCATCGTTGGTGGCGGTGGGTTCACGCAAGGCAGCCAGGATTTCGCGCACCTCTGCCTTATCGGGGGCAGTAGTAGCGGTTGAGGGTTCGCTGACCCAGTCGGTCAGTGCCACCAGGTAGTTGGGGCCACCTGCCTTGGTACCTGAGCCCACGGTTGACTTCTTCCAGCCGCCGAAGGGCTGGCGCTGAACAATTGCGCCGGTAATACCGCGGTTGACGTAGGTGTTGCCTGCCTCAACCTTGGAGAGCCAGAGAGCGAGTTCCTTGGAATCAAGTGAGTGCAGGCCGGCGGTCAGACCGTAGTCGGTTGCGTTCTGCAGCTCAATAGCTTCTTCGAGGGTCTTAGCCTTCATGACACCCAGGATGGGGCCGAAGTATTCGGTCAGGTGGTATTCGCTACCGGGCTTCACTCCTGCGCGGACGCCGGGCGACCAGAGTCGGCCAGTTTCATCGAGCTGCTGGGGCTTGATAATCCAGGTTTCGCCTTCACCCAAGGTGGTGAGGCCGCGCTTGAGCTTACCCTCGGGAACCTCAATGACCGGGCCCATTTCTGAGGCGATGTCCTGCGGGTGAGCCACGTGCAGTGACTTCACGGCATCGACTAGCTGGTTGTAAAATCGCTTCGACTCCCCTACGCTACCAACCAGAATCACGGTGGAGGCTGCTGAGCACTTCTGGCCTGCGTGACCGAAAGCGGAGGCAACGACGTCCTTGACCGCCAAATCGAGGTCAGCGTTGGGGGTGACGATGATGGAGTTCTTGCCCGATGTCTCACCGAAAAGCGGTAGGTCCTTGCGCCAGGAACGGAACATCTCGGCGGTCTCGTAACCACCGGTCAGAATCAAACGGTCAACTCGGCGGTCTGCAATCATCTTCGAGCCAGCGTCGCGGTCGGTCACCTTGACCAGACGCAAGACGTCGCGGGGCACGCCGGCTTCCCACAGCACCTCAGCGATGAGGGCGCCGATGCGGGCGGTGTTGGAGGCGGGCTTGAATATGACGCCCGAACCTGCTGCCAGGGATGCGATCACACCACCAACGGGGATAGCTGTGGGGAAGTTCCAGGGCGGAATCACCAGGGTGAGCTTGGCGGGCACGGGGCGCGCGCCGTCCATGTCATCTAGGCGTTCTGCCAGCATGGCGTAGTAGTAAGCAAAGTCAACGGCTTCAGAGACCTCAACATCGCCCTGGTCCAGGGTCTTGCCGGCCTCATGCGCCATGATCTCCATAAAGTCGCCGCGGCGAACTGCCAAACCGACTGCGACCTTGCGTAGAATCGCGGCGCGTTCACTAGCGGGGCGGGCGCCCCACTCGGCGCCGGCTGCCTGGGTATCTGCAACCAGAGCTTCAGCCTGTTCTGCTGAGCCCAGCTCGTTATCAGCTAGGGTATCGATGCCGATGCGGGTGGTCGCTGAGCGTTCCAGAATGGCCCGGCCCCACTCACGGTTAGCGACGAGCGCAGAGTCGGTATCCGGGGTGTTCTCGAAGTCGCCTGCGGGCTTGAAGACGGTGTCTTCGGTTTCGGTCAGGCGATTCTGGATGCGCTGAGGGGGCTGAACCTCATCAGTGACGTCTGCTAGTGACGCCAGGAAGCGCTGCTTCTCACGTTCGAAGAGAGCTGGGGATGAATCCAGGTCGAAGACGGCGCTCATGAAGTTCTCGCTAGATGCGTTCTCTTCGAGGCGGCGCACCAGGTAGGAGATAGCAACGTCGAATTCTTCGGGGCGCACCACGGGGGTGTAGAGCAGCAGGTGACCGACGCGCTGGCGGATGACCTCCGCCTGCTGGGATGCCATACCGATGAGCATTTCGAACTCGACATCGCGGGCTACACCGCGGTCTTCTGCCAGGAGCAGGGCGAAGGCAACATCAAAGAGGTTGTGGCCAGCGACACCCAGGCGGATGTTCTTGGTGTGCTCGGGCTGCAGGGCGTAGTCGAGGATGCGCTTGTAGTTGGTGTCTGATTCCTGCTTGGAGTTGCAGGTGGTCAGGGGCCAGCCGTGGACTGCTGCCTCTACCTTTTCCATGGAGAGGTTGGCGCCTTTAACCAGGCGAACCTTAATGCGGGCGCCGCCGGTGGCTACGCGCTCCGCTGCCCATCCCTGCAGGTGCTGCATGGCAGCCAGGGTATCGGGCAGGTAAGCCTGAAGAACGATACCGGCTTCAAGGTGCTTGAGCTGGGGCTGGTCAAGGATTTGGGTGAAGACAGCGATGGTCATGTCCAGATCCTTGTACTCTTCCATATCCAGGTTGATGAACTTCTTCTGGGGAGAGTTAGCTGCCAGTTCATAAAGCGGGGTCAGGCGTGTGACTGCCTGTTCAACTACCTCATCGAAGGCCCAGTGAGAGTGGGGGCCTGAAACTGAAGAAACCTTGATAGATACGTAGTCAACGTCATCACGGGCCAGTAGGCGCTTTGTTTCGCTCAGGCGGCGTTCTGCTTCGCGGTCACCCAGTACCGCTTCGCCGAGCAGGTTGATGTTGAGCTTGTTGCCGCTGGCGGTGAGGTGCTTGATGGCAGGGCCGAGCTTCTCATCACGGGCATCCACAATCAGGTGACCGACCATCTGGCGCAGCACGGTGCGGGCGATGGGCACGGTAGGCCAGGGGACCTTGCCTGCCAGCTTTCCGCCGATGCCTACTGCTGCCTTCATATAATTGGGCAGGAAGGAGGGGACGATGGGAGCGATGCGTTCTAGGTTCTTACCGGCAACGCTCTGGTCTTCGGGGCGTACAACACCGTCTACGAAGCCTACTGTGAAGTCGAGACCGTTGGGGTCTTTGAGGACGCCAGCCAGTTTCTCTGCGGCGGGGTCTGCAGGAATATTCTGGGCTTCTTTGACCCACTGGGCAACGAGTTCGGTTGCTTGGATGGCTAGTTTCTGGTGGCGTTCATCGGCGAACGGCTGGGCCATGGTAGGACCTCCTCTTGGATGCGCGGTGTGCGCACAACTTGGCACTTGTTACCCATTTCACCATGTTTAGGTCAGTAAAACACTATTAGAAAAAGTGAATCTTCTTGATGTATTTGGTTTAGATTTGCTAAATTGTAATGACACTATAAGGAGGGGTTCCCATGTATGATTTGCGCCGCCTCGCCATGCTGCTTGAAATTCACGAGCGTGGGACACTGGCCGCAGCCGCCAAGGCACTGCACCTCACATCATCAGCAGTCTCGCAGCAGCTCTCCACTCTTGAAAAAGAGGTGGGCGCTCCCCTACTGCGCAAGGTGGGCAGACACGTTGAACTGACCGCTGAGGCCCTGATTCTGGCTGAAAGTACCCGCAATGTGCTCTCGGAATTGGACGCCGCCCGCACTCGCATCTCACTCTTGGAAGGCATCCCCGCCGGCCAGGTACGTCTGGCCATCTTCCAGTCAGCAGCTCAAGCTCTGCTACCCGGAGCGCTGGACTACCTGGCAGAACATGCCCCTCAGGTGGAACTCCACGCAGTGCAGATTAACCCAGAGACCGGCCTCATTCTGACGCGAAGCCGCGAGTTCGACATGGTCATTTCGGAGTCCTACCCCCACCGCTTCATCCCCGAGCATGCCGAGCTGACCTCAGAGCTACTGACCCATGACACTCTTAATCTGGTCGTCGCAGCCAATTCCGATGTACAAGAACTTGGGGAAGCCTCCCACCTGCCCTGGGTATTTGAGGGCGAACACAACACCTCACGAGTGTGGGCTATTGATCGTTGCCGCGCAGCGGGTTTTGAGCCTCAGGTTCGCTACGTCATTGACGATTTGGGCACCCACCTGCAACTGGCCGCGGCGGGGGCTGCCGCCGTCCTGCCGGGCTTTGCCCTTGCGAACCTGGCTCGAAGTGCTGAGGCAAATTCCGTTAAAGTGCTACCCCTGCCCGGGGAACCTAAACGCAAGATTTTTGTAACCGTGCGGTCAGAGAGCGCAGAGCAACCTGCCATCAAAGCAGTGAAAGAAGCCTTAGGGGCGGCAGTCATTAATTCACCTGGGCACACTTGCGAGTAGAGTCAGAGCTATGCTCAGCCTGTTCTCGATTGCAGAGACCCCTCTAGCCCTCGACGTCCCTATGGACCCAGAGGTGTTGGCCCGCGTGTCAGGATTCGACCGAATTGGCGCGTTGCGGCCCTCCCACATTCTTGAAGTTAAGGCTCTAAGTTATCTTGCTGACCAGGAAGATTCAGCCGCAATGGAGAGCTTGGGCGTTGTTTTGCGCGAATCAATTGCTCGGCGGGTGCACCTGTGGCTGGGGCTAGTAGACGTAGCTACCGTGGACCATATCCAAGAGGTGCTGGGTGATGCCTGCCAAGTGGCCGGGCCGGCTAGGCCTGTGCCTGAGAACTGGAAATTACGGCTGCCCGCAGCCAAGAGCGTGGTACCTCTAGCGGTGAGCCCTCAGGCCTTTCTCCATCACTGCTTACAGGAAGGTAGCGGACTACGCGGCTTTGCCCTGCACAATCTGGAGGGAATGGATACCGCCCGGGTGCCCGGACGGGGCATGGAGGTTCTCCGCAAGGGCGGAGTGAAGGTGCGTGAACGCTCTTTGGCCTTTCGACTAGCTCACTCCCCCGTCATGTGGGCCTACATCTTAGTGATGCTGTACTCGGTATGCCGGGCACTACCTGTTGCTTTTATCCCGCATTTTCATGGAAATATTTGGGTGCTGTGGGCTCTGGACGTACTGGGGGCTATTCCCTATACCTGGGGCGTCATCGCTATGTTTACGGCTAAAAAGGCGCTGGTACGCGTCCTTGCCCTAGCCGTTGCACTGATTACCTTTATCGCCCCTTACGTCTACTTCTGGTCTCATGGGCACCACTACCCCTTCCAGGTAAACCTCGTCATTGCTGGGTTTATTGCCAGCGCCGTGGGTTTTGAGGTGGTGCGTTACCTGCGAGAGCGCCGGGTGCGAGCGCGAGTATCCCAAGGATGAATTCAAAGTGCCCGCACCTTGGTTGAAGATGCTGGCATTCGGTCAGACTTTAGATTCTGCGGAAGATCACTTCAGCGCTTAGCGCCTGCGTGTACGATGTGATGCGGTCATCAAGCACTGAGCTTGAGATGACCTGGACGGTGCCAATGGTTGATTTAGCTACACCGCGTATTCCCTGCCATGTGAGCACTGCCGTGATGCTCTGACCGGCGGGGAGTTCTTGAACGAGCTGGAGCGTGCTGACATCCCCCTCAATACCGGCGCTGGCTAGGGCTGCCCCGCGGCCATTAGAGTCTTGACCTGCGCGAGTCAGATGCCGGGCTGGGAAGTATTGGCAGCTGAGAGCATATAAATACCGTGGGAGGTCACCACGCTGGCCCCCGAGGGGCAGGCCGAAATGGAGTTATCAACGCGCTCTGACGGACTAATCATATTGGGTCGGAGCGAACGAATGGTGCCGCGCTCAGTGTCTACGACTGCCACCACGGCGTTCTTAGAGGCAACCCAGACCCGTCCCTGCCAGTCGGGCACCAGGACAACAACCTGGTCCCCCGGAATCTGGGACAGGAAGTCTTTGAGGTCAACTCGCGAATCTACCGACAGGGTACGGCCATCTTCGCTGTGGGCTACGCGCAAAAGGGTGTTGGTGCCGTCGACCAGCACCATACGGTCTTGGGCGTCGAGGTAGGCGTAAACGCCACCGGGCAGGGCACCCTTGGGCAGGTTGAGGTGCGCTAGTTCTTGGCCTGTAGGGCTAATGGTGACGACCTTGGGCACCAGAAACTGCCCCTCAGCTGCGACCTGAGTGCAGAGCACCTGGATGATACCGTCCTGCCCAGCCAGAACGGTAGGGCAAGCACCTCCCATAGGGATTTTAGTGACGTTCCACGGCCCCTTGCCCGGGCCGGGTAGCGGTGTTGCATCCGAAGAATGCGCTTAGCCATGCATGGTGGTGACACCGGGCGACCCAATGTGCGGGTTGACCTCAGCGTTGTACTCAAAATTCCCCAAGAACTATCCCCTTCGATATGGGGCACCAGGCGGTGCCATGCGCCATTATATGTAGTCACTGGGAGGGAGGGGGGCGAGTAAGCGCTGGTGAGAGGCCCCGCTCTTTAGGCGACAATTAGCCTGAGTAGCTTATGGGAAGTCTAGGTCATGATGCCGGTAAGGGCTGGCACTGTTGGGAGCGGGCTCTAGTGCCGGTCAGCCCCTGCGAAGGTTCGCCATGCGCAGGTCACAACGAACCAGCCGCCCGAGACCCAGAAGGCAAGAACTGCCCAAAGGGGGCGATCAGGCACGAGGGCAACTAGGTAGGCGGTAGCGGCGATCCAGACAGTGATAGCTACGATGTTGACCGCCATGAACTTTTTAACCCTGAAGGGGTGGGTGTAGTAGGTAGGAGTCAGAGTCAGTACTGCCAACACCACAATGGTGATGACGTTGAAGAGAGCGCCGGTGCCCATGACATACATGAAGACCGCCACGATGTTCCAGGCGGCAGGGAAACCCACAAAGTAGTAGTCGCTGGATTTCCAGTGTTCATTGGCGTAGCAGAACATTGAGGACACCAGAATCAAAATAACCAGAGCTAGTGCCAGGGGCTTAGCTCCCATGGGCAGTGCCAAGTACATGAAGAGGGCGGGGATGAAGGTCCAGGTGAGGTAGTCGACGGCGATGTCTACGATTCCCCCATCGAACCAGGGCAGCACCTCTTTGACGCAGGCTTTGCGTGCCATAGTGCCGTCCACGGAGTCCACGACCAGGGCGACGCCAAGCCAGAGCCACATGGCGGTGTAGTCACCTTCAATGAGGGCGAGGATTGCCAGGGTTGCCCAAGCAAGGCCTGAGAGGGTGAAGGCATGGACGAACCACGCGGCAGCGCGCTGGGTTGTGGTGAAATGGGGTGCTGTTGGCACGGGGGTCCTTTCGGTTGCTGCCTTGTGAGCTGCACGGGGGCAAGGGGTAGATATCTACTCTAGCCTTTTGCACTGCGACGGTGGCTCATCCCAGCGTTTTGGCGGGTCCGCTCGATTGCAATCGGGGTAGGGTTCCTCACTGGTGCTGGCAATTTGAAGATTGGCTGCCTGCGGTGGGTGGTCTCAACTCTTTAGCCTTTCAGAGGGCTGAAGCTAATTTGCATCACGAGAAAGATTTATTATGGGATTTATTTTGCTGGCAAGCGCATTTGGAGTGCTTGTGGGCCTGATCATCTCGGCGACATTTGGCATCATGTTCCTACTGTCTCTTTCAAAAGATGACAAATGAATTAATCCCCTTATTGGTTCTTTGTTGGCAGGTTTCATCATCGGCCTGGGCATTCTAGGTTTTGGGGCGTACATGCTCAACGATGTCTGGTCTACTTTGGGTAGATAACAAACAGTTCAAAGCAGGTCTGGCACCGATTCAGGAGCGCGAGCGCAAGGCCCGCTCTGCCCTCATTGACCTGGTCAATAAGCACTTCAACGGGCTCAATCTGAGCGACGAGTACCAGGTAGGTTTCGCCACCACCTTTGTGGCTGAGGCAGCCAAGGATGAGAGGCTACGGCAGAGCGCCCATGCTAACACCAAGGTGGACTTCGCCTACTCCAAGAAGGCGCGCATGGGGTTGTCATCGAAGCCGTGGACCTACGAGTCCGAAACCAACGAGCTGGTGGATTATGTGCGCAAGATGCCTGCTGAGAAGTTCATGGAGTTCATGCTGGACATGGGCCTCTACGAGCGGCTGCGCGGCGAAGTTAACACTGAAAATGAGGGGCCGGGCGGCACACCGCACCTAACCGCGCTCTAGCTCTATCCCGGCGTTAGACAAGCAGCTCCGCCAGGCTACTGCCCACTACCAGGTCGGTGATAACACCTGTTTTGAGTGCGCCGCGCAGGGCAGCGGCGCGGTGGACGCCCGCAGCCACGCAGATACGGCGGCCCACCTTCGCCAGCTCGGCTGGCGTCGGCCCGGTCGCTCGCTTATTGATATCAAGGTCAGCCCAGGTGCCATCCTCCCGGATCATCACCGTGCAAATATCGCCAGCAATACCCTCCGCTCGCATGGACGCCAGTTCTGCCCCATCAAAATATCCACCGGCATACACATGGGATGGAATAGAGCCGCCAAATGCACCCACCCCAAAGAGGGCAACGTCCGCAGACCGCTGCACCGCCAGCACACCGCGCACACTGCGCTCTCGCCACATAGCCGCCTTGGTATCAGCGAAATCAAAAAAGGCAGGCACCGGGAAGTGCATCATGCGGGCGTTATAGGCAGAAGCCACCTGGCCCAAAATTGCCCCCGAATACGGGATGCCGGTGTGGTGGGCATTGCCCGCCCCGTTGAGCTGCACCACGGTGACATCGTTCAGCGGTCGTTTGGGCAAAAAGTGTGCCACCTCAGTCACGGTGGAGCCCCAGGCAACGCCCAGTACAGTGCCATGATGCACCAGTGAATCCAAGAGCTTAGCGCCTGCCGCCGCTACACTGCGCATGCGCACCGTCTCACTGGCTCCCGCTGGCACCTGAGCCACGTGAACGCGAACCCGGTACCGGTCTGCCAGCCGGCTCTCTAAAGGCTCCTTGGGTCGTAGCTCCTCATTGAGCCGAATAGTCACTACACCGCTTTCACGCGCATTCTGCAGAAGCCTGGACACAGTAGGCCGGGAAACCCCCAACCTGGCAGAGATCGCCGCCATGGTTAGGTGTTCAACGTAGTAGAGGTGCGCCGCGTCAAACATCAAATTTTTACTTTTTCTCATCACTTTCCCATTCTAAGTGAAATTTTGCTCAAACATTTTGCAGTTTTTTGCACTGGGCAGTTCAAATGGTAACAGACTTCACATCCATCGTATTTTTTCTGGAGAGCCATTATGAGCGCAACATTCACCGCTAAATCCCATCTCACCGCCGCCTCCCGCACCGCCGCCCTTGAGGCCATGACCGACGATGCTGGAGTCGACATTCTCGTCATCGGCGGTGGTGTCACCGGTGCAGGTATTGCTCTGGACGCCGCCACCCGTGGCCTGCGCACCGCTATCGTTGATGCTGGTGACTGGGCTATGGGCACCTCCGCCTGGTCATCCAAACTGGTGCACGGCGGTCTGCGTTACCTCTACAACCTAGATTTCAAGCTCGTTTCTGAGGCGCTTAAAGAACGTGGCCTGCTGCTCGAGCGCACCGCTCCCCACCTCGTCAAGGCGCAGCCCTTCCTCTGGCCCCTCAAGCTACCCCTCATTGAGCGTGCCTACTCAGCAGTAGGCATCGGCATGTACGACACCTTGGCTTTCGTTGGTGCAGGCGGCCGCAAGACCGTGCCCGCCCAGCAGCACTTCACCAAGTCCGGCACCAAAAAGGTCTTCCCCGGCATCAAAGATTCCGCATTCTCTGGCGCCATCCAGTTCTATGATGCCCGCGTGGACGATGCCCGCTTGGTGATTGACCTGGTCCGCACTGCCGCCGGCTACGGTGCACTAGCAGCCACTCGCACCAAGGTCACCGGCGTCGAAAAGGACGCTAGCGGTAGGGTCACCGGCGCCAAAATTCTAGATCTTGAAACCGGCGCCGAAAAGACCGTCAAAGCCAAGCACATCATTAACGCAACCGGCGTATGGACCGAAGAAACCGAAGCTCTAGCCACCCAGGACGCTGGGCTCAAGGTACTTGCCTCCAAGGGCGTGCACATCACCGTGCCCCGCAACCGTATTAAAGCAACCAGCGGAATCTTCACCAAGACCGAAAAGTCCGTTCTCTTCATCATCCCCTGGCAGCGCTACTGGATCATCGGCACCACCGACACCCCCTACACTCAGCAGGATCGCCTCAACCCCGTGGCAACCCGCGAGGACATCGATTACGTGCTCATGCAGGCCAACAAGCTCATTGCCGATGAGCTGACCCACGACGACGTTATCAGCACCTTCGCTGGCCTACGCCCGCTGCTGCAGCCGGTGCTCAAGGACGGTTCAGATAAGTCCTCTACCAAGGTCTCCCGCGAGCATACCGTCACCCAGATCGCCCCGGGCATGAGCGCTATTGCCGGCGGTAAACTCACCACCTACCGCGTCATGGCAGAGGACGCCGTGGACTTCGCCCTCGGTGAGCGCGCTAAGACCCTGCCCTCGGTCACCGAAAACATCAAGCTGGTGGGTGCTGAGGGCTACGAGGTTCTGGCTTCTCGCGCTCACGCCCTGGCCGCTGAAAACGGTTGGGACGCTGCCCGCACCGATCACCTGCTCGAACGCTACGGCGCTGAACTGACCGACATCATCGCTCAGATTGAAGAGGACCCCTCACTGGGTGCTCCCCTGGCCGCCGCCCCCCAGTTCCTGCGCGCCGACGTCCTGCAGGCTGTGCGCGCAGAAGGTGCCCTACACCTGGAAGATGTGCTCATCCGCCGCGTTCGCCTAGACCTTGAAGCTAAGGACCGTGGCCTGGCTGCTGCCGAAGAGATTATCTCAATCATGGCACCAGAACTGGGCTGGGACGAGGCAACTCAGCAGCGCGAGCTAGCCACCTACCGCAAGCGCGTCGAGGCTATTGAGGCAGCTTCAACTGAAACCTCAGATGAGCGGGCAACCGACCATCTGATGAACGTCCCCATTATCGTAGGCTAACCAGCAACGCTGGCGCCTTGAACCCACCAAAAATCCAACCATAATTTGTGGAACGTCCACCGGATGTTTTCTTCACACCGATGTGAAAGAGGTCTCTATGAGCTCACTATTAGCAACTGGCACTGAAGCCAGCGTGCAGGCAAGTGCTCTCGTCAATGCTGACGGCACCGCCACCCTCCTAGGTGCATTTGCATCAGAAACCCTGGGCACATTCATCCTGCTTCTTCTGGGTGCAGGCGTTGTAGCAGCAGTGAGTTTACCCAAGTCTGGTGCTAAGGGCGCTGACTGGATCAACATCGCTTTCGGCTGGGGCTTCGCGGTCTTTGCTGGTGTCTATGTTTCCGGCCCCTCCGGCGCTCACCTTAACCCCGCAGTCACCATCGGCCAGATGGTTGCTGGCAACGATTTTGCCCCCGGCATCGCGCCCGGCTTCACCGCTATGCTGGTCTACTTCGCCGGCCAGTTCCTGGGTGCTTTCTTGGGAGCCTGGGGTGCCTACCTTGCCTTCAAGAAGCACTTCGACATCGTCGAACCCGGCGTCTCCCGCGGCGTCTTCTGCACCGCCCCTGCCATTCGCTCCTACGGTTGGAACGTCGTCACCGAAGCTATCGGCACCTTCGTCCTGATCGGCTTCGTGGTAGCTTCCGGTCAGACTCCTTCAGGTCTTGGACCTCTTGCTGTTGCCCTGATCGTTACCGCTATCGGTCTGTCCCTGGGCACTCCCACCGGCTACGCCATCAACCCTGCACGTGACCTTGGCCCTCGTATCGCTCACGCTCTGATGCCCATCAAAAACAAGTCAGCATCAGACTGGGCCTACTCTTGGGTACCCGTCGCCGGCCCCATCATTGGCGCAACCGCAGCAGCACTCATTGTCCCCGCGGTTCTTGCCATCGCAGGCGCCTAACCTCCTCCATATATAGAGCGGCAGGACGCCGCGGCTCACCCCGCTACCGGTAGCTACCTACCCGGCGTCCTGCCCCACCCACCCATTCACAAGGAAGTGTCACCATGACTAAGACCGAACTGCCCGAGCGTAAGAAGTACATTCTTTCCATCGACCAGGGCACCACCAGCTCACGCGCCATCCTCTTCACCAAGGCGGGCGAAATCAAATCAGTGGGCCAGCTAGAGCACGAACAGATTTTCCCTAAGGCAGGCTGGGTTGAGCATGACCCCCTCGAAATCTGGAAGAACGTGCGCCAGGCTGTTGGTGAGTGCTTGACTAAAGCTGAGGTCAACCACCACGAAATCGCTGCCGTCGGTATCACCAACCAGCGCGAAACCGCCGTGGTCTGGGACAAGACCACCGGTAAACCCATCTACAACGCCATCGTCTGGCAGGACACCCGCACCCAGAAAATCTGTGACGAGCTGGGCGGCGAAGAGGGCGCAGGTAAGTACCACGACATCGTAGGTCTGAACCTCGCCACCTACTTCTCAGGCCCCAAAATCAAGTGGATTCTGGATAACGTGGAGGGCGCCCGCGAAAAGGCAGAAGCCGGCGACCTACTCTTCGGCAACACCGATACTTGGGTGCTCTGGAACATCACCGGCGGCGTAAACGGCGGCGTGCATGTTACCGACGTGACCAACGCCTCCCGTACCCTGCTCATGAATATCAAGACTCTGGAGTGGGACGAGTCCATCGCTGCTGACATGAGCATCCCCATGAGCATGCTGCCCGAGATTAAGTCCTCTTCAGAGGTGTACGGCTACGGCCGCAAGAAGGGCCTACTCAATGGCACGCCCATCGCCGGCATCCTAGGCGACCAGCAGGCAGCGACCTTCGGTCAGGCCTGCTTCGAAAAGGGCATGGCGAAGAACACCTACGGCACCGGTAACTTCATGCTCATGAACACCGGCACCGAACCCGTGATCTCAGAAAACGGTCTGCTCACCACCGTTGCCTACAAGCTGGGCGACGCTGACCCGGTCTACGCCCTCGAAGGTTCAGTTGCAGTCTCCGGCTCCCTGATTCAGTGGCTACGCGATAACCTCCACATGATCGACAACGCTGCAGAGTCAGAAGAACTGGCAACCAGCGTAGAGAACACGGGCGGCGCCTACGTCGTTCCTGCCTTCTCTGGTCTCTTCGCACCCCACTGGCGCTCGGATGCCCGCGGTGTCATCGTTGGCCTCACCCGCTATGTCAACCGGGCCCACATCGTCCGCGCAGCCTTGGAGGCAACTGCCTTCCAGACTCGCGAGGTGCTGGATGCTATGAACGCTGACGCAGAGGCAGCCGGCACCAAGGTTTCCCTCGGAGAAGTGCGCGTGGACGGCGGCATGACCGCCAACGAGTTCCTCATGCAATTCCAGGCAGACCTCCTCGGCGTACCCGTGATCCGCCCCAAGGTCATCGAGACCACCGCTCTCGGTGCAGCCTACGCCGCCGGTATCGCCGTTGGTTTCTGGGACGGCGAGCAGGATGTCATCGACAACTGGGCAGAAGACAAGCGCTGGGAACCTGCAATGGACCAGGACGAAGTCGAACGCCAGTACCGCCTCTGGAAGAAGGCTGTAGCCCGCACCCTCGAATGGGTCGATGAGGACGTTGAGCAGGACTAGTCTCCAGCTGAAATCCCCATAAAAGTACCCGCTGTCTGCACAGACAGCGGGTACTTTTATTCAGGTCGGAAGGCTAAAGGGGGTTGCAGGCGCTCAGCACCGTGAAAGTGCCATTGCGGCCCAGCTGCTCCACCTCCTCAAAACGGTCTTCTAGCTGGGCGCGGTAGCGCAGGTGCGAATTATGCACCAGCAGCAGCTGCCCGTCCAGGGCCAGTAGCCGGGTGGCGGCGTCCAGCAAGGGACGCACCATAGTAGCATCCAATCTGGTGCCCTCGTGGAAGGGCGGGTTGAGCAGCAGCAGATCAAAGCTTCCCGACGCAGAACCAGCGGAAGCATCGTCCCAGGTGACGGTGACTGTCTGCTCCCCTGCTTTGTAGGGAGCCAGGGTCTGGGTAGCCGAACGCACGGCGTCCGCATCCAGATCGGTGGCGGTGAGC
Organism: Rothia endophytica; assembly: GCF_928381505.1. Lineage (GTDB taxonomy): Bacteria > Actinomycetota > Actinomycetes > Actinomycetales > Micrococcaceae > Rothia > Rothia endophytica_A. Next base: position 36,925 of record NZ_CAKMSJ010000002.1, on the reverse strand, counting down.
ACCAAGGGCAGGCTGAGTTCTTGCGCCCGGTGCAGCAGTCGCAGGGATACTGAGCCGTTGCCGCAGCCCAAATCAAGGACGCGCACAGCTTCACCGCCAGCAGACCGCGGTAGCTGAGGGAGCAGGTCGCAGGCAATATCTGCCAGGTAGGCTCCCCCGCGGTCCTCACGGCCACCGGAGAAAACACCACCCAGACCCAGCAGAGTGCCTGCCGCTATCTGGGTCTCTTCGGCGGTATGGGCCAGAACGCTCTGGCGAGGTGCCTTTGCTAGCAGGGCACGAAACTTGCCCTGACCGCGTCCAGCCCAGACCTCACCAAAGCTTTGCTCTAGCACTGTGTTCATGGTGCGGGTCATGTGCTTGGTGTTGCCGCCCAGGCAGAGCGAAAACTCGGTAGTAGCCAGGGCGCTGTGGCGGGCCAGAGCACGGCTCCAGTCATCCAGGGCTGACAAGGTTTTGGGGAGGCGCCCCAGTGCCAGGGTGGGCTTCAGCGAACATTCCGCTAGAGCTGTTTCGAGGTCCAGCGCTTCGGTGTCCAGTCCAGCAACTACTAGTCGAGCTACGGCATCTTGCCCCAGACCTTCCAGCAGCCGGTCAGCCAAGGTGCGCATAGCGCGGGCCTGTTGGTAGGAGCGAGAACGTACCAGCACCCTGCGAGCCGTGTCGGTCTCAGCGAGAACTGTAGCTAGAGCATGCAGAGTCAACGCCCCGCTGCTGTCTTCTAGCACCACGATATCGCCGGCATCCACACCGGTGAGTTGCCGGTCAGCGCCCCTGAGAATCAGGCGGTCCAGAGCTTCAGCGCGTTCATCGGCTGCAACTACAAGGTTCTTCAACATATCGATACCTCGCTTAGCTGCAGCAGGTGCCAAATTCTCCCGCCAGGTCGTTGACGCGCTCACGCAGGTCATCGCGCAGCTTGTCCATGCGGGCATCACCCTTAGCACCAAAGACTGATGGGTCGATGATGTTCCAGCGCACGTATTTGACGCCTTCGAGTTCAGGGGTAACGGCATCCCCCACCGTGACGACCAAGTCAGCTGAGCGCTGCATGTCGTCGGTCAACTGGGTGGGCGTTTTGGAGGCCATATCCGCCCCAATCTTTGCCAGGGAGGCAGCCGCCTGCCCATTGACGGCATCAGCTGGGGTAAGGCCCGCTGAGATAGCGGTAAAGACGTGGGGCACGTCTAGGGCTGCCAGAGCGGCAGCCATCTGGGACTTGCCGCCGTTGGTATTGCAAACAAAAAGTACGGTGGGGTGAGTATGTGCCATAAGGGCTAGTCTACGCGGTTGTGCAGCGGGGCGGGAGCCCACTGAATCGGCTAAGGCTGCCCCGGCTCTCCTTGTCCTTGAACAATATGCTGGCGCAAAAGGCAAGACCGCCCTGGCTCAAACGCTCCAGTGAAGCAGGAACCTCATCGTGGCTGATGATGTTCATCGGAGGGTTCAGATCCCCGGAACTCATCATCTCGTAGAGAGCTTCGAGGTCTTCCTTGGTGCCTGACTTTGAACCCAGTATGTTGAGCTGCTTGATAGTGATGGGCTAGGTATTCAAGTCAGCGTAGTCAACGACGACGTCCAAGCCCATACCCTTGAAGTCGTTGATGTTTTTAGCGGCCCCTACCATCACGTCAACAACGGCTTCGCCGTCACCAGCCCTGCCATGTCACGTGTCACAATAGAGTTATGAGTGAAACTGACCTGCCCCAGCGCATCTACGGTATCTTTGAGTCACCTCTAGGGGGCATGTACCTGGTTGCAGAAAATGAAGCGATCATTGGTGCTTATTTTGAAGGTCAGGCGCACTTTCCCATGGCTCGTGATTTAGGCGAACGCAAAGACCTCACCGACCACCCGGTCTTGGCACAGGCAGCTCGAGAGCTTACAGAATACTTCGATGGCACCCGCACCACCTTTGAGGTCGCTTTGCACCCCGAAGGCACCGACTTTCAGTTAGCGGTTTGGGAGCATCTCAAGGGCATCGCCTACGGTTACACCACCACCTACGGAGCCATTAGCAAGGTGGTGGGCCCGCATGCACCTGCGCAGGCGGTTGGCCAGGCGGTAGGCCGTAATAAGTGCTCTATCTTCATCCCCTGCCATCGCGTCCTATCAGCTGACGGGAAGTTGACCGGTTACGCCGGTGGGCTGGACCGCAAAGAATTTCTGCTGGATTTGGAGTCCCCTTCAGCTGAAGAAAAGGGTCAGCTCTTCTAGTGGTCGACGCCCTCTTTACTGATAGCTTCTTGCCCCGCCAGCCGCAGGAGCTGGCGCCCGGCGTTGTTCACCTGCCCGGCTGGCTCACCGCTGAGCAGCAGGATTTTCTGGTTGCTCAGTTCCACCGCTGGGGTGCTGGCAGCATACCGCCTCACCACCCCGAAATTTACGGTAAGAAAATGTCGGTTAAGCTAACCTCCCTAGGCTGGCACTGGAGCAACTACAGCTACAGCCAGTCAGCACCAGAATTTGGTGGACGCGCGCCATCCCCGGTGCCAGATTGGCTGGTGGGGGTGGGCAGAAAGGCACTTCAGGACGCCTATAGCAGCTCTCACACCAGCTACTGGCCCCAGCTTTCCGAGGCTGAGTTAGCAGCCTGGGCTGAGACCTACAGCCCGGATATGGCACTTATCAATTACTACGCTCCGGGGACGTCCATGGGCATGCACCAGGATAAAGAGGAGCGTTGCAGTGCCCCGGTCGTCTCGCTTTCCATTGGCCAGACGGCGCTGTTCAGAGCGGGCAATACCGAAACAAAAACCAGGCCCTACCAAGACATTCTGCTCGCCTCCGGTGATCTTCTGGTCTTTGGTGGGCCCAGCCGTTTCATGTATCACGGGGTGCCCAAGCTTCTGGAGGGCACTACCCCACCCGGCTGCCTGCTACCGGAGGGGCGCATCAACATCACCCTGCGCGTCACGGGTCTGCACCCACCTGAGAAACAGTCCGAGAGTATTCTCAGGGCAGAAGGAGAATGAGATATGAGCAAACCAGGTGCAGATGGGCTGGTTCGGCCAGACTGGGCTGAAGCCGATGAGCTGATGCGGCTCTACTACGATACCGAGTGGGGTATGCCGGTCACCGATGAACGCGGTGTCTTTGAGAGGCTCTGTTTAGAGGGTTTCCAGGCGGGGCTGTCCTGGCGCACGATTCTTACCAAAAGGGATGCTTTCAGGGAGCTTTTTGCCGGATTTCAGCCCGAGAAGGTAGCAGCTTTCACCGATGAGGACGTAGAACGGTTGGCTGCTGATGCCCGCATTATTCGCCATCGAGGTAAGATCCGGGCAGCCATTTCTAACGCTAGGGCCACGCTCAGATTACGTGAACTAACTTCTCTTCAAAAACCGGATGGCAGCAGTATTCCCTTACAGGACAGGACGCTGGCTAACGGCCAGCAGGTAGAGCCGGGCTTAGCCGCCCTCATTTGGTCTTTTCAGCCCTCAAGTACCTATATGCCCCGCACCATTTCTGACATACCTACACACAGTGATACCTCAGTTCACCTGGCAAAAACCCTCAAAAAGCAGGGGTTTAAATTTATTGGCCCTACTAGCGCTTTTGCCCTCATGGAAGCCATCGGCCTGGTTGATACCCATCTGCTGGCATCCCATCGACGCGGCTCGTCGAGGCTGTGGGAACCGAGCGGGCAAGCGCGTTAGACTGGTGGAAACCCCGAAAGGCTAAGAATGCACCTGCTGCAGTATGCGCAGAAAACCTTCACTATCCCCCTAGACGAGCAGCCCCTGACCGAAGCCGATCTTTGTCTGCTCAACGAGCTAGCCTACCTACCGCTGGACGATATCGCAGAGGATCATCGTGGCTTTGCCCGGGGTATCTCAGCAGCCCAGATTTACCAGGAGTTCGTCACCGACAGCACCCTGCGGACCAACTGGTTTCTTGCCACCAAGCAGCGTCTGCAATTGCTCAAACTGGTAGCCACTTCACCCCGTTTTGCTGCCCTGCGTTTCTTCGATTACAGGGCACATTTAGACGCCACCGAGCAGGTTCAGTTTGCGGCGCTCACCCTGGTGGTTCCTGGGGTCTTCAGGCAAGTCGTGTTTCGAGGAACCGATGACTCTTTGATTGGCTGGAAGGAAGATTTCCACCTGGCAGCGCAGAAGGATATCCCCGCCCAGCTCTTAGCGGTCACTTATCTGGAAGACAACCTCAAGCAGGCTGCCTCCACCCCCATCTATGTGACCGGCCATTCCAAGGGCGGTCACCTTGCTGTATTCGCAACTTCCGCCCAGCCGCAGGAGCTAGAAAGACGGGTGGAAAGCGTCCTAGCCTTCGATGCCCCCGGCTTCACCGAGGCTTTTCTGAAGAACCCGGGGTATCTACGCCTGCTCCCTAAAATTAGGGACTTTATGCCCGAGGACAGCATCGTGGGCCGGCTCATGTTCCGTAAAACCCAGCAAGAGGTAGTAGCAAGCGGCGGTATCGGTCTCATGCAGCATTCAGTCTTTTTCTGGCAGGTCGATGAGACGGGCACCTTCGAACCTAAGGACGCCACTACCAGTGCCAGCGAGCGTGTGGCGAAGGTGACCGGTGAGTGGCTGACCCGCCATGCGCCGGAAGATATCGAAAAGGTGGTGGATGCCTGTTTCGATCTTGCCATGGGTGAGGGCTATGGCAGCCTGCTCGATATTGGGGTCAAGGTGCTCCCCTTTATCCAGCTCATGCGCACCAAGACTGCGGAGCTTGAGCCGGAGACCGCTGAACTGGTGAGCCGGTTAGCGGATGACTATGTGCAGCTGTGGAAGGAACAGAAGAAAGCTGAAAAGCAGCAGGTTAAAGAGAGCCGGGCTGTACCGGCCTGGTTAGCAGCCCCACCTAAGTTCCCTCAAAAAATCCTGGCACAGCAAGCAACGAAAACCGCTGTTCCACTAGGCTTACAGAAACTACTGGAACGAGATGCTGCACCGGCGCCGGCAGAGACAACAGAGAAAAAGCCAGGTGCCTAGCTGGTTGCTAGGCACCTGGCACTTAGTCACGCTCGGCGGTACCGATGCATTCTAGGGTTTACTCCCCGAGGGTTTACTCCCCTAAGCGACGCTGACGCGCACGCCGGTGCTGGGGCGGGTCAGCAGCTGGGTCATGCTGAAGGTGGTGTCATCGGCTTCCTGGGCGATGGTCACATTGTCAGCTGAGAGCGCTGCGATGGTAGAGGACAGAGCCGCCACGCCGATTTTCTCGCCGGGGCAACGGTGCCCGTCCTGCACGCTGCCGCCGCCCTGGGGCAAGAAGCCCTTGACCTGCTCGTAGTCCTCAATATCCAAGAAACGCTGGGGGTTGAACTCGCTGGGGTTCTCCCAGACCTTGGGTGAGGTGTGGGTTCCCAGGATGTCCATGAGGACGCGCTGGCCCTTCTGAACGGGGCAGCCCGAGACCTCGGCGTCCTTAGTGACAAAGCCAGGTAGCATGGGCACGAAGGGGTAGACTCGTCGGGTTTCCTGGGCAAAGGCAGTGGCAATCGGCAGGTTGATGAGGCGGCCGCCGTTTTCTTCAACCTCAGCCTTCACCTTCTGCGCCCACTCTGGGTTCTGTACCAGAGCCACGGCAGCAAAAGCAGCGAAGCGAGAGACAGCCACGGTGGGGCGGGTCAGGTTTTGCAGCTCGATACCGGCTAACTTAGCGGAAACCAGCTCGCCCTTTTCATCGCGCAAATCAGCCATGTGTTGCACAACGGAGTCGGCGTCAACGGTGGTGGCACCTGAGCGCACACCCTCAATGAGCGCTTCAGCCCACTTATCCAGTTTCTTGCGGTCAATCCAGGCCAGAACGTTCTGCTTAACCTCACCGAAAGTATCTAGCAGGTGGCTCATCTGGGTGGCGCGCTTATTCAGTTCTTCATCGGATGCCGGTACGCCGGCCCAGCGGAAGGCTGCACGGCCGTAGGCTACGGCAACATCATCGTAGACGTTCCCTGGCTTAGTCTTCCAGCGCTCGATGACGGCCTTCATTTCTTCTTCTACGTACTCGCGGAAGGCATCTACTCGGGTGTCCTCGTAGGCCATGGCTACCATGGCTGCCTTGCGCACCTTGTGGGCTTCGCCATCGAGGGTGTGCACGGCGCCTTCACCAAAGAGAGGGCCCTGCACTAAGGAGGGCATAGCACCATCGCGTTTGATGATGCTCTCATCATAGAAGAAATCCACGGCGTCCTCACCGCGAATGATGGTTGCCTTGCCGCCCAGGGCATTGATGGTAACCGGGCAGTGCGAATCAGCTGGCAGACCTGCCTTGCTGCGCTGACGGGAAGCAAAGAGATAGCCGTCCTTGAAAAAGGTAAGAAGCTGGTCTTTGAGGGGGTTTTGCTTAATGGTGATGCTCATACAAAAAGTCTACTTTCTTTTGTAGGTTTAGAGCGCACCCTCACCTTCGTGTTACTTGTGAGTAATTTGTCTTTGCCGTTCAATTTAATCTTCAATTTTTTATGAAGTGCGACGAGCAACAATTAAACAGTCATCGATGGTTGCGGGGGTACCATCTGCGCTAAAAATGTCACGGGTGATGAGTTCAGCGCGCACCACCTCCCAGCCCTCAGCATCCAAACCTAGGTTGCGCCGTTCGTCCTCTGGGGTAATAAAGTGACCGGGGATTTCACCTTTGTACCAGCTAGGTGGCGACGCGTGGGAAATAAGCACTAGGTGACCGCCGGGCACTAATTGACCGGCAGCCTTTTTAACAATTTCATCCCGAGCCAAAAAGACCGGGGATTGAAAGAAACTCGCGGTAACCAGATGAAAGGTTTCTGCCTCAGCAGGCTGCCAGTCTTGCGCGTTGTGCGCCCTAAAGTGAGCCCTTTCCACCAGTCCCCTAGCTTGAGCTTCTGCCCGGGCGCGCTCAACCGCTATATTAGAGATTTCAAACCCGGTGGCCTGCCATCCCTGCTCTGCCATCCAGAGCACGTCCCCACCTTCACCACATCCCAGATCAAGAGACCGGCCAGGTGGTAGCTCTGAAACAACAGCAGCCAGCGTCTGATTGACTTTCCCGGACCAGACTTGCTCTTTGGACGAGTACAGCCCGTTCCAAAATTCTAGAGGGTTTTCATGGGGGTCTACATCGAGCACGAGGTTTCCTTTCTGGGGTTTACTATCGGGTTCTAGCTTATCCCGCGCCATCCCCGCTCATCCCACTATTGAGAATAATTCGCAGTAGGCATACAAAAGAGGACGCCAGTCGCCTGCCCCGCCCAAGCGAAGCCGGCACCGGCGTCCTCACATGTTCTTCTTTAGAAGTACTAGGCTGGCATGATCATCGAGAGCACGAAAACCCAGAGGCAGAGAATTACAAGGAGAACTAAGGAGACTTTGATAGCTGCGTTAGTAATCTTTGATTCCTGCCCAGCCATGTTCACTGAAGCGGCCGCAATGGCAATAGACTGCGGCGAAACAATCTTCGCCATCACCCCACCGGCCGTATTAGCAGCCACCAGCAGCGAGGGGCTGGCACCAATCTGGGAGGCAGTGGTCGCCTGAAGACCTGCAAAAAGAGTGTTGTTATTGACCACTGATCCAGTCACAAACACACCAATCCAACCGATGACAGGTGAGAGCAGCGGGAAAACGGAACCAACTGCTGCCAGCGCTAGTGCCAGAGCAGAGGACATGCCACCGAAGTTCATCACATTAGCAACCGCCATCACCAGGCAGATCATGAGAATCGGCTTCCAGAGCTGCTTCCAGGCACCACCGAGTTCTTCGATGGCGGCCTTCCAGCTGATGGTAGAAATCAGAATGGTTATTAGTGCCGCGAAGAGAATAGCTGTACCCGATGCCGCAAAGCTGTTCCAGTTCCAGACAGCCTTCATGGCAGTTTCTTCAGCAACAATAGGGGCGACCTGGGAGATAGCACCGTGCAGGTTGGGCATCTGAACGGGAACGGTTGTCCAGTTCAATAGACCCGCAGCGGTGGTATCGGTGGCGGGGCGCACGAGGGTCTTGATCGTGGGTGTGCTCCACAGCAGAATCATGGCAGAAAGAATAATGAATGGGCTCCAGGCCTTGAAGATTCCAGTGAAGCTAAACCCGGAAGGGTTACTCCCCAGCTCTTCGAGACTGGGGGCGCCGGGCTCACGGTAAATGTAGGCAGGCTGCCACTTCATCATGATGAGAGCGAGAAGGACCAAGCCTAAAAGGTAAGGAATAATATCAGCCAGCTCAGGCCCCAGAGCTACCAGGACGCCAGACTGAACCGCCGAAATAACCACGCCCAGCCCCAGAGCAAGAAGACCGGTCTGCTTCAGGCCACGTAAACCGTCCAGCATCATGACCAGAAGGACGGGGATAAAGGCAGAAATAATCTGCAGAACCCACACCATCATGCCGTTAAGGTCGGCCTGGGGCACTCCAGAAACGGTTGAGCCCGTCAGCACAGGGATACCGATAGCACCATAGGCGCCGGAAGCTACGTTAGAGACCAGAGCGACCAGGCAAGCCTTGACTGGCTCAAAGCCTAGAGTTACCAGCAGGGCGGCGCAAATCGCGATGGGGATACCAAAGCCAGCCGCCCCTTCGAGAAAACCGCCGAAGCAGAAGGCAATAAGGAGCACCTGAATACGCTGATCAGCTGAAATCGCTGAGACCGAGCTACGGATAACCTCAAAGTTACCGGCTCGTACGGTGATGCGGTAGAGCCAAACAGCCATGAGTACGATCCATCCAATGGGCCACATACCCGAGAGGAATCCGTAACCGATAGCAGAAAGGGAAGACGCCGCGGGCATGCCAAAAACAAAAATGGCTAGAAGCACCGCTGATGCTAGCGACACTAAGGCTGCGTGGAGGCCTTTCATTTTGAGCACGGTAAGACCGAGCAAGAAAATAAGGATGGGAATGGAGGCTACGAGAGCTGAGAGAGCCTGATTATTCAGTGGGTCATAGACCTGCTGCCACATGTGGGTAGGTTTCCTTTTCTAGGAGCAACGTGTCGTTCTTGGGTAATAGTGTGTGTGCCTGGGGCACCTTCATCTCCTAAATTACCACTTATTCCAACATAAAATACGGATAAAACAACACAGACAGCCCTGCGATAACTGCTTTAAATTATGAAGATTCGGCACCTCCTCCACCCCCATTGAACTGACACTTCAACGATTGTTCATTAACACAAGTCAAAGCCATATTTTAGGGATAGCGCTCACCAATATGACCACCTTTTGGAGCTCCTGCACCCTAAGTCAATGTTCTTCGTCTCATTTCCAGGAGCAGATTCAGGTAGTCGGTAATGGAGACCAAAAGCCACATAAAACCATATTTGCGCTATTCTTTTCTGCCCTAATGTTCATTTATGCTTCAGTTACACACCCGTGTCTTGACTAGCCAAAGCAGTAAACTGAGTTTTATCCCCTTCCGTTTACTGGAGCCTACCTCCTCACGGGCTCACCTCACTCACATATCAAGGAAACCCTGATGACCTCTACCTCTAAGAAACACCTTTGGAAGGCACCAGCGCTGGCCGCATCTGCCTCCCTTATCATCAGCCCAATGATGGCTATACCCGCTTTCGCTGCGGAGACCACCAGTATCGCTGCCATCCAGGGTACCGAGGTTGCCAGCCCATTGGTCAACCAAACTGTCACCACCCGCGGTGTAGTAACTGCTGTCTACAACCAGGGTGACCTGAGAGGCTACTTTATTCAGACGCAGGGCACCGGAGCGGCAGGCACCACGGAAGGTGCTTCAGATGCGATTTTCATCTACTCACCCAACACCGTAGCTCAGGTCAGCCACGGCCAGTTCGTGGAGGTCACCGGCACCGTCTCAGAGTATTTTGGTCAAACTCAAATTACTGTAAACAGCCCAGCTCAGTTGCTCGTTCTAGCAGAACCTTTCTCACCGGTTACTCCGCTGGCTATCCCGCTGCCTGAGGACGAAACACAGCGTGAAGCACTTGAAGGTATGCTCTTGCAGCCCAACGGACCCATTACTGTCACCGATAACTACAACACCAACCGCTACGGTGAAATTGGCTTGGTCAACGGCACCCAGCCCCTGCGTACCGCTACCGATGTTGTAGCCCCGGGCGAAGCTGCTCTGGCCTATGAAGCCGAGAATGCTACTAAGGCATTCGTTTTAGATGACGGAGCCACCACAGACTACACACGCAGTAATAAGGACACCCCCCTGCCCTACCTCAGCACCAGTGACCCTTTGCGAGTCGGTGCGCAGGTGACCTTCAATAACCCTGTTGTGCTCTCCTACTCACACCAGATGTGGCGCCTTCAGCCCACCAGCCGCGTTACCGGTGATACTGACCCGGCAGCGCTACCAGCCTCCTGGTCCAATACCCGATACGAGGCACCGATCCTGGGGAGCCGTCAAACAGCATCCAGCTTCAACGTGTTGAACTACTTCACCACCGTGGGTGACACTGTAGCTGGTTGCAAGTTCTTTACCGACCGAGAGAATAACCCCATCACGGTGAGCGGCAGCTGTGCAGTGCGCGGCGCTGCCACTCTTGCCAGCTTTGAGCGGCAGGAATCCAAGATCGTTAAGGCAATCAACAAGATCAACACCTCGGTGCTCTCCCTGGAAGAGATTGAGAATAGCCTAGCCACCGGCGGCACTGACAGAGACGCTGCGCTAAAGACTCTCGTCTCTGCCCTCAACGAAGATGCTGGCTACGAAAAATGGGCCGCAGTTCCCTCACCCTCGCAACTTCCAGCTTCAGAAGATGTCATCCGCACCGCCTTCATCTACCAACCGGCGCAGGTGAGGACTGTAGGCGAATCAGTGATTTATGATGATCCCGCATTTAGCAACGCCCGTCAGCCGCTGGCTCAGGCCTTTGCTCCTGCAGATTCAACAGAAGACCACGGCCCCGAGGTCTTCGTAGCGATCGTCAACCACTTCAAATCAAAAGGCTCAGGTAGCGGTGAGAACGCTGATCAGAATGACGGCCAAGGCGCCTCCAACGCTTCACGTATGGCTCAGGCTGCTGCGCTGGTTGACTTCGCTCACGGCCAGCGTGAAACCGTAGCTACCGACAACGTAATGCTTATGGGAGACTTCAACTCCTATACCGAGGAAGATCCTATGCAGGTTCTTTACGAGGCGGGTTACACCAACCTGGGTAAGAAGTTTAATGCTGGTAACACTTACCTATTCGACGGCAGAGTAGGCTCCATAGACCATATCCTGGCTTCACCAGAGCTCACCGAGAAGGTTGAATCAGCACAGGTGTGGAACATCAACTCGGTGGAGCCAATCGCCCACGAATACAGCCGCTACAACTACAACATCACCAATCTCTATGAAGAGAACGAGTTCCGCTCCTCAGACCATGACCCCCTCCTCGTAGAGATGAACATTTATCCGCATGATGCCATTATGTTCACCGACGTGTCAGAGGGCGATCCTTTCCACAAAGAAATTGAGTGGATGGCTCAACACGGGATTACTAAAGGTTGGATTGAGGCTGACGGTACACGTACCTTCCGACCCAAGGAAGGCATACAGCGTGATGCTATGGCGGCTTTCTTCTATCGTCTAGCCGGCTCACCCGACGTCCAGTTGCCGGCGCAGCCTTCATTCTCTGATGTTCCCACGACCCACCCCTTCTATAAGGAAATCGAGTGGATGAAGGCAGAAGGTCTCACTAATGGTTGGCCTGATGGCACTTTCCGTCCGCATTCAGAGATTACCCGTGAAGCAACCGCAGCTTTCTTCTACCGCTACGCAGGTAGCCCTGAATACCAGGTACCAGCTCAATCAGGGTTCTCCGATATCAGCCCCTCGCACTATTTCTACAAAGAAATTACCTGGCTTCGCTCAACAGGTATCACCAACGGATGGGCTGAAGCTGACGGCTCTTGGACCTACCGGCCTTATACATCAGTTACCCGTGAAGCAACCGCGGCTTTCATTTACCGCTATGCGCATGAGGTAGAAAAGAAAGACTAGTGTAAATTAACCTAGTGCTAAGGGGGCAGACCTATTGGGGTCTGCCCCCTTAGTTGTGCCTGGTCCACCACATCAAGGTCAGAGTTTGACCCAGATGCCGGGCTTTTTATCGTGGGCCAAAGCCAAATCTTCAAGTGTGCGCTCTAGGCTAGTGACTCTAATGCCGGGCAAAAATACAGTGGTTTCGGTAGGCATATGAAGCCTCCCGTGATGGATTTTTAGCCCCTGGGACCGCACTCTGTGTGGGACATAAAGGTGCACATACTCAGGGACGCCGCTCGTGGGCAAACCGTGAATAAGAGCAGCTGTTTGGTGAGAAAAAATTGCTCCCGGAAGTGTGTCAGCTAGCCCGATGATACGCGCCAGATATTGCTCTTCTTCGGTGAGTTGAGCCCAATAACGGGTGCGCATGTATTTGCCCCGCGTCAAGCGTTGATAAACGCCCCGCCCCAATCTAGATTCAAAGGGATACCTGCCGCCCAGTTCCTCAAGAAGGTCTGTGTAATCAAGAACGTTGTCTGAAATATCTTTGAACTTAGTCATGACAGCAGGTTAGCCATGGCCCATGTAGACAGGGGCAGTATCGCCCCTCTGTGGATGAAGCGACACTACCCCTGCCGGTTGGTTTACTGGTGGCCGCAGATCAACGGTGAAAAGAAGACAGGTTGATGACTAGTCTTACCTAGTTATCAACAGTTCTTCTTCACCGTGTGATCCGGCCACAGTAGATCGGCTAGCCGCGGTAGGCAACTCCTGCCAGCGGAGTGGTTTCAAAGTTCCACATGGTCACCTTTCGTACCCTTAATTCGCTACGTTGTGCTGTGCGAGACGTAGGATAGCCTCCCCAGTTTCCACCTGCCTGCAGGCAGATTCGTAGATCAAAGGGGGTACGAGCCGGGTAAGCAGCTCCCCACGCTTTGGGCCTATCAGCACGAGTGATGCGATGAATTTCTTTGCGATCCAGATAAATGATGATTTCCTGGTCGCTCTTGAACATGCCGTAGGTGTGGAAGTGGGTGCTCAGAGGTGTATCAGTTTTAGGGCTGTGCTTACCGGAGTGTTTGTACTGAAGGTTAGACTTTGCTAGAGCGCGGTTTTGCGTGAAGTGAATACTTGATGTGAACCCTTCAGCACGAGATTCGCGGGCCTGGTCGCCAATATGTCCAAAGGCTTCAGCGGGATCAATCTCACCGCCTGAAGCACCAGAAAAAGGGCGTGACCAAATACCGCTCCATACACCGCCACTGATGTTAGCCGCTGCAGGAAGGATTGCCTCCACCTCATAGGCGCCGTAGGTGAAACCGTAGGCTGGCTTAGTAGAAATCCAGCCAGTATCCCACCAGCGCTGCGTTGTATCCCCACTAAAGGTACGAGGGCTAGAGCGCTTACTCATGGCCACCACCAGCTCGTTATTGCGAACGGAAACCTGCTTTCCGCGGATTACACCACGGTCATATTTAACGTAATCATCGTGTTGAGCTCCCCACACATTCCATACTTTAGTGTTTATACCGTTACGGAAGGTATCAACATAAACGGGCTTCAGCGCGAGTACTGAAGATTTCATTGGAGTCCCCCTGAAAAAGACTAGGTATCGGCATATGTAGCCAACCTAGCCCTGTAATTGTAGCTAAACCGTTTGTTTACAAATGGGGTGCAAAAAAGCCCCTCTCACTAGTTTATCCTAGCGAGAGGGGCTTTGTCTGTCGGGTTGACAGGATTTGAACCTGCGACCCCTTGACCCCCAGTCAAGTGCGCTACCAAGCTGCGCCACAACCCGATTGTCTCTGTTAAGCCTTGCGGCTTCCCTGAGCACTCGTATTACTATACACAGTTTTTTCTGACTGTGCCAAATTCTGCGAGGCCCTTTTTAGGAGTTTTACGACGCGTTCTCCATCACACCTAAACCTGCCTAAGCAGTGAATTATTCTCCAAGAAAGAAAGCCGGGGTAGAGCTCATAAAGAGCCCCACCCCGGCACATTAATAAAGGTTCCTGTCTTCAGCCCTAGCGGCGTCCACCCTTAGAACCCTTGCCAGCCTGACGCTCACCGAGAGTGCGGCGCTCGCGCACTCGCATGGTGATTTCAATGGGAGTGCCGGTGAAGTCGAAGGTTTCACGCAGGCGGCGCTGGATGAAGCGGCGGTAGCCGGGATCCAGGAAGCCGGTGGTGAAGAGAACGAACTTGGGCGGGCGGGATGAAACCTGGGTGCCAAAGAGGATGCGGGGCTGCTTACCGCCACGCAGGGGGTGCGGGTGGGCAGCCACGATCTCACCCAGGAAGGCATTGAGGCGACCGGTGGGGATGCGGGAGTCCCAGCTGTCCAGAGAGTGTTCCAGCGCGGGAACCAGCTTGTCCTTGTGCCAGCCGGTTTTTGCCGAGATGTTGACGCGGGGTGCCCACTTGATATGGGCCAGATCGCGGTCAATTTCGCGCTCTAGCAGTTCACGGCGGTCTTCATCGAGGGTGTCCCACTTATTGAAGGCCAGAACCATAGCACGGCCTGAATCGATACCCATCTGGATGATGCGAACGTCCTGCTCAGAAATCGGCTCTGAAACATCCAGCAGTACCACGGCTACCTCAGCGCGCTCGATGGCGGTCTGGGTGCGCAGCGAGGCGTAGAAGTCTGCGCCCTTGGCCATGTGGACGCGGCGGCGGATACCGGCGGTGTCCACGAAACGCCAGGGGCGTCCGCCCAGCTCCACGATTTCATCCACGGGGTCACGGGTGGTGCCCGCAAGTTCGTTGACCACGGCACGCTCTTCGCCGGCCAGCTTGTTCAGCAGCGAGGACTTACCAACGTTGGGTCGACCGATCAGGGCGACGCGGCGGGGGCCGCCGAGAGCTTCGGGCTCAGCGTACTGGGAGTGCTCGGGCATAACCTCTAGCACAGCGTCGAGCAGGTCGGCCAGACCGCGGCCGTGCAGGCCGGAGACCGGGTAGGGTTGGCCCATGCCCAGCGACCAGAGAGCGTGTGCGTCGGGCTCCTGGTGGGTGTCATCAATCTTGTTGGCAATCAGCAAGATGGGCTTGTCCACGCGGCGCAGCATGCGCACAATGGCCTCATCGGTTGCCGAAATGCCGACCAGGGCGTCAACCACCAGCAGTACAACATCGGCGTGAGCCACAGCGATTTCTGCCTGTGCAGCAACCTGAGCGTCAATGCCCTTAGCGTCGGCTTCCCAACCACCGGTATCAACAAGGGTGAAATCCTTGCCAGACCATTCGGCTTTGTAAGAAACGCGGTCACGGGTGACACCGGGCTTATCTTCAACCACTGCTTCGCGGCGGCCCAGAATACGGTTGATGATGGTGGATTTACCGACGTTGGGGCGACCGACAATCGCAACCACAGGGTCAGCTTCCTGGTCATCGTCCTCATCCATGTTGAAGCCCCAGGTGCCCAGCATGGCGCGGTCTTCTTCGTTGAGGTCGTAGTCCTGCAGGCCTGCTAGCAGGGCTTCAGCGCGCTGGTCAGCAGTTTCATCATCAATCTCAGCTAGGCGTTCTGAGACATCATCTTCACCGCCGCCCAGAAATTTTACTTCGTAGTCATCATGGGGTGCTTGTTCTTCTGCCATGTGCCTCTCCTTCTATCCCCGCTGCGGCACGTGCCGCAGCAGCTTCTTCGTTCTTGTGTAGTCTAATCGATGGGGCGAACGGGCTCGCCGTTAGCGGCCCAAAGCAGTATTAACTGCCGCAATCACTGCATCGATGGTTTCTTCAAAGTTCAGGTCGCTGGAATCCACCAGGGTGACACCGGGCGCTGCTTCGGTGAAGCTAGTGGTCTTAGAATCCTTCTTGTCACGCTCTGAAACCTGGTTAGCCAGCTGATCCTTGTTCTGGGTACCACCCAGCTGAAGGCCGCGGCGAGCCAGACGCACCTCTTCACTTGCGGTGAGCAGCACACGGGCGTCCGCATCGGGGGCTACCACGGTGGTGATATCGCGCCCTTCAGCTACCATGCCGTTCTTTGCCTCGGCGATAAAGCGACGCTGCAGGTCAATCAGAATCTGGCGTACTTCTAGGTTGGAAGCAACCGATGAAACAGCTTCAGAGATACGAGGCTCGCGGATCGATTCTCGTACATCCACTCCCCCCACCTCAATGATCTCTTCATCGGGGCTGGTGCCCTGCACGTAAGGGAAGGTGCGAGCGGCAGCAACTAGCGCTGCGGCGTCCTCTAGGTCCACCTTGTCTTCCAGGCAGTACCAGGTCAGGGCACGGTACATAGCACCGGTGTCCAGGTATTCCAGATTGAAGTGGCGGGCAACTGCCTTAGATACCGAGCTTTTGCCCGAGCCCGAGGGGCCATCGATTGCAATAACAAGTGTGTCAGTCATAGTTTCACCTTACGTGACAACCTTCCAGCCGCGGCCGGTGAGGTCATCAATTAGTTTTTCGTGTTCACTGGGGTTAACAGATATTTCTGCCATGCCCACGGGGGCACCGGGCGAGTGTTCCAGTCGTAAATCCTCGAGGTTGACGCCAAGCTCACCGATCTCGTGCAGTAGGCGAGATAGCGTGCCGGGGGTGTCATCCACCAGCACGGTCAGCTGGGCAAAGGCACGCGGTGCCCCGCCGTGCTTACCCGGAATGCGGGCTACACCGTGGTTGCCTTCGCTCATCAGCTGGGCAATATCAAGTCTGGACCCAGACTCTGTGGGAGCCTCAAGTGTTGAGATCAGACGCTCTAGGTCTTCCCGCACTCCGTAGAGAGTTTCGACCACAGGCTGCGCGTTGGCCGCCAAAATCTGCACCCAGAGGTTGGGGTCGGACGCCGCGATGCGGGTGGTATCGCGTAGCCCCTGCCCTGCCAGTCCGAGGGCATAGAGCGGGGTATCCTGCAGGCGGGAAGCCAGCAGGGAGGACATCACCTGGGGCACGTGAGAAATCAGTGCCACGGTGCGGTCGTGCTCACTGGCATCCAAGAAAGTTACGGTTGAGCCCAGCTCAACGGCTACCTGCTGGGCTAGTTTGACCAGTTCCCGCCGCACCAGTGGGTGCTCGCAGAGAACCCAGGGGCGGGCTGCGAAGAGTTCGCCGCGGGCCGCGACCGGCCCAGATTTCTCGCGGCCGGCCATGGGGTGAGTGCCCAGGTAACGGGTAGCGTCAGCACCAGAAGCCAGCACATCAGCTAAGATTCCAGACTTTACCGACGCCAGATCAATGACAAAGGCATGCGGGTAATCCTCCAGAGCCTTAATCACCAGTTCAGCGGTGACATCCGGAGGGGCTGCCACCACCACAAGCTGCGGTTCTAGAACGAAGCCGGCTTCAGCGTCCCACTCTTCTGCAACAGCTCGCAGGGACGTACCGGCCCCGATATCTTCAGCGACTGCCTCAACCGTCGGCGAGATATCACTGATATAGACCGTGTAGCCCAGATTACGCAACCCCAACCCGGCAGATGCTCCCAAGAGCCCCGCGCCAATCACCAGCACGGGGCCGGTCAGTGTAGCCGAGAAAGCCTTCATTACATATCCACCGATGCCAGCAGCTTGCCGATTTCTACCTTGGAGAGATTACGCACGGTGCCCTGCTTCTGTGAGCCGATGTGTAGCGGGCCCATCTCTACACGGACCAGCTTCTCGACGGGGTAGCCCACCTGCTCAAACATACGGCGGATGATGCGGTTCTTGCCGGAGTGAATGGTGACCTCAACCAGTACGTGGCCGGGGGTGGAGTCAACCAGCTTGAACTCGTCCACGCGGGTCACGCCGTCTTCAAGGCGCAGCCCCTTCTTCATGGCAGCGCCGATACCGGGTTCCATGGGGCCGGGTACCTGCACCAGGTAGGTCTTGGGCACCTCGTAGGAGGGGTGGGTCAGGCGGTTAGCCAGCTCGCCGTCGTTGGTTAGCAGGAGCAGGCCCTCAGTTTCAACGTCAAGGCGGCCCACGTGGAAGACGCGCTCGGTCATGGATGAGCGCAGGAAGTTGCTGATGCAGGGGCGGCCATCCGGGTCTTCCATGGATGATACAACACCCTTGGGCTTGTTGAAGACCATGTAGACCAGCTTGTCGTTGGTCTGGATGGTCATGCCGTCCACCTGGATGCTGACCTTGTTGGGGTCAACGCGCACGCCCAGTTCGGTGACGAGCTGGTCGTTGACGGTCACGCGGCCTTCTTCAATCATTTCTTCACAGACGCGGCGGGAAGCCACGCCGGCTGATGCCATGAGCTTCTGAAGACGCACGCCCTCGTGGTCATAGAACTCGTAGTGGTCTACCGGTGCGTTCTTGGGACGGCGCGGGCGGTGGGGCCCGAAGTTTTTGGTAGCGCGGTTATTGGGGCGGAATTCGCCCATCTCACCGGCGAAGGGCTGCCCTGAACGGAACTTGGGGCCCTTACCGGTACCGGCCTTGCGGGGGCCGCCGGGAGTGCCGGGCTTGGCGCCACGGTTGCTCTTGAAACCGCCACCGGATGAACCGCCGCGTGAGGAACCTCCGCGGCCGGAACCGCTAGGGCGCCCACCGCCGCGGTATTCGTTGCTCTTGCCGTAGCCGCGCCCTGCGCCACCACGGCCTGTGTTACCGCTTCGTCCTGAATTATTTCCATATGCCATTGTGATGACCTCTTTCTTTCATGGGTGGGCGCTTTCTGCGCCCGTTTCGTGTTCTAACCGGGCTGGCCGGTAAATCTTTAGGTGTTGGTGAGTTCTGGGTCGCTTGCTACCTGGTCCACATCGGGCAGGTAGGGAGCGAGCGCCGGTAACTGGTCGAGGGTTTCTAGCCCGAGCTTCTCCAGCAGGGTGTCAGTGGTGATGTACTGGGTGACGCCCTTTTCATCAGGCACTGTCTCGGTAATCAGCCCGCGGGTTTTGAGGTTGCGAATTGCCGCATCCACATTCACTCCGCGCACTTGCGCCACGTAGCTGCGAGTGGCAGGTTGCTGGTAGGCAAGCACGGCAAGGGTCTCCAGCGCTGCCCTGCTGAGCTTAGAGCTCTGGGCGCCCACCACGAACCGTCCCACCCAGGGCGAGAAGTCCTGCCGCGCGTAGAGCCGCCACCCTCCGGCGATACGGCGCAGTTCAAACCCTCGAGGTTCGTGCACGGTCTCACCGTCGTCATAGCCGTTGTATTCGCGGTAGAGCTGATCTAGGGCTGCCTCAACAGCACGTTCGGAGACAATCAAGGCTGCCGCAAATTCCCGTGCTGAAACGGGGACGTCTGCCACGGCTAGAATCGCTTCAATGGCGGCCTTGATCCCGCCGGGTTGAAGTTCTACCCGGGATAGCTGGTTCTCTGCTTGAACCTCTTGTTCTGCCGTAAGTTCTGAGGCTTCTTTATCCCAGGGGTTGTGTTCCCTTACCGAGGCTGGTGAAGCTTCACTAGCAGAGTCTGAGCTCTCATCCTCACTGTCAAAGCCCCACGATCCACTGTTGAGAATATCGAGGTCATTGTCAGTGTAGTCGGGGTTCTGCGCCTTATTCTCGTTCATGCGCCCTCCCTTTCCTCGTGTTCAGCAGTGGGCGGCGCGCTGACGGTGATTGGACCCAGTGTCTGCGGTTGGTCCACGAGCAGCGCTCCCTCCTTGAAGAGTTCAAGCACCGCTAAAAATCGCACGATCGCCACCTCTAGCGCAGAAGCATCGGTGATGATCTCGGTAAAGGTCACTTTGCCCCGCTCTTCTAGTTGCGCCATGATATGAGCTTCTTCGGCTGCGATAGTCGTTAGGGGTATATGTAGGTGGTCGGTCTCAACTTCGGAGCTTGGCCTCGAGGAGCCTTCTTTATCGCGTGCAGGGTTAAGCGCTGCAGCCGCAATACGTGCAAACTCTTCTGGGCTTAGGTCAAAGACAAGCTCCGGCAGCACCTTACTAAAGCGGGGGTCCAGGGCAACGGTACGGGGGAACCGGTGGGCTTCGGCAACGTACCGTTCTTCTAGAACAGCGGTCACTTCGCGGTAGGCACGGTACTGCAAGAGCCGAGCAAAGAGCAGGTCGCGTGCCTCAAGCAGGTCGGTATTAGCTGTGATGTGTGCGGCACCCGGGGGTAAAAGGCGGGCGGCCTTGAGATCCAGCAGGGTGGCTGCAGTGACCAGAAATTCGCTGGCGGTGTTAAGACCTCGGTCGGTGTCTGCATCAAAGACACCGCTGATGTAGCTGAGAAATCCATCGGTTACCTCAGCAAGTGCGATATCGGTGATATCCAGTTTCTTGCGGGTAATGAGGTGGAGCAACAGGTCAAAGGGCCCTTCAAAGTTGCTCAGGTGAAGGGCAAAGGGGGCGGACGCCGGTGTCTGCAGGGGTGCGTTGAGCTCTTGTACTGGTGTCGGTACCATCACGGCAGCGAATCTTTCTGTGTCAGTCGGCTCAGGGTGAGACCGGTTGAAACGTATCTTTCTCTATTGTGCCAACTGGCCCAGTGGCTTTCAAGGCTTAGTGAGCGATAGCTCGCCCACAGCAACCCCCTAAAGATACACCAGGACGCCCGCTGAGGCGTCCTGGTCTTGAAAGCAAGTGGTGGTAGGTTGCCCTGATGTTAGGGCGCTCCGCCCCGTGAAATGAGTTCGCGGGCCAGCTGGCGGTAGGCATCCGCGCCGGGGTGATTCGATGCGTAAGAGAGGATGGGCTCTGCGGAAACCGAGGCGTCGGGGAATTTGACGGTTCGTTTGATGACCGTGTCAAAGACCTTGTCTCCGAAGGCATCAACAATGCGGGCTAGCACCTCTTTGGAGTGCAGGGTGCGGGAATCAAACATGGTGGCCAGCACGCCGTCAATTTCCAGCTTGGGGTTGAGGCGGTCCTGCACCTTTTCGATGGAGTCCACCAGCAGGGCAACGGCACGCAAGGCAAAGAATTCGCAGATGAGCGGGATGATAACGCCGTGGCTGGCGGTCAGTGCGTTGACGGTCAGTAGCCCCAGTGAGGGCTGGCAGTCGATCAAAATGACGTCGTAGTCGTTTTCAACGGCGCGCAGGGCAGAAGCAAGAACCTGCTCACGGGCGACCTCGTTGACCAGCTGCACTTCTGCTGCCGAAAGGTCAATGTTGGCGGGCAACAGGTCGACGTTGGGCACGCCCGTTTCTAGAATGACGTCACGCACATTGACCTTGCGGTCCATCATGACGTTGTAGACAGTCAGCTCAAGTTCGTGGGGGTTGGCTCCGAAACCTGCCGAGAGCGCACCCTGGGGGTCAAAGTCCACCAGGAGAACGCGACGTCCGACTTCAGCCAGTGCAGCGCCCAGGTTGATGGTCGAGGTTGTTTTGCCGACGCCACCCTTTTGGTTCACCATCGAAATGATGCGGGCCGGGCCGTGGGTGTCAAGCGGTGCGGGGTCGGGGTAGACGCGCAGGGGGCGGCCGGTGGGGCCGAGCTGCTCTGCTCCGGTTTCAGTCACTGGTACTCACCTTTAGTTTTATTTAAACACTTTTACCCATCAGTCTACTGGGTGCGGCAAACCGAGGGTATTTATCAGAGCCTCGGCGGTTTTCGAGGACCAACGTTGCGCTCTCTGCCCGCGCCCCTTCAGCACATACAATGACCGTGCTTGCTACGGTCGAGTGTGAAGCTGAAGGCTAGACACTCGACCGTAGCAAGCACGGTCATCTCTTCGCTGATGTGCTGGGCTTACTGGGACTTAAGTACCTTGGCAATATCGTCTAGCACCGCCATATCCTCGATGGTTGAAGGGACCTTGTAGTCCTCTCCATCAGCAATCTGCCGCATGGTTTTGCGCAGAATCTTGCCTGATCGGGTTTTGGGTAGACCTTCCACGATTTTGACGTCCTTGAAGTCAGCAACCGCACCAATATCGTTGCGGACGCTGGCAATGAGCTCGCTGGCCAACTGCTCTTCACTGATGTCAGCCCCTGCCTTGAGCACCACGTAACCAGCGGGACGTTGGCCCTTGAGCTGGTCTGCAAGACCGATCACCGCACATTCCGCAACTGCCGGGTGCCCTGCCAGTACCTGTTCCATGGCACCGGTTGAAAGGCGGTGGCCCGAAACGTTGATGACGTCGTCCGTGCGTCCCATCACGAAGACGTAGCCGTCCTCGTCAATGTAGCCGCTGTCGCCGGTAGCGTAGTAGCCTTCAAAAGCTTCGAGGTAGGAGGAGATAAAGCGTTCATCGTTACCCCAGAGCGTGGGCAGGTTACCCGGAGGCATGGGGAGCTTAATGGCAAGGTTGCCTTCCTCCCCCGGGCCAACCGGCTCACCGAAGGGGTCTAGTACCTGCAGGTTATAGCCCGGGCTGGGCACTGAGGGTGAGCCAGGCTTGAGGGGTAGAGCTTCAAGCCCGCGGGGGTTAGCTGCGATAGCCCACCCGGTTTCGGTCTGCCACCAGTTATCGATTACGGGTACGCCCAGCTTCTCGGTGGCCCAGTGGTAGGTCTCGGGGTCCAGGCGTTCCCCGGCAACAAAGAGCAGTTTCAGTGAAGATGTGTCATACTCTGCCAGCAGTGAAGCCTCAGGGTCAGCTTTACGGATAGCGCGCAGGGCGGTGGGGGCGGTAAAGAGAGACTTTGCGTTCGAATCTTGAATAACGCGCCAGAAGGCGCCGGCATCGGGGGTGCCTACCGGCTTGCCTTCATAGAGCACGCTGGTGGCGCCCGCGATGAGGGGGCCGTAGACGATGTAAGAGTGCCCAACCACCCATCCGACGTCCGAGGCACACCAGAGCACCTCACCGGGGCCAACATCGTAGATGTTCTTCATGGTCCAGGCGAGGGCGACTGCATGGCCGCCGTTATCTCGCACGACGCCCTTTGGTGCGCCGGTGGTACCCGAGGTATAGAGGATGTAGAGAGGGTCGGTTGCCTTGACGGTCACCGGCTCATGGGGCTGGGCTGCTGCCATGGCATCACCTGCAGACTGCCAGGTCACCGCACCGCCGGCGTCTTTAGCCTTCTGCTCAGCTTCTTCTACCGTATGCTCGAAGCCTTCACGCTCAAAGACCAGCACTGCGCTAGGTTTGCTAGCCGATAAATCCATCGCCTTTTCTACCGCGGGGATGTACTCAATGCGACGGCGGGGTTCAACACCGCCTGAAGCGGTTACAATCACGGTGGGCGAGCAGTCATTGATGCGGGACGCCAGTTCAGCAGGTGCAAAGCCACCAAAAACCACCGAGTGGACGGCGCCCAGGCGGGCTGTTGCCAGCATGGCGACGTGAGCCTGGGGAATCATGGGCATATAAATCAGCACACGATCGCCCTTGCCTACACCGGCGTTGGCGAGCGCTCCGGCGAAAAGCTCAACATCTTTCTTGAGTTCGGCGTAGCTGATTTCTTGGCGAGTGCCCAGCATGGCTGAATCGTAGATAATTGCGGTCTGCTCGCCGCGCCCAGCGTCAACGTGCCTGTCTACTGCGTTGTAGCAGGTGTTGAGTTCACCGTCTGGGAACCAGCGGTAAATGGGTGCAGCGCTATCGTCGATGATGGTTTGAGGTTTGGTGACCCAGGTGATGTTCTCGGCTTGCTCAAGCCAGAATTTCTCTGGGTTTTCAATGCTTGCCCGGTAGGTTTCTTGGTAGGTGGTCATCGGATTACTCCTGAGGGGCGTTGGGTGGTGTGTGGCGGGAGGGTTTGAGATAAATTTAGTGCCACCCATCACAATAAGCAAGAATTTGTATACAAAATTTCAGAGTGTCTCATGTTTCCCGTAAAGATTTGCTATTCAGAAGAAATATTGGCGCTCGATGTATACAAAAGAGGTGTTTGCGTTCTATGGTGGTGTCAGCACAACACCATGTGCCGTATCACACCGAGAGGATGAGCTGATGAGAGCTAGCGATTTTGCCTACCAGAGCCTGCGCAGCGACATCATGGAGGGAATGCTCTCCCCCGGTTCTGTGATTGCAGAAGTGGAGCAGTCTGAACGGCTGGGAGTTTCACGTACACCTGTCCGTGAAGCAATCTCGCGGTTGCTTTCGGACGGCCTTGCAGAGCCAGCACCGGGGCGCGGCGTCATCGTTGCCCCTATTTCTCTTGACAATGTTTACTCGCTCTTTGAGTTGAGGGTTTCATTAGATTGCACTGCCGCTGCCCTAGCTTCCCGCCGTGGGGACCCCACCCGCTTTATGCATCTTGCTGAGCGGTTTGAACAGGCGGGTGCAGCTCTGGCTGCGAGCCAAGGGAATATTGCTGAGTACTATGCTCTGGTCGATGAGTTAGATACTGCCATTGATGCGGCGGCGGCTAACCGCTATCTCTACCAGGCTCAGTCAAGCTTACGCACTCAGCTAACCCGCATCAGGAAGCTGTCAAAGACGAACCCCGTCAGGCTGGCTCACGCCGCTGATGAACATGCCCAGATAGCCCGTTGCATTGCCTCGCAGGACGCGCAGCTGGCTGAAGCAGCCACACGTCTGCACCTGGCCAACGCACTTTTCGCTATCGAAGAGGCAGCCGCTTCCCAAGAGCAACACGGTCTCTTTGAAGTAGCTGCCCAACCCTAAATTTACCGCTGGCAGCGGAGTTGCTACCGGCGTCCACCTCTACAGAACGACATGATGAAAGAGAGATAACCCCATGACCGTCAATCACAAGGTTCGTGTTTACCGCTCAGAAGAAAACCTCCCCCGCAAAGAGCAGCTTGCCTACAAAATGGCTCAGGTTGCTACCGATCCGGTAGAGGTGCTCCCCGAGGTTGAAGAGATGGTGATTAACCGTGTCATCGACAACGCTTCGGTTGCTATCGCTTCCCTTAACCGCGGTCCTATCATTTCTGCTCGTGACCAGGCACTGACCCACGCGGCTGGCCCCGGTGGCAGCGGCGCAGGAATTTTCGGTGTGGACGCTGCCAGCAAGAAGGTCTCCCCCGAATGGGCCGCCTGGGCCAACGGCGTTGCGGTCCGCGAACTGGACTACCACGACACCTTCCTGGCAGCTGAGTACTCTCACCCCGGCGATAACATTCCCCCGATTCTGGCAGTTGCCCAGCACGTGGGTAGCAACGGTCGCGACCTCATCCGCGGTATCGCTACCGGTTACGAGATTCAGGTAGACCTGGTGAAGGCGATCTGCCTGCACAAGCACAAGATTGACCACGTGGCCCACATTGGCCCCTCAGCGTCAGCCGGTATCGGCACTCTGCTGGGTCTGGACACCGAGACCATCTTCCAGGCCATCGGCCAGGGTCTGCACACCACCACCGCTACCCGCCAGTCCCGCAAGGGCGAAATCTCAACGTGGAAGGCACATGCCCCCGCCTTCGCCGGAAAGATGGCTGTTGAGGCCGTTGACCGTGCTATGCGTGGTCAGACTTCCCCTGTTCCCATCTACGAAGGCGAAGACGGCGTCATCGCTTGGATGCTTGATGGCCCCGATGCCCGCTACGAAGTGCCCCTGCCCGAGGCAGGCGAAGCCAAGCGAGCAATCCTGGATACCTACACCAAGGAACACTCAGCGGAGTACCAGGCACAGGCATGGATCGACCTGGCACGTAAGCTCAACCGCGAACACCCCGAGTTCGCTAACCCCGAGAACATCGAATCTATCGTGCTGCACACCAGCCACCACACCCACTACGTCATTGGCTCGGGCGCTAATGACCCCCAGAAGTACGATCCCACCGCTACCCGCGAGACCCTGGATCATTCCATCCCCTACATCTTCACCGTCATGCTGCAGGACGGCGAGTGGGACCACGTTGGCTCCTACGCTCCCGAGCGTGCCCAGCGGGCGGACACCGTAGCTCTCTGGCACAAGGTCACCACCGCTGAGGACGCCGAGTGGACCCGCCGCTACCACTCCAACGACGTTGCAGAAAAGGCATTCGGCGGCCGCGTAGAAATCAAGCTCACCAACGGCGAGACCTTCAGCGAGGAAATCGCTGTTGCTGACGCACATCCCCTGGGTGCCCACCCCTTCGCTCGCAAGGACTACATCGGTAAGTTCCGCAAGCTGGCTGAGGGTAAGGTTTCTGAGGCTGAGCAGGATCGCTTCCTGGAAGCAGCAGAGAACCTGGCTAATCTCAAGGACGGCGAGCTGGACGCTCTAAACATCACCGCTAGCATCGAGCTGGAAACCGGTAAGGGAGGTATCTTCTAATGCTGTACGCCCAGAAAACCCCTGCTCAAAAGCGCGTAGATCTCCGCACAATGCTGGCAACTGGTGATATCAAGCAGTTCCCGGGTGCTTACACCCCCATCTCTGCTCGCCTGATTGAAGAGAAGAACTTTGACGGTGTCTATATCTCGGGTGCTGTACTTGCCAACGAGCTGGGTTTCCCCGACGTCGGGCTAACTACCCTCTCTGAGGTTGCCCAGCGCGCCGGGCAGATTGCCCGCGTGACCAACCTACCCGCCATCGTGGACGCTGACACCGGCTTCGGTGAGCCCATGAACGTTGCCCGCACCATTCAAGAATTTGAAGAGTATGGGCTGGCTGGTTGCCACATTGAGGACCAGTTCAACCCCAAGCGCTGCGGCCACCTGGATAACAAGAACATGGTTGATCTTGAAACCGCTACGAAGCGTATTAGAGCAGCGGCCGAAGCCCGCAGGGATCCCAACTTCCTCATTATGGCCCGCACCGACCTACGCGGTACGTCCTCACTTGAAGAGACCATCGACCGTATCAAGGCTCTGGTGGACGCCGGCGCCGATGCAATCTTCCCAGAAGCCATGAAGGATCTCAGCGAGTTTGAGGCTGTGTGCAAAGCGGTTGATGTGCCGGTTCTAGCCAACATGACGGAGTTTGGTAAGAGCGAGCTCTTCACCAAGGAGCAGCTAGCCGCCGTAGGTATCAACATGATCATCTACCCCGTCACCCTGCTGCGCTCCTCACTGGGAGCAATGGAAGGCGTCCTGGACACCATCGCCTCAACGGGCACCCAGGAGGGTTACGTCGATAAGATGCTGACCCGCGCCCGCCTCTACGACCTCGTTGATTACGAGGCCTACAACCAGTTCGATACAGGTATCTTCAACTTTGAGGTCCCCGACCTGTTCAAATCCTAGCGGTTCCTCGCCCCAGCGTCCGCCCGGTATCAACGCTCGGCCGGGCGGACGCCTCCACTTTCGAGCACTGACAGATTCAAAGGAGAAACCCATGTCAGAACAGTTGGACGTCAAGCGCGGACTAGCCGGCGTCGTTGCCGACTACACCGCTGTTTCCAAGGTCAACGCTGAGACCAATTCCCTGCTCTACCGCGGTTACCCGGTGCAGCAGCTCGCTGAGGTCCCTTTTGAAAAGGTAGCCCTCCTCCTCTGGAACGGTGAGCTTCCCACCGCTGAACAGCTAGAAGAATTTACCGCTTTCGAGCGCAGCCACCGTGCGCTCTCCCACGGTCTCAAAGCTGTCATCGATGCTTTGCCCATCGACTGCCACCCCATGGATGTCTGCCGTACCGCAACATCCTTCCTGGGTGCTACCGATCCGCAGAGCGAAGACCTTTCCCCCGAAAATGAGCTGCGCAAGGCGTGGGAACTCTTTGCCGCCATGCCGGCTGTAGTCTGCTACGACCAGCGCCGCCGCCGGGGCCAGGATGTTATCGAGCCTCGCGAGGACCTGGACTACTGTGACAACTTCCTCTACATGGCCTTCGGTGAGGTACCCGTAGCCGAGGTCAAGACCGCTTTCAACGTTTCCATGGTCATGTACGCTGAGCACTCCTTCAACGCCTCGACCTTTACTGCCCGCGTCATCACCTCTTCGCTGTCTGACCTCCACTCCGCAGTCACCGGTGCCATCGGCGCTCTCAAGGGCCCTCTGCACGGCGGTGCGAATGAAGCAGTCCAGCACACCTTTGATGAAATCGGTGTGATTGACGGTGAGAGCGAAGCTGACGCCAAGACACGCGCAAAGGCCTGGATGGACGCCGCACTGGCCGAAAAGAAGAAGGTCATGGGCTTTGGGCACCGCGTCTATAAGAACGGTGACTCCCGTGTGCCCACCATGCAAAAGTCCTTCTTTGACATGGTCGAATACTACGGCCGCCAGGACATCATTGGCCTCTACCAGGGTCTTGCTGAAGCCATGGACGAGGCCAAGGGAATAAAGCCCAACCTGGACTACCCCGCTGGCCCCACCTACCATCTGATGGGCTTCGATACCCCCACGTTCACTCCCATCTTCGTCTGCTCCCGCATCACCGGCTGGACGGCGCATGTGCTGGAACAGCGCGCTAACAACTCGCTGATTCGCCCGCTCTCTGCCTACAACGGTGTTGAAGAGCGACAGCTACCCTAGCGTGATGTTCTAGTCTCAAACCGCGGTGCCCCATGACGTGAAAGTTCATGGGCTCCGCGGTTTTATTGTGCCCGGGGGTGGCTAGCAGCAAAGACTTCGCGCAGAGTATCAGCGGTGACCTTGGTGTAAACCTGGGTGGTGGTGACCGAGGCATGCCCCAAAAGTTCCTGGACCACACGAATATCAGCGCCGCCTTCAAGCAGGTGGGTGGCGAAGGAATGACGCAGGGTGTGGGGCGAAATCTCACCCGGTAGCTTGGCACGTTCAGCGTGTTTTTTGAGAATGAGATACGCTCCCTGACGCGTCAGCCTGCCCCCCCGAGCATTCAGGAAGAGAGCCGGGGTGCCCTTACCTTTGGAAGCTAGTGAGGGCCGCGAGCGCACTCGATAGTCCTCAATCGCTCTGGCTGCGTAGGATCCAACGGGGACTACCCGCTCTTTGTTCCCTTTGCCAAAAATGCGGGCAACAGCGGGAACACTGGCAGTGCTCTCTGTACCATCGTTCTCGGTCTCCCTGTCAAAGACCACGTCATCTAAGTCAACATTGATGACTTCAGAAATACGTGCGCCGGTGGAATAGAGAAACTCTAGAATAGCTCGGTCCCTCAGCCCAACCTCAGTGGTGATATCAGGAGCTTCGAGCAGGCGAGTCACCTGCTCTACGGGGATTGCCTTGGGCAGGCGCGCCCCCGGCGTCGGCGGCTGGACACCCGCCGCAGGGTCAAACGCTGTAACGTTCTCTCGCAACCAGAATTTATGGGCGCCTCTCACCCCCACGATGATACGGGCGATAGAGCGCTGGCTCAGCGGTTTACCTGATGCTGAGGGGGCCTCAGCACAAGCTACGGCAAAGTCCCGCACGTGTTTTTTGGTGATGGACCGCGGGGCAATAACCCCCACACTTGCCAGGTAATCCCGGTAACGGTGTAAATCCCGCCCGTAGGCGGCAAGGGTGTTCTCAGCCAGGCCACGTTCTAGCCCAAGGTACTGAAGGTAGCTTTCGATGGAGCGTTCAAGCTCCGTGGGTTGGGCTTGAGCCACTAGCGCAGGTTCCCCAACGAACCGCGGGTATCGGGGTCTCGCAGGTAGGGGTGAGCAGGCCAGGGTGCATCCGCCGGGGTCAGGGTTTCAAAGTTGCTCAGGGACGCAGCATGAGCAGCCAGGACACCCATGATCGTGCTGGGTGAGTGCAGTCTTGCCGCCAAGATTGCGGGTACGACCTCGTCCATGTCAAACCAGCGGGCCACAATTTCAGCTTCCTCACCCTCGCGCTCCTGCTTCTCTTCATGGGGAATTTCGCTAATGCCTCGGGCCAGGAAAACCCTGTTAGCTTCAGTAGAGCAACCCGGCGAGTTATGGTACTCCATGAGAGTATCCCAGCGCTCGGCTTGCAAGAAGGTTTCCTCGGCTAGCTCACGCCGAGCTGCG
Source organism: Rothia endophytica (assembly GCF_928381505.1). Lineage (GTDB taxonomy): Bacteria > Actinomycetota > Actinomycetes > Actinomycetales > Micrococcaceae > Rothia > Rothia endophytica_A. The sequence goes on along the minus strand of NZ_CAKMSJ010000002.1, from coordinate 7,450 downwards.
GTCAGTGGCTCCTCACCGGCGATATCGAGCATGCCTGCAGGGATTTCCCATAAGTTCATACCCACTGGCTGGCGGTACTGGTTAATTAAAAGCACCTGGTTCTTCTCATTGAGCACCACGGTAGCCACCGCGCCGGGGTGGGTAATGTAGTCACGCCCCATCGATTCCCCGTCCTCGGTGAGGGAGAAGTCATCGCGCACCACGTCCCAAATGAAGCCCTCGAACTTGGTCTCGGACTTCTGAACGAAACGTGGGTTCACCACATCGGCTACCGTCTTCTGGTCGACTGCCTCCTGACGGGCGTCAATACGCGGCGCTGTGCCGTCCTTACGGGTTACCTTCTGCTTCATAGCTTCTCCTTATCAAACGTCTGCTGGCCTGATGGGCAATCTCTAGCCCATGACCTTAGAGCTGCCCGGCTGCTTCCAGTAGCTCGCGGGCGTGCTCTTGAGCAGATGCTGACTGATCGTGCCCCGAGAGCATGCGGGCCAGCTCAACCACGCGTTCTTCGGTGGAGAGCACATTCACCTTGGACAGTGAAGCATCATCATTTTTAAGCACCAGGATGTGCTGGTCAGCGAAAGCTGCAACCTGCGGCAAATGGGTCACCACCAGCACCTGAACGTTCTTGGCTAGCATAGCCAGGCGTCGGCCAATCTCGATAGCAGCCTTACCGCCTACACCAGAGTCAACCTCATCGAAAATAAAGGTGGGTACCGGGTCCACCTCCGAGAGTACTACCTCAAGCGCAAGCATGACGCGGGACAGTTCACCGCCTGATGCACCCTTGCCCAGGGGCCGTGGAACAGCCTGGCGGTGGGGCGCCAGCATAAAGGTCACAGTATCTTTACCGAAGCGGTTGAACTTCTCGGTTTCTTCGACCTCTACCACCAACGAAGCGTTGGGCATAGCAAGGGCAGTTAGCTCCTCGCTAACGGCAGCAGCTAGCTTTGAGGCAGCTTTACGGCGTAGACCCATCAGTACCTGTGCCTGCTCCCCCAGGGTTTCACGCAGGTCACGCAATTCAGCTTCCAGGGTTTCCTGGCGTGCCGGATCATCGCTGAGAGTATCAAGACGGGCACGTGATTCTTCAGCCCAGGCCAGTACCTCTGCGATGTCTGCCCCGTACTTGCGGGTGAGACCTTTGAGCTGGGCACGTCGGTGCTCTACTTCTGCCAGGCGTTCAGGGCCCTCAGAATCGAGACCGGAGGTGTAGGCTGAGACCTCTTCGGCAATGTCGGTGATGTGAATCAACGCTTCATTGAGACGATCAGAAAGAGTTTTGAGATCCTCGTCAGCATCCGATTCAGACGCCAGCGCGGTGCGGGCTGAGTCCAGCAGTCCCAGTACGTTAGGGGCATCCGCGTCCCCGTATTCGGTACCGGTCAGAGCAGTCGAAGCCGTGGTGGCTGCCAGACGTAGGGACTCAACGTTGGTGAGCTTCTGACTTTCAGCGTGTAGAGCCTCATCCTCGCCTTCAAGGGGGTTAACGCTGTCAATTTCAGCAAGAGCACCCTGTAAAGTCTGTGCTTCTAAAGCGCGGGCGCGAGTATTTTCTCGCACGTCTCGCAGCTCACCGGCAGCCTGCTTGAAACGTTCGTAGTTCTTTTCGTATTTTGCGAGCACACTTTCAAGTTTTTTACCGGCATAAGAATCTAGGGCATGGCGCTGCTCGGCTGAAGATTTGAGGCGTAACTGGTCTGACTGACCGTGCACTGCCACCAGAGTATGCCCGATATCAGCTAGGGTTCCAATAGGGGCTGAAACGCCGCCTACATGGGCACGAGAGCGCCCCGAAGCGTTAACGGTTCTCGCTAAGAGCAGTTCGTGAGATCCGTCTTCCAATTCCTCAGTTGATCCCCCAGCGTCATCGGCTAGGCCAATGGCTCTGTGCCCCGCTGGCAGTTTGATGACGGCTTCTGCCAAAGCACTAGAGGCCCCATTACGCACGCTGGAAGCATCAGAACGTGCCCCCAGTAGCATCCCCAGCGCGGTAACTACCATGGTCTTACCAGCGCCAGTCTCACCGGTCAGCACTGAGAAGCCTGGTTCTAGGGGAAGGCGGGCATCGGTGATGACACCTAAATCTCGCAGATGAATTTCTTCAATCAAGGGCTAAACTCCTGGGTTAGGCGGCTAATGGGCAGGGCCGAGGTGGCAGGGCTAGCGGTGTTGGGGCCACGCCAGCCGGTAGTAGGTAGCTCGAACTTTCGAACCAGGCGCTCTGAGAAGGGAGCCGGGTGCATGCGGGCAAGACGCACCGGTTTGGACGACCGTGTCACCTCGATACGTGCCCCGGGCGGTAGATCACGGGTCCGGCGTCCGTCGCACCAGAGCACACCTTCAGCACCGTTGGTGGGCAAGAGTTCAACCGCCATCATAGAGGTCGGGGCAGTCACCAGTGGCCGCGCAAAGAGCGCATGGGCAGATAAGGGAACCATGAGCATGGCTTCAACACTGGGCCAGATAATAGGCCCTCCCCCAGAGAAGGCATAGGCAGTTGAGCCTGTGGGCGTTGCCAGCACCACTCCGTCACATCCAAAGCTTGAGAGCGGGCGGCGATCCACCTCGATGACCACTTCAATCATTTTCTGGCGGTTCCCTTTTTCAACGCTGGCCTCGTTCAGTGCCCAGGTGTCGAGGATTTTTTCCCCGCCCTTCCAGACCTTAACGTCGATGGCCATGCGCTCTTCAACGGTATAGTTGCCAGAGACAATGCGGTCTACTGTCTCAGCGAGGTCAAATTCTTCCGCTTCAGCGAGGAAGCCAACATGCCCCAGGTTGACGCCCACCAGGGGAATTTGGGTGTGACGAATCATCTCAGCTGCGCGCAGGATAGAACCATCTCCACCCAGCACCACGCCCAGTTCAATCTCGTTCAGAGCAACACTTTCGTGTGCCACGGCGACGGGCACAGGGTTCTGCCATCTCTGGGTAAGAGCTTCAAGGTCTGCCCGGTTCATCACCGGCACCAAACCCGCCGCATGCAGCTGGGCACAGGCAGCACGAGCAGCGTCGCGGGCTTCACTTCGCCCGGTATGGGCAAAAACTAAAATTTTGCGGGTATCGCTACCGTCTATGAGCGCGGGGGCAATCGTTTCATTCACAGTTTTAGGCTAGCTGAAAGTAGTTCTTTTTTCCTCACTAGAAACACAAAAACACCGAAATTTTCGAACACTTATTCGAAACTTCGGTGTTTTGGTGTGTTACTCAGGTTTGTGGCACCAGAGGAAAAACTCGACATTACCGTCTTGGCCGGGCAGCGAGCTCTCTTCTTGCCCCTTGATCACCAGTCCGTATTCTTCGGCACAGGCCCGCACCGAGTCAACAGCGTCCTGGCGTGCTTGCGGGTCTGTGACCACGCCGCCCTTTCCCACACGGGCGCTCCCGACCTCGAACTGTGGCTTTACCATCAGCACAAGATCTCCGCCTGCACGGGTCACAGCTGATAGAGGTTCAATCACCTTGGTGAGAGAGATGAAAGATAGGTCGGTGACCGTCAGGTCCACCTGACCACCGATATCTTCTGAGTCCATATGGCGCACGTTCATACCCTCATACACATCAACTTTGGGGTGTTCCCGTAGCTCAGGTACAAGCTGACTATGCCCGACGTCCACCGCGGCTACAATGGCAGCTCCCCTCCGCAGTAGCACGTCAGTGAAACCGCCGGTTGATGCACCGGCGTCCAAACAGCGCTTGCCCTCCACGGTTATTCCCGTAAAGGTATCGAGAGCACCGGCCAGTTTATGCCCGGCACGGCTGACATACTCGGTCAGCTCACTGCGGGTGATGCTGACAGTATCGCCCTCCCGCACTTTTTGGCCTGCCTTGCTGGCAGGGTGACCGTTGACGTTCACCAGATGAGCGTCAATCATCTTGATTGCCAGGGTGCGAGAACGGGCAATACCCGCCTGCACCATGTAGTGGTCAAGTCTCATATTGCCCGTTTCCTTATGTGGTGTATTAGCTTCAGCGGCTAGTTGAGGCTTTCCTGCAGCTCTTCCGCTAACCTGGCGTAACGGTCGATTCGTTCGCTGGGGTCTAGTGCCAGGGCTGCTTCTAAAGCGGCTTCAAATTCAGGGTCTAGCTCTACGCTAGTCTCTTCCTTAGCCACGGTTGAATACCTCGGGAGCTTTGGGAGCGTCATGTACGTCCGGGTGGGCTGCCCACCAGGCTGCACAGGCAACTCGCCAGCTGTCGACTTCCGTACCGGCTCCACTAAGAGTCAGGTCGTTCCCCTTCACCTCAGCAACAAAGCCAGCGGCTTCTGCTCTTGCTCCAGTAGGCGTAATCTCCACACCTATCTGCGGATAGGGCTCAAAAAAGGCGTCCAGGGTTTCAATAATGTAAGTCGGACGCTCGATCGTGATTGCCGCCAGCACCGATTGGTAGGTATCGACACCGGTCATCACCATAGCGGTTGCTATTTGTGCCCTATTACCACCTTGAATATCGGTATCCAACCGGTCGCCAACAACCACCGGACTGGTTGAGCCCAGCTTTTGCGCAGCAGTAGTAGTAAAAATCGGTGACTCGGGCTTACCTGCCACCTGGGGCTTACGCCCGGTGGCTGTGGCAACTGCGCCGACGAGTGTGCCATTTCCCGGAGCGATACCGCGCTCCTTGGGGATAGTGAAATCCGTATTGGAGGCAACCCAGAGCACAGATTCATCGGCCAGGGTGTAAGCCGCCTCAGCGAGATCTTCCCAGACCATCTTGGGGTTAAAGCCCTGGGCTACGGCGACCGGCTCATCCTGCTGCGATCGAACCGGGGTAAGACCGGCAGCTTGAACGCAGTCCGCCAACGCCTGGGCACCGGTGATCAGCACCTTAGCGTTAGCGGGCAGTTGCGCAGCCAAGAGCTCAGCCGCCGCCTGAGCAGAGCTGATGACGTGTTCAGCGTCAGTCTTGACGCCCAGCTCCACCAGGTGCTCAGCAACAGCATCAACGCTGCGTGAAGCATTATTAGTCACAAAAGCAACCTGAACCCCGGCGTCCTGAGCACGGTTGAGCGCCTCAGGTGCCCCTTCGATAGCGAAAGGGCCAGCGTAAACTACGCCATCAAGGTCAGAAAGAATCGCATCGTGGGCTTCGATCAGGCTCTTAGTCACGGCTATCGTCCGCTTCAACAGCAAAAAGGGAATCTTCAGCTGCCTGCTCTTCGGTTACGGTCTGCTCCACAGCGGACTGTGCAAGTGCGGCATCTAGTTGCTCTTCGTCATCTTCAACGCCATCAACGGGTTCAGTTTCTTCCCCCAACAGTTCGGCTACTTCGTCTTCGACGCTGGGCTCTTCAGCAACCTCGTGCTCAGCGCCCTCAGCCTGGTCTTCATCTTCCAGGTCAATAGCTACCTCTTCGGGCTCGAACAGGTCGTCCTCAGTAAAGATATCGAAGATTTCAGGTTCAGCGAATTCTCCCTGGCCCAAAGCTGCTTCAGTGACCACGGCTAAACGAGCCCAACGGCGTGCTTCAGCAACCCGGCCGTCCTCTTCCAGAAGATCGGCATAGGCCTCAAACAGACGGGGTGAGTATTCAAAGCCGCGCTTAGAATCCAGTTCGGGGATTTCTAGAGCGCTAATTGCTTTTTTGAGTTCGCCGGCGTCATGGTGAATACCGGAAACCACGATAGCAACCTCTGCGCGTACAGCAGCTGGTACTTCTTCGTCCTTAGCTTCTTCAGCTAGGGTAAGTGCTTTCTCCATACGGCCCAGGGCGCGCTCACAGTCCACCATGAGTGCCAGGTGATCATTGGAGCCGGAGATTCGACGGTGAGTGCGCAATTCACGGAGGCACAGCTCGTAGTCGTCAGCAGCGTAAGCAGCAACGCCCACTACTTCACGCACCAGTCCGATGCGGCCAGCTCGCTTCGAAGCTGCAACAGCGTGCTTTAGAGCGAACTCAGGGTCAATATCAATGTAGCGCCCTACCATCACCAGGTGCTTGGCTACGCCTTCAGCGTTTTGAGCTTCGAGCTGGCGCAGTGCACGCAGGGTCCAGTTTTCAAGTTCCTGGCCCGTTACATCGGTGTCAATTTCAGGTGAGCTACGGTGGAAACCTGTGGCAGGTGCCTGAGCAGCGTCATCACGCTTAAATTCCTTGCGAGGGCCCTTATCGAAGCTGCGGTCATCACGACGGTTTGAATCTCGGCCACCGCGGTCGTCAAAACGCTTGGGCCCGCGCTCATTACGGTTGTTGTTGTAGGAGCGGTTGCCGCCGCGGTTATTGCGGCTGCCGTAGGAACGCTCACCGTCATTGCGGTCTCCCCGATCGTCAAAACGCTTAGGACCGCGGTCATCACGGAAGTTACGCTCACCGTCAGAACGGCGGTTACCAAAACCACCGCGATCGTCACGACGATCAGAACGATCATTACGACGATCACCAAAGCCACCACGGTTGCCGTAGGAGCGCTCACCATCGTTGCGGCGTCCACCGACACCACCACGGTTATCACGGTCATTGCGCTGGGTTCCGTCGTTTGAACTACGGCGTCTACCGAAGCCGCCTTGGAAGTCTCTATCGTCTACGCGATCCTCACGGCGCTGACCATAACCGCCACGATCATTACGATCATAGTTGCGACCGCCACGGTCACCACGGAAGTTACGCTCACCATCGGAACGACGGTTACCAAAACCTCCACGGTCATCACGACCCCCGTAGTTGCGCTCACCATCGTTGCGGCGCCCTCCGAAACCACGGTCATCACGACGATCCGAACGATCATTACGGCCATTACCGTAGGAACGGTTCCGACCTGATGAGTGGCGATCGCTGCTCTTCTTGTATCCATCGCGCTTGTTATCTGAGTGGTTACGTGAGTAGTCAGCCAAGTATGCTCCTCTAAAATTCTTATGTTAAGGCTCTTTTCTAAGAGCCTGTTATTGTGCACTAATTCCAAGTGTATCGGGCGCCTGTGCCCATGCGTAGGTGGGGTCCCCTGGTTTTGATGCGTTTTCAGGCACATGGTTATTACTTGCACCTTTAAACGAAAATGGCTCATCCCCTATCGAGGAAGAGCCAGCCTAAATATCCCAATTAGAAAGAGGTAGCATATCTCATTATCTACCCCTTTAAGTAAAATAGCTCCCGCCCTCAGGGGGCAGGAGCTACTTATCTAAAATAATTGCGGCGGTGACCTACTCTCCCACACCGTCACCAGTGCAGTACCATCAGCGCAAAGAGCCTTAACTTCCGGGTTCGGAATGGAACCGGGTGTTTCCCTCTTGCTATAACCACCGCAAACCTGCGAGATTGTTACCTCAAAACCATACAGTGGACGCAAACACCAACAAACAATCAGCCAACACCAAGAAAAAAATGTAAGCCTTCGGACTATTAGTACCAGTCAACTCCACAGGAATTCCCCGCGTCCATACCTGGCCTATCAACCCCATCATCTATAGGGATCCTCACACACCCAAATGGTGCTAGGAAATCTCATCT
>NZ_CAKMSJ010000001.1 GCF_928381505.1 Rothia endophytica | reverse complement strand
CTTCTTCACCACGGCAATTCACGCCAGCCCCGAGCCAGCTGGCGCAAGGGCACCGGCTGCGTCTCCATTGCCGGCCAGGTACGACAAAGCCCCGGAACTCTGCTGAGTTCCGGGGCTATTTGTCGGGATGACAGGATTTGAACCTGCGACCTCGTCGTCCCGAACGACGCGCGCTACCAAGCTGCGCCACATCCCGATAGTTGCTTCGGTTTTTGAGCCTAGGGCAACTGTTCAATAATAACGCTCCGCCTGCTAGGACGCAAAACCCGGCCTTGCTACTAGCCGCTGAGGAGGTGCGGGAAGAGCATATCCCGCACTGCCAACTTGCCGGGGCCGCGCTTATCAGCATGCGTGCTCTATCGGGTTGCCTGCTCCAGCAGCTGCAGGATGTTCTGGTAGCTGTGCCCGGTCGCCTCCGTCATACCCTGCTCGCAGGTGCGGTTGGTTGAGGCGTAGGCAGCAAAGGTGCGCTGGTTGACCTCTGCGGCTTCAGCGGCGGTAGCGCTGGCCGTCAGCTCGGGGTGCAACATACCCCTGTCCCCGGCATAACCACAGCAACCCCAGGCAGCCGGTACCACGGCATCCGGCGAGATAGCCTCAGCAATCTGCACCATGCGGCTCTGCAAACCCAGATGGGTGATAGAGCAGGTGGGGTGCAGGGCAAGAGAAGCGATGGGGGCCGTAACGGCCAATTGGGGAAGTAGACGGTCGGCGGCGAACTCTACCGAGTCAACGAAGACAATACGGGAGAAGTCGGGCTCACCCGGCACCCGGCTGCGCCCCTGCTGGCTGTCTACAGCGGCGGCAACCTTCTGCTGCATCGTTAGCAGCCCCTCGGTGCAGGATGAAGCATCACAGACCACCGGTAGACGCCCGCCGTCCGTGGCTTCCAAGAGGGCAGTGAGCACCTTATCGCGCATAATGGCGTATCCACCGGTATAACCCTTGGACTTCCAGGGAGTGCCGCAACAGAGTTCACCGATACCCTCGGGCACCGTGTAGTGTACACCCGCGCGCTCGCAGAGTGCAGTGAAGGCTGCGGTGGCGTTAAGGGTGGTGTCAGCGCCGTTTTTATCGACCCCACCGAACATGGCATTGACACAGGCGGGGAAGAAAACGATCTCGGCTGCCTCATCAGCATGGGGGTGGCGGCGGGCTCCCCCGCCGGAGAGGTGTTTCTTATAGAGAGGCACCATATCGTCACCCACCAGAGAGCGGGCCACCTTGGTGACGTTTTGGACCGCAGGGAAAGGGAGAGCCTTAGCGAGGTTCAGCGCTTTGCCGGCCCCTGCGTCCACAGCACCCCAGTTTTTAGCCGCAAGTTTCCAGCCGGTAGCCGCCAGCTTATTCTGGTTTTCACTGCGAAGCCTGCGCACCAGCTCACCGGTATCAATATGCATGGGGCAGCGGGTCAGACACATGCCGTCCACGGCGCAGGTCTGCACCCCGGCGTAATCGTAGTCTGCGCGCAGTTGCTGGGCCAGCTGGCTGTTGCCTTCGGCTTCGGCTGCCTGAATTTCCCGGCGGAGGACGATCCGCTGGCGGGGCGTAAGAGTCAGGTCTTTGGAGGGGCAAACCGGTTCACAGTAGCCACACTCCACACAGCGGTCCACTTCTTCTTCAACCGTCTCAGCTACCTTGAGATTCTGCACGTAAGAGGTGGGATCATCAGAGAGCAGGACGCCGGGGTTGAGCATGCCGCGCGGGTCAACCAGGGCTTTGAGCTCGCACATGACCTCGTAGAGTTCATCGCCAAACTGGCGGCGGACAAAGGGCGCCATGATGCGGCCGGTGCCGTGCTCAGCCTTCAGGGAGCCGCCAGCACCAATGATGAGATCCACCATGTCCTCAGTGAAGGCTTCATAGCGTTTCAGCAGAGCAGCGTCGCGGAACTGCTCGTTGAGCATGAAGTGGATGTTGCCGTCCTTGGCATGGCCGAAAATTACTGAATCCTGATAGCCGTGCTGGTCAAAGAGGGCCGAGAGATCCTGGCAGGTTGAACCCAAGCGCTCGACCGGTACCACTACGTCTTCTAACAGGGCGTTGGTGCCGCTGGGGCGGTTGCCGGCTACCGTGGTGTAGAGGCCTCGGCGGGCTGCCCAGAGCAGGTCTCGTTCGGCGGCGTCCGTGGTCATGCTGAAAGGTAGAACGGTGCCCAGGGAAGACAGCATGGGGGCAGCTGCCGCCTCTTTGTCTGCCAGTTCTTCGCTACTGGTGCCCTGGAATTCGACCAGCAGAGTGGCATGGTCTTTGACGTCAATGGCGGCAAGTGATGCCGGCACCTGGCCACTGCGCTGGGCTACGCGAATGGAGGTTGCATCGAGGAGCTCTGCCGTTGCCATGCCTGCTGCCACCAGAGCGGGAATGGTATTGGTGGCGTCGATGAGATTATCAAAGGTCAGCAGGCCGGTGGAGACTGCCGGCAGCACGGGCAGGGTACGGTAGGTGGCTGAGGCAATGAAGCCCAGGGTGCCCTCGGAGCCTACGAGCAGGTGTTCCAGAATCTTGACCGGAACCTCGTAGTCCAAAAAGGAGTTAAGGCCGTAGCCCATGGTGTTCTTCATGGAGAACTGCTGCTCGATTTTCGCCACGGACGCCGGGTTATCCACGATGCGGCGTCGCAGGCGCAGTAGACCCTCGTGCAGGTCTGGCTCTTTGGCGGCTAGCTGGGCGTCTGCGTCCGCATCGGCGGTGTTAATGACGGTGCCCGAGGGCAGTACCACAACGAGAGAATCCAGGGTGTTGTAAGTGTTGAACTCGGTGCCGGAGGACATGCCCGACGAGTTATTGGCAACCACGCCGCCGATGGTACAGGCGGTGATGGATGCTGGGTCCGGCCCCAGCTTGCGCCCGTAGGGTGCCAGACGGGCGTTGACCGCTTGGACGGTGGCACCAGGTTGAACGCGCACCCGCTTGCCGCCGTCCAACACCTCAATACCGCGGAAGTTTCTGCGGGTATCTATCAACAGACCGTCGGTGCTTGCCTGCCCTGAGAGGGAGGTGCCCCCGGAGCGAAAAGTGAGGGGAACACCGTGGCGGGCTGCACTGGCAAAGATTTTGCCGATGTCAGCTGCTGACTCGGGCCGTACCACTGCGCCGGGTACCAAAAGATAGTGGGAGGCATCGTGTGCCATGGCGAGGCGGTCGGTGGTGCTGTCTGAGAAGAAATCTGCTTGCTGCTTACCCCGCAATGTTTCCGCCAGAGCTTGTAGCTCTGGTGTGTGGGAGTGGGCTAGGGCTTCGGCTGAGGTTATAACGCTCACGGGGGCTCCAAGGGCAGTAGTGAAGAGTGTGTGTGATAGCAGCGCTGGGCGTCATTGACCAGCGTTGCCTATCTTCAACTGTAACCCAGCCCATAGAATCAACCAAGGCGGCAGGTCGGTCTGTGACACGCAGTTTTAGGCAGGGTTAGTTTCATTGGGCGATCACTAGGTGGACACCCATAAAACTACCGCTGCCCAAAACCTAGCTCACCGCGTTGCTTTCCTCCCAGGCGCCCACCATGAGGGCAAAGCGTCCCCCGCGTGCTACCAGGTCACGGGGCGAGCCGTCCTCTACCACGCGCCCGGCGTCCACTACCCAGATGCGATCAGCACTGAGCACCGTTGAAAGCCGGTGGGCAATCACCAGGGAGGTGCGCCCCGCCAGTAGAGTCTCAAGACCCCGTTGCACCAGCTGTTCCGTTGGGATATCCAGTGATGCGGTTGCCTCGTCCAAAATAAGTACCGCAGGGTCTGCTAAGAAAGCACGGGCAAAAGAAATCAGTTGCCGCTGACCCGCAGAGACCCGCCCGCCGCGCTTGGCCAGATTGGTATCAAACCCCTGGGGTAAAGACATGATGAAATCATAGGCTCCCACCATGCGGGCAGCCTCGTGCACCTGCTCATCAGTGGCGGTAGGATCACCCAGACGGATGTTGTCTGCAACAGTGCCCTCGAAAAGATAGGCCTCCTGGGTTACCATCACCACTTCCCGGCGTAGCTGCGCATCCGACAGCTGCCGCACGTCCACCCCGTCCAGGCTGATAGAACCGGTGGTTACATCGTAAAAACGGGCAACCAGCTTAGCGATAGTTGACTTACCTGCACCCGTGGCGCCCACCAGTGCCAAGTGTTGACCGGCAGGAACCTGCGCACTGAGGCGGTGTAGGGCGGGTGTGCCATCCAAGTACTCGAACTCCACCCCGTCAAAGACCAGGTGGCCCTGGGCAGGAGCGAGGCGCTGCGCCGGATGTTCAGGCTCACGAACCTGGGGCTTTTCCGCCAAGAAACCGGAGACCTTCTCAAGAGCAGACACCGCCGATTGGAACATGTTGTAGAACTCGGAGAGCATAAAAATCGGCTCAAAAACCCGGTTGGCATAAATCACCAGTGCCAGCAGAGTACCCACCTGCATAGAACCGCCGAGGACCGCGTAGCCACCAATCACCAGCACTGCTGCAACGAAAGTGTTTCCGAGAGCTTGAAGAGTAGGCATGTAGAGGCCGTGAACCTTTACCGATTCCATGACCCGTGCGCGGTAGTCCTCAGCGGCTGCCGCGTAGTCCCGGCGTACCTGTGGCTCAGCACGGAAAGCCTTGACTGCCCTAATACCCGTAAAGGTTTCAGCAAAACGGCTGATGATGCGGGCGGACGCTACCCGCTGGGCGCGGTAGGCAAGGGAGGACGCACGCCGGAACCAGAGGGTAAGCAACCAGACCGGCACGAAAGCAACCGCCAGGGCTACACCTGCTCGCCAGTCCATGAGGAAAAGCGCAACTACGGTGAAGATTATGCCCAGCAACGTAGATGCCAGCTCGGATAGCCCGGAATCGAGGAACTGGCGGATGGTGTCAAGATCGCTGGTCAGGCGAGAGGTAACCCGCCCGGAAGTGTAGGTCTCGTGGAAACCGACGGACAGTTTCTGGGAATGGTCGAACATGCGCTGGCGCAGATCGTAGAGGGCGCTCTGAGAGATCTTGTAGGTCAGCAGAATATTGGTGTAGATGCAGATTGCAGACAGTACCCCCGCACCGGCGTAGATGAGCACCAAGCGCGTGGCGGGCCCGGCGTCCCCGGCTATCAGCGGGGTAATGGTGGTGTTGAGGGCCTCAGAAATAATCCAGGGCATGGCGGTTTTGAGCACCATGGACAGAACCACCAGCACTACGGCAAACAGCAGGTGTAAGCGTACCGGCGCTAGAATGTCTGCCAGAAGAGCTACCGACCGGCGGCGCACCTGCCGTGCTTCTTCTTTGCTGAGATTGACCTTGTCTTCTTGGATCTCAATGGAGGGTTTCACTGCTCTGCCCCCTGGCCGGTGGTGTTAGGCGCCATCAGGGCGCGGTAATCTGACCTGCTCAAAAGCTCACTATGGGTTCCCAAGGCTGCGACCCTACCCTCCTGCAACAGAACCACGCGGTCAGCTAGAGCCACGGTTGACGGCCTGTGTGCGGTTAGCAAGACAGTGGTTCCACCTAGCTGTTTCTTGAAGTTAGTGATAACCCGCTCCTCGGTGCTGACGTCCAGGGCTGAGAGCGGGTCATCTAAGAGCAGGACGCCGGGGTCAGCTGCGATGGCGCGCGCCAGTGAGAGGCGTTGGCGCTGGCCGCCCGATAGACTCATGCCCTCTTCTCCGATGACCGTTTCAACACCCTGGGGTAGTTGCGCCACGAAATCAGCAGCAGAAATATCGAGAGCACGTTCTAGTAGCTTATTCTGCTCTTTTTCGGTGAGATCTGGCCGGGTGCCCAACAGAACGTTCTGCCGCACGCTGGCTGAAAAGAGCACGGGCTCTTCAAAGGCGAAAGCAACTCGTGACCGTAACTGGGGCAGCGGCACCCGACGTGCGTCCTGCCCATCTATGCGAAGAGAACCGGCGGTAGGGGAGTAAAGCCCAGCTGCCAGTTGCAGAACCGTTGACTTGCCCGAGCCGGTTAAACCGACCAGAGCAATAATCTCGCCGGGGTGTACGTCCAGGCTGAAACCTGTGAGGACGGGGCGTTCTGACTCACCGTAGCTGAAGTGAACCTGATCGAACTCGATGGACGCTCCACCGAGCTGGGCAGATGGCATTTCAGCCTCAGACTCATCAGAGTCAAGGGTTAGTCCCACCTGCTCACCAGCTCCACCCACCATGACCTGGCGGTGACGATCTATAGAGACCTTGGCACCCAGGTACATGGAGAGCAGCATACTGCTCCGCTCCACCTGTGCCATCAGGATAGTTGCGGTCGCAAAGTAGCTGCTGAGAGCACCTACACTCATGTTCCCTTCCGCTACTAGGTTGAGCCCGACCAGAAGCGCGATGGCCAGCGTCAGGCCGCTGATGATGCCGACCTGCATCTGCACCGTGCCCATGGTGCGGCCGCGCTTAATTTCTAGGTCCTTGAGTTCGCGTGACCCCTTCTCAAACCCGGCAAGGGCGTGCTCGCCCCTCCCCAGAGCTTTAAGCACCCTAATGCCCTGCACCGATTGCTCCACCGTGGTCGCTATATCGCCGGCTTTCTCTTGGGAGGCACGGGTTAGGGTGCGAAAGGAACGCACAAAGCGCCCAATGAAGAAGACGGTGAGGGGCAGGCTAATCAGAAAAATGAGGGCCAGCTGCCAGGAGCCTCGAGCCATATAAGCCGTGCCCACGGCAACCTGAACCACGGTAGTAATCAGCTGAATCAGACCGAAGGCGGTCCACCGGCGAATGGTGCCCAGATCTGACATGGCACGGGTGAGTAGCTGCCCTGAGGGCCAGCGGTCATGAAAGCTGAGGGGCGAGCGCAAGAGGCGGTCAAAGAGGTCTATTCGCATGGTGTTCTCCACCGTGGACGCCGGCTCCACCACCAGCTGCCTGCGCAAGAGAATAAGACCCGCCTGGGCAAGACCTAGCGCAAATACAAGGGCGCCGCCCAGCCAGACTGATGACGCTACTGGCTGGTTGGTGAGAAGCGAGTCAATAATCCACCCCAAAACCTGGGGAATCGAAATAGCCAGAACCGCAGCTGTCAAGGCTACCAAGAGACCAGCAACCCAGCGTCCCCTGACCGGGCGCGTATAGGCCCACAGGGAGATATCGTCTTGGCTGCGCTCGCCGTAGGGAACTGGAGGGGGCGTTGGTAAGGGTTTGACGCGCAGAAGACTAAAAGACATGTAATCCATGTTATATTCACTAGCTGCTGGTCAAGGTACCGGTTCACAGCTGACGAACGGTCCCCGGTTGAGGTAGGAGCCCGCTTACGAAGCCGCCCGCTGAGAGTCAGCCAGCCTGCCCACCGCTTCAGCCCAAGCGGGGATAATGCTGTGATTGTGCCGCGAGACCGTGTCGTTACCGAGAACGTAGGGCTCGGTGACCCTGCCCGCAGCTGCCCAGCGCGAGCTAGTCCCCACAAAACCACGTTCATCGGTGCGCAGGTAGCCCTGGGAGATATCGGCATCGGATGCCCGTGCCAGGGTCTCATTGAAGCTACCTTCTGCTAGACCCGCCGGGGATTGCACGGTATCGATGAGGTAATCCGCTTTAATATCTTGTGCGCGATCCATCATGCTTAGGTCCAAAAGGCCGGCCTCCACAAGGCCTAACATGCGGTGCATTTGTGCGGCGGGTGCGCCGAAGGTGAGCGGTTTCAGGTGGCCGATGGTCTCGCGTAAGGTGCTATCCAGTGCCAGCCCGCCGAGTGAAACCCGGGTAATAATCTGGGGGTAGAGATTTTTCCAGACCATGCCAAAGCTCTGTTGCGGCAGACGTTCGCTCAGCAGGCTCACCCTCATCAGCTCTTCAGTGGGCAAAGTGGATAGTGAATCTTCCCACGTCAGCGGCACACCGTGCAGGGCAGAAGCAGCCTCAATGACAAAGGCACGCAGCTCGGCGCCCGTGGTGACCCGAGCCAGGGGAGCTTTAAACTTCTCTAAGAGGTCCATTTCGCTCTCGGTGGGTTGCGGGGGCTTCACCTGAATGAAGCGACCACTGCGCGAGAAGGGCATCATGGTGGCAGGTTCAAAACCGCTGGGCTCATAGGTTGCTCCGGAGAAGTTGCCGCCCCTGCCCAGCGTCAAAGCCAGCACCGTATCAATACAAGAAAGTGCTGCCCCGCGCAGGGCCACACTGGAGCCGGCAGCTACCGCACTCAAGTCGCCGTATGATCTCAGCACCCCGTCACTGCTAGGCAGGGGGTTATGTCCGGTGACCGACAGCACCGCATCATAATCAGCCAGTTGGCCGATATCGGTAACGCGCTGTTGCACATGGCGCACGGTGAACCCGGTCGGCAGATTTGCCAGAAGATGCTGCCAGGAGAAGTGGAAAAAAAGCCCCACGGTGCGGCGCGGCGGGAAGGTGGTAAGCGGGTCTGTCTCACCCAGCACCTGACGCCGAAATTCATTCAGCAGACCCCAACCGGTAGCAACCCGGCCAGCCTCCACGTTCAGCAGGTAGTAGGCGGGCTGGTCCAGGCTGTAGGCGGCGCCCCTGCCCAACTGTTGAGGGTCAAAGATCGTCACCTCACAACTGAGGTTCTGCGCACGTGCAACGCGAGCAAGCTCTTCAACTGCCCATAGACCACGCGGGCCGCCGCCCACGATTGCAACCCGCACAACCCTGCTCACGGGGTTACTTTTGAGCCGAAGTCAAAGTGACCAGCACGGCTTCAGGCGGGCAGAAGAGGCGTACCTGCGCATACCTGCTGGTGCCCAAACCGGCTGAAACCTGTACCGGAACACCTCCCTGTAGAGAAACGCCCTTGGCACGTTCCGGGGGCAAATCGCAGTTAGAGACCAGCGCATGACCGCCGGGAAGGCAGACCTGACCACCGTGAGTGTGACCCGCAAAAATTGCCTGTGCGCCATCATCCACAAAGCGCCCCAGAGTGCGCATGTAGGGAGCGTGGCAGACACCTAGCCGGACGCTAGGGGCTGGCTCAGCCTCAAAAGCTGTGGGGGCAAAGCCAGGGTGCTGATCGTAATTCAGGTGCGGATCATCCACACCAGAAAATTCTAGCCTCAAACCATTGATGGTCAGGGTGTCATGGCGGTTAATAAGACCTACCCAACCTCGGGCATCGAAGGCATCGTGCATGTCTTGAGTAGGGAGTAGGTCGCGCGGTTCAGTGCCAGCCTCATCCCCGGTATTCTTCTTCCAGAGATAGCGGGCGGGGTTCTTAGAAACGGGGGCAAAGTAGCAGTTAGAGCCGGGTACGTAGACACCGGGGAAATTAAAGAGCGGGCCCAGAGCCTCTAAAAGAGCGGGAAGACCGCTCATGTGGGAGAGGTTATCACCGGTATTGATAACTAAATCAGGCTGCAACTCCGCTAGGGAATGCATGAAAGCTGTCTTCTGCTTCTGCCCCGGGATCATGTGCATATCTGAAATGTGCAACACCCTAAAGTCGGGGCTGCCAGCGGGAAGAACGGGCAGAATTTCTTGCCGAACCCCAAAATTGTTGAGCTCGTAAAAACGTGCATAAGCTGCCGTAGCGGCTCCCGCAACCGCACCTGCAGCTAGAACCGCCGAAACAGTCTTAGAAGCGGAGCGGATCGAAGCTGCTACATCGAAAGAACTTAAAGAAGTCATAGTGTAACCCTTACTGGCTCGTGCCGAGAACAGAAGCTGAGGGATTCTCAAACCTGTCCGTATTGTAGTTTGTAGCCTCAGCCTGCATGTAACGCTGCCACTGCAGGCCCGCGTAGGTCGCGCCGTCCACGTAGTCCAACGACCTACCGTTGATGGAGAGGCCATTGAGTGAACGTGAACCCCAGTTCATGGAGCCTACCCAGGATGCAGTTGACAGGCCGCGGGTATAGCCCACGGTCCAAGTCTGGGTTGAATTATCGGTGGTACCGGTTTTAGCTGCCGAAGCATCGGTAAGACCAATGCCTCGCTGGTAACCGGAGCCATCAACCAGAACCTGTTTCAGCACGTAGTTAACACCGTTAGCGACGTCCTCTTCGAGAACACGTTCACAGCTAGCCTCGTAGGTTTTGACTTCCTCGCCGGTCTTACCGCTTTCCACCTTGTTCAGAGATTTGGGCTCACAGTACATACCGCCGCTCGCAAAGACAGCGTAGGCAGAAGCCATAATCAGGGGAGTGGTACCGTTACGCCAACCACCGATGTAGGCCGAGGGCTGATTGAGGCCGTAAGGCTCATCATTGCCAGCACCGTCGGTGATATGCATGGCTGAACGCAGGTCGTTGAGGGCACAGGCATCGGTCACGGACGCC
This sequence comes from Rothia endophytica, assembly GCF_928381505.1. GTDB lineage: Bacteria > Actinomycetota > Actinomycetes > Actinomycetales > Micrococcaceae > Rothia > Rothia endophytica_A. Next base: position 455,723 of record NZ_CAKMSJ010000001.1, on the reverse strand, counting down.
ATCTTCATGGTGTAGGAGTTGATGGAGTTCTTCATGCCGTAGGCTACGGTGCCCCAGGTCTGGGCTCCACCCTCAGCGTTTTGGAACTTATAGCCTTCGGTGTCAGGGGTCTGGGTGAAACCGCCTTCAACACAGGACGCAGGCCAACGGAAGGACTGGGGGTAGTGCAGGGAGGTGCCATCAATGTAGGCGTTGACACCCTTACCATCCTTAATCCACTGGGCAAGCAGAACGGGTTTGAAGGTAGAACCCGGCTGGTAACCGGCTGTACCACCGTGGGAGGTGCCGGCGTTAAAGTTGTAGTAGGAGCTCTGGTTGGTCTCGTCTTGCTCACCGTACGCGGAGTTCTGAGCCATAGCCACGATGTTGCCGTTGGAAGGCTCCACCGATACCAGAGATGCGTTGACGTCATCAACGTTGTTGCTGGACGGCTGAGTTGCTTCAACCTGCTTCTTGGCTTCTGCCTGCGCGCCGGGATCAAGAGTGGTAACAATCTTGTAGCCGCCACGGTAAAGAGCGTTGGCACGGTCGTCCTCGGTTGCTCCGAAGGTTTCATCATTCAAGAAGTCAGTGACCGCGTAGTAGCAGAAGTGCGCTGAATCGCCAGCAGTAGAGCAGCCCATGGGCGTGTTATGAATATCCAGCTCAATGTCTTCGTTCAGAGCGTCAGAGTATTCTTCCTCAGTAATTTTTCCGTCACGGAACATAGTGCCTAGCACAATATCCCGGCGCTCTTTAGAAAGCTCAGGGTTTACGTCTGGGCGGTAGATATTAGGTGAAACAACCATGCCCGCCAAAATAGCTGACTGAGAAATATCAAGCTCTTTAGCGGAGATACCCCAGTAATAGTAGGCTGCTGCCTCTACACCGTAGTTGGAGCCGCCGAGGTTGATGATGTTAAGGTAGCCCTCCAGAATGTCATCCTTGGAGAGGTTCTGCTCCATCGAGATCGCAAGTTTAATCTCTTTGATCTTGTCGAGGTAATCCTTGTTGGCGCCCAAAGTGCCGGCTTCTGCACCGCTTTGCTCTGCCGCGTCGATCAACAGGTTATTGACGTACTGCTGGGTGAGGGTTGAAGCGCCCTGGCGTGCACCGGGGTTAACGATGTTATTGACCACCGCGCGTGCAATACCCAGGGGAGACACCGCACCGTGCTCATAGAACTTGCGGTCCTCAGACGAAAGAATGGCATCCTTCATGTGCTGAGACATGTCATCGAGAGTAATCTCGGTGCGGTTCTGCGAGTAGTAGGAGGCGAGCTCGGTCTTGCCGTCCTTGGCATAAATGACCGAAGGCTCAGATAGGGGCCCTTCGCTGAGGGTATCGGGCAAGCCCTTGAACCAGTTCAGCGACGCACTGGCGGTAGCGCTCAAGGCGGTAGTCGGAGGCACAAGAATAAGAGCCGTCACAAAGCCAGCGATGATGCTGAGTGCAATGAACTGCAGAAAATCGCCGGGTGTGCGGTGTCTCTTGCGAAGATTCTTAGATGAAGCCATTGCATCAGTTTATCGGCTGATGGGCAAAAGTACATGGGCTTGCCCCCGTTGACACCGCAGAAGTGTGGCGACAGCTGGTTAGAAAGACCACATAGCAACGGTTTATCTACGGTATGTGTAGCTTACCCAGAACTTTCGGAGCTGATCCTTTCACCGTTTACCCAGCTTTAGTGAGCCCTCCGGCACATAGCTAGTTGCCCTCGTTGTTCGTCTTTTAGGGCGGGGTGGTCTAGGCTGGAGCTATGGAAAAATGGGAATACGCAACTGTGCCCCTGATGATTCACGCAACCAAGCAGATCCTCGATACGTGGGGTGAAGATGGTTGGGAGCTCGTCACTGTTCTTCCCGGCGCTGCACCTTCTGGTGCAACTCCTGCCGGCAATATGGTGGCACCGACTCAGGGTAATCCGATCGCCTACTTCAAGCGTAAGAAGTCAAACTAGCGATTTGGTTGAAAGCCGGGTTTGCAGCCTGCACTGTGCAGCGCTTGCAGACCCGGTTTAATGCTTTTTATCCATACGGTGGCTCAACCAGCAACCTTTTTAGTTTTAGGGGTTGTTGAGTGCATGCTACCCAGTGAAAGGTGATGCGATGTCAACGATTGAAGACCGCATTAGAGAACTCGGCTACAACCTACCCGAGCTAGCAGCTCCTGTGGCTGCTTACGTCCCGGCCGTCACCAGCGGCAACTACGTCTACACATCTGGCCAGTTGCCCTTCGTTAAGGGTGAGCTACCTGCTTGCGGCAAAGTCTCCGCCAGCGGGGACGCCGCTTACGTGAGCTCCGAGAAGGCTCAGGAGCTTGCAGCTCTTAGCCTGCTCAACGCTTTGGCCGCGGTTAAGTCTGTCATCGGCGATCTTGATCGGGTCACCAAAGTCGTCAAGGTCGTCGGTTTCGTCGCCTCTGAACCAAACTTCACAGCTCAGCCTGCCGTTATCAACGGCGCCTCTTTACTGCTGGGTGAAATCTTTGGTGAAGCGGGCCAACACGCGCGCTCGGCGGTAGGGGTGCCAGTGCTTCCCCTTGACTCGCCGGTCGAAATTGAAATTATCGTTGAGTATGCCTAACCAGGGAATGTACACCGGGGCACTCAAAACCGTGCCTCGCTCAGGTGCCCCCACACCTAGCGCCAGCGTGCCTGCCGCGCGCTACTTCAGGGTGCCACGCGCCCTGCAATCGGCGGCACGCTCTTTTATAGAGACCGGCGCGGTAGCGGGGCGAAGCCTGCGGCAGGCAGCCTCAGTTGTCTTTGTTCGTGATGGCGCAAACGGGCTTGAGGTACTGCTCACCTACCGAACCGGTGTATCCCCCCTGGGTGTTGTAACTTTCCCCGGTGGTCTCATTACCCCTGCGGACGCCGAGCCGTTGCCCTGGGTTGGCCCATCACCAGCACAGTGGCAAGCCGTTCTGCAAGCAGAGGACGCCGGAGCAGCTCATGCTGCTGTTACCGGGGCTATCCGTGAAGCTTTTGAGGAAACCGGGATTCTGCTGGCAGGGTCTGACTCAATGAGCGTCACCGAGCACTCAGACGGGTTAGAACAGATGGATGCCCGTGAAATGATTGCTGCCGGTGATAAAACCATGGCGGAATACCTGGGCAAACGCGGCTTGAAACTTCGCACCGACCTACTGCGCCCCCTGGCACGCTGGCAGTCCCCAGACTTTAGACACCAGCGGTACGATATCCACTACTTCGCCTGTGCGGTACCGGTGGGGCAAAAGTTTAGTTTACTGGCGAGCAAAGGCTCCTGGGGTGAATGGCTCAACGTGAGAGAGCTGCTGGCAACCTCAGGTCAGACCTGGCTGGGGGATCGCATCGGGGCTGACAGCACCCGTTCCCTGCCGCTGGAAGAGCTCCTTACCCCTGGCGTCCTCTGCATCTTGGAGAGCCTAGCGCGGTCCTCCAACGCTGTTGCCTTCTTAGCGCAGAAGCGCAAGGTCGAAATAAAGAAGGCAGAGATTGTGCAGGTCGACGGTGAATACATGCTTGCCTTTACCTCGCCTACTGCACCCGGAACCTGGGAAAAGTGCTCAAGCCAGCTTTACCGTTCAACGAGCACCTAAAGCCTAGCCACGAGTGACGACAAAAAGGTGGGCACCCCAGCTGGGGTGCCCACCTTTTTTGACCGGTAACGGTTGAAGTGTTTAGCGTGAACGCTGACGCAGACGCTGCAGATCAAGGATGACCACTGCGCGTGCTTCGAGGCGGATCCAACCGCGTGAAACGAACTCAGCAAGAGCCTTGTTCACGGTTTCGCGGGAAGCGCCAACCAGCTGTGCCAGTTCTTCCTGGGTGAGCTCGTGAGCAACCAGGACGCCGTCGGTGGCGGGGCGACCGAAACGGTCAGCCAAATCAAGCAGTGCCTTAGCCACGCGACCGGGAACATCTGAGAAAACCAGGTCAGCCAGGTTCTCATTGGTGCGACGCAGGCGGCGGGCTAGAGCCTGCAGCACCTGAGCTGAGATGTTGGGTGACTTCTCCATTGCCTTGCGCAGGGACTCGTGCTTAACACCTGCCAGTCGGGTTTCAGACACAGCGGTTGCACTGGTGGAACGGGGTGAGGGATCAAAGAGCGCCATCTCGCCGAAGATTTCACCCGGGCCCATGATGGCTACCAAGTTTTCACGGCCGTCAGATGCGGTGCGTCCCAGCTTCATCTTGCCTGAGATGACAAAGTAAAGCTGGTCGCCCTGATCGCCTTCGTAGAAAAGGGTAGCGCCACGGGACAGGTCAACTTCGGTGATGTCCTCGGTCAGGGCTGCAAAAGCTTCATCATCGAGTGATGCAAAGAGGGGAGCGCGGCGTAGTACTTCAATATCCATAGTTCAAAAACTCCTAGAACAGTTCTAAAGTGGAGAGCAAAAGTGCGAGAAGCAACTTGTATGGTGCTACCGGGCAGAGTACTAAGCATAGTATGAGCTGTTTCAATGCGCGTCACATTTGCTTGTGACATATTCAACTACTAAAGAGACTACATGATATTGGGTGCTTTCAAAACCTTTTTTGGAGTATGCGGGGAGTTCCCAGGGATTTTTGGCGCCTGTTTACTCGCTGTTCTCCCAGGTTCAGACGGTAACCTTTATTCTTCCGCATCGGGGCACTACCCCCGCTGTTTAGATACATGACCTATCCGAGGGATGGGTGCAGAAACGGAGAAGGCGATGAGCGCTGCGACCGTCCTTGATATTGCGGTTCTGGCCGTCATTGGGCTGTATTTTCTGACAGGTCTACGTCAGGGCCTTTTCGTTGCCCTGGGCACACTGGTTGGCTTTGTGATGGGTGCTGCTGCGGCGGTCTATGCCACCCCCTGGATGATTGACCAGGTGGGATCACAATGGCACCTGCTGGTGGCGCTGGGTACCGTTATTGTGTGCCTGGTACTGGGGCAGACCATCGGGATGGCCTTGGGGCGCTCCTTGCGCCGTATCACGGATGCCACTCCTTTACGCGGCCTAGAACGTCTAGCTGGTGGTGTGCTGAACCTGTTGCTCAGCGCTCTGGTAATCGTGACTATTGTGCTGTTGGTTCGCCCGCTGGGTCTCCCAGCCGTTACGGCTGCTACCACTGAATCAAGGGTCATTTCCTGGATGATGTCGGTAACTCCGGCTACCCTGCAAGATAAAGTCACCGAAATTCGCGGGCAGGTCATTGATGCGGCAGCGCTGCCCGAAGTGACCAACCTGATCTTCCCTGAGCAGGCTGCCCCCTCTGAGCCACTGTCAAACCCCGTTCTAGAAAACGCGAGCTCCTCAGTAGTGCAGGTAGTGGGTGCCGCCCAAGCGTGTAATTACACTTCGGAAGGCTCTGGCTTCGCTGTGGACGGCGGGCTGGTCGTGACAAATGCTCACGTCCTTGCCGGCGTCACTACCCCCACTCTGCTGGCGCGGGGCGGAGAGGCAGCAACCGGTGAAGTCATCTACTTTGATGAAGCTCTCGATATTGCCATCATCGCAGCCCCCGATTTGGCAGTGAACCCCCTGCCCATCGATGGCACCGAAATAGCGGCGGGCACTACCGTCTCCTTTATGGGCTACCCCGGTGGTGGAGGTTTCCAGAGCAAACCTGCCACGGTACAGGGGCTGGGAATCACACAGACCGTTGACGCTCAGACCGGCCAGACCAACCCCTCCCGCCTGGTGTACCAGCTGGCCGCTGACGTTCAGCAGGGTAACTCCGGTGGCCCTGTACTGACCGAAGATGGCACGGTGATGGCCATGATTTTTGCTAAAGCTACCCAGGGGCAAAGCGGCTACGCTGTGCCAGCATCAAGCATTATTGACGCGCTGAATCAGGTAGAGAACGGGGCGCAGACTGTAGCTACCGGGGCCTGTGCCGCCTAACTTCTAACCGGCTCCTGAGTCTGCCGCCGCGCTAAGAGCAGATAGTAGAGCAACCCGAAGGCTAGCAATACTAGACCGCCGATAAGGGAGGCGAGTGGCAGCGTCCAGACCACAATGAAACAGCCTGCTGCACCGGTGACCTGGAGCCAGCGAGGGTAGCGGCGGTGTGCTGCACCCTGCGTAAAAGCGGCGCAGTTAGCCAGGAAGTAGTAGAGCAGGATGCCGAAGGACGAAAAGCCGATCGCCCCGCGCACATCAAAGAGCAGGATGAGAAGGCAGACAGCTACCGCTACCGTCATTTCGAGGCGGTGGGGCACCCCAAAACGGGGGTGTAGAGGAGCAAAAACTGCTGGGAGGTGTTTGCCTACCGCCATAGCGTGACCGGTGCGGCCGATACCTGTAATGAGCGCTAACAGTGCGCCCAAGGCTGCCAGGCTAGCGGCTAGGGAGAGCACCCCGCTGGCAAAAGCTGACCCTCCAACGGCATCAGCCAGGGGCGCTGCGCTGCTGGCTAGCTGTGCCGGACTGAACTGTGACAGTACAACAAGGGCAACTGCCAGGTAGAGCAAGCCCACTAAGCTCAGCGCCCAGAGAATAGCCTGCGGGATAGTGCGTTCCGGCTGTTTAACCTCACCGCCCATGGTGGCGATGCGTGCGTACCCGGCGAAGGCAAAGAAGAGCAGACCGGCACCCTGTAGAACCCCGTAGATACCAGGGGTTGCTGAGTCAATCGCTTCTAAGGGCGCTGGTGAAGTACCGGTCAAGATCGCAAGAAAGAAGACCGCTAAACCGGCTAACACCAGGGTTACCAAAAGTTTAGTCAGGGCAGCGGTGCGGGTAATACCCCGGTAGTTGACGGCGGTAAGGGCGAGAACCGCACCAATAGCCAGAGGCTTTTGCCAGGACGGCGCGGCGTAGGCGGCGAAGGTCATAGCCATAGCAGCGCAGGAGGCTGTCTTGCCGACCACGAAGCACCAGCCGGCGAGAAAGCCCCAAATATCACCCAGCTGTTTCTTGCCGTAGATATAGGTGCCACCAGACTGCGGGTGCTGGGCGGCTAGCTGGGCGCTGGAGGTGGCATTAGCAAAGGCAAGAAAAGCGGCGATTGCCAGTGATACCAGCAGGTATTCACCGGCTGCCCGTGCTGCGGGGGCAAAGGCTGCAAAGAGCCCTGCGCCAATCATAGAGCCAGCCCCAATGAAGACTGCATCGGCCAAGGTTAGCTTGCGCTGGGGTGTGGTGCTCATACCGTATGACCTCGTGAGATGTAGGACGCTAGCTTGGGTTTAACGGGCTGGTTGAAGCTGGCGAGCAAGATAGGACAGCGCCAGCTCGTAGCCCTGAGCCCCAGCTCCGGCAATCACGGCGGTTGCCTGCAGAGACACGTAGGAGTGGTGGCGGAAGCTCTCGCGGCGGTGCACATTAGAGAGATGCACTTCAACGATGGGCAGCTCGGCGGCCTCTAGGGCGTCGTGGATTGCGACCGAGGTGTGCGTGTAGGCAGCGGGATTAATGATGATTGCCGAGCCTTCGGTGCGGGCCCGCTGAATTTCGTCGATGAGGGCACCCTCGTGGTTGGACTGCATGAATTCGATGTCCAGACCCAGCTCGGCTGCTTGGGCGTGCAGGCTCGCCTCGATATCTGCCAGGGTGATGTGCCCGTAGATGTCGGGTTTGCGGGTGCCCAGCAGGTTAAGGTTGGGCCCGTTGAGAACAAAGATGGGTTTAGGTGCAGTCGCGGTAGTTGCCATAGCTCCTAGTTTTTCACAGTAAAGAGCCCGCCTCCAGTTTTCTGCGGAAACGTGAGAAAACTGGAGGCGGACTGCGGAAACCGGCTAGTGACGCATTTCTTGCCCTTAGCCCTGCTTGAAGTTAGCCTCGATCGACTGCATAACGGTGGGGTCAGCCAGAGTGGTGGTGTCGCCGACCGGTCGGTCTTCTGCGACGTCCTTGAGCAGGCGGCGCATGATCTTGCCGGAGCGGGTCTTGGGCAGGTCGTCCACAATCAGCACACGCTTGGGCTTGGCGATGGGTGAGATTTCCACACCGACGTGGGCGCGAATCTGCTCTGCCAGTTCGGCAGGGTCATGGTCTTCTGCTTTGGCGCTGTCATTGAGGATGACGAAGGCCATGACTGCCTGGCCGGTGGTTTCGTCGGCAGCACCAACTACTGCGGCTTCTGCTACGGCGGGGTGTGAGACCAGGGCGGATTCGATTTCCGGGGTGGAGAGGCGGTGGCCGGAGACGTTCATGACGTCGTCCACACGACCCAGGACCCAGAGGTCCCCGTCGGCGTCGCGCTTGGCGCCGTCGCCTGCGAAGTACATCTTGTCGAAGCGTGACCAGTAGGTGTCGACGAAGCGGTCGTCGTCGCCCCAGATGGTGCGCAACATGGAGGGCCAGGGCTCGCGGATGGTGAGGAAACCGGACTGCTCGTTGGGCAGGGAGTCGCCCAAGTCATCGACCACGTCGATGGTGATGCCGGGGATGGGCTGCTGGGCGGAGCCTGGCTTGGCGTGGGTGATGCCGGGTAGCTGGGAGACCATGATGGCGCCGGTTTCGGTCTGCCACCAGGTGTCCACGATGGGGCACCTGCCGCCACCGATGACGCGGTGGAACCAGCGCCAGGCTTCGGGGTTGATGGCTTCACCCACGGTGCCCAGGACGCGCAGACTGGTGAGGTCGAACTTGGCGGGAATGTCCTCGCCCCACTTCATCATGGTGCGGATGGCGGTGGGGGAGGTGTACATGATGGTCACCCCGTACTTTTCTACGATTTCCCAGAAGCGTCCGCGGTGCGGGGCGTCGGGGGTGCCTTCGTAGATGACCTGGGTGGAGCCGTTGACCAGGGGGCCGTAGGCGACGTAGGAGTGGCCGGTGACCCAGCCGACGTCGGCGGTGCACCAGTAGACATCGGTCTCGGGCTTGAGGTCAAAGATGTTCTTGTGGGTGAAGGCGCCCTGGGTGAGGTAGCCGCCGGTGGTGTGCAGGATGCCCTTGGGCTTGCCGGTGGTGCCTGAGGTGTAGAGGATGAACAGGGGGTCTTCGGCGTTCTGCGCTGAGGGGGTGTGGTCGGTGGACTGTTCTGCGGTGAGCTCGTGCCACCAGACGTCACGGCCTTCAACCCAGTTGACCTCTTCGCCGTTGCGCTTGACGACCAGCACCTTCTGGATGGTCTCAGCGCCCTTTTCTAGGGCGGCATCAACGGCGGGCTTGAGCATGGAGGGCTTACCGCGGCGGTAGGAACCGTCAGCGGTGATGACCAGCTTGGCTTCGCCGTCCTCAATGCGGGAGCGCAGTGCGTCGGCTGAGAAGCCGCCGAAGACTACTGAGTGAACGGCCCCTACGCGGGCGCAGGCCAGCATAGCGATGACGGCTTCAGCGATCATGGGCATGTAAATGGCAACGCGGTCGCCCTTGGTGACGCCCAGGGACTCGATGCCGTTGGCGACGCGGGAAACTTCGTCCTTGAGCTCGGCGTAGGTATAGGAGGCGGTGTCGCCGGGTTCGCCTTCAAAGAGGATGGCGGTGCGGTCGCCGTTGCCGGCCTCAACGTGGCGGTCTACTGCGTTGTAGCAGGCGTTGAGTTCACCGTCTGCAAACCACTTGGCGAAGGGAGGGTTAGACCAGTCCAGGGTTTCGGTGAAAGGCTTGCACCAGGTCAGCAGCTCACGAGCCTGCTCTGCCCAGAACTCGACCCCTTTTTCTTTGGCTTCTTCGTAGATGCCGGGCTGGGCATTAGCTTGGGCTGAGAATTCTGCGCTGGGAGCAAAGACGTTGGTTTCGGTCATGGGCTCTGCCTTTCCTATGTGAAAGTTCATGGCGTGGCTCATTGATGTGAGTCACACGAATATTTATCTAACACCATAGTGCACCGTGTAGCGGCTGTCACAAAATCACTGTTCGTGTTGCGTGAAATGTGACGGTATACCCGGTGTGGCTATGACTGGAACTGCCGGTGCGCTATGCTCTGACAACCGCTTTTGGGTAGGCTCATTCCTATGGTTGAATCACCCTCATCGATAGAGCTAACCCCTGATAAACGTTCTCTGCTTGAAATCCGTACTGTGCCTGCCCCGGTGGCAGAGGCAGCAGCTCGCAAACGCTCCCGCGCCGCGGCTAAAGGGGAGAGCGAAAGCCCACTTGCCCTGGTGCGTCGTGCCCGAAAAATCAACCGAATTTTGGGGGAAACCTACCCCTACGCCGTAGCTGAACTCGATTTTGCCAACCCCTACCAGCTCTTGGTGGCAACCGTGCTCTCAGCCCAAACCACCGACGTCCGCGTCAACGCCACCACCCCCGAGCTCTTTGCCCGCTACCCGGACGCCGCGGCCCTGGCTACAGCGCGTATTGAAGAGGTCGAAGAAATCGTGAGGCCGCTGGGCTTCTACCGCTCCAAGGCAAAGGCAATTGTGGGGCTTGCCGAGCGGCTGGTCGCTGATCACGGTGGGGAAGTGCCGGGAAAACTAGAGCAACTGGTCAAACTCCCCGGCGTAGGCCGTAAAACTGCCTTTGTGGTGCTGGGTAACGCCTTTGGGCGCCCCGGCATCACCGTGGACACCCACTTTGGGCGCATGGCCCGCCGCTTCGGCTTTACCGACTTAGAAGACCCCGTCAAGGTGGAACACGCCGTCGCCGCTCTCTTTGAGCCCAAGGACTGGACCAATCTCTCCCACCGGCTGGTCTACCACGGCCGGCGTATCTGCCACGCCCAAAAACCGGCCTGCGGGGTCTGCCCCGTTGCTGACCTCTGCCCCTCCTATGGCACCGGCGAAACCGACGAAGACAAGGCCCGGGCACTGATGAAATACGAGATGGCGCCCGGGCGCGAACACCTGCACCTGCGCTTTCTACAGGGAGCCACCCGCCAAGAACTCCGAGCAGAAGGGCACGGCCTCAATGCCTGAGAATATTTCGCACAGCCACCCCACACGCACCCAGCTCCTTGAACTACTGGAACGTAACCCATCGGCGATAGAAGGCGCAGATACCTGGCGCATTGGCCGCATCGACCCCGAAAAAGCCCGCGATGCTGCCGTGCTCATCCTCTTTGGTGTGCTCGATGACAGCCCCTCGGAGAGCCACTGCGGAGCGGTAGGGGATGACATAGACCTGCTGATACTGGTGCGCTCTGACCGGTTGCGTCACCATGCCGGTCAGCCTGCCTTCCCCGGCGGACGGGTAGACCCAGAAGACCACGACGAGGCAGCTCGACTAGGCGTCCCCGTTGCCCAAGTGGCTGCCCTGCGCGAAGCGGTTGAGGAAACCGGGCTGGATGCCAGCGGGGTAGAGATACTAGGCCAGCTAGAACCCGTTGCCCTACCGGTCAGTAACTTTATGGTGACCCCGGTGATTGCCTGGTGGACGCTGCCCACCCCCGTCGCTGCAGTGGATACCGACGAATCCACTCTGGTAGTGCGCGTGCCGGTAGCAGACCTGCTAGACCCGCAAAACCGCCACACCGCCGCCGTCAACAGCGCCTATAAGGTGCACAAGTCACCCGCCTTCGATGTGCACGGAGACCACGAAACCTTCACCATTTGGGGCTTTACCGGCTTCATTCTCTCCAACCTCTTCAAAGAACTCGGCTGGGAGCTACCCTGGGACCCCAAAAAGATGCGGGATATCGGAGTCTAGAGAAATGTCGTTAAGCTGACTAGGTGGTTGAGCAGGTGGGAGCTGTAAGGGCCTGCTGACCCTCTCGCCCGGTTCGCTAGCGCTCACAAGGCGATTCACGCCCAGCCTCACAGGTTCGGCTGATTCCGCAATTTTTTCATTCCTCGCGCGCTCGGAAAAATTTGCTTCATCGACCAGCATGCCCTTACAGCTCCCACCTGCGTGACCGCACACATCACGCGCCCCTTACTTGGCCTGGGAGTAGTCGTCGGTCGTTACTGCCGTGACCGGGAACTCTACGTCGGTAGGGCCAAAGATGAGTTCAGCGGCGGTCTGAGCGCTTTCCCTTACAATCTTGGCGCACAGTGCCGCCTCGTTCTGCGGGCCGTAGATCATGATTTCGTCGTGTAAAAAGTAGACCAGGCGGGACCGTAGACGGTGGCCGAAGCGCCGTTCGGTGCGCAGGCGGCGGCGGATCTGCGCCATCCAAATCACCGCCCATTCAGCGGCGGTGCCCTGAATAACGAAGTTACGGGTGAAGCGGCTGTGGGAGCGCGCTGCCGTTGCAGCAGCTCGCTCTTTTTCTGCTGAGGATCGGTCGCGCTGAGCCTCAAACCAGGCGTGGGAGGGGGCGGGGGACGTCCTACCTAAGAAGGTCGTGACCTGACCGCCGCGCAAACCGATTTCTGCTGCCTTTTCGGTGAAAGCGATGGCTTGGGGAAAGAGCTTTTTGAGGTGGGGCATGAGCTGCCCTCCCTCACCGGTGGTGGCACCGTACATGGCAGCTAGCAGAGCAATCTTGGCGTGGGAGCGGTCTGCCAGAGCGCTGCCAGTACGTTTGCCGATTTCTGCGATACCCAGGTAGAGGTCGGTGTCGCGGCCCGCTACAGCTAGAGCTCGGTCCCCACTCATAACCGCCAGAATACGGGGTTCGATTTGGGCGGCATCTGCCACGGTAAGCAACATACCTTCTTCGGCGTGCACGGCGGCGCGGACGTCCTTGGGGATCTGCATGGCACCGCCCCCGTGGGCACCCCACCTGCCAGTAGCGGCGCTCGCCACCTCATAAGCAGGATGAAAGCGGTTGTCCGTTACCCAGGCGTCCAGCCATGCCCAGCCGTTAGCGGTATAGAGCCTTGCCAGACGTTTGTACTCCAGCAGGGGGCGTACCACCTGCCAGCGGGATTCGCGCAGGTGCGGGGCGGAGTTCGCCCATTCGGTGAGCTCCCACTTGCGAGTGCTGGTGACCGAGAAGCCCGCGGACTGAAGTGCTCGCAATACCTCATGAGGGGAATCCGGGTTGAGGTTGGGTGCCCCCAATTCTTGGCGCAGACGGGCAGCTAACTGTTCGAGCTTGTAGGGGCGCTGATAGCCTGCCGGGCGGGCACCAAGCTGGTGCTCTAAAATCTTTTCGTGGATAGCCCGGTTCCAGGGCATCCCGTAGTGCTTCATTTCTGCGGCAATAATGGCACCCTGGGATTCGGTGGCTGCCAGCAGGGCTAACCTCTCCGGGTGAGGAGCCGTTTTGATGGTGGAGAGCTGGGCCTGCAATTCCTCGAGAAGTAGGGATGCCGTAGGGGCAGGTGCCTGTTCGTCACGGCTGGCTGTTGCCTGCGGGGCATCGAAGAGAGACTCCTGGCCCTCAATCTGGCGGCGGGCCGGCAGGGCTCCGGCTGGCTGAGCTTCCTTACTGAGATCCAGTACCGGGGTGAAGCTGATGCCGTTTTGGGCTCTGGATGCGGCGGTCACCAAGAGGCGCTGAACCAGGCGCAGGTCGTGGCAGCTGCTGGGGCTGGCACCGGCCTGCAAGAGCATGGGCATCATTGTGCGGGCATCTGCCCATGCCCAACGGATTGTGCGGTGGGTGTTGTGCTTTTCCACCGTTTGAACAAAGTCCGCTATTTTTCCCAGAGGAAAGGTGCGGTGGGTACCAGAGCCGGTGTCATTGAGTGTGATGGCCTCCCAGAGCGCATCACCTGCCCCACCGAGGTTCTCCCCGGTGGAGGTGTCTGCGGGCCCGAGCACAATATACATTCTTCTATTATTCCTGTTTTTCTAGCCGCAGGTGTAGACAGGGCACAATTCCTGTGGCATAAAGAGGGGCAGAAAAGGAATTCGCCCGGGGCGCTTAAGGATAGCCATGCGCCATGCAAGCCAATCACCTGCCACTGAGCTGGACGCTGACGATCAGTTAATTGATACCGATCAGCTACCGCAGCTCTACCAACTGGCACGGAAAGGCACGCCGAAACTGGGCAGAGCAAGGGAACCGGGCTCTTCGAGTGAAGGCCCTTCCCATCAGCACGCCGTTGACCAGCCCCCAAACGTAGACCGTATTGAACTATCAGTGCGCAAGGCCCGCAGCCGCTTCTTTGAGCTGCCACCCGAAGAGGTAGGAGCCAGCGCTGAGCAGCCCACCCTGCCCGCACCGGCTCCAGCCCCGCGTCCCCACACCGTGGCTGCTCTTGCCGGTACTATCACTGATTTTCGGCCCCTAAAGGTAGAGACAAAAGAGCCTGCTGTGCCCGCGTCTGACTCAGCGCACCTGGGTGCAGGGCCGCAAACTCAGAAACCTAGGACGCCAGAGAGCAGACGTAGCAAGGCGCCGGAAGCTCGCCTGCTCAACCCCACAGACCCGGTAAACTTACGCGGCCTTTTGGACGCTGTTGACGTCTCTTTGACTCCGGTAGAAGAAGACGCTGCCCAGAGCCGTCTCAGAGCAGAGTTAACCGGGCTGGGCCCCCTTGACCCCCTGCTGGGGATCCCTCAGCTGACCGATATTTTTGTCAATGGAACCGAGGTTTGGTACGAGGCCACGGGGCTGCTGCAGCGCTCAGATATTTCCCTTACCGATGAAGAAGAAGCTCGTGCTCTAGCTACCCGTCTGCTGAGCGCTGCCGGTGGCAGGCTGGATGATTCCCACCCCATCGCTGATGTCCAAACCGACAACGGGCTGCGTGTGCACGCCGTGTTACCACCCCTCAGTCGCGGTGGCACTCTGCTCTCTATTCGCCTGCGTGCCACCGGTGCCCCCACCCTGGCTGACCTGCAAGAACGGGGTATGTTGACCGAGGAAACCGTCCGCGTACTCACCCACCTGGTGCGGCAGCGCGCTAACTTTCTGATTAGCGGTGGCACCGGCAGCGGGAAAACCACTCTGCTCTCTGCCCTGCTGGCAACCTGCGGAGCGGACGAGCGGCTACTGCTGGTCGAGGACACCTCCGAACTCGCCCCAGACCACCCGCATACCGTCAGTCTGCAGGCGCGTGAGGCGAACACCGAGGGCAGGGGAGAAGTTACCCTTTCAGAGCTGATCCGGGCAGCCTTGCGGATGCGCCCCACCCGCCTCATCGTGGGGGAGTGCCGCGGCGCGGAAATCGCAGATATGCTCTCGGCCATGAATACCGGCCACTCGGGCACCGGCGGCACCGTGCACGCTAACTCCACTGAGGCGGTGCCTGCCCGCCTCTACGCTATGGGTGCGCTCGCCGGGCTGAGTGAAGCGGCACTAACTCTGCAAGCGGCGACCGCCCTGGACTACATCATTCACATCGATAGGGGCAGTGGTCAGCGTCAGGTGCGGGAGATTGCTCGGCTGACCCAGCAATCCGGGGCGTTGGTCGTCAGACCGGTGTGCCGGGTCGAGACAGGGCGCCGGGGCAGCTATCTTGCCTGGCTACCGGCGGGGGAAGAACTGCGCCAAGCAGTTCAGAGCGCTGCGGGTGAGAGCTCGTGAAACTGTTGCCTACCCGCCCTGCTGCCCGGCCGGGGATTGATGAACTCGAACTGTGGCCAGATCTCATGTGGCACCTGGCTGCACTGCTCAAAGCAGGGGTAAGCCCAGCTTTTGCCCTGGCAAAAGCCGCTGAAGAAGCAGCAGCGCGCCAGCGCCACCTTGAACGGCAACCGCAGGGCTTACTGGCTCGCTGGGATAGGGAGGCGACCGGGCTGCTCGCCGCAGTCGAAGACCTGCACCGCCTTCTGAGTACCTGCCTCATCGCTGCAGAAAGAGGGACGCCGGTCTCGCAGGCCTGTTTACACAGCGTCCAAACCATGGTGCGCCCCACCTCCCTTGAACGAACTCGGAGCTTGGCGGCCTGCTGGCAGGTCAGCGAGCGCACCGGTGCGCCCCTCGCTGAGGTGTTGGAACGGTTTGCCCGCTATTTGGAGAACGATATAGACCTCCTGCAGATGAGGGAGGCTGCCATGGGCGGCCCCAAAGCGACAGGTCGCATCCTCTCCTGGTTGCCCCTGTTGGGGCTGGGCTTGGGGTTGGTGATGGGGACGGACCCGCTAGGCGTCCTCTTCGGTTCGGTATTGGGCGCTCTAATCTGCTGTGTTGGTCTGACCCTTGCACTGGTGGGTAGCCGCTGGACAGCTCGCCTGATTTGCCGCGCTGAGAAAGGGGAGCTCTAGTGGAGGTGCTGATACTAGCAGTTAGCTCTTTTGCGTTGGTTGCGTCCTTTCTGCTGTGGCTCTTGAAGCGCAGGGATGCTCGCCGGGCTCAGGCGCAAGAACCTACCGCCGGTGCTAGTTCAGCGTCTGACGTTGCCCCTGGGGACACTTTGGACGCTGCCCTCTACCTGGATTTAGCTGCTTCTATGCTGGCTGCCGGGTTACCCGTACGTGCTCTACTACATCACTTGGGGCAGTTGGATGGCGGGCGCTACCATCTCTTTCTGGGCGGGGTGGTGATCAAGCTGGACGCCGGTGCCACCTGGTCCCAGGCCTGGGGTGAGACCGTGCCTAGATCTTTGACCGGTGTTCACTCAGCCCTGGGGCTGAGCCTGGAAACCGGTGCCCCCAGCGCTGATTTTCTGCGTATTCTGGCCGACCGGCAGCGTCGGCACCGGCAACGCTCCCTAGAAAAAGCTGCTGCCAAGCTGGGCGTAAAGTTGGTGGTGCCCCTGGGGCTCTGTTCCCTGCCTGCCTTCATCTGCCTGGGCGTGGTGCCGGTCCTTATCGCTATGATTCCCTCCCTGCTCTAAAAGGCGTGTACACAGGCTCGAAACCCAGCAAATCTTTCTGTCACAGTTGCTTCACACTTTCACCCATTACCGGGTAGCCGCACCGGGGCGAGGGGTGTAGTCTCAGCAAATTTTCCACAGCTTCCCTCAACCCTGGTAACCATCGATGACCTGCACGAAACTGGCAGTAGCCCGCTGAGGTGGTGAATTCCTTTTCCACCCTTTTCCTCTTACCCTTTCGCCCCGCAGCGGGCTAACACTCACCCTTTGACCTGAAAGGACGGCACCATGTCGCACCCTATACCAACGCCTTCTCACTCACTATCTTCTGCTGAAGAGCAGGACGGGAAACCCCTCACCGATCAAGCTCTTACCGGGGAGCTAGTGACCTCTTTGGATGACCCAGAAGCCGGTGCAACCACCGCTGAATACGGCATCGTCATGCTGGCAGCAGTTGGCTTTGCCGGTTTGTTGGTAGTGATCTTGAAGTCTGATGAGGTGCGCGAGCTCCTGCTAGGGATTGTGCGTAATGCGCTCTCGACCGGCGCCTAAAACTCACCCACGGCCTCTCGCCTGTGGCATCTGCCCCTGCGCTCTTCTGGAGCGGAGGAGCGGGTGCCGCCAGCGCGGGTCTGTCACCGCTGAATTTGCGGTTACCCTACCCGCCGTGGTGTTTGTTCTGGGGTTGGTTCTGGGTGCCGCTGCCCTGGGAATCGTGCAACTGCGTCTTGAAGAGGGCGCCCGTCTAGGGGCCCGAGCCGCTGCTCGCGGCGAGGGCGCAGAGACCGTTACCCGCATCGTCCAGGAAATTGAGCCTCGGGTAGCCGTATCGGTGAGTACCAGCGGGGAATTCACCCGGGTTGAAGCTAGCCGCACTGCGCCGGGTCTAATTGGTCAGCTCACCGGCTGGCAACTTGTCGCTGACGCCCAGGCGCTCACCGAAAGCGGTGGGCAGTGAGCCTTCGGCAGTCAAGCTTCTACCTTCCCCGTGAGGACGCCGAGCGGGGCAGTAATACCGTGGCATCTTTGGGGTTGATTTGCGTGCTACTGGTTCTGGGGCTTACCCTGGCAGGGCTGGTCGGTGTCGTGAGCGCCAACCACCGGGCCGCTACCGCTGCTGACCTAGCAGCCCTAGCCGGTGCCGATGCCGCCCGAGGGCTAACCAGCGGGCACCCCTGCTCCGTGGCAGCTGATGTGGCGGGGCGCAATGGGGCTAGTCTGGCTGGCTGTGCCCTCCCCTCGGATTTGAGCGGAACGGTGGATGTCCGCGTAACAATTCCTATAGAAGGGCCGTTCGCTTTCTTGGGGTCGGCTGAAGGTCTTTCACGTGCTGGGCCTCCCTCCGTGACGGTGAACAAGGGTTCCTAGCTCACCTAAGATCAAAGCCGCCTACCCTGGCTAGCTCTCCCAGCTTGGCCGTGAGAAAGCCGGAGGGCTAGAAAGGTGCCTCATTACTGTGCTGACCGGTCAGCGCTTCAACCGCTGAAACCACCGGCTGCGGTGCTCGCCCTGCATCGGCCTCCCTCTGAATCAGGGGTTTGAGGTGCGCCCTATTTTCATCCTCCGTCACCGCACCGGCATGGACCAAGAGAGCTCCCAGTAGTCGGGCCGCGGCGTCCTTCTCTAGAGGCTCGTTGCGATTGCCGCATTTGGGGCTCTGGACGCAGGAGGGGCAGCCGCGCTCGCATTCGCAAGCCAGAATGGTGTCAAGGGTGGCTCGCAGCCAGTGCTCGGCGGCTTCGAAACCGCGCTCGGCAAAACCTGCTCCGCCCGGGTGTCCGTCGTAGACAAAGATGGTGGGTTGCTCGGTATCAACGTGCAGGGCAGTAGAAAGCCCGCCGATATCCCAGCGGTCGCAGGTAGCGGTGAGGGGCAACAGACCGATGGCGGCGTGTTCTGCGGCGTGCAGGGCACCTGGCACCTCGCGTTCGTGGATTCCGGCTGCGTGCAGGACGGTGGCGGGGATGGTCCACCAGATAGCGCGGGTGTTGAGGCTCTGAGGCTCTAAGTCCAGAGGCTCGTCGCCCAGTACCTGCTGGCCAATCAGCGACTTGCGCTGATAGCCCACCACCTGGGAGCGCACCCGCACCGACCCAAAGTTCATGGTCACCGGCCCCTGTTCCACCGTCTGATCGGTGGCCAGCACGGTTACTTCGGTGATGTCCCGTGCTTGCGTGTAGTAGTCGGGGGTGGCTCGGCTTACGGCAATGACCCGGTTTTCCTCATCGAGGTCTTCCACCAAGAAAGTT
The DNA here is from genome assembly GCF_928381505.1 of Rothia endophytica. Lineage (GTDB taxonomy): Bacteria > Actinomycetota > Actinomycetes > Actinomycetales > Micrococcaceae > Rothia > Rothia endophytica_A. The sequence continues at coordinate 437,053 of NZ_CAKMSJ010000001.1, read as the reverse complement.
TCACCCTGGTGGGTGTAGATCGCTCCGGGGTGCCCTTGTGCGTGGGCTGAACCGCCGTCCATGGTGCCCACCACTGCGCCGGTTTCTACCTCAATAATCTGCAGCGGTGAACTGCCACCGCGCAGTGAGACCAGGGCGGACGCTGATTCTGGGTGGGTCCAAAACCAGCCGGTGGGGCGGCGGCGTAGGTAGCCTTGCTCTACTAACTTCTCGAGAAGTCTGGGGGCGGTGGCTCCGAAAACAATCAGCTCTTCTGGGCGCAGGGGCAGCTCAGCGGCGGCTGCACAGAGGTGAGGGCTAAGAACGTAGGGGTTTTCAGGGTCAAAGACCGTCTTTTCAACTCCGGTCTCAAAGATGTCAGCCGGGTGGTGTACCAGATAGGTATCCAGCGGGTCCTCGCTAGCCACCAGCACCGCGAAACTGTCCTGCCCAGCGCGGCCGGCACGTCCAATCTGCTGAAAGAAGGAGGACCGGGTGCCAGGCCAACCGGCCACCAGCACGGCGTCCAGCCCAGCAATATCGATGCCCAGTTCTAGGGCAGATGTTGATGCCACCCCCAGCATCTGGCCGCTACGCAGGGTGCGTTCTAGCTCCCGGCGTTCTTCTGGCAAATAACCTGCACGGTAGGCACTCACCCTGGATGATAGACCGGGCTCGACCTCATCCAGGAAGCGCCCGGCGGTCTGGGCAATAGCTTCTGCCCCACGTCTCGACTTGATGAAGGCGATAGTGCGGGTTCGGTCAATCACCAGGTCTGTCAGCATTTCGGCGGTTTGAGTGATGACAGACTTACGGACGGGCGCTCCATTCTCACCAGGCCCGTTTTTACGGCCTCCGCTTCCTCCGGGGGCTTGGCTTGCACCCTGACCTGCAGATAGCCGGTCAGTCACCTGCTGGCTCTGGTCAAACTCAGGTTCCCAGAGCACCACATGGGTGGCACCCCGCGGTGCCGTGCTTTCGGTAACGGCGGTGACTGCCTCCGGCCGAGAACCAATTAAGCGGCTGAAGGAGGCGGCTGGCTCAGCACTGGTGGCTGAGGCGCCAATAAAGACCGGGGTGACACCGTAGTGCCGGCAGATTCTGCGAAGGCGCCGCAGGAGCACCGCCACGTGGGCACCGAATACGCCGCGGTAGCTATGAGCCTCGTCGATAATCACGTAGCGCAGCTTGCGCAGAAAAACGGACCAGTGACCGTGGTTGGGCAAGATAGCGTGGTGTAGCATGTCTGGGTTACAGAGCACCAGGTTGGCGCGTTCACGAATAAAGCGGCGGTCAGCGGCAGGGGTGTCGCCGTCGTAGGTTTCGGGCACCAGGCCAGGCAGATTGAGGGAGCGAAGTGATGCTAGCTGGTCGGCAGCTAGAGCTTTGGTGGGGGAGAGGTAGAGAGCTGTTGCCCTGCCAGAAATAAAGCCTGCCCCGCCCTCGCCGATTTCCCCTCGGTAGATAGCGTCCAGCGCCGGTAGCTGGTAGCCAAGCGATTTACCCGAAGCTGTGCCGGTGGCAAGAATAACGTGCCTGTTGCCAGGTGAGCTGTGGGCGGCATCTGCGGCCTCAACCTGGTGCCGGTAGGGCTGGTCCACACCCAAAAATTGGTAGGCTTCTACGACTCGGGGGTGTGCCCACTCGGGCCAGGGGGAGGTCACAGCTTCTTGGGCTGCTAAGGTCTGCACATGCGTGATTTGAGGTGGATGGCTGCCGTACCCCAGTCTCTGCAGCATCTCCCGCAATGCAACCGGGGCTGCGTCCACGGGGTGAGTGCCGGACGCCGGGCTAGGGGCTACTGGCGATTCACCGGGTGCGGGAGTTGGAACAGACATACCTCCCATTATCACCCCTGACCGCAGAGCACCCGTGCTGTTACCTGAGAATCAACCCCTTCTCCAGCAAACTTATACCGAGCTATGTGCCTAAGTCGCCGAAATAAAGTGCCACCTCTGTGACTTAGGCAATAGGGTGCGTGATAATGGAGGTATGAGTATTCCAATGAACATTCAAGACCAAAATCAGCCCGCTGAAAAGGAACCGGCGATCACAGTGCTCGACGATGAGCAGGTATGGGAGCTCATTAAGAGCACCAGGTTTGCCCGTCTGGGGACGCTAGGCGAGGACGGTTTTGTGCACATCACCCCTCTCAACATCGTGACTGACGGGGAAAAGATTTATTTCCGCACAGCAGCCGGCTCTAAACTAACTCAGCTGATTCTTGAAGAGAAAGTTACGGTGCAGTTTGATCGCGCCGAAGGTCATCATGCTCACTCAGTCAATGTTTTTGCTACCGCCCGCCTTCTCACAGGCTCCCAAGAAATTGATGAGGTGAAGAAGCTCAATCTGGCGCCGTGGCTGGATACCGAAAAGCTGGAATTCGTGGAACTAACCCCGCAGAAGTTAACCGGCCGACGCTTCCGTCTGGGGTACTAGAGTGCCCCATGCCAGTTAGTCTTTAGGGTGGGATAGGGCTACTCTTGCGCGCACGGTGCGGGTTTCCTTATCCCACCGGGTGAGGGCTACCAGGGCTGAGAGAGCAAGAGAGATGGCTACCATTTCGAGGTACTCTTCAGCGTGGGTAACCAGCACATAGGCAACCGGGTTGGTGGCGGTGTCTCCGTCCATAAAGAGACCTGAAATTGCTTCCAGAAAAAGCACTGCGGTCAGAAATATCAGCCCAGCTATGATCAGTGTTTTGCTGACGGCTGTGGGCAGAGAGCGCAAAAGAGGAACGGTAATCAGCACGACGGCCAGCGCTACGGGTGCCCCAAAAAATACCCAGGGCCAGGTGCTCACCGTTAGCCCCCAACGGTCAGCGAGCGCCCAGCCAACATGGTTGAAACTTTCATGGATTGATGCGGTTTCATCCATTGATGCTAGAAACCCGACCGCTGATAGGACGAACATGCGCCTGTCACCTAAAAGTACGCCTAACCCGGTTGCGGTAAGACCCAGAACCAGCCAGAGGCCGGCAGTGAACCAGACAATCAGGTTGCCTTCTCCATTAACGTCCAAGAGTCGGTGCAGCTCTCCTGAATGAAGCCAGGTCATCTCTGGTGCAATACGGTAGAGCAGGTGGCGTGCTCCCGAGAGAGCAGCGAGGATGGTGGCGGCAACTAGGAGGTAGGGGAAGAGAGCTAGTACAGGGTATTTGCCCTCCCTGTAGCTAGGGCGACCGGTAGACCTGCCCGGGGGCTCAGGTGCGCTATGCGAGCTTGCTGTATTCATGGAGTTTCTCCTTTTTCTGATGATGTTCCCTTATAGAGGTGGGCATCGTCGGGGTTACAACGACGTTCTAGGGACTCCCAGATAAAGCGGCCACCGATACATAACAGCATATGGGTCAAAGATTAAAATCACGTGAGTCATTCAAATATGTAATTATCGTGAGGCTGGGGACTGGGTGCTGGTGCCAAAGGAGCCTTTGGAGTTTGTGCCTCGGGTAAGCCCATATCGCGGTGAGACTGCCCTAGTTTTCAGGAGCTACGGGGGCAGGGGAGTAGAATGGGTGCGTGGCTCAAGAACGAATTATTCTCTATTACTGCTTTGCACCCGTGACCGATCCCAAGGCGGTCATGCTCTGGCAACGTGCCCTGTGTGAAAAACTGGGGCTGACCGGTCGCATCATCATCTCTAAGCACGGTATCAACGGCACCCTGGGCGGTGACATCAACGCGCTCAAACAGTACGGCAAGACCACCCGCCAGTACCCTGGCTTTGAAAAGCTGGAACTCAAATGGTCTGACGGCGGCGCGGCTGACTTCCCCCGGCTGTCCGTTAAGGCACGCGATGAAATCGTAGCTTTCGGCACCCCTGATGAACTGGTCGTTGATGAAAACGGTGTTGTGGGCGGCGGCGTCCACCTCAAGCCCGAAGAAGTCAACCAGCTGGTTGAAGAACGCGGCGATGAAGTGGTTTTCTTTGACGGGCGCAACGCTTTTGAAGCGAAGATCGGCAAGTTTAAGAACGCTATTGTTCCCGATGTTCGCACCACCCACGATTTCATCGAAGAAATCGAATCGGGCAAGTACGATGACCTCAAAGACAAGCCCGTGGTCACCTACTGCACCGGTGGCATCCGTTGCGAGATTCTCTCTGCTCTGATGAAGAACCGCGGCTTCAAAGAGATTTACCAGATTGACGGCGGCATCGTTCGTTACGGCGAAAAATTTGGGGATAAGGGCCTCTGGGAAGGCTCCATGTACATCTTCGATAAGCGCATGCACGTGGAATTCTCACCGGACACCGTCACCATCGGCCAGTGCGAGCACTGCGGTGCCCCTTCTAACAAGTTTGAGAACTTGGATGTAGACGGCAAGCGCGATTTGGTGTTGCTCTGCGGCGACTGCGCCAAGAAGGCACTAGCCGAGAGGGACGCGGTCAGCGCCTAGTACCCTTAGCGGCAACTGCCAGAAAGCCCACCTGCTCTAATGAAAGGTGGGCTTTTCTGTATTTGAAGCGCCCCTGGGCTAGAGTGGATGTCTATGAATAGCCCTGCCTCTACCTTTGAAACAGCCCTGATTGAGTACGGCACCTTTATGGTTGCCGGCGTGGCCGCACCTGCCAGCGAGCAGAGCGTCTTTAGTGACCGGTGGCAGGAGCTTTACGAAAAACTAGAGCAGGGCGAGAACGGCGCCGCAAAGCTGGCTGCGGTTGAAAAACTGCAGCGAGTGGGCGTCATCATGCCCGACGCTGATGATGCCGGAGTCACCTACACCGCTGGTTTCATCGTGCCCGGTGGAATCAAGGACGTCGCTGCCCTGGGACTAACCGGGGTAATGGTGCCTGCCGCCATGTATGCCACGGTTCTGGTTCAAGGAGCTGTACTGCCCGGTGAGAACCCCCAGCACATCAAAGAAGGCTTTGAACACCTGCATACCGAGTTTCTGCCCTCAAAAAACCTGGTGCCTACCGGCGTCCACCTGGAGGTGTACGGGCCTGGTGAGATGACCAGTGAGAATTACCGCATGTACCTGTGGACAGCCACTACTTCTGCATAAATAAAGGTATGGCCCCTACACCAGTCGGTGCAGGGGCCCTTTGAGCGGTGTATCCCTCAGACGCTGAGGGTTACTTGGTCTGTGGTAGTTTCTCCCAGGGCTCTATGCCTCCGGCAACCTCATAGAAGAGGGGGTGCAGGCGCTGTGCCGGTGGATTGGAGAAATGGTCCAGGCGCGGGTGGTTTTTTACCCCTTGGTGAGGCCCTGCAGAACTTTCTGCGCCAGCAGCGTTTCACGCCAGCAGGCGACCAAGCCCTTGGCATCCAGCAGGGAGGGGTGCACTGACCAGATACGCACTTAGGAAGCCTCGGACCTACGGGCAAGAGCAGCTTCAAGACGCTCAACTTTTCCCGTGAGCTCGCCTGAGTCATGGCCGGGGCGAATGTCAGCTTTGAGCACCAACGACACGCGACTACCGTGCTTACCGACTGCTTCGGTGGCTGCCTTGATGACGGCCATGCACTCATCCCAGTCACCTTCAATGGTGGTAAACATGGAGTCAGTCTGGTGGGGCAGACCGGAGTTACGGACGATTTCCACGGCCTCTGCGACGGCGTCGTGCACTGAACCGCTGGGATCGCCCCCGCCGGTGGGGGCTACTGAGAAAGCAAACAACATAGGAATTAGCCTAGTGCAGTCTGCCGCAGCCGTACAGGACCACCTACCACCGTTCACTTCCTGCGGTTCAGTGAGCCTGGAGGTGCGAAGATAAGCGCCCTCCGGGAACAAACCTGACTGCTTCCTGAGATAATGGGGGTGTGACTGATTTTTCTCGTATTGATAACGCCCCTGTTAGTGCCGATCCTGCCGCGCTCGCAACCCTTAACGCTGCTCTGAAAGCGGTGAACTACACCTATGACGGTGTTCAGGAGCTACTGGGCGATGGTCCTTTTGATGCCATGGCCAGGGACCAGGTGGTTCCCGGTGTGTACCGCATTGGCCAGGTGCTGGGGCGGGAAGCTACATCTGAGAGTTTCACCGCGGCTGACCGCGCTCTTGCTACCGTGGTTAGCCTCTTTTTGCTGGCTCAAGAATGCGAGGTAGCTGATCTTGAAGCTGCCCTTGGTACGGGCTCTGCGCAACTCCTCGCTGAGCTGGGCTTGGCAGTCAGGACGGCGGGTGGCGCTCTTGCCACGGTAGACCTGCGCCCTCATGCGGCCGATGATGGCACCGAAATTTATGTGGCCAGTGATTTGGGCGCTCATCAGCGTGAGGGTGTGCTGCGCCGTGACCATGTGCTGGGCATTGGGCATGCTTCGCTGACTCTGGCGCAATTGACCGAGCGCACCCCGGTAAATCGCGCTCTTGACCTGGGGACCGGGTGCGGTATTCAGGTCTTTCACCTGCTCGCCCACGCCCAGCATGTAACCGCGACCGATATTTCTGAGCGGGCACTCGCTTTTACTCGTTTTAACCTGCTGCTCAACGCTGAAGCGCTACAGATTGATCCCCGCAACATGGAGGCTCGCGTGAGCCTACGACTAGGGTCCCTGCTGGAGCCGGTGGCTGGCGAAACTTTTGACCTGGTGGTCTCCAACCCTCCCTTTGTGATTACTCCACGCCGTGAGGGCGAAGTGGTCGCTGATCAGTACACGTACCGTGATGGTGGTATGGCTGGTGACGGTATCGTTTCCACTCTGGTAGAACAGCTCCCCAGGGTGCTTACCCCCGGCGGGCGTGCCCAGATGCTGGGTAACTGGGAAATACCGGTTGCTACTGCCGAGCAAGAGAGTGACTGGTCAGCGCGTCCCCGTGCCTGGGTAGGGGAGCAGACTGAGGCCTGGTTTATTCAGCGTGAGGTGCTGACCCCTGAGCAGTACGCAGAAACCTGGTTACGCGATTCTAGTGAGAACCGCGATGCGGCTGCTTATACCGAGAGCTACACGGCTTACTTGCGAGACTTCGCGGCGCGCGGTGTGGAGTCGGTGGGTTTTGGCATGATCTGGTTGCGCAAGCCTGCTGCGGCTGCCACCGGCGAGCGCCTGCATCGTTTTGAAGAAATTACTTACCCCATCCAGCAACCTATTGCCTCTTTCATCACCGAGGCAGTCGCCCATTATGATGCGGTCACGGCCATGACCGATGAACAACTGCTGGCACAGCATCTGGTGGTAGCGGGGGATGTAACTGAGGAGCGACACGCTACACCGGGTTCAGAGCACCCCTCCGTCATTTTGTTGAGGGCGGGCGCCGGGCTGCGTCGCACGATTTTGGAGACCACTGAAACCAGCGGCTTCGTCTCAGCATGTGATGGTGATTTGTCCGCTGGTCAGATTGTGAGTGCACTTGAAGCCTTGCTGGCTTGGGAGGACGACCAGCCACGTCGCGTATTAATAAGTAATATTCGGGAACTCTGTGAGAAAAGTTTTCTGCGGATTGACAGCTGAGATTTAGACTGGGGCAATGAACGAGAACCCCATTAAAACTCTGGATGAAGACCGCTGCTGGGAACTGTTGAACCAGCATAAAGTAGGCAGGCTAGCCCTGGCAGCTGGCGGTGAGATTGATATCTACCCTGTAAATTTTGTGGTGCACGAGCGCAAAATTTATTTCCGCACTGCGGCTGGCCAGAAACTCTCTGAAGTGGTCATTAGCCGCAAGGCAGCTTTTGAGATCGATGAGATCGTTGATGGGGTGGCACGGTCGGTCGTGGTGCGCGGAAACGCCAACTGGTTGACCAGCGAAGCCGATATCAGCGCCGTTGAATCGCTGGGGCTCAAAGCCTACGCGCCAACCTACAAAACCAACTGGGTTGAGATCGAACCTACCGGGGTTTCTGGCCGTGAATTTGAGATTGGGGACGAGCCAGATCACGATGAGCTTATCGTTGGCTAAGATTCCTCGCCTGCCCACCGTTCGGCGAGTAACAAGCTAACCTCACAGTGGGTACTGTGTAGGCGGCGGTGGGCAAGTGAGTTATTGTTGTGGGTATACGCGCAAAAACGGCGCTAGGACTGTCTGAACACTAATCCAAGGAGCACAGTTGCCCACTAAGGCTACCTCTGAACACGGCAGGTCACTGCTGATTGTGGAATCCCCCTCAAAGGTAAAAACGATTAGCGGCTACCTTGGTGATGCCTTTATCGTTGAGTCTTCCATGGGGCACATCCGCGATCTGCCTCAGCCTTCAGAACTGCCGGATGAGCTCAAAAAGAGCCCGGTGGGTAAGTTCGCCGTTAACATTGATGAGGGTTTTACGCCCTATTACGTGGTGAATTCAGACAAGAAGAAGAAGGTCACCGAGCTTAAGCGCCTGCTTAAAGAGTCTGATGCTCTTTATCTGGCAACTGATGGGGACCGCGAAGGTGAAGCTATCGCCTGGCACCTTCTTGAGGTGCTTAAGCCCAAGGTCCCGGTTTATCGCCTCACCTTTCCTGAAATCACCAAAGAGGCCATCGAGCGCGGTTTTGAGAACCTGCGTGAAATCGACAGTGACCTGGTGGATGCCCAGGAAACCCGCCGTGTACTCGACCGTATTTACGGCTATGAGCTTTCTCCGGTGCTTTGGCGCAAGGTATCCCGCGGCCTCTCTGCGGGCCGTGTGCAGTCGGTGGCAACCCGCTTGGTAGTTGAGCGCGAGCGTGAGCGTATGGCCTTCCGTTCCGCAACCTACTGGGACCTGACCGGTACTTTTGCCACCTCAGACAATCAAGCTTTTACCGCCAAACTTTCAGCGGTTGATGGCGCTCGTGTTGCAACCGGCAAGGATTTTGCTGATAGTGGCGAATTGAAGCCGGCTTCAGCTGGTAAGGTCGCCCACCTGGATGAGGCCGCCGCCAGTTCATTGGCAACCGCCCTGGATAAGGCAGCCTTTAGCGTCCGCTCGGTTGAAACCAAGCCCTACACCCGCCGCCCTGCCGCGCCTTTTACCACGTCGACCCTGCAGCAGGAAGCGGCGCGTAAGCTGCGTTTCTCTTCCCGCTCCACCATGCAGGTAGCTCAGCGGCTCTACGAAAACGGTTACATCACCTACATGCGAACCGACTCGGTAGCCTTGTCTGACCAGGCCACCAAGGCAGCACGCAAGCAGGCAACCGAGCTCTACGGTGCTGACTTTGTGCCCGCGTCCCCTCGCGTTTACAGCTCAAAATCAAAGAACGCCCAGGAGGCACACGAAGCAATCCGCCCTGCAGGCGATTCCTTCCGCACACCAGATGCCGTCAAAAATGCTCTAAGCATTGATGAGTTCCGCCTCTATGAGCTGATTTGGAAGCGCACTGTGGCCTCCCAGATGGCCGACGCTAAGGGCTCCACCGCCTCCATTCGCCTGGGCGCAACCGCAACTGATGGGCGTGACGCTGAGTTCTCTGCATCCGGCACCGTCATCACTTTCCGCGGCTTCTTGGCCGCCTATGAAGAAGGTAAGGACGTAGCCCGCGGCGAAGAAGGAAACGCCAAGGACGGTAAAGAAGATAAACGCCTGCCCAACCTGGCAGAAGGTCAGGGTCTGACCGGTAGCGACATCGCAGCCGCCAAACATGACACGTCACCGCCTCCGCGTTATACCGAAGCCTCTCTGGTCAAGGCGATGGACGAGCTGGGTATCGGCCGCCCCTCCACTTACGCGGCAGTTATCTCAACCATCATGGACCGCGGTTACGTTAATAACCGTGGCGGCGCCTTGGTGCCCTCCTGGGTTGCTTTCTCAGTGGTGCGCCTGCTCGAAGAGCACTTTGCTAAGTACGTAGATTACGAGTTCACTGCAGAGATGGAAGAGGACCTGGACCGCATTGCTCGCGGCGAAGAGGCCCGCACCACCTGGCTGAGCAACTTCTACTTTGGTGGTGATGCCAAGCGCGGTCTCAAGCCCATCGTAGATAACCTGGGCGACATTGATGCCCGCGCTATCAACTCCATCGAGGTGGCTCCCGGCATCAACCTGCGTGTGGGTAAGTTCGGCCCCTATCTTGAAGCCGGTGGTGAAGTTGATACCGAAACTGGCGAAATCAAAGACCCCGTGCGCGCTAATGTGCCTGCTGACCTTGCCCCCGATGAGCTGACCGAAGAAAAGGTCGCTGAGCTCATGGAACAGGGTAAGAACGATGGCCGCGAACTGGGTGTAGACCCCGAAACCGGACGCACCGTGGTAGCGCGCGATGGCCGTTATGGCCCCTACGTCACTGAGGTCATTCCCGAGATGACCGAAGAGGAAATCGCTGCCTGGATGGAAGCGCAGCCCACCGAGTACTACAAGAACGGCCGCGCTAAGCCGAAGAAGAAGCCCAAGGCGGAAAAGCCTCGCACCGGCTCCCTCTTCAAGTCCATGGACCTTGCTACCGTCACTCTTGAAGATGCCCTCAAGCTCATGAGCCTGCCCCGCGTGGTCGGTACTGATGCTGAAGGTGTTGAAATTACCGCGCAGAACGGCCGCTTTGGCCCCTACATGAAGAAGGGAACTGACTCCCGCTCACTGGAGACCGAGGACCAGATCTTCAGCATTACCCTGGAACAGGCGCTAGAGATTTACTCCCAGCCTAAGCAGCGTGGCCGTGGCACCGCTAAGCCACCCCTGGCTGAGCTGGGTGTTGACCCGGTTTCTGAGAAGAAGATTGTGGTGAAGGACGGACGCTTTGGCCCCTACATCACTGACGGCGTCACCAACATAACGGTACCCCGCAGCGAGACCATCGAGTCACTGACCCACACCCGCGCGGTTGAACTGCTAGCTGAGAAGCGCGCCAAGGGGCCGGTAAAGCGCAAGACTGCGGCTAAGAAGCCTGTTGCCAAGAAACCGGCAGCTAAGAAGACAACCGCCAAGAAGGCTCCTGCAAAGAAAAAATAATATTCATCTGACTCATGAGAGAGGAACACACAAGAGCACGCTGCAGACCCTCTTGCCCCGGCTCGCAAGGGCAATTCACGCCCAGCCTCGCATGCTCGGCTGATTCCGCACACTTTTTGTTTCCTCGCGTGCTCGGAAAAGTGTGCTCCCTCGAACCAGTAGCGTTCTCTTGTGTGTTCCTCCTCTGGTAGACGTCTGATGGTACTTGCAGGAATAATACGTCCCGCGGGTACCAGACCAGTCACCCCAACCGGCAGCAGGGCAGTAGACTAGTCCTAGCTTTTTTCACTCACTACTGGGGGTTGCCATGCGCTTGGGCGTACTAGACGTTGGATCCAATACTGTTCACCTGCTGTTATTGGACGGTAGCGCGGGGAGCCGCCCTGAGCCTTATGCCTCCCACAAGATGGGGTTGCAGCTGGTTCGCTATATTGATGCGGACGGCAATATCAGCGATGAGGGGCGTGATAAGCTTACCGAGTTTGTGGGTAGCGCCCTTGATTTCGCGATTGAGAACAACGCTGAGGATCTGCTGGCTTTCGCCACCAGTGCTATTCGTGAGTCCACTAACGGAGCTGCTGTTTTGCAGCACGTGCAGAATAAAACCGGAGTGACCCTCACCGAGATTTCCGGTGATCAGGAAGCTGCGATTACCTACCACGCTGTGCGTCACTGGCAGGGCTGGGGCGCTGGCCGCATCCTGAACTTTGATATTGGCGGTGGCTCTTTTGAGTTCTCTACCGGTGTGGACGCCTTCCCCGATGACGCTATTTCAGTGCCGCTGGGCGCAACCCGCCTGACCGGTGACTGGTTCAGCGGCGAAATGCCCACTCCTAAAGAAGTGAAGAAACTGCGCAAGTACACCCGCGAGGTGCTGGAACCCGTTGCTGAAGATCTGCTGGCCTACGGGCAGCCCCATATGACGGTGGGAACGTCCAAGACCTTCCGCTCTCTGGCGCGTATTTGCGGCGCTGCTCCCTATTCTGCCGGCCCCCACGTCAAGCGTGAGATGCGTTTGGAAGACCTGCGCCTGTGGGCCCGCCGTATGGAGGCCATGTCACCGGCTGATCGGGTTGATCTACCCGGAGTCTCTGAGATGCGCTCACGTCAGATTCTTGCCGGTGCTATTGCTGCGGAAGCCGCTATGGAGGTCTTTGGTATTGAGGTGATGCGTGTGAGCCCCTGGGCACTGCGTGAGGGGCTCATCCTGCGCCGCCTTAACCATTTCGCTACCCAGGGCACCGCTAATATGATTAGCCCTAAATCGATCGCTGAGGGTGCCCGCCGCTAGCCGGGGGCTCTCCCTATCTCACGGTGGTTGGCCCATGCTGATAAGCGGAGGGACCGGTCAGTGCCCTTGCCCATCGGTGAGAAGTTCTAGAATGGGTACAGACACCGTCACCGGGAGGTAACCATGACCGAGCAGAACAGCGCCGATCTGCAGGCAGTAGAGCAGAGCCAAGCTGGAGAGAGCACACGCCAGCAGGTTCCAGTGGCTCTCTCTACCTCTTGCCTCTTTCCTCTGGGTGTGCCAGAGACCTTCCAGACTGCGCTGGAACTGGGTTATGACAGCGTCGAGGTCATGATTACCCACAACGTGCTGAGCCAGGAGCCTCACGACCTGCTGGATTTGATTCAGAAGTATCAGTTACCTATCTCAGCGATCCACGCCCCCACTCTGTTGCTGACCCAGCAGGTTTGGGGCAGGGCTTGGAACAAGATGCAGATGGCCGCCAAGATGACCAAGGCAGTGGGGGCTGATGTGGTGGTAGCTCACCCGCCCTTCCGCTGGCAGAAAACCTACGCTAAGAACTTTGTGGCGGGGGTCCGCGAGATTTCCCAGCTAGAGGGCGTCAAAATTGCGGTGGAGAACATGTACCCCTGGTCAGTGAAGGGTAAGGCCGTAGAGATGTACGCCCCGCACTGGGACCCCTCCAAGTTTGATTATGACTGGATGACATGGGATTTCTCCCACGCTGCCGCCGCTAATGATGATTCGCTAGAAGCCGTCAAACGTATTGGTTCCCGGCTAGGTCACGTGCACCTGACGGATGGATCCGGTGACAAGGTCATGGACGAGCATCTGGTGCCGGGTCACGGTTCTCAGCCGGTTGCTGAGACTCTGCAGTACATTGCAGCCAGCGATTTTGACGGCGTAGTGTGTGCAGAAATTTCTACTAGTAAGGCTAAGGGCACGGCTGCGCGCGATGAGATGCTGGCAGAGACACTTGCCTTCGCCCGCAAACATTTAGCGCGCTAGATTCATTCTTCGACAGGACGGCGGGTCGCGGCTGAGAGCTGAAATCAAACAAGGTCACCCCGTGGCATGAAAAAATGAAACCTGAGTCACACTAAGGAGATGAGGTTCTAATGACCACGGTAGCTTTTATCGGTACAGGTTCTATGAACGGTGCCATTGCGTCTGGCCTTCTGGCGTCCGGCTTTGACCCTGCTAAGATGCGTGCCACGGTGGGTTCTCATGCCAGCATTGAGAAATTGCGTGCCCGCCTGGGGGAAGGGTCTGAATCTGTCACGGTTCTGGCGGGTGAAGACGATCCCCAAGCTAATCTGAGCGCAGCCCGCGGTGGAGATATTATTCTGCTGGGCGTCAAACCCTACGATATTTTGGAGCGTGCCCGCGAGATCGCGCCGGTGCTTTCCCCCAACGCAGTCGTTGTTTCGGTGGCGGCTGGCATAACGCTTGAAGCATTAGAGAAGGCTCTGCCTGAGGGACAGCCTGCCGTGCGCTGCATGCCCAACACGCCCTCGCAGGTGGGCAGCGGCGTTCTGGCTGTTTCGATAGGGCAGGCGGTTACTGAAGACCAGCAGGAGGCTGTAAAACAGGTGCTGGGGTCGGCCGGTACGGTGGTTGAAGTGGCTGAAGAGCAGATGGGTGCTGTCACTGCGGTGTCTGGCTCAGGGCCTGCCTATGCCTTTCTGCTAGCGGAGACCATGGCTGCTGCCGGGGTCAAGCTAGGGCTGGATGAAAAAACTGCTACCGAGCTCGCTGCAGCAACGGTTGCTGGAGCTGGTTATCTCTTGGAAGCTGACCCCAACCCCCAAAAGCTGCGCAAAGCGGTGACGAGCCCTCAGGGGACCACCGACCGCGCTATCAGCACTTTTATAGACCGTGGAATCTTTGAGCTAACAGAATCTGCTATGCGAGCCTGCGCTGAGCGTAATGAAGAGATGACAGCGGAGTTTAGCCGGTAAACCGGTTCATCAAAGCTGAGTGAGCATTAGGTGTGGAGCCTAAATGATTAAACGCTGAAGGCCAAGCCGTAGGGAATCGGCTTGGCCTTCAGATTCCTGTTTCTGAAGAAATCAGAAGCAGGAAGTGCTCTCCGCTGAGGCTAGACGGCATTAGGGGGAACCGTCAGTGAGCCAAAGCTTCGAGCTACTTGAACGGGTTCGCGGACCGTTCAGTAATCACTCGCACCTTTAGAGGTAGTTATAACTATATGTCATATATGGCAAAAGCGCACACTGGCCTGCAAAAAAATGCTCAACAACTTAACATAGGTAAATATTTTAATTTCTAAGCTGTGCAGGGAATGGTGGGTTATCATTCCGCTACTTGGTATATAGAGTTCAATTAGGGTCTTGCTGCAAAGCGCTCAATCAGATCAACCTGACCGGAAACAATCAACAAATCCCTTGATGAGACGCGGGTTTCGGGGGTTGCGTAGGTAATTTCTTCACCGGGAGATTTGACCCCCACAATGGTCACACCGTACATAGAACGTACATCAGATTCAGCCAGGGTGAACCCGTGGGTCTCCTTGGGTGGGTACATTTTGACAATGGCAAAATCATCATCCAATTCAATGAAATCTAACAGCCTTCCCGAGAGAAGGTGGGCTACACGAGCGCCAGCGTCCGATTCAGGGTAGACCACCTTGTGCGCGCCGATACGGGAAAGGATTTTGCCGTGAGAGGGGGTTATGGCCTTAGCCCAGATTCGTTCAATGCCTAGATCGACCAGGTTTGCGGTAATCAAAACAGAAGCTTCCACCGAGGTTCCTACGCCAACCACTGCTGCGGTGAACTCGTGTGCCCCTAGCTGTCTCAGGGCATTCATGTCGGTGGCGTCAGCCTCAACAATATAGGTCAGATCCCCGGACCACTTTTGAACCAGGGCGGGATCTTTTTCTATAGCGAGAACCTCTTGGTTCTGGCGTACAAGTTGCGCTGCTGTGGCTGTACCAAAGCGCCCAAGCCCGATAACGAGCACGGGGGCACTGTGGGGGTGCTGAGGGTCTTTTCTAGCCAATGATGGGCCTCTCTTCTGGGAACTTGTAGAGCCTGCGGCGAGAACGCATAGCAAGCCCCGTTGCAACGGTGATGGTGCCGACGCGGCCGATGAGCATCAGGATGGAGAGTAGGTATACACCGCTGTGAGGTAGCTCGGCAGAGAGCCCGGTGGACAGGCCGCAGGTTGCATAGGCTGAGATGACCTCGAACAGAGAACGATCAAATGATGCTCCACTCATGAGCATAATTGCTGCGGTGCCAATGAAGACGAAGGTCGCGCTCATCATAATGACCGAGATAGCGATACGTAGGACGGTGTCCGGGATGGTTCTTCCGAAGGCAACCACGAACTGGTCACCGCGGGCCTCTGCCAGAATGGCGAGGAAAACCACGGTAATAGTGGTGATTTTAATGCCACCGGCGGTGGATGCTGAGCCGCCGCCGATAAACATCAGCAGGTCGGTCAGTAGCGCGGTAACCGGGTTGATATCGCTCATATCAACGAGGTTGAAACCACCGGAGCGCGTCATGATGGAGGCAAAGGTTGCGTTCAGAACCTTGTCGGCGACGCTCAGTTCACCAATGGTTTTGTTGTTGTTCCATTCCAGCGCTCCCCAGGCGAAGGAGCCGGCGATAAAAAGTACCAGGGTGCCGATGACGGTGAGTTTGGCGTTGAGGTTCCAGCGGCTAAAAACTGCCAGGTTCTGTTGGAGAACCAGAATGACGGGGAAGCCCACCGAACCGATAATGACGCCAAGGGAGATGGGTATAAGAATCCACAGGTCATGGCCGTAGGGCACGATTCCGTCTGAGTGCGGGGTGAAGCCGGCGTTATTGAAGGATGAAACGGCGTAGAAGATGCCGTGCCAAATACCCTGGTCCAGCGACTCACCCAGCAGGAGAAATCGGGGTATTAAGACCAGCGCAATGGTGCCCTCAATGACGATTGAGGTAACGGCAACGGTGCGCAGCACGGACCCTACTTCACCCAGTCGCCCGATGTTCATTGATTCCTGCGTGATAATTCTTGACCGCAGCCCCAATTTTCTACCAACAGCGAGAGCCAGGATTGAGGTCAGTGTCAGGGTGCCCAGCCCGCCAATTTGGGAGCCCAGCAGGATCATGAGCTGCCCGAAGAAGGTCCACTGTTCAGCGGTGGATACCGTAGTAAGGCCGGTAACGGTCACAGCGCTGGTGGCAGTGAATACAGCGTGGTGAAGCTCCACCCGGTGGCCGTCCTGAGAAGCGATGGGCAGGGAGAGCATGATCGAGAAGAAAGTGATGACGAGGATGAAAGCCGCTATTGCGGTACGGGAGGACGAGGAACCCACGACCCGGTCTATCAGGTCGCGCAGGCTCTCAAAGCGCTGAATCAACAGCTTAATCCCGGCTGAGGACCGCGATTCCTTACCCTCTCGGGCGAATTGAGGTTGCTCCTTGAGCTCTCCCTGCTGTGGTGTGGGCACCTTCCACCTCCTTCAATGCTCGACGTTTCTAAGCGTAGTCTGCGTGTCATAAAACCGCCGCATCAACGGTTACGAGTTTTATTGTGTTTAATGGTATTTGTGACCCAACTTACCTATAGGGAGTAGTGCCAATGGCGGCTATTGAACGACTGAAGCCCACTGATGTGCGCGTGCTGTGGAGCCCCGCCATGGCCAACTATTTTTTTGGTGACTACCACCCCATGCATCCCAGCAGGCTCGATGCCACAGCGTCCCTCGCTAAAGACCTGGGGATTTTTGACCTGCCTCAGGTTCAACTCGAAAAGCCAGAAATCGCCACCGTTCAACAGCTGATGCTGGCACACGACTACCCCTATATTGACGCCGTGCAGAAGATTAGCGCTGACCCATCGCTGGTTATCGCTAGCTGCGGTTTGGGCACCGAAGACACCCCGGGCTACGAGGGGGTCCACGAGGCTAGCGCTCGACTAGCGGGCGGAACCTTTCAGGCGGCTCAAGCGATCTTGGATGGCAAGGTTAAGCACGCGGTTAATTTTGGCGGGGGTATGCACCACGCCTCCCGGGACCACGCCAGTGGCTTCTGCATCTACAACGACTGTGCAGTGGGTGTTAGCCACCTGTTGGAGCAGGGTGTTTCACGCGTGGTCTATATTGATGTGGACGCCCACCACGGCGATGGCACACAGAGTATTTTTTGGGACGACCCACGCGTCATGACCATCTCCATTCACGAAACGGGGATGTCCCTCTTCCCCGGCACCGGTTTTTCCAACGAGGTTGGCCCAGAGGGTGAAGCCGCTGGAACGGCGGTGAATATTGCTATGCCTCCTACCACCACTGATTCGGGGTGGCTGCGCGCTTTCAATGCTGTGGTTCCCAGCCTCTTGCGGGAGTTCCAACCAGAAGTGATCTTGAGTCAGCACGGTTGCGATACTCATATGAATGATGAGATGTCCCACATGAGTATTAGTATCAACGCTCAGCAGGAAATTGCGGCTCAGATTTCCTTGCTGGCTGATGAGCTTTGCGAGGGCCGCTGGATTGCTACCGGCGGGGGTGGCTACTCGGTTTACGATGCTGTACCTCGTTCGTGGACCCACCTGATGGCGGTTGCCGCCGGGCAACCTCTGGATGTCTATCAGCCCACCCCTGCGTCCTGGCAGAAGTACATGCTTGAAACCTACGGAACCAAAGTTCCGGCTGCTATGGGTGATCCCGTTGATTTATGGTGGCGTTCATGGGAGATAGGCTTTGACCCGGGCGACGATACCGATCGCACCATCATGGCGACCCGCAAAGAAGTTTTCCCGCTGTGGGGCCTCGATCCCTGGTATGACTAGTCATCCTGTATATAACCCGTCGGATATTTTCACCAAAAAACTTAGTGCTGACTGAGTATTGGGTATTAACCTGAAATATAGCAGCGACAATATGCGAGCAGGGCTATATATGTGTATATGATGATGGGCATGAAGGACGATCTTTTTGCTGTCATTGCTGACCCCACACGGCGCCATATTTTAGAATCTTTAGCCATCGAGAGACTCGCTGTTGGTGAGTTGGTTGAGGAATTAGGCGTCAGCCAACCTACCGTGTCAAAACACCTCAAAGTTCTGCGCACTGCTGGGCTGGTGGAGACTGAAGCTGTTGGGCAAAAGCGTTTTTATTCTTTGGTGCCTCAGCCCCTAGAGCGGGTTACCGACTGGGTAACATCTTTACTGCCGTCGCCATCTGATGCACAGTACGACGTGCAGCACCCCCCGCTATCTGCGCTATCTGCTGAGGCGCGGCCAGTAGAGCCAGAAGTTAGCCTAAGCAAGCCTGCCGCATCGGTTAAAGAGAAGGACAAGCCGGAAAACTCGGTGGAACCCCAGCTGACCGAGCAGCCTGTGGAACAGGTCGAAGTTGAGGAACCTACTGAAACTACCGAACTTGCTGAAGTGCTTGAATCTGTAGAAACTGATTTACCTGAAGCAGCAGACCCCGAGGCCTCGCGTGCTCAGGAGCCGCAGCCTTCTTCCCCTGCGATTACCTTCACCCCCTTCACTCCTTTTACCCCCTCTGCAACCGTAGCCGCTCAACCCACCTCACCTTCGGCGGCAGAAACACAGATGGCTTCTGCCGCTTCTGAAGATCCACAAGAAACTCTTTCGGTGGATACCCCGGAGGTCACAGCCCCCGCTGAAATCGAAGACCAAGAAGTAGCTCAGAGTGAAGAACACACCCAGCCTCTCTACGCTGAGGATAAGCTAGCCGTGCCTCAAGATGACACCGATGAACGTGGGCTCTTTGCAAAATTAGCGCGTCTGCGCCGCCGTTCGCGCTAAATACTTCCCCCTCACTCAACCTCAGCAGAGAAATAACCCCGAAACATGTCTAAACATCAGAAGTTACTCGACTGGATCGAGAGCGAACTGATTTCACGTACCCTCCACCTTGGGGATCAACTCCCCGATGATAGGGAGCTAGCTCGCGTTACCGGTCTTAGCCAACATCAGATCCGTGAGAGCCTCAAGCACTGCGAAGAGATTGGTCTGCTGCGCCTATACATGGGTAAACGCAAAACCATCCTGAGCGAATTACTGCGGGAACCAGCAGTCTCAGCAGGGCCGGCTATCGGTCTTTCTCTAGCTAGCTCTGCTTCACCCCAGCGGGATCTCTTTCAGACCTGTCTGCTGCTGGAGTCACATGCTGTCTCAACAACTCCTGCCCATCAGGCGGCCTACCCTGAGCTAGAGAGAATCCTGCAAAAGATGTCAGACCCGGCGACCAGCCTGAGCGATTTTCACGATCTTGAGGCAGATTTTCATATTCAACTCGGTCAGCTTTCTGGCAATACCCTTATCTCAGCTTTACTGGCTACGATGAGGGACTCCATGATTGAAGCGAGGTTTGACCTGGTATCACAGGTGCCGTTGTGGAGTGCCACGGCAACGCGTCTGCGTATGGAGTACCGCGCAATTCTTGATGCCGTGAAATCCGAAGACCCGGCTCTGGCCCGCACCCTGCTCATCGCTAACCTTAAAGAACGATTTGCTGAAGCCCAGGTACCCTTCGATCTTGAAGCACCAGCCCCTGAGGAACCAACTCTGAGCAGTAACCTGGTGCCGGTCGATATTGAAGATCAAGACTTAGTTCCTGAGCAGTGGGGTGGCCCCATTACCCCCGGGCTCTTTGATGCTTTGCAGAACATTCAGCCTAGAGAAGCTGACCGCGATAGGCAGCAGACCCTGCCCGAGCCCAACGAGGAAAAACCGGAGGGCTCCCCGGACGCTCAGGGGGTGCTGGAAGCTCGTCAGGAACCTGAACCTAGAGCAGATTCTGTATCTGAGCCCCAGGCTGCATTGACTTCGTCAGTCCCAGAACCTCTGGAGGACCCTGCTCCGCAGCCACCTACCGTGTTGCGGGCTGTTCCCACGGGGAGTGCAACGCGCCGCCGCAAGGGGACAGTGAGCCCGGTAGTTCACGCAACTATCATCACACCTCCTGTCCGCCAACCTCTTGCTACCCCCGAAGAAGGAAGTCGCCAAGATGAGGGGCAGGCAGGGGCAAGCGCTCCCACTTCTCGCGTGCTAGCTGATCAGCAAGATGAGCTGAACCGCATTGAACGTGCCCAGTCAATGGCGAAAGCCCGGCTGGCTGCTGCCGCTCAAAAACGGCAGGAAGCACGTGAGCGTGCAGAGGCCCAGGCGGCTGAACGCGCGGCAGAAGAAAAAAGGTTGGCTAAACAGGAGGCCGAGCGTCAAGCTCAACAGCGGGCTGAACTGGAGAGGGAAGCGCTGTCTCAGGAGCTTGAAGCTAAACTGCGTGCCGAAGAGCTAAGGCTGGCTGCCCTGGCTGCACATCCCCAAGAGACAGAGAATCAGCAGGAAACAACCCAGGAAGAAGTGGATTCAGGGGAACAGAATCAAGCTCAAGAATCTGAACCCAAGGATCGGCCCCACCCCGAGGCCCCTACTTCGGGCAGAAAGCGTTTTGCGGTCAGGGAATACTTTGGTTTTCTTTCCGCAGAACGCCGAAAACCACAGCCTTCAGATGAGGCCCCAGCCCTCGATGCTGGCCAGACTGACGGTCTCACCGTCCCAGAAGGGTATGAAGCTCTAGAGGAAGATCCTGCTAGCTCACCCCAGCATGCGGAGGAAATAGCGTCTGCATCAGAGCCCGGTAGGGACGCTGCTGAATCTGAGCTGGCAGCGACAGCAACCCAGCCCCACGGGGGAGCAAACCGGCACCCGGTGAAGAAAAAGAGGCAAAAGAGCCGTAAACGCTAGCTCTGGGTAGGCAGTGATTTTAGCCTCCCAAAACGAGAAAATGCTCTCATTCCCAGGTGAACAATGCGCGAAATGTAGGCATACCCTGTACTCTTGACTGAAGAGCGTTTTTTCACGCGCTAGGGTTATTTATGCCCAAAATAGCGTGTATTGGAGCGTTTATACCGGTATAACGCCCGGATAGCTACCGAAAGGCTTGCCGTGCGCGAGCATTGTTCGGCCGGGTATCGACCACTATTTAATAAGTGAGGTGAATCCGATGGGTTCAGTTATCAAGAAGCGCCGCAAGCGTATGTCTAAGAAGAAGCACCGTAAACTTCTTCGCAAGACTCGCCACCAGCGTCGCAACAAGAAGTAAATTCTTCACCGCGAGCCCCGCACAGTTTGTGCGGGGCTCGTGCTGTATAAGCCCCTAGCGCTACAGTGGTTCTATGGCTACTCCCACGATTGAACTGTTAACCAAGCCCGGCTGCCACCTCTGCGAAGCTGCGCGGCAGACTACAGGTGAAGTTGCCGCCCGCTTCGGGCTGAGTTTTACCGAAACTAATATCGAAAATGACCCCCAGCTTTTTGAACGGCATAAGAACGAAATCCCGGTCTTGTTAGTTGATGGGGAAGTCAAAGATTTTTGGCAGGTTAATGCTCGCCGCCTGGCTAAGCTACTGGAAAAGAAACTGGCAGCCTGAAATCTGCTGGAGACGGGAGTAATTACGAGGGCGTCACCGCTGGCACCGGCGCTCTATCTTTGAGACACTGGTTTGATGACTACCTCAGAAAAAGCACCGGTTACCGTTCATCTCATGCGCCACGGTGAAGTTCACAACCCCCAGCGCATTGTCTACGGTAGGCTGCCGGGTTACCACCTGTCAGAGGCTGGGCAGAAAATGGTGCGACTCTCAGCAGAAGAGTTTAAGCGCCGTGCTGATGCCGGTGCAAATATTGTGCATCTGGTCTGCTCTCCTCTGACTCGCACTCAGGAGTCAGCTGCCCCTATTGAGGAGCTGCTGGGCTTGACCGCGGTGCACGATGAGCGCGTTATTGAGGCAGATAATTATTTTGAGGGATTGCACGTCACCAAGGACGAACTGCTAAAGCACCCTGCCCACTGGCCGCACCTGCTCAACCCCCTGCGCCCATCCTGGGGTGAGCCTTACCGCCAGCAGATCACCCGTATGGCCGAGGCGATTAAGGATGCAGCTCGTACCGCTTATGAGAAGGGTGGGGCTGGTGCTGAAGCGATTATTGTGTCCCACCAGCTACCCATTTGGATGGCACGTACCTCTGTTGAGGGTGGGCTGCTGCCCCATGATCCCCGCAAGCGTCAGACTAACCTGGCCTCTATTACCTCTCTGCACTTTGACGATATTTTCAGCCCCGGTACACCGAGTCTGACCTACACTGAGCCTGCTGCCGAGCTGTACTCAGGTGTCATTCAGCTACCCGGGTCATAATAGAGTTTTGGCTAAATCTACCGTCTGGTTTTACTGAAGAGAGCACCGCACCATGCCTTCACCAATCTCACCGCGTTTCAGCCGTAAACAGGCACTCAGCCTGGGTCTTTTGGGCGGCGCAGCTCTGCTGACCGCTTGCTCATCTGACGAAGATTCACTGGCAGCCCAGGCTAACGCCGGAGATTCTAAAGGCTATATTGCCGGAGACGGCAGCGTGACGGAGTACGCTGAGGCAGAGCGCGGCGAGCCGGTTGAATTCGAAAATGAGCTCTTTGACGGTAGCACCCTCAGTGCGGCAAGTCTGCGTGGCAAGCCCGTGATGCTGAACTTCTGGTATGCAGGTTGCGC
Organism: Rothia endophytica; assembly: GCF_928381505.1. Taxonomy (GTDB): domain Bacteria; phylum Actinomycetota; class Actinomycetes; order Actinomycetales; family Micrococcaceae; genus Rothia; species Rothia endophytica_A. Next base: position 414,496 of record NZ_CAKMSJ010000001.1, on the reverse strand, counting down.
ACCCTGCCGTAGTGAGGCCCCTGATCTCAACTCCCTGCACCAGACTTTTGGCGATAAGATCACCTTCCTGGGTGCCAATGTACGCGATGAAAAGGGCACGGCTGAAGCCTTTGAAAAGAACTTCGGAGTTGAATACCCCTCTTACCGCGACCTCAACGGCAAGGTGCTTCTGGGGTTGAGCAAGTATGTGCCCGCTCAGGCCGTACCAACCACCGTAGTTTTGGACGCCCAGGGCAGGGTGGCCGCGCGAATCCTGGGTCAGATTGACCCCTCAATTCTGCGCACCATTCTTGAAGAGCAGGCGAATGCCTAACTTCGGGGAAATCGTTTTAGACGGCTCGCTCTGGTTGGCGCTGCCCATTGCGTCGCTAGCCGGGCTAGTCTCTTTCGCTTCCCCCTGCGTCCTGCCACTGGTGCCCGGCTACCTGGGGTACGTTAGCGGTCTCTCCGGTGCTGAGATGAGCCCGCGAGCCCGTACAGCCCGCACCGTGACCGGTATCGGGCTTTTCGTACTGGGGTTCTCCTTTATTTTTGTGCTGATGTCAGTGGTGCTGGCGCAGTTGGGGGCCGCCCCCTGGCTGCGGGGGCAGACCTGGGTGAACCTGGTTCTTGGTTTACTGGTCATTCTCATGGGTCTGGTCTTCATGGGCCGCTTCAATTTCTTTCAGCGCGACCGAAAGATTGAGAGAAAACCACCTGCCGGGCTCTGGGGAGCGCCCATTCTAGGTATTACCTTTGGGCTGGGCTGGGCCCCCTGCATTGGCCCCACCTTTGCTGCCGTGCAAACTCTTGTCTACACCGGTGGGTCTGATAACACCAAGGCCATTGCGCTCACGCTAGCCTACTGCTTGGGCCTAGGAGTGCCCTTCCTGTTGGTTGCGCTGGCTGTCAGTAGGGGAGTGAATACCCTGGGCTGGTTGCGCAAGCACAAACTAACGCTGCAGCGCTTAGGTGGTCTCATGCTGATCTTCATTGGCATTCTCATCGCAACCGGGGCCTGGACTAGCATGATGTCCTGGTTTCAGGCCACGATGCCGGTCTACCAACTACCGATTTAAACTTCACACTTCACACACGCTCCAAGGAAACCATGGCTGATACTAAAGACGCTGCAGCGCTCGGGCCTCTCGAAATGCTCCGCTGGGCATGGACCCAGCTGACCAAGATGAACACCGCGCTCTTCTTGCTCTTGCTGCTCGCTGTTGCAGCTGTTCCCGGCTCCATCTTCCCGCAGCGTATTCAAGACCCCGCCAAGGTCAACGACTACATCGAGGCGCACCCTACCTGGGGGCCAATTGCTGACTTTCTGCAGCTCTTTGATGTGTTCTCTTCCGTGTGGTTCGCCTCCATTTACCTCCTCCTTTTCATATCGCTGATTGGCTGTGTGCTACCCCGAGCGGCAAAACACTACCGCTCCATGAAAACACCCCCTGCCAGAACTCCCAAGAACTTTGGCAGACTTCCTCAGCACCGAACCCTGACGATCCCTGCAGGCGCTGGAGATCTAGATGCGAACAGGGCTATCGACGACGCTGCGGCGGTGCTCAAGAAGCGTGGCTACCGCGTAGAAACCCGTGAAGATGCTCCCGGTGTCTTGAGCGTGGGTGCTGAACGCGGTTACCTGCGGGAGTTCGGTAACATCCTCTTCCACGTAGCCATGATTGGTGTGCTGGTGGCGTTCGGGGCGGGTTCGCTGTTTGGTTACAGTGGGCAGAAAGTAGTGGTTGAAGGCGAGACCTTCGTTAACTCCCTTATTAGCTATGACTCCTTCGATCCTGGTACCAACTACAACCCCGACTGGCTCAACCCATATTCAGCAACTCTAGATAGCTTTGAGGTTGCCTACGACCGACAGGAGGGGTCACCCACCTACGGGGACGACATTGGCTACACTGCTGAAATGACCTTGACGGACAGCAAAGGCGAAACTAGCACTGAAACCCTGAAGGTGAATGAGCCTATCTATATTGAGGGCACCAGTATTTACCTCTTGGGCAACGGGTATGCCCCCATTGTGCGCGTGACTAACGACGATGGCAGCATCGCCTATGAGGGGCCCGTTGTGGGGTTGACCTCTGGCATGAGCTATCTTTCCTCCATTGTGCTCAAGGTGCCGGATGCCCACCCCGGCCAGCTGGGTTTTGTGGGAATGTTCCTGCCTACCGGTGAAACCGAGTACGGTGCACCCACCTCTATCGACTCAGATCTCTATAACCCCATGCTGGTACTCCAGTCGTATACCGGCGACCTGGGGCTTGATGATGGCGTCCCTCAGAACGTTTATGTACTGGATGTTGACAGCCTAGAAGACCTCAACACCATGGCTAAGGGCAACGGTATTGTGCTCGATGGCTCCAGACCATCAGTACAACTGCCTGAAGGTCACGGCACCATCGAAATGCTGGGCGTCAAACGGTACGCCGGCCTTGAAATTCGCTCAGACCCCGGTCGCCCCATTGCGCTGGTTTCCTTTATCCTGCTCTTCATCGGTCTTATTATCTCCCTCTTCGTGGCACGTCGTCGTGTCTGGGTGCGCGCTTCCAGCAGCGGCGAAGGCGCAGACCGCGTGCTCACCGTTGAATACGCCCTGCTCGCTCGCGGTGAAGACCCGCGACTTGCGGACGAAGCCGACCGCTTGACCGACCTCTTTGCATCCGCTTGGGGGCTAGAATTTGATGAAGCATAAACTAAACCACCCTGCTCACAGCGCACCGACGTCCAACGCCTGCCTTCCCAACGAAATGAGTGACTATGCCTGAAATTAGCGAAAACCTTGCCCAATGGAGCGAGCTTTTCATGTACCTCGCCGCCGTTACCTACATGGTGGCGTTTATCGCCTTCGCCTGGGACATCGCCTCTAACTCCCGCACCACCCAGCGCCTTGAAGAGGCACAGGTGAGGGGACGTGAACTGGTGGGCGCAGGTGCGCTTTCAGGCTCCGCAAAGTCTGCTCGTATTAGCGGTATCGAGCAGGGGACCGGCGAACGAGGAATGAGCTATAAGCGCTCAGCAGCCAAGAAAATCGAGGCCCACGTAGCCGATGCAGATATGCGCTACACCGGTGCCCGCCGTGCCGCTGCCCGCGCCGCTGTGGTGATTCTGGCGCTGGGTGCTGCTATTCACTGTGCGGGTGTGCTAAGCCGTGCCCTGGCCGCTAACCGCGTGCCCTGGGGCAATATGTACGAGTTCTGCACCACCGGTGCTTTCCTCGTAGTTACAGTCTTCTTGATCTCTCTGATTTTCCGCGACCTGCGCTTTGTGGGCGTGCTGGTCTCTGGCCTGGCGCTAACCATGATGACCGCAGCAACCATCGGCTTCCCAACGCCCGTGGGTCAACTCAAGCCCGCGCTGCAGTCCTACTGGCTGGTGATCCACGTATCGATTGCGGTGCTGGCATCAGCAATCTTTACCATTACTTTCGCTATGGCAATCCTGCAGCTGGTGCAGACCTCACGCGAACGTCAGATTATTGCTGACCAAAGCACCAAGCTCACCCGCCTGGGTTTTATGCGACTGATTCCCTCATCTACCGCCCTGGAAAATTTCTCATTCCGCCTCAACGCCGTTGGGTTCGTGATGTGGACCTTCACCCTGGCCGCCGGTGCTATTTGGGCTGAAAAGGCTTGGGGACGCTACTGGGGCTGGGACACCAAGGAAGTATGGACCTTCATCATCTGGGTGGTCTACGCAGCCTACCTGCACGCCCGCGCCACCCGCGGCTGGTCCGGCCCTCCCTCAGCCTGGCTGTCCATCGTGGGTTACCTCTGCATTATTTTCAACTTCACCGTGGTGAACGTTTACTTCTCTGGCCTGCACTCCTACTCAGGTCTATAGGCCCTAGCGCTTGCTAGAACAGAAAAATACCCGCTGACCTTTGGGGAGGTCAGCGGGTATTTTTCTCGGTCTGAGATTGGCTTAGGCATCCGGGGCGGACGCCTGGCGGCTACTGCGGTAGGTTGCCCAAGAGGCCTTGGCTTCAAGCGTCAGGATGATGAGAACAAAGAGGCCAAGCGGCACCCGCCACCAGACACTTCCATCACCAGCAGTAAGAGCTGAATAAAACCAATAGATACCTGCAGCCACCATGAAGAAGGCATAGAGCATTAAGCGGTAGGGCTTAACGCTGCTTTGTTCTGCCAGGCTACGAGCGTAGGTGACGGGGTGGCCGAACTCTTCATCAAAGGTCGTGCCGGTTTCCCTGCTATGCGCTAGGACCAGGGCAACTTCGTCTCGGACGCGGGCGCCCGTCATGTCATTGCGTTTATTCAGCTCTGTTCTAAACGTTCTAAGCCAGGCATGCTGGTCAGAGGGGTCGTAGTTGGTTTCCTCACGGCGATGAGCAGGCTCAGGCACCAGCTTGTAGAAAAGAACAATGAGGGCAAGCATTCCCAGAGCAACAACTAGGTGCCACCAGATAGGAACTGGTCTGCTGAGGTGCTGGGCCTGTTCGAGCGCAAATGCTAGAGAAAAAGAGAGCCCCACAGTGGTTGCACCGCCTGCAGCTATAGCCCAGGCAAAGCCACGGCGGGGTAGCACCTGTGCATAGACGTAATAGATAAGACCCAGCATAAGGCCTATACCCAGACTGAAAATCACCATGTTTGAGCTGGTTGTTTCGTGGCTTAGTAGACAGTACAGCCAGAAGAGTACGGATGTCTTTGCAGCGCCGAAGAAGGATAGGAGGCAACACCACCACCAGTTCATGGGTTCGTTCGGCTCGAAGGCCTGAGTGCCTTTCTGCCGCCAGCTAGCGGTTTTCTTAAAGACCCATTCTGAGGGGTCGCCGAAAAGCTGGTGGGCACTCTCGCCAGTGTCAGCGATAGCGCGGATGCAGCCATTGATAGCACTTTCGGCACGTGAGGGGCGAACATTCTCTTTGAGGAACATGCCAAAGGCAACCTGAACCCAGTCCAGGTCTTCTGGGCGGTTGCTGACTTCTGCCAGGTTCTGACTGATGCGGTCAAAGGGTCTCTCTGTCATTGCTGTATCCCCTCGGTGAGATGGGCTGGTTGTCCTAGCGCCAATGCCAGAGCAGAGAGGCTGGCGCGTTCTTGAGCCAGTTTGGCGCGTCCCTTGGGCGTGATGCTATATTCACGGCGGGCTGGGCCTCCGCTGCCTTCAATCCATCCAGCGGTGACGGCGCCGGCGTCCTCTAGTTTTGAGAGCGCCGGGTAGAGTGAACCGCCTTTGAGCCTGCCAAAGCCCAATTCTTCAAGACGGGCGGCGATGCCGTAGCCGTGCAGATTACCGGTTTCAAGGCAGGTTAGGACGCCGGTGGGCAAGAGTGCCCGGAGCAGGGCGGGTGGGTGGGTGCTAGCTGTCATAGGTATCTCCCTTCCTACCTAAGTACAACATGTACCTAGGTAAGTTTTCAAGCAAATGTAAAGAGTATCCACAGACCAGATGGAGCATCACCCCTTGCCTGGCAGCATCTCCAGGCTGCCATCGCCCCATGGGGGCAGAAAAATACCCGCCTTGCACAGCAGGCACCCACGAGAGGGGTGCTTTCAATACAAAGCGGGTACTCTCAAACAGAGAAACTAGGGGCGCTCGCCGGGCTGGCTGCCACTATCTGGCTGCTCACCGTCGCCCTTGCCCTGAGTCTCGTCATCGTCACCGCGGTCTGTTGCGCGGTTCTGGCGCTCGCGGTCCTCGCGTTCACGCTTGGCGCGAGCCTCAAGAAAGCGAAGGTACTCGGGGTCATCGTCCGGAGCGACCGGGGGCCTTTCAACCGGTGCACCAAAAGACCCAAACTTATCTTTGCGGGGCCGCCCCAGCCAGAACCAGAGCGCCGATCCCACCAGCGGGAACAAAATAGTGACCGCTACCCAGAAGCCCTTGGGCAGGGTACGCACCTTTTGGCTCTCCGCCTGCGCAGCGTCAAGAATTGCATAAATCCAGATAGCTAGTAGCAGGGCGCCACCGGCAATAATTAATATAGCTCTACCCATACCTACCAGTGTGACACGAGAGCAAAGTCTAGGGCGCCTTTGTGCGCTCACAGCGTTGCCGACAGTGCCCCGGGTACGTCAGCTAGAATGGAACAGTGAATTTTCTGAAGTACACCCTCATCCGTCTTGCCCTAGTTACTGCGGCTTTCTTTGTAGCCTACTATTTCGGTGCAGGGCTTTACCTATCGATTCTTGGTGGCGCGGTCATCGGCTTCGCCGTCAGCTATCTGGCTTTCCCCAAACTCCATCTGGCAGCTGCTAAGGACTTCAATGGCTGGTTCAAGCGACGCCCAGCCAAGAATAAGGTTGAGGAGGAAAACCAGGCCTTTGAGGATGAGCTAGATGAAGGAACCCGCAAACAACAGGGCCTAGATTTCTAAGACCTGGGCACTTGCCCAAGGCGCACAGAGCTGTGCGCCAACCTCAGAAAAGGTGCACCTGACCGGTGCACCTTTTCTGTTGTTGAGTGAGGTTTTAGTAACCGGTGAAGACTGAAATTTGCTCGGTGAATACATCGAGCGGCGCCAGCGCCACAGCTAGGGCAGCAAGCAAGCTGTAAGCAAGTGCTACAAAGCCTGCCTGCTTCAAGATGGGGATTAGGGCAAGGCCGCGGGCGCCGGACAGAACCGTCATTGAGGAATGCAGTACCGGGCCAATCAAGATAAAGACCAGGGCGAACCAGGGGTTGTTGGGCACTAGCACCACGGTGAGACCCAGCCCCAGCATCATCTCAGCCGCGTAGGTTCTGCGAGAGATGGTATCTCCCAGGCGGACGGCGAGGGTGCGCTTACCGGCGTCTATATCGGTGGGGATATCACGCACGTTATTAGCCATCAGCAACCCGCAAGAGAACAGGCCCATAGCAACTGCCAGCACAATGGATGTCAGGGTGAGCTGGGCCGTCTGGGTGAACATAGTACCCAGGGTGGCGACCAGACCGAAGTAGATGAAGACAAAAACATCGCCCAGACCCATATAGCCGTAAGGGTGTTTACCGCCGGTGTAACCCCAGGCAGCCAGAACTGCTGAAGCTCCGATTGCAAGGAACCACCACTGCTGAGAAAGATAGACCAGCCCCAGACCCGCCAGCATCGCTAGCCCAAAGCAGATAAAGGCAGCTATCTTGACCGAACGGGGGGAGGCTACACCGCTGCCGACCAGACGCAGTGGGCCGACCCGAACTTCGTCCGTGCCCTTGATGCCGTCTGAGTAGTCGTTGGCATAATTGACGCCCACCTGCAAGAAGAAGGCAACGAGGAAAGCGAGTAGAGCACGCCAATGGTGCAGTTCACCTACCTCGTAGGCAGCGGCTGACCCTGCGATGATGGGTGCAACGGCTAGGGGCAGGGTGCGAAGGCGTGCTCCTTCAACCCACTGTGCAACAGTTGCCACGTTATCTCGCTTTCATCGGTTACTGCCACGGGCACCCGTGGCAGACAAATACACACTATTGTCTCATTTTTGCCCCTGGACGCGCAGAATCGGCCGGGTAAGGCAGTTGGGGTCGCTCACTGCTGCCGGTGATACTGCTCAAGGTGAGAGGTGACGGTGGTTCGGTCTGGCTTGCCGGTGGAGAGCGTGGGGAAGTCGGTGTAGACCCGAGCGAGTTTAGGGACAGCGGCTCTGCCTAGCTTCTGGGTCACCAAATCAGAGAGCTGGGTGGCTAGCGGGCTGCCCGGGTCTAGAGGCCCAGGGATTTCTGTCTCGGGGTGACCGTGCCGCAGGGTTAGGCCCGCGGCTAGCACCTGCCCCCAGCGGGCGTCCGGCAGACCAACGACTAGCGCCTCGCGCACAGAGGGGTGGGTTTCAAGCAGGCGAGCCAGCACCCCGGCACTTATTTTAAGGCCTCCGGTGATGATGGTGTCATCAGCTCTTCCTAGCACCGTGAGTGAGCCTGTGAAGGTGCCGCGGTCATCAGTTTTGTACCAGCGGGTGCCATCGGGGCCCGTAAAGAAATGGGCAGCAGTGCGTTGCGGGTCATCGAGGTAACCGGGCGCTAGGGTGGGGCCGCCCAACCAGATACGGCCGCTACTAGAAGCGGCGTCCTCATCTGTTTCAGGTTCGATATGCACCTGGACGCCGGGTAGGGGCGCTCCCGAGTAGACGCAGCCCCCGGCTGTTTCTGCGCTGCCGTAAGTTGTCAATACCTTCACACCGAGGTGCTGGGCATGCTTGAGGAGGGCAGCGCTCGCCGGGGCGCCGCCTAGCAACAGGGCGTCAAAACTGCGCAGGGCATCCAGAATTTCACTGCTCATCTGGGGGTCGCTCTCCGCGGTTTCCAGCAGCTTATGCAGCTGGGTGGGCACTAGCGATGTCATACGGTGTTCGGCGGTCAGTGCGCTGGCACTGTTCACGAAGTCTTGCGCGTTAAAGGGGGCACCGTTACTGATGGACTTGGTAAGTACCGGGGTAGTGCCTGCTAAGGCTGACCGCGCTACAACCTGAGTGCCAGCGACGTAGCGTAGCGGCAGAGCTAGTAGCCATTGAGCGTGACTGGTGCCTGTAAAAGCCTCGGTGGCTCGTGCTGAAGCAGCAAGGGCGGCGGTGGTGAGGGCGGTTTGTTTGGGTGTTCCCGTTGAGCCGCTGGTCGTTACCACCAGTGCAAAATCATCCGGCCGGCTATCGAGTTGGCTGAAACTGGCAGTGAATTTTCCCAGTAGCGCGTTGGCATCCACGTGACCGCCCCCACCAACCACCGCTGTCTGCTCGGTGAAGCGTGCATCGGTGGAGTGCGGTGCTACGGCGGGGCTGAGCTGGGAGATAAGCATAGGGCTAGTTTACGCTGGCGCACTTTAGCCGCTTGGTGTGAACTGTTAGTGTTGTAGGCAACAGAAGGTACGCAGAGTAAAAGAGAGAAGGCTTCATGGACATGGCAACTGGCGGCGACCTCTTCCTTGTGCTGCTTTTTACCGGAATCTACGGGTTCCTGGTTCTGGGCGTCCTGGTGTTGGGCGTGGTAGTACTCATGGGTTTCCACAAAAAGAATAAGACCGAGATTCGGGTGATTCGTAAGCGCCTGGGCTTGGGCGAAAACGGTAAAGGCGGTGCAACATCATGATATTTACAGCTGTCAATAACCCGCTGGCTCCTAATGCTTTAGAAGCGAGCGTTACCATCATTGGTCTGCTGTACCTGGCGTTTATGCTCTTCCTGATGATTTTCGGCGTGGTGGTCATGCTGACCTGGCACCGCAAGAACAAGCTACGCATCATTGAGCTGGAGTTCGAGGAACGCGCTATTGACCAGCGCAGGGCGCAGAAGACTACAGAAATTTAGCAGTCGAGATAACTGCAAGAAAGCTCAGTAAATATGTATGGCCCGGTTTTCGATGCGAAAACCGGGCCATATTCATCCTTGGCTCAAGTCTCCCAGCCTCCTGGCCACCGGTAACGAGTTGTTTTGTTTTGGCGACTAATTATCGTTGAGCAATATCAACAAGTCAGGCTCACCAATTACCGCGATGCTTTGCCCTTCTTCAAGCAGCGATATAGCCTTTTTCTCTTTACTGTTTTCACCGAGTAAGGGTGGCATACTCTCACTCGCTCCAGCGCCAATTACTAAAACGGTGGTTTTCTTAGTCACTGATTTAGCAATGGAACCACCAGCGGTTTCAATAGCCGCCCAGCAATCTTCGCGTCGCATGGCCTCTAAAGCCCCGGTCAAGGTAAAAACCTCACCAGCTATGCCTTCAGGGGGCGCAGCAGTCTGAACCACAGATGGAAGATTGTTCTGTCGAACTTTCACCGGAACAGGAGCGCGGTGTGATCGTATCGGCCCCGAACTCGTTGGTCTACCCCAAGCCTGTTCAATAGTCTTCGAACCTGATATATCCATTAATTTGATGGCAACTTGCGCGGCAATAAGGGAGTCTTCGCCAGCTTCATGGTGGTGAACCTGCTCTAGATTGAAATGATCAGCAAGGTCATTCAAGCGATGAGTAACCAGCCCCTTCAAGGCGCCAGAAGATGTAAACCGGCGAGCAAGGCTGAGCGTGCAGAAAAAATCAGGTGCAAGTTCAGCAGAACCCGCAATGAGATTGGCATGGTTCCAAACGGAACGGTCAAAGCCAGAGTTATGAGCTACAACTGGGAAGTCGCCGATGAAATCCTTCATGCGCTCAATAGATTTTTCCCAAGAAATTCCCTTATCTTCAACCATCTTTGCAGTGATACCGTGAATGCTTACATTAATGGGGTGAAAGTCAGAAATTGATGCATGAGGCTTGATAAGCCATGAAACAGTCTCAACGACTTGTCCTGATTCGACCTTTGTTAGTCCCACAGCGCAGGCAGAAGCTCTGGAGGCATTAGCCGTCTCAAAGTCCACAGCCACAAAATTCAGACTTGGTGTAGGCATCATTGAGACCTCCTTTCACACTTAAAACAGTTACTAGAAGTAGTAGGGGTAGCTTTCCCAGTTGGGGTCGCGCTTCTGCAAGAAAGCGTCGCGGCCCTCTACCGCTTCGTCGGTCATGTATGCCATACGGGTTGCCTCGCCGGCAAAGACCTGCTGGCCCACCATGCCGTCATCCGGCAGGTTGAAAGCGAACTTGAGCATGCGGATAGCCTGAGGCGACTGGCGGGCAACATGCGCCGCGTATTCCAGGCCCTTGAGCTCCAGCTCCTCGTGGGGCACCACGTCGTTCACAGCACCCATCTCGTACATGCGCTGAGCATCATATTCCTTAGCCAGGAAGAAAATCTCGCGGGCAAATTTCTGCCCGGTCTGACGCGCCAGCAAAGCCGAGCCGTAACCGGCGTCAAAAGAACCCACGGTTGCATCGGTCTGCTTGAACTTGCCGTACTCCGCTGAAGCGATGGTCAGGTCAGCCACCACGTGCAGAGAGTGACCGCCACCGGCAGCCCAGCCCGATACCAGCGCCACAACAACCTTGGGCATGGTGCGGATCAGACGCTGCACTTCAAGAATATGCAGACGCCCAGCTTTAGCGGGGTCGATGCTGTCTGCGTTCTCGCCCTCTGCATAGCGGTAGCCATCGCGGCCGCGAATACGCTGGTCTCCACCGGAGCAGAAAGCCCAGCCGCCGTCCTTGGCGGAGGGGCCGTTGCCGGTCAGCAGCACGGTGCCCACGTTAGAGGTCATGCGGGCATGGTCCAGCACCCGGTAGAGCTCATCCACGGTGTGGGGGCGAAAGGCATTGCGCACCTCGGGGCGGTCAAAGGCAACGCGCACGGTAGGTAAATCGCGCACCACCGCACCTACCTCATCACGCTCAACCTGACGGTGGTAGGTGATGTCGGTGAGGTCTTCAAAACCTTCCACCAGGCGCCAGGAGTTGGGGTCAAAAATGTCAGATACTTTTTCGGGAAGAGCGTTAGTCATGCTCCCTAGTCTAGCTTTCAGAGCAGACAAAAGGACGCCGGTGGGCCAGCCGTTTTATTGGCCTGCCCACCGGTGTCCTGCCAGTTTGAACTCTTAGCTTAGCGAGTGAGTGCTACTGCGCGGTCGAATTCTTCGTTGATTTCAGCGGCCTCAACGGAGTTCGCCTTGTAGGTAATGAGCGAAACCACTACAGCGACCACCAGGTTGATGATGAAGCCGGGCACAATCTCGTACATGGTCGAGTGCAGTGCTTCGGTGTTGCCCCAGATGAAGACGGTTGACGACGCCGCGATGAGACCTGCGATAGCACCCCAGGCGGTGAGCTTGCGCCAGTAGAGCGAGAGTAGAACAAGCGGACCAAAGGCTGCGCCGAAGCCGGCCCAGGCGAAGGAGACCAGCTCAAGCACTGATGACTCGGGGTTCAGGGCCAGCAACGCTGCAACCAGTGAGACAGCGAGAACGCCAGCCTGGCCCAGGCGAAGGGACACCTTGTTGGAGAGAGTCTTGTGCGAAACCACCTTGTAGAGGTCCTCTGCCAGCGCTGATGAGCAGACGACCAGTTGTGAGGACAGGGTGGACATGATGGCTGCAAGAACTGCAGCGAGAACGAAGCCAGCAACCAGGGGATGCAGCAGAATCTGCGCTAGATCCAAGAACACTGATTCTGCTGAGGTGGTATCGGTGAGGGTGGCTTCGGGGTGGCGGGTGAAGTAAGCCAGACCGATGAGGCCAATAGACATAGCGCCAACCATGCTCAGGACCATCCAACTGATGCCGATACGGCGGGCAACGGGGGCGTCCTTGGGGGAGCGCAGTGCCATAAAGCGTACGATGATGTGCGGCTGCCCAAAGTAGCCCAAGCCCCAAGATGCCGCTGAGATAATACCGAGAGCGGTGGTTCCGGCAAAGAGTGACAGTGCCTGCGGGTTCTGGGTGGTAACGGTGGTGTAGAAATCGTCCCAGCTACCTACATAGAAGAAGGCCATGATGGGCATGGAGACAAGCGCGGCAAAAATGAGTAGACCCTGCACGGTGTCGGTGTAGGAGGCGCCCAGGAACCCGCCGAAGAGGGTGTAGAGCACGGTGATGCCGGTGACTAGGAGCATGCCGGTGAGGTAGTCGCCACCGAAGGAGGACTGGAAGAACTTGCCGCCAGCTACCATGCCGGACGAGGCGTAGAAGGTGAAGAAAACCAGAATGATAATGGCCGCAACGATGCGCAGGATGTGGGTTTTGTCGCGCAGGCGGTTGCCGAAAAAGGCGGGGACCGTGACTGAGTTGCGGGAAACCTCGGTGTAGGTACGCAGGCGGGGGGCTACGAGCTTCCAGTTGAGCCAGGCGCCAATGGTTAGACCGATAATGATCCAGGCTTCAGAGAGGCCCACCATGTACATAATGCCCGGGATGCCCATGAGTAGCCAGGCAGACATATCGGATGCGCCAGCTGAGAGCGCAGCGACGCCGGGTGTCAGCCCTCGGCCGCCGAGTACGTAGTCGTCGAGGTTGGTGTTTTTGCGGCTTGCCCAGAAGCCGATTGCGATCATGGCGGCAAAATAGATTGCGAGCGCGATGAGTTGGAAGGCTGTATCGCTCATGGGACTCCCTTGTAGATGGTGCGCAGGGTGTGGTCTCTGCTAGTGCACCAGATAAGTGTGTAGAGTTTCTAAAGTACATCATGTATTTTTTGTAACTCTTTATGCTCTCAATTAATGATATGTGGGTTAGCTTACACGCTTAGGGTTGCGGTGACACTAATGCGGTGTAAATGCAACCTTTCGAATGCCCTCCGCCTATCGTTCAGCTCTGCTTACCTTTTGGTGGGGTGGAGGTAACCGGAAGCATTCCTGTGTGCGTTGTGAGGTGGATAGCTGAGCGGTTAGTGCTCCAGACGATGTAAGCCCCGGAGGCGGCAATAAGGACAATGCCCGCATAAGCCCGCCAGGAGAGCACTTCGCCCAGTAGTACAGTGCCAGCAATAGCGCCAATAACAGGATCAATGGAGAAGAGCACTCCTATCACCGCGGCGCTGGTGAGCTGACCGGCGATATTATCTGCCGAGTAGGCAAGCGCTACCCCAAAAATCGCTGTGATCGCCAGGATCAGCCAGGCTTCTGCATCCAGTCGGCCCACCGCAGGGGCAGCAAGAGGGAGCTGCATCAGGGCTGATACCCCGAGTGCTAGGGCGGTGCCGCGCAACCCGGTTGTCGCTGGCGAGACCGTACCCATGCGTGCAGAGTAAAGGGTGTAGCCAGCCATGGACCCTGCTGAACCAAGCGCCCAGAGAAAACCGATGGGGGCAGCGTCCCCCGCCATGGTGGGTGCAGCAATCATGACGACCCCGGCTAACGCAAAGAGGGCGAAAAGCCCGTCCCTGAGCCTACGCACTCCAAGAAGGGTCACCAGAAAAGCCCCTAGGTACTCAAAGGTAACCGCTACGCCCAGCGGGATGAGGGCAATAGCGTTGTAAAAGCAGATGCTCATAAGGGTCAGTACCGCCCCGTAGACCACCACCTGCACCCAGTCCTTGCGGTTGAGTTTCAGCGGGTTGGGGCGCACTAAGAGCAGCAGGGTGGCGGCGGCCAGTAGCGCTCGCAGGGCAGCAACTTCGGTCGGTGTAAAAGCCCCGAAGAGGGAGGATGCCAGGGCAGCGGTGCACTGAATGCCCAGGGAACCCGCCATAATCAACAACAGTGCGGCGGTGCCCCTGCGGTGCTGGGGAATGCGGTCGGTCAGGCTCACGGTATACCCTTTCGGGCTGGATTAGTCGCTGGTCAGTGGGTCGGTCACGATCCAGGGCTGCTGGCGAATCATAGCTGGTGAGAATACCTCAAGCATCTGTTCCGCTGTTTCTGGCAGGTGGGTCTGACCCTTGTCATCGGTGACTGGGGGCAGGGGGATAGAGGCTGCAATCATGCGCATGATCTGGCGGGTGCTGACTCCCGCTTCCCGGAGATCCGCCAGCGTCACCGCCCCGTCGCGCTTAGCAAGGCGCGCACCACTGCTGTTAAGCGCCAGGGGGACGTGGGCGTAGAGAGGGGCATCTAAGCCCAGAAGATGCGACACATAAGCCTGACGCGGCGCGCTGGGCAGCAGGTCATCCCCGCGCACCACCTCGGTAACACCCTGAAAGGCATCATCGATGACGCAGGTGAGATTGTAGGCAAAAACCCCATCGCCCCGAACCAGCACGAAATCATCGACGGTATCGGTGTAGCACCCGGCAAAGCGGTCGGTGACCTCCCACAGTGAAGTCTCAGCTTTGAGCCGCAATGCCGCAGGCCGTTGAGCTCGACGTGCTTCACGCTCTGCCTCGGTGAGGTCGCGACAGGTGCCGGGGTAGGCTCCTGGAGCACCGTGCGGTGCCGTTGATGCTGCCTGAATCTCTTTACGGGTGCAGTAGCACTCATAGACCAGCCCAGCTTGGCGCAGCTGCTCCACGGCGTCCTCATAGGCCGCCAGGCGGCTGGACTGATAGAGTACGTCGCCATCCCAGTCCACCCCCAACTCTGCGAGGTCAGCCAGTTGCCGCTCGGCTGCCCCTTTTTTGACCCGGTCAAGATCGTCCACTCGCATCACAAAGCGCCCCTGCACACTGCGAGCCATGAGCCAGGCCAAGAGAGCTGTGCGCAGGTTGCCCAAGTGTAAATCACCCGAAGGGGAAGGCGCATAGCGGCCGCCATAGGGGTGTGATGCGGGTACTGATGATGGAGAATCTAACACGCTTCCCAGTGTAGTGGAGTGGTAAAAAACAGCTAACCCTGCAGCTCCCATCTGATGCCGCCTCTAGCTATCACTATCGCGTGCTTTTCCCCACCAAAACACGCTGATGAGGGAAAACTCTCCGCTCAATGATGACTAGCCCCAAGAAACCGGTGCACACAGTGTACTTTTAGGGCAAATAGGGCGCAGATTTCCAGTAACTTTAGAAGTATGGCTAGAACTATTGAAATTGCCGACGGCATTTATCAGATTTCCACTGATAACTACCGTCTCAACTCCGGTCTGATTGTTGGTGCTGAGCGCGCCATGATTGTTGACACCGGTGCTGGCCCGCGCCAGGGTGCCGAAATTCTGCGCGCCATCAGGCGTATTACAGACCTCCCCCTGGTCGCGGTGAACACCCACGCTCACTTTGACCGTTTCATGGGCAACGCTGTTTTCAAAGCAGACGGTGTCACTGATTTTTGGTCCCACCCCCGCGCAGGCCGCGCCATCGAAAAGTACGGGGACGCCCAACGCCCCTACGTCGAGGTGCTAGAACCGGAAATGGCGCATGCTCAGGGCCCCAACACTGAGCTTGTGCCCCCCACCCGCTTCCTGCCCGGTGACGGCACCCGCCCCGCCTTTACCCGCGTCGAACTCGGTGAACGTGCTATCACCCTCATATACCTGGGGCTCGCGCACACCGACAATGACATTCTGGTGGGCGTCGATGACGTTCTCTTTACCGGTGACATTGTGGAGCAGGGCTCAGACCCCGCCTTCGATGACTCCTTCCCTGAACTCTGGGTCAAAACTCTTCATACTCTGGTGGGGCTGGATCGCTACCGTATCTTCGTCCCCGGCCACGGTAGCCCCGTGGAGCGCACCTTCATTGAGCGCATGGCAGAAACCATGCAGGACGCCGTGCAGAAAATCTCTGAATCAGCACTCACTCGGGTGAAGGGTGCGACTACTGCCTCTATGTACCAGCTGCCCTACTCAGGTGGCTCTACCCGCATTCTGCTTGATCGCTTGCAGAAGCTGCAGAGCTTTGAAGAGCAGGGCCAGCCCCTTGCCGCCGTTAACTTTGATGCCGCTGAGCCTTCAGGGCTCACCGGGCCTATTACCCTGGGCAACGGCTAGAGGCTAGTACAACAATAGAGGGCGCTGGCTCTCCTACGCGGTAGGGGAGCCAGCGCCCTCATTTGTATGAGTAGATGCGGTTTCTAGTAGACCCAAACCTTACGGTAGGCACTCCGCTGCTTATTCTGCGGCCGGAGCAGGGCAATGAGCATGCTAGTGGTGAGCGCCGCTACCGCTGCAATCATGCAGATTGCTGCCACGAAAGAGCTACCCGGGATGGGATTGAACCAGGTGACGCAGTAGAGCGAGAAGGCACAGAACCCCACAAAGAAACCCGTGATGGTGAGGAGGGGGACCAGGATAAGCCCGGAGCGCTGGGTATCACTCATGTCCAGCTCTTCAGAGCGCATGAAGCGGAGAATGATGAGCCCCAGGATGCCCCAAAGCCCGGTGACGAGAATAGCGGCAACAACGTCGGAGGGGCGGTGCCAGCCATTGACCACGGTGGAGTAGCCGGCAGCAACCGTGAATACCATGCTAAAAAGCGCCACAGTGGGCCGAAAGCGTTTGGGCGAGGCTAAGAAAAGTGCCAGCCCGGCAGCTGCAGCAAAGGTCGTGTGACCGGACGGCGCTGAGTTGATAGCTGCCTCTTGTAAACCCAGGTTGGGTTTGACGATGAAATAGTTCTTGAGCAGCTGGGTGGTGATGTTAGCACCTATTGCCATACCCAGGCCCACCAGAGCAGGCACAAAGCGGTGCTTCCAAATCATCACAAAGAGAATGCCTACGGCTGCGATGACGCCCGCTGCTGCCGGAATCATATCCAGCAGATTAGAGGTCTGCTGGGTGTAGAGCATGAACTGGTAGGAGAACTCCTGAAAGGAGGTTTCATCTAGCTGCTGGCCGGCAGGGGTGGTAATAAAGAAGACTATCGCGGCAATGAGCAGAAAGACCATCGTGCTGGCAGCAAAGAAGTGCTGCAGCAGCGTCCAGAGGGAAGGGCGAGTCTGACGGATGTGCGAGGGAGTCAGCATATGCAGTCTGCCCGAGGGGGAATTCTCGGCAGAGGTAGCCGGTGCAACCTGTGACCCGTAGGAGGAAGGCTGCTGGTTGCTCATTCTGCCACCAAACATAAGGTTGCCGGGGTTGTGCTGAGCAGCTGGTGGGGTGAACTGCTGGTTGCCGGGCACGGTGGGCGCTGAGGCTGGTTTGGCGCTCATCTTCTGCGCCTTCTCAGCCTTACGGGCAGACCTTTCTTTTTTGACCCGTTCTGCGGTTCGCTTTCCTTGGGCGGCAACCGACGATAGCAGACGAGAACCTACTGAGGCTGGGCGAGTCGTCGCAAGCGGCTCTGTTGCATCAGTGAGCACTTCAGTATCAGCGGTATCAGAGGTCTTGGCATTGGTCTTATAGGACGCCTCGGGGCGGCCCTGTCCTGAAACGTCCAGCACAGCTGTGGAGTCGGTGTTCTCAGCGCGATCATAGTGCCGGGTAGGCAGCACAACAGTGGCGTCATTGTCGGCGCCCCGTTGAGGGTAAGTGCTCGGGGGAAGCACCTCTGTTGCATCTTCAGGCAGAGCGGTTTGAGCGCGGTCGGTGCGCTTCTCAAAATTCACAGTGAACCCCAACTACCTTTCTGAAAATGCGAGAACTCCCTTGAGCCTACCAATCAGTAGCCTCGCAAGGAAAACGGCGGGCAAAAACTTGACTGATAGCTATTGTGACAAACCCACATGAGTCTTTCCTGGGAGCCACCGGAGTATTGGGTGCACAGTCGCACCATGCAGCAGTCTTCTGCCCTATCCTAGGTGCGGTAGATTTGAGGCATGTTTGACCCTTTTGACGGTTCCCTGCCGCCGCTTGAAGCAGTGCTAGCTCAGACGCATGTGGTGCACCTGCCTATGCGCGTCAAGTTCCGCGGGGTAACTCTGCGCGAAACGGCTCTTATCCAAGGCCCAGCAGGCTGGGGAGAATTCGCTCCCTTTCTGGAATATCAACCCGATGAGGCCGCCGCCTGGCTCGCCTGCGCCCTTGAAGCTGCCTGGCTGGGCTACCCTGCTCCGCTGCGGGAATCAGTGCCCCTCAATGCCACTGTACCCGCTGTCCCACCGGCACGGGTCGCTGGCGTCCTGGCGAGCTACCGAGGAGAAGTTCGCGAGGTCAAAGTAAAAGTAGCTGAACCTGGGCTTCCCTTTGCAGAATCGCTGGCGCAGGACTGTGCTCGTCTTGCGGAAGTCCGCAGGCACCTGCCGGACGCCCGTCTCAAGATCGATGCCAACATGGGCTGGTCAGAAGATCAGGCAGTGCAAGCACTCACAGCTCTTTCTGAATATGACCTTATCTACGCTGAGCAGCCCGTGGAAACGGTGGAAGGGCTAGCGAAGGTGCGAGAGGCACTGTGCTCTGCGGGCAACCCCCTGCTGATCGCCGCTGACGAGTCTGTGCGTAAGGCAGAAGATCCCCTGCGCGTTGCTCGCCTAGGAGCAGCAGACCTGCTCATCATCAAAGCAGCACCGCTGGGTGGAGTGCGCCGAGCACTGAGCATCGTTGAAGATGCCGGCCTGCCCGCTGTGGTCTCCTCTGCCCTGGAAAGCTCAGTGGGGATCCGGACGGGCGCCGCGCTCGCGGCTGCCCTGCCAGATTTACCCTACGGGTGCGGGCTAGGTACGGTATCTCTGATGAGTAAGGATGTCACCAGCAACCCACTGGTGGCGGTGGACGGACAGCTACCCTTGCGCGATGTGGAACCTGACCCTGCCCTGCTTCAAGAACTTGCAGCACCGGCTGACCGTGTGGCTCACTGGCATCACCGTATCAGGGACTGCTACCGCCTGTTAGAGGCTCAGAAACCTTAGTTGTCGCTGGTGGGCCTTTGCTAATAGCGATTCCGTTGATAGTCATAAGCTCTATGATGTAGGTCACTTCTTGCTGTAGACTGTGATGACCGGATGCTCTAGCAAGGAGGGCTTATGACTGACCTGTTCAACCTACAACCCGCTCCTGGCGTTAGCCCCTGCGTCGCCATGAAGAACTTTTTCTCCAAGAGCTTTGAGATGAAAGGGCGCGCCTCCCGCAGTGAATACTGGTGGCCCACCCTCATCCTCGCCGGCGGAATAGCTGCCTGCGACATCGCAGCCCGTCACTACGACCGCGCAAAACACCCCGAAGCTTATGCGGCCAACCCGGGTGCACTGGAACGTCTGGTGCCCATCGTCCGCGTACCTGCCCCCGGAGCAGCTGAGACGGAGGCTGAGAAAGAAGCCCGCAAGCAGCACAGTGACCGCCTGGCGGAGACCTCTTTGCTCTTTAGTCTGCCCCTGGTGGTGGCTACCGCAGCCCCTAGTTTCACGGTTAGTGTGCGCCGCTTGCACGATATCAACCTCTCAGGGCACTGGCTTTGGCTCAACGCCATCCCCGTTGCAGGAAACCTGGGTAGCCTGGTGCTCTCAGCCCTACCTGGTAAACCCGAGGGTAGGCGCTTCGATTCCTAGCCACTTAATCTGCCCCAAGCCCAGGCGGAGTAAACTGGTGAGGTGACTTCACCTAGCCCCTCCATCATGACCGCTGTGACCGTGCTCGACACCCTGGTGCGCACGGGTATGCGGCACGTCCTCGTTTCGCCAGGGTCCCGTTCAGCCCCACTGACCTATGCTATCGGTGCACTGGTGGACGCCGGGGTGATAGAGGCACATGTTCGCATTGATGAGAGGGTAGCGGCTTTCACTGCCCTGGGTATCGCCCGTGCCAGTGGAGCTCCCGTAGGAGTCGTCACGACCAGCGGCACAGCGGTGGGGGAGTGCTTGCCTGCAGTTATGGAGGCTTATCATTCAGGGGCTTCTCTGGCCGTCCTTTCTGCTGACAGGCCTGCACGCCTGCAGGGCACCGGAGCTAATCAGACCACCGATCAAAGTGCCCTTTTGGGGCGCCACGTGCGTGCCTTTGCCGCCCTAGAAAACTACACTGCAGCTGAAGATGACCCACAAAATACTGCCTTTCACCGCGCCCTTGCGGCACTCACCGGGCGGAATCCTGAGAACTGGGGGCAGCCCGCTGAGCAGCCCCTCGGTCCGGTACACCTCAACATTGCCTTCGATACTCCGCTGACACCTCATGAAGCAGATGCGCAGGTTCTCAAGCGCTGGGCGCAGTCTCTGCAGGAGGTGGCGGCAGATGCTGCTCCGCGTCACCCCCGCCACCTTGATGTCACCGCTGAAAGCTGGCTGCGCTCCGATGACCTGCCCGCAGGCTCCCACCGCACCGTGGTTGTTGCCGGTGACGGGGCAGGTGCAGTTGCCCAGCAGTTCGCTCAGAAACTGGGTCTACCCCTGCTGGCTGAGCCCTCCTCAAATGCTCGCTTCTCACCGGTTGCTGTGCCAGCCTACCGCCAGATATTAGCCGGAGAACTGGGGCAGCAGGTTGAACGGGCCGTCATTTTCGGCCACACGACTCTCAGCCGCCCGGTTGCAGCCCTGCTGGCTAACAAGGGCATTGAACGTGCCATCTACGAGCCCAGTCCGGCCCCCTGGCATCAGCCCGATGCCCTGGAGTACCCCCAGATAAAGACTCTGCGCCAGCTAGCAGATTTCGCTGGTAACGGTGGGAATACTGACCAAGGGCAGCCGTGGTTGGACGCCTGGGTGCAGGCCGGGGCGGCACTGCAAGAAAACCTACGCCAGAAGGTTGCAGATTACCGTGCCAGCGGAACCTACGACACCGAGGTCGACCCCCGCGTCCCGGGTTTCTCGCTGGCACTCCGCGCCTGGGAAGCCTGCCTGGAAGATGATGCGGTGCTTCTGCTGGGCTCTTCGAACCTCATCCGCGACCTTGACCTGGTAGCCCCCGCAGCGGCTCGCAGCCCGCAGGTTTTTGCCAACCGGGGCTTAGCCGGTATTGACGGCACGATTGCCACTGCCAGCGGTATCTCGTTGGCGCTGGGTGCTAAGGTACGGGTGCTCTGTGGCGACCTGACCTTCCTCCACGATCTTGGTGCTCTCAATATAGGGCCGCTAGAACGCGCCCCCGATGTAGAAATTCTCGTGCTGGATGACCGGGGCGGTGGCATCTTTGCCACTCTTGAACACGGCCAACTGGGGCGCACGGAGCAGTTCGGTGCTACCGTCCAGCGCTTCTTCACTACCCCGCATACCGCCAACCTCGAAGAGCTGGCGTCATCCTGGGGCCAGAACGGCATCAGCTTGGAGGTTGTTCGCCCCTAGAGGGCGCGCACACCGTCTAGATTGATGCGGGCGGGGTCATGATGCTCGCCGGTTAGCATGGTAACCATGACCGTGGCATCCTCAGTGGCGCGTACCTCGTGCAGCAGATGAGCGGTCAAGTGGATGGGCGAACCGGGCTGAAGCTGGAAAATTTGCCCCTTGACCTCAAAATCAACAGCTCCAGAAAGCACCTGAACAACTACCGGGTGCACCGAATGGTGCTCACGCCATATTTGCCCTTTTTTGAAACTGAGCAAGACCAGGTTGGCGCCGTCGGCATCCACCAGTTTTCTCGCTTGAGGCTTGCTCTCAAAAGGCTCGAGTGCCTGGGGTAGGTGGGGGAAGATGAGGACTGTTCCTTCGTGGGTTCCGGGCATGGTTCTAATCTCTCCTTAAACTAGTATCTAATTAACCAATTTACTCCTCTGGGCTGAGGCAGAAAAATGCCCCGGCAGTTATCGCAATAACTGCCGGGGCACTTTTCTATACAAGGGAGCTAGCTAGAGCTGGGTGGACGCAGGTACTTCGCTGCCATCGTTGGCTTCACCGCCCGCTTCATCGGGGTGACGGGACATGTGCACTAGAGCGACGCCTAGCCCGCCCCAGATGAGGGCGATTGAAATAAATAGCATGATGATTGCAGGTGTGCTCATGGCTTATGCACCTTTCTGTGCGGCTGAATCAACGTGATCGTGCTGCACCTTGCCGCCTGAAACGGGGGGAGCCGGCGGGGTCAAAGATGCGCGTGAGGTCTTAGACCAGGGGAGCATAGAAATGATGACCGCTACGACCAGCAGGATGACGACCATACCCCAGCCAAAGATGTTCAGCATTTCTGCCGGGTAACCTTCGTAGGGCTCGTTCATGAGGGTGATGAAGGTGTTCACCAGTGAGTAGCCCAGAATAAGCGGGGTGACGCCTGCCAGCAGGATCATCCAGAGCTTGCCCATCTTCCAGGAGGAGCGAGCGTTGATGTGATCGCGCAGGGTAGGCAGGGCTCGTACCAGGTAGGCCACCACAAAGATGGAGACCAAACCTGCGGCGAGAATGCCGAACTGGTTGACGAAGTTATCGAGGATGTCCAGGACGAAGAGACCTGAAGTGGTGGCCATCAGCAGGGTTGAGATGATGGCGATAGGCAGGATTACCAGCAGGGTTGAGCGTACTCGGCCCAGGTTGAACTTGTCTTCAATACCGGCAACGATCACTTCAACAATGGAGATGATGGAGGTGAAACCGGCGAAGAGCAGGGAGCTGAAGAAGAGCACGCCGATCAGGGTGCCTCCCGGTGCCTGAGAGATGATGGTGGGGAAGGCGATGAAAGCCAGGCCGATACCTGAGGTAGCTACCTCGGAGACGGCGGTGCCTGCTGCGGTTGCCATGAAGCCCAGGGCTGCGAAGACGCCGATGCCTGCTAGCAGCTCAAAGCCTGAGTTGGCGAAGCCAACGACGGCACCGGTGCCGGTGAGGTCGGTTTTCTTCTTGAGGTAGGAGGCATAGGTGATCATGATGCCAAAGCCGATGGACAGCGAGAAGAAAATCTGACCGTAAGCTGCTACCCATACTTCGGGGCGGGTCAGAGCTGACCAGTCAGGAGTGAAAAGGGCATCAAGGCCGGTCCATGCGCCGTTGAGGGTCAGTGAGTAGGCAACGAGGCCAATAAACATGACGACCAGCAGGGGGATGAAGAAGATGTTGGCAAGGCCTACGCCCTTCTGCACACCCAGAGACATAACAACGGCCAAGAGAACCCAGATAATCATGATGGGGATCAGGATGCCGGGTACAAAGTCAAAGGTGACTCCGGCTGCGGGGTCTGAGACCTGCAGGAAGTCAGTCATCAGGAAGGTCGCTGGGTCATCGCCCCATTCGTGGGTGAAGGAGTAAATGACGTAGCGGGCGGCCCAGGCCAGAATCGCTGCATAGTAGATAGCGATGATGAAGTTGATGCCCATATGCCACCAGCCGATGAACTCGGTTTTGCGGTTTAGACGGCGGAAGGCGAGCGGGGAGGACGCCCGGGCACGGTGACCAATGACGTAGTCAAAGAAGAGGAAGGGCAGGCCGGCAGTCAGCAGCGCGACCAGGTAGGGAATCATAAAGGCGCCGCCGCCGTTGTCATAGGCAACGTAGGGGAAACGCCAGATGTTGCCAAGACCCACGGCTGAACCGATGGCAGCAAAAATAAAGACCTTGCGGCTTGAGAAGCCTTCGCGCTTTTTGGGTGCGCTTGTTGAGGTAGAACTCATGATGGTGGTTCCTCAGTGTGTGTACATGTAAAAAAGGCACCGTGGCCGGTGCTTAAGGTGCTGCTGAACCTGGGCACGTAGGTGGTGCTGGTTGTTGGTGCGGGCGCCTGCTGCTGGGTGTGCTGCTGAGCCTTGTGGGCAGGTTACCGGTGGGTATCCGACCTTTTGCTGTGTTGAAATAGTAACTCTCAACGCAGTAATGAAGCTATTCTACACATCAAATCTCATACGGTGGTCTTTGGTTCGTATCGTAAACAGCAGTGCCCGCCAGCCCTGAGGGCTGGCGGGCACTTGAGAAGTCCTTGGTCGACTAGTTATCGCGGTGCACCACGGCGTGGGCGAATGATTTAAGCGCTTCTTTAATGACTGAGTCAGGCAGAGGCTCAATAGCTGCGATGGCATCATCAGCCCAGCGGTAGGCTACCTGCCAGGCTTCTTCGGTGGCCGGGTGAGCAGACAGGGCCGCCACAGCCTCTGCGAGTGCCTCGTCGCTGCTGAGGTCTCCACGGATTATCTGCTGCACGTGTTGGGCTTCTAGGTCCCCTTCTGCAGCTGCACGGTCTAGCAGAATGGTGGGCAGGGTCGGTACGCCTTCGCGCAGGTCGGTGCCGGGGGTTTTGCCGGACGCCACGCCAGAGCTAGTGACGTCAATGACGTCATCTGCTAGTTGGAAGGCTACCCCTACGAGCTCACCGTAGCGGGCCAGCATCTGCACGGTTGCTTCCGGTGAGTCCGAAAGAATGGTTCCGTAGGAGCCAGCGGCTGCAATCAGAGAACCGGTCTTGCCTTCAATGACCTTAATGTAGTGAGCGAGCAGGTCTTCGTGCTTCTCAGGCCCGGTTGTTTCAAAGAGCTGACCCAGAACCAGTCGTTCAAAAGTCTGAGCCTGCACCGCTAGGGCGCGTCCGCCCAGCTCTGAGACAATCAGAGAGGCCCGCGAGAAAATCAGGTCACCGGTCAGAATGGCCACAGAATTACCCCAAATGTTCTGAGCGGTATCAACGCCGCGACGCTTGGAGGCATCGTCCATGACATCGTCGTGGTACAGCGTTGCAAGGTGGGTTAGCTCAACCACCACGGCAGCGTCGATGACGCGGTCATTGATGCCGCCACCGGCTTCAGCTGCCAGGAGGGTCAAGAGGGGGCGCACCCGTTTGCCGCCTGCGGAGAGTAGGTGGCGTGAGGCAACATCAGCGAGATGATTGGTCTGGGCTACAGCGCGCTCCAGTCGTACCTCAATCTCAGTGAGAGCCTCCAAAATCTTGGGCCCCAACACAGGGTCCTGAGCAATGAGATCAAAGCCCTTGGGCAGGTTGAAGTCAGCTTCGGGCATGAGGGCGTCTGCCGCTAAGGGTGAGCCGGTGGGTTCAGTCACGATGTCTTTCACAATCTTGGGGGTGCGCATGGTGCGCGTACAAGAGATGGCCGGTTTCTAGTCTACCGGCATCTTTCGGTTTAGTTTTTGGGTTTGAAACCGCGGTGTAGGGCCACAATGCCGCCGGTAAGGTTGCGATATTGCACGTCCTGCCAGCCAGCCTCACGGAAGTGCCGTGCCAGTTCGTCCTGGTTGGGCCAGGCAAGAATGGATTCAGCGAGGTAGACGTAACTTTCAGGGTTGGACGAAACTGCTCGTGCCACGGGTGGAATCAGCTTCATGATGTAGTTGCGGTAGACCAGGCGGAAGGGAGTGAAGGTGGGGGTTGAGAATTCGTTGATGACGATGCGTCCGCCAGGCTTGGTCACTCGGTACAGCTCACGAAGTGCCTGAGGGTAGTCAGCCACATTGCGCAACCCGTAGGACATGGTCACGGCATCGAATTCCTCGTCGGCAAAGGGCAGTTTGGTGACATCTGCCTGGACAAACTCGATGTCAGGGCGGCGGCGCCGGCCCACTGCCAGCATTCCTTCTGATAGGTCAGCGGCAACAACCTTCACCCCAGCGTCGGCAAAAGGCTCGGAAGAAGTGCCAGTGCCGGCTGCAATATCCAGTACCTTTTGGCCGGGACGGGCATCCACGGCGGCGACGGTTTGTTTGCGCCAGTAAATGTGCTGGCCCAGCGACATAATGCCATTCATCAGGTCATAGCGTTCAGCTACCTGGTCAAACATTGAAGAGATGTCGGTGGTCTTTTTGTTAAGGTCTGCTCGGTTCACCCTGCTATTCTTCCATGTTTGTTCTAAAAGCTCATGCTGGTTACGGCGGGGGCTTAGGGAATCTTGTGGTTGTAGGGGAGTGTTCGGTTACTGGTAGGTAACATAGTGTGAGGTAGGATACTTAAACATAGTTGTGTATATTCATGCAACCTCTTGCATTTTTACTCAGCTACAGGCACAATAGGACATCAGATACTGCTCTAGGCCCACACTTTTTAAGGACAACCCATGAAGAAAGCCCCCTTCGCCCTCGCTGCAACAGCCCTGATGTTGACTGCTTGCGGAACCAGTGGTGGCACCACTGAATCCGGCATCTCTCTCATTGCAGAGGGCAAGCTGACTGTCTGCACCAACCCTCCCTACGCTCCCTTCGAATACGAAGAGAACGGCGAGATTGTAGGTCTGGACGCTGACATCGCCGCGGCTATCGCTGAAGACTTGGGTGTCACTTCAGAAATGTTCAGCACCTCCTTTGAGGGTATCCAGTCGGGCGTTGCGCTGTCCTCAGGGCAGTGTGATTTAGCACTTTCAGGTATCACCATCACTGAAGAACGCAAGAGCGTTATGAACTTCACCGAGGCTTACGTCGATGACAACCTCGCTGTTCTGGTTCCCTCAGGTTCATCCATCACCGGTGCTGCTGACTTGTCAGGCGCCAAGGTTGGCGTGCAGCAGGCAACCTCCGGTGAAAAGTACGCCCAGGACGCTGGTGCTAATACCGTGCAGTACGAAGACAACGGTCTTTTGCTGCAGGCTGTGCAGACCGGCCAGGTAGATGCCGTGGTCGGTAACATCACCGTGCTCTCAGAAATGCTGACCAGCGATGAGAGCCTCACTGTTGTTGAAGAGATTGAAACCGGTGAGCAGATCGCTGGTGCGGTTGCCACCGAGAACTCAGATCTTCTAGAAGCTGCCAACAAGACCTTGGCAGCTATGGAAGAAGATGGCCGTATGGCCGATCTCCGTGAGAAGTACCTGGGTATTTCTGACTAAACTGGTTCTCATACTCTGAAGCAAGGACGCCGCAGAATGGGTTTCGCGCGAAACCCGCGCTGCGGCGTCCTGCCCTTTATCCTTATTTGGCCTGCCAACGAACGGAAAACTTGATCATGGCACTGTCACCCCGGCAGAAACAAAACTACTGGCGCTACTCGCAGTATGCGCTGCTGGCTCTGATTGCAATCGTCCTGGTGATTGTCGCGGACTGGGGCACCCTGCGCGATAAAGTCTTCAACCCAGACATTATTGCCAACCAGTTCCCGGGCGTTATCACGGTAGCCCTCAAGAACACCCTTATCTACACCGCGCTGGGCTTCGTGGTGGGGCTGAGTTTGGGTGTGCTGCTGGCGCTGATGAAGATTTCTTCCATTGCACCCTACCGCTGGATAGCCACGCTTTACATTGAGCTTTTCCGCGGTCTACCCGCCCTGCTAGTCTTTATTGCTTTTGGTTACGGCATTCCGCTGGCTTTCGGTCTGCGTCTCAACAACTACGTCACCGTTATGCTTGCCCTGGGTATGGTTTCGGCAGCCTACATCGGTGAGGTGCTTCGTGCCGGCCTTGAGGCTGTGCCCAAGGGGCAGTACGAGGCTGCCCGCTCACTGGGTATGGGGCACTCCCGCGCCATGGTGACCGTTATCATCCCCCAGGCCTTCCGTATTGTTCTGCCCCCGTTGACCAACGAAATTATCCTGCTCACCAAGGATTCCTCCCTGGTCTACCTGCTGGGTATGTCTGTTGCCCAGTACGAACTCACCAAGTTTGGACGTGAGGGCATCTCAGCCAGCGGCGCCGGTCTAACACCCCTGGTCGTAGCGGGTGCTTGCTACCTCATTATTACCGTTCCCTTAGGGCTGCTTGCCCGCCACTTCGAGAAGCGTGCTGGCGCGCGTTCCCGCAAGTAAATTCGGTTCAGCTCTACCTCTAAGGACACCTCATGACATCACATTCTGCTCCCGCCTCCGTCACCATCAAGGATCTGCACAAGTCCTACGGTGAAGTTGAAGTGCTCAAAGGCATCGATATCAACGTCAGCCCCGGCGAAGTGGTATGTCTCATTGGCCCATCTGGCTCGGGTAAATCCACCCTGCTGCGCTGCGTCAATCTTCTGGAGACCCCCAACTCAGGCCTGATCGAAGTTGCAGGTCACTCGGTAACTGACCCGGACGTAAACATCGACAAGATGCGTACTAACGTGGGCATGGTCTTCCAGCAGTTCAACCTCTTCTCCCACCTCACCGTCCTTGAAAACTGCACCGTTGCCCAGATCAAGGTGCTGAAACGGTCCAAGGCTAAAGCTCAGAAGATTGCCCTAGAGAACCTCGAGAAGGTGGGTCTAGCTGACAAGGCTGGCCGCCACCCCGATCAGCTCTCGGGCGGTCAGCAGCAGCGCGTGGCTATCGCCCGAGCCCTGTCCATGGACCCCCAACTTATGCTCTTTGACGAGCCCACCAGCGCCCTAGACCCCGAAACCGTGGGGGATGTTCTCAGCATTATGCGCCAGCTTGCCGCCGAGGGCATGACCATGATTGTGGTGACCCACGAAATGGCTTTCGCCCGCGACGTCGCTGACCGCGTGGTCTTTATGGACGGTGGCGTCGTTGTTGAAGAGGGCCCTGCCCACGAAGTCATCGGTAACCCCCAGGAAGCGCGCACTCAGCTCTTCCTTTCGCGCGTGCTCAATCCCACCGCCCAGTAAAAGCGGGGCACACGCCCTAAAACCTCCCAGCGCCGGCTAGTTTTTTCTCAGCCGGCGCTGTGCTTTTAAGACCTGCAGGGAATCGGCGATAAAGAAGGCAGCAGCTACCCAGATCAAAATGAAGCCAGCCCAGCGGCCAGCATTGAGCGTCTCGTGGGTAACGAAAAGAGCCAGCATGAACTGCATGGTGGGGGTCAAATATTGAACCATGCCCAGTAGAGAAAGTGGAACTCGAGAAGCTGCACCTGCAAAAAGCAAGAGAGGGATTGCGGTGACTAAGCCGGAAGCCGCTAGGATCCAAAAGTGAGCGGGCCTGTGGGCGAAGAGAGTGAGCTGACCGGTTGCTACGAAATGCCAAATGAGAAAAGCTGCAACGGGGGAGAGCAAGAGAGTCTCAACGGTCAGTGAGACAACCGCTGGAACGTTTCCCGCCTGTTTTTTCAGCAGGCCATAAAGGCCAAAGCTAAAAGCAAGCCCCAAGCCCAGCCAGGGCACAGACCCGTAGAAAATACACATGACGAGTACCGCTAGAGCTGCCACAGCGATGCCAGTCCATTGAAGCGTCCTCAGCTTTTCTCCCAGAATAACTACCCCCAGGGCTACCGAGACGATGGGATTGATGTAGTAGCCCAGGGATGCTTCCATGACATTTCCACTGGTGGTTGCAATGATATACAGCAGCCAGTTGGCAAAAATAAGTAACCCTGCAATTCCCAGTAAGAGAAGGGTGCGCGGTTGGGCTAGTACTCTTCGAAGGGCTAGCCACTGGCGGGTGAGCGGCACCAAAATCGCGCAGAAAAGCAGGGTGAAGAGCACCCGTTCAGCCACAATTTCGAAAGGTGTAGCTGGGGCAGTCAGCAGGAAATAGAGCGGGAAAACACCCCAGATGAGATAGCACAGAAAAACATAGATGACCCCTCGGTTCGCCGGCTCTTTGCTCTGTGGGTGCGTCATGATTCCTGGTCTTTCGCGGGGTAGAGAAGGGGCGGTAACACCTGAATAGTGCTACCGCCCCTTCTGCAAGGTTCTGGTTTACAGACCGAAGAAGCGGCTGAAGAAGCCCTTCTTCTCTTCCTTCGGCTGAGGCTTAGTTGCAGCCTCAGCGCGTTCGGCTTCAAGGTCAGGTGCTGTGCCTGCCAGGCGAATGTCGCCACCTGCCTGCTCAGTAGCCTGATCCTGATCTGCTTCAAGGTAGCCAGCAGCCAGCGAACCAGCGGTCTGCTCGGTCTGAACAGACTCTCCCTCGGAAGTCAGCAGCTCATCGCCTTCATCTTCGGTTTCAGTGACGATGTCCTCATCAGCAATGGTGCTGGTAGTGACACGGCCGGGCTGGGCGTCCTCGGTGGGCTCTTGATCGAAGGGCTGATCGGCGTTGGGGTAGACGCGGTCGGTGGATACCGTACCTTCCACCTCTTCTGCCTTAGCCTCTTCCGCTGCACGAGCTTCAGCAAGTGCCTGCAGGCGAGCTTCTTCAGCTGCCAGCTCTTCAGCCTCAGCAGCGCGGGCAGCTTCAGCACGTGCCTCATCCTCACGGGCGGCTTCCTCAGCAGCTGCCTGAGCCTGTGCCTCGCGGGCAGCAGCCTGATCAGCTGCTTCTGCGGCAGCCAGACGCTCCACTTCGTCACGTTCGGCGGTCAGCTGTTCCCTGTGATCCTGAGCCGCTACCGCTAGTCGGGCCAGTTCATCCGCCCCAACGGTAGGTTCGGCAGCTTCAATCCCTGAAATTTTACCGTTATCGAACCAGAGGCGCAGCGCACCGTCGGTGGCGGTAATGACGGCAGTTGCCTCGGTATCCCACTCAATGTGAGCACCGCGTAGCTTGGCATAGGAATCTACGGCGCGCAGGTGGTTCACAGCAGTGCCAGTCTGCAGAGCCTGCGCCATGACCTGCCCCATACGGTTAACGGTGGGGGCATCGAGTTCTAGCTGTGACCCCTCTAGGAGGATCCAGGCACGCACACCTGCACCGGCGGTTACCGGGTAGTGCGCGTAAGCCCCGGTCAGGGTCTTAGCTGCCAGAGTGAGCTTGCGAGCCAGACCCTCATCCAAGGGGAGCTCGTCGGTGGTCAGCTCGGAAATGCCGTGTTGTGCGCCGCCAGTACGAGTCTGCACTGCCGCAGAGACCACGCGATCGGGGAAATGCCCGAGCTCCTGCCAGGACCAAATCCAGGAACCGCGGTTCTCTGACTCGGTGCCGAGCAGGTAGGGGGTCAGGGTGACGGAGTCATCAGACTGGAGGGTGAATGACGGTGCGGAGAAATCCACCGTCCATTCTGCGCCGCCTGAAATTTCAGCAAGGCGGGCCTGGTATTCGGTGGAAATAAAGATTGAATCGTCAATCAGATCCTGCAGTGTTGTAGTCATAGCATTAAGGCTAACAACTGTTGCCGGATTGGTGCACATTTTCTGCTACAAGAGGTCCACTATTTATTACTTTCTTTATCTGCTCTGTAGTGAGCTGTGAGAAGAGCCAAAGACCTGGTGCTTACTTTCTTGGTTTAATGGGAGGTGAGAAGTGAACAGCGGGCTTACCGATAACCCCGCAAACCAATGAACAGGTACTGATGAGCATGTCTGAAACCCGCCCCCGCTATAGACCAGAAGACCGTCCCGCCATGTTGCAGGAGGCCTTGAACGGTATTGGTAGCTGGATGCTGGGTGCGGCACGGGTAGAACCGGGCTGGGATGAGCTGGCGCTAGATATAAAACCCTTATCTGATGCTATTTTTGTGAGAATCACCGAGTCGAGGGACGGTGAAGATTATGTAGGGTCTACAGGGCCGGTGAAGCAAGACAGCCCGGTGGTCGCTGATATTGAAAAACTTCAGCATGCTGCTTTCATTGAGGGGCAGGGCAGCTGGTTTACCGCATCGGTGGTGG
Organism: Rothia endophytica; assembly: GCF_928381505.1. Classification (GTDB taxonomy): domain Bacteria; phylum Actinomycetota; class Actinomycetes; order Actinomycetales; family Micrococcaceae; genus Rothia; species Rothia endophytica_A. The sequence goes on along the minus strand of NZ_CAKMSJ010000001.1, from coordinate 383,220 downwards.
TGACCGCTAACGGCTGGCCCTACCCCCAGTACCAGATTGGGGCCTCCTATGATCACTCTCATGAACCTCAGGACTGGGGCGGCGAAGGCGGTCTGACCGGCAGGGATATTCGTTCCCACCTTAAGACCTTCCCTCGTTCCGAAGGCCAGTTGCCGCAGTGGGCAGCCACCCGTCTAGCCGGACGTCGCGGTTCGGGGATGGCGGATGCCCCCGCTGCATCAGGAGTAGACGGAGTGAATCCTTACCTCAGCTCAGCCTTAGAAGCATTTGCTGCTCAGCGCAGCGAGGCAGCACTCGCTAACGTGGTAAGGGCCTGCGAGGGCGGCAACGTCGTTATGGATATCTCGCAAAGCACTACGTCAGAGAACGGTTCTCTTCAGGTGCGCTACCAGGTGTTGAGCTTAACGAACGGCTTGAAGGCTCTCACGGCCTACTCCTCACCTGAACAGGCAAAGAACGCTGCTGCAAGGTTGGGCGGGGGAGACCTGCGGCTCCAGGTTGAGCCTGCCATGAAAGTTTTCTTGCAGGTAGTCCATGATGAGGCCATTGATGTGCTGGTGCTTGACCCCCAAACACCGCATGAGTGCTTTATTGAAAAAGCTCAGCTCCAGTGGGCAGTCAGCACCCCTCACAATGAGCCGGCTAAGAGGGCGCTGGTTGAAGGTGATATGCGCAGTCTGCTCACCGCTTTAGGAGCCCCTGCCTCAGTTCTTCTCATGGGAGTGCGCCAAGGTGACACCGCTGGCCGCCCCGTGGTAATGCGCAATGATGGTGCTGAGGAAGGAAAAACGGCTCTGGTCTTTACCTCAGCCACCGAAATAGCTGCCCTGGACCCCTCACTGGAAGTGCGCACCGCCCCGGCGATGGAGGTTTTGAAACTGCTGGCAGCGGGTGACGCTGATCGGGTACGCATCAACGCGCTTAACCCGCACGCAACTCTGCCTATGCATCAGGTTCGAGAACTTATTTCAATAGTAGAATCTCAATAGTTCACGATGATTTTGGTCAGGAGTCTCCCATGACTGGTGCCCTGCATACCCTCGGCTTTTTTGTTGCTCGGCATGCCCGAGCGACGGTGGCAGTATGGCTGCTTCTTTTGGTGTTGGCCGGTGTTGGAGCACTGACCCTGTCCAAAGGCGCCACTGCCCAGTACACGATTCCCGGTGCAGAGTTTACAACGGTCCGCGAGGATCTACAGGCTAAGATTCCAGATAAAGGGGTCGCTAGAGGCCAAATCATCATTGAATCGTCCACAGGCTTTTCACCGGATCAGCGCGAAGCGGTTGCAGAGGCACTTAGCTCGGCCGCCGAATTGCCCGATATCGCCGGTGTGCTCGATCCGTTTGTTACTGCTGAGAAAAGGGTTGAAATCGAGGAGGGGCTGGAGGCCGCCCGGCCTCAGCTTGCGGAAGCTCGAACCCAGCTAGAGCAGGGTAAGGCTGCTGCTGCCGCCGCCCGCTCAGCACTACCAGAAGGGCTCAGCGAAGAGGCTATCGCAGACATTGCCCCGGATTTGTTGGCTCAGGAAAAGGAACTTGATCAGGCTGAACTTACTCTAAAGCAGGGAGAAGACAGCCTAGCAACGGGTGAACGCGAGCTAGCCGTTGCCGGTGAAACAGATACCATCAGCGCTGACGGTACAGCCGCCCTCGCCAGCATTGCTTTTAGTAAGGACCCTAACTCGCTGACTCCTGAAGAGCGAGAAAATATCTTTGCGACCTTTGATGCTCTTGAAGATCAGGGGATGACGGTCAACTACAGCTATGAACTAGCTTCGGATGTTTCTGGCGTGGTTGGAGCCTCAGAAGCACTCGGTCTTACGGTCGCTTTCTTGGTTCTACTCGTTACACTGGGCACGGTTCTAGCGGCAGGTTTGCCCCTGATTCTCGCGCTTGTAGGTGCGGGCGTGGGGATTGGTCTCGTCTATGCCAGTACAGCTTTTGTGGGAATGACAGCGACTGACCCGGTACTAGCTCTGATGCTAGGGCTGGGCGTGGGCATTGATTATGCCCTGCTCATCCTTTACCGCTTCCGTGAGGAACTCGTATCGGGCAAGGCCGTACAAGAGGCGGTTGCAGAAGCCAACTCAACCGCGGGGCATTCGGTGCTTTTTGCGGGCCTGACCAATATTGTTGCGCTTGCGGCTCTGACCCTTACAGGCCTACCTTTTCTCTCCATCATGGGATTGGCCGGAGCCTTTGCTGTAGCCCTGGTTATTGCTTCTTCTCTTACACTCGTTCCCGCTGTACTCTCGCTTCTAGACTGCCGTGTACTTACTAAAAAACAGCGGAAGGCAGCGAGCTGTTCCCAGCCAGCTCAAAAGGACAATCAGCATCTGCCCCAAAACCGTAGGGAGGCAGTCGCTCAGCTAGAGAGTGCCCGCGGTGGCTGGGGAGGCTTCGTCACCCGCCGCCCGGTGAGCATGATTCTGCTATCACTGGCGATCTTGCTTATGACCATCATTCCCACCACCTCGCTCCGTTTGGGTCTGCCCGATGGCTCGTACCAGACGTCGGACTCCACCGCCTTTGCCGCCTACAATTCCATCAGCAAGCACTTTGGTGAGGGGGCTAACGGCCCAATCTACGCGAAGGTCACTCTCGCAGTGCCTACAGACGAGGATCGCCTGCGGGCTGTCACCCTCGATGTGGTAGACCGGCTCACGACTAAGGACATCGACGGCATAGCAATTGGGGCAATCAGCGAAGACCGAAGCACCGCCCTGCTTGCCTTCTTCCCGGCAGAGGGGCCTAGCGCCGATAGCACTGCTGAGACCGTGCACTCCATGTTAGAGAAAATAGAAGCCACGGAGAAAGCAACTGCTACGACTGTAGGGTTAACAGGTCAAACCGTCGCTAACATTCAAATTTCAGAGCGCATCTCCGGCTCAGTGCCGCTCTACTTGGGTGTCGTTATTAGCCTCTGCCTGGTCCTCATGGCCTTTGTTTTCAGGTCCCTGCTGGTACCGCTCATGGCAACAATCGGCTTTTTGCTTTCTACCCTGGCGTCTTTTGGCGCTGTGGTGGCTGTCTACCAGTGGGGATGGCTGGGGGACTTCTTCGGGGTGACTCAACCCGGCCCCATCCTGGCCTTCCTGCCCATCCTACTGATCGGCATACTCTTTGGGCTGTCGGTGGACTATCAGATTTTTATCGTCTCAGGCATGCGAGACGCTCACAGGGCTGGGCACCTTGCCCAGGACGCTGTCTTGCTGGGGTACCGTCAGGGCGGCAGGGTCGTCACCGCCTGTGGCGTGATTATGATTGCCGTATTCGCAGGCTTCATATTCTCTCATCTCACGGCGGTACGCCCCATCGGCTTCGCCCTAGCACTTGGAGTAGCCATGGACGCATTCCTGATTCGTACCACCTTCATTCCTGCCACCATGTACCTCCTAGGGGAGAAGGCCTGGTACTGGCCTTTTGGTGCACAAAAAGAAGGCACGCAGCAAGAAACTCCCAAGCATGTAGCTCAATAGGCTACAGACCCACAGCCTTGCATCAAAGCTGACGGGTGATTCAAAACTGGGTTAGAGATCCGCTAACGCCTGGCGTGCCTGCTGGTCCGCTAGCTCAGCTTCTGCGTTGCTCTGACAGCTGGTACAAATGCCTTGATAGAGGACGTCTGCGCTCAGCAAAGCCATTCCGTTGAGGCTTTGTGGGGTCAGACAGGGTGCGCTTCCGATGGCGCAATCGACATCCTCGACCCTGCCGCACCTAATACAGACTGCGTGGTGGTGATTATCGCCGGTTCTGGTCTCGAAGAGAGCAGCAGACCCTGGGGGATCAAACTTGCGCAACATATTGATGTCAGTTAAATCAGCCAGGACTACGTAGACCGACTGCACGGTGATATTAGGAAGCTCTACTCTTACCGCTTTCACCACGGCATCGGCTGTGGAATGCGGGTGTTCGTGTACCGCTGTGAGAACAGCGAGCCTTTGCTTGGTAACCCGCCTACCTTTGGACCGAAGCTGGGCTGACCATCTTTCGTGATGGGCGCTCGCTGGCGCTGCGGTGTAACCAGGAATATGGTGGCAACCGTCTGCTGATGAGGTGTCATTGTAAGAGGTCATCCCACCACTTTAAGCTTGTTCTGAATATTTCACAATAAGCGGTGGGTGTCGATTGAACCTTACCTTTAGCAGTGGTTTCTCCGTGAACCCCGACCTTCTGATGCTATTTCCAGAGAAATTTGTGTGCGTAAGCACTCTTTGCAGTAGCCTCTAAGGCGCTATTTTGCCTTGTCAGAAGCCATGCAAAAAAACTTTACAAAAAATTTTTTTTTTCTGAATTTTCGCGTCATGATTTACCCCAAAACCACTCTTTATCTATGACAGCGCAAAACTGTCACTGAGCAGACCGGTGCCATTACTAGTCAGATGGCCCGGCAGCTCGGTTTCTCTGCGGTCTTGGGAAATCGCAGAGATAGTAATAGCGGACAACATATGTGCAAAGGTCGTGGGGGCCAGCGCACTTGAAGTAGAAAACCTTAGCTGTACTGGGAAGCAGTTAAGGGGCGAAGCTCGGTAGTATCCCCCCGATGCTACCCGTGCGGGGCTACCTCCGCTGAAAAGAACGGTAGCCCCCACACCTGACGGGCATAGTAATTGCAGGGCCGTTCGCGGGCTCTGCATCTTACATGCTCGCCACAACAGAACTAGAGAAAAAGAGCGCAACAGGTAACACCACCGTTCGCGGGTGGTGATACCAGTAAGCGCTTGTACTGCACACTGAAAAGACCTACAAGGCCTAAGAGGAAAGAACGCTATCGCAAGCGTTCAGCCCGGAACGCCGCGTGGTGTTCTGACTCTAGGGTCATAGTAGTTCGGCTAAGGCCAGGGACCTTAGCCGAACTACTTTTTTTATCTTCATCACTCTTTTGCTGTGACTGTTTATTGAAGCTCATTTGTAGATAGACTGAAAGACAGCCCCTTTTTGACTAGGCGGGGCATGTCTTTGATGGGGAGCTTTTATGCCGCAGCATAACGCCACTACTACGGCTCATAGCGGGCCGTCTGATGAACTGCTACTTTCTGATGTCCGTGAAGGGAAGCTGGATTCCTACGGTATTCTGTACGAGCGCTACGTCAGCATGGCCCGGGCTGTCGCTATCAAACATACGTCTAACCCCACTCTGTCAGAAGATATTGTCTCAGAGGCTTTTGTTCGCATACTCCAGGCGCTCAAAAACGGTAGGGGCCCCAAGACTTTTATGGGCGGTTACCTAGCGACCACTATCGCCCATCTTGCAGCCGAAAACGGGCTTATCCGTCAGAAAGAAGTTCCCAGCGACGATAACTACCTTGAGTCAGCTAGCCCCATCGATGAAACGGTGCTCCGCCTGAATGATTCCGATGAGCTTATTGCCGCTTTTACGTCCCTGCCCGAACGGTGGCAGACAGTTTTGTGGATGACCGAGGTTGAAGCAAAGAAGCCGCGCGAGGTCGCCATGAGCCTCAACCTTTCAGCCAACGCTGTGTCAGCTTTAGCTACCCGTGCCCGTGAGAGCCTTAGAGAAGGGTTTTTGAAGGCACACCAAAATGCTCCTAAAACCCGTGAATGTGAACAGTACGGCCCGCACCTCAGCTCCATGGTTCGCGGGTCTCTCACCAGGAAGCGCACCGAGGCACTTCGGGTTCACCTGGCTGAGTGTAGCTACTGTACCTCTGAATATCTCACGCTATCCGGAATCAACAAGTCAATGCGTGTGTGGGTTTTCCCCGTTTTGGCTGGGCTGCTGCCAATAGTTACCGACAGTTCACGCGTGCTAGTACCCTTCCTTACCGGTGCTACAGCTACCGGCGTAACCGCCGGTGGCAGCGCGTCGCAAGGCGCAATGAATAAAAAGCCTAATCCGCGTAACCAAACACTTGCAGGTACCGCCGCCGTTATCACCGCTTTGCTCGCTCTTGTTGGAGGCATCGCGGTGGTTGGCAATTCAACCCTGGGTGATTCTGCCGAATCTCCCACAGATTCCCAAGCAGCACAGGGCTCCTCTATGCCCCGGACTGATGAAGTATCTGACTCTAGTGGCGGTCGAGGTGAAGGGGGAGCAGATAACGACGCTGCTGGTACCAGTGCTGCTGACAGGGCGCAGAGCCAGAACGCAAGCGGGGATAGCTCTGACCGCTCTTCAGCTGATGGCGCGAACAACCCTGATGCGGCCGCAGCTTCACAAGGACTAGATGGGGCTGTTGGTGCACAGCCGTTTGAAGAAGATGGTGTCAGTGAATCCTCTGATGAGTCTTCTGCCGGTAGTGCAGATGGTGCTGGGGGTGGCAACGGTACTTCCTCAGAGGGGGCCCCGGGGGTTTTCGATTCGTTAGCACCCGGTTCACAACTAGAGCAGGAACCCGCAAGAGATGGGGCTGGGACCTCATCTGAGACAGGATTACCGGGCAATGCTGAGGGAGACGGGGCAGCTACTGGCCCTTTGCCCCCCGCAGTTTCAGATGACCCTGATAGTCCTGTTGTTCCTGCTGATCCCGCCAATCCAGTTGACCCTCTGCCTCCAGTAGAGCCAGTTGATCCGGCTGAACCCATTGATCCGGCTGATCCCATTGAACCGGCTGATCCCGCTGAACCGGCTGATCCCGCTGAACCGGCTGATCCCGCTGAACCGGTCGAACCTGCCGAACCGGTCGAACCTGCCGAACCGGTCGAACCTGCCGAACCGGTCGAACCTGCCGAACCGGTCGAACCTGCCGAACCGGTCGAACCTGTTGATCCTGTGGAACCTGTTGATCCTGTGGAACCTGTTGATCCTGTGGAACCTGTTGATCCTGTGGAACCTGCTCAGCCTGAGGAACCCATTGACCCCAACGACCCCGGAGAACCCATTGGACCAGCTACTCCGGCTGATCCTAACGATTGGGTAGGGACTCCTGAATACCAGGAATTTATGCAGGCCGTGCCCTGGGACGCCTTTGGCCAGCCTATAACCGGCAACCGTCTTTGCATCCTTCGCTATTCGGTCTGGGATGAACAAACTTTCTTTGTAACCTATATCCCCCAGATGGTTTTGGAGCACCCCCATGTCATCTATATTCTTGAGGAATTTTTTGGGTTACCCTCCATTGATTCGGTGGCTTGCTACCGATAAAGGGATGGGCTGGTCGTCAAGGGCCACTTGGTTGATAGCCCTCAGCTGACAAGCTCCCTAAACGGAGTGATGAGGCTTATTCTGTAATAAAGACCGGCACGCTGGCGGTCGTCAACAGCAGAAAGGCTAAAAGTGCACCACCACAATAACGGCTTAAAAACGGCGCTACTCCTGGGCTCAATGATTGGCTTCTTGCTCCTCATTGGCGCTGGTCTCGCGGCCTTTACCCGTAGTTCAATTTGGATTCTGCTGTTCGGTTTGCTGGGTGTGATCACCGTTGCCTACACCTACTGGAACTCCGATAAGTTGGCTATTAAGTCGATGAAGGCCTACCCCGTTACCCGTGAACAGGTGCCCGGTCTTTACTCCATTGTTGAAGAACTTTCAGCTAAGGCCGGCCAGCCTATGCCACGCCTCTACGTAGCCCCCACAATGACTCCTAACGCCTTCGCTACCGGTCGTAACCCACAGAATGCTGCTGTGTGCTGCACCGAGGGCATCCTCCAATTATTGGACGAGCGCGAAATGCGAGGGGTGTTGGGGCATGAACTGATGCACGTTTATAACCGTGATATTTTGACCGGTTCTATTGCAGCGGCGGTTGCATCAGTGATTGGTACGGTAGCCAATTTTGCTTCATTTGGCATGATGTTTGGTGGCGGCGGCAATAACGAAAACCGTGGTGGTGGTCTTCTCTTCTCACTGCTGATCGCCCTCTTTGCCCCTCTCGCAGCTGGAGTCATGCAAATGGCTATTAGCCGTACCCGTGAATACGATGCTGATGAAGATGGCGCGCAGCTGACCGGTGACCCGCTGGGGCTGGCTTCTGCTCTGCACAAACTTGAAAACGGTGTTTCACGCTACCCCATGAACCCGAATAACCGGCAGGTAGCGGGAACTGCCTCCATGATGATTGCCAACCCTTTTCGTGGGGGTAACGTGAAGAACGTGATGTCCACCCACCCGCCCATGGCTGATCGTATTGCCCGCCTCGAAGCTATGGCTCGAGGCAACGGTCAGCTCTAGACCTCTAGAGTCCTACCTATAGCAAAGCCCCTGCCGTTTACTCCCGGCAGGGGCTTTGAAATTTTACAAGACTAAATTAATTGATCTTTAGCGGTAGTTCATGAACTGAAGATCTACCTCAAGGTCAGCACCCTTTAGCAGCGCGATAACGTCCTGCAGGTCGTCGCGAGATTTTGAGGTAACGCGCAACTCATCGCCCTGAATGGTTGCCTTAACGCTCTTGGGGCCTTCATCGCGGATGAGCTTGGTGATTTTTTTAGCCTGGTCTTGGGCGATACCTTCTTTGATGGAAGATTCGATACGGTATTCCTTGCCAGATGCGTAGGGGTCACCGGCGTCCAGGGACTTGAGCGAGATGCCGCGTTTGACCAGTTTGGACTGGAAAACATCGAGCACAGCTAGAGCTCGCTCCTCTGAATTAGCCTTAATGAGAATTTTCTCGCCCGAGAAATCAATCTCAGCACCAACGCCGCGGAAGTCGTAGCGCTGCGCTACTTCTTTTTGAGCTTGGTTGAGCGCGTTAGAAATCTCTTGTTTATCAACCTTAGAGACAACGTCGAATGATGAATCGCTAGCCATGAGCGCGCCTTCTTTCGTGGATAGATAGAGCGATATAGGCCCCACGGGTGCGGGGCAGTGTTACCTATAACGGTACCTTGTCTTGGGGTGTTCTCGCTCAGAATATAAATTGTTATGAAACTGTGACTTAATTCTCAGGAAGGGTTCACCTTGATGGACGAGGATGGGGGTATGTTCGAAAACAGAAAAGAGATGCGGGCACCCCTCAGGGATGATGCACCATCAGCTGCCCCTCTCGCTGAAATGAAGGTTAGCGAAGAACAGGTTCAACGCGACTACAAAAACCTGATTGCTGAACTTGACCAGGAGAGCTTCTCCCCAGAGGCTGAACCTCTAGATTTTGCCGCTAATCTTGGCTCAGCACTTTATGTTGAAGAGCTCCGTGCACGCTTTGAGGGCGTCAAAGAGAATCTCGGTCGTGAAATTCTCAGCGGTATGTGCACCGTGGAGCAGGCTTATACCTATCTTGAAAACATGGAGATTTCGCTCTTGCTAGAGCAGGAGCTGTCCCTATCAGTTACCTCCTAAAATAGTTGCCCAAGCCTCTGGTTGCGTAGGCTTAGTCACAGATATCGCCTAGAGTTTGCAAACTCTGCAAAGGCGTGTAAAGTATTCTACTGTTCGCTCAAACGAACGGTTCAAGAAATTGAACACGGCAGATTACCCGAGCGGCCAAAGGGGGCTGACTGTAAATCAGCTGGCATTGCCTACGGGGGTTCAAATCCCTCATCTGCCACAAACAATCCCGGTTCTTACGAACCGGGATTTTTTGTTTAAAGTTCTCCTTTAGCCACTGGGTAGGCACTGGTCAGTGCTAAGTCATTATCTCGGACGTTTACTCAAAGTTAATTCAGATAGAAACCTCCGTAATCTTGAATGATTCCAGAAAACTGATTTAGAATGGGGGTATGGAAAGCAAGCAAATTACGGAGGCCCTCAAGGGTGCCGGCTTGCGCATAACTGCCCCTCGCGTAACGACGATTGGCGTGGTCGCTGAGCAACCCCACCTGCAGGCTGATGCCATCGCAGCAGAGGTGCGCAAGCGGCTGGGCTCAGTCTCGACGCAGGCTATTTACGACATTCTCAACGCCCTCACAAGCGCTGGGATTCTGCGACGAGCCGCAGTGGACGGAAGGACATCGCGGTTCGAACTGGATTCAGGGGATAACCACCACCACATCGTCTGCACCGTGTGCGGGCGACTGGAGGACATTCCCTGCCCCGAGCAGGCGACACCCTGTATGCACCCGCCAAAAGGCACAGGCTTCGATGTGAAAATCGCTGAAGTGCTCTTTCGGGGCGTGTGTGCCGATTGTCAAACCCCTTAACACAAGAAGGAGAACGACCTTGAAGTTCGATCCCACCATCCCCTCAACTACCGAAACCGGTGAGCGTCGTCAGTCAGATGCTCACTCACTATCTGTGGGCAATGACGGCCCCCTGCTGCTGCACGACGTAGCTCTGGTACAGAAGCTGGCACGCTTCGACCGCGAGCGCGTGCCCGAGCGCAGCCCCCACGCTAAGGGCTCCGGCGCCTTTGGCGAACTGGAAGTCACCGAAGACGTTTCCCAGTACACCAAGGCAGACTTCTTGCAGCCCGGCAAGAAGACCCGCATGCTGGCTCGCTTCTCCACCGTTGCAGGTGAGCTCGGTTCACCCGATACCTGGCGCGATGTGCGCGGTTTCGCTCTGAAGTTCTACACCGAAGAGGGTAACTTCGACATCGTTGGTAACAACACCCCCATCTTCTTCCTGCGTGATCCCATGAAGTTCCCCGACTTCATTCACTCCCAGAAGCGTATGCCCGATTCAGGCCTGCGCGATGGCAACATGCAGTGGGACTTCTGGACTCACTCACCCGAGTCCGCTCACCAGGTCACTTACCTGATGGGCGACCGCGGTCTGCCCACTAGCTGGCGCCACATGAACGGCTACTCATCCCACACCTACATGTGGGTCAATGAGAGCGGCGAGAAGTTCTGGGTTAAGTACCACTTCCTCACCGACCAGGGTGTAGAGAACTTCACCAACGAAGAAGCTGAAGCACTCGCTGGTAAGGATGCCGATTACCACCGTCGCGACCTCTTTGACTCCATCAAGAAGGGCGACTTCCCCAGCTGGACCATGTACGTTCAGGTCATGCCTTACGAGGACGCCAAGAAGTACCGCTTCAACCCCTTCGACCTGACCAAGACCTGGTCAAAGAAGGACTACCCCCGCATCAAGGTTGGCCGTTTCACTCTGAACGAGAACCCCGTCAACCACTTTGCCCAGATTGAACAGGCTGCGTTCTCACCTTCCAACACCGTTCCCGGTACCGGCATCAGCCCCGACAAGATGCTCATCGGCCGTGTCTTCTCTTACCCCGATGCTCAGCGTCACCGCATTGGCACCAACTACAACCAGCTGCCGGTGAACGCTCCCATCAACGCGGTGAACTCGTACGACAAGGAAGGCCACATGCAGTACTTCCACAGCGGCGATGCTCCCGTTTATGCCCCCAACTCCTACGGCCGTGGTCACCAGAGCGATGACAACGCTGTTGTAGATAACGGTTGGGAAGCAGATGGCACCATGGTGCGCGCAGCTTACACCCTGCACGCTGAGGACGATGACTTCGGCCAGGCAGGCACCCTGCTGCGTGAGGTGTACACCGAAGAGCAGCGCGAGCGTATGCTGGACACCCTGGCAGGTCAGGCACCCGGCCTGGACGACATCGTCTACCCCCGCTTCATCCAGTACTGGAAGAACGTGGACGCTGACTTCGGCGCCAAGCTCGAAGCCCGTGGCCGCGATGGTCAGGGTGGGGATGACCCCGTCGGTGCAGGCGAAGCATAAGCTTCACCCTTGCTAGCTCTGAAGCCCACCTTCTCACTGAGAAGGTGGGCTTCTTGCTGATCACTGAGAGTTCTTTCAAAGTGAAACCGCTTGGAAAAGCACCGCTAAACCTGTAGCGTGTTTTTCATGGCAACCATTGAAATCACGCAAGAAAACCTTACCCAGAACGTCGAATCATCAGACATTCTCTTTCTCGACTTCTGGGCTGACTGGTGCGGCCCCTGCAAGCAGTTCGCTCCTATCTACGAAGAGGCTTCGCAGAAGCACGAGAACATCACCTTCGGCAAGGTAGACACTGAGGATCAGCAGCAGCTCGCAGCCGCTGCGGGCATCACCTCGATCCCCACCATCATGGGCTTCCGGGAAGGTGTATTGGTTTTCTCTCAGCCTGGCGCGCTGAACGCTCAGCAGTTCGAGCAGGTTATCGAAGCCGTTCAGGGCCTCGATATGGCTGAAGTTCACCAGCAGGTCGCTGAAGCCGAAAAGGCTCAGGCAGAAACCGCCGAATAAGCTTTCAACAAGTTTTCTGGCCGCCACCGGGTGCTACCCGGTGGCGGTTTTTCTATGGGAAAAGTTAGAAGGAGCGGTGATCCTCTGGAGCTAGACGAGCCGCACGGCGTGGCTCAGAAATACCCGCCGCCTTAATGAGGCTAACCACCCGTTGCCGGTGTCCACGGTAGGGGGCTAACAGCTCAACCATGCGCGCATCATCCCCGCGCCTGCCGTCAAAGGCATAGGTCACATGGTGTGCCAGGTGGTAGTCACCCACCGATACCGCATCGGGGTGCCCGCAGAAACGCTGTAGAGTCTCAGCGATCGTCCATGGCCCTACACCGGGCAGAGAAGCCAAAGCCCGCACTAAGGGCGCCACATCACCCGCCGATGCCAGGCGCTCAAAAGAATCTGCGGCTCGCGCGTACAGCACAATGGCATCAGACCGGGCACGGTCGTAACCGGCCCGATGCCAGGTCCAGGAGGGGATGCCAGTAAATACCGAAGGCTCAGGGAAGATGAGCATACCGGCGGGCTGGCCTGGCTCACCGGTGGCAGGCGCCGGCAGCCCATACTGACGCACCAGGGCACGCATGCCACCCATTGCCTCGATACCGGTCACCCTCTGCTCGGTAATCGCCTGAATCAAGTTCTGGCTGAGCAGACCAATGGCCGGCAACCGCAAACCCGGATTTTGCGCACGAGTAGTTTGTAGGCGCTGGGGGAGGAGCCCCCAGGCGTCCGACCCGTAGAAAGCAGACCACCGGTCATCTTCACCCAGCCAAGCGGGAACCTTGCGGGCAAAAGACTCCAGATTCACGGAGGCCTTGGGCCCTGCATCATCGGTCCAAAGCGTGACAGACACCGGGGCTTTCAAACCCCCACCAGATTCCCGGCAAAAACGAACTAGAAGCCCCGTACTGCCCTCACGGGCTGTAGCCCAGTAAGCCTGTCCGCGAACATCCTTCACCGATCTGAAGAGCGGGTCAAAGGAGCCACGCTGCAGGGGAGCAAAAGTCTGCCCCAGGTGCAACCTGTGGCTCGGCTCAACGGTAAAGGACGCCCGCAACATGGTCACCATTTTCTCACGACTGCCAGTACTGCATAGAAGTTGATTCGCAACAATTGAAAGCGGGTGGGTGCAGAGACGGCGCGCTGACCCTCTCGCCCGGTTCGCTAGCGCTCACGAGGCGATTCACGCCAGCCCCGCGCCAGTGCGCCGTTTCTGCACCCACCTGCGGCTCTAATCCTTAGGATGAAGTTTCATAACAATAAACCTGAAGAGAGCCTCCTCTATACTGGGACGGACAGATTTTAGCCGCACCTAAGAGGCTCATGGCACCGTTAGCTTTACCCCCGGAGACACACCGCGCCCGCGCGCGGTCGCTCGCTGCTGCCCTTGCGTTGGTCGTATTTGCGCTCTACAGCCTCTATTCCTGGTTTCAGTGGCGCCATTTTGTAATCCCTTCCTGGGATTTGGGGATATTTGCTCAGCTGGCTAAAGCCTATGCCAACGGCCAAGCCCCCATCGTTCCTATTAAGGGTGAGGGCTTTAATCTGCTGGGGGACCACTTTCACCCCATCACGCTTCTTTTGACGCCCTTCTATTATGTGTGGCCCAGCCCGGCAACCTTGCTCTACGTGCAAAATGCTCTAGTGGCGCTATCGGTCTACTTGCTGGTGCGGTTTGCTCAGCAGGTGCTACCTACCGTCTCAGCGCTCTGCCTGGGTGCTGCGTACGCGCTCAGTTTTGGGGTGCAGCAGGCTGTTTCTGTGCAGTTTCACGAGGTGGCTTTTGCCCTGCCTCTGCTGGTCATGTCCCTGGGCTACCTGGTACTTTCCAGGGTGACTGATCAGCCTGCGAAAGCGCTGCGGAGGGCTGTCTACTGGGCTGCCCCGCTTGTCTTTGTCAAAGAGGACGTCGGTATTACGGTCACCGCCATAGGGCTGGTCGCCCTGCTTCGTACCGGCTGGCTGAGGCAAGCTACTGACCTAGCGTTCCCCTCAGCGAGCAACAACCCTGCCACTTTACGTCAGCGTCTGCGCACCGCTCTTTCATCCTGGGGCAGTACCCCCGCTGTTGCTGAAACAAGCGTGCTGGCACTGTGGGGCGTTACCTGGTCTCTGCTCGCCGTTGGGCTGATTCTGCCCTACTTCAACACCGGGGGAGTCTTCGACTACTCCGACAAACTGGATGTGGGGGCCGCTATCGGTAACCCCCTGGGTGCCCTAGCCCAGTTCTTCTACCCCTGGCAAAAATCAGTCTCCCTGGGGCTCCTCCTACTGGTCGGCGTCCTCGCCTGGGTAGCTAGCCCTTTAGCCTTACTTGCTGTGCCTACTCTTATGTGGCGCTTTCTTTCCCCTCAGGAGGGCTACTGGCTTTCGACCTGGCACTACTCACTGGTGCTCATGCCTATCGTTTTTCTAGCGCTGATGGACGTCTGTGCTCGGCCCCAGCGAACACAACGTGGTAGAACGGGCAGGGGCGCTCGCGTCCGGCGGTCGTACCGCCGCCTAGCACCCCGGGCTCTGCCCGCTCTAGCAGTAGCCGTAGCGGTGGCTCTTACCCCGCAGCAGCCCCTCTGGCAACTAACAGACCCCAGCTTTGCCACCTCCCAGCTCTCAGCATCGGACGCCGCTAAGCACAAGGTACTGGCCTCCATCCCGGCAGGTACCACCGTTGCTACGGACCTCTCGGTGCTCACCTACCTGGTCGAGCCCAACACCGTCTACTGGATTGGGCACGAGGGTAAGCCTGCCCCCGACTATGTGGTGATCGACAGGCTGGGAAGTGCCTGGAACGGCCAAGCTCCCACCGACACTGCCGCCTACGCCTCAGAGCGCTACCAGGCTAGCTACCTGCCCCACCACAGCGTCGGAAGTATCGATGTCGTGCGCAAAATCAGTGACCAGAAGAGATAGATAAGGTGTTTTGTACCCTCCATCACCACAGCACCTTAAACAGCAAAACCTCCTGTACAGTTGAGACCGTAAGTATCGGGAACCCCCGACCATTCTCTTAGCGCCCACGCCCATTTTCTGGCACAGACAGGGCTACGCGCGTTCAACTTTCACCCCTTGGCACAGGTGAGACGGTTGAGCCACCGATAGAGAAACTGATAACTATCAGCTCGCCCAAGCGCGCCTCCTTCACCTGCACATTCGTGCAGAGACACGTTAGCTCCGTTGCCACGAGATCTAACCCACCTGTCACTGGCTCCTAGAAGTTAGACCGGTTGCAGCCGTCCACACGGTCACCGAAACAGACGAAGAACAAGCGCCCACGATGAAGACCTCACCTGAGGCCCCTCGCGAGCAACCAGGGGAACAACCCGTGCAGCGCAACCAACGACAACAGCGCTGAACCCCCACTCGATGAGGAAAACATTGACTGAAAATACTGCTGTTAACGCAGAAACCGCAACCAACGACCTATTCAAAGAACCGGTTGCAGACACCACCACTCATGTTTCAGAAACCACCGAAGCACCCGCTGAAGAAGCAGGCGTACGCTTCACCGACCTGGGCCTGGACGCTCGCGTCCTAGCGGCCCTTGAAAAGGTCGGCTACGAGAAGCCCTCACCCATTCAGGAACAGACCATCCCCTTGCTGCTTGACGGCCGCGACGTTGTGGGTCTGGCGCAGACCGGTACCGGTAAGACCGCTGCCTTCGCTGTACCTGCCCTCTCACGCCTGGCAGAACTGGCCGACGTCAACGGTCACACCAAGGACACCCAGGTGCTTGTTCTTGCACCCACCCGCGAACTCGCCCTGCAGGTAGCAGAAGCCTTTGGCTCCTACGCCACCGAAATGGACGACTTCACCGTGCTACCCGTCTACGGTGGCTCCCCCTACGGCCCCCAGCTGTCCGGCCTCAAGCGCGGTGCACAGGTTGTCGTAGGTACCCCCGGCCGCGTCATTGACCACCTCAAAAAGGGTTCACTAGACCTCTCTAACCTGCAGTACCTGGTGCTCGATGAAGCCGACGAAATGCTACGCATGGGCTTCCAGGAAGCCGTTGAAGAAATCTTCGAGCAGACCCCTGCTACCAAGCAGGTAGCTCTCTTCTCTGCGACCATGCCCAAGAGCATCCGCAAAATCGCTGAGCAGTACCTCAATAACCCCGAAGAAATTCGCGTTAAGTCAAAGACCACCACTAGCTCCAGCATCCGCCAGCGCTACATGCAGGTCATGCACTCCCACAAGCTGGAGGCAATGACCCGCGTGCTTGAGGTTGAAGATTACGACGGTATCATCGTCTTCGTTCGCACCAAGCGCGAAACCGAAGAGCTCTCAGACAAGCTCAAAGCCCGCGGTTTCCAGGCTGCTGCCATCAACGGCGACATCCCCCAGAACCAGCGTGAGCGCACGGTTGAGTCCCTGCGCGATGGCCGCATTGACATCCTGGTAGCAACCGACGTCGCGGCCCGCGGTCTTGACGTTGAACGCATTTCCCTGGTCGTCAACTACGACATCCCTCACGACACCGAATCCTACGTGCACCGCATTGGCCGTACCGGCCGCGCAGGCCGTACCGGTGAAGCGATTCTGTTCATGACTCCCCGCGAAAAGTACATGCTGCGCCAGATCGAAAAGGCAACCCGCCAGCCGGTCGAGCAGATGCACATGCCTTCAGCGGATGATGTGAACGAAAACCGCAAGCAGAACTTTGCTCAGCAGATCACTGACACCATCGAAACCGAAGACCTCAGCCTCTTCCGTGAGCTCATCAACGCTTACGCCCTCGAACACGATACTGAAGGTGAAGAAATCGCAGCAGCTCTGGCCTTTATCGCCCAGGAAGGTCGAACCTTCCTCATCGAGGACCTGCCCGAGCCCAAGCGCAAGAGCCGCGACCGCGACTTCGACCGTGACTCCGACCGTGACGACAAGCCCCGCGGCGGGCGTCGTGGCCAGGAAGAAGGCATGGTTGACTACAAGCTCAACGTTGGTCGCTCTTCCCGCGTAAACCCCGGCATGATCGTCGGCGCACTAACCAACGAAGGTGGCCTGAACGGCAAGCAGGTTGGTTCTATCGACATCCGTGACCACTTCTCCATCGTTGGTCTGCCCGAAGATCTGCCCGGCGACTTCTTTGACCGTCTGGAAAACACCCAGATTAACGGTGAATTCATCAACATCAAGCGTGATCGCGGCCCCAAGGGCGGCGGCGGACGCGGTGGTCGCAGTTTCGGCGGCGGGCGCGGCGGCTATGGCGATTGTGATCGCGGCGGCGACCGTGGTGGTCGTGGTGGCTATGGTGACCGTGGTGGACGCGGCGGCTATGGCAACCGTGGTGGACGCGGCGGCTACGGCGACCGTGACCGTGGCGGGCGCGACTTCGGCGGCAAGAAATTTGGCGGCCGCAAGAGCTACTAAAGCCTAATGAGTGGGCTGCTGCCGGTCTAACCGGTGGGCAGCCCGCTTCCATGGAGCAAGGGGCAGAGGTGGCCACTTCCTGTGTTATCTCAACATAGAAAGCTGTGGGTCAGAACACCTGTAAAAGGTACTGGCAAAATTTGCGCCTCGCGGCAGAAGTATCGTAGAGTATTATCTGTTGCCCCGATAGCTCAGTGGTAGAGCGCCATCTTGGTAAGATGGAGGTCCCGGGATCGATTCCCGGTCGGGGCTCTCGCAAGAGCTCATAAATAAATATGTTCATGGCAATTGCATGGCGGTGTAGCTCAGCTGGTTAGAGCGCACGACTCATAATCGTGAGGTCGACGGATCGAGCCCGTCCACCGCTACGCCCCGATAGCTCAGTGGTAGAGCGCCATCTTGGTAAGATGGAGGTCCCGGGATCGATTCCCGGTCGGGGCTCAGAATTAAAACCCCTTCAACCTTGTGTTGGAGGGGTTTTCTGTATGCCCGTTTAGTCGCAAATTTTGGTCAAAGGTGCCCCTAATTTCTCTAAGGCCTTGGCTAGCTCTAGAGTGGTGTCATGGCTATTAACCAAGACATTGTGGGGCGTATTTACCCGCCCGCTGGCACCTACACGGTAGGGCGAGAGAAAATTCGTGAATTTGCGGCAGCTGTGAAAGCTACCAGCCCCCTGCATTTTGAGGTGCAGGCGGCCCAGGACGCGGGCTACAGCGACCTGATTGCCCCTCCCACCTTTGCGATTATTCTGGCCCAGAAAGCGGACGCAGCTCTCATCCAGGACCCTGAGGCTGGCATTGACTTCTCCCGCGTGGTGCACGCCGACCAGCGTTTTACCCACCACCGCCCGATTGTGGCCGGGGACGAGCTCCTGACCGAGCTGCACGTTGACTCTGTACGTGTCATGGGCGCCGGTGCCATGCTGACCACCCGCGAAGAAATTACGACCCTGGAGGGCGAAGCGGTAGCCACCTGCATCTCGTCGCTTCTTGTACGAGCTGAGGACTAAAATGCCTAATTTTGCTGATCTTGAAAAGGGCACCGAAATCGGCTCCCGCCAGATTCCTGTGACCCGTGCTGATCTTGTTGCCTACGCAGGTGCATCCGGCGACTTCAACCCCATTCACTGGAACGAGCGCTTTGCTACCGAGGTTGGGCTACCGGGCGTCATTGCCCACGGTATGTTCACCATGGGTTCGGCGGTGCAGCTGGTGACCGATTGGGTCGGTGACGCCGGTGCCATCGTGGACTACCAGACCCGCTTCTCTAAGCCTGTTCCGGTGCTGGATGCTGACGGCGCGGCGTCCCCGGCGTCCGGCGGGAATGTGATTTCGGTTGCCGGTAAGGTGGGGGCCCTGGACGCGGACGCCCGCACCGCCCGCATTGACCTGACCGTCACCGCCCCCGACACCGAGGGTAAGGATCAGAAGGTGCTGATGAAGGCCCAGGCGTTGGTTTCTTTCGGTAAAAAACCGCAGGTGATAAAAGGTAGCCACCATTTCCGTTAGAAGTGGTGGCCACCTTTTGCTGGTTTAGTCAGAGGTTTTATGGTTTTGTTGCTCTCTGCCTTTCGCTCTTTCAACTTGCTCAATGGTGAGCTTGTTCTTGCGGTGCTGGCTCCTCAAGGTTATGAAACCCATCACGGTAAGAAGGGGGACACCGAAAATCCCAAACAGTAAGCTAATATAGCCTTCAATAACTCCCAGAAAACTGGACATTAAAAGATGGAAATCCATGATGTTCTCCTTGGTGCTTATCCTTTCTCTGTCCAAGCAGTAGATTTGTGTACTTTAAGGTCATTCTTAACCCGGTGGCTACCGCCGTTATTTGCTTTATAGTCAGCATATTAGGTGACGTGTGTATCGGTATATCGAATTACCCTAGTGTTGGATACGTTACCGTTGTAGCTACCTGAGAAGGCACAGTCAGAAACTGGTTGCGGTGATACTAATCTGCCTAGAGAAGCGAAAGGTAACGTAACTTGCTGGCCGTCGAAGTAAGAAAATACAGCGATGGAACCGTCCGGGTAGGTTGAAAGTATTTCTCCGCTGGGAAGCTGTTTCTCCGAGATCGGGGCAGCACCACCGAGGGAATCCCACATCTCACCATTCTGTAGCTTCAGCAGAAGTTCCTCCTGTACCTCGTGTTTGACCCCGTAGGTGTTGAAGAAATCCAGGAGTTGTTGATTCTCTGCTGAAACAGGTTCTGCCACCTGAATGTTATCTGCGCTAGATAAAACTGTCTGCGCCTGTGCTGGTGTGCCTGCCACGAGAGCTCCCCCCCCCCCAAAAAAAAAGTAAGGAAGCTATGAGGGCGGTGCCTTGGGATGGAAGTTGATGGTGCAAGCTCATGAGTCAACCTCCTTGTTGTAACATTTGTGAGCTGCAACGGAGTTTTCTAGAAATAAAGAGTTTCCGTTAACAAGGTTTTTAGTGACCCAGGTAATAGAAAATCAAGGCCTCTGATTAAATCTGTTGGTGAAATTTGAGGCTTGAAAGGCTTATTCACTCGGGGTTCCCAGTGCCCAAAAACACCAACCTCCTCACCCATGCCTGAGAAATTTGTTTTCCTTGTGAATGCAGTTCCAGATAGGCATTAAGGTTTCGTCAACCACCTAAGGCAGGGTACTAGAATAGACCAGTACCAGCCCGTTACTTTAGAGAAGGTAGCTCGCCCCGCCATGGCAGAAAAAACCCAGCTTTCCGACCGGCAGATCAAGACCTGGTACAGGGCGGTGCTGGGGCTCTTCTTCGCCAGCGGCCTAGTGGTATCTGCCCTACTCACCCGCCTGCCCGACGTCGCCAAGGGGCTAGGGCTCAGCTCCGGCCCCATGGGCCTGCTCCTGCTCGGTATGACCATCGGCTCCTTCTGCGCCGTGAGCTTCTCCGGTGCCCTCGTCGCCCGCCACGGCGCCATCCGCTGTATCGCCGCCGCCTACGCCACCACCGTCACCGGCATGATCCTCATCGGTCTCGGCGTCCACCTCACCAACGTGCCCGTGACCCTGCTCGGCCTCATGCTCCAGGGCCTAGGCAGCGCTGTCTCCAACGTCGCCTCCAACGTCCAGGGCGTAGCCAACGAACGAGCCCTGGGCCGCTACGTCACCCCCATCATGCACGGCTTCTTCTCCATCGGTACCGTAGCAGGTGCCGCCATCGGCACCCTCGACACCCGCCTGGGCGTGCCCTTCGCCGTCCATATGGCCTACTTCGCGCTGGCTGTTGCCGCCCTCGTCCTCATCTCCCTCAAGCTCTGCCACAGCGAACACTACGGCCAGGACGACACCCAGGCCATCGCTGCCGTCGGCTCCTACCGGGTGCGCGACGCCTGGCGCGACAAACACACCATCCTCATCGGCCTCTTCGTCCTCGGCATGGCCCTGGCCGAAGGCTCAGCCAACGACTGGGTCGCGCTCGCCCTCACCCACGACTACGGCACCAGCAACACTATCGGCTCCCTCGGCTACTTCACCTTCGTGGTAGCCATGATGGCAGGACGCTTCGGTGGCACCTCTCTGCTCAACCGGTACGGGCGGATCCCCGTCCTCCGGGCCACCTGCACCCTCGCCATACTCGGCCTAACCCTCTTCATCCTTGCACCCACCGTCCCCCTCGGTTTCGTCGGCCTGGTGCTCTGGGGCCTAGGTGCCTCCCTGGGCTTCCCCACCGGCATGTCCGCCGCCTCCGACGACCCGCTCAAGGCCGCCGTCCGTGTCTCCGTTGTCTCAACCATCGGCTATGCAGCCTTCCTGGGCGGCCCGCCCCTGCTGGGCCTGCTGGGGGAGCACTTTGGCATCCGCAACGGCCTGCTAGCCGTTCTAGTTTTTGTGGTTGTGTCCCTACTGCTCACCAGCCAGCTGGAACCCAAGAAGCTGGATAAGACCGTCCACACTGAAAAGCTCTAGGGGCGTTAGCTGCCAGGACGCCCGCGCTCAGCTCCCAGCGCTCGGTGAGCACGCTCGCAGGCGGCGCCCGGGCAGAGCCGGTAGAATGGGCACCGTGACTGACAAGCTTTTAAGTGAACTGACCACTGCCGCTGTGGGCGGCCCCGCCCGTCTCTTCGTTGAGGCCACCAGCGAGCAGGAAATTATTGATGCCGTAACCGCCGCCGACCGTGCAGGAGAAGACCTGCTGGTGGTAGGTGGGTGCTCTAACCTGCTGGTAGCCGATGAGGGCTTTGACGGGGCAGTGGTGCACATCGCTTCAACCGGTATTGAAACCGTGAGCGACTACGCCTGCGGCGGCACCACCCTGCGCGTGCAGGCAGGCCACACCTGGGACGACCTGGTGGCCTACGCTGTAGAGCACGAGCTCTCCGGGCTTGAAGCCCTCTCGGGTATTCCCGGCACCGTGGGTGCCACCCCCGTGCAGAACGTGGGGGCCTACGGCTCTGAGGTTGCCCACACCATCGCCTCGGTGCGCACCTGGGACCGCGAAACCGGCGGCTACAAGACCTTTGCTAACGCCGACTTGAAGTTCGCCTACCGTGATTCGGTGCTTAAGCAGTCCACCGTGGATGGCTGCCCCCGCTACGTGGTGCTGACCGTTGACTTCCAACTACCTCACGGCACCCTTTCAGCCCCCATCCGTTACGCTGAATTGGCACGCCAGCTGGGTGCTGAAGCCGGTGACCGCGTGGAGATGGCGCTCCTTCGTGAAACCGTGCTGCGACTACGTGCCGGTAAGGGCATGGTGCTGGATGCCGCAGACCGCGACACCTACTCCACCGGCTCCTTCTTCACCAACCCCATCGTCAGTGAGGAGGCTGCAGCGCAGCTACCCCAGGACGCCCCGCGGTTCCCCGCTACCACCGCCACCGGCCAACCCATCGAAGGCAAGGTTAAACTGAGCGCTGCCTGGCTGATTCAGCACGCAGGCTTTGATAAGGGCTTCGGACTAGAAGGTGAAAGCCGTAATATCGCCGGTGGACGGGCCTCCCTCTCCACCAAGCACACTCTGGCTATCACTAACCGCGGCGGAGCATCCACTGCTGATGTCGCCGCTATTGCACGCGCTGTACGCGCTGGAGTAGAAGAGACCTTCGGGGTGCGCCTGGTTGCTGAACCGGTCACCGTTGGGTTCGAACTCTAACACCGCTGGGCTTAGCTCATGGGTCTAGACAAAGAAATCGCCTCGGGGCAGGGAGGCCCCCTGCACCGCGCCATGCAACGCTACCGGGCCTTCATGGGCCGGCACCTAATCCTGCTGTGGGTTTACCGCACCCTGGTGATTGCTTTAGGGTTTATCTGCATTGTTGCGGGCCTTGTCATGCTGGTGACACCCGGCCCCGGCTGGCTTTTCATTTTTATGGGCATGAGCCTCTGGGGCACCGAATTCCACTGGGCGCACCGCCTGAATCTCTGGGCCAAGGCGAAAGTCCTAGCAGCTTGGCGTACGCTGGAACGCCGCAGAAGTCGCCGGCGCCGTGCTCGGCAAACTGCCCGTTGGGCACGCAGACCCAATAAACAGCACTACTGCCCCTCTAACTGCCACTACCACTGAATATAAGACAGTCCGCTTAAGCAGTAAGTAATCTACAGCTCGCGGTCTAGCCCCAGCATGTGGTCCACGGTAGCGTGGATCTGCTGGTCTTCGTAGCCCAGCTTGCGCATAGCTACAATGAACTTTTCGGTCAGAAGCTGTGCCTTGTGAGAGGTGGCGTCGAGGGCAGTCACAAAGGAGCCGGCGCGCCCGTGGGTCTCGATAGCACCGGCTGCTTCGAGCTCCTTATAGGCTTTTGCCACCGTGTTCACAGCTAGCCCTGTTTGTGCGGCCAGTGTGCGCATGGGAGGCAGACGGTCGCCTGCGGCCAGCGTGCCGTCAAAACGAGCGGCAATAATGGCGCGGCGTAGCTGGGAGTAGGGCGGGACGTCCGACTCCTTATCAACCTTGAAACTTAAAGCACAGATGCCCCCGCACAGCTCCTCATGGGGGTCGTGTGCTGGGGGCATCTCGTGTGAAGTCATGGCTCCAGTTTACAGAGTGCCGGTGGCAATTTTAAGCATTCTGCGCACGGGCTCTGCCGCACCCCAGAGTAGCTGGTCACCCACAGTGAAAGCACTGATGTACTGGGGGCCCATGCTGAGCTTGCGGATGCGGCCTACGGGGATATCTAGGGTGCCGGATGCTGCCACGGGGGTGAGGTCGCGCATGGTGGCTTCGCGTTCGTTGGGCACTACCTTAGACCACTCGTTGTCCTCATCGATAATCTTTTCGATTTCTTCAACGGTCAAGTCTTCGGTGAGCTTGAGGGTCAGTGCCTGGGAGTGGGAGCGCATGGTGGCAATGCGGACGCAAAGACCGTCCAGGGCTACGCGCTCGTCACCGTCAAGACCAAGAATCTTGTTGCTTTCTGCCTCTGCCTTCCATTCCTCACGGCTTTGACCATTGCCCAAATCTGAGTCAATCCAGGGAATGAGGGAGCCAGCCAGGGGCACACCGAACTGGGTGGCGTCCAGCTCGCCAGATCGCTGCTTTTCCAGAATCTTGCGATCAATATCGAGAATGGCGGAGGCTGGGTCAGCCAGTTCACCGGCAACGGTTCCGTTGAGTTCACCGGACTGGGTGAGTACCTCGCGCATATGGCGGGCACCGCCGCCGGATGCTGCCTGGTAGGTCATGGAGGTTCCCCACTCGACCAGACCCTGTTTCCAGAGGCCGCCTAAGCCCATGAGCAGGCAGGAGACGGTGCAGTTACCGCCCACAAAGTCTTTGACTCCCGAATCCAGGCCACGGTCGATGACGTCACGGTTGATGGGATCTAGCACGATCACGGCGTCATCGTTCATGCGCAGGGTGGAAGCGGCGTCAATCCAGATGCCGTCCCAGCCGCGCTCGCGTAGCGAGCTGTGCACCGCCTTGGTGTAGTCCCCGCCCTGGGCAGTGACGATTACCGGTAGTTTAGCCAGCTCTTCAATATCGTGGGCGTCCTTGAGGGTGCTTTCTTCCAGTGCTCCATCAAAGGTTGGGGCGGGCTTTCCTGCCTGAGAAGTGGAGAAGAAGACGGGGCTAATGCCCTCAAAGTCTCCCTCTTCGAGCATGCGCTGCATGAGCACGGAGCCGACCATGCCGCGATAGCCTACAAAACCAACTGAGTCACCGGGTGTAAAAGTCATGCACCCAGTCTAACGTGATTGCCTCACAATGAGATGGTTCCGTTCACAGTGCGAAACACAAAGCCCCATGCGCGGTATCTCCGGTGGGCAAGGGGGGAAGAAACTATGGCGCTGAGGTGCGCCGCAGGGTCTGGAAACGCATAGCCATGGGCAGCTTGGTACCGTCCGCTGAAAGGCCGTACCCTTTTTCGGAGAGGACGCTCTCGCCCTCAACTGCCAGCGTCCAGGAGTCATCGAGGGAAGGGGCGTGGGTGTCCCCGTTAAGCTCTAGATCAAAGACGGTGCGTTCCACCCGCTGTATGCGTCCGTCCGCGACTAGCGGCAAATCGGTTCGTCCCAGCGCTTCAGCGTAAACTGAGCCACCGCCCATCACCCAGATGGTTTCGGGCTGCTCGGCTGCCGCTGCTGCCAGGGCATCATCGAGGGAGGATACCCAGAGCGCACCGTCTTTCTCTACCTGAGAGGTCACAGAAGAGGTAATCACGATGTTGGTGCGCCCGGGCAGGGGGCGGAAGCGGGGTGGGAAAGACTCCCAGGTTTTCCTGCCCATGATGACCGGTGCCCCCAGCGTCACCGTCTTGAAGTGTGCTAGATCCTCGGGGGCATACCAGGGCATATCTCCGCCCCGACCGATGACCCCGTTGAGACTCTGTGCCCAGATAGCACCCAATACCGGCTTACTCATACCCACCCCTAAACAGCTATGGGCGCTTTGATGGTGGGGTGGTGGCGGTAGTCCACCAGCTCGAAGTCCTCAAATTCGTAGTCAAAGATAGAGGTCTTCTTGTTCTTAATACGCAGCATCGGGTAGGGGTAGGGCTCCCGGGAGAGCTGCTCTTCAACCTGTTCGTAGTGGTTGGAATAGATGTGGCAGTCGCCCCCGGTCCATACAAATTCACCGGGCACCATGCCTACCTCTTGGGCTATGAGCTGGGTCAGCAGGGCATAGGAAGCGATGTTGAAGGGTACGCCCAGGAACATATCGGCGCTTCGCTGGTAGAGCTGGCAGGAAAGCTCCTGGACGCCGTCCTTGCGGGTTTTGACGTAGAACTGGAAGAGGGCATGGCAGGGAGGCAGCGCCATATCATCAACCTCAGCCGGGTTCCAGGCGCTGACGATGTGCCGGCGGGAGTCGGGGTTGGTTTTCAGGGACTCAATCACCTTGGCAATCTGATCAATGGTCTCACCGTTGCCAGCGGGCCAGGAGCGCCACTGCACGCCGTAGACCGGCCCCAGCTCGCCGTCTTCATCGGCCCATTCATCCCAGATACTCACACCGCGCTCCTGTAGCCAGCGCACATTCGATTCACCGCGCAAGAACCAGAGCAGCTCAATAGCAACCGACTTAAAATGCACCCGCTTGGTGGTGATGAGGGGGAAGGACTTGGAGAGGTCAAAGCGCATCTGGCGCCCAAAAACGCTCTTGGTGCCGGTGCCGGTGCGGTCGCCTTTTTCGTCCCCGCTGTCCATAATTTCGCGCAACAGGTCTTCGTAGGGAGTGGGGATGGTGCTCATGGCAATCTTTCAATCAAACGGCGGTCACGGTAGGAAGGTCTGAACCTGACTCAGTATTTCTCGGGCGCTCTAGGGCACCCGCAGGGGAGGAGCTAGTCGTCGAAGGGTTTAATCTGCTCTAGGCTCACCACGGTCTTTTCGGGGCCAGCCACCTGTAGCACCCACATCTCACCGGGTTTTAGGTAGGGATCTTCGGTGGGGAGATGCCGAGAAAGGGAGAGGGGCAGGCGCTTGGCGAGAACCCCTAGAACAGTGGGCAGTACAGGTCTGTGGGTGCAGAGAGCTACCGGCTTATCGTACTTGTCAAAAAGGGATTCCACTACCTTGGCAGCTGCCTTGGGTGAACGCGCGTTAGCTGCCTCTGTCAGGGCACGCTTTTCTTTGATAGGTAACCCCTGGCTCTTGGCATAGGGGTAAACGGTCTGCATGCAGCGCACCCAGGGGGAAGAAATAAGTTTCTCAGGCCCCCAGGCTTCCATGAGACGGCCAGCGGCAAGCGCCTGACGTTTACCGGTTGCAGCGAGGGTTCGCTCCCCTTCGGCTCCGGCCCATGTAGAACGAGGCTTCGCTTTTGCGTGGCGGATGACAATGACGGGGCGGGTGCGCAAGAGGCCTTTTTCGTAGAGGCTGATCAGGGCATCCAAGGGCTCACAATCAGTCGGGTTGGTGAGCATCTCTCGGGCCTGCTGGGGGCTAACCCACCGCAGCTCATCAACTTCACCCTCATCTGCTTTAGCCTTGGCACCGGCGGGCAGCTCTGCCGCCCAGTAGAAGACCTCTTTGGAGCGTTTCTTAACACGGTAGGCGGTGACGGCCAGCGGTGCACCGAGGGTGACCTGCAGCCCCACCTCTTCCCTGACCTCTCGCACCGCAACCTCGGGCAGCGTCTCTCCCGGGTCCTGTTTGCCTTTGGGCCACGACCAGTCATCATAGTTGGGGCGGTGAATGACCAGAACCTGCAGTTGATCACGGCGGTAACGCCAGATCAGGGCGCCGGCTGCATTGATATCTGCACTGTTACCGGCTCCGCGTTGAATGCTGAGGGATTCGTCTGCGCTGTGTGCTGCATAGACGAATTCTGTGGATGCTTTGGGCATAAGCTGAGCTCTCTGTGTGACGGGCAGGGCCATGTCCTGGGGTTAACCTTGCGTTAACCCCAGGACATTCTATCTGTCTGAGTCAGGGTGGTGCGCCCCTGTCTACTTCTTCTTCTTGTCCCTACTTGAGAGGTAGGAAGCCTGGACGTCAAGGAGCGGCTGACCGTCCTTGTTAAGGTGGTGCCTTTCCCACTTGCCATTGGCATCCAAGTGCCAGTTGCTGGTCTTGGGGGAGAGGTAGTTATCAAACATATCCAGCAGATACTTCACGTGGGCCGGCGCCTTGACCTGAACCAGTGCCTCGACGCGGCGGTCCAGGTTGCGGTGCATCATATCGGCTGAACCAATATAGGTCTTAGGCGATCCGCCGTTCTCAAAGGTGAAGACGCGGGAGTGTTCCAGGAACCTGCCCAGTACGGAACGCACCTTGATTTTCTCAGAAAGACCGGGAACTCCGGGGCGTAGGGCACAGATACCGCGAACAATCACGTTGACCTCAACTCCGGCCTGGGAGGCGCGGTAGAGGGAGTCGATGATAGCTTCATCCACCATGGAGTTGCACTTAATCTGAATTTTGGCTTTTTGACCTGCCAGCTTGTGCTCAATCTCCTTGTTAATGTTGTCAATCAGACCTGAGCGCAGGGAACGCGGAGCCACCAAGAGCTGCTTGTACGTTGTCTTGGGGGCGTAGCCGGAGAGCTGGTTGAAGAGACGAGAAACGTCCTCCCCAATCTGCTGGTCGCAGGTAATCAGACCCAAGTCCTCATAGAAACGGGCGGTGGAGGGGTGGTAGTTACCGGTGCCGATGTGGCAGTAGCGACGCAGTCCGTCAGTCTCTTTGCGCACCACCAGTGAGAGCTTACAGTGGGTTTTCAGACCCACGATACCGTAGACCACGTGCACGCCAGCGCGTTCGAGCTTACGGGCCCATTCAATGTTGGCCTGCTCGTCAAAGCGCGCCTTAATCTCAACCAGCGCCAGCACCTGCTTGCCTGACTCTGCCGCCTCAATGAGGGCGTCCACAATGGGGGAGTCACCCGAGGTGCGGTAGAGGGTCTGCTTGATGGCCTGGACGTTGGGATCAGCTGCCGCCTGCTCCAAGAAGGCCTGCACACTGGTAGCAAAGGAATCATAGGGGTGGTGCAACAGCACATCGTGTTCACGTGCTGCCCCAAAGACATCAGCAGCCTTGGACGTTTCGTTAGCGTTCAGCCAGCGAGACGTATGCGCCACGTGCTTGGGGTAGTGCAGAGCTGGGCGGTTTGCCTTGGCAATAGCAGCAAAGCCGCGCATATCCAGGGGAGCGGGTAGCTTATAGATTTCGTGATCGTCGATACCCAGTTCAGAGACGAGAAGCTCAAGGATATTGGGGTTGATAGTGTCTTCAACCTCAAGACGCACGGGCGGGCCAAAGCGGCGGCGCAGCAGCTCCTTTTCTAGAGCCTTGAGCAGGTTCTCAGCGTCGTCCTCTTCGACCTCCAAGTCTTCGTTACGGGTCACGCGGAAGGCATGGTGCTCTACGACCTCCATACCGGGGAAGAGAACATCCAGATGCTGGGCGATAATAGCTTCCAGAGGAATGAAGCGTGCCTCTGAAGAGGAAGAGTTGACGGCGCGGGAGCCGTCGATAGAGATCATGCGGTCGATGGTCTCGGGCACCTTGAGACGGGCAAAGAGCTCTTTGCCGGTCTGAGGGTTACGCACGATAACAGCCAGATTTAACGACAGGCCCGAGATGTAGGGGAAGGGGTGCGCCGGGTCCACAGCCAGGGGAGTAAGAATGGGGAAGAGCTCGGCGCGGAAGAAACGGGTGAGTTTCTCCTTGGCAGCATCTTCAAGGTCATCCCAGCCCACAATACGGATTTTCTCTTTTTCCAGCTCGGGGTAAACCTGCTCGTGAAAGACACGGGCCTGGCGCTCCTGCAGAGCGTGGGCTGCCTCAGCAATTTCTTCCATCTGCTCTTCAGGAGTCAACCCTGAGGGCGCAGGTACCGCGATACCGGTAGCGATACGACGCTTCAACCCTGCCACACGCACCATGAAGAACTCGTCGAGGTTGCTGGTCACAATCGAAAGGAAGTTGAGACGCTCTAACAAGAAGAGATGTGGGTCCTCTGCCAATTCCAGCACGCGGGTATTGAATTCAATCCAGCTGGTTTCACGGTCCAAAAAACGGTCACTACCAAAGTCACCGGCAAGGTTAGGTAGCTTAATCTTCTCACCGATATCGATGCGGTCTACGCGGGTCTCTGCACGTTCGATCTTGTTGATGTCACCGCCGATATGGTTGCTGGTTTGAACTCGAGTATCAGGTTGAGTAGTCATGGAGTCCTTTTCCTACAGTGTGGAGTTGAAATGAAGTTTAGCGTTCTGTGGTAGCCAGATATTGGCGATCAATCGTCAGCGGTGAGAAACTGAGAGAGCGGTAAAGGGCAACAGCAGGGGAGTTCTCTGCATCCACGTAAAGCACAACCCGGTCGAGTTTCTTACCCGGGGCATAGTGGGCCCGCGCCAAATACGCCATACCGGCTAGAGTCAGCGACCGCCCTAGCCCCTTACCCTGCCAGCTGGGAGTAACACCAACGGCATAGACCTCACCCTCCAGCGCCCCGGTCTGGTGGGGCGGAATCTTGGTCCAGTGGGAACCGGCAATGCTCCCCGCACCATCTTTGGCTAAGAAGAAACCCTCGGCCCTGAACCAATCAGAACCGGTACGTTCCTCAAGATCTTTGAGAGTTAGCTTTCCCTGCTCAGGGTGATCAGCAAAAGCCGCAGCATTAGCCTCTACCCAGCCACCGGCGTCCTTCTCGGTGTAGGTCTCCAAGCTGATGTCAGCAGGTAGGGGAGCATCCTCAGCCTCAGCGAGGATGCTCGCACGCGCCTCATCAGTCAAGGCAAGCCCCATCTTAAAAAGCTCACGCTGAGCCACAAACCCCTGGCTCTTAGCCAGCTTCTGGGCTGAAATCATTGCAGAACTGGAAGCATCAGGCCCACCGTGCACCCAGGCGGCTACCTCTCCATCCACCCGCGTCAAGGCCTCGGTAATGAGGGCTGTGCCCAGACCGCGCTCGCGGGCTTCGGGGTCGACGACGGCCTCAAGAAGACAGCTATCACCGTCAGTAACCAGAGCAGCAAAACCTCTGGCTTCGCCCGCCTCACGAGCTTCGAGAATGCGCACTGCACTGCTCTCCCCGCGAGACCACTTGCGGGCTTCAACCAGGGTCTGTTCTGAGAAGGGTTGAGCCTCATCGATGCTGAAGGCTCGCTGGGCTAGGGCTTCAAGCCGCTCAACAGTCGCACTGCTCGGTTCTTGCCATTGAAAATCTATTGAACTCACTGGTGTGCCCTCCTGCACTTCTTTACCTAAAACCACTCTACTAGGAGCGGCCCCCCGCTTACCGGGTGGGTTTGCCTAAAATAGGTCAAAGATTTATCGGGCACCCCCGTCTAACGATCAGTGAGTCGGGGGGAATTAAAGCTGTAACCCACATTGCGGACCGTGGTGATGAGCTGCTCGTGGTCAGGGCCCAACTTGGATCGCAGGCGACGGATATGGACATCCACGGTGCGGGTGCCACCGTAGTAGTCATACCCCCACACCTCAGAGAGCAACTGGGCCCTGGTGAAAACACGCCCCTGATGCTGCACCAAAAACTTCAGAAGCTCGAACTCTTTATAGGTCAGGTTCAGAGGGGAACCCTGCAACCGAGCGGAATAGGACGCCTCATCCACCGTGACGCCGCCGGCACGAATCACGGTTTCATCCGGGGTTTCTGCCGGTGCGCTGTGTGTCACCAGTAAACGTAGCCGGGCTTCTAATTCGGCTGGACCAGCACTGGCCAGCATAATATCATCGACCATCCACTGCGCTGAGACAGCGGCTAGACCGCCTTCAGTGAGTACCATCATCAAGGGAGTCGCTAAACCGGTACCTTTGAGCAACTGGGCGCAGTTGCGGGCAGCTACCAGCTGGTCGCGGGCGTCCACCATCACAACATCGGGCGAATGCGAGCTTACGACTGGCGCTGCTGCGCTCAGCGGCAAAACTGTCAGACCGTGAGTCAGTAGGCCTAGGGACGGGGCGACATCGCTGCCCTCAACCGCCGAATCGCTCAACAGAACAATCTGCACCATACAGCTCACCGCCTTTCTGCGCGCTCAACGCTCCAACAGCAAGTATAAAACGCCCCACCCCAAACATTGATAAAAAGGTTCGGTATACGGGAAGATGATATGAATACAGAACGCGCACCCCACTATGTAAGAAGAACGGCCCCAGTGTCTACCAAAGAACCCACCTCCACCCTAACCATGCGCACTTTTGTGCCAGAGCTGAGCAGGCTACGCCGAGCCCGTCAAAAAACGGTCTATGAGGGCCCCCTGGGGAAAATTGGGGCTACACCGCGTTCGCGCTACCTGCTGGTTGCCATTTCTGCGGTGGTAACCCTGGTGGGGTTAGTGCTTGCCGCCTCCATCGCGCCCTGGGCTGCTGCTCTCATGGGCTTTATCGCCGTTCTCTTTATCGCTGGCGGGTGGCCAGCGGCAACGGGCATTGCCGAGCTGCGAGGCCGCACCCGTATTACCTCTCACTCGGTCATTGTTTTACTGGCAGGCACCACCTCTGTGCTCTATTCCTGGCTCACTGATGGCTCCCTTCCTCTCGAGGCTCTACCGGCCATCGCAGCTGTGGGTGTTGTTGCCAGCTTCCTGGTAGAGCTGGCGCGCGGTGAAGGGGCAGTGGGACGCCTAGAGTCAGTGATTAGCTGCGTTACCGGGGTGCTGGCGTCGGTGTCAGTAGCGGGGTGGGTAGGGCTTGCTGCTCTGACCCGTCTTGAAAACAGTAGCCTGCCTGTGGTTTCCATCGGCATCATCGTTGGTGTGCTACTGGGGCTCATCGGAGTACGCGTTATCTCTGCCGGCCCCAAAGAAGGCCCCCGCCGCGGCGCTATTACCCTGGGCGTAACACCGGTGGCATTTATCGGTGTCATCGGTTACGTATGTGCGACATTCCTCACTCGCATGGTAGGGTAGCCGTATGAGTATTCTTGCACTTGAAATCTTCTTTCTGACCCTCCTGGGCCTGGCAGGTCTAGCAATTTTCACCTGCATCGGCTTCGTGCTGACCGGACTGTTCCGAGGCCAGAAGTAACAAACCCCTTACCTCAAGACCCCGTGCACCGTTGCGCGGGGTCTTTTGCGTACCCCTAAACGGGTTTGAACCCTGAGCGCTGTTTCGCCCGCCGCCTAAGCCGCTGACCAGCGCCCTCACCCGGGCTAAACTGGTGGCTATGGCTATTGAAATTCCTTCAAATCTCACCCCTGAACTCGTGCCCCTCTCCTGGCTGCTGGGCACCTGGGAAGGCACCGGTTCCCTCTGGTACGAGGGAGCTGAGGAAACCCCTTTCGGGCAGATTATCACCTTCACCCAAGACGGCCTTCCTTTTGTGGAGTACCGTGCTGAGTCCTTCTTACTTGACGACCAGGGGCAAAAGCTGCGCCCGCTGACCGTCGAGACCGGGTTCTGGCAGATTGACCGAGCCCAGGTCGATGGGGACGTCGGCCCCGGCCTTGTACCCGCTGACGTGGTGCCCGTCCACAAGGACGCAGACTCCGTTGAAACTCTGCGCAATGAGGACGACGGCTTCAACATCCTTGCTACCATTGCCCACCCCGGCGGCCTTACCGAGAACTACGTGGGCATGATTAAGGGGCCGGTGGTGCGCATGCAGACCGGCAACATGTTGCAGGACGACATCACCAAGGAGTACGCCGGTTCGGTGCGTCTCTGGGGCCTAGTCAACGGCAATCTCATGTGGGACTGGGAAACCGCTAACCCCGCAACCCGCAAACTGGAAAAGCATGCCTCAGCTGAGCTGCGTAAGACCTCATCCATGACCGGTGATGATCTGGGTGCCACCATGTTCGGCAGCCTGGACGATGAACCCGGTGACGGTGAATCCAAGTAAAACCCGGCTGGAAAAGTAGAGACATGACTGAGACCGATTACCGCAGCCCCCTGCTCAGCCGCAAGGGTGCTTTTGGTGCCCTGGGGCCGGACGCCGGCGTCGCTGCCCACTACGGTGACCCCAACGCCGAACAGCGCGCCCTGGCACGTAAGGTGCGCCTGACCCTGGTGGACTATTCCCAGTTGGGCGTAGTGACGGTGGAGGGGCCCGACCGGCTGTCCTGGCTCACGACCCTCTCTAGCCAGGTGCTGACCAACCTGGGGGAGGGGCAGAGCACTGAGTTGCTGCTGCTCTCGCCCCAGGGCCGCATTGACTTCTGGGCCGCGGCGGTTGAGAAGGACGGCGCGGTCTGGCTTATCACTGAGCGGTCGGCTGCTGCAGAGCTCACGGCCTACCTGGAGCGCATGAAGTTCATGCTACAGGTTGAAATTACTAACCGTACCGATACCCACGCGGCGTTGGGCAGCACCCTTGACCCCCGCACCGTTGAGGGTGCCCCGGCTGCCCTGCGCGGGGGTATCGTCTGGCAAGACCCCTGGGCTAACGGTGTGGCTGAGGGCGGCTACACCTATACGCAGGCAGGGGTAGAGCACCCCGGCTCTGACTACGGCTGGTACCTGACCGTCGTCCCCTCTCACCAGTTGCTGGATGCCACTGAAGGGGTGGCTCTCGCCGGCTCCTGGGCTGCCGATGCTCTGCGTATTGAGGCGTGGCGGCCTCGATTTGGCGCCGAGGTCGATGAGCGCACCATTCCACACGAACTGGATATGATGCGCACCGCCGTTCACATGAATAAGGGCTGCTATAAGGGTCAGGAAACCGTGGCCCGCGTACACAACCTGGGCCACCCGCCCCGCCGCCTGACCTTCCTGGATCTTGACGGCTCCGAACACACCCTACCCCGGGTGGGTACTCCGGTTTTTGCCGGTGAGAAGAAGGTGGGCTTTATCAGTTCGGTTGCCCTGCACCACGAAGCTGGCCCCATTGCACTGGCTCTTCTCAAGCGGTCGGTTGATCCGGCCGAAGAGCTACGCGCTATTGATGACGGTGATTTTGATGGGGACGGCAACCCGGCACCCGCCACCCACTACGCCTGCTCCCAGACAGTTATCGTTGCTCCGGACGCCGGCCAGGTGGCAGGCCGCCGCAATATGGGAGACTTCTTCCGAGGTTAACTGACTGAATCGGAGAGCTTGAAGCATTCTCAAACAGTTATCAGCTTTAGAAAAGCCGCCTGCCCCTTTGGGGGCAGACGGCTTTTCTCTGCTTAGTTTTGCTACTTAGCGGCCGAAGAGCACCTTAGCTTCTTCGTAACGGTAGGCGGGAACGGTCTTGAGACCGTCCAGTGCCTCTGAGAAATCAACGCGCTTGATATCGGTGCCCTGCATAGCAACCATCTTGCCCCACTCCTTATCGTGAATCATATCCACGACCTGGATACCCAGACGGGTGGAGAGCACACGGTCAAACCCGGTAGGTGCGCCACCGCGCTGAATGTGGCCCAGGGTGGTGTTGCGGGTTTCGATGCCGGTGATGCGCTCAATCTCCTGAGTGACGTACTCACCAATACCGCCCAGGCGGGGGCGGCCGTCCTTCTCTGCACCCTTACCAGCAAGAACATCATCGAAGCCTTCGGGGATGAAGCCCTCAGCGACAACAACCAGGGGGGAGCGGCCGCGGTCGTGAACTTCCTTAACCCAGACAGCTACCTCTTCCATCGAAACCTTGACCTCAGGGATCAGAATGGCGTGGGCGCCACCGGACATACCTGAGTGCAGGGCAATCCAACCCACGTGGCGGCCCATGACCTCAGCAACCATGGCACGGTGATGAGATTCGCCGGTGGTGCGCAGACGGTCCAGAGCATCAGTTGCGATAGAAACTGCAGTATCAAAACCGAAGGTGTAGTCGGTGGCCTGTAGGTCGTTATCAATGGTCTTGGGGACGCCTACCACGGGGAGACCAGCGTCAGCAAGACGCTTCGCGCCAGCCAGGGTACCTTCGCCACCGATAGCAACAATGGCGTCAATGCCGTTGCGTTCCATCATGATTTCGATGTTTTCAGCGCCACCGTTGGGGCCGTCAAAGGGGTTGGTGCGAGAGGTGCCCAGAATGGTGCCGCCCACACGAGCCAGACCGCGCACCTTGGTGCGGGGAAGGTCCATGAAGTCACCCTCAACAACACCGCGCCAGCCATCGCGGAAGCCAACGAATTCGTCACCGTAGGTTTTGACGCCATTGAGCACAGCACCGCGAATAACAGCGTTGAGGCCGGGGCAGTCGCCGCCGGAGGTGAGCAGACCGATCTTCATGGGAGGATCTCCTAAAATATTCCTTGAAAGGGAATGATGGTTTCTGTGACCAGCGCATTTGGACAAGTCGGTCAACCTGACTCAAACATGTTGGTCTTTGTTGGTTTCCATTCTAGTAAATTTGGTCTTGAGTGGGTAGCTGTGGGCTGGGTTGTGTTGTATGTTTCTAACCTCTGCCTTAGGGTCAGAAGCAACTTTATTGGCAAGTCGCGAGCTAAAGCTGAGAAGCAGGCTGGCACCTCGCCCCCACAAGATTTAAATAGTTCGACCGCTAACCAGCACAACAAGAGCAAGCTGACCCTCTCACCCGGTTCGCTGACGCTCACGAGGCGATTCACGCCAGCCCCAAGCCAGCTTGCTTTTTTGCTGTGCTGATCAGCGGTCTTGGGCCTCTGTCTCCTACTTGGCGGTGCCCAGCAGCTTTTGAATACGCGCTACGCCTTCTGCTAGGTCGTCATCACCTAGGGCGTAGGAGAGGCGCAGGTAGCCTGAGGGGCCAAAAGCCTCGCCGGGCACAACAGCCACTTCGGCTTCTTCCAGAATGATTTCGGCCAGCTCAGCGGAGGTTTCCGGGCGCTTGCCCGCAATTTCCTTGCCCAGTAGCCCGGTGACGTCCGCGTAGACGTAGAAGGCACCCTTGGGGGTGGGGCAGTGAACACCTTCAATGGAATTCAGGCCTTCGACAATAGCCTTTCGGCGGCGGTCAAACGCAGTGTGCATCTCGTTGACGGCGTCCAGCGAACCAGAAACGGCGGTGAGAGCTGCCATCTGAGCCACGTTGTTGACGTTGGAGGTCATATGGGACTGCAGGTTGGTCGCTGCCTTGGTGATATCGGCAGGGGCAATCATCCAGCCCACGCGCCAGCCAGTCATAGCGTAGGTCTTTGCAACACCGTTGAGGATGACGGTGTTCTCGGCAAGAGCAGGAACGGTAGCAACGATGGAGGTAAAGGGCACGCCATCGTAGGTCAGGTGCTCGTAAATCTCATCGGTCAGTACGATGATTCCCTTTTCCAGCGCCCACTCACCGATAGCCTTGGTTTCCTCGGGGGTGTAGACCGCACCGGTGGGGTTGGAGGGGGAGACAAAGATGAGTGCCTTGGTCTTCTCGGTGT
This sequence comes from Rothia endophytica, assembly GCF_928381505.1. GTDB lineage: Bacteria > Actinomycetota > Actinomycetes > Actinomycetales > Micrococcaceae > Rothia > Rothia endophytica_A. The sequence goes on along the minus strand of NZ_CAKMSJ010000001.1, from coordinate 346,683 downwards.
AGGCAGCTTCAAGCATGTCGGGGGTGACCTTGTATTCCAGGTCGCTACCCGCAAAAACTTCCACGGGGTTGCCACCAGCGAGACGGATAGCCTCGGGGTAGGTCGTCCAGTAGGGGGCAGGGAGCAGGACGTCGTCGCCCTCGTCAATGACGGTAGCGAAAGCCTGGTAGACCGCCTGCTTGCCACCATTGGTCACAATGACCTGAGAAGCGTCGATGTCGATACCGGAATCACGCTTAGTCTTTTCGACAATGGCCTGCTTAAGGGCGGGTAGGCCGGCTGCCTGGGTGTAGCGGAAGTTGGCGGGGTCATTGAGGGCCTCGCGGGCCGCGTCCACAATGTAGGCCGGGGTGGGGAAGTCTGGCTCACCGGCGCCGAAACCGATGACGGGGCGACCCTGAGCTTTGAGCGCCTTGGCTTTAGCGTCAACGGCTAGGGTGGCTGAGGGGGCGATTGCGCCAATACGGCGTGAAACGCGGGCAGACATGGGGAATCTCGCTTTCATCCCATAAAAGGGTGGCTCGGGGTTGAGGTCGCTTGCCTGAGGGGGCTCTATCTCTAGCATAGGAGTTCCAGCCGGTGAGCACATCTTTATAGGGGGCTGTGGCTCATAAACACTGAACTTATGACCCAGCCCGCCCGGTTTTGCCAAAGCAAGAAAAGATGATGTACAGTAGGTACCGTTGTTCGCAACCGAACAACACTGGTTTGTGCCCTAAGAAGCGCAGACGCTTTGAAGACAGATGTTTTCAAAGGGCGGTGGCTCAATTGGTAGAGCAGCGGTCTCCAAAACCGCAGGTTGCAGGTTCGAGTCCTGTCCGCCCTGCTCAAGCCTCACAGGTTTTCTTTCAACCGAACACATCTGTTCATAGGTAAGAAGTAGAAAGGGGCGGGCCCCACATGGCTAAATCAATCGCCGCTCGGACCGCCGATTCTCACGAAGAAGGCGCAGAAAAGACCCCCGGTTTCTTTGGTCGCATCTTCCAGTTCCTCCGCGAAGTTATCGCCGAACTCAAAAAAGTAACCACACCCACCGGTAAAGAACTGGTGCAGTACGTGATTATCGTTCTTCTCTTTGTGGCCTTTATGCTCCTACTGATTTCAGGTCTTGACTACCTGTTCGGTCAGGGAGCCTTCTGGATTTTCGGTAACGGCGTAGCCTAAGGGCCCACTTAGTTGGGCTAAAGCGGCCTTAACCCCGTAAAATCATTTACCAAGACGAACGCGCACGTGCGCGATAGACAACAGACGAAAGCAGGAAAGCGTGTCAGAGCAGGAAATGCAGCACGAAGCCGATGAGGTTGTAGAACCTGCCCAGCAGGCAACCGAAGAGGGCCACGAAGCTGTTGAAGTTGCAGCAGCAGAAGTGGTTGAAGAAGTTGAAGCGGCTGAGGCTAATGACGAACCCGCCATTGATCCTCTTGAAGAATTCAAATCCAAGCTTCGCCGCCAGGAAGGCGAATGGTTTGTTGTTCACACCTACGCTGGCTACGAGAACAAGGTGAAGGCTAACCTCGAATCCCGTGTGCAGACTCTGAACGCTGATGAAGATATCTTCGAAGTTCAGGTGCCCATGGAAGAGGTCATGGAGGTCAAGAACACCTCCAAGAAGATGGTCCGCCGTGTGCGCATTCCCGGCTACGCGCTGGTGCGCATGAACCTCACTGACGAAAGCTGGGGCGTTGTACGCCACACCCCCGGTGTTACCGGCTTCGTGGGGCAGGACGCCTACAACCCCGTCCCCCTGCGCCTCGACGAGGTCGTTGAGATGCTAGCTCCTGTCTTTGAAGCTGAGCAGGCGGAAGCCGGTGTTGCACCGGCAGCTGCCCCTGTTGTCGAAACCGGTTTCGAAATCGGCGAAGCAGTTACCGTTAAGGATGGCCCTTTCGAGGGTATGCCCGCAAGCATTTCAGAAATCAACGCTGCCTCCCAGCAGCTGGTGGTTCTCATCTCGGTTTTCGAGCGCGAGACCCCTGTGACCCTGAACTTTGCTCAGGTCACCAAGATGTAAGACCGCACGGTCTAGATCAAGAGCCGCTTTCCCGGTAGGGGAGAGCGGCTCTTTTGCTCCCTCTGTGAGCAAGAGCTAACCGCTGGCGTCCGTGACCACCTGGCTTAAGCCCAGTAAAACCACTAAGATGTAAGTTTGTGTGTGCACCTACGCTTGGTGCCCACACGCAGGCGACCGCGCCACGGCCGCCACCGGCCGACGCATACTCCTGTGCGCCGGTACACCAGCTATGAAAAGGACCAAGAATGGCTCCCAAGAAGAAGGTCTCAGGCCTCATTAAGCTGCAGATCCAGGCAGGCGCTGCTAACCCGGCTCCCCCCGTTGGCCCCGCACTCGGTGCGCACGGCGTCAACATCATGGAATTCTGCAAGGCATACAACGCTGCAACTGAATCACAGCGCGGCAACATCATCCCCGTAGAAATCACCGTCTACGAGGATCGTTCCTTCACCTTCATCACCAAGACCCCTCCCGCAGCGCAGCTCATCAAGAAGGCAGCTGGCGTTCCCAAGGGCTCAGGTGTTCCCCACACCCAGAAGGTCGGTTCACTCAACATGGACCAGGTGCGCGAAATCGCACAGACCAAGATGGAAGACCTGAACGCTAACGACCTTGATGCAGCATCAAAGATCATCATGGGTACCGCACGTTCAATGGGCATCACCATCGACTAATCTCAGCCTCTCGCTGAGACGAGGCTGACGCCTCACCCAAGACAAATTATTAGAAGCCTAACCCCGGCCACGGGGAAGGCAAGTGGCAGAGCCGAGCGCGGCTCATAAGAGACCACACCTGCAAAGGAGAAAAGCAGATGGCAAAGCGCAGCAAAGCGTACGAGGCAGCTGTAGCAAAGATCGATGCGGAGAAGCTTTACGCACCCGCAGAGGCTATTGCAGTTGCAAAGGAAATCGCAGCAGAGAAGCCCCACTCAACCGTTGAGGTTGCACTGCGTCTGGGCGTTGACCCCCGCAAGGCAGACCAGATGGTCCGCGGCACCGTAAACCTGCCCAACGGCACCGGTAAGACCGCTCGCGTGGTTGTTCTGGCTGAAGGCGAGAAGGCTGCAGAAGCTGAAGCAGCTGGCGCAGACTACGTTGGTTCAGACGACCTGATCGCAAAGATTGCTGGCGGCTGGGTTGACTTCGACGCAGCGGTTGCTACCCCCAACCTCATGGGCAAGGTAGGCCGCCTGGGTAAGGTACTTGGTCCCCGTAACCTCATGCCTAACCCCAAGACCGGCACCGTGACCATGGACGTCACCAAGGCTGTTAACGACATCAAGGGCGGCAAGATCGACTTCCGCGTTGACCGTAACTCCAACCTGCACTTCATCATCGGTAAGGCTTCCTTCACCGAGCAGCAGCTGACCGAGAACTTCGAAGCAGCTCTTGAAGAGATCAACCGCCTCAAGCCTTCATCGGCTAAGGGCCGCTACATCTCGAAGGTTACCGTTGCAACCACCTTCGGCCCCGGCGTCCCCGTTGACCCCGCGACCGTAGCTGCATAAGTCTAGTTTTCTAGTCTTAGTCTTTGAGGCAGGCTCCCCGCTCAGGCGGGGAGCCTGCCTTTTTGTTCAGGGGCGAACGTGTACCTTATCGCCGAGCGTGGGTCTTAAAGCTGCACGGTCGTCACTAAAGTGCACACTCACTGGGATAATGGAGACCATGAATCAACCAGCACTGCACCTTGCCGGTATCAGCAAGAACTATGATGGCAGCACCGTTCTAGACGGTCTTGACCTGACTTTGTCTACTGGTCAGTTGCTGGCCCTCCTGGGAGCCTCTGGTGCCGGTAAATCTACACTGTTGCGTCTTATTGCTGGACTGGAAGAACCTAACGCGGGCACCATCAGCTTCGGCGGGCAGACTCTGGTGCCAGGGCAAACTGCTCTGGTCTTCCAGAAACCTGTGCTCTACCCCCACCTGAGTATCGAAGAGAATATCCTTTTTGCCTTCCGCCTCAAAAAGTCTGCACCTCTGGACCGGGAGCATTACACCTCTCTGGTGCAAACCCTGGGGTTGGGAGACCACCTAAAGAAGAAACCCGCTCAGCTATCGGGCGGGCAGGCGCAGCGGGCAGGTATTGCCCGCGCTCTGGTGCGACGCACGCCGGTGGTCCTCTTTGATGAGCCGCTTTCAAGCGTTGATGAAGCGAGCAGTGCCGGTATTCGCACTGATGTGCAGCTCTTACATACGCAACTTGGTTTTACCGGCATTTATGTCACCCACGACCAAAACGAAGCCCTACAGATGGGCCAACAGGTAGCCGTTCTATCGGGCAGACGTCTAGCCCAGGTGGGGACCCCAGAGCAGATACTGACTTCTCCTGTCTCCGCGGAGGTCGCTCAGCTGGTTTTCCCTCTCTACAATTCGTTTGATGCGCAGTTAGCTGGGCAGAACGTCCGTGCGGGGCTGACTGCCTTTGCCTTTGTACGTGCTGGACGGCGCGGGAGCCTTACTGCCGAAGTTCGCAGCAGCTGGCAGCATACTGCCGGTCTAAGGGTAGACATAGAGACTTCTTATGAGGCTCGGGTAGCCACCGAGGGCGGGGAGCTTACCATCCCCCAGGGTACTGTGCTGACTGCTCTGCTACCCTCAACACGGTATGTGGAGCCGGGGCGTAGCCTTAATGTGGATATAGACCCCGCTGCTCTCCATATCTTCTCGGCATAGACATAAAGAACGTGATTAAGCCCGCTTAAGGGCGCAAACAGCTTGCCTCTCTACGGGAATCCGTGGTTAGATGGAATAACCAAAGACCGCCGGTCTGTGCCTTCTTCACGGAAGAACACGATAAGGGCTCACAAGGAGCCACCTGCGTAGGTGCCGATAAAACAATACTCACCAGAAATTTTCTGGGGTGTATTATGCCTCGATGCCTGCGCGTCGGGGCATTTTTTGTTAGCCCGGCGGGATAAGAACTGGAAGGAACACCATGGCAACACAGGAAAAGATTGCTGCTGTTTCCGAGATCAAGGAACTCCTTGAATCCTCAAACGGCGTAATTCTCACCGAGTACCGTGGTCTCACCGTTGCACAGATGAAGGATCTTCGTCGCGCACTGGGTGCTGAGACCGAGTACGCCGTGGTAAAGAACACTCTGACCGCTATCGCGGCTAAGGAAGTTGGCATCGACGCATTCGATGGTCAGCTCCACGGCCCTAGCGCAATCGCATTCATCAAGGGAGACTTCATTGATGCTGCGAAGGGTCTGCGTGACTTTGCCAAGGCTAACCCCCAGCTGATCGTTAAGAGCGGTTACTTCGAGGGTGAATCCCTCGACGAAGCTGGTATCAACAAGTTTGCAAGCCTCGAATCACGCGAGGTACTTCTTGCAAAGGTCGCAGGCGGCGCGAAGGGTGCAATCGCTAAGGTTGCTCGCACCGTTGACGCTCTGCGTATCAAGCTCGAAGAGCAGGAAGGTGCTTCACCCGAGGCTGAGTAATCACCCGGTTGTTTGTCACTTTTTATAGACTTTTGGCCCCATATGGGTCAGCATAATTTTCAAGCTCGCAGGCTGAAAAATTTAGGCTTGCAACTGAATTAAAAGAAGGAGCCAATCTCATGGCTAAGCTTTCAATCGAAGAACTCATTGAAGCATTCAAAGAACTGTCACTCGTTGAGGTTTCAGAATTCGTCAAGGCATTTGAAGAAGAATTCGATGTAACCGCTGCAGCTCCCGTTGCTGTTGCTGGTGCCGCTGGCGGCGAAGCTGCTGCTGCTGAAGAGCAGAGCGAATTCGACGTTATTCTCGAATCAGCTGGCGACAAGAAGATCGGCGTTATCAAGGAAGTTCGTGCACTGACTTCACTCGGCCTGAAGGAAGCTAAGGACCTCGTTGACTCAGCTCCCAAGGCTGTCCTCGAAGGCGCTTCCAAGGAAGACGCTGAGAAGGCTAAGGAAGCTCTCGAGGGCGCAGGCGCAACCGTCACCCTCAAGTAAAGTTTCTAACTTTTCTTATCTTTGGCGCAGGGGCGGCACCCGTTATGGGTTGCCGCCCTTGCGGCTTTTAAGAAATACCGCCTTGCACCTAATGTGGCGGCCAGCCTTGCCGGGGGCATAAAGGACGGACGCCGCTACCCGTTTCTTCCCCTGCCTGCTGGTTTTAGCTAGGCTGGGGTCATGGGTAAGACTCTGATTCGTGTGCTCTGGTGCCTGCTGTTGGCAGGTTTTCTGACCTGGCTAGCTATCCTTCTATGGGCGGGTCACCCGGCCACAGCCTGGCTGACCACCCGCCTGGTCATAGCTCAGGCCGTTGCCTTCCCCGCCCTGCTTGCAGTAGCCGGGGCGGGCGTCCTGATAACGGCCCTGCTGGTCGCCCTGCGCTCTAGAACCAGCACAATCACCCGCTGCCTCGCCGGGCTGACGGCACTAGCCTGTGCCGCTTCTACCCTGCTGGCGGTGATTGACCCCTACGGAGCTGTGCGATATCGGGCAGGCGGGGTGCCTGCCATCGGCTGCGTCAATATGCAGATCTACCGGGTCACCACCTATAACGCCCTCGACACCCTCACCGACCAGAGCCTGGCCCGGCTACTGGCCGATCAACCGGATTTTCTGGTGCTCCCCGAAGTCTCACCCGACACGCCCGCTCTAGCCGGTGGGGTACCGGGCTACCAGGTGTTCGCATCCACCAGTGAGAAGATCCACATTGCTCCCACCCTGACCCTGGTCAGCGACAGGCTGGGTACCTACACCGCTCAGGAGATGCCCATGACCTTCGGAGCCCTGATGCTGGCTCCCGAAAACGAAGATACCGGCCACCCCTCACTGCTGGCGGTGCACACCGCCCCGCCCGTCCCTGCCTACATGCAGCAGTGGCGTGAAGATCTCGCTACGATTGACCGGCTGGCCCGCGAAGAAGCGAGCCTCGACCTGATAGCCGGCGACTTCAACGCCACCCTGTTGCACGGCAGCTTGGCCAGCTACTCGGGAGCACACTCACTGCTGGGGGTGGACGCCGCCTTGGCCACTGACCAGGTAGAGGGCACCTGGCCGGTGGGCGGGGTACTGGGAATGAGAGCCCCTATTGATCACGTCATGGTGATGCAGGGAGCACCTGCAGGCGGGAAAGAAATCACCTACCAGCAGGTGGGTGAATCTGACCACCTGGCAGTGAGCGCCCTCGTGGACCTTTGTAGGTAGGGGCGTGGGCTAGCACATAACATAATCTGGGATATTTGCCGGTCTGCACTGCAAGCCGCTACCCCGGACCTAGAAGGAGGGCAGGAGGTAAGCTGGGTATGACAAACGATTGACAGAGCCCGCCACCGCACCCCACCCAAGGAGCCCCGCGTGACTAAACCCGGACGTCCGGACGCCGCCGAACTACTCGCCGCTGCCGAGCAAGCCTATGCCACCTACCATGAGCAGGTCCGCACCGACCCCGACTACCCGGCCCTGCACCTGGCACCCCCCGTTGGCCGCCTTAACGACCCCAACGGGCTGATTTATAAAGACGGGCTCTACCACGCCTTCTACCAGTACTCACCGGTACACCCCACCCGCGCCGTCTTCTGGCGCTACGCCACCAGCGACGACCTGACCCACTGGCAGGACCGCGGCACCGCCATCGCCCCCACCGACTGGTTCGACAAGAACGGTTGCTACTCCGGTTCAGGCTTCGTGGGTGAGGACGGCACCTTCGAGTTCTTCTACACCGGCAACGTCAAGGACGAAGCGGGCAACCGCGAAGCCTACCAGGTACTCTTTACCTCCCCTGACCAGGGCAAGACCTTCACCAAGCAAGAGGTCTTTATCAACGGCCCTGAAGAGGGCTACACCGCCCACTACCGCGACCCCCACGTAGTGGAGCGCGACGGCACCTTCTACGCCGTCATCGGCGCCCAGCGCGAGGACGAAACCGGAGCCGTGGTGATCTACCGTTCCACTGACCGCCGCAACTGGGACTTCGCCGGAGAAATTATTTTTACAGACCCTGCTTTGGCGGATTTGGGCTACATGTACGAATGCCCCGGCCTGATTCAGCTGCGCGATGAAGAAAGCGGCGAGCTCAAGGACGTGCTGATTTTCAGCCCCCAGGGTATGGAAGCGGACGGGGAGAAGTACAACAATATCTTCCAGACCGGCTACGTGGTCGGCACCCTCACCGGTACCCATTTTGAGGTCACCACCCCCTTCACCGAACTGGACGCCGGCACCGAGTTCTACGCCCCCCAGTGCTTCCACGGGGTGGGAGCAGATGGTTCCCAGGCGATTTTGCAGGGCTGGCTGGGCAACGCTGACCAAGATGATCAGCCTTCCTGGGAAAACCACTGGGTGCACATGCAAACCTACCCGCGCACGCTAACTCTGCGGGGTGGTCAGTTGCTGCAAAACCCCGTGCCCCAACTTGACCGCGTACTGGCTCCAGTGCCGGTAAACCCGGCATCCGGCGGGGAAATTATTGAAGCTAAGGACGCTCGTGTCTTTAGGTTGCGGGGCACCGTGAAGGTTGCAGGGACCCCTGCCCATATTACGGTGGAGGACGCCACCGGGCAGGCTCTTGATATCACCCTCGATGCAACCGGTGCCGCCCTGTCCCGGGCTGGCTCCCGATACACGGTTGGTGGCACCGACCGCCGCCGTACCCTGGGGAAAGCCGCAGAACGTACCTTCGATTTACTCATTGACGCTTCAGCTACTGAGCTCTTTGTTGATGGGGGAGCCGCTGCCTTTGCATCCCGGGTTTACTTCACCGGTACCAAGCGAACCGTCCGGGTGCAGGGGCCGGTGCTCTCGCTGGAATTTGCTCGACGCGCAGATTAGGCTCTTCGCGGGTGCTCGGCGAAACTTTTGTCACTTTATGGAAAGTGCTGCCGGGTAAAAAACTGCAATCCTTTTATTAGTAGTGATAGTGTGACAGAAGAAACCGTAAAGACGGTCACTACCCCAACCACAGACGATGAGGTGCACCATGGCAGGCTTTTTCAAAAAAATCTTTGGCGGTAACGAGCAGGCAGAGCCTGCCCCCGCGCTACCGGCTGAAACCCCTGCGGTGCAGACCGCTGCTGCTAGTGATCTCAGTGCTCCCTTGGGCGGCACCGTGGTAGAACTGTCGGGCGTATCTGACCAGATGTTTGCTTCCGGTGCCCTGGGCCCCGGTGCAGCCATCGAACCGGTCAGCGGCACCGTAGTAGCCCCTGCTGATGGCACTGTAACGGTTGCTTTCCCCACCGGCCACGCATTTGGTATTCGTACCACTGATGGCCTGGAAATCCTGATTCACGTAGGCTTTGACACCGTTGAACTCGACGGCAAGTTCTTCAACGCTAAGGCCGAAAAGGGCGCTGAAGTCAAGCGCGGAGACGTGTTGGTGGAGTTTGACCTAGAAGAGGTCAAGGCTGCGGGATACCCCGTTACCACCCCGCTGGTTATTACCAATGCTAAGACCGCCACCTCATCGGTGCAGGCGCTCAACGTGGGTAGCCAGGTCGCCGCAGGCGATGCCTTCCTTGCCGTAGAGCGCCAGGGCTAAAGCCCCGCCGTAGAGGTCTTCAAACTTTAAGAGAAGCGCCGTTTCTCCTGTATAAAATCAGAGGGAAACGGCGCTTTGCTGTTCTCTGCGCGTCACAACGCTAGCACGGTCAATCTGTGGATAATTAGAAATATTCACAGGATTTCGTGCACCTTTAGAACCAGAGGAAAGAACCAAGGAACCATGGCAGAAGAAAACAGCTACCGCTTCACCGTCCGTCAGGCAACCGAGGCTGACTGGCCCGGCGTCATTGACGCTCTCACTAACGCTTTTGAGCATGACCCGGTGATGAACAATGTCATGGGAGGTGACGGCAAACGCCAGAAGGTGCGGGATCTCTTCGACTTCCAGATCCGTCACACCTACGGACCTAAGGGCACCATCGATGTGGCAGTGACCGAGGAGGGTAAGGTCTTAGGCACAGCTCTCTGGCTCTCCCCGGAGGGGCAAAAGGGCGGCTTGGTCGACGAAATCAGGTCACTGCCCGAATACGCAAAGATTCTAGGGCCGGGCCTACTGCGAGCCGCTATCGTCGATCTGAAACTCCTGGCCGCACGGCCCAAGTTCCCTCACTGGCTCCTCTATACCATCGGTGTGCATGAGGACGCTCGTGGGCACTCTATCGGTTCTCACTTGCTCGATTTCCGCCGCTCCCAGCTGGGTGAGTTACCTGCCTACCTAGAAGCGTCCACCTATCGCAGCGCCAAGCTGTACGCCAAGCACGGTTTTGTGGAGCTCTTCCGCTTCAAGAGTGGTAAACCGGTCTTGGGGATGCTGCACCCTGCACCGGTCACCCAGGTCTCCAAAAATAACCCTGCAGGACGCTAGAAAGCTGGTCTAAGAAGTATGGGCGGGCTGCTGTGTGCGCAGGGTACTACCCTCGTATACGCTGACCGGTAGAACGTCAGCCCCGTCCAGCTCGGCCCCCTGCCCTGCAATAGCGTGGAGTAGGCGCGCAACTGCCCGCTGGGCAATCTCATCGATAGGTTGTACCACGGTGGCTAGGTGGGGGAGCATAGCGCGGGTAGAAGAAGCCCCATCGAAACCTATTACCTGCAGGTCCGTGGGAACTTCTAGGCTCAGCTTCTGGGCACAGCTGAGTACCATTGCCGCGTACATATCGTTAGACGCAAAGACCGCATCGAGGGTGGGGTGTTGGTCGAGATAGCTGGCAATCAGCTCCATTTTTTGGGCATGCGGAGTATCAAAACCCAGTTCGAGGGTACGGTCTGTGATGCCGTGCTTGACCAAGGCATCACGGTAGCCTCGCAGTCGCAGGTTACCCTCAGACGCAGTTGAAGTGATGTTTACTGGCTCTTTCGCACCGCGTTCTAGCAGTAGTGAAGTGGCCCGGTAGCCGCCGTCGTAGTTATCGCAGCGTACGTTAGGCGCCTTGCCCGTTTCAGCGCGATCGATGGTAACCAAAGGAGCGCCCATGAGCGGGAACTGGGCCACAAACTGTGAATGAGCACCGGTGATGACGCCGTCCACCTGGTTGGCTAGCAACATGTCAAGGTAGCGCTGTTCAGCTTCTGGCCGGTCCCCACTGTTGCAGAGGATGGTTTTGTAGCCGGCATCCGCGAGGTGGGACTCAATCCGGTAGGCCATTTCACCGTAGAAGGGGTGGGCCACGGAAGGGAAAATCAGACCGATGAGCTGGCTCTTGCGGCCTTGCAAAGAACGGGCGATGGCGTTGGGCCGGTACCCCAGGGTTTTCATTGCTTCGAAGACCTTGGAACGGGTTTTTTCTGAAAGGTAGCCGCGGTTATTGAGTACACGGGACACCGTGGTGGGCGAGACCCCCGCAAGTGCAGCAACATCACTGAGTTTGGGCTGAGACATGTGTCCCTTGGCTGATCGATAAAAAATGTACTTCTTCAGTATAGGGGCGTCTCTAGAGCGTCCGTCGGTATGGCACCGTCATCTGCTTAGGCAGGTAGTTCCAAAAATTGGCAGTTTTTTTCTGCCCCTGCGCCTTCAGGGGGTACCAGCGCCAGCGCATCAGCTGAAGCGAAGCCGGTCAGCATGTGGGAGCGGGTTTTGTCTCGCGGGGTGAGACGGATGCCCCCCGGCGTTGCCTCTACGGTCACGGGTATCAGACGCAAATCTTTTTTGCTGTAACCGGGAACCGCAGCGGTGAGGGTTCCGGTGGGCAACTGCGGTAGTGGTTGCCCAAAGATACCGGCAAGAACGGCGGGCAGGTAAGAGTAAAGGGCGACGTGAGCTGCCAGGGGGTTACCGGGCAAGCCTAACACCAGGCGTCCGTCCGGCAGGAGAGCAGCGAGCGCCGGGTGGCCGGGGCGGATCGCTACTGACTCGAAGATGTAGGTAGCACCCAGTTCTGCTAGGGTGCGGCGCACCCAGTCTACGTCTGAGGTGCTGGAGCCGCCGGTGAGCATGAGGATATCGGCGGCTGTGTGGCCCAGCCAGTGGTGGAAGTCTGGGGCGCTGTCCTGCAGGCGGACTGCAGAGGTCACTGTGGCCCCGAAAGATTCAATGATGAAAGGGAACTGGGGCGAGAAGGCGTCGCGTACTTCGCCCGGGCCGGGCAGACCATCGGTGATGATTTCATTGCCGGTGTAAGCCAGAGCCACGGTGGGCTGGGTGTAGACCGGCAGAATATCGAAACCCAGGGTTGCCAGGGACCCGATATGGCGGGCACCCAGGCGGACACCTGCTGCGAGTAACGTGGTTCCGGCTGCTAGTTCTTCACCGGCGCGGCGGATATCGGCGCCAATCGCTGGCTGCTGGTGAGGGGAGCTTTCAAAAAACTGGGGGAGGGCTTCAACTATAGCCAGGTTGCCATCATCGATTAGCCGGGCGTGTTCCAGTCGCAGCACAGCGTCCGCACCGGGTGGCAGGAGCCCACCGGTCAGAATCGGGGTGGCCTGCCCTGCCTCAAGCGGTACGGTTTTACGGTGTACGTTCTCGCCGGGCTGGGATTCTTGGGGCGTGAGCAACCGCCAGGGGCCGCGGCCGGCCAGGGCATAACCATCCATAGCGGAAGAATCGTAGTGGGGCACCGGCAGCGGGCTGTTCAGCGGCTCCGCTAGAACCCTGCCGATGGCTGAAGACAGCTCTACCTGCTCTGTGGAGGCTATACGCTGGCTGCCCTCAGCGTGCAAAAGGGTGCGGGCATCGAACCAGGAGACGTGCTGCATGGGGTTCCTTGACAGTGGGAGAACTTAGGCGGACGGCGCGGTGGACGTATCGCGGGTGTAGCCGCTAGCCTGGGCCTGCTGCCAGGTGTCCACATCGGCAGTTAGCTCTGAGGCGAGCTGCACCGGCTGGGGAGATAGCGGTGCTAGAAAGCGGCGCACTGATGCGTTGGCGGTATCACCGGCGAAAACCTGTGCCAGCTGGTCGGTGCGGTAAATACCCAGCAGGGGCTGGAAGGTGCCATCGGCAACCCCCCAGAACCCCATGGTTTCTGGTGCAGCTGAGACTGCCGCGTTGGTGAGTCGTTCAACAGCACCTGCGACTTGGGGGACATCCACCGATAGTAGGAGCGTCCAGGGTGCGGGGTGCTGTGCCAGGGCGTCTAAACCCGCGCTAATAGCGGCCGCGGGGCCAGAGAAGGCCGGCTCTTCGCGGGTCAGCAACACACCTGATGGCAGGGGTAAGTCTGAAGGGCCAACAACCACACGGGCAGCAGCTGCACCGGCGGCATCTAAGGTGGAGGCGAGCAGGGTCTGCTGCCCGTTGGATAACAGGGCTTTGGGCACACCGCCCAAGCGGGAGGAGCGTCCACCTGCAACAATCAGAGCATTAAAAACGAGCACGTTTACCCGCCGGCAAAGGGAGGCAGAACATCAAGGCGCTGGACGCCCTCAAGCGATGCATCCGCTGGGGAAGCCTGCCCATCGAGCAGATAAGAGCACTGGGGCAGAATATCTGCCAGCCTCTGCCCTGAGGGGGTGGTGCCGGTCAGCGTTTGCCCCAGGTAATCGAGCAGGGCTGCCAGCGTGGGTTCAGGTAACTGAGAAATCTGGCACTGGGTTTCTGCTACTCCTGCAGCAGCGCGCGCTGCTGCAAAGAAATGAATCTGCATTCTAGCCTCCAATAGCGCTCATGCTGCGAGCGGGTTGCTGAAAATCTGCTGCCTCAAAACCGGCTGAATCCTTGCCGTGAGCCTTGGGCTTGCCCCACATGGCACCCCGCCAGAGCTGTGCAAACTCCTCATCAGTGATGCCGGCTCTGAGCGCCCCCAGAAAATCGGTCTCCGTGAGCGAGAAAAGGCAGGATCGAATCTTACCGTCTGCAGTAATGCGGGTGCGGGTACAGGCGGAGCAGAAAGGTTCGGTCACAGAGGCGATAATCCCCACCTGGCCCATGGCCGGTGCATCTGTAGTCTCGATGCCTTCAAGCGCGGCCTGGGCATCGGTAAAGGTGCCCTTGGGGTAGACATTCCACAACTGGGCCGGTGACGAACCCCGCGGCTTCTCAAAGGGCGCCAAATCAACGTCAGCCAGCAATTTCTCGCGAATCTCACCGGCAGTGATCGTGCCCTCACGGGTCCACTTGTGTTCAGCGTCCAGAGGCATCTGCTCAATAAAGCGTAGCTGGTAGTCACCAGCAAGTGCCCACGCTAGGAGCTCCCCACCCTGGGTGTCATTGATACCCGGCATAAGCACAGCGTTAATTTTGATGGGGTGCAAGCCCGCTGCCGTAGCGGCGTCCACACCGGTTAGTACGTCCGCCAGCTTGTCCCTGCGGGTCAGCTCAGCAAAAGTCTGGGGGCAAATGGTATCAAGGGAAACGTTAATACGGGACAGGCCGGCCTCTTTAAGGGCACCTACCTTCTTTTCCAACCCAATGCCGTTGGTCGTCATAGAAATCGGCACAGTAGGGTGGGCACGGTGAATCCGGGAAATAATATCAACCAAATCTGCACGTACCAACGGCTCACCACCGGTAAAACGTACCTCTTCAACACCGAGTAGCCGAACGCCAACATCAGCAATACGGAAGATTTCATCGGCGCTCATGAGGCTGGCACGCGGCAACCAGTCCAGTCCCTCAGCCGGCATGCAGTACTGACAGCGCAGATTGCACTTATCCACCAGTGAGATACGTAGGTCAGTGGCAACCCTACCCCAGCGATCGACCAACCCACCACTAGTGGGCGCACCCGGAGTCGAGGCTTCGCGCCTAACGACCGGGATGCTGGTGCCAAGGGGAACAGACCCGGCGGAAGCATCGGATAAGTGTGCCATACCTGCGCTTTCATAAATCTGGTATTGCGAATGTAAAATAAAGCCTAGCTAAACTAGCGCCGCAACACCACTTCATACCACCCTACCGCGGATGCCCAGTGCCGGCGCAAGATAACCGTTCAAGGAAAGAATGATGGAAACCTCCCCCCTGCTCAAAAATTCGCGTCTGCTCGCCGGGGCTGCTGCCGTCACCGTGCTGGGGGTCTCGGCCTGCGGAGGCCCAGCGGGGCATGAAAATCAGCCGGACGCCGGCATCCATCAGGCTACGACGGTGGAGGTCTTCGCTGCCGCCTCTCTCAACAACGCTGGCGCGGAACTTGAAGCTACCCACGAGAAGGCTAACCCAGGGGTTGACATCAGTTTTAATTTCGCCGGTTCCTCCAAACTAGTACAGCAAATTCAAGAGGGCGCCACCCCAGATATGCTCATTACCGCCGATGCCGCCACCATGAACGGCGCACTCGAGAATGCCGAGGAGCTGAAGGGGGCTAGCATCGAGGTTATTGCCACCAATGCCCTGGTTCTTGCCACGGCAAACGGTAATCCCGCAGACATCAGCACTCTGGATGACCTCACCCGGCAGGGAGTTATTACAGCCCTCTGCGCTGCCGAAGTTCCCTGTGGCAAGCTGGCACATCAAGAACTGGAGAGCAAAAATATCGAGCCCGCCACCATGACCGAAGAAGCAAACGTGACCGATGTTTCTACCAAGGTCGCCACCGGTGAGGCAGATGCAGGCTTCATCTACACCACCGACGCTGCCTCCATCAAGAAGCAGGACCAGGACATCACCGTTATCGAGCTGCCCGGCCTGGAACGCAACGCCTACCCCCTTGCCGTGACCAAGAGCGGTTCTGGCAACGATGCCGCCAAGAGCTTTGCTGACTGGCTGGCAAACTCTGACGAGGCATCTGCAATCCTGACCGACTACGGATTCACCACCGCCTAAACTAGAAACGTGAGCAAAACTAGCGCCTTTAGATCCGTACCAGGATTCTTGCTAGCCCCATCACTCCTTGCCTTTCTGGTAGTGCTGGGGCCAATGCTGGGTCTGTTCACCCGTATGCCCTGGGCGGACGTCCCGGCTCTATTCGCTGAGCCGGCCATGCTGCAGGCAGCCCGGTTATCAATCGTGACTGCCACCGTGTCGACCCTTATCTGCGGTCTGCTGGGAGCACCCACAGCCCTGATGTTGACCAAAGTACTAGCGCGCAGCCGCTTCGCCTCCCTCACCTTCCCCCTCTATTGCCTGATTTATGCACCGGTGATTTTCTCCCCGGTGGTGTCCGGTCTGGCGCTGATCTTCTTCTGGGGCCGGCGCGGGGTCCTGGGGTCCTGGCTGACTGACATGGGAATCTCGGTGGCCTTCAGCCCCCTTGCGGTTATTCTTGCCCAGGTTTTTGTTGCCCTACCTTTCTTCGTCGCAACCGCCGTCACCACCCTGCGCGCCCTGCCGGTCAGCTATGAGGAAATAGCCCTGGTGGAGGGCGCCAGCCCCGCTGAGGTGACTCGCAAGGTTCTGCTACCGCTGGCCGCTCCCGGTTTGCTTACGGCTTTTTTGCTCTCCTTCGCCAGGGCGCTGGGGGAGTACGGTGCCACCGTCACCTTTGCCGGCAATGTTGCCGGTGCTACCCGCACCATCCCGCTCAATATTGAGCTGGCACTCAGCTCTAACCACATGGACGCCGCGCTTGGCTCCGCTCTGATGCTGATTAGTCTCTACATCCTTATTCTTGGCACCCTGGCGCTTGCCACCTGGCTTCGCCGTCTGAAAGGAGCTAGCCTGTGAACTCCCTACCAACCTTCCCCGATCAGGGCACGGTGAGCCCTGCTGATTACCGCCACCTGGTTGAAGCAACCCTAGCTGCCACCGTGCAGTGCAGTAGCGAAAAGCTCCCCCTGGTTGAGACTGCCGGTAGGGTGCTGGCTCAAGACCTGCGTGCCCCGCGCTCGGTGCCGCACTTCGCTAACTCCCAAATGGACGGTTATGCCGTCACCGCCCTGGGCGCTGCCAGAGATGACCGCACCTTCATGGTGGGCGCAGACGTACCCGCAGGGTCTGACGCCCAAGACCTGCCCATCAGGGACGATGTCGCCTACCCGATTATGACCGGTGCACCCCTACCTGCCGGTTATGACGCTGTGGTTCCGGTGGAACGCTCCCGGGTATTGACGGGGGAGCAGGACGCCGCGGGCTTTGCCCAGCGGGGCGGCCAGATTGAACTGCCGCGGGCAGCCTTTGGGGACTTCGTGCGCGGGGTAGGCGAGGACATCGAAGCCGGCGAGCTACTGGCAGCAGCCGGCACCCCGATCACCCCGGCCCTGATCGGCGCACTTGCCTCCCAAGGAATCGGTGCTCTCAGGGTGCGCAGCAGCCCCAGAGTGGTGCTGATTACCGGTGGAGATGAAATCACTCTGGATACTGAAGCCGCCCCCGAAACCGGCAAAATACTGGACGCCAACGGGCCCATGCTCTGCGCGCTCGCCGGAGCAGACGGCGCTGAAACTCAGCGGGTTGCTATTGGAGACTCCGTCGAGCAGCTGGTAGGGGTTCTCACCCGGCTAGTGCTCACCTGGCGCCCTGACTTTATTATTACTAGCGGCGGTATCAGCCACGGCAAATACGAGGTAGTGCGACTAGCTCTCACCGCCATGATAGAAACTCAGGACGCGCTGGTACAGGCAGAGCGTACCTGGTTTGGGCATGTTGCCCAGCAGCCCGGCGGACCCCAGGGGCTCTCCCTGCTGCGGGCCACTTCCCAGGAGCAGGACGGCGCCGCCCACCTGGTGCCGGTGATTTCGTTGCCGGGCAACCCGGTCAGCACCCTTGTCTCCTACGTAGAGCTGGTGCGCCCAGCTCTAGCCCAGCTCACTGGCAGGGTAGCGCCCCAGCCCCGCCACGGCGTCCTGGTACTGGCAGAAGGGGAGGCGCTGCAGGCCCCGGAAGGTAAAACCCAGTATCGGCGAGCGCGTCTGGAGCGGGTCTTTGAGAGCGACGGAACGGTGCGCACTTTGTTGACCCCTGACCCATTGACCGGTTCCCACCTGTTGCACCGGGCAGCCATCGCCCAGGTGCTGGTACAGCTAGACCCGGGGGTCTCCTACCGCAGTGGGGACGTTGCCCTCTACCTACCGCTTTGACCCGGGAACGCCCCTGCCCTAATGAAGTATCATGGATACTAAATTTCACCGCCTGACCACTTCAATTTGCCCAAAGGACTCCATGACTACCCCAGAACCTCAGGCACACCTCACCCACGTCCGCGCTGACGGTAGCGCCCACATGGTAGATGTCACCGATAAGGCGATTACCACCCGCACCGCTATTGCTGAAGGCTACGTCCTTACCCGCCCCGACGTTATTGAACAAATTTTTGACGCTGCACTGCCTAAGGGGGACGCCCTGCCCGTAGCACGCGTTGCCGGCATCATGGGGGCTAAAAAAACCCCCGAGATTATCCCCCTCTGCCACCCCCTGCCCCTGGGCAAAATTACGGTGGACTTCGAGCGGATGGAGGACCGGGTGCGTATTGAAGCGCTGGTTAAGACCACCGGGGTCACCGGTGTAGAGATGGAAGCCCTCACCGCAGTATCCAGCGCCGCTCTCACCGTCTTTGACATGATCAAGGCGGTCGATAAGCAGGCCACCATCACCGACATTCGAGTGCTAGAAAAAAGCGGCGGAAAATCGGGCGATTGGTCAGTGGAGCGCTAATCATGGGTAAAAATTACACTCTGCCCGAGGGGCTAACCGGCCTAGTCATCGTTGCCTCAACCCGAGCTGCCCGCGGAATCTACCGCGATGAATCCGGTCCTTTGGCGGTCGAGTGGTTGCGGTCCCAAGGCTTTGAGACCCCAGAAGCGGTCGTGGTGGCTGACGCTGATTTCGGCCCCTACTTTGATGATTTGGTTGCATTAGGAAACCTGCCCACCTTCATCCTGACGAGCGGTGGGACCGGGCTGAACACCGATGATATGACCGTAGAGGCCGTGCGTGCCCACCTGGATAAAGAAGTGCCGGGCATTATGCACGCCTTCTGGGCGCAGGGGCTGACCAATACTCCCGCCGCCGTGCTCTCGCGTGGCGTCGCCGGTGTGATTGGGCGCAGCTTCATCATGACCCTACCCGGCTCTAAGGGTGGGGTGAAGGATGGCTGCACCGTGCTAGATCCCCTAGTCACCCATATTTGCCGCCAGATGGAGGACTACCATGACCACTAAAGACACCAACCCCTACGCTGACAGCCCGCTTGAACCTCAGGGTTCAACCGTAGTGCACACCGCTATCACCGAAGAACCCCTTGAGCCCCTGCTCGCTGAAGCCAAGCGTCAGACTATGACCCAGCAGATGGGTGCCCTGGTGATCTTTGACGGCATTGTGCGCAACCACGACCACGGGCAAGCGGTCGCTGCCCTCAGCTACTCTTCCCACCCGCAAGCCCAAGACTTTATGGAGCGCACCGTGAAGGGCGTCGCCGATCAGCTGGCAGGTGTGCGGCTCTGGGCTGTGCACCGCGTTGGTTCCATTGCTATCGGCGAATCAGCCCTCACCGTTTTGGCGACTGCAGCCCACCGCGGGCTGGCCTTCACTGCCTGTGAGATGGTCGCTGACCGCATCAAGGCAGAGGTGCCCATCTGGAAAGAACAGGAACTGACCGACGGCGCCGTGGAATGGGTGGGTATCGACACCCCACCGGCCACCCGCTAACCACCACGGAGATAAGACACCATGACCGCACCCGCTGACTTCAGCCCCCTGGAATACAAGCTCTACGGGCGGCAAATGATTCTGCCCGAGCTCGGCCAGGCTGGGCAGCAGAAACTTAAGGACGCCAGGGTGGCGGTCATCGGGGCAGGGGGTCTGGGTGCCCCCGCTCTGCTCTACCTGGCAGGTGCCGGAGTAGGCACCGTGGTGCTGATCGACGATGACGAAGTAGAGATTTCCAATCTGCACCGGCAGGTGATTCACTCCTTTGCCCGGGTGGGAACTCCCAAGGCAGACTCGGCTGCTCAAACCATGCGCGAACTTAACCCCACCATGACGGTGCAGGTCATCAAAGAACGCCTTACCGACGCTAACGCAGATAGTCTTCTGCAGGCAGCAACCGTGCTGGTGGACGGTAGCGATAACTTTGCTACCCGCTACACCGCCTCCCGAGCTGCTGCCCGCGCCGGCATTCCCCACGTTTGGGGCGCGATTTTAGGGTTTGACGCCCAGATGAGCGTTTTTTGGCACGGTCAAGCACCTGTCTATGAAGACCTCTACCCGGTAGAACCGGCCCCCGGCTCGGTACCCAACTGTGCCACTGCCGGCGTCATCGGGGCGCTCGCCGGGGTGGTGGGTACGTCCATGGCGATGGAAACCATCAAGATCATCACGGGCGTCGGCCAGCCACTCACCGGGCAGGTTGGCTACTACACCGGGTTGACCGGCAGATGGG
Organism: Rothia endophytica; assembly: GCF_928381505.1. GTDB lineage: Bacteria > Actinomycetota > Actinomycetes > Actinomycetales > Micrococcaceae > Rothia > Rothia endophytica_A. Next base: position 326,539 of record NZ_CAKMSJ010000001.1, on the reverse strand, counting down.
AATATATCCCTCTGGTTGCTTCACCCCGAAGCCGCGAAAAGACCACACAGGCACGCGCAAAGGCATTCGAATCAAAGCTGGATGAGAAACGTGTAGTCGGTGAGCCCCAGAGCCTTACCGCAAACTCGTCCCATGGAATATTCTCTGCAACCGCTCAGGACCCCAAAAACCCTAGTGACATGCCCAACATTTTTAGGGTGGTTGAGTCTAGCCCCTACGGTCTAGATATTACGTTTGATGACTATTTCGATAGTGGCGACTTTGCCGGCGTTCCCCTCATTGACGTGCGTGAGCCGCATGAGTTTGAAGCGCTTTCTATACCCGGAGCCTTAAACCTGCCCCTGTCTGTCATCGAGTCGGCCGGCGAAAACCGCAGCTTCGGCAAAGAAATAGAGCGGGTTTTGCCTGAAAAACAGGCCGCTTACGCCCTCTACTGTGCTGCCGGGGTTCGCTCGCGCACCGCTGCGCAAAAACTTCTAGACCAGGGGTACGGCAACCTCTACAGCCTCGAAGGGGGAATTTCTGCCTGGCTGGCCCGCTAAGAAAAGCCACACTAAAGGTTGAAGCGTAAAATATTCGCATCGTTTTCACCGAATTAGGTAAGGTTTTTATTCGGTATTTTCTGTGCAAATATTTCGGTAGAGTGGTGTTCATGACTCAGCAGGCATCACACACCGCGGGCCCAGACGGGCCTCTCACCGACAAACTGATTAAATTCGGTAAGTTCTTCACCAAGTGGGACGAAACCGACGATGGCCGTGCAGCCTTCTTGCAGGGCGGTCGCCAGGGCGATATCTTCTATCGCAACCGCTGGAGCTACGACAAAATAGTCCGCTCCACCCACGGCGTGAACTGTACCGGCTCCTGCTCCTGGCAGGTCTTCGTCAAGGACGGCGTCATCACCTGGGAAGCCCAGGCAACTGACTACCCGACCGTTGGCCCTGACCGACCCGAGTACGAGCCCCGCGGCTGCCCCCGTGGCGCAGCTTTCTCCTGGTACACCTACTCACCGACCCGCGTGAAGTACCCCTACATCCGCGGCGTCCTGCTCGAAATGTACCGCGAAGCCCGCGCCCGCCTGAACGACCCCGTGGACGCCTGGCACTCCATCGTTTCTGACCCTGAAAAGCGCCGCCGCTACACCTCAGCTCGCGGTAAGGGTGGCCTGGTGCGCGGCACCTGGGCAGAAGCCCTTGAAATGGTAGTTGCAGCTCAGATCCACACTATTAAGAACTACGGGCCTGACCGCAACATCGGCTTCTCGCCCATCCCCGCTAAGTCCATGGTCTCCCACGCCTCCGGCGCTCGTTACATCGAGCTCATGGGCGGCGTTATGACCTCCTTCTACGACTGGTATGCCGACCTCCCCGTCGCCTCACCTCAGGTCTTCGGTGACCAGACCGACGTGCGCGAATCAGGTGACTGGTGGGATGCCACCTACCTCATGATGTGGGGCTCCAACATCCCCGTCACCCGTACCCCTGACGCCCACTGGATGGCAGAGGTACGCTACCGCGGCACCAAGGTTGTCTCGGTTTCCCCCGACTATGCTGATAACACCAAGTTTACCGACGAGTGGCTGCCCGCCCAGCCCGGTACCGACGCCGCTCTGGCGATGGCCATGGGCCACGTCATCCTCAAGGAAAACTTTGTGGACCGCCGCGTGGAGTTCTTCGAGGACTACACCAGCACCTACACCGACTTCCCCTTCCTGGTGACCCTGGAAACCCGCGAAGACGGCACCAAGGTGCCCTCCAAGTTCCTGACTGCAGCTAACCTGGCAGAGCACAAAGAGGTTGCTGACGCTGCCTTCAAGACTGCCCTGCTCAACCGCGAAACTGGCGAGGTCGTTGTACCCAACGGTTCAATGGGCTACCGCTACAACAAGGAAGACGAAGGCAAGTGGAACCTGGATCTGCAGGGTGTCAAGCCTGCCCTGTCCATCCTTGATCTGCCCAGCGGTAGCGAAAAAAACGTTGAGATTCTGCTCCCCGCCTTCGACGAGCCTTCGGGTCGCGGCAAGGTAGTGACCCGTGGCGTCCCCACCATCACCGTTGAAGGCTTTGAAGTCACCACTGTCTTTGACCTCATGCTCGCCCAGTACGGGGTAGGCCGCGACGGTATTCCCGGCCAGTTTGCTACCGGCTTTGACGATGCCAGAGTGCAGTACACCCCAGCTTGGCAGTCAGAAATCACCTCGGTTCCCGCCGAAGCTGTGATCCGCACCGCCCGGGAATTCGCTCAGAACTCCATTGACTCTAAGGGCCGCACCATGATCATCATGGGTGCCGGTATCTGTCAGTGGTACCACGGCGATGCCACCTACCGCTCCATTCTCGCTCTGCTTATTATGTGCGGTGCTGAGGGTCGTAACGGCGGCGGCTGGGCTCACTACGTGGGCCAGGAAAAGGCTCGCCCCATCACCGGCTGGGCTCACATGGCTAACGCCCTGGATTGGTACCGCCCGCCCCGTACCCAGGCTGGCACCAGCTTCTGGTATATGCACACCGATCAGTTCCGTCAGGACGGCTACTCATCCGAGGCCATGCAGTCCCCGCTGGCTAAGGGCGAACTCAAGGGTGTTCACACCGCTGATCTGTTGGCCCGCGCTGTGCGCATGGGTTGGACTCCCTTCTACCCCCAGTTCCCCGAGAACTCTTTGGAGCTGGCAGAAAAGGGCGCCGCTGCCGCAGCAGCTGGCACCGCCGAATCACCGGCTGACTACGTTGCTCAGCGCCTGAACTCAGGCGACCTGGAATTCTCGGTAGAGCACCCCGATGCGCCGGCCAACTGGCCCCGCACCCTCATGCTCTGGCGTAACAACCTGCTGGGTTCATCAGCTAAGGGTGAGCAGTACTTCCTGCGCCACCTGCTCGGCAACGAGAACTCCAATATCAGCGAGGACGCTGAAACCCGCCCCTCAGAGGTGCGCTGGGAAGAGGACGCCCCGGTCGGCAAGCTGGACCTGCTGGTCACCACCGACTTCCGTATGACCTCATCCACCCTGTCGTCCGACATCGTTTTCCCCGCTGCCACCTGGTACGAGAAGTACGATATTTCCTCAACCGACATGCACCCCTACATCCACGCCTTCTCACCGGCCATCAACCCGCCCTGGGAAACTAAGACTGACCACCAGGTCTTCAAGGAACTGGCCTACGTCTTCTCGAAGGTTGCTAAGAAGCACCTGGGCGTGCGCAAGGACCTGGTCTCAGTGCCCCTGCAGCACGACACACCCGGCCAGATTGCTCAGCCCGGTGGACATGCCCCCGACTGGAAGAACAAGGGGATCAAGGGTATTCCCGGTAAGAACATGCCGGTCTTTGCCGTGGTTGAGCGCGACTACGGTGCTCTCTACGACATGTACACCTCGGTAGGGCCCCTGCTCTCAAAGCTGGGCACCACCACCAAGGCTGTCACCGTGGACGTCAACGACGAGCTAGCAGCCCTGGCTGAAGAGCACGGCGTGATGGGCACCGGTAAGGGCGCAGGTCTTCCTGCCCTGGATACCGACGTCAAACTGGCAGATACCATCCTGGCTCTCTCCGGTACCTCCAACGGCCCCGTGGCCCTCAAGGGCTTCAAGGCTTTGGAGAAGCGCGTGGGCAAGAAGATGCACCACCTGGCAGAGGGTAACGAAGAGAAGCGCATCCGCTTCCGCGATACCCAGGACCGCCCCGTCCCCGTCTTCACCTCACCCGAGTGGTCCGGTAGCGAAACCGGCGGACGCCGCTACGCCCCCTTCACCCTCAACATTGAGCAGCTCAAGCCCTTCCACACCCTCACCGGTCGTATGCACTTCTTCTTGGATCACGACTGGATGAGCGAGATGGGCGAGCAGATGCCGCTCTACCGCCCGCCGCTGGATATGCACAACCTCTTCGGTGAGCCCGAACTGGGTGAAACCGGTGACCTGTCAGTGGCTGTTCGTTACGTGACGGTTCACAACAAGTGGGCTATCCACTCCTCCTACCACGACAACCTCTACATGCAGACCCTTTCACGCGGTGGCACCCACGCCTGGATGAGCCCGCAGGATGCAGAGAAGATTGGCGTCAAGGACCACGACTGGATCGAGTGCGAGAACAACAACGGTGTCTTCGTTGGCCGCGCTGTTGTCTCCCACCGCATGCCCGAAGGTGTTGTCTACGTGCACCACGCCCAGGAACGCCTGGTCAACGTGCCCAAGGCAGAACGCACCGGGCGCCGCGGCGGTATTCACAACTCCGTTACCCGCATCCTGGTCAAGCCCACCCACATCATCGGTGGTTACGCCCATCTTGCCTACGCCTTCAACTACCTGGGCCCCACCGGCAACCAGCGTGATATTGTTTCCCGAATTCGCCGCCGCAAGCAGGAGGTAACCTACTAATGCGCGTCATGGCACAAGTTTCTATGATCATGGCACTCGACAAGTGCCTGGGCTGTCACACCTGTTCTGTGACCTGTAAGCAGGCATGGACCAACCGTGCTGGCACCGAATACGTCTGGTTCAACAATGTTGAAACCCGCCCGGGCCAGGGCTACCCTCGCCGTTACGAGGACCAGGAGAAGTGGAAGGGCGGCTGGACGCTGAACAAGCGCGGACGCCTGGAGCTCAAGAGCGGTAACCGCTTCAAGAAGCTCTTCACCCTCTTCGCCTCACCGGTTCAGCCCGAGCTCTCGGACTACTACGAGCCCTGGACCTATGACTACGAGAACCTGACCAGTGCACCTCTGGGGGACGATTTCCCCACCGCTAGACCTAAGTCACTGATTACCGGTGAGGACACCTCGATTGAGTGGGGCCCCAACTGGGACGATAACCTGGGTGGCTCCAGCGAAAACGGTCACCTTGACCCGCTGGTTGAGAAGGTGCGTCAGCAGTCAGAAGAGAAGATTAAGTTCGAATTCGAACGCACCTTCATGTTCTACCTGCCCCGTATCTGCGAGCACTGCCTCAACCCCTCGTGCATGGCGTCCTGCCCTTCAGGTGCTATTTACAAGCGCGAAGAGGACGGCATCGTTCTGGTTGACCAGAACCAGTGCCGTGGCTGGCGTCAGTGCATCACCGGCTGCCCCTACAAGAAGATTTACTTCAACCACAAGAGCGGCAAGGCAGAGAAATGTACTTTCTGCTACCCCCGTATCGAGCACGGTATTCCCACCGTCTGTGCTGAGACCTGTGTTGGCCGTATGCGCTACATCGGTATCTTCCTCTACGACGCCGACCGTATCACCGAGGCAGCTTCAGTACCCGATGAAAAGCAGCTCTACCAGGCCCAGCTAGACATCATGCTGGATCCTTTTGACCCCGAGGTCATTCGTGCGGCCAAGAAGCAGGACATCCCTGATTCCTGGATTCAGGCAGCTCAGAAGTCACCGGTCTACAAGCTGGCTAAAGAATGGAAGATTGCCCTTCCTCTGCACCCCGAATACCGCACCATGCCCATGGTCTGGTACGTTCCTCCGCTCTCACCCATCATCGATCTGCTCAAGGAGCAGGGCCACGATGCTGAGAGCCAGACCAACCTCTTTGGTGCCATCGACTCCCTGCGTATTCCCGTGGAATACCTGGCAGAGCTCTTCACCGCTGGCGACACCACCATCATTACCGATGTGCTCAAGAAGCTGGCTGCCATGCGTGCCTACATGCGTGACATCACCCTCGGCGGCACCGGCAACGAAGAGATTGCTGCTCAGGTAGGTATGACCGGCGCTGAAATGTACGAGATGTACCGCCTCATGGCGATCTCCAAGTACGAAGAGCGCTACGTCATCCCCCCTGCGCACATGGAAGATGCCCACAATCTCGAAGAGATCGGCTGCTCGCTCGATACTGACGGCGGCCCCGGCATGCTCTACGATAGCGCCTTCAACGATCCCGGTGACCGCCCCGTCCCCGTCTCGGCAGGTAGCTACGCTAACCAGGCACGCCAGGATGGCAAGGTCGATATCTTCATGTGGGATGGTAAGACACGCCCTGAGGGCATGTTCCCCGATACCAGCGGTAGCAAGAGGGTCTAGTTCTTCATGGCTGGATTTTTCTCTCAACTCCTGAAGCGGAATGCAGCTGAGGCCGCCCCTCAGCTGCCCGCCTCGGGCGACCCCTTTGACATGGACTGGGGGAGCGGGCAAGAGCTGGACGCAGTGACCTACCAGGTCACCTCCGTTCTGCTACGCTACCCCAGCGAAGAAACCCGGGCGCTGCTACCAGAACTCCTAGAACTGGCAGCAGAAACCGGCAACGAGCAGTTGTTGACCGGCGTCCACGCTGTACAAGAGTGGTACGCTACCTCGTCGCTAGAAGAGATGCAGGCGCACTACGTGCAGGAGTATGACCTCTCCCGCCGCCATTCTTTCCACCTGTCCTACTGGACCGAGGGCGATACCCGCCGCCGCGGTGAAGCCCTGACCCGTTTCAAGCAGATGTACCGTGACTCAGGTATGGTCACTAACCTGCAGGGGGAGCTGCCCGACTACCTGCCCATGGTGCTGGAATTTACCGCACTGGTGGACGCCCGCGCTGGACGAGCAGCCCTGCAAGCCTACCGCCCATCCCTTGAGCTACTGCGTCTGGCGCTGCGCGATGATCAGCTGCCCTACTATGGGCTGGTTGAGGCCGTATGCCAGAGCTTGCCCGGGGTTTCACCCGAAACCCAGGCTGAGGTTCAAAAGATGGTCAACGTTGGACCTCCCAAAGAGGACGTCGGTCTAGCTCAGCTTCCTGCCAGCGACCCGCGCCTCTTACCCCTTCTTCTGCCGCATGAGCAGAGACCCGGTGCCCGGGTGGGCGCCGATAAAACAGCCCCCTTCGCCGCACAGCAATCACAGAACGGAGCCCACCAGTGAACGTAACACCCCTTGATTACTTCCTCTGGGGTATCTTCCCCTACATCACCCTGGCAATCGTCATTGGTGGCACCATCTGGCGCTACAAGACAGACCAGTTCGGTTGGACCACCCGTTCATCGCAGATGTACGAATCCAAGCTGCTGCGTATCGCCTCGCCCATGTTCCACTACGGCATCCTGGTCGTTCTGGTAGGGCACATCGTTGGTCTGGTAATCCCTAAGTCCTGGACCGATGCGGTGGGCATCTCCGAGCACTTCTACCACCTGAACGCCCTGTGGCTTGGCTCTATCGCAGCGGTAGCTACCCTCATTGGCCTCTTCGCCATGATTTACCGCCGCCGCACCTCAGCTACCGTTTTCCGGGCTACCACCTGGAACGATAAGCTGATGTACGTGGCACTGGCTAGCGCCATTGTGCTGGGTTCAGTAGCAACCCTCTTCAACGCTATGGAGATCGAGGGCGAGCATAACTACCGTGAGACCGTGTCGGTCTGGTTCCGTTCCATCTTCTACTTCAACCCCAACGTTGAGGCGATGGCTAACGCAACCACCTCCTTCCACATTCACGTGATTGTTGCCCTGCTGCTCTTCTGCCTCTGGCCCTTTACCCGCCTGGTGCATGCCTTCACAGCGCCGCTCCACTACATCTTCCGCCCCTACATCGTTTACCGTTCCCGCGGCAAGCGCAACCACCAGCGCGGCTGGTCACCGGTAGGCACCGCGGATTCGGTGAACAAAGACGCCAAGCGTGTTGAGCGTCAGCATCACCACTCCTAAAAAATTTCATACACACCATTTGTTCCTAAGGATCTATACACTATGAGCACTCCCGCAGTCGCAGAACGCGACCCGCAGCTCAAAGGCCAGCTGAAGTACGTCATCATGGCAGCCTGCGCTTCTATGATTGGCTTCTGGGGCTGGACCATGATTGGCCCCCTGGCTAAGTATTACACCGAAACCTACGGTCTGACCGAAGGCCAGCGTTCCCTACTGATCGCTATGCCCGTTATCGTGGGCTCTATCGCCCGTATCCCCGTGGGTGCCCTGACTGACCGCTACGGCGGACGCATCATGTTCACCATCATGCTGGTCTTCACCGGCTCCATGGTGCTGGTGACCGGCCTGGTCGGTCAGATGGGTAACTTCAACCTGCTACTGATCGCTGCTTTCTTCCTGGGTATCGGCGGTTCGATTTTCGCTGTGGGTATTCCCTTCTCTGCCGCATGGTTTGAGTCCCATCGTAAGGGCCTTGCAACCGGTATCTTCGGTATGGGTATGGTCGGTACTGCTTGTGCTGCGTTCTTCAACCCCCGCATGCTCAACGCTTTTGGCTACTTCCCAACCCACGTCATCATGGCTTGTGTTGCCCTGACCTATGCCGTCATCGTCTGGATCTTTATCCGTGACTCACCGGTCATGAAGGCTCGCACTCCTGAACCCGTAGTACCCAAGATCATCAACGTTTCTAAGAAGCTCATCACCTGGCAGCTCTGCTTCATCTACGCCATCGGCTTCGGTGCTTTCGTTGCTTTCTCTAACTTCCTCTCCACCTACACCCAGAAAATCTACGACTTTGACCCGGTAGCTGGTGGTACCTTCGCGGCTATGTTCGCTGTTTGCGCTGTGATCGCGCGCCCCTTCGGCGGTGTGGCAGCAGATAAGTTCGGCGGTAAGAACACCACCATCCTGGTCTTCATCGCCATGGCTGTGCTCGGTTTCTTCGTGGCTCAGGCTCCCGCCTCAACCACCATAAACACCGTGCTCTTCATTGCACTGGCGCTCTGCGTAGGTTTCTCTACCGGCACCATGTACGGCTGGTTGGGTAAGGCCTGCCGCCCGCAGGACACCGGCACCATCTCCGGTCTGGTCTCCGCGGCTGGTGGTCTGGGAGGTTACTTCCCGCCGCTGATCATGGGCGCAGCCTTCACCGCTCACGGTAACTACTTCTGGGGCATCATGGCCTTCGTTGGAGCCTGTGTAGTTTCTGTACTGGTATCCCTCTGGATGAAGAGCGATCGCCAGAAGGCTACTGCCGCCTAAGCTGAGACTTCCCGGCTCGTTCCGGAAAGGACGGCGGGGTGTCACCTCCCTCTGCACAGCAGAGGAGTGGCGCCCCGTCGTCTTTTCTGTTTCACATTTGGTTGTGGTTTTGAGGTGGCTTAGCCAAAAGAGGATGAGCCCGCCTGGAGCAAAATCCTTTGAAGGCGCCCCATATGGTGCGGGACTGTAACATGTGGCACAATAAGGAGGGAAACAAATAGAGCCGTTATGCTAACGCGGGAGAGACCGGAAGAGTCGTGGTTGAGGGACCGCGCGCCGGCGCCGAAGGAGCAAACCCTCCCCGGGAAACTCTCAGGCAAATGTACCGCTTAGATATGGCAACTCTGGAGACGGCGCTAGTTCCGCGCCCACCGAAGGGGCAAAATCTGCTTTCCCACCCGCGCGTGATGGGTGGTGCGCAGACTAAAACTCTCAGGTTTTAACAGAGCGGGGAGGGCACCCACCTACCCAAGCAGGGTAGGCAGGCTTACCGAGAACGCTTTGGAGTGTCCCCATGTCATTCATCGACCGTCACCTTGGCCCCCGTGGGGGCGAGACCGAAACCATGCTCAGCACCCTGGGCTACGATTCATTGGCTCACCTCATCGACGAGGTGATTCCCTCCAACATTCGCTTGGACGGCGACCTAGATTTACCAGCTCCCCTGAGCGAGCTGGAAGCTCAGAAGAAAATTGCTGGCTATGCCGCTCAGAACCAGGTGAAGCACCAGATGATTGGTGCCGGCTACTATGACACCATCACCCCTGCGGTCATCCACCGCAATATCCTAGAGAACCCCGGTTGGTATACCTCCTACACTCCCTACCAGCCAGAAATTTCTCAGGGCCGCCTGGAGGCTCTGCTGAACTTCCAAAACACCGTCATGGAACTGACCGGTCTGCCGGTAGCCAATGCTTCCCTGCTCGATGAAGCAACTGCCACTGCTGAGGCTGCCGTGCTCATGCACCGGGCTAACCGCAAGGTCAAGAACGGTTTCTTCGCCATTGACTCCCGCGCTCTGCCCCAGACTCTCTCAGTAGTTCGAGGCCGTGCTGAAGCTCTTGATATTCCCTTTGAAGTCACCGACTTCAGCCAGGGGCTTCCTGAGGGTGACCTCTACGGCGTTATCATCGCAGCCCCCGGTCACGACGGTGAAGTGCGCGATATTGAACCTCTCATTAAGGAAGCCAAGGACCGCGGCGCTCTGGTGACCGTTGCCGCTGATCTGCTTTCTCTCACTCTTCTGACCAGCCCCGGTTCGCTGGGCGCCGATATCGCTGTGGGCTCTACCCAGCGTTTCGGTCTGCCTTTCTGGTACGGCGGCCCCCACGCTGCCTACATGGCAGTCACCAAGGGCATGGAACGCAACCTGCCCGGCCGTCTGGTGGGTGTCTCTAAAGACTCAGCTGGCAAGCCGGCTTACCGTCTGGCTCTACAGACCCGCGAGCAGCACATCCGCCGCGAAAAGGCGACCTCCAACATCTGTACCGCCCAGGCACTGCTTGCCATCGCAGCTGGCGCTTACGCGGTCTACCACGGCCCCGAAGGTCTGCGCGCCATCGCCAACCGCCTGCACGATAATGCAGCCCGTGTTGCGACTGCCCTGGTAGCTACCGGTCTCACCCTGGTCCACGAGAACTTCTTTGACACCGTTGCATTTGAGGCCCCCGGCCGCGCTGACGAACTGGTTGCCAAGGCACTAGAAGCAGGCGTGAACATCCGCAAGCTTTCCGCCGACCGCATCTGCCTTTCCATCGGTGAATCCCACTCCGAAGAGGTCCTAGACGCCCTAGTCACCGCTCTAGGCGGAACCCTGGGCGAGGCTGAGGGCTACGAACTGCCCAGCGAACTGCTGCGCACCGACGACTACATGAGCCACCCGGTCTTCCACCTCTACCGCTCAGAGACCTCCATGATGCGCTACCTGCGCTCGCTCTCCGACAAGGACCTAGCGCTAGACCGCACCATGATTCCCCTGGGCTCCTGCACCATGAAGCTCAACGCCGCAGCTGAAATGGAACCCATTTCCTGGCCCGAACTCGCCGGTATCCACCCCAATGTACCCGCTGATCAGGCTCAGGGCTGGAAGGCACTCATTGATGAGCTGTCTAACTGGCTGGTTGAAATCACCGGCTACGATGCTATCTCCCTGCAGCCCAACTCGGGTGCCTCCGGCGAATACGCCGGTTTGCGCGCCATCCGCGCCTACCACGAGGCCAACGGCGACACCCAGCGCACCGTCGTGCTGATTCCCAACTCAGCTCACGGCACCAACGCTGCCTCCGCTGCACTAGCCGGTCTGGGAGTTGCCGGCGTTGCTACCGCCTCCGACGGCTCCATCGACGTTGAGGATCTCAAGGCAAAGATCGAAAAGTACGGCGACACCATCGCCGGCATCATGATCACCTACCCCTCCACTCACGGTGTCTTCGAAGAGCAAGTCGTAGAGGTTTGCCAGCTGGTTCACGATGCCGGTGGACAGGTCTACGTTGACGGCGCTAACCTCAACGCCCAGATGGGTCTGGCACAGCCCGGCAAGTTCGGCGGCGATGTTTCCCACCTGAACCTGCACAAGACCTTCGCTATTCCCCACGGTGGTGGCGGCCCCGGCGTCGGCCCCGTAGCTGTCGGCGCCCACCTGGAGAAATACCTGCCCGGCAACGGCTTCGAAGCCGATGCAGACGGCAACCTGGCAGCACCCCTGCCCATCTCCCAGGCAATGTTCGGCTCAGCCGGCGTCCTGCCCATCTCCTGGATGTACATCGCCATGACCGGTGCAGAAGGCCTGCGCGACTCCTCCGAAATCGCCATCCTCTCTGCCAACTACATCGCCAAGAAGCTAGGGGGCCTCTACCCGGTACTCTACGCAGGTGAAACCGGCCTGGTAGCCCACGAATGCATCCTTGACCTGCGCCCGCTCACCGCAGCCTCCGGCATCACCGCCGAAGACGTCTGCAAGCGCCTCATGGACTACGGCTTCCACGCCCCCACCCTGGCCTTCCCCGTACCCGGCACCCTCATGGTCGAGCCCACCGAGTCAGAATCCCTGGCTGAGCTAGACCGCTTCATCGAAGCAATGGAACACATCCACGCCGAAATCCAGGAAGTCATCGACGGTAAGGTAGCCGCTGAAGAATCAGTTCTTCGCCAGGCACCCCACACCGCCGAGGTCGTCACCGCAGATGAATGGGACCGCCCCTACCCCCGTTCCCAGGCAGCCTACCCCGTGCCCGCCCTACGCCTGAACAAATACTTCACCAGCGTAGGCCGCATCGATGGCGCCGGCGGCGACCGCAACTTCGTCTGCGAATGCCCGCCCATGGAAGCCTTCGACCTAGAAGCCAACTAAGGCACCCAATGCTTGTGTGGGGCTTATTCATAAGTTAGGAAAACTTCGCTACCGGTGAGGGTATCGGCAAGCCAGACCCTCTCGCCCGGTTCGCTAGCGCTCACAATGGCGATTCACGCCAGACCCGAGCCAGCTTGCCGATACCCTCACCGTCAGCTCCCAAACCTGTGAACCGCCTCAAATATTCTTCAGACCCGAAAGGTTCAATCATGACTCCTAAGAAAACGGCCCTCTATAACGTCCACGCAGAACTCGGCGCTTCCTTCACCGACTTCGGCGGCTGGGACATGCCCCTGAAATACACCAACGACGTCGAAGAGCACAAGGCAGTGCGTAACGCCGCCGGCCTTTTCGACCTCTCCCACATGGGCGAATTCCGCGTCAAAGGTGCCGACGCCGGCGCCTACCTGGACTACGTCCTGCTCTCCAACATGTCCATCCTCAAAGTCGGTAAAGCAAAGTACTCACTGCTGCTCAACGAGGATGGCGGGGTCATCGACGACCTCATCACCTACCGCCTGGCAGACGACGAATTCCTCGTCGTCCCCAACGCCGCCAACGTCGATGTAGACTTCGAGGCTTTCCAAGCTCGTCTGGGCGACTTTGACGTCACCCTCACCAACGAAACCCCAGACACCTCACTGGTAGCAGCCCAGGGCCCGGCAGCAGAAGCCATCCTGCTGGATATGGCACCGGATTCCCCCGAAACCATCACCTCCATGGGCTACTACGCAGCAGCCCCCGTCCTCTTCGGTAACATCCAAACCCTGGTCGCCCGCACCGGCTACACCGGCGAAGACGGCTTCGAAATCTACGTCCCTAACCAGGACGCCGAGGCCCTCTGGAAGCTGGCAGCCACCCGCGGCGAAGCCCACGGCGCCATTCCCGCCGGCCTGGCAGCCCGCGACTCCCTGCGCCTAGAAGCCGGCATGCCCCTCTACGGCCACGAACTGGGCCTTGACATCGCGCCCGCTGAAGCAGGCATGGGCAAACTGGTAGAAATCGCCCTCACCAAGAAAACCGCAGACTTCGTAGGTAAAGAAGCAGTAGCAGCTCAGGCAGAGAAAGCCCCCGCCCGCAGCCTTATTGGTCTCAAAGCCCAGGGCAAGCGCCCCGCCCGTGCCGGTTCGAACATTATCGACGAAGCAGGCAACGTCATCGGAGAAATTACCTCCGGCATTCCCTCACCTACCCTGGGCTACCCCATCGCGCTCGCTCTGATCAACACCGAGCACGCACACCAGGGCACCACGGTGAACGTTGACATTCGTGGCAAGGCAGCCCCCTTCGATATCGTGCCTACCCCCTTCTACCGGCGCGAAAAATAAGCCCTAAACCCCACCTAAAGTGCGCCTATCAGCCCACCGATAGGCGCACTTTTCGCTACTCTTTCCCGTATCACACCAAAGGTTTCACCGTGGACATCGACTTCGTACCGGACTTCTCACCGACCGCCCACCAGGAGGCGGAAAACGCCCAAAGCCAAGCTGAGGCACTGAACTATGACATCAGCGTCTTTGACCTCTTCTCCATCGGTATCGGCCCCTCCAGCTCCCACACCGTGGGCCCCATGCGAGCCACCAACCGCTTCATCGCCGAACTCATCGACACCGGCGCCCTGAACCAGGTCACCGGCGTCCACATCGACCTCTACGGGTCCCTGGCCGCCACCGGCGCCGGGCACGGCACCATGAGCGCCGCCATCAAAGGCCTGGCAGGCTTCGTTCCAGAAACCATCAACATCGCTGATTCTGAGCTGTTCCTTGACCGCAACTCGGTAGACGGCACCCTGCCCCTAGCAGGCTACCCCTCAGAAGCTTTCGCTAACGGCGCCCCCGCCACCGACCTACCTCAGACCACCGGGCCCACCATCAACTACCGTGAAGCTGACATCACCCTACGTCCACTCACCGTGCTACCCCGTCACACCAACGGCATCAAGGTCACCGCCTACGCAGGGGAGAGCACCCTGCTAGAACGTACCTACTTCTCCATCGGCGGCGGCTTCATCATCGAAGAACACGAGGACGCCGCCGGGACAAGCGGCCTCACCAGCGCCCCCTACCCCTTTGGATCAGGCGCTGAACTGCTGGACATGGCAAACACCGCCGGGCTCTCCATCGCCGCCCTCAAGATGGAAAACGAAAAAACCGAACGCACCGAAGACGAAGTGCGCCAGGGCATCCTCGCCATCCGCCAGGTCATGAAAGAGTGCATCGGCTCCTCCCTAGAACGCGTGGGCTACCTTCCCGGCCCCCTCAAAGTCCGTTGCCGGGCCGGAGCCTGGCACCGCGACCTCCTCGCAGAAGACCCCCGCAAATCACCAGAATTCGCCATCGACTGGGTCAACCTCATAGCCCTAGCCGTCAACGAAGAAAACGCTTTTGGCGGGCGCATCGTCACCGCACCGACCAACGGCGCATCCGGCATCATCCCCGCCGTCCTGCACTACGCCCTCAACTACCTACCCGCCATCCGCCACCGCGGTCAACAGGTCATCGACGACGCCGTCGTGGACTTCTTCCTCGCCGCCTCCTCCATCGGAGCCCTCTACAAAAAACGCGCCTCCATCTCAGGCGCAGAAGTCGGCTGCCAAGGCGAAGTAGGCACCGCCTCATCCATGGCTGCTGCCGGGCTCGCCCAGGTGATGGGCGGCACCAATGAACAAATCGAAAACGCAGCAGAAATCGCCATGGAACACAACCTCGGCCTCACCTGCGACCCCGTCGGCGGCCTGGTACAGATCCCATGCATCGAACGCAACGCCATGGCAGCCTCCAACGCTGTTACCGCCGCCAAAATGGCACTGCGCGGCGATGGCCACCACCGCGTTTCTCTGGACCAAGTCATTGCGACGATGCGGCAAACCGGTGAGGATATGTCCCACCGCTACAAGGAAACCTCCATGGGCGGTCTGGCGGTCAACGTCGTCGAGTGCTAGGACGTTGGGAGGGGTAGGCAGGGCGCTCTCGCCGACTAACCTTCTTGAGCTCGCGCTGGGGCGCTCGCTCAATTCATGCCAGACCCAGCCAGTCGGCTTTGAGCGCCCTGCCTGCCCCACCTCATCCAGACCCCAGCCGTCTACCGTCAGGTGTTTAATCGAAGTTTGCAAAAAACGGCTTTATTCGATATAGACAAACTTGCACACTTGCTGTAATGTGAATATTTGCGCTTCCCTAATCTTCTGTGCCTTCATATAGCGGTGGGCTGGTTGTAACAGGATAAAACGTACGTTTCTAACCTCTTTCAGCAATCTAGTCTCACCGGCACGGCACAGGTGCCCGATAAGGGCTTTTTGTATTTAAGGGAAGATGAGGCGTACACCCTGGCGGGGGAGCGGGTACGAACAGACATGTCTGTGGAAGGATCCAATATCTTGGTCGCCTCGAGCACCTCACATACCGAAGCCGCTAACGGCGCAGATTCGCAGCGCCGAATCTCATTCGCAAAAATTGCGGAGCCCCTGCAGGTCCCAAACCTGCTCGCTCTGCAGCTGGACAGCTTTGACCGCCTTGTAGGCAACGAACGCTGGCAAGAGAAGGTAGCAGTCGCCGAAGAAACGGGTGACGCTTCCGTCCCCCGCGTTTCCGGTCTGGCTGAAATCTTTGAAGAAATCTCACCGATTGAGGATTTCCAGGGCACCATGTCCCTGTCATTCTCAGAACCTGAATTCGCTGACCCCAAGTACACCATGGAAGAGTGCAAGGATCGCGATGCGACCTACTCAGCTCCGCTGTACGTCAAGGCCGAATTCATGAACAACAACACCGGCGAAATCAAGCAGCAGACCGTGTTCATGGGCGATTTTCCGCTCATGACCGAGTCAGGCACCTTCGTCATCAACGGCTCAGAGCGCGTTGTTGTTTCCCAGCTGGTGCGTTCACCCGGTGCTTACTTTGAAAAGACCCAGGACCGCACCTCCGATAAGGACATCTACTCAGCCCGTATCATCCCCTCACGCGGTGCATGGTTCGAGCTTGAAATTGATAAGCGTGACCAGGTTGGCGTGCGTCTAGACCGCCGCCGCAAGCAGTCCGTCACCACCCTGCTGAAGGCTCTGGGCTGGAGCGAAGCTAAGATTCTTGCTGAATTTGGCGAGTTCGACTCCATTCGCGCCACCCTTGAGAAGGACACCGTTCACACCCGTGAAGAGGCCCTGCTTGATATCTACCGCAAGCTGCGTCCGGGCGAACCGCCCACGGTTGATGCTGCCCAGTCGCTGCTGGACAACATGTACTTCACCCCCCGCCGTTACGACTTGGCTAAGGTTGGTCGTTACAAGATCAACCGCAAGCTGGGTATCGACACCCCCGTGAACGATCCCTCAGCAGCAGTACTGTCTCAGGAAGACATCGCTGCGATGATCCGTTACCTGGTCACCCTGCACGCTGGTGGCAGCACCATCAAGGGCGTTCGCGACGGTGAAGAAGTTGAGCTGCGCGTTGACGTGGACGACATCGACCACTTCGGTAACCGCCGTATCCGCGCGGTAGGCGAACTGATCGAGAACCAGATCCGCACCGGCCTGTCCCGTATGGAACGCGTTGTGCGTGAGCGTATGACTACTCAGGACGTTGAGGCAATTACCCCTCAGACCCTGATTAACATCCGCCCGGTTGTTGCCTCCATGAAGGAGTTCTTCGGTACTTCGCAGCTCTCGCAGTTCATGGACCAGAACAACCCGCTTGCAGGTCTGACCCACAAGCGTCGTCTGTCTGCTCTGGGCCCCGGCGGTCTGTCCCGTGACCGTGCGGGTATGGAAGTCCGAGACGTCCACCCCTCCCACTACGGTCGCATGTGCCCCATCGAAACCCCTGAAGGCCCCAACATTGGTCTGATTGGCTCGCTGGCTACCTACGGTCGCATCAACACCTTCGGTTTCATCGAGACCCCCTACCGCATTGTGCGCCAGGGCAAGGTCAC
This sequence comes from Rothia endophytica, assembly GCF_928381505.1. Classification (GTDB taxonomy): domain Bacteria; phylum Actinomycetota; class Actinomycetes; order Actinomycetales; family Micrococcaceae; genus Rothia; species Rothia endophytica_A. The sequence goes on along the minus strand of NZ_CAKMSJ010000001.1, from coordinate 309,394 downwards.
CGATGAGGTTAAGTACCTCACCGCTGATGACGAGAAGGGCAACACCATCGCTCAGGCGAACGCTCCACTGAACTCCGATATGACCTTCGCTGAAGAGCAGGTTCTCTGCCGTGCCGGCGACGGCTCAGGCGAAGCGGTTCTGGTTGATGCAGCCCACATCGAATACATGGACGTTTCACCGCGTCAGATGGTTTCTGTGGCAACCGCACTGATTCCCTACCTGGAACACGATGACGCTAACCGCGCGCTCATGGGCGCCAACATGCAGCGTCAGGCTGTGCCCCTGCTGGAGTCTGAAGCTCCCGTAGTTGGTACCGGTATGGAACGCTACGCAGCTATTGACTCCGGTGACTCCGTCCTAGCTAAGAAGCCCGGCGTTGTCTCTGAGGTTTCCGCTGACCTGGTTGTTGTTCGTAACGATGACGGCTCCACCAGCTCTTACCCCATCCTGAAGTTCCAGCGTTCAAACCCCGGTAACTGCTACAACCACCGCGTGGTTGTTAAGGTAGGCGACCGTGTTGAGACCCGCGGCCTGATCGCTGACGGCCCCTCAACTGATAAGGGTGAACTGGCGCTCGGTAAGAACCTGCTCGTGGCTTACATGTCATGGGAAGGCTTCAACTTTGAGGACGGTATCATCCTGTCCCAGCGCATGATTTCTGATGACGTGCTCACCTCAATTCACATTGAAGAGCACGAAATCGATGCCCGCGACACCAAGCTGGGTGCTGAAGAGATTACCCGCGACATCCCCAACGTCTCTGAGGAAGTACTGTCAGCTCTTGACGAGCGCGGCATCATTCACATTGGTGCTGAGGTTGAAGCTGGCGACATCCTGGTTGGTAAGGTCACCCCCAAGGGTGAGACCGAGCTGACCCCCGAAGAGCGCCTGCTGCGCGCTATCTTCGGTGAGAAGTCACGCGAAGTCCGCGATACCTCCCTGAAGGTCCCTCACGGTGAGTCAGGTACCGTTATCGGCGTCCGCATCTTTGACCGCGACACCGACGAAGACGATCTGCCCAGCGGTGTTAACCAGCTGGTACGCGTCTACGTTGCTCAGAAGCGCAAGATCACTGTTGGCGATAAGCTGGCAGGCCGCCACGGTAACAAGGGTGTTATTACCAAGATCCTTCCCGTTGAAGATATGCCCTTCATGGAAGACGGCACCCCCGTTGATATCATCCTTAACCCCCTCGGCGTCCCCGGCCGTATGAACATCGGTCAGGTACTCGAAGTTCACACCGGCTGGCTCGCTAAGCAGGGTTGGAAGATTGACGGCAACCCCGCCTGGATCGACAAGCTGCATAACTTCCCCAAAGAAACCGGCCCCACCACCGTGGCAACCCCGGTCTTCGACGGCGCGGGCGAAGCTGAACTCTTCGAACTGCTCGATCACGCTAACCCCAACCGCGACGGCGATCGTCTGATCGACCGTTCCGGTAAGGCACGCCTGCTCGATGGCCGTTCCGGTGAGCCCTTCCCCGAGCCCGTTTCCGTGGGTTACCAGTACATCTTGAAGCTGCACCACCTGGTGGACGACAAGATTCACGCACGCTCCACCGGCCCCTACTCCATGATTACCCAGCAGCCCCTGGGTGGTAAGGCTCAGTTCGGCGGCCAGCGCTTTGGTGAGATGGAAGTGTGGGCTCTGGAAGCCTACGGTGCTGCTTACACCCTGCAGGAAATCCTGACCGTGAAGTCCGATGACGTTCACGGCCGTGTGAAGGTCTACGAGGCGATCGTTAAGGGCGAGAACATCCCCGAACCTGGCGTCCCCGAGTCCTTCAAGGTCCTGATCAAGGAAATGCAGTCACTCTGCCTGAACGTTGAGGTTCTCTCAACCGATGGTAAGACCATCGAAATGCGCGATGTAGAAGATGAAGGCTTCCGGGCAGCAGGTGAGCTGGGTATTGACCTGTCTCACGCGGAACCCAACTCCGTAGAAGAGGTCTAAACCTTTACAGGTTTACCCTCATCGTTGCCCGAAACTAAGACTTCACAACACTAGGAAAGAGATAAGGACCAAATGTCCAACGAATCTTCACTTGGTTTGATGCGAATTGGCCTTGCGACCTCAGCAGATATTCTGAGCTGGTCGTACGGCGAGGTTAAGAAGCCCGAAACCATCAACTACCGAACCCTCAAGCCGGAGAAAGAAGGCCTCTTTGATGAGCGCATCTTCGGCCCCACCCGCGACTGGGAATGCTACTGCGGTAAGTACAAGCGTGTACGCTTCAAGGGCATTATCTGTGAACGCTGTGGTGTTGAGGTAACCCGCGCCAAGGTGCGCCGTGAGCGCATGGGCCACATTGAGCTTGCTGCTCCCGTGACCCACATCTGGTACTTCAAGGGCGTGCCCTCACGCCTGGGCTACCTGCTGGATCTGGCTCCGAAGGATCTTGAGAAGATCATTTACTTCGCCGCCTACATGATCACCGCTGTGGACGAGGATGCTCGCCACGAGGATCTGCCCAACCTTCAGGCCGCGCACGACCGCGACAAGAAGGTCCTGCAGGATCAGCTGGATGCCGACATCAACCTCATTGCTCGCGAGACCGAAGAGGAACTCGCTCGTGTTGAGGCTGAAGGCGGCAAGGCTGCCGAGAAGCGCAAGCTCCGTGATGGTGCTGAGCGTCAGATGGCGTCCGTTCGCAAGAACGCAGAACGCGAAATTGAGCAGCTAGAGCGCGTCTGGGATCGTTTCAAGAACCTTAAGGTCGCTGACCTTGAAGGTGATGAGGCGCTCTACCGTGGCATGGTCGATAAGTACGGTATGTACTTTGAAGGCTCCATGGGTGCTGAGGCTATCAAGAAGCGTCTTGAGACCTTCGATATGGAGGCTGAAGCTGAGGCACTGAAGGACACCATTCAGACCGGTAAGGGCCAGCGTAAGACCCGCGCCCTGAAGCGTCTGAAGGTTGTTAACGCCTTCTTGACCACCGATAACTCACCGCTGGGTATGGTCCTGGATCATGTCCCCGTGATTCCGCCGGAACTGCGCCCCATGGTGCAGCTGGACGGTGGCCGCTTTGCGACCTCTGACCTCAACGACCTCTACCGTCGTGTGATCAACCGTAACAACCGCCTGAAGCGTCTGCTGGAACTCGGTGCCCCCGAGATCATCGTGAACAACGAAAAGCGTATGCTGCAGGAAGCTGTTGACTCGCTGTTTGACAACGGCCGTCGCGGTCGCCCTGTCACTGGCCCCGGTAACCGTCCCCTCAAGTCCCTTTCAGACATGCTGAAGGGTAAGCAGGGTCGTTTCCGCCAGAACCTTCTGGGTAAGCGCGTTGACTACTCGGGTCGTTCCGTTATCGTTGGTGGCCCCACCCTGGAAATGCACCAGTGTGGTCTGCCCAAGCAGATGGCTCTAGAGCTCTTCAAGCCCTTCGTGATGAAGCGTCTGGTTGACCTCAACCACGCTCAGAACATCAAGAGCGCTAAGCGCATGGTGGAGCGTTTCCGCCCCCAGGTGTGGGACGTTCTCGAAGAGATCATCACCGAGCACCCCGTGCTGCTGAACCGCGCACCTACCCTGCACCGTCTGGGTATCCAGGCCTTCGAACCCCAGCTGGTTGAAGGTAAGGCTATTCAGCTGCACCCGCTCGTATGTTCAGCGTTCAACGCTGACTTCGACGGCGACCAGATGGCAGTTCACCTGCCGCTGTCACCCGAAGCGCAGGCTGAAGCTCGCATTCTGATGCTGTCCTCCAACAACATCCTGAAGCCCTCAGACGGCCGCCCCGTTGCGGTACCTGACCAGGATATGATCATCGGTCTCTTCCACCTCACCACCGCGCGTGAAGGTGAAAAGAACGAAGGTCGCCTGTTCTCGTCCTACGCTGAAGCGATTATGGCGATGGATCGCCACGAGATTGAGCTCTACACCAAGGTCAAGATTGTTCTTGATGACTTCGTACCCTACGAGGGCTTTGAGGCTCCTGAAGGTTACGAGGCAGGTCAGCCCGTTCTCGTTGAAACCACCGTAGGCCAGGTTATTTTCAACCAGGCCCTGCCCGCCGATTACCCCTGGTACACCGGTGTTGCAGACAAGAAGTCACTGGGTGCACTGATCAACGATCTTGCTGAGAAGTACCCCATGCACGTGGTTGCCCGTTCACTGGATAACCTGAAGAACACCGGCTTCTACTACGCTTCACGTTCAGGTGTGACCGTTGCTGTCTCTGACATTGCAGCGCCCCCCACCAAGCCCGCCATTATGGAAGGCTACGAGAAGCAGGCAGCTGACATCGAATCCCAGTTCGAGATGGGTCTGATTGACGATGTTGAGCGTCGTACCGAGCTCATCGACATCTGGACTAAGGCAACTGATGAGGTTGCTGAGGCGATGAAGGAAAACCTGGCGGACAAGAACACCACCATTAACCGCATGGTCACCTCTGGTGCACGTGGTAACTGGATGCAGGTTCGTCAGATTGCCGGTATCCGTGGTCTGGTGTCCAACACCAAGGGTGAAATTATGCCCCGCCCGATTAAGTCTTCCTACCGTGAAGGCCTGTCGGTTCTGGAGTACTTCATCGCAACCCACGGTGCACGTAAGGGTCTGGCCGATACCGCGCTGCGTACCGCTAACTCGGGTTACCTAACCCGCCGTCTGGTGGACGTTTCTCAGGACGTCATCGTTCGCGAAGACGACTGTGGTACCCGCCGCGGTCTGACCCTGCCTCTTACCCAGGTGGACGAGCACACCGGTGCGGTTTCCCTGCACGAGAACGTTGAGTCTTCTATCCATGGCCGCGCTTTGGCTGTTGATGTGAAGTCTGAGGACGGCACCGTCCTGGCTGCAGCTGGCGCTGACGTGTCAGATATCGTCATTGATGATCTCTACAAGGCTGGCGTTCAGGAAGTCAAGGTCCGCTCGGTCCTGACCTGTGAATCAGCTGTTGGTGTTTGTGCACTCTGCTACGGCCGTTCCATGGCATCTGGCAACCTGGTCGATATTGGTGAGGCTGTCGGTATTATCGCTGCTCAGTCCATCGGTGAACCCGGTACCCAGCTGACTATGCGTACCTTCCACACCGGTGGTGTCGCATCAGCGGACGATATTACCCAGGGTCTGCCCCGTATTCAGGAACTCTTCGAAGCACGTACCCCCAAGGGTGTTGCTCCGATTTCAGAGGTCACCGGTCGCGTGTCGATTGAGGACACCGAGAAGTCCCTGAAGGTCGTCATTACTCCGGATAACGGCGATGAGCCCATCGCTTATCCCGTTCTGCGTCGTGCCCGCCTTAACGTTACTGAAGGCGATCACATCGAGGTCGGCGAGCAGCTCGTTGCCGGTGCTGTTGACCCCAAGGAGGTGCTGCGTATTCGTGGCCCCCGTGAGGCTCAGAAGCACCTGGTTGATGAGGTTCAGGGCGTCTACCGTTCACAGGGTGTAGGCATTCACGATAAGCACGTTGAGGTTATCGTCCGCCAGATGCTGCGCCGTATCACCGTGATTGATTCCGGCGATACCGCACTGCTGCCCGGTGAATTGGTTGAGAACATTGCCTTCCAGAGCGCTAACCGCGCTGCTCTGGCCGAGGGCAAGCGTCCTGCTGCAGGCCGCCCCGAGATGATGGGTATCACCAAGGCGTCACTGGCAACCGAGTCCTGGCTGTCAGCTGCTTCCTTCCAGGAAACCACCCGAGTTCTGACTCAGGCGGCTATGGAAGGTAAGTCTGACCCGCTGGTTGGTCTCAAGGAAAACGTCATCATCGGTAAGCTGATCCCCGCCGGTACCGGCCTCGCTCGTTACAACGATATCGAGGTTGAACCCACCGACGAGGCTCGCGAGGCGATGTTTGCGCAGACCGCGACCCCCTACAACGATTTCAGCTACGCCGAAACCAACGAGGGTGCTATTAGCCCCGAGTTCCAGGCGATTCCGCTGGATGACTACGAGTTCGGTAAGTAAACCGTTCTTGAGCCGTTAGGCTAAGCCAAAGGGCGCTTCCCCACTAACCGTGGGGAAGCGCCCTTTGCTGTACCCGAAACTAAGAGGGAGCTAATTGCCGGTTTCTTGTAGGAAGAAACGGCGGATTTCTGTAATATCGGGGCGCTGGCCGGTGATGAGTGTGAAGGCATCTGCCGCTTGGCCTACCGCCATGAGGCCGCCGGGTAGGGTGCGCGCTCCAAGCGCGCGGGCTGCGGTGATCAGAGGAGTGTCCTGGGGCAGGTAGATAACGTCAGCGACCCACAGGTCAGCGCGTAGCAGTGAGAGGTCAAGGGGAGCGCCGGGGTGGTGGTGCATTCCGATGGGGGTGGCGTTGACCAGGCCGCGGCAGGACGCCAGCGCGGAAGGCAGCTGCTCTGGCGCTAAGGCCACCACTTTTTGGGTCGGGAAGAGATCTTGCAGCTGGCGGGCCCGAGCATGGGCTTGTTGATCGGAAACATCGTAGAGGAAGAGCGTTTTGACTCCGCGGCTCAGCAGGGCGTAAGCGGTGGCGGAGCCAGCGCCACCGGCACCCAGCTGTAGCACCGTATCTAGGTCCGCAGATGTTAGTTCTAGCCCGTTATCTAAGGCGAAAGAAAAGCCTGTGTAGTCGGTGTTGTAGCCTATTGTTGCGCCGTCCTCAATCACTACCGTATTGACCGCGCCGAGTTTTAGCGCATGTTCAGACACCTGATCGAGGTGTTGCATAATGAGCTGCTTGCAGGGGTAGGTGATGTTGAAAGCGTTATAGCCCAGCGCCAACCCGTAGCTCAAAAGAGTGCCGCAGTCATCGGCGGTGAAGGCACGTTGATGGGGGCCCAGGGCATCAATATCCAAAGGGCGGTAAAGGTAACGGATCCCTAATTGGTCAGCCGCAATCTCGTGCATCGGGGGAGTGAGAGAGGCATTGATGCCGCTACCCAGTAGACCAACTAAAAATGATTCATCAATCCTGCTCACAGCGTCCTTCTTTCCAGCCCGATAACTGCCCTGATTCCCAGGCTAGACAGAGAGGTGCCGGGACACAAACCGGCGTCCTAACCAGCGGACGACACCCGGGTTATATTGGTTGTAGTTAACACATCAGTGTGAACAAGAAGAGTGTTTAGGGGTTACTCTTCACTGACTATCATTTCTGCTTCGAGCAGAGCACACATCAAATCTAGGGATCCCAATGTTCATGATTCGCAAGAAAATAGGGGTTTTAGCAGCAACATCTGCTCTAGCTGCTGGAACTTTCCTCCTGCCTATGCCGGCAGGTCAAGCACTGACCTCCGGGAATGTCACAGCACAGACGGTTCAGCAACTGGCTGCCTCAACCAGGCCCACGGCCCAGAACCCTTTCCTTGTGGGGGCAGGGGTGTCAGATATGACCGGTGAGGTCGCTGAGGTTGGTTTTTTAGGGTATGCCACCCCTAGCCAGAACGGTAGCGGTGTACATACACGCCAGTACGCCCGCGCTTTTGCTGTGATTGACCCTGTAACCGGCAAGGGCAACCTCATGATCACCCTGGACGCTATGAGCGGCTGGGAGAGCGTCCGTGCTGAACTGGTGCGCAGGATCAGGGCTCAGTTCGGCAGTCAGTTTAGTGAAGCAAACATTATGCTTACCGCCAGCCACACACACGCCACCCCCGGCGGGGTCTCCACTGATAGCGCCTACAACGTCACTACGTTGGGCTGGCACGAGCCTACCTTTAGGGCACAGGTGGACGGAGCGGCTCAGGCAGTGCGCGAAGCAATGGCTGACCTGGCGCCCGGCAATGTGACTATCTCACAGAGCCAGCTGACCGGTGTAGGGGTCAACCGTTCTGCGGTGGCGCTAGAGCGTGACCCGCAGGAGCTCCTGGATGGTCTCATCAACGGTGTTGACCCCACCAGCGCTACCTTACGTTTTGACCACAACGGCGTAACCCGAGCAGTGCTCAACTGGTTCGCCATTCACCCCACCTCTCTGACCAACCAGAACACACTGGTTTCATCGGATAACAAGGGCTACGCCCAGTACCTGTTAGAGACCGTAGATCACGGAGTGGATCTCAACGCCGGGGGCGATGACGCAGCCTTTATCGCGGCCTTTGCTAACAGTAATACCGGCGATGTTTCACCCAACACCAACCTGCGACCGGGCTCCGGCCCCACCGATGACCAGTATCTGAACGTGAAGATTCAGGGCGAGAAGCAGGCTAACGCGGTGCGTCAACAACTGACCGCCCCGGGCGCCCCCGTAGGCAGCGGGCTGGACGCTCGCATCCAGTACGCTGATTTTTCTGCGATGAAAGTCGATGCGCGCTGGACGGGCACAGGCTATGCCGGAAATACCTGTAACGCAACCCTGGGCGCTCCCTTCGCCGCAGGTAGCACCGAGGACGGCCCGGGTGCGGCAGGTTTCAATGAGGGTGTCAATGCCAACAAAGTATGGAGTGATTTTAACTGGTTGGCCTACAGCGCCTCGCAGTCACTGAAGGACTGCCAGTACCCTAAAGCAAATCTCTTTGATGTGAGAAGCCAGATTCAGCAGAAGCTTCCAATCCAGATTATGCGGTTTGGGTCTTACTACCTGCTGGGGCTACCCGGTGAGCACAACGGTGCGGTGGGTGTTCAGTACCGTCAGGATATGGCTCAGCTCTTTGGCGTAGACCCTTCGCATATCTTGGTGCAGGGCTACACCAATGCGTACAGCCACTACGTCACCACTCCCCAGGAGTACATGTCGCAGCAGTACGAGGGTGGCGCTACGCCCTTTGGTATTAACACCATGGGTGCCTACCGTCAGATGCTCAACACGGTGGGTAACTCTCTCAAGCAGGGCACAGCACTGCCTATTGGTGATAAGCCAACGCCCCGAACCCCGCTCAAGAGCACCATCGGTAAAGTTCTTTACGATCTACCCGGGGTCGGAAACTACTACGGCAAGGTCCTCACCCAGCCCCTTGATACAACGCGCGGGGGCACCGTCAGTGCTGTCTTTGTGGGCGCTCACCCCAACAATAACCACAAGCTCAACAGCTCCTACCTTGAGGTGCAACGCTATGAGAATGGACGCTGGGTCAAGGTAACTGCTGATAACGACCCTGATACCCGCTTCAAGTGGAAGCGCCACCTGGCAGCTCAGTCGAGGGTCACCATTGAATGGATCATTCCTGCCAACGCTACTCCGGGCCAGTACCGCCTGGTGTATAACGGGGACTCCAAGAAGGCATTAGGGGCTATCACTTCCTTTACCGGAGTAACCAACCCTTTCACGGTCCGCTAGGGGATCAGACAAAAATCTTTTGGTAGTCACAGGCACCCCAGGAAGTCACTGACCCTCTCGCAAGGTTCGCTAGCTCACCAGATTCGTGCCGGCCCCGAGCCACTGCCATCCTGGGGCGCCTGTACCTACTTACTTTTGATTAAACCCGATGTGGGTAGGCTACCTACGTGCCTGACATCACCTGTTTTGAGGGATTAAAGGCTTAAATAGTCGGTTATCGGGGTGGATTAAAACCATGGTAACCGGCTATAGTTCTATGTGGAGTACTTAGCTAGCTCTTCCCAGCTGGCATCGTACGGAATACCAATGGCAGAACGGACACCGTCCTTTGGCCTTGTTCGCCCCAACTTTTGTTGGTCAGCGATCTTGAGGCCTAAATGCCATTTTTCGTCATGTCTGGGTAAAAACAGCTAAGTCAATGTGATTCTTTTGCGCGTTATATAAAAGCTCGCCCAATACAGCACGTGTTGTGCAGGTGAAACCGCAGGAGCAACACCTTTTCCACCTGGAGGAGATGTTGTTCAAACAGCATCACCTGCAAATACTTGAGGGGCTAGAGTCTAGCCGCAAGATACAGTAACCGGTCGCACCTAGCGGAGCGACCGAAACCAAACGGAGAACAAGTGCCTACAATTCAGCAGTTGGTCCGTAAGGGCCGTGCACCAAAGGTCGTAAAGACCAAGGCGCCCGCACTTAAGGGCAACCCCATGAAGCGTGGCGTATGCACCCGTGTATACACCACCACCCCCAGGAAGCCGAACTCAGCACTGCGTAAGGTCGCACGTGTTAAGCTCAACGGCGGCGTAGAAGTAACGGCTTACATCCCCGGTGAAGGTCACAACCTTCAGGAACACTCCATCGTGCTCGTGCGCGGTGGCCGTGTGATGGACCTCCCCGGTGTTCGTTACAAGATCGTTCGTGGCGCACTGGATACCCAGGGCGTTAAGGGCCGCGGTCAGGCTCGTTCACGCTACGGCGCAAAGAAGGAGAAGAAGTAATGCCTCGTAAGGGTCCCGCTCCTAAGCGTCCCCTCGTAAACGATCCCGTTTACGGTTCACCGCTGGTTACCCAGCTCATCAACAAGGTTCTGCTGGACGGCAAGAAGTCAACCGCTGAGCGCATCGTTTACGGTGCACTTGAGGGTGTTGCTGCCAAGTCCGGTGAAGACTCCGTTGCAACTCTCAAGAAGGCTATGGACAACATCAAGCCTGCTCTTGAGGTTCGCTCACGCCGCGTCGGTGGCGCAACCTACCAGGTTCCCGTAGAAGTTCGCCCGGGCCGTTCAACTGCCCTAGCACTCCGCTGGCTCGTAGGTTTCTCAAAGCTTCGCCGCGAGAAGACCATGACCGAGCGTCTCATGAACGAGATCCTGGATGCATCTAACGGTCTCGGTGCCGCTGTGAAGCGTCGCGAAGACACTCACAAGATGGCCGAGTCCAACAAGGCCTTCGCACACTACCGCTGGTAATTTCTTCGCAGCCTGCCAACCTTTTGCACTCTGTGTAAGGTGGCAGGCTTTCGAAGTTTCTCACAAGGGAGAACAAAGTGGCACTAGACGTGCTTACCGACCTGAACAAGGTCCGCAACATCGGTATTATGGCGCACATTGACGCCGGTAAAACCACCACCACCGAACGCATCCTCTTCTACACCGGTATTAATCACAAAATCGGTGAAACCCACGACGGTGCGTCAACCATGGACTGGATGGCTCAGGAACAGGAACGCGGTATCACCATTACCTCCGCGGCTACCACCTGCTTCTGGAAAGACAACCAGATCAACATCATCGACACCCCCGGCCACGTTGACTTCACCGTTGAGGTTGAGCGTTCACTGCGCGTCCTCGATGGCGCTGTTGCAGTCTTCGACGGCAAGGAAGGCGTTGAGCCCCAGTCTGAGACCGTTTGGCGTCAGGCTGACAAGTACGAAGTTCCCCGCATCTGCTTCGTCAACAAGATGGACAAGCTGGGCGCTGACTTCTACTTCACCGTAGATACCATCATCAAGCGTCTTGGTGCCACCCCCCTCGTGATGCAGCTGCCCATCGGCGCTGAAAACGACTTCATCGGTGTCGTAGACCTGCTCACCATGCAGGCTTACGTATGGCCCGGCGATGCCAAGGGTGACGTAACCATGGGCGCTTCCTACGAGATCCAGGAAATCCCTGCTGACCTCAAGGAAAAGGCTGAAGAGTACCGTTCGCAGCTCGTTGAGTCTGTTGCAGAAGCTTCAGACGAGCTGATGAACAAATACCTCGAAGGTGAAGAAATCACCATTGAGGAAATCAAGGCTGGCGTACGCAAGCTGACCGTGAACAACGAGGCTTACCCCGTTTTCTGTGGTTCAGCATTCAAGAACCGCGGTGTGCAGCCTATGCTTGACGCTGTTCTGGACTACCTGCCCACCCCCCTCGACGTTCCCGCAATGGTTGGTCACAAGCCCAACGATGAAGAAGTTGAACTGACCCGCACCCCCTCAGCTGACGAGCCTTTCGCAGCTCTGGCGTTCAAGGTTGCAGCTCACCCCTTCTACGGCCAGCTGACCTACATCCGCGTTTACTCGGGTAAGGCTTCATCAGGCCAGCAGGTTCTCAACTCAACCAAGGGCAAGAAAGAGCGCATTGGTAAGCTCTTCCAGATGCACTCCAACAAGGAGAACCCGGTTGAAGAGATCCAGGCAGGTCACATCTACGCAGCGATTGGTCTGAAGGACACCACCACCGGTGACACCCTTTGCGATATCGCTAACCCCATCGTCCTTGAGTCGATGACCTTCCCCGCTCCCGTGATCTTCGTGGCAATTGAGCCCAAGACCAAGGGTGACCAGGAAAAGATGTCAACCGCAATCCAGAAGCTCTCTGCAGAGGATCCCACCTTCACCGTTTCACTCAACGAAGAAACCGGCCAGACCGAAATCGGCGGCATGGGCGAGCTTCACCTCGACATCATCGTTGACCGTATGAAGCGTGAATTCAAGGTTGAAGCTAACGTTGGTAAGCCCCAGGTTGCTTACCGCGAGACCATCCGCAAGGCTGTCGAGAAGGTGGATTACACCCACAAGAAGCAGACCGGTGGTTCAGGTCAGTTCGCTAAGGTCCAGGTTTCCTTCGAACCCATCCCCCTCGATTCAGAAGAACTCTACGAGTTCGGCAACGCCGTCACCGGTGGCCGTGTTCCCCGCGAATACATCCCCTCTGTTGACGCCGGTATCCAGGACGCAATGCAGCTCGGTATCCTCGCTGGTTACCCCGTTGTTGGTGTGAAGGCTACCCTGATCGATGGTGCTTACCACGATGTTGACTCGTCAGAAATGGCGTTCAAGATCGCAGGCTCAATGGTCTTCAAGGAAGGCGCACGCCGCGCTAACCCGGTTCTGCTTGAACCGCTGATGGCTGTTGAAGTTCGTACCCCGGAAGAGTACATGGGCGACGTTATCGGCGACCTCAACTCACGTCGCGGTCAGATCCAGTCAATGGAAGACGCAGCTGGTGTCAAGATCGTTCACGCTCTTGTTCCGCTGTCAGAAATGTTCGGTTACATCGGTGACCTCCGTTCTAAGACCCAGGGTCGCGCTGTGTTCTCCATGGAGTTCGACAGCTACTCAGAGGTTCCCAAGAACGTTGCTGATGAAATCATCCAGAAGAGCCGCGGCGAGTAATTTCGCCCCCGCGTAACTCACCTCAAGTGAGCCGCACCTCTTTTTGAAAAAACCATATCCGTGAAACCGTTCTAGGGTTTCAACTCACCGGCGTTATCCGCTATTGTGGTAGCTAGACCGCCTTTTGGCGGATTGCGCCGGTGTGAAACCCGAGTGCACGTTTTCATAACTTCTCTATAGGAGGAATACTCTTGGCTAAGGCTAAGTTCGAGCGCTCCAAGCCTCACGTAAACGTTGGTACCATTGGTCACGTTGACCACGGTAAGACCACCCTGACCGCTGCAATCTCAAAGGTTCTTGCTGACAAGTACCCCGATCTGAACGAGCAGCGCGACTTCGGTGCTATCGACTCCGCTCCCGAAGAGCGCCAGCGCGGTATTACCATCAACATTGCTCACATCGAGTACCAGACCGAGAAGCGTCACTACGCACACGTTGACGCCCCCGGTCACGCTGACTACGTCAAGAACATGATCACCGGTGCTGCTCAGATGGACGGCGCAATCCTCGTTGTTGCTGCTACCGACGGCCCCATGGCTCAGACCCGCGAGCACGTTCTGCTGGCTCGCCAGGTTGGCGTTCCCACCCTGCTTGTTGCACTCAATAAGTCAGACATGGTTGACGACGAAGAACTCCTCGACCTCGTTGAAATGGAAGTTCGTGAACTTCTTTCCTCACAGGAATTCGACGGCGACGAAGCTCCCGTAGTTCGCGTTTCAGCTCTCAAGGCTCTTGAGGGCGACGCTGAGTGGGTTGCTAAGGTTGAGGAACTCATGGAAGCTGTCGATGAGTACATCCCGGACCCCGTCCGCGATAAGGACAAGCCCTTCCTCATGCCCATCGAGGACGTCTTCACGATCACCGGTCGCGGTACCGTTGTTACCGGCCGTGCAGAGCGCGGTACCCTCAAGATCAACTCTGAAGTTGAAATCGTTGGTATCCGTCCCATCCAGAAGACCACCGTTACCGGTATCGAGATGTTCCACAAGCAGCTCGACGAAGCATGGGCAGGCGAAAACTGTGGCCTTCTGCTCCGCGGTCTGAAGCGCGACGACGTAGAGCGTGGCCAGGTTGTTGTAGCTCCCGGCTCCATCACCCCCCACACCCAGTTCGAGGCTAACGTTTACATCCTTTCCAAGGATGAAGGCGGCCGCCACAACCCCTTCTACTCGAACTACCGTCCCCAGTTCTACTTCCGTACCACTGACGTAACCGGCGTTATCACCCTCCCCGAGGGCACCGAAATGGTTATGCCTGGCGACAACACCGAGATGACCGTTGAGCTCATCCAGGAAATCGCTATGGAAGAGGGCCTCGGCTTCGCAATCCGCGAAGGCGGCCGCACCGTTGGTTCAGGTCGCGTTACCAAGATCCTCAAGTAAGCACTGTTTACCTGATGTTCTAACGAGGCTTTGGTCTCGGTAACGAACCTAAGCAGAGGGCCCCCGGCATTGCCGGGGGCCCTCTGCTATACCCAAAAGCTATCATTTTAGCCTGAAAGCTAACTAGCCCAATAGGGAGCTGGTCCTTGAGTGTCGGTCGGCCAAGGAGTCCTATTGCCTTTTAGGGTGTATGGTCTGGTTTCCGCCAGGGTGGGGTTGATGGTTGTTGGGCACCGCCAAGGTTGTTCCCTTCAGGCGGTGGTGCAGTTGGCTGGGGGTGGAAATGTTGGCCGGGTAGGTGAGGCTGTGTTTGTACAGTCTCATCTCGGGCTAGTAGGCGCCAGATCACTAAGCCAATGAGGGCGAAGCCCAGGACGAAGAGAGAGAAGATATTGAGCCCACCGACGATGTAGAGAACCTGGTAGGACAGCATAGCAGCTACAAGAATCACCAGGATCTTATGCTTCAGGAGTACTGTAGCGACAAGTAGCACCAAGGTGACAAGCACGATGATGAGCCGGTCGCCCCAAGTCAGAGCCCAGCCAGCCACCATCAAATAGAGGGTGCCGAAGGCTTGTAGCCCAAGGGCAGTACCGTAAAGTGCCAGGGAGGGTTTCTGTCTCCTGATGATGTTGAAGATGAGGAGCAGGCTGAAGCTGAAAACTAGGGCTTGAGTGAAATAGAGGAAAGCACCCCGCATCTCGTTTTCCACCAGAACGCGGAACAGGAGGAGATTGATACCCACTAGCGGTGGGTAGATGCGCATCTGCGGAGCGACCTGGACCCACCAGCCTGCGGTAAGAATCAGGATGGCAAGGCATGAGAGCGCTAGGGGCTCGGCCCATAGAGGGTAGAAGAGGTAGAGGTGGGCAAGGGTAAGACCTGTTCGGGCTGCGGTGGTGTTGCACCCGTATCCCCAACGGCCCAGATAGTCTTCCTGCTGGGGGCTGATGACGGCTGCCGGTTGAGTCGAGGGGCTGAGAGCGGCCCAGGTTTTACTCCCGGCAAGAATTAATGTTCCAAGCAGTAAGAGACTCAGCGCGTCAGAAAGCCTCAAGTTGCCGGCAAGAAGGGGGTAGCCCAGAAGAGTGAGGGCACTGGCTGCAAGTGCTACCTGCAACGAAGATACCGCCGGGCGACGTGGCGCAACCTGCCAGAGAAGAGCTAAACCGGTGAGAAGCAGGGCGCCGAGTAGGGCTGTGCCCCTGATGTCTGTTTGGATAAGGGGGAGTGCAGCTAGAAGAGCTATCCAGCCGAACACAAGACCGGTGGTGAGTTCTGCGCTGGTTGACCTGCTGAGTTTGTGGAATCGGATCAGCAGAAGAGAACAAGCAGAGAGCAGGGCCGTCAGGAAGGTGATGATGAGGGCTGTGTGGAGATAGAACAGTGAGCTTGAGACTGCTAGCTGGAAAACAGACCAGAGTAGGTAGAGCCGAATCAAGATACCTAGGTGACTAAAAGTTCTGGGGCTGGCCTTCCAGAAGATTGCCAGCGTACCCAGCAATAGTGCTGCATAGATTAGATAGTCCCGGTGGCCCACTAGAACCGCTGGTGCGGTGATAAGGATGAGGCTAACCGAAACGTAGAGAGCCGTCAGAAGCATGTAGGGGGTTTGATGGGAAGAATGAGTATATATCTGGCCTGCAACTGGGGCTTTCTGATGAACCGGCCTGGTGGCAAGAGCCCGATAAGTGCGGTCAAGTGTCAAAAGCGCACCGGCAATAATCAGTCCAAGATAAGAAGCAATACCCACGGATAAAGCACCATACTCGAGACTTCCAGAGATGACCCGGTACCTGTAGGCAACATCAACACCTATAGACAGGAGAACTGGGGTAATGACACCCGATGCCAGCAGAGTGATAGCCGAGAATGCCCGGGCGCTGGAGGGGGTTTCTGCTGTCATGGGGGTTGCCAGTTCAGCATAGAGGTAGCAAACCGCAGCGGAGAGACCCAAAAATAATAGAGCCCAATAACCGTGCGAGTCTGTGATGTGTGAGACCAGTAGGAGCAGAGCGGGGAGAGCTAAACCGCCTGCAACACCAGCCAGCTGTGTTCCATGACTGAGGGGTTTCAGCATGACGCACAGTGCTGCTAGGCCAAGAAGTAGCACTACTAATGGAATTGTGGGTAGGGCCAAAAACCCTAGGGTTCCAAGGAGGAAGGCTAAAGCTGGAGTATGAGCTTTTAGACGGCTTCTGCCTGCCAGCCCGAAGGCTGCCATATTAAGGGTGACCAGCAGAGAAAGAACCAGAGTGGTTCCCCAACCACCGGAAGAGCTTCCGAATAAAGTAGGCTCTGCGTGGGCATCCACCATCACTGCGGCAACAGAGAAAATTAAGGGAGGCTGGGCTACACTCAAGGTCACCATAAGATCTTTAGAAGGTGACCAGGGCAGAGCCTGCAAACTGACTAAACCTAAGATAAAACAAGATATCAGCAACAGAATAGCAGCTGGTAGCAGAACATACACATAGTTATTCAAGTACTCACAAAGCCAGAGCGTGAAGTAAAGAGTGGCCAGCAGCGAATAGAAGCGTGCTTGGACGTAGAAGTAAAAACTTCGGTCTAGAGCAACGAAGACAACAGCGTAGAGAGTGCCCAGCACAAAGATGAGTGCTGTTTCCCAAAAATGCAACCGCGTTCCCATCACTATTGCAGCAAGCATGGTGACAGGTACAAAGACGCGAGCAGAGTCGTTGATACCGCGAGTTAGCTGCACAGGCAACTGTGCTGGTGCTAATCGTTGTATAAGCGCCAGAGCCGTTGCGAGCAGTAAGAGAGACACAAAGTACCAGATCAGACCCACCTGCATTGTCTTTGAGACAGCAAGTACATCGGAGACTATAAAGGCAACTGCCAGGTAGATCATGACCCGTGCTTTCATGAGAGTCAGGGATCCGAAGACAGCTAGGGTGCCTACCAGTGACACCAGTAGCCAGAGTAAAGCCCCGGATAGGGGCCACATCAGGTTATAAATGGCAAGACCGCACAGGGGAATAAGTGCCAACCCCGTCGCCGTAAAAGAGTAGGACGCCAGGCGTAGTTTTGGAATCCACCGGTAGCTCACTAAACCCGCGGCGTAGACGAGTAAGGTCAGTGCGCATAGAAGAAAACACTGTATAGGGGCTGTTGCTACTGAGTTCACTAAAAGGGCAGACGCGCTGATAATGAGAAGGCTACCCAGGGAAAGACCGAGATTCAGGAAGATATTTTCCAAGGCTCGACGGTCCTGTCGCGGCGGGTGAAGCGGTACCGGCGGCGTTCCCCTGGCAGCCAGCACTGAGGCAGGCGGATCCCACGGGTTTGTCGGGTATTGAGGTGGGGGAGATGGCAGCATGCTCATATTTTTCATGCTAGACCAGTCAGACTAAGATCATCTGAAGTCTTCCACTATATTAAGAGCTGGAGGTCCTGTTGAGAGCTCACCGAAGGGCTCATGTGAGAGCTAGCACTTATCAATTCTGGGGGTTGCAAGTGATAACTGAGCCTGTAGAATAGAAGACGTTGTTCAAGCGCTTACCGCTTTAAGCAGGCTGTGAATCGTTCTAGATTCTGATCCTAGAGTAAGCCCAAATATGACCCAATCGATCAGTTCAAGGGCTGCGAAGCGCAAATTTATCACAAATTATGCGACACGCCCGAGTTCGGGGGTCGGTGCCTCGTCAGGGTGAGGAACCCGGTTTTTCCGGATTCAGTCTGTTCGAGGTGGTGCAAGAGGAGCCATGAGTTTCTTAACCTAAAGCACCACATAAAGGAGCAACCGCTCCGTTACAGGGAAGTAGACAAGAAAGAGAGTCCGACAGATGGCGGGACAGAAAATCCGCATCCGTCTGAAGTCATATGACCACGAGGTCATTGATTCATCAGCACGGAAAATCGTTGAGACAGTAACTCGTGCAGGTGCGACGGTAGTTGGCCCGGTGCCGCTGCCCACCGAAAAGAACGTATACGTTGTTATCCGTTCACCTCACAAGTACAAGGACAGCCGCGAGCACTTTGAAATGCGCACGCACAAGCGTCTGATCGACGTCGTTGATCCGACCCCCAAGGCTGTTGATGCCCTCATGCGTCTAGACCTTCCGGCAGACGTAAACATCGAAATCAAGCTGTAGAGGATCGCATCTAAATGACTAACAAGATCGAGCGCCAGGTTAAGGGCCTGCTAGGCACCAAGCTTGGCATGACCCAGATTTGGGATGAAAACGGCAAGTTCGTGCCCGTTACTGTCGTCAAGGCCGATTCGAACGTTGTTACCCAGCTCCGCAACGCTGAAACCGATGGCTACGAAGCTATCCAGATCGGTTTCGGTTCCATCGAAGCTCGCAAGGTAACCAAGCCTCTGGCAGGCCACTTCGAGAAGGCAGGCGTAACTCCTCGCCGTCACCTCGTTGAACTCCGCACCTCAGATGCAGCTGAATACTCACTCGGTCAGGAACTGACCGTTGAGCTCTTCGAAGCTGGTCAAAAGGTTGACGTAGTTGGCAAGACCAAGGGTAAAGGCTTCGCCGGTGTAATGAAGCGTCACGGCTTCTCAGGTGTCGGTGCATCACACGGTGCCCACAAGAACCACCGTAAGCCCGGTTCAATCGGTGGCGCATCCTACCCCGCACGCGTGTTCAAGGGTATGCGCATGGCAGGCCGTATGGGCGCTGCACGCCACACCACCATGAACCTGACCATTCAGGGTGTCGACGCAGAAAACAACGTTCTTCTGATCAAGGGTGCTATCCCCGGTCCTAAGGGCGGCGTTGTTCTGGTTCGCACCGCTGTGAAGGGAGCCTAGTACATCATGGCTGTCAAGACCGTAAAGGTAGACCTGCCCGCAGATATTTTTGACGCGCAGGCATCAGTACCCCTCCTTCACCAGGTTGTCGTAGCTCAGCTCGCTGCAGCTCGTCAGGGTACCCACAAGACCAAGAACCGCGGCGAAGTTTCCGGTGCAGGTCGTAAGCCCTTCAAGCAGAAGGGCACTGGCCGCGCCCGTCAGGGCTCAATCCGCGCACCGCACATGACCGGTGGCGGCGTTGTACACGGCCCGACCCCGCGTAACTACGCACAGCGTACCCCCAAGAAGATGATTGCAGCTGCACTGCGCGGCGCTCTCTCGGATCGCGCTCGTCACGATCGCATCCACGTTGTCGAAACCCTGGTTGATGGCACCAAGCCCTCCACCAAGGCAGCGCTGGCAGCAATTGCAGAGATCACCAACCGCAAGAACGCTCTGATCGTTATCGACCGCAAGGACGACGTTTCAGCGCTGTCAGCACGCAACCTTGAGAACGTTCACGTCCTCTACGCAGATCAGCTGAACACCTACGATGTTCTGATCTCAGATGACGTTATCTTCACCAAGGACGCATTCGACGTATTCGTCGCTGTTGCATCTAAGGCAAAGAAAGAGGCTGCTAAGTAATGACTGTCTCCAACTTCAAAGACCCCCGCGACGTGATCATTGCTCCCGTCGTTTCGGAGAAGAGCTACGGTCAGCTCGATGAAGGTAAGTACACCTTCCTCGTAGACCCCCGCTCAAACAAGCTGGAAATCAAGCAGGCCATCGAAAGCATTTTCGATGTCAAGGTTGCTTCCATCAACACCGCTAACCGTCAGGGCAAGCGTACGCGCACCCGTTTCGGTTGGGGTGCTCGTAAAGACACCAAGCGTGCGATTGTAACCCTCAAGGAAGGTTCAATCGACCTCTTCGGCGGTCCGGCAGCATAAGCAGCCGGAGACCACTTTAGCGAAGGAAAGAAATATCTAAATGGGTATTCGTAAGCACAAGCCGACGACCCCGGGTCGCCGCGGCTCGAGCGTATCAGATTTCGCAGAAATCACTCGCTCAACCCCGGAAAAGTCCCTGGTTCGTCCGCTCCCAAAAAAGGGCGGCCGTAACAACACCGGTCGCATCACCACCCGCCACAAGGGTGGTGGCCACAAGCGCCAGTACCGTCTGATCGACTTCCGTCGTCACGACAAGGACGGCGTTAACGCACGCGTTGCACACATCGAGTACGATCCCAACCGTACTGCCCGTATTGCTCTTCTGCACTACTTCGATGGCACCAAGCGTTACATCATCGCCCCCAACAAGTTGGCTCAGGGCGACGTCGTAGAGTCAGGTCCCTCGGCTGATATCAAGCCCGGTAACAACCTGCCCCTGCGCAACATCCCCGTTGGTACCGTGATTCACGCTGTAGAGCTCCGCCCCGGTGGTGGCGCTAAGATGGGCCGCTCAGCTGGCGCATCCATCCAGCTGGTCGCTAAGGAAGGCAAGTACGCTCAGCTGCGTCTGCCCTCCGGTGAAATCCGCAACGTTGATGTTCGCTGCCGCGCAACCGTTGGTTCGGTTGGCAACGCTGAGCAGTCAAACATCAACTGGGGTAAGGCTGGCCGCAACCGCTGGAAGGGCATCCGCCCGACCGTTCGTGGTGTTGTCATGAACCCCGTTGACCACCCCCACGGTGGTGGTGAAGGCAAGACCTCCGGTGGCCGTCACCCGGTTAACCCCAATGGTAAGCCTGAGGGACGTACCCGTCGCCCCAACAAGGAAAGCGACAAGCTCATTGTTCGTCGCCGTCGTACTGGCAAGAAGCGCTAAGGAGCCTGAAACATGCCTCGTAGTTTGAAGAAGGGTCCTTTCGTCGATCAGCACCTTTTTGTAAAGGTTGCAGCTCAGAACGAAAAGGGCACCAAGAACGTAATCAAGACTTGGTCCCGTCGCTCGATGATTATCCCCGACATGCTCGGACACACCATCGCAGTGCACGACGGACGCAAGCACGTACCCGTGTTCATCACTGAGTCCATGGTTGGGCACAAACTCGGCGAGTTTGCACCCACCCGTACATTCCGTGGCCACGTTAAGGACGACCGTAAGGGCAAGCGTCGCTAGAAACGGTTCACACCGTTTTTAGAAACGTTTTCCTTTCGGCAATAGACGAAAGAGAGATAGGCAATGGAAGCCAAGGCAACTGCGTCTTACGTACGCGTTACGCCTATGAAGGCACGCCGCGTCATCAACCTTATCCGTGGTAAGCAGGCGGAAGAGGCTCTGGCGATTTTGAAGTTCGCCCCCCAGGGTGCTTCAGAACCGGTATACAAGATCGTTGCATCAGCTGTTGCAAACGCTCGCCAGAAGGCAGCCCAGCAGGGTCTGCCCTTCAAGGAAGAAGAGCTGTTCATCAGCGAAGCATACGCGAACGAAGGCCCCACCATGAAGCGTTTTCAGCCTCGTGCACAGGGTCGCGCGTTCCGCATCAACAAGCGCACCAGCCACATCACTGTGGTCGTTGCAACCCCGTCAGAGGAGGAGGGCCGCTAAATGGGTCAGAAAATCAACCCCAACGGTTTCCGACTTGGCATCACCACCAACCACGTCTCCAAGTGGTTCGCTGACTCCACCAAGGAGGGCGAGCGCTACGCAGACTTCGTTCGTGAAGATGTAAAGATTCGTGAACTCCTGTCTAAGGGTATGGAACGCGCAGGCATCGCTAAGGTCGAAATCGAGCGTACCCGTGACCGTGTTCGTGTGGACATCCACACCGCACGTCCCGGTATCGTCATCGGCCGCCGCGGCGCTGAAGCAGACCGTATCCGTGGCGAGCTCGAGAAGCTCACCAACAAGCAGATCCAGCTGAACATCCTCGAGGTTGCAAACCCCGACCTGTCAGCTCAGCTTGTTGCTCAGGGCGTCGCTGAGCAGCTCGCTTCACGCGTAGCTTTCCGCCGCGCAATGAAGAAGGCAATCCAGTCCGCACAGCGTGCAGGTGCTAAGGGTATCCGTATCCAGTGCTCCGGCCGTCTGGGTGGCGCTGAAATGTCACGTAGCGAGTTCTACCGCGAAGGCCGTGTGCCCCTGCACACCCTGCGCGCAAACATCGACTACGGCTTCTTCGAGGCTAAGACTACCTTCGGCCGCATCGGCGTCAAGGTTTGGATCTACAAGGGTGACCTCACCGACAACGAGCTTGCTGCACAGCAGGCTGCAGGTAACCGTCGCGGCAATGCCCGCGGTGGCGACCGTCGTCGTCCTACCGGTAACCGTGGTCCTCGCCGCGAACGTCGTTCCGACAACGCTTCAGCTCCCACTGAAGCAAAGACTGCAGAAAACGGTGAGGCATAAATGCTAATTCCCCGTCGAGTTAAGTACCGCAAGCAGCATCACCCCAAGCGTTCAGGTATGGCGAAGGGTGGCACCGAGGTAACCTTCGGTGAGTGGGGCATTCAGGCTCTGACTCCCGCATACGTTACCAACCGTCAGATTGAAGCTGCACGTATCGCGATGACCCGTCACATTAAGCGTGGCGGTAAGGTTTGGATCAACATTTATCCCGACCGCCCCCTGACCAAGAAACCTGCTGAAACCCGTATGGGTTCCGGTAAGGGTTCACCCGAATGGTGGGTCGCAAACGTCAAGCCCGGTCGAGTCATGTTTGAACTCTCCGGTGTTTCCGAAGAAGTGGCTCGCGAAGCTATGCGCCTCGCAATCCACAAGCTCCCGATGAAGGCACGTGTTGTGCGTCGCGAAGGTGGTGAATAAGAAATGGCAGTTGGATCAAAGGATCTGAGCATCGACAACCTCGCAGAGCTCTCCGACGAGAATCTGGTAGAGAAGCTGCGTGAGTCGAAGGAGGAACTGTTCAACCTCCGTTTCCAGGCAGCCACCGGTCAGCTTGAAAACCCCGGTCGAATCCGTTCGGTCAAGCGTGACATCGCACGTATCTACACTGTGCTTCGCGAACGCGAGCTCGGTATTCGTCCCGCAACCGAAGGTTAAATCACATGAGTGAAGTAAAGACTGAAGAGCGCGGCTACCGCAAGACTCGCCGCGGCTACGTTGTGTCCGACAAAATGGACAAGACTGTAGTCGTTGAGGTTGAGGATCGCGTGAAGCACGCACTGTACGGCAAGGTTATGCGCCGTAGCTCGAAGATCAAGGCACACGACGAGCAGAACACTGCTGGTATCGGTGACCTCGTTCTTCTGGCAGAGACTCGCCCGCTATCTGCTTCTAAGCACTGGCGCGTTGTAGAGATCATCGAGAAGGCTAAGTAAATCTTAGTCGTACGAGTTCTCACTCTGTAAGAGCTGAGATGGCCCCCACCTACTTTCGTAGGTGGGGGCCATCTGCGTCTGCTGCTGAGTTATTCTATGTGCAGTGTGATGGGGGAGTACAGCGTAAATCACGCTCTCCTTTCCTCTCTGGCCCCCTGTTCAGCCTAAAAATGCTGTGCTAAAGTTGAAGTTCTGTGTGGGTACACAAGCACCTGCACAACCACGGATTTTTCGTGCCACAACATAATGCCGCTTTTCAGCGGGGTTCGCCCGCTCATAAGGCGGGTCCAAATGTTCGGGGCATGACCAGATCCCAGGCGTGTCCGCCAACTCTTCCCCTGAATTTTAGGCTTAGAGACCGGCGCGTCAACATCCCGTACAAATGTTCCGCAAGGCTGGCTCACAAGATACGTGTGTCGGAACCGGCGAGACGACAGGAGAAATATGATTCAGCAGGAGTCACGACTCAAGGTTGCTGACAACACCGGTGCGAAGGAAATCCTGACCATCCGTGTTCTCGGCGGCTCAAAGCGTCGTTACGCAGGCATTGGCGACATCATCGTCGCAACCGTCAAGGATGCAATCCCCGGCGGTACCGTAAAGAAGGGCGACGTCGTAAAGGCTGTTGTCGTTCGCACCAAGAAGGAAGTTCGTCGTGCAGACGGCTCCTACATCAAGTTCGACGAGAATTCAGCAGTAATTCTCAAGAACACCGATGGTGACCCCCGTGGCACCCGTATCTTCGGACCTGTTGGCCGCGAATTGCGCGACAAGAAGTTCATGAAGATCATTTCACTTGCTCCGGAGGTGCTCTAACTCATGGCTAAGATCAAGTCTGGCGACCTAGTACAGGTCATTTCAGGTGCAGATAAGGGTAAGCAGGGCAAGGTTCTTAAGGTATTCCCTAAGACCCAGCGCGTGCTGGTTGAAGGCGTAAAAATCGTCACCAAGCACAATAAGGCTAACCCCATGACCGGCGAAGCCGGCGGCATCGAAAAGGTTGAAGCTTCGATCCACGTATCAAACGTTGCGATTGTTGATGCCGAGACCAAGAAGCCGACCCGCGTTGGTTACCGCCTCGAGACCGTAGAGCGCAATGGCAAGACCCGCACCAACCGCGTGCGCGTCGCCAAGAGCTCGGGTAAGGACATCTAATGACCGAAGCAAAGATTACCCCTCGTTTTAAGACTAAGTTCAACGACGTAGTCACCCCGGCACTGCAGGAGGAGTTCAACTACTCCAACACCATGCAGGCCCCGAAGATCGTTAAGGTCGTCGTGAACATGGGTGTCGGTGAAGCTGCCAAGGACGCGAAGCTCATGGATGGTGCTATCCGCGACCTCACCGCAATCACTGGTCAGAAGCCGCTAGTTACCCGCGCGAAGAAGTCCATCGCACAGTTCAAGCTGCGCGAAGGTATGCCCATCGGTGCACACGTCACCCTCCGTGGCGACCGCATGTGGGAATTCCTCGACCGCCTGGTCACCCTGGCACTTCCCCGTATCCGCGACTTCCGCGGCCTCTCGGACCGCCAGTTCGACGGCAACGGTAACTACACCTTCGGTCTCACCGAACAGTCAATGTTCCACGAAATCGACCAGGATTCCATCGACCGTGTTCGCGGTATGGACATCACCGTGGTTACCACCGCAAAGACCGACGAAGAAGGCCGTGCGCTGCTAAAGGCACTCGGTTTCCCCTTCAAGACTAAGTAACGACTACGTTGTAGGTCCGCACCCTATACAGGGTGAGGAAACCATAACGAGGAAGGGCTCAGCCCACCATGACTATGACAGATCCTGTCGCAGATATGCTGACCCGTTTGCGCAACGCAAACTCAGCTCATCACGACACCGTGTCAATGCCTTACTCAAAGCTCAAGGCTCGCATCGCCGAGATCCTCAAGGCTGAAGGCTACATCGCTGATTTCAAGGAAGAGGAAGCAAAGTTCGGTAAGACCCTCACCCTCGAACTGAAGTTCGGCCCCTCACGCGAACGCTCCATCGTAGGTGTTCGTCGTATTTCCAAGCCGGGTCTGCGTGTATACGCAAAGTCCACCAACCTGCCCCAGGTACACGGTGGCCTCGGTATCGCAATTCTGTCCACCTCTTCAGGTCTGCTCACTGACAAGCAGGCTTCGAAGAAGGGTGTGGGCGGCGAAGTCGTCGCTTACATCTGGTAGTCGGTAAGAAGAGAAAGGAAGAAGAATGTCACGTATTGGACGTCTCCCCATCTCGGTTCCTGCCGGCGTTGAGGTAAAGATTGATGGCAACCTTGTTGCTGTTAAGGGTGCAAAGGGCGAGCTGACCCATGAGGTTGCTGCTCCCATCACCGTTGCACTTGAAGACGGTGTTCTCACCGTTTCCCGCCCGAACGATGAGCGTGATTCACGCTCACTGCACGGCCTGACCCGAACCCTGATCCAGAACATGATCGTAGGTGTTACCGAAGGCTACTCGAAGAAGCTCGAAATCGTCGGTACCGGTTACCGTGTAATGGCGAAGGGCTCAGATCTCGAGTTCGCACTCGGCTACTCACACCCCATCAGCATCAAGGCACCCGAGGGTATCACCTTCGCTGTTGAGGGTAACAACAAGCTGACCGTTACCGGTATCAGCAAGCAGCAGGTTGGCCAGGTTGCAGCTAACATTCGCGGTCTGCGCAAGCCCGATCCCTACAAGGGTAAGGGTGTTCGCTACGAAGGCGAGCAGATCCGTCGCAAGGTCGGAAAGGCTGGTAAGTAACAATGGCTGTAAAGACTAAGTCAGCACAGCGCGCACGCCGTCACGCACGCGTTCGCAAGTACGTTTCAGGCACCGCTACACGCCCCCGCCTGTCCGTAACCCGTTCAGCTCGTCACATGTTCGTCCAGGTGATTGACGATGTTCAGGGCCACACCCTGGCATACGCCTCCACCATGGAAGCAGAACTCCGTGGCTCAGACATGGACAAGACCGCTAAGGCTAAGCGCGTTGGTGAGCTCGTAGCAGAGCGTGCCAAGGCTGCTGGCGTAGAAGCAGTTGTCTTCGACCGCGGTGGTAACAAGTACCACGGCCGTGTCGCAGCAGTTGCAGAAGGCGCACGCGAAGGGGGTCTTGCACTCTAATGAGCGAGCAGACTGTAAACGAAAAGGAAACTCAGGTGACTGAAGCTACCGCAGAAGCTACCGCTGAAACTTCCGAGAAGCGCGAAGAGCGCCGCAACGACCGTGGCGATCGCCGCGGCAACCGCGGTGAGCGCGGTGACCGTCGTGGTAACCGTGGTCGCGAAGAAGAGAAGGACAAGTTCATCGAGCGCGTTGTCACCATCAACCGCGTCTCCAAGGTCGTCAAGGGTGGTCGTCGCTTCAGCTTCACCGCACTCGTCGTTGTTGGTGACGGTAACGGTATGGTTGGCGTTGGCTACGGCAAGGCGAAGGAAGTTCCCGCAGCTATCTCTAAGGGCGTTGAAGAAGCAAAGAAGAACTTCTTCCGCGTTCCCCGTATTGAAGGCCGCACCATTCCTCACCGCGTTCAGGGTGAAGCAGCAGCAGGCGTAGTTATGCTCCGCCCCGCTACCGCTGGTACCGGTGTTATCGCCGGTGGTCCCGTTCGCGCAGTACTTGAGGCAGCAGGCATCCACGATGTTCTGTCCAAGTCACTGGGTTCATCAAACCAGATCAACATTGTTCACGCAGCAATTGAAGCACTTCGCCAGCTCGAAGAGCCCGCAGCTGTTGCAGCACGCCGTGGTCTGCCCCAGGATGAGGTTATCCCCGGCTACCTGCTGAACACCAAGTCTGAAAAGGCAGGTGCGTAATGACCGGTAAGCGTATTAAGCCCAGCGACGCACAGCTGGAAATCACCCAGATCAAGTCATACGTTGGTGAAAAGCAGAACATGCGTGACACCCTCCGTTCCTTGGGCCTCAAGCGCCCCGGTAACAAGGTTGTTCGCACTGCTGACGCTGTAACCTGCGGCATGATCAACACCGTTGCTCACCTGGTTCAGGTTGAGGAGGTCAAGTAAAGATGGCAGTAGAAAATAACGACGCTATCAAAATTCACGATCTGCGCCCCGCACCGGGTGCCCACAAGGCAAAGACCCGCGTTGGCCGCGGTGAAGGCTCAAAGGGTAAGACCGCAGGTCGCGGTACCAAGGGTACCAAGGCTCGTTACCAGGTTCGCGCCGGCTTCGAAGGTGGTCAGCTTCCGCTGCACATGCGCCTTCCCAAGCTCCGCGGCTTCAAGAACCCCTTCCGCACCGAGTACCAGGTTGTTAACCTGGACCGTATCGCGGAACTGTTCCCCGAGGGCGGCGACATCACCGTTGACGCTCTGGTAGCAGCAGGCGCAGTTCGCAAGAACGAACTGGTCAAGGTTCTTGGCACCGGCGAAATCTCAGCAGCTTACACCGTAACTGTTGACAAGGTTTCAGAGTCAGCTAAGGCTAAGATCGAGGCAGCTGGCGGTTCAGTAACCGTCAAGTAGTCTTGATGACCGATTGACTTCGGTAGGGGTGTCCCGCGCTTCGGCGAGGGGCACCCCTTTTTTTATTCTTGGCGCCCGGAGACTGTGGCTTACTCAATACTTAACTTAACGGTAAATGTGTCCTATGCACCGAGCGTAACTGCCCCGTTTCCGGCTAATTAGGAGATATAAGCGTTACACTTGAAAAGATTGTGTAACTGCAGGTGCTCTATAGGTCATCTTTGGAGTACACACTGGCAGACTAAAAATTTTTTCAGGAGGACATGTGCTTAGCGCTTTTGGGCGGGCTTTTACGATCCCCGACTTGCGTAACAAGCTGCTGTTTACCCTGGGCATTATTATCATTTACCGGGTGGGCGTTTTCATCCCTGCACCCGGTGTTTCCTACGGGAACGTGCAACAGTGTCTATCGAATATCACCGCTACCAGCGGCGTCTACGGTATGATCAACCTCTTCAGCGGTGGCGCTCTGTTGCAACTTTCGATTTTTGCCCTGGGCGTGATGCCGTACATTACCGCGAGCATCATTGTTCAGCTTCTACGCGTTGTAATTCCCAGGTTTCAGCAATTGCATGAGGAGGGGGCGCAGGGGCAGACTAAGCTGACCCAGTACACCCGCTACCTCACTATTGCCCTGGCTGTTCTCAACGCAACGACCATCGTTACACTGGCTCAGAACGGTACTTTGCTGCAGGGGTGCACCCTGCCCATTATTCCGGATGACGGTATTTTGAATATCTTGCTCATTATTGCGGCTCTGACCGCAGGTACCGGTGTTGTGATGTGGCTGGGCGAGCAGATCACTGAAAAGGGTGTGGGCAACGGTATGTCTCTGCTCATTTTCACCTCCATCGCAGCGTCCTTCCCCACAGCTTTCGGTTCTATTCTTCAGACCCAGGGCTGGGGTATCTTCGCTGCTGTGATGGGCGTGGGGCTTCTGGTTATTGTGGCTGTTGTCTTCGTTGAGCAGTCCCAGCGCCGCATCCCCGTGCAGTACGCTAAGCGCATGGTTGGCCGCCGCACCATCGGCGGTACCTCAACCTATATTCCGCTGAAGGTCAATATGGCTGGTGTTATCCCGCTGATCTTCGCCTCATCCATGCTGATGTTGCCAGGCTTGATTGCCCAGTTCAATACACCGTCTGACGGGCGTCAGCCTCCGGAATGGGTCAACTGGATTAACACCTACCTGGTCACGGGGGACCACCCCCTCTACATGATCATGTACTTCTTGATGATTCTTGGGTTCGCATACTTCTACGTTTCCATCACCTTCAATACAGAAGAGGTGGCCGGTAACATGAAGAAGTACGGCGGTTTCATCCCGGGCGTGCGCGCAGGTCGCCCCACCCAGGAATACCTCACCTATGTGCTGAACCGCATCACCCTGCCCGGTGCAACCTACCTAGCGGTCCTCGCTTTGATTCCGCTCATTGCACTGGTGCTCTTTGATGCTAACCAGAATTTCCCGCTCGGCGGTGCTTCACTGCTGATCGTTATCGGCGTCGGTCTTGATACCATCAAGCAGATTGACGCTCAACTCCAACAACGCAACTACGAAGGATTGCTCCGATGAATCGTTTGCTCATCATTGGCCCTCCCGGTGCAGGTAAAGGCACCCAGGCTGTAAAGATCGCTGAAAAGCTGAACATCCCTGCCATCTCAACCGGCGACATCTTCCGCAAGAACATCAAGGAAGAAACTGAGCTGGGCAAGGAAGCCAAGGGTTACATTGACGAGGGTAACCTGGTACCGGACTCGGTGACCAACCGTATGGTTCGTGCTCGCCTGGCAGAAGAAGACTGCGCCGATGGCTTCCTGCTGGACGGCTACCCCCGCAACGTAGCTCAGGTTTCTGAACTTGATGACATCCTGACCGATATGGGCCAGGAGATTGGCCAGGTTCTCTTGTTGGTTGCCGATAATGAAGAGCTGGTTGGTCGTCTTCTGGGCCGCGCCGCAGAACAGGGCCGCTCGGATGACAACGAAGAGGTTATCCGCCACCGCCTCAAGGTTTACGAGGAAGAAACTGCGCCGCTGGTAGCTATTTACACCGAGCGCGGGCTAGTCACCTCCATTGACGGTCTCGGCGAGATCGATGAGGTCACCACCCGTATCATGGATGCTCTGAAGTAAGGCCTCCTGCTAGTACCTGTGCCCCCGGTCATTGCGGGGGCACAGGTGTTTAAACCACAATGGAACAGCTTGGCTTTTGACCCGAGTAGAAAGAGAAGTGAGATAACTATGCGCCGTATCGAGTACAAAACCGACACCCAGCTAGCCCACATGGCACGAGCAGGCGTTATTACCTCCCGTGCCCTGGACGCCGCTGTAACCGCTGCCGCACCCGGCGTCAGCACCGCTGAACTCGACCGTGTGTTCCGGGGGGTGCTTGCAGAACACGGCGCGGGCTCGAACTTCTTGGGTTACTACGAATACCCAGCGACCGTTTGCACCTCAGTCAATGATGAGGTGGTGCATGGTATCCCTGGGGAGCGCACCCTGGCTGATGGAGACATGATTTCCATCGACGGTGGAGCGACCGTTCAGGACGCCCAGGGTAAAACCTGGCATGGTGACTCTGCGCGAACTGCCCTCATCGGCAACGTATCAGCAGCCCGCCGTGAGCTTTCAGAGATTACACGGGCCGCCCTCTGGCACGGTATCGCCGCTGCTGCTACCGCTAAAAAGGTGGGCGAAATCGGCTTTGCCATTGAAAACTTCGTACGCCAGGAAACCGGCGACAAATACGGCATCATTGAAGATTTCGTTGGCCACGGCATCGGTACCTCCATGCACATGGCACCTGATGTACTCAACTATGCTGCCCGCGACCTCGGTCCCCGCCTCAAAAAGGGGATGGCGCTAGCTATCGAACCCATGCTCACCACCGGCGGTATTGAAACCGTTACCCTGGAGGATGACTGGACCATCAAAACTGTAGATGGGGGAGACGCCTGCCAATGGGAACACTCCATCGCTATTCACTCCGAAGGTATCTGGGTGCTCACCGCAGAGGACGGTGGGGCTTCTGAACTCTCTAAACTCGGCGTCACCGTTAAGCCCATCCCCGCCTAAAGACTTTTCCATCACTGACCGGTACTCATTCGGTTGCACCTCACAGGACACTCCATGACTGATACTTCCACCAAAACCCCGGTTGAAATCTCAACCGCCCGGCCCGCACCAGGGCAGATCATTTTGCAGGCTCCCCGCCGCGGAAAGCCCCCACGCCACATCGCTGACTTCGACATGGCAGGGCGCCGAGAATTTTTGGCAGAGCTTGGTTACAAGCCTTTCCGCGCTGCACAGCTCTCCAAGCATTACTTTGAGCGTCTGGTCAACGATCCCGCGCAGATGACCGATCTACCAGCTGCAGAGCGTGAGCAGATGGTAGCTGACGCTATGCCTCAGCTGCTCACCACCGTCCGCACCCTTGAAGCTGATGGGGGAGACACCCTCAAGGTGGTTCACCGTCTCTTCGACGGCGCCTTGGTTGAATCTGTCATCATGCGCTATGAGAACCGCGTGACAATGTGTATCTCATCCCAGGCTGGCTGCGGTATGAACTGCCCCTTCTGCGCTACCGGCCAGCAGGGCCTGACCCGTAACCTGTCCACCGCTGAAATCGTGGAACAGGTTGTAGCCGGTGCGCGCTACCTCAAAGAGATGAAGGGTCTAGAGCAGGCCGCAGACGGAGCTGAAGACACCCGCCCCCTGCGCGTCTCTAACATCGTGTTTATGGGTATGGGCGAGGCACTCGCCAACTACAAGCAGACGATGGGTGCTGTACACCGTCTCATCGACTCCTCACCCGAAGGCTTGGGTATCAGCGCACGAGGCCTTACGATGTCCACCGTGGGCCTGGTTCCCGGCATCCGCAAGTTCGAGATGGAAAAGCTACCCATCACTCTTGCCCTCTCCCTCCATGCCCCGGACGATGAGCTGCGCGATGAGCTGATCCCCATCAACCAGCGCTGGAAGGTCGATGAGACCCTGGATGCTGCCTACGACTACTACCGCACCACAGGCCGCCGCATCTCCATTGAGTACGCTCTGATTCGCGACATCAATGACCAGGGCTGGCGAGCTGATCTGCTGGGCAAAAAACTTGCCTCACGTGGTCGTGGCTGGGTTCATGTTAACCCCATCCCCCTCAACCCCACTCCTGGCTCCAAATGGACCGCCTCCCGCAAGGGCGTCGAACAGAACTTCGTAGAACGTCTGCGCGCCCACGGCATCCCCGTCACTGTTCGCGATACCCGCGGCAGTGATATCGACGGTGCCTGTGGTCAGCTTGCTGCCAAGGAAGACTAAGCCACATAAGTGTGAGGTCAAGCAACTTTGCCTCAAAGCGTTAACATTTAATGTTTTTTCGCGTATATTTGTGTGTTGGTCGTCTGTGCCCAAAAGGCTTCTGCCTTAAAGCGCCCGGCCCCCGCACTTACACGGGATAACGGTTGCAACAGAAAAAACACTACAAACTGCCCGCAGTGAAAGCTGTGAGCACGAACGTAAAGCGGAGGATATGGCCAAGAAAGACGGCGTCATCGAGATTGAAGGTACCGTGGTCGAAGCACTGCCCAACGCATCATTCCGCGTTGAGCTAGACAACGGACACAAAGTACTTGCACACATCTCAGGCAAGATGCGTCAGCACTACATTCGAATCCTGCCTGAGGACCGAGTAGTAGTCGAGCTGAGCCCCTACGACCTCTCACGCGGTCGTATCGTCTACCGCTACAAATAAACACCAACCAAACACCACTAGCGCGTGGTGTTTGCGCCGTGTAAAAGGGGTAAACAGTTCTACCACCCGCATGCGGGACGCAGAACCTCTTACCCCGCCCGTCCAAAGCAATAGCTGAAAATCAACGCAAAGGAATGCGATGAAGGTCAAGCCGAGCGTTAAGCCGATCTGCGATAAGTGCAAAGTGATCCGCCGTCACGGTGTGGTCATGGTGATCTGCGAAAACCCGCGCCACAAGCAGCGTCAGGGCTAAACCCCTAGAACGCTGAACACCGCACCGAAAGGTGCGGAACTAACTGAAAAATGGCACCGCTCCTAGAACAACCTAGGATACCCTCGGGCACAGAGGCCGGGGACCGCAGAAAATTGCGGGCAGTGATGTCACAGACCTCTGCGAAAACAAGGAGAAGCCAACTATGGCACGTCTCGCTGGAGTCGATATTCCCCGCGAAAAGCGCGTGGAGATTGCTCTCACTTACATCTACGGCGTGGGTAAAACCCGTGCAAAAGAAGCTCTCGCTGCAACCGGTGTTGATCCCAACACCCGCGTCAAGGATCTTGACGATTCGCAGCTCGTAGCACTTCGTGACTTCATCGAAGGTAACTACAAGGTTGAAGGTGACCTTCGCCGCGAGGTTGCTGCAGATATCCGCCGCAAGGTTGAAATCGGTAGCTACCAGGGTCTGCGTCACCGCCGTGGCCTTCCCGTACACGGCCAGCGCACCAAGACCAACGCACGTACCCGCAAGGGTCCGAAGCGTACCGTCGCAGGTAAGAAGAAGTAAACAGTGTTGCCTCAGTCTTGCCCGTTCAGTAAGACCAACACTTCAACCAAAACTTTGTAGGAGAATCAAAAATGCCTCCCAAGACTCGCGCAGCGGCCCGCAAGACCGGCCGCCGCAAGGTATCTAAGAACATTGTCGCCGGTCAGGCGCACATCAAATCAACCTTTAACAACACCATCGTATCGATCACCGATCCTTCAGGTGCTGTTATCTCCTGGTCATCAGCAGGTGAAATGGGCTTCAAGGGTTCACGTAAGTCAACCCCCTACGCTGCTCAGATGGCTGCCGAAACCGCTGCAAAGCGCGCTCAGGAGCACGGTGTACGCAAGGTAGACGTATTCGTCAAGGGCCCCGGCCCCGGTCGCGAAACCGCTATCCGCTCACTGCAGGCTACCGGCCTCGAAGTTGGCTCAATTCAGGATGTCACCCCCGTTGCACACAACGGCTGCCGCCCCCCGAAGCGCCGCCACGTCTAAGCCGCTCGTCCACAGGACGCGTCCCGATTTATCGGGAGACCTCAAGCCACACGGTTTGAAGTCAATGAACAGACTGCTTCGTCTGCTTCCTCACACGTTTTTCCCAACCTGTGAGCTCATATAGCGGATGCTCACCGAAAGGAAACAAAGTGCTCATTGCACAGCGCCCCATCCTGCGTGAAGAATACGTATCGGAAAACCGTTCACGCTTCACCATCGAGCCCCTCGAGCCCGGCTTCGGCTACACCCTGGGCAACTCACTCCGTCGCACCCTTCTATCCTCCATCCCCGGCGCTGCTGTTACCAGCATCCGCATCGATGGTGTGCTGCACGAATTCAGCACCGTAGAAGGCGTCACCGAGGACGTCACCGAGATCATCTTGAATATCAAGAAGCTCTCAGTCTCCTCAGAGAATGACGAGCCCGTCATCGCTTACCTGCGCAAGCAGGGCGAAGGTGCACTTACCGCAGCCGATATTGAGGTGCCCGCAGGCGTAGAGATCCACAACCCGGATCTCCACATCGCAACCCTCAACAACCGCGCTAACTTCAACGCGGAACTGACCATCGAACGCGGCCGCGGCTACGTTTCGGCAGCTCAGAACAAGTCAGGCGATGCTGAGATCGGCCGTATCCCGGTTGACTCCATCTACTCACCCGTTCTGAAGGTCACCTTCCGTGTTAGCGCAACCCGTGTTGAGCAGCGCACCGACTTCGACTCCCTGACTTTGGACGTCGAAACTAAGGAAGCAATCGCTCCCCGCGACGCAGTAGCATCAGCAGGTAACACCCTGGTTGAGCTCTTCGGCCTAGCCCGTGAACTGAACACCGCAGCAGAAGGTATCGAAGTTGGCCCGTCACCCGCTGACGAGTCAATGGCAGCAGATCTCGCTCTGCCCATCGAAGACCTGGACATGACCGTCCGCTCCTACAACTGCCTCAAGCGCGAAGGCATCCACACCGTGGGTGAACTCGTGACCCGCAGCGAAGCAGACCTCATGGACATCCGCAACTTCGGTGCCAAGTCCATCGACGAAGTCAAGGCAAAGCTCACCGAGCTTGGTCTTTCCCTCAAGGATTCACCCGCGGGAATGGACCTGGCATCACGCCTGCAGGACGACGACAGCTACGGCAGCGACTACTAAGACACCGGCAGTCAACGCGTAAGCGTTACACCCGTCAAACATCTTTGGTTCCCGCACTACCTGGTACGGGTGCAGGAACGGCAAACAGGAGAATAAATTATGCCTACTCCCACTAAGGGTCCCCGCCTTGGCGGATCACCGACCCATGAGCGCATCATGCTGAACAACCTGTCTCAGCAGCTCTTCGAGCACAAGCGCATCACCACCACCCTGACCAAGGCAAAGCGCATGCGCCCCGTCGCTGAGCGTCTCATCACCTTCGCTAAGAAGGGTGACCTCAACGCACGTCGCCGCGTACTGCGCTCCATCGGCAACAAGACCGTGGTCCACGAGCTGTTCACCGTCATTGCACCCGCAATGGCAGAGCGCCCCGGTGGCTACACCCGCATCACCAAGATCGGTAACCGCAAGGGCGACAACGCTCCCATGGCAGTTATCGAACTCGTGATGGAGCCCATGGGCACCAAGGCAGCAGTAGCTGAAGCAACCGCAGTGACCGAAGCAGCAGCACCCGCCGCTGAAAAGGCAGCACCTGTTGCAGCAGCAGCACCCGTTGCAGCTGAAAAGGAAGCTACTTCAAGCGACCTTCCCGCAGGCGCAGCAGCAGCAACCGAGAACGGCGAAGCTCCCGAGGGCTTCGAGATCAAGGGTAACGCTGACTCCATGAAGTACCACGTACCCGGCTCACGCTGGTACGCGAACACTCAGGCTGAAATCTGGTTCGACACCAAGGAATCAGCTGAAGCTGCAGGTTACGCACCTGCAGGTGGTGCAGCAGCACAGACCATCTCCGAGTAATCTCCTAGAGACACACTCCGGTCGATAAAATGGTGGCTCTTCCCAGCTAGGGGAGGGCCACCATTTTTGCTTTAATTTTCTCCTGGCGCGCTTAGGGTAAAGTTATTTGCGAAAATGACCCTACCTAGGAGCACTGTGAACCACCATCCCTTGGGAGCTGCAGCAACGGAGTCTTTACCGGCTGAATTCCAGTCGACCAGGCGGGTCCGTATCGACTTTGCCTATGACGGCACTCCCTTTGCAGGCTGGGCCAAACAGCCTGGGCTGGTCACCGTTCAAAGTGTTCTTGAAGAAGCCCTGGCTCTCATCTTCCGCCAGCCCATCTACACCACGGTTGCCGGACGCACGGACGCCGGGGTGCACGCCCTGCACCAGGTGGTGCACTTTGATGTCCCCACTGACCTCTGGGAGAAGCTACCCGGCCGCAGTGATGATGCCCCGGCTCGCGCCCTGCGTCGTAAACTGCGCGGAGCCCTATCCCGTGCACTGGCTGACGCTGAAGCGCAACTGGGGCTACCGTCTCGCCTGCAGGGGCTACTGCAGAAAGCTATTACTGTCAGTGCATGCGCTGAGGTTCCCTCTAGTTTTGACGCCCGTTTCTCTGCTCTAGAACGCTCCTACCGCTACCTACTTGAGGACAACCAAGAAGAAAAGGGCTCTAATCCTCTCTACCGGGGTTTAACCTGGCAGATTAATAAAGAACTTGATCTGGCACTCATGAACAGTGCTGCCCAAGAGCTGCTGGGCCTGCACGACTTCCTGTCTTTCTGCAAGCCCCGTGAAGGATCTACCACTATCCGGGAGCTAAGAGAACTCAGCTTTGAGCGGCAAGAAGACGGGCTAATCGAGGCAACCATTAGAGCAGATGCCTTCTGCCATAATATGGTGCGAACTCTCATTGCCTCTCTGGTGATGGTGGGGGAGGGAAGCAAGGATCTCCCCTGGCTTTTGAGCCGGATCCAAAACCCTGTGCGTGATTCCCAGGTACGGCTAGCCGCACCTCGCGGGCTCGCCCTTAATCACATCACCTACCCCGTTGCGTCGGGTTACTCTGCTCAGGCAGACCGGGCGCGCAATAAGAGAGAGCTCTAAAACTACACCCTTGTCATTATTAAGGGTGAGCTACCTCAAAGAGGGCAGTTTTAAGGCTTCTGCGCCTAGATTAAGTGCCGGCTTTTCTGTATAGTTTCATACGTTGTGCGTACACCGCCCTCATTTCGTACCCTGTTCTTCGGTCTAGTTGCAGGACATAACGGGGAACAAGAGGTCTGAGGAATGGTCGTGCAGTTGCGTTTGGCCCTCACCCAAGCCCTGCCACTAACGCACAGATAGTCAAATAGGCGCGACACCCAACTAGCGCCCTACCGAAACGAGAAAAGGCGAAATTTTGCGCACTTACACTCCGAAGTCAGGCGATAACAACCGCCAGTGGCACATCATTGATGCCTCCGACGTTGTTCTCGGCCGTCTTGCAAGCCAGACCGCAATCCTGCTGCGCGGCAAGCACAAGCCCACTTTTGCACCCCACGTTGACATGGGTGACTCAGTCATCATCATCAACGCAGAAAAGGTTGCACTGACCGGTGCGAAGCTTGAACAGAAGCGCGCATACCGTCACTCAGGCTACCCCGGTGGTCTGAAGTCAGTAAACTACGCCGAACTGTTGGAAACCAACCCCGTTCGCGCCGTAGAAAAGGCTGTTAAGGGCATGCTGCCCAAGAACAAGCTGGCTGCACAGCAGCTCAAGAACCTCAAGGTTTACACCGGTTCTGAGCACCCCCACTCAGCTCAGCAGCCCAAGACCTACGAATTCAACCAGGTTGCCCAGTAATTCGGGCCTACGAAAGAACTATTAAAGGAGACATCGTGGCTCAGAACGAAGAGTACACCACCGAAGAAGAGCTGACTAGCTACACTTCAGAATCATCAGAAACCGTAGCTGAGAAGGCTCCCCGCCCCGCACTGACCGTTGGCGGTCAGGCTGTAGGTCGCCGCAAGGAAGCTGTTGCTCGCGTTCGCCTGGTACCCGGTACCGGCAAGTGGACCGTAAACGGTCGCGAACTCGATAACTACTTCCCCAACAAGCTGCACCAGCAGGAAGTTAACGATCCCTTCAAGCTCCTCGAGCTCGAAGGTGCATACGACGTATTCGCACGCATTTCCGGTGGTGGCCCCTCCGGTCAGGCAGGCGCACTGCGTCTGGGCGTTGCTCGTGCACTGAACGAGATCGACCTCGAGAACAACCGCCCCGCCCTCAAGAAGGCTGGCTTCCTTACCCGTGACGCACGCGTCATCGAACGTAAGAAGGCAGGCCTCAAGAAGGCACGCAAGGCTTCACAGTTCTCAAAGCGCTAAAGCCTTTCGCTGCTCACGCAGCGACAACAGCCTACAGGCAGCGTCCTACCCTTTACGGGTGGGGCGCTGCCTCGTTTTAAGGCTAGATAGTCAACTCTCAGGCTTGGGGGTAAAGGTCTAAGTGCGCGTAATAGTGGGGGCAGGGTGATGTAAGCCATAGAATGGTGGTGCAAGGTACTGATGAGAGA
The DNA here is from genome assembly GCF_928381505.1 of Rothia endophytica. Lineage (GTDB taxonomy): Bacteria > Actinomycetota > Actinomycetes > Actinomycetales > Micrococcaceae > Rothia > Rothia endophytica_A. Next base: position 271,139 of record NZ_CAKMSJ010000001.1, on the reverse strand, counting down.
AAGGGTGCCCATGGCATCTTCGAATACCACCCGCGCTACCACCCGTAAGAGCGCACAGGGCAAAGACGCCCCCGCTGAGACTGAGAGCAAGGACGCTCAGACAGCCCAGACACCAGCTGAGGATCCCAAAAAGCAGGCTGTGAAAGCCGCTTTGGCTAAGGAAACCCGCCGTGTTTCTGTGGTGGAAGACTACAGCGCTGAACTTGATGAGATTGAATCGCTGAGCAAAAAACTCAATGGCTCCTCTAAATCCAAGTCGGATGCCTGGAAGGCAGGTTACCCTTACGACGAAAAACTGGGGCGCAAGGAATACGAGAAAGAGAAGCGAGCTCTGCAGATTGAGCTTCTCAAACTGCAGCTGTGGGCCAAGGAGACAGGGCAGAAGATTCTCATTATCTTTGAGGGCCGGGATGCCGCTGGTAAGGGCGGTGCCATCAAGCGTTTCATGGAGCACCTCAACCCGCGCGGCGCCCGCGTCGTTGCGCTAGAGAAACCAACCGATATTGAGCAGACACAGTGGTACTTCCAGCGCTACATCCAGCACCTGCCTTCCGGCGGTGAAATCGTGCTCATGGACCGTTCCTGGTACAACCGTGCAGGTGTTGAGCGCGTCATGGGCTACTGCACTTCCCAGCAGTACTACGAGTTCATGCGAGAAGTGCCTGAGCTAGAGCGCATGCTGGTGAACTCCGGGGTCAAGCTCATAAAATTCTGGTTCTCGGTGACCCGTGCGGAGCAGCTTGCTCGCTTCAATGCCCGCCGCACAGACGCTGTGCGCCAGTGGAAGCTGTCACCCACTGACCTGGCGTCGCTGGATAAATGGGATGACTACACCGCAGCCAAAGAGGCAATGTTCTTCTATACCGATACCGGGGACGCACCCTGGACGGTTGTAAAGTCTAATGACAAGAAGCGTGCCCGCCTCGAGGCTATGCGTCATGTGCTCAACCAGTTCGATTACCCCAATAAGGATACGGCGCTGGTAGGTGCCACTGACTCACTGATTGTGGGCTCTGGCTCGGACGTCTTAGACGACGATGTGCCAGAAAACCCAGAGGGTTTTCCCATACTAAGAGAAGAAAACTAGGTTAAGCGGCGTAGAATAATCTGTGATGTCACAAAGATTATTCGGAACCGACGGTGTTCGCGGCCTCGCTAACGATTTGATTACTCCAGCTCTTGCAATGGAGCTGGCGCAAGCCGCGTCTATCGTCCTTGGGTTCAATACGGTTGAAAATGGAACTCGCCCCAAGGCAGTCATCGCGCATGACTCCCGTATCTCGGGTGAGTTTATCGGTGCGGCAATGACCGCAGGCTTTGCATCCTCTGGCGTTGATGTTCTCGACGCCGGATTGGTGCCTACGCCTGCGGCTGCCTACCTTGTTGCTAGCACAGGCGCAGACTTTGGCGTCATGATCTCAGCGTCTCACAACGCCGCTGAAGATAACGGCATCAAGTTTCTTGCTAGGGGAGGCAAGAAGCTCGATGACGCGCTGGAGGATGCTATTGAAGAGCTCTATAGCAGCAAGGACTTCCGTTTCCCGACTCACGGTGCTGTAGGGCGTATTCGGCCCCTGACTGACGGCGAAGACCGTTACGTCACCCACCTGCTCTCAACCATCCCTGATCACCGCCGCCTCAACGGTCTTAAGGTTGTTCTTGACTGTGCCCACGGTGCTGCCTCGGGTGTTTCCCCTGATGCCTTCCATGCCCTCGGCGCTAAGGTGCGTGTGATTGGCGCAGAGCCAGATGGCACTAACATCAACGACGGCGTTGGCTCAACCCACCCCGAGAAGCTACAGGAAGCTGTGGTCGAGTGGGGAGCTGACCTAGGTATCGCCCATGATGGTGATGCTGACCGTTGCATGGCCGTTGACGAACAGGGCAACCTGGTGGACGGCGACCAGATTATGTCTATTCTGGCCCTTGCCATGAAGGATGCCGGTAAGCTCAAGGACGATACCCTAGTGGCTACCGTCATGAGCTCACTGGGTCTTGAAATCTTCCTCAAGGAAAACGGCATTAAACTGGAACGTGCTTCGGTTGGAGACCGCTACGTGCTGGAATCCATGAACGCCAACGGCTTTAACCTGGGTGGTGAACAGTCCGGTCACGTGATTATGAGCGACTACGCCACTACCGGTGACGGTGTGCTGACCGGCCTGCATATTGCAGCTGAGCTAGTGCGCACCGGCCTGCCGCTATCTGAGTTGGCCAACCGCATGCAGGCAACACCCCAGCGCCTCATCAACGTCAAGGGCGTAGACCGTGCCGGTGTGCAGGGTAATGAGACTCTGCAGCAGGCTATTCGCGATGCTGAAGCTGAGCTGGGAGATACCGGCCGGGTGCTCCTGCGTCCTTCCGGTACCGAGCCGCTGGTTCGCGTGATGGTAGAAGCCCAGACGCAGGACATCGCAGATGCAACTGCTGAATCACTGGCTGCCGTCGTCGCCAAGGAACTAGCTATCTAGCCCCTAGATTCATCGTTCAAAGCGCTCATTCTCTTGACGAGAGTGAGCGCTTTTTGTATAACCTATCTAAACCTGTCTAACAGGTGTGAAAAAATAGCAGAAAAACTCATGATTAAAAGGAAGTACCGGGGAGTACAATAGGTGTATTCCACTCTGAGCATTATTTTTTCTTTGTTGATACAGAGTGTCTTATAGATTTATTCATCTCACTCGCACCTCGCGAAAATACACACAGAGAAGGGCTTATGTCCGAAAAGCAACCTGCCAGCGTTCGCGTGCGCGTCCAGAAGTTTGGCACCTTCCTCTCCAGCATGATTATGCCCAATATTGGTGCACTCATTGCCTGGGGTCTGATTACCGCGCTCTTCATCCCCAAGGGCCTCGTCCCCAAATACTTCCCTTCACTCACCGGATTCAGTGAATATGTGGCAACCATGGTTGGTCCCATGGTGACCTACCTCCTGCCCATCCTGATTGCTTACACCGGCGGTAAGCTCATCTACGAACACCGCGGTGGTGTTGTAGGTGCAACCGCAACCATGGGTGTCATCATGGGTACCAGCGCTGAAATCTTCATCGGTGAAGAGGGCGGCTCACCCATGTTCCTCGGCGCTATGATTATGGGCCCCCTGGCAGCATGGTGCATGAAGAAACTTGATGGCATCTGGGACGGCAAGATTAAGCCCGGCTTTGAAATGCTGGTCAATAACTTCTCCGCCGGTATCTTTGCCGGTATTGCAGCTATTGCTTCGATGTTCCTGCTGACTCCCGTCATGAAGGCTATCTCAGCCGGCGCTGGTGCTGCTGTGGAGTGGCTGGTTAACACCGGCCTGCTGCCGCTGACCGCGCTGCTGATTGAGCCCGCTAAGGTTCTCTTCCTGAACAACGCCATCAACCACGGCATCATCACTCCGCTTGGCACCCAGCAGTCACTGGAAATGGGCAAGTCCATCCTCTACCTGCTGGAAGCAAACCCCGGCCCCGGTCTGGGCATCCTGCTGGCCTACATGTTCTTCGGCCGCGGTGCTGCTAAGGCATCGGCTCCCGGCGCAGCGCTGATCCACTTCTTCGGTGGTATCCACGAAATCTACTTCCCCTACGTTCTGATGAAGCCCCAGCTGATTGCTGCCGCTATTGCTGGCGGTATGGCTGGTACCTTTACCTTCCTGACCCTCGACGTAGGTCTGACCTCAGCTTCTGCTCCTGGATCAATCATCGCCATCACCGCAGTTGCTGCGCCCGGTGACCTTTTCAAGGTTTACGCAGGCGTTCTGGCCGCTACCCTGGTCTCCTTCCTGGTAGCTACTCTGATTCTTCGCTTCTCCAAGAAGGGTGAAGACGATATTGAAGCTGCTGCTCAGAAGATGCAGGATATGAAGGGCAAGAAGTCCTCAGTTGCTGGTGCTTTCGCTACTTCAGCTGCTGATCCCAACAAGGAAATCCGCAGCATCGTTTTTGCTTGCGACGCCGGTATGGGTTCATCCGCTATGGGCGCTTCAGTTCTGCGTAACAAGATCAAGGACGCAGGTTACGGCGACAAGGTCACCGTCACCAACTCCGCAATCAACGCTCTGCAGGACAAGTACGACCTGCTCGTTTCTCACCAGGATCTGGCAGATCGTGCTGCTACCCCCACCCCCAGCGCAATCCACGTAGCTGTCGATAACTTCATGGGTTCACCCCGTTACGACGAAATCGTTGAGATGATTCGCAAGCAGCAGGAAGGTACCACCGCAGCTCCTGCTGAGGCCGCCCCTGTAGCTGCCCCCGCTGCTGCAGCCGCTACCGAAGCACCCGCTGGTGAGCAGGTTCTGACCGCCGATACTATCGTCCTGGGCGCCAGCGCCGCTGACCGCGCAGCTGCAATCGATCAGGCAGGTGACCTGCTGGTCTCCACCGGTAAGGTCGATGCTTCATACGTAGCAGCTATGCACGAGCGTGAAGCTTCTGTCTCTACCTTCATGGGTAACGGCCTGGCCATCCCTCACGGCACCAATGAAGCTAAGGACGCCATCCACTCATCGGCTATGTCTTTCATTCGCTTCGATGAGCCCATCGACTGGAACGGTAAGCCCGTCAACTTCGTGATCGGTATAGCTGGCGCCGGTGGCACCCACCTGGAACTGCTCCAGAAGATCGCTAAGACCTTCTCCAACAAGGCATCTGTTGCCCAGCTTGAAGAAGCAAAGACTGCCCAGGAAATCCTGGACATCTTCGGAAAGGTCAATAGCTAATGAAAAAAGCTGTACATTTCGGTGCCGGTAATATCGGCCGTGGCTTTGTGGGCGTCATCCTCAATGAAGCCGGCTACGAGCTGGTCTTCTCAGACGTTGCAGCTCCTCTCATTGACGCGCTCAACACCGAGGAAAGCTACACCGTGCATGAGGTAGGTGCTGACCCTAAGGACATCACCATCACCAACTTCCGCGGTATCAACTCAGCAGAGAACCCCGAAGCACTCGCTGAGGAAATCGCTACTGCTGATGTTGTAACCACCGCCGTTGGCCCCACCGTGCTCAAGTTCGTTGCGGTTAACATCGCTCAGGGTCTGCAGAAGCGTGCTGAGCTGGGAACCCCCGGCAAGGTTGCAGTCATGGCGTGTGAAAACGCTATCAACGCAACCGACGGCCTGGCTGAAGAAGTGCGTAAGCACTACGCTGCAGCCGATGAGCAGGCAATCTTCGCGAACACCGCTGTTGACCGCATCGTCCCCAACCAGGCTCCCGGACAGGGGCTGGATGTCACCGTGGAGAACTACTACGAATGGGCTGTTGAAACCGGCCCCTTCGGCGATGACGTTCCCGCTATCAACGGTGCAACCTGGGTTGAGGACCTTGCTCCTTACATCACCCGCAAGCTCTTCACCGTCAACACCGGGCATGCCACCCTAGCCTACTTTGGCGCTCAGGCTGGCATCTCAAAGATCTCTGATGCGCTCGCTAACGATCAGATCCGTGCCAAGGTTGAGGCAACTCTTGCTGAAACCAAGGACCTGATCGTTCGCAAGTTTGGTTTTGAGCCCGAGGTGCAGCAGGCCTACATTGAAAAGATTCTGACCCGCTTTGCCAACAAGGATCTGCCGGACACCACTGACCGTGTTGGCCGTTCACCCCTGCGCAAGATTTCACGCAACGAACGCTTCATTGGCCCGGCAGCTGATCTGGCTGAGCTAGGACGCCCCGTGGACGCCCTACTGGCAACCGTTGCGGCCCTGCTGGAATTCGATGTAGCTGAGGATCCTGAGGCAGTTAGCCTGCAGCAGACCCTGGCTGAGCTCAAGGCAGGGGAGTCCGACCTGGACACCGTGACCGCCCAGCTCACCGGCCTGGAAGCTAAGCACCCGCTCTACGCTGGCGTCCGCGAGGTTATCGCGGATCGTGTAGCCTAAGAGAAACGCATAGGGGCCTTAGTCCCTTAGCGCACCAAGAAGCGGTGCCCCGCCTCCCTTAGGGGAGACGGGGCACCGCTTTTTGATAACACCATTGGTATGACTTTTGACTAGGGTGACGTGGCTGAGCCAGTTACTGGGTTACTTACAGAAGCGAGGCATCGAGGGGTATTCAAAAGGATAGAGCGGATGGCCGCATACTGCGTCCATCTGTGCTTTTGATGCCTGATGAATAAACCCTCTCGTTGCTGATAACTCAGAGCTACTGAACTGGATTCTTAAAGCAAAAAGTGCCCCGTTCCGAAAAGGAACGGGGCACAGCTCAGTTAGATGTACTGAAAGTCTTTACTTGGCAGCGATTGCGTCGCGGATTTCCTTGAGCAGGGCGACCTGGGGATCTTCCTCTTCCTCTTCGAGTTCCAGCTTTGCAGCGCGCTTTTCGTTGAACTTGTTGATGGGCATGACGATGCAGAAGTAGAGTGCAGCTGCAACGATCAGGAAGTTAACAACGGCGGTCAGGAAGACGCCGATTTTGACATCGCCGAATGCGAGCCATTGGTCGAATGAAACATCGCCACCGGTAACGAGGGCAATTGCGGGCATCATCACTGACTCTACGAGAGCAGTGACAACGGCGGTGAAAGCGGTACCAATGATCAGACCGACTGCGAGGTCGATGACGTTACCGCGGGTAATAAAATCTTTAAATCCAGTAAGCATGGTTTCAAGAATAGCGTGGGTCAAACAAGTAAGAAACTAAAAGCAGGTAAAAATTTCCGCGAAAACCAGTGGGTTTACTCACAAGGTGATGTGCGCCCCTCGATATATGCATAAATTGTATGTTTTTCCTTGCCAGGCTGAGAGAAGCTAGCCTAACCCTAGGGGGCGACGCCCCAAAAATCCTCCAGCGTAGGGGCACCTGACCTGTGGAAGACCGCTGCCTCTTCGCGTCCTACGTAGCGAAAATGCCAGGATTCGTACCAGTAGCCCGTAGTTTCATGCTGCCACCAGGGGTAGCGCAGCACAAAGCCATACTCGTGGGCGTGGGCAGCTGCCCAGCGGGCGGCATCGGTGTCTTTGAAGCAGACCTGTAAGTCGCATGCTCCTCCGGTGCCGATATCAAGGGCAAGACCGGTCTGGTGCTCTGAATAGCCGGGGCGGGCAGAAGCTACATCGGCCTGCTCCTGTCCGTAGGTAGCCACCCAGGAGTTGTAGGTACCCACCTGGGTCTCATAGGACCTGTAACCGCTCAGGGTAGTGATGCCTATTCCTTCAGCTGAGGCCGCAGCAAACATTTCCTCGGCGGCTTGAGCCGCTTCTTGGCGAAGGTATACCCCACCGAAGGGTACGAGATCAACCGGGGCGTAGGTTTCGGGGGAGAGGGGGTGAGTCTTGTTAACCAGCGCCGTCAGAGAATCGGGCGAGGTGAGGTCTGGGGAGCGTGAGGTGCTAGGCGACGGCGCGGCTTTGCTGGGGGCTGCTTCGGCCTCTGCAGTAGGAGTTGCCTCTGCGGTGGGCGTCTCTTTTGCAGGGGTACTAGCGCTAGGAGTATTGGCTACTGAAGAAGTCTTAGCCGGGGTTGGAGAACCGCTGTGGGTACTACAGCCGCAGAGCAAGACCAATGTGCCCACCAGGGGGTAAATGCCTGCTTTTCTTATGGTTAAGCCCATCATTTTAGTTCTTTCTCAGCAAGACACGGCGAATCTTGTGGTCGTGAGACTTGCTCAAAATCAGCTTGGCGCGCCCACGTGTGGGGAGCACGTTCTGGCGGAGGTTTGGTTCGTTAATGGATTTCCAGATGCTGGTTGCCAGTTCTATAGCAGCATCTTCAGAGAGATCAGCGTAGCGCCGGAAGTAAGAATCTGGATTGGTAAAGGCTGATTGCTGCAACTTGAGAAAGCGCTCTACATACCACCGCTCTATATCGTCGGTCCTGGCGTCCACATAGATAGAGAAATCAAAGAAATCAGCCAGACTCAGCGCTGATGAGCTGTTTTCGCTCAGTTTAGCGGGGGCAAGAACATTCAGGCCCTCGACAATGAGAACATCAGGTGCTGTTACCGCGATGCTCTCATTCGGCAGGATGTCGTAGTAGAGGTGAGAGTATTTGGGAGCGGTCACCAGAGGAGCCCCGGACTTCACTTCAGCGACAAAACGTAGGAGCGCGCGTCGGTTATACGACTCGGGGAAACCTTTGCGGCCCATGAGCCCCCGTCGCTCTAGCTCAGCGTTGGGGTAGAGAAAACCGTCTGTGGTGATGAGCTGGACGTTAGGGGTAGAGGGCCAACGCCGCAGAAGTTCCTGCAACACCCTGGCTGTGGTGGACTTACCAACCGCCACGGAACCCGCCACGCCGATAATAAAGGGGACCTTACGCTCCGATGTCCCCAAAAAGTCGTTCGTCATATCGTTGACGCCAGCAGCAGCATTTACATAGAGATTCAACAACCGCGAAATGGGCAGGTAAACCTGAGACACTTCTTCAAGATCAATACGCTCGCCCAGACCGCGCAGCTGCGTCAGCTCATCTTCAGTGAGCGGTACTGAGATTTCGCTGGCAAGCCGCGACCAGGTATCCCGGTCAAGCTCGGTGAAAGGGGAATGCTTTGAAGCAAGTGCAGAGGTGCTCATTTAGCCAAGTCTAAAACCCTCTGAACGTCAGCTGAAAACCTCTCCCCAAGGAAACCGATTATGACGCGCAATTTAGGGGACAAATAGCCGTTCGGCAGGCCTGTCCGCCCCTAACAATCAATGTGTCGCACTCGTCATTCGCATAATCTGTTCCCAAATGAAACGTGCACGGTAGTATGAGCTTTATGTGTGGAATCGTAGGATATGTAAGTCTCGGCCAGGCCGCAGACGGTAAGAAATTTGACCACTCCGCTTATGATGTGGTCCTCGAAGGTTTGCGCCGCCAGGAATACCGCGGCTATGACTCAGCCGGTGTTGCCGTAATTGGTGATGAAGGAATTGAGTTCCGTAAGAAGTCGGGCAAACTGGTCAACCTGGAAGCTGAAGTTGCAGCTAACCCCATGACCGAATCAACTATCGGCATCGGCCATACCCGTTGGGCAACCCACGGTGGCCCCACCGATAACAATGCTCACCCCCACGTTGTAGACAACGGCCGCCTGGCAGTTGTGCACAACGGTATTATCGAAAACTTCGCTGAGCTTCGCGCCGAACTGCTGGAAGAGGGAGTCACCTTCCTTTCACAGACCGACACCGAAATCGCAGCCAACCTGATTGCCAGCATCTACAACAAGCTGGAATCAAAGGACCTCACCGAAGCAATCCGCCTGGCCTCAAACCGCCTCGAAGGTGCTTTCACCATCCTGGCGATTCACACCGACCACCCCGACCGCGTTGTAGCTACCCGCCGCAACTCACCGCTGGTTATCGGTCTGGGCGAGAACGAGAACTTCCTGGGCTCAGACGTCTCAGGTTTCATCGACTACACCAAAAAAGCAGTCGAAATGGGCCAGGACCAGATCGTTACCATCACCGGTACCGACTACTCCATCATTGACTTCGAAGGCTTCCCTGCCCACGGCAAAGAATTCACCATCGAATGGGATACCGCAGCTGTTGAAAAGGGCGGCTTCGACTCTTTCATGGAGAAGGAAATCCACGAGCAGCCCGCAGCTGTGCGTGACACCCTGCTAGGCCGTCTGGACGAAAAGGGTAACCTGACCCTCGACGAGCTGAAGATTGACGACAGCGTCCTACGCTCCATCAACAAAATCATCGTGGTTGCCTGTGGCACCGCGGCTTACGCCGGTCACGTAGCTCGCTACGCTATCGAGCACTGGTGCCGCATCCCCACCGAGGTAGAGCTGGCTCACGAGTTCCGCTACCGCGACCCCATCGTGGACGAAAAGACCCTGGTTGTGGCTCTGTCACAGTCCGGCGAAACCATGGACACCCTCATGGCTGTGCGTCACGCACAGGAGCAGGGCGCCAAGGTTGTCTCCATCTGTAACACCAACGGTTCAACCCTGCCCCGTGAAGCTGACGCAGCTCTCTACACCCACGCAGGCCCCGAAATTGCTGTTGCTTCCACCAAGGCCTTCCTCTCACAGATTGCTGCTGCCTACCTGCTGGGTCTCTACCTGGCACAGCTGCGCGGCAACATGTACAAGGACGAAGTACGCGGCATTCTCGAAGAACTGCAGCAGATGCCCGAAAAGATTCAGGCAGTTATCGACGGCGAGCAGCAGGTCAAGGATCTTGGCACCTCGATGAAGGATGCTAAGTCTGTGCTCTTCCTGGGCCGTCACGTGGGCTTCCCCGTAGCTCTTGAGGGCGCTCTCAAGCTCAAGGAAATCGCCTACCTGCACGCTGAAGGCTTCGCTGCTGGCGAGCTCAAGCACGGCCCCATCGCACTGGTTGAAGAGGGCCAGCCCATCTTCGTTATCGTGCCTTCACCCAACGGCCGCGACTCCCTGCACGCCAAGGTTGTTTCCAACATCCAGGAAGTGCGCGCTCGCGGTGCTGTCACCATCGTTATCGCTGAAGAGGGCGACACTGCCGTTGAGGAGCATGCAGATCACATCATCCGCATTCCCGCCTCACCGTCACTGCTGCAGCCCCTGCTAGCTACCGTGCCCCTGCAGATCTTCTCATGCGCTGTTGCACACGCTAAGGGCTACGACGTTGACCAGCCTCGTAACCTGGCCAAGTCTGTGACCGTTGAGTAATCTATCGGTCTAACGACTGCTCTAAGGCGCCCCTACCTCTGGTAGGGGCGCCTTTGCTCTACCCCTCATTTCTTGATGTAGCCGGTTCGCTAAACTGGGGAGTAAGAAGATACGGCTAGAGGGGGCACTGCATGATTATTGGTACCGGCGTTGACGTGGTTAACATGAAAAGATTTGCAGAGATCATCGAGCGCACCCCGGGCTTTATCGATCGGGTGTTTGTTGAACATGAGCGCGGTAAGCCCCTACGGTCCTTGGCCGCACGTTTTGCCGCTAAAGAGGCAGCCGCCAAAGCCCTGCGAGCACCTGCTGGCTTGGTCTGGCAGCACTGCTGGATTGAAAATGATACGGACGGAGCTCCCCACCTGGTAGCTACGGGCACGGTGGCTCAGCGGGCAGCGGATCTGGGTATTAATCGCTGGCACCTTACTCTCACCCATGATGAACCGGTGGCTATCGCATCTGTCGTGGCAGAACACCTGACCGATGATGAACTACTCACCCTCATGAGGTTAGATCCAGCCGGCCGCGGTCTGCTATCTGCTCACCCTAGGGGGACTGCCCGATGAGCCTTGAAATAAGCCCTACCGTAAGAGCATTCGATGCTGGTCAGTTACCCGCTCTGCTTAAGGTGCCGGGCGAAAAGTCCCATAAGTACACACGTGGAGTGCTGGGAATGCTGACCGGTAGTGAGGACTACCCCGGGGCGGCGCTCATGAGTGTGCGGGCTGCTGTCAATGCCGGAGTTGGCATGGTGAGGTTTGCTGGAAGCAGCCAGCTCAACTTTCTGATGAATTTGTCGGTTCCTGAGGCAGTTTGCTCTACCGGTGACCCGCTAGAGTTGCGCGTCGATGCCTGGGCGTTGGGAAGCGGTGTCAGCCAGGGCTCACGGCTTGAACACATCGGGGCCGTGCTGAGCACCGAGGCGGCAGCGGTGGCAGACGCCGGCGCGGTAGCCCTTGTTGCCCAGCTGGTAGCAGGCGGTAGGCGTCTGATGCAGCAGCATATCCTTACCCCGCACGTTGGTGAACTTGCAGATTTCTTCACGTGGCTCTCGGCACTTGCGCCGAATCTGTTGGAGGGAGATGCCCCTGAACGCGCTGAGATAGAAGCAGATCCAGCATTCTGGGCTAGCCGAGCAGCATCCTTGAGCGGTGCAACGGTTCTGCTCAAGGGTGGAGTGACGCATGTAGCAACGAGCGATGGGCAGCTGGTGCTGACGGTCGAAGGCAACAGCCCCTGGTTGGCAACGGCCGGTAGCGGCGACACCCTCACCGGTGTGCTGGGTGCCCTGTTAGCGCAACATCAGGCCCACCACCCCCAACCCAGCGCTCCCTTAATCTACGCTCAGCTGGCGGCTGCAGCCGTGACCGTACACGGTCTTGCAGCTGACCTGGTGCATACGCCCGGTGCCCGCGGCCCTCTACCACCGACCGAGGTAGCCCAACGGTTACCCGCAGCATTGGCGCAACTACTGAGCGAGTAGGTACCGTAAAAGAAACCCACCCGGCTAGGAGCCGGGTGGGTTTGATGCTGTTAGGGGCTAGTAGGCGCCGTCCTTAGCGAAAACTGCGCGTACGGTGCGGAAGAGGATCACCAGATCGCCAATCACCGACCAGTTCTCAACATAGTAGAGATCCAGACGAATTGACTCTTCCCAGGACAGGTTGGAGCGGCCTGATACCTGCCAGAGACCGGTAATGCCGGGCTTAACCAGCAGACGGCGGTAGGCGTCTTCCTCGTACTGGGCAACCTCTGATGGCAACGGGGGGCGGGGCCCTACCAGGGACATATCCCCGATGAAAACATTCCAGAGCTGGGGCAATTCATCGATCGAGTACTTGCGGATGAACTTACCAATTTTGGTAATGCGGGGGTCATCAGCCATTTTGAAGAGAACCCCGTTGCCCTCGTTCTGCGCCATGAGCTCTTTTTTGAGCTCCTCAGCGTTAGTCACCATAGAGCGGAACTTAATCATGTGGAAGGAAGCGCCGCGGTAGCCAACCCTCTCCTGCAAGAAGAAGATGGGCCCGCCGTCCTTCTTGACCAAAAGAGCAACAACCAGCAGGAGGGGGGAGAGAAGGATAAGCCCCAGAGTGGAAGCTACGAGGTCGATGGAGCGTTTTACAACTGCCTGGAAACCCTCAATACGCGGAGTATGCACGTGAATCAGGGGGATTCCGCCCAGAGGCTGGGTGCGAATGCGGGGACCGGCAATATCGGTCATTGCCGGTGCCATAATGAGGGCCACGTGAGCTGCTGCAAGAACCCAACCTAAACGGCGTAGTTCTTGAGGGTTGAGACCGTGGCCGGTAGAAACTGCCACCGCGTGAATATTGTTATCGCGTACCACCTCAATAATGTCCGCTGCGTCGGGTGAGTAACCCAGAGTGGGGATTTCACCGTCTCCCAGGGCTGTACCTTCGGGTGAACGCGGTAAGTAGGCAGCTACAGGTGAAAGGCCGGAGGTTTGCCCCTCCAGCAGAGTCTTGTAGAGGTGATTGCCAGAATCATAGTCACCGATAATCAGCACACGGGATAGAGCTCGCCCGCGGTTTCTCCAGCTCACCAACCAGCGGCGTACAGACCACCGTGCGCTGAGCAAGAGAAGAATGCCGATGGGGTAGGCAAGAATAACGTAGCCTCGGGCAAACTCAATCTTGGTCAGATAGGAGAAAATTGCGATGAGGCAGAAAAAATATGAGGTGGACTTGATAACCAGTCGGTACTCATCATTACCCTGACCCAGGTAGCGGATGTTGCGAGAACCCGAGATGGAAAGAGCGGCGAACCACAGCAAACCGAAAATAATTCCGGTGTCAATGTAACCCATGGGTAGCTCAGTGCGGCCCATGACCTCTGAGTCCTCAAAGCCAAAGCTAACCAGGTGTGCTAGCGCGAAAGCTATAGTGATGGTGAGTGCATCAACGATGTAGAGAGCGGCCCTAATTTTTGGGTGCCATGGGCGGCGATTGCGAGTCTCCCCCCACCGCTCCTCAATGATGTCCTGATTCACGTGGTGTGTTCCCCCAGTATGAGTGATAAATATGCCTCAGGCAGGGTGCGAAAACTGCACAGTGGCACGTAGATGAATTAACTGTTAATTCTACTGCCTACCGAAGAGTAGGGGGTGCCTGATAAGGGTGGCTCTTTGCACACTCGCTAGGGCAATGAAACCGCTAGGTGGTGGGGCAGAGGCCCGCTTCACTCAGAATAAAATCAATAACTGGCCGGTAAAGATGAGGAGTTACGTTGTCGTCCATAGGAACAGCTACCAGAATCTGCCCCTGCTCTGCTGAAACGAAGAGGCCAGGATCATTACAGTCAGCGATGCCGATGGTGGCGTAACCAGCTGACGCGGCGAAACCAGCCAACCCGTGATCAGCGACGACTAGCCCCGGAGCGTCCTGCCGTTCCTCTAACTGAGCCAGGGCCAGCTGCATGGGGCCGGGAAAGTGGGTGTGCTGTAGGTTGCCGTACTGCTCGAACATGACGACGTCAAAGATCTGGCGGATATCGCCATCTAGGAACAGGTCACCTTCGTCAATGGTGAGGACGCGGGCTCCGGCTGCTCGGGCTGCACGCGCCATCTCAGCGTAGATGGGGAAGAGACCTGCGGGGTGACCGGTTGCGAAGAGGATGCTGTGGCCAGCTGCTACAGCCTGACCAAAAATATGCGCGTACTCAGTCAGAGCTTCCACACACTTCTCTGCACTGATGGTGTCCTGCCCCTCTAGGAAGGCCGGGTCTGCGCTAGTTCCTACGCGTCGAGCCATGAGCTCAAAGATTTCTTCGTAGCTCCAATCGCGGGTGAGTTTCACCCCGAACTCCAGGTGCTCGTTGCCCTCCACAAAGCCGTACATGTGGGCGATGTTGTTCTCGCGGGCTGTGGCTACCTGCCCGGTGATTTTGGAAGAGTTGAGGTAGTCAATGAATTCTTGGCGGCTCATAGAAAAAGTCATAGGTTTCCTTAGCGTGATTTATGGGGTTCTAAATACTGTAGGTACTGTGAAGCAGCTGGCTATAGAGCTCAAAGAGACGGTCGGCGGTATCGTCCCAGCGCAGGTGAGCTGCGCGTGCGGAGCCGGCTGCGCCCAGGCGCCGGCGTTCATCCGGTGCTCCCACCAGCTTTTCAATCGCTGATGCCCAAGCCTCCGGGGTGCGGGGTTCTACCAGGTACCCTGTCACACCGTCCTGCACGGCGGTCAGTAGGCCATCTGCCTTGGTGGCCAGCACGGGTGTGCCGCAGGCCTGAGCTTCAAGAGCTACCAGGCCAAAGGTTTCTGAGGAGGACGGGCAGGCGACGATATCAGCGGCACGGAAGGAGGCGGCAAGTTCCCGGGGCTTCTGGGAGGGGAGGAGCCTGACACGGTGAGCGAGACCCAGTAGCTGAGCTCGTTCGAGAAGCTGTTCCTCATAGTCGGTGTGGGACTGCCCAATGATATCGAGGGTCACCTCTAGGTCCTGGGGGAGAAGGGCCAGCGCCTCAACGAGAATATGGGGGCCTTTCAGCGGCTGCGGACGTCCGGCGAAAACCAGGTGAGCTGCGGTGGCAGAACCTGCGTTGGCGGCTGTCTCACCTGCTCGAGGTGTAAAAATGCCTATCTCTACACCCGGTGAGATTACCTTCAGCCGCTCAGAATCAGCCGCGTAGAAGTCCCGCATTTGCTGAGCTTCAAAGTCCGTATTCACTACCAGGGCAGACACGGTATCAATCAGGCGCTGCTCACCCTCCAGACGCACCTGCGGTTCCGGTTTCTCGCCGGGAGCCAACCGGGCATTTTTAGCTACAGCGGTAGTGTGCATGGTCTGAACCAGAGGGACATCGGGCGCATACTCTAGAGCTGCTAGCCCTGAAAGCCAGTAATGGGCGTGAACGATATCGGGCTGCCGCACAGCACTCTCCCGAATCGCCTGAGCAAAAGCAGGAACAAACTTCGGTAAATCCTCTTTCGAAGCACAGGCAGCCTCCGGCAGGTAGAGCGAGTGAACAATCGCCCGGTCAGAAACCCGCTCCGTTGTACGCGCCCCGTTACAGGCGGTATCCAGTGTAAAAACCTCCACCGATAGCTGTGGATAGCGCTTAAGTAAAGCCCGCAGAGAACGGTCGATATAGACATTCATGCCCCCAGCATCCCCTGTGCCCGGCTGCGCCAAAGGAGAGGTGTGCATAGAAATCAGATGAAGGTGCACGCTTGCCAGAGATAGGTCTACCACGCTTCACTACTTTACAGCCGATATGAGCCTGGCGGCACCAATTTCCCAAGGGGCTGAAGCCGCGCGCGTAGGGTGTAGTTTCAGCCAGCTGACCCTCTTGCAGTCTCGCGCTGGGCGCTCGCCTGCAATTCACGCCAGCCCCGACCAGCTGGCCGAAACTACACCCTATGCGCGCCAGGTCTACCTCCAAACCTCCCCTACTTTCACCCGTGATGTACTGGCAGCCATATGACCAAGCGCGTCAAAGTGGACTACCCTAAAAAGAGAAGAATTCATTAAACGAAGGCAGGAAGAGCAATGAGTCTTACCAGCGGCTACCGCCAGCAGGGTTTCGTGCCCCTGGATGCCCCCGGCGATTTTGAGCGCCTTGCCCTCATTGACTTGGACGCCCTTGAGCACAACGTCACCCGTATTCGTTCCCTGATCGGGAAGCGGGAACTGGTTGCTGTGGTGAAGGCAGATGCCTACGGGCACGGTGCAGTTGATGTGGCCCGCTCTGCTCTAGCTGCGGGCGCGGATGCGCTGGGAGTGGTGCACGTACGGGAGGCGGCTGCCCTGCGCGATGCTGGTATTGATGCCCCTATCATTGCCTGGTTGCACACCCCCCGCACTGATTTTGAGCTTGCCTTGGGGCTGAACCTGCAGCTGGGTGTTTCTAGCGTCTGGGAACTAGAGAAAATTGCGGTTGCTGCCCAGGCTGTTACCCCTTCCCAGCCGGTGCTCCTGCATCTTAAGGTAGACACCGGGCTTGGCCGTAACGGCATCATGCCTGCTGATCTTGAAGAGCTGGCTGGGCGCGCCCGTGACTACGAGGTGCAGGGGCTGGTGAAAGTGCGCGGGCTCTTTACCCACCTGGCGGTAGCCGATGAACCGCAACGCCCTGAAACTGCTAGCCAGTCACAAGAGTTTGACCGTGCTCTGGCGATTGTACAGAACGCCGGGCTGACCCCTCATGTGCTGCACTTAGCTAATACCCCGGCAACCTTTACCGCTGCTGACCTTCAGCAAGAGGATGCGCTTCTGAGAGACGCCGTGCGCGTGGGGCTGGGTCTCTACGGCCTTTCACCGCTGCCTGGCGTGACCCCTGAAGAACTGGGCATCAAACCCGTGATGCACCTGCAAACCTTCATCAGCTCGGTTAAAGAAGTACCCGCTGGCCAGGGCGTTTCATACGGGCTTCACTACGTAACTGACCAGCCAACCACCCTAGCCCTGGTGCCCATGGGCTACGCAGACGGCGTGCCCCGGGTAGCTACCGGCGGGCCGGTGCGCATCTACCCGGCGGGCGCAGAGCCCAGCACCTACCGCGAGGTAGGGCGCATCGCCATGGACCAGATGGTCATTGATCTGGGGGCACCCGGCCTGTCTGACCCGGCCCTGGGCTACCTGGGGGCTCCCGCCGTCCTTTTCGGAGCAGGGCTGAACCCGCCGGTGACCGACTGGGCGCAGGCTGCTGGCACCATCAACTATGAAATCGTTACCCGTATCTCACCGCGCGTACCCCGCGTCTCGGCGGGCGGTAGCTGGCGAAATGACACCGCGGAAAGGTAGCCATGCCAACTTCTGAAGCAGTCTTTGACCTAGAAATTACCGGCCCCAGCCACACCGCCGCCGTGGCCCATGCGCTCGCGCCTCTGCTAGATGCTGGGGACGTGCTTATTCTGACCGGGGAACTGGGTGCAGGCAAGACCACCTTCACCCGTTCACTGGGGGAGGGGTTAGGAGTACGCGAGGGCGTCATCTCTCCCACCTTCGTGCTCTCCCGCGTGCACCCCAACCTGGCCGATGGCCCGCGCCCCGGTGGGCCTGACCTGGTACATGTAGACGCCTATCGGCTGGCATCGGGTGAAGAACTGGACGATCTGGACTTGGAGTACTCCCTGGACCGCTCAGTTACCGTCATTGAATGGGGCAGAGACAAGGCTGAACACCTCGCAGAATCCCTGCTGGACCTGGAGTTCACCCGTATCACCGGTGCCGACCTAGCCGAGACCGACCCCTACCAGCTCTACGCCAGTGGCAGTGAAACTGACGAGGACGAGGACGAAGAATCCCCCGAACCGCGCCGCCTGCGCGTCATAGCCCGCGGCCCCCGCTGGCTTAGCCAGAGCCCCAGCGCTTTCGACCGGCTACAACAGGCTCTCACCCATGCCGCCCCGACCACGGAGTAAACTAACACAGTGCTTTTTCTTGCCCTAGACTCATCTGCCACCGCCTCTGTCGCCCTAGGACGTATCGAAGGGGATCAGCTCACCCTGCTCGCACACCGCGCCACCGAGGACACCCGCTCCCATGCCGAGGTCATGTCGCCCTTCGTTGCCGAAGTACTGGCCGAGGCCGGCGTCAGCGGCGGTGACCTTGACGCCGTGCTGACCGGCACCGGGCCCGGCCCCTTTACCGGCCTGCGCGCAGGTATCGTGACCGCCCGTGCGCTCGCCGTCACCTGGGACCTTCCTCTCTACGGCATGATGAGCCTGACCGCACTGGCCGAGGCCGCCCACTCTGCTGCCAGGGACGCCGGCCAGCAGCGTTTTCTGGTCGCTAGCGATGCCCGCCGCAGGGAAGTCTACTCGGCTGTTTACGAGCTCACCGAAACCGGCTACTCACTGGTGCAGGGTCCCACCGTTGGCCCGGCCGCCGAAGCTCCTGCTCTGCCCGCCTACGGTTTTGGAACCTCTCTCTATCCCCAGGACCTCGATGCCCAGCCCGGCTTCGAGAGCATGCAACCCGGCGCCAGCCACCTGCTACGCGCAGCTGCCCGCCTGGGAGCAGACGCACTGAGCGCCGATACCTCGGCTCTTTACCTGCGCGAGTCAGACGCCAAGGTGCCAGCCGTCCGCAAAAAGTCAGGTAGCTAATGCTCCAGGCAGATCTACCCGACGGGCTGCCCTGCGTCCGTGCCCGCGAAATGACCCTTATGGACGTGCCGACCGTACATACTCTGGAAAGCCAGCTCTTCCCGGCTGATGCCTGGCCGCTCGATATGTTCCTGGCAGAAATAGTGCATCCCACCAGGGGCTATATTGTGCTGGAAACCGTGCCGGAAGGGAGCAGCGAGACTGAAATTATTGGCTACGCCGGGGTGATGAGTATCGCCGAGACAGCCGATGTGCAGACCATTGCCATCGCCCCACACCACGAGGGTAAGGGCTACGGGCGAGCACTGCTGGATTTTCTTACCCGCGAAGCTAGAGCCCGCGGTGCTGAACAGATACTGCTAGAAGTACGCGCTGATAACCCCCGCGCCCAAGACCTCTACCAGCGCAACGGCTACCAGCAAATTCACCTGCGCCGCGGCTATTACAACGACGGCGTAGACGCTATCATCATGCGTAAAGAGCTACCGGCTCCCGCTGCCACCGCTGACGCCACGAGCAAGACCACAGACCCCACGACCGAAAGCGAAGCCCACCATGACTAAGGCAAACACCGAACCCCTGGTACTGGGCATCGAATCCTCCTGCGACGAAACTGGCATCGGCATCGTGCGCGGATCCACCCTGCTCACCAACACCGTCGCCAGTTCCATGGAAGAACATGTGCGCTTTGGCGGGGTTATCCCCGAAATTGCCTCCCGCGCCCATCTGGACGCTTTTATACCAGCCCTTAAACAGGCTTTGGACGAGGCTGGGGTAACCCTGGATGAGGTAGATGCTATCGCTGTTACTGCAGGGCCTGGCCTTGCCGGTGCTCTTATGGTCGGTGTGTCAGCTGCTAAGGCGCTAGCTGTAGCTACCGGCAAGCCCCTTTACGGCATCAACCACCTGGTTGCCCATGTAGGCGTGGGTCTGCTGGATGACTGCGGCATCGAAGGGCACAGCGCCGACTTCTTAGACGGTCTACCCCGCGAGGGTCTTGGCGCCCTGCTGGTCTCTGGCGGACACACCGAAATCCTGGCCGTGCGCGACATTACCGGCGATGTAGAACTCCTCGGCGCTACCCTGGACGACGCCGCCGGCGAAGCCTACGACAAGGTCGCCCGCCTACTCGGCCTGCCCTACCCCGGTGGCCCCGCCATCGACAAAGCCGCCCGAGAGGGCGACGGCAGCGTCTTTGCCTTCCCCCGCGGGCTCTCCACCCGCAAATTCATGGGCGCCGCCGAGGAACCCGGCCCCCACCGCTATGATTTCTCCTTCTCAGGCCTCAAAACCGCCGTGGCTCGCGTGGTTGAAGGCTTCGAAGCCCGCGGCGAAGAAGTACCCGTGGCAGACGTCGCCGCGTCCTTCCAAGAAGCCGTCGTCGATGTCATCACCAAAAAAGCCATGCTGGCCTGCACCGAACGCGGTATCAAAACCCTCCTGCTAGGCGGCGGCGTGGCAGCTAACTCCCGTCTGCGCGAGCTTACCGCCCAGCGCTGCGCCGAACACGGCATCAAACTGGTTATTCCTCAACTTAGTCTTTGCACGGATAACGGAGCCATGGTGGCGGCTTTGGGGGCTCGCTTAGTTGTCGAAGGGCGTAAACCTAGTGGCAGTGACTTCACCGCTGACTCATCTCTGCCGGTCACCACCATCTCGGTCTAAGGGTAGTAAGTCTGTTTAGATAGGGCGCGGAGGAAGGCGCCCTCAATGCCAGCTCCGAATACTTTATAAACTTAGTTGATAAAAATTGAGGCTTATTCATAAGGGGGTCCACACCCCAACCCCCACCAAGAGACAACGGCCCCACCAGACAGTAAACATGAGGATAAATCGCCAAAAATATTCTCAAACCACACCAGGAAGAACCGTTGCACCACCAGCCTACAACCGGCCTCACCGCCACACAATTCGCCATACTCATCACAGCCCTCAACACCCACCTCACCTGGATCAAACCAGCCGAGAAACCCCGCAGACTCACCCTGACCCAAGCCATAAAAATCACCCTCATCAGCTACCGACACAACCTCACCCAAGAAGCCCTCGCCCACCTCTTCGACGTCTCACAACCCACCATCTCACGAACCATCAGCACCATCGAAAGAGCCTTAGAGAAAGTCCTTACCCCTCTGACCCGACCTCTGAAAGAGAGCCTGAAAGCACCTCATCCCCACCTGGAACTGGCGTGTCCCTTGGGTAAAATAAACTTCTCAGGTAAGCACAAACGAGCAGGCTTCAACCACCAAGTCATCTGCACCCTCGACGGCAAACTCCTGGCCATCACCGACCCGCTACCGGGTGCCAGACATGATGCCCATACCTTCAAAGCTCACGGGTTAGATCAACTGCTAGATGTTTCGACTCTGGCTGATAAGGGTTATGTTGGCTTGAACCTAGCTACCCCTACCAAACGCAGGCCGGGGCAGCGGCTTAGTTGGGAGCAGAAGACGAATAATCGGGTGCTCAATCGGTTGCGGTCGGTGGTGGAGCGGGGGGGGGGGGGGGGGGGGGGGGGGGGGGGGGGGGCCTCAGGTGAAAAGCTGGCGGGTTCTGCATACTGGGTTCAGGCGGCCGTTGAGCTCGTATGGGCAGGTGTTTTCGGTGGTGCGGGGGGTTGCTGTTTTTGGTGGCTGGTGGGACCTTATGAATAACCCTCATTATTTGGGTGGTGCCCTGTGGTAGCTTGTCATGCTCTCATAGCTAATCTACTCGTAATTTTTAGAGGCTTATGTATAAGAGATAAGCCAAATTTCACCGTACGAGCTGCTAAGTATAAGCCTCACTTGTACCATCATTGAGGTTGACCTTTGGCGCTTTAGCGATTGATATTTTTAGAAATTAAGGTTGACTGTAAGCTCACTTTGTGTTCAGCTTTATATACAAGAGACTACCTCACAAAAAAATTAATCGGGAAAGGTAAGAGCAATGAGGCTCAGGAAATTACTTGCAAGTTCAGTTGTCGCAGCATTGAGCGTTTCAGTAATCGGAGGTACTTTTCAGTCAGCAAGGGCGGAATTTGTTAGCCCAGACTCCAATGTAGACCAACTTACAGCTGTCTATGTAGCTCCAGATGGCTCTGAGACAACTTATACACCTGGTAACAGTATGGGCGTAGAGGAAATGCTATCGCGGAATTCCGCTGCTCAGGGTTTTGTGGGGCCAATTTGGGCAGCATGTGGTGTAAAAGATCCACACGACAAGCTAGTCCATCAATATGATGCAGGAGCCCCACCTATGGGGGCGGAATTCCTAAGGAAGCCTAACTTGAAATGCGGCAATGAAAAATACGGTTACCGCCATATCAAACTGGAACATATGGATGACTGGGGAAACATCGCTACCCGCGTTGGGGGGAACTGGAGGGATTTCGCTAGCTTCGCTATTCAGTCATCTTTGGAGGCTCCTGCTAAAGCTTGTCTTGGTGGCAACAATGAAATTATATATCTCGGTGTCATAGAGCTTAGAAATTCTAACGGCCTAGTGGGGGAAAGATACTACCCGAGGGTTCCGGTAGGCCAAAGCACTAATAATATTATCACTGCCTTTCCTCAAAAAGATTTAGCAGGTTGTCCTTAATGACTTTAAATGTTCCAAACAATATCGATTCGGTAGTTCTCATGCTCAACGATTTAGGATCTGATAAAGTAGAAAAGGATGCCTCAAGTTTTGTTGTTCACCCGAACGAGTCGAGAGGTATTTCGTGGACGATAATGGAATCTATAGAGTCCTTAAAATCCCATGCTGAAAGCTTAGAAGATACTGCCGTAGTTTTGGGTCTTGGAGGGCGTTATTCACCTGGAGTTGCTCTAATGACAATACATCTTCAGGAAAAGATTGCGACCGCTCCTACCGAATGCTCACGGATAATTAAGATATCCGATGGCCGCTTTCAGGTATTCTAAACTCTCGATTTTCCATTTGATATAACTTAGGAAAGGCGCCAATTTAAATTGGCGCCTTTTCGATGTTTCTAAAAACCAACCTTTTTGGTTTGATATGTACTGGGTTTAGTTCCTATCGTTTCTTGCAATGGCTTGGAGACCAGCCACAGATAAAATGGCCCCAAGCATCTTCTAGAGTTCCCGCGCCTGCGCCACCAGGTCATCGACCACGGCTCGCAAATCGCCCTGGTGTTCGGCCGCCACCCGGCGCTGACGCTGATAGCCCGCACCCTCACGACAAATCCGTTCAACATCAGCTAATTCTGCGCTAGAGCCCAGGTCACGAGCTATGGGCTCCAACTTATCCAGCAGACCCAGCACGTCCTCGGTAACCAAGCGTTCCTCGTTGCGATTATTCATGATGATGATGGCTTCAGTGCCATAGCGCGCGGCCCGCCACTTATTCTCCTGAGCATGCCAGGTGTGCAACGGTTCTACACGCCCACCGGCGTCCAATTGGCGGCTAAACCACTCCACCAGGCACTGCGTGAAAGCTGTCAGCGCTGCAATATCGCGCACCGAGGCAAGCCCGTCATAGGCACGCATCTCAACCGTCCCGTATCCTGGCACCGGGCGGACGTCCCAGCGGTTTTCGCTGGGCTCGTCAATGACACCGGTTGCCAACAAATCATCCAGGTAGGATTCGTAGTCTTCCCAGGTCTCAAAGATAAAGGGCAGCCCACTGGTAGGCAGCTGCTGGAAGAGCTGGGCACGGTGGGACGCGAACCCGGTGTCCTCACTTTCCCAGAAGGGGGAAGACGCTGAAAGTGCCAATAAATGAGGGTAAAAGTTGGTAAGCCCGTTCAGCACCGGCAATGCCTTATCGCGCGAATCTACGCCGGTGTGTACGTGCACTCCGTAAATGATCTGTCGTTTACCCCAGAACTGGGAGCGATCCAGCACCCGCTGGTAACGGTCTTTATCAGCGACCGGCTGCTCAAGAGCCCGTGAGAAGGGGTGGGTTCCCGCGGAGAAAAAAACTAACCCAAGGCTGTCGGTGACCTCTTTGAGAGCGGACGCCGCCTGGCGCAGCTGGTCGGAGGCTTCGGCAGGGGTGCGGCAGATACCGGTCACCAGCTCGACGGTGTTATCCAGGAATTCCCCGGTGATATGGGGCTGAGTTTTGCCCGGCACCAGAAGTTGGGGGTGGTGCTCCTTGAGCGCAGCTAGCACCTCAGGCGCGCGCGATGATAGTTCGCGGGTGACCGGGTCAACGAGAGCGATTTCCCATTCCACGCCAATAGTGGACTGCTCTGAGACATTAAAGGGCATCATGGGCGGCTCCGGGGGCTAGTCAGTAGGCTGTTTCTAGTCTAGGGGCTGGGGTAGGGCGGTGCCGAATTCTGCGTCATAAAGACGAAAAACGGTAAGGACTGGTACAAGGGGTACCGGCAGTCTTATCGCTGCATCGGGTCAGCGTGAATAGCCAGCCGCCGAGATTCAGCCCCGCTACCCAGACGTGTCAAAATTAGGGTGGCAGGGACCGCCGCCGCTCCCTTTTTCTTCTTGACCCCGGCCAGGAGCTTGGCACGCAACTGCTCAGGTACAATGTCCACCCCGCGTTTTTTCACGGTCAGGGTAGTAATGCCCTGCTCCTTGACCCACCTCTTGAGCGCCTTATCCTGCAGGGAAAGCACCTGCTGAACCTTGTAGATCTGCGCAAGGGTGGTCTCAGCGGGGGCATCCAAGGTCAGGTAGGCAATCTTTTCATCCAGTAGCTGGGCACCCAGCTGATGAGCAAGATCTGAGACCAGGTGGGAACGCACCACCGCGCCGTCTGGCTCAGCTATGTAATTGCTGAGTTCTCCCACAATGGGTTCATGTTCGTGGGTTCCGGTGAGATCGGGGGAATCAAGAGCTGAGGTAATCTCGCCCAGCAACTCCGGCTCTAAGGGGTTAGACGAGAGGACGCTGGCCGCACGTCGCACACCTGGGCGGGCAAGAGCGTTGAACCAGAGCACCACCTCTACCACCGAACCTCCGTGGGAGACCCATTCAGCTTCGCAGTCTTCGGGAATATGCTCGTGGGGCAGGCCCGGTCCCATTTTGACGCCCATGGGAATACCGGTAGCCGCCAGCTTCTCTACAAAGGACAGGGGAGGGGAGAAAGCTTCAGAATCAAAGAGCCGCCTGGACGTGGTGGCGCCGCTCTCCACCTCGCGGCGGGCTGGGTCTAGCCAGAGTGCCTCTACCGGTTGCCCCAAAACCGTGTTCAGGTTTTCTAACTGCACTTCTTCTACATTGCCCACCAGCACCTTGGTGGTCTCAAAACCCTGCAGATTATGGGCGGTGAAAGCCGCCGTGGCCGGGTCAAGCTCCACCGCTGTCACCGCAAGACCGGCGGCGGCAAAGGCCAAAGAGTCAGCCCCGATTCCGCAACCCAAATCGGCTACCGAGCTAATGCCAGCGTCCACAAACCTTTGGGCATGACGAGCCCCCACGGCAGCCCGGGTTGCCTGCTCATAACCGGCTTCGGTCAGCAGCATCTTTGCGGCGCGCTCCCCAAACTTGCTGGAAGCCTGAGTGCGTAGCTTTGCCTGGGTGAGCACCGTCGATGTCTCCTCTGGGCTCAGCCCCTTGGACCGTAGCGCGCTCGCTGCGGCAAGGGCAGTATCAGCTGTGTAGGGGGTGAATTCGCGGACGGCGGCGAGCAGCTCTTCGCTGAAAGGGTGGGCCGGTGCGGGGGTAAAGCTAGTCATTGTTTCTTATTGTAGTGGTGCTAGCTAACTCCGCCGGGAACCGGTAGGTAGCTTCGTGATCGGCTGGGTGGCAAGAGCCCAAACGGCCCCGAAGACGGTCAGAGATCCCACCAAGATAAAGGTTGCCGGTAGGGCGAATGCCGTGAGCACAGCCGAGATACCCAAGGGGCCACCCACAACAGCCACCTGGGAGAACATGGACCAGATACTCAAGAACTTCGCCCTACCGGTGTCGGGGCTAAGGTCAGCACCGATGGTCATATTGATACCGGAGCCCAGGCCGTTGCCCACGCTCATGCAGATGAGGGCAAGGATGAAACCCCAGCTACCGTCCCAGAAGGGCACCAGCAGGAAGCCTCCGCCAAAGAATACGAGGCACAGACTCAGGATAAAGGAGCGCCCTACCCGGTCTTTCAGGTAACCGCCGGGGAACATGAGCACCATTTCCAGAGCAGAGCCAAGCGCTATAGCTAAGGAAATTTGGGCTTCGCTCCAGCCCAGGTGCAGACCCCAGAGAGCTACCAGAATGGGCTGGCTAACCCGGGCAACCGAGAGAAGGCTGACTCCAATGCCGGCAATGAAAACGGTGTTCCAAGCAACCGATAGTTGGCTTGTTTCGGTGGCTGCCCTGTTTTCTCTTGCCTGGGCAGTCGCCCGATCGAAGGTTGAATTAAAGCGGGGGATTCGCAGCAGTACCGTTGCGGCTAAAACCAGGACGATGGAGAAAGCAAAAACGGTCCAGATAGGAAGCCAAATGAGCATAAGGGAACCGACCAGTGGCCCGGCGAGAAAACCTGCTCGCTGCGCCCCGCCCAAGGACGTCATTGCCTTGCCTCGGTCTTTAGTTGCAACGGTTTCAGCCACCACAGCTTGGCGTGCCAGCCCCCAGGCAACCTGGGCAGGCACGCGCAACAGATGCCCGGCGATGTAGAGGGCAATAGACCAGCCTGACGGTACTGCCAAAGCCAGAATAGTCAGTCCCAGAGCGGCGGCTGCATTCAGGGTAGCCAGAGTCATGGCTCTCTTGTCGCCCACCCTGTCAATGGCTGCACCTACCGGTACCGTGCAGGCAAGTGCCGCAACGCCTGAGGCTGCCATAAGGAGAGCAGCTGCCGCAGGGGATATCCCTGTTTCGATAGCCGCAAGAATGATGAGCGGGGTGATAGCTCCCAGGGCTGCGGCAAAGAGGAAGGAGGGTACCAGTACCGGCCAAAATAGCAGTTTAATCACGGTATCCCTCCTGGTTTATGACCCGTCTCACCTTTGCAACCTCTCTATTCTAGACCCGGTACGGTGCGCTCACCGCGAAACCTGCTGGCTCGGTTGCTCCGTGAGCAGAGACGTTCTAAAGTTTTAGTTAGCACTTGACCGTTTAGAGTGCTAAATCTGTAGTCGGTGGCACCGCGACGACACCGCAAGCAGCTTTGGCGCAGGTCAACCCCTAACGTTTACGCCCTAGAAGGAGCAAGAACATGGCTACCATCAAGCCGCTTGAAGACCGTATTGTTGTGCAGATCGTAGAAGCTGAGCAGACCACCGCATCCGGTCTCGTGATCCCCGATACCGCCAAGGAAAAGCCCCAGGAAGCTAAGGTTATCGCTGTTGGCCCCGGCCGCGTCGATGACAAGGGCAACCGCATCCCCGTTGACGTAGCAGAAGGTGATGTTGTCATCTTCTCCAAGTACGGCGGCACTGAAGTTAAGTACGGCGGCGTCGAGTACCTCATCCTTTCAGCACGCGACGTGCTGGCTGTAGTCTCCTAAGACCCTTTATCTTTTCAACCACCCTAGATAAAGACCAAAGGAGATAGAGGATTCATGGCAAAACAGCTTGAATTCAATGATGATGCCCGCAAGCACCTGCAGGCTGGCGTTGATAAGCTCGCGAACGCGGTCAAGGTAACCCTTGGCCCCCGCGGTCGCAACGTTGTGCTCGATAAGCAGTGGGGTGCGCCCATCATCACCAACGACGGCGTCTCAATTGCTCGCGAAATTGAGCTTGAGAACCCCTACGAAAACCTGGGCGCCCAGCTGGCAAAAGAAGTTGCCACCAAGACCAACGATGTTGCCGGTGACGGCACCACCACCGCAACCGTCCTAGCTCAGGCACTGGTTGCTGAAGGCCTGCGCAACGTTACTTCCGGTGCCGCACCCGGTGAGGTCAAGCGCGGTATTGAGGCAGCAACGAAGTTAGTTTCTGAGCGTCTGCTAGAGAACGCTCGCGGTGTTGAGGGCGAAGAAGTTGCCCACGTGGCAGCAATTTCAGCCCAGTCACCCCAGATCGGTGAACTGCTCTCAGAAGCATTCAAGAAGGTTGGCCAGGACGGCGTCATCACCATCGAAGACGGCTCCACCACCGAGATTGAACTCGAAGTGACCGAGGGTATGCAGTTCGACAAGGGCTACCTCTCACCCTCCTTCGTCACTGACCCCGAGCGTGCCGAGGCCGTGCTGGAAAACAGCGTTATTCTGCTTTACCAGGGCAAGATCTCAACCGTTGCTGAAATTATGCCCGTGCTTGAGAAGGTTGTTCAGGCTAAGAAGCCGCTGACCATCATTGCTGAGGACGTAGACGGTGAAGCTCTGTCCACCCTGGTGGTCAACAAGCTCCGCGGCAACCTGGACGTTGTCGCTCTCAAGGCACCCGGCTTTGGCGACCGCCGCAAGGCGATTCTGCAGGACCTCGCAGTTCTCACCCAGGGCACCGTTATTACCGGTGAACTGGGCATCACCCTTGACGGTGTCACCATGGACCAGCTCGGTGGCGCTCGCCGCGTCACCGTCACCAAGAACACCACCACCATCGTCGAAGGTGCCGGGACCTCTGAAGAGGTTGCTGAGCGCGTTGACCAGCTACGCCGCGAAATTGAGCGTGTGGATTCCGAATGGGACCGCGAAAAGCTTAAGGAACGCCTGGCAAAACTGTCCGGCGGCGTCGGTGTCATCAAGGTGGGCGCTGCAACCGAGGTTGAGGCCAAGGAGCGCAAGCACCGCATTGAGGACGCAGTCTCCTCCACCCGTGCTGCTCTCGAAGAGGGCATCGTAGCCGGTGGCGGTACCGCCCTGGTGCACGCCCTGGCTGCACTGGATGGCTTTGACGCTGGCTCCCGCGACGCCCAGGTCGGTGTGGACATCGTCCGCCGCGCCCTGGTTCAGCCCCTGCGCTGGATCGCTGAGAACGCCGGTGAGGACGGCTACGTAGTGACCTCTAAGGTCGCTGAGCTGCCCATTGGTCATGGCTTCAACGCGGCAACCGGGGTCTACGAAGACCTCATTGCCCGCGGCGTCATTGACCCGGTCAAGGTGACCCGGTCAGCTCTGGAGAACGCGGCGTCCATCGCTGCCCTGGTGCTGACCACCGAAACCCTCGTGGTCGAAAAGCCTACTGAGGAAGAAGAAGACGACAAGTAGCCTCTTCTTTTTCAGAGAAAACTGCCCGCTATGGTCTTAGCCACCGTAGCGGGCAGTTTTGTGTTTTATAGAGCCGATGTATGGGCGTGAGCGGTAAACTAAAATCTTTATGGACTGCGCCAGCGGCACCTCAGCGCCCCAGCTGAGGCGCTCTGCTGGCCAAAGAGCAGGGAGGGAGTCTGCCTTCACCGGGCACGCTGTGATGAACCACCACACCAGCACGGATCAGAGCCGCCGCATCTATTCGGGCGAGCGCTCCTGGCGTCCTGAAATTCAGGGTCTACGCGCACTGGCCTTGCTGCTCGTTGCCGCCTACCACTTCTGGTTTGGTCGAGTATCGGGCGGTGTGGATGTCTTTCTCTTTGTCTCTGCTTTCCTGCTGACCGGTTCTTTTGCTCGCCGTATTGAAAGCGGAACTTTTGCTGCCGGTGGTCTTTTGCCAGGGCTGAGGGCTGTTTTTGCCCAGTGGGTGCACACCTTCAAACGACTGCTGCCCCTAGCTGCCATTACCGTTGCCCTCACCCTGCTGGGCACCTATTTCTTTATTCCTGCTGAGCGCTGGCTGAGCATCCTTGATGAGGCGGGCACCGTGGTGCTCTATCAGCAGAACTGGTGGTCCATTGATAACGCGGTGGACTACTACGCCACTGATAGCTCCCAGGCATCTCCGCTACGTCATTTCTGGTCCCTCTCGGTGCAGGGGCAGATTTACCTGCTCTGGCCGCTGATCTTTCTGCTGGCTGCACTTCTGATTCGCGCGCTGAAGGGTAGGGGAGTGTGCGCCGTCCTCATCAGTGTTTTCACGCTGATTTTTGCGGTATCGCTGACCTACTCCATCCGTGAGACTGAATCCAGCCAGGTCACTGCTTACTTTGATACCTGGGCCAGGCTCTGGGAGTTTGCGCTGGGCTCTCTGGTGGCCCTAGTACTGCCCCTGCTGAAGCTGCCCCGTGCCCTACGTGCTGTGATGGGCTGGGCGGGCATCATTGCCATTATTGCCTGCGGCTTTGTTTTGGACGTTAACGGCAGCTTCCCCGGGTACGTGGCGCTCTGGCCCACCCTGGCCGCCGCCTGTGTCATTGCTGCGGGAGATACCGGCACTAGGTTTGGCCCAGAAAAACTGCTGACCGCCAAGCCCCTGCTGGCGCTAGGGGGCTTCTCTTATGCCCTTTACCTGGTGCACTGGCCCATCCTCGTCTTCTACCTCTCCTATACCAAGCAGGAAAAGGCGGGTTTTATTGCCGGCATGGTCTTGCTCGTTCTCTCTATGGCGCTTGCCTGGCTGCTGACCCGCCTCGTTGAAAACCCTCTGCGCACCTGGAAACTGACCAACCGCTCAACCTTCACCGGGCTAGCTATGGTGGGAGCCTGCCTGCTCGTCGGGCTTATGCCCGCCCATGCCTGGACGTCCTCAATTCACCGCCAGGCGGTGCAGGCTGAGGCTAACCGCGCTATCAATAACGTGGGTGCTGCCGTGCTTGATTCAGACTATGAGTACGAGGGGAACGAGGCTGCCCCCGTCATCCCCATTCGAGCGGTGCTGGACGCTGACTGGGCTGAGTTGGGCTATTCCTGCGCTCAGATAAGACCCGAGATGCCGGTACCAGAAGAACTGGCGGGTAACTGCACTGTGCCGGTAGCCAATGAAAGCCCCACCCGCACGGTAATGGTGGCGGGCAATTCGCACATGCAGATGTGGCTCACCGCCCTGCGCCCACTAGCTGAGAGCCAGGGCTGGGAGTTGATTGCCAATATTAGGCCCGGCTGCTTTTTGACTGAAGAAGATAATGCCTCCTTTGCTAGCGGCGCTAACTGCGATGAGTGGGCGCAGGCGTCCTGGGATTTTCTTGATGCTCAAAACCCTGACACTGTCTTTGTGCACGGCACCCGCTCGCTTGCCGATGAACCCGATGTGCTTTTCACCGGGCTAGAGCCGCACATCGCACAGCTGACCGAGCAGGGAACCAGCGTTATCGGTGTGCGGGATACGCCGCGAATGTCACAGATGCACAAGGACTGCATGGATTCTTTTGGTAGCGCCGATGATTGCATTATGGGCCCGGGCCAGGACGTTCTAGATGACCCCCAACTTTTCTTCCAAGAAGCCTACCCCGGTTTTGCGGCGGTCAACCTGTCAGATTTAGTCTGCCCAGATAATGCCTGCCCACCGGCTATCGGCAATGTCTACACCTACTTCGATTATGACCACATCACCGCAACCTACATCGAGACCCTGGGTGACTATTTTGACCAGCGAGTGCTGGACGCCGTAGACCGGGCAGATTCTGCACTGGCGCCCCCGCTCGCGCAAGACGGCTAACCCGACTAAGATTGACAGCAGTGCGCCTCACCCACCCTTTGAAAGGTAACGGAACTTTCATGACCACTCCCACCGCCCTGAGTGAAGACCCCTTCGGCTTTACCGGTCTTACCTACGATGACGTTTTGCTTCTACCCGGCAACACCGATGTCATCCCTTCAGATGCCGATACCACTACCCGTCTGACCAAGCGTATTTCGATTGCGTCGCCCATTATCTCAGCAGCTATGGACACCGTGACCGAGTCAGCCATGGCGATCGCTATGGCACGTCTGGGCGGTATGGGCGTCATCCACCGCAACCTTTCCATTCAGGATCAGGCCGACCACGTGGACCGCGTTAAGCGCAGCGAATCGGGCATGATTACCAACCCCGTGACCGTTAACCCCGATGCCACGCTGGCAGAACTGGACGAACTCTGCGGTCACTTCAAGGTTTCCGGCCTGCCCGTAGTGGACGAGTCCGGTGTGCTGATGGGTATCATCACCAACCGCGACACCCGCTACCTGCCCGAGTCCACCTTTGAGACCACCCTGGTCCGCGAGATCATGACCAAGATGCCCCTGATTACCGGGCACGAGGGCATGAGCAAGGACGAGGCTTTTGCCTTGCTGGCAGATAACAAGATTGAAAAACTGCCCCTCATTGACGAGGCAGGCAAACTCACCGGTCTGATTACCATCAAAGACTTCACCAAGACCGAGCAGTACCCCCGCGCCACCAAGGACGACGAGGGCCGTCTGCGCGTGGGCGCCGCCATTGGCTTCTTTGGTGATGGTTACGAGCGAGCTATGAGCCTGGTTGAAGCCGGTGTGGACGCTCTCTTCGTGGATACCGCCAACGGCCACTCCCAGGGTGTGCTCGATATGATTTCCCGCTTGAAGAAGGACCCCGCCGCAGCGCACGTTGATGTTGTGGGTGGCCAGGCTGCAACCCGCGCCGGTGCCCAGGCCATCATCGATGCCGGCGCCGATGCCGTCAAGGTAGGCGTTGGCCCCGGTTCTATCTGCACCACCCGCATTATCGCCGGCGTGGGCGTCCCCCAGATCACCGCAATCAACGAGTCAGCTAAGGCAGCCATCCCTGCAGGTGTTCCCCTGATTGCTGACGGCGGCATGCAGCACTCCGGCGAAATCGGCAAGGCGCTGGTAGCTGGTGCGGACGCCGTCATGCTGGGCTCCCTGCTCGCCGGTACCGCCGAATCGCCCGGCGACCTGATTTTTGTGAACGGCAAGCAGTTCAAGGCTTACCGCGGCATGGGTTCCCTGGGCGCTATGCAGTCCCGCGGTGGTAAGAAGTCTTTCTCTAAGGACCGTTACTTCCAGGCAGATGTATCGTCTGAAGAGAAGCTCATTCCTGAAGGTATCGAGGGCCAGGTTCCCTTCCGCGGCCCCATTTCCTCTGTGCTTCACCAGCTTGAAGGCGGCCTGCGCCAGACCATGTTCTACGTGGGCGCTAACACCGTTGAAGAGCTCAAGAACCAGGGCAAGTTCGTGCGCATCACCAGCGCAGGCCTCAAAGAATCGCACCCCCACGACATCACCATGACCGTCGAGGCACCCAACTACCGCCGCTAAAGACCCGGCACACTAGCTGATATTGACCGAGCAGGCTCACAGCTCGGGGATAAGGAAACCATGACTGATCTTCAAATCGGTATGTCCAAGCGCGCTCGCCGCACCTACTCTCTCGATGAGATTGCCCTGGTGCCAGCCCGCCGCACCCGCGACGCCAACGACGTTAATATCAGCTGGCAGATTGACGCCTTCAAGTTCGATACCCCCATCATCGGCGCCCCCATGGATTCTGTCATGTCGCCGGCGACCGCTATTGCCCTGGGCAAACTGGGCGGTTTGGGCGTGCTCAACCTGGAGGGTCTCTGGACCCGCTACGAGGACCCCCAGCCCTATTTCGACGAGATTACTGCCCTGTCGGGGGACGACGCTCCAGCAGCTACCCGCCGCATGCAGGAAATCTACGCCGAGTCCATCAAGGCTGAGCTGATTACTGCCCGACTGGCTGAGATCCGTGAATCCGGTGTTATCGTTGCAGGTTCCCTGACCCCTCAGAACACTCAGGAATTCTACGAGACCGTCGTCAAGGCAGGCGTTGATCTCTTTGTCATCCGCGGCACCACCGTTTCAGCCCAGCACGTTTCTGAAAACCGCGAGCCCCTTGACCTCAAGAAGTTCATTTACGAGCTGGATGTTCCCGTCATCGTAGGCGGCGTCACCGGCTACACCCCTGCCATGCACCTGATGCGCACCGGCGCTGCCGGCGTCCTGGTCGGTTTCGGTGGTGGCGCCACGCTGACCACCCGCCGTGGCCTGGGCATCCAGGCTGCCATGGCAACCTCTATCTCTGATGTTGCCGCAGCCCGCTCAGATTATCTGGATGAATCCGGCGGCCGCTACGTACACGTGATCGCTGATGGTTCTCTGGGCCGCTCCGGCGATATGATCAAGGCGCTCGCCATGGGCGCGGACGCCGTGATGGTAGGTGCACCCCTGGCCCGTGCTGAAGAAGCGCCGGGTAAGGGCTGGTACTGGGGCAACGAGGCACACTCGGTGGACTTCCCCCGCGGTGTGCGTACCCAGCTGGGAACCGTAGGGTCTCTTGAAGAGGTGCTCTACGGCCCCAGCGCTCATGCTGACGGTACCGCCAATATCGTAGGTGCGCTGCGCCGCGCTCTGGCAACCTGTGGTTACACTGACCTTAAATCCTTCCAGCGCATCGACGTCAACGTCACCCCCTACGTCCGCTAACCTCTCAAGCTTTGCCCCGCACCTCACCGAAAGGGTGATGGTGTGGGGCTTACGGCTTGGAGCTTTCAACGTTGTACCCCTACTTCTAAGGCTGAGATTTCTTGCTGAAACTAGCATTCACCCCTCGCTGGATAGGCGGCCTGCTGGCCGTCCTAGCTCTGGTGACTGGCTTTGTGCTGCTCAGCTCCTGGCAGCTGGGGGCTTCTACCCAGGGGCAGGTTACTGCTGACCCTGCTAAAGATGTAGTGCGGCCTTACTCCCAGATTCTTGAACCGGGTGGCTATCTGGATGCTAGCGAGGTCGATACCGTGGTAGAGGCGACCGGCAGTTATGTCTCGGGATCTTCTTACCTCGTTGAAAATAAGCTCAACGATGGGGCCCAGGGGTTCTGGGTTATCTCCCTCTTCGAACCCACCGATACTGAGACAGTGAGCACAAGTTTCGGGGATTCACCTCGAGGCATCGCTGTGGCACGTGCCTGGACGTCGGTAGCTGAGCTTCCGTTGGAGCCCGAGGGCGAAATCACCATCGCCGGTAGGATAGTGGGCAATGACCCACCTATCAATAGCAACCTGATTGCAACGGAAGCTGCCGAGGAGCTGAAAGTTATCGGTTCAGCTAATTCTTCTTACCTCACCAACCTCTGGAACGCCCCGCTCTTCAATGGGATACTGGCCCTAGACTCTGAGAGCCTGGGTACCACTCCACTGACCGAGCAGGGCACCATTGAACCCACGGCAACCCTGCTGGAGCAGGGGGAGAACCTACTCCCCATCAACGCCCAGCAAGTTACCGATGAGACGGTTGACTGGCTCAATATTTTCTATGCGGTGGAGTGGATAGTTTTTGCTGGCTTCGCGCTCTATCTCTGGTGGCGTCTGCTCAAGGATGCCGTTGAGAAGCATAAGGACCCGGCTCTCTACTTCGAGTACGAGGGGGAGTACTGGGTCGATGAAGCGACCGGTAAACCCTACTATTACGACCCCGCCGATGATGCCTACTACTTCTTCGACGAAGTGGCCCCACCAGCGTCCGCCCAGGGGAAGCCCTAGGCTGGCGTCCCACCCTCATCTTTTCTTCAACCCTCGACCAACCCGAAAGCTGACCATGAGCGAAAATTCCCGCCCTGTTCCCACCCACCGCGCTGACGGTAAAAAAGTGACCCTGGCTGACGGTGCTGTGACCGAAGGGACCAAAGGTGGTTTCACCGTACGTAAAAAGTTCGGTGGCACCGAGACCCAGATCCGCGGCACCCTGACCTTCTACAAGTGGTGCGCCTGGATTTCCGGTACCTTCTTGCTGTTGCTCGTTGCCGAGATGATTAGCCGCTACGTCTTTGGCTATGACTTGGTCGCGGGTGGCACTGATGCCCAAACCGGTGAAACCGTAGCCCTGGGCTGGCTGAACCTTGAGACCGGTAACCTCCACGGCGGGCTCAACATCTCCACCTGGATTCTGATCATTCACGGTTGGTTCTACGTCATCTACCTCATCTCCTGCTTCCGTCTCTGGTTGCTCATGCGCTGGGCACTGCCTCAGATGATTGTGATGGCACTCGGCGGCGTCGTCCCCTTCCTCTCCTTCATCGTGGAGCGTCGTATCTATCGCGAGACTCTAGAACTGCTGGCTGCTAACCCTCAGGCCACCAAGCGCTACTAGGCGCCGGTGCCCAGCGGTCTTATCTGACATAGAATAAATACAAACACTCACCAATCAACCGAAAAGGTATATGCGTGACTACTCATAACCCCCTTGAGGAGCTAGAACAGCGCCCGGTACTGGTCGTCGACTACGGCGCCCAGTATGCGCAGCTCATTGCTCGCCGGGTGCGCGAAGCCGGAGTTTACTCCGAACTGGTGCCCCACACCCTGTCCACCGAGAAAATGCTGGCTAAGAACCCTGCAGCTATCATCCTCTCGGGTGGCCCTTCTTCGGTCTATGAAGAAGGCACTCCCAAGGGCGACCCGGCCCTCTTTGAAGCCGGGATCCCCGTTTTCGGTATCTGCTACGGCTTCCAGGTCATGGCACAGACCCTGGGCGGCACCGTCGCTAAGACCGGCCTGCGTGAGTACGGTGCCACCGATGCTGTGCTCTGCGCTGAGGATTCTTCCTTCCTGACCGGCACCCCTGCCACCCAGAATGTCTGGATGTCCCACGGCGACTCCGTATCTGAGGCTCCCGAAGGTTTCCGCGTGCTCGCTCAGACTCCCGGTGCTGCTGTTGCGGCTTTCGTGGACGAAGAACGCAAGTTCGGTGGCGTGCAGTGGCACCCCGAGGTTAAGCACTCTGACTATGGTCAGGTAGCTCTTGAGAACTTCCTCTTCAATGTTGCTGGCCTGGAAAAGACCTGGTCTACCGCCAACATCATCGAAGAGCAGGTCGCTCGAATCCGCGAGCAGGTGGGCGAAGACCGCGTCATCTGTGCGCTGTCAGGCGGCGTTGACTCCTCCGTAGCTGCCGCACTGGTCCACAAGGCTGTGGGCGACCAGCTGACCTGTTTCTTCATTGACCACGGTTTGCTCCGTGCCGGCGAACGTGAACAGGTTGAAGAAGACTACGCCACCACCATGGGCATCAAGGTTGTCACCATCGACGAGTCTGAGCGCTTCTTGGGCGCACTGGCCGGTATTACCGAGCCTGAAGCCAAGCGTAAGGCTATTGGCCGTGAATTCATCCGCTCCTTCGAAGCTGCCCAGCGTAAGCTCATTGAAGAAGCCGGTAATGACGGCGCTGACATCAAGTTCCTGGTGCAGGGCACCCTTTACCCTGACGTCGTTGAATCCGGTGGCGGCGAAGGTGCGGCAAACATCAAGTCCCACCACAACGTGGGCGGCTTGCCCGAGGACATGCAGTTTGAGCTGGTTGAGCCCTTGCGCACCCTCTTCAAGGACGAGGTGCGCGAGATTGGCCGCCAGCTAGGCGTTCCCGAGAAGATCGTTGCTCGTCAGCCTTTCCCCGGCCCCGGCCTGGGCATCCGCGTCATTGGCGAGGTCAGCAAGCACAACCTGGATATCCTGCGTGCTGCTGACGCTATTGCCCGTGAAGAGCTGACCAAGGCTGACATGGACGATAAGATCTGGCAGTGCCCCGTTGTACTGCTGGCGGACGTCCGCTCTGTGGGTGTTCAGGGTGATGGCCGTACCTACGGTCACCCGATTGTGCTGCGCCCGGTCTCTTCTGAGGATGCGATGACTGCTGACTGGTCACGCTTGCCGTATGATTTGTTGGCTAAGATTTCTAACCGGATTACCAACGAGGTTGCTGAGGTTAACCGAGTGGTTCTCGATGTAACTTCGAAGCCCCCGGGAACGATTGAGTGGGAATAAACCAAATTTTCCGAGCGAGCGAGGAAATAAAAATTTGGTTTATTCCGAGGCCATAGCGTAGCGGGCCTCGGGGGAGGGGGCGAGCTTGCTCGCTCCTTTCTTTTATTCCGCAAGCGTGCGAGCGGTTATATCGGCATAGATCGCATGTCTGCAATACTCATGACCGCAGCAGAGGCTAAGCGAAAGGCCGCCCTATCAACCGGTAGGGCGGCCTTTATCGGTTTTTTAGAAGCCGTAGGCCTTCATCAGGGCATCTGAGAAGGTCACCTGGTAGGGGAGTGCACGTAGTTTTACCTCATCGATATCAATACCGCGTTGAGTTGCTGCTTCAACGTACTCTTCCCAGGGGAAATCAACCTGGTGGGGAACGTCTGCTTTCACAATAGTGAGGAGTTCTTGGATAGCTTTGTCTGCCGTTTGGTGCCATTTCCCTGGGGTATTCGGGTTGCCGTGCCAGAAGGAGGTTAGCCCCCGGTCCATGTCGAGCTTGATGAGTGAACCGTCTTGGAGTTTGAGGTATTGGGCAATACTTACACTGAGGGTAGGGCTGGTGTTTTCAACCGGCGGGGTGTCGAGGTCGCACATGATGATGAGTGCTATTACCGGTAAATCTTGAACGAAGAGTGGTTTTCTGGTGAGTTCAGACCGCTCTGCGCCCTCAGACAATAGCGGACGGTAGCGGGGTGGAAAATCTGGCTTACTCATGCTGGCGAACAGGCGAGGTTTTTTGCTGGGCCGTAGTCTTTGCCTAGCGGGTCGGCGAAATTAGTTAAATCAGTGTCTACTGTTCCTCGCCATGCCACAGAGTTTGAATTTCTACAGGCCTTGTGAGGAGTTGCCCAACGACCTGTCCCGGACCCAGGCTTTACATCTTTAACGGTAGCGGATGTTTGCGTTATCCAGACACACCCGTATAACCCACTACAGAGAAGAGCCTGTAAATCAACAGTGACAGTTGCGGTAGATGGACATTTTCCTCCGTCAATAATCCAATAGCCGTGTACGGAGGCTTCCCCTCTAGTTATATGTGGATAATCAGCTATTCCATGCCAATCACAACCCCACCATGACCATAAGGGACTAACCGCATGCTTCTGTAGCGTAGGAGACTGATATGCGAGACCGGATTGAGATTCCTCTAAAGACGAAGGGGCAAAATCATAAATTTCTTTAGCTTCTTCTACGGAAACATACTCGGCATTAGGATCGCTGAGTACTTCTGCTGATGTAGCAGTTGCTGGAGTGCCTGTTTGGGGTGCGGCTACAGAAGCTGTAGGGACTAAAAATAGCTGTGATGAGTGGGCTATAGCTAGGAGGTAGACTGCAAGTTTTAAGATTTTCATACTATGTCCAATCTGATGATATGAGGTTTCCATAGGCCTCGAAACCTAGGACATAAGGAGGCCGAGTAAATCGGGGTGCCTGAGTCAGATTTTAGAACCCTCCTAACTAATCGGACCTGGTATAAATTGTGCGGTGGGAGCTAACGAACCGAACGGGGGGAACCGTAGTAGGTATCCCCTCATGCCACTTGGTTTACATGTGGTGTGGTTAACATCATAAAATATCTTGTAAATTTTTGGTAGGAGCTCTAAATTTTTATAAGTGAAAGGTTTTCAGAGGTAAGCATGGACTATGGAGCATGTTCCCCGGATCTTGGTGCAACTCCTGCGGATTTTGTGTCAATTTGTAAGTCCAGCTCAAGCTTTCTAAGAACCATCAGAAGAATAAGGTAGGCCGCCAGACGGCGTTCTGGGTGCGCCGGTAGCCCGCTGGCTCGGGGCTGGCGTGAATTACGGGCGATCGCCCCGCGCTAGACCGTAAGAGGGTCAGCTGGCGCCCAACAGATCTGTCATTATAAGTCAGGGCCGTCACACTCATTGGGTGTGACGGCCCTTTTTTGTGAATTTTTTTGATGAGCTAGTGACAAATAAACCTGCGTGCGGTTAGGTTTAACGGGTTGTGTCGTCCCCCTTTTGATGGACACAGCGTTCTTTCCCCCACTGTAAGGCTGTTTTTCATGCTTGTACTATCTCTTTTGAGGCGTGGAGTGCGCCCATTTATTGCCCTGTTGACTCTAGCGTCGGCGTCCTATCTTGTTCCCGCTCATGCCGTGCCTGCTGAACTTTCAGATGTAGGTATGGGGCCGCGTTCAGTGCAGCAGAAAGAAGTGCCGTTGCCGGTAACCGGCGGTGATAACCCCGGGGCTCAGATGGGTCAGGCGTTCAAGAATGCGGAGCAGGAAGGGGTGGCCATGACACAAAATGGCTTGGGAAACGCAGTTCAGAATAATCTGCAGCCAGCCCCCGGGGTGCTGGGTATGGATGTCTCAGGCTGGCAGCCCAACGTTAACTGGGTTAACGAGTACGCTAAGGGTGCGCGTTTTGCCTACGTTAAGGCGAGCGAGGGTAGCTACTACACCTCTGATGATTTTTCGTCCCAGTATCTTGGTGCCGATAGGGTGGGGATGCTGCGCGGTGCCTACCACTTCGCCATTCCGTCTCTAACCGGTGGTGCTGAGCAGGCGCGGTTCTTTGTTGCCAACGGTGGTGGGTGGAGCCCGGATGGGCGGACGCTACCTGGCTTGCTGGATATCGAATATAACCCCTACCCGCAGCTAGGGGATATGTGCTTCAATATGTCGCCGGCGCAGATGAACGCGTGGATCACTGATTTTACGGAGACTTACCGAAATCTCACCGGCCGTTACCCGGCTATCTATACCACTACTCACTGGTGGCGAAACTGCACGGGTAATACAGATGCCTTCAATTTCGTGCCCTTGCATTTGGCAAGCTATTCCCACCAGCCTGGAGCTATGCCTAACGGCTGGGCGAAACAGGATATCTGGCAGTATTCTGATGCTGGCCCTTTTGCCGGAGATTCCAATATTTTCAGTGGCACGATGAGTGACTTACGGGGGTTTGCGACCAATGCTAACTACCGCCCCGTGGGGAGCACCAGGCCCCTGGAGGCAGGCAAAGATTTCGTTGATGTGCCACCGCATCATGTCTTTTACGGTGAAGTGAACTGGCTGTCTTCTAACGGTATTTCTAGGGGCTGGGAAGACGGCACATACCGCCCGATGACCTCGATCACACGCGAAGCCATGGCTGCCTTCATGTATCGCATGGCTGGTGAACCTAACTACTCTCCACCTGCTAGGTCCCGTTTTTCTGATGTGCCTGTGAACCACCATTTCTATAAGGAGATTAGTTGGCTAGCTGATCAGGGGATTACGAGAGGCTGGGATGACGGCACTTTCCGCCCTGATGAGTCTATTAGTCGTGAGGCCATGGCGGCTTTCTTCTACCGTTTAGCGGGTGAGCCTGCCGTAGCAGGAGCTGCACCCTTCGTGGACGTTGATCGCGGCGCTGCTTTTCATAAGGAGATTAGCTGGCTGGCATCAACGGGTATTACCCGTGGCTGGAGCGATGGTACCTTCCGCCCGCAGGAGCCTGTCAGCCGTGAGGCCATGGCGGCCTTCATGTACCGGTTTACTTACAGGCCTTAGGAAAAGTCTAACGACGATGGCTGTCCTCCCGCCGCAGTGCTTCTATCAGCAGACACAAGAAAACCCCTGCCGCTCTTTGATGGAGAAGATCAACAGGGGTTTTCTTAGCTGCAGAGTGCAGGACGCTACTAGTTGGCTAGGCGGTAGACCTTAGCTTCGTAGGGGCGCAGGGTGGTGCCGGCATCATCTGCGTAGTTAGAGATGACCTTAGAAAGACCCTCTCCGAGCCCGAAGTCGCGGGTTAGCTCCTGATCGGTAAAGTTGGCAATCACCAGAAGCTTCTCACCCTCGCCAGTACGCTCGTAGGCGTAAACCTGGGCATCATCTTCACCCAGGGGGACAAAACCGCCATAGACCATGAGATCTTGCAGTTCACCGCGGCGCAAAGCAATCAGCTGACGGTAGAAGTTCCACAGCGAGTCCTCACGGCTTACCGCCTCCGCAGCGTTAATCTCGGTGAAGTTGGGGTTCCCTCCAATCCAGGGAGTGCCCGTGGTGAAGCCACCGTGGGCAGAGTCGTCCCACTGTAC
Source organism: Rothia endophytica (assembly GCF_928381505.1). Lineage (GTDB taxonomy): Bacteria > Actinomycetota > Actinomycetes > Actinomycetales > Micrococcaceae > Rothia > Rothia endophytica_A. Next base: position 229,997 of record NZ_CAKMSJ010000001.1, on the reverse strand, counting down.
CGGCGTCCTGGCGTTATCACGGCCCTTGGCATAGATCAGCTCCATAGCCTGCTCGTGGGTCAGGGTGCCGTACTGGCGCACCATACCCTCGTACATGTTGAGTGAATCGAGGTCCTTGTAGTCCTCGATAGCCTCAAACTGCACGTTGGTCATGCCGAACTCTTCACCCTGGTAGATGTAGGGGGTGCCCTGCATAAAGTGAAGCACCGTTGCTAGCATCTTGCCCGAACGTTCCCGGTATTCCGGTGAATCATTGCCGAAGCGGCTGATGGTGCGGGGCTGGTCGTGGTTATTCCAGTAGAGAGAGCCCCAGGCCTTACCTGCTAGCTTGGTCTGCCACTCATTGAGAATGGTTTTGAGTTCCACCAGGTCAACGGGCTTCCGGGACCACTTACCCATGCCTGCATCGGGGTCAGAATCCACCGCCATGTGCTCAAAGTGGAAGATCATGTGTAGCTCATCTGACGTGAAACCAGAGAACTGGATGGCTTCCTCCGGGGGAGTAGCGCTCATTTCGCCCACGGTCATCACATCGTACTTAGCGAAGGTCTGAGCGTTGAGCTCGTGCATCCACTCGTGCACCCGGGTACCGTTTTCGATAACGAAAGGAATCGAAGAGGTCTGCTTGCCGGGCACTACAGCGGGGTCATCGGGCAACCCTTCAGGCTTGGAGATGATGTTGATGGCATCCAGGCGGAAACCGTCCACACCCTTATCCAGCCAGAAGGTGACGATATCGAAGATTTCCTGACGAACCTTGGGGTTCTCCCAGTTGAGGTCCGGCTGCTTCTTGCTGAACATGTGCAGGTACCACTGGTCGGTATGCTCGTCATACGCCCAGGCAGGGCCGCTGAACTCAGAAACCCAGTTATTGGGGGGTAGGGGGTTTCCCGCCTCATCATGACCTGAAGAATCACGCCAGATGTAGTAGTCGCGGTATTCATTATCGCGGCTGGCACGGGACGCCTCGAACCAGGCGTGCTCATCTGAGGAATGGTTGACCACTAGGTCCATCAGAATCTTAATTCCCAGGCAGTGGGCGGTTTCCAGCATGGTATCGAAATCAGCCATGGTGCCGAACTCTGGCATAATCGCCCGGTAGTCCGAGATGTCATAGCCCATATCGTCATTGGGCGAAGCAAAGACCGGAGACAGCCAAATAACGTTAATGCCCAGCTCTGCTAGGTAGGGAAGCTTCTCGGTAATACCGGGGATATCGCCCAGACCGTCGCCGTCGGAGTCCTTAAAGGAGCGAGGCCAAATCTGGTAGACCACCGCTTCCTTCCACCACTGCTTACCTGAATGATCTGCCATTAGTTTTCTTCCTTCTGAGTGTAGAGGTAGACCTTTGCCTCGTAGGGGCGCAGGGTTTCACCTTCGTCATCAGTGTAGTTGCTGGTCAACAGAGTGCGCTCGCCGGCAGGCTGTTCGTAGGAGCGCTCGATCTGCTGGTCAGTGAAGTTAGCAATGACGAGCAAGGTCTGGCCTTCGCTGCTGCCGGTACCCTCACGCAGGTAGGCGTAGACCTGCTCATCTTCAGCGTCCAACAGACGGTAGGTTCCATTGACCATCACAGGGTTTGCGTGGCGCAGCTTGATGAGCTCCTGGTAGTGGTAGAAGACCGAATCTTCATCTGCCAGCGCTTCTTCAGCGTTGATCTCTGTGTAGCGGGGGTTGAGCTTGAGCCAGGGTTCATCTGCGGTGAAACCGGCGTTCTTTTCTGCGCTCCACTGCACGGGAGTGCGAGCATTGTCGCGGCCTGACGCGGAAATGTAGCGCAGCATGTCCTCATGCGACACAGCACCTGATCCCACTAGCTTGGCGTAGGAGTCGTGAATTTCGATGTCGTTGTAGTCTTTGATGTCATCAAAGAAAACGTTGGTCATGCCCAGCTCTTCACCCTGGTAGATGTAGGGGGTGCCCTGCATGAAGTGCAGCACGGTTCCTAGCATCTTGGCGGAGCGAACGCGGTGCTCGGGGGCGTCGTTGCCAAAGCGGGAGACAGCGCGGGGCTGATCGTGGTTGTTCCAGTACAGTGCATTCCACGCCTTGCCTGCCAGATCGTCCTGCCACTTGGAGAGAATACGCTTAAGGTCCACCAGCTTGAAGCGGGTGTCATTCCACTTGCCCAGCTTGGCATCCGGGTTGGCATCCACACCCATATGTTCGAACTGGAAGAGGGTTTGCAGTTCACCGCGGTCAAAGCCGGTGTAGAGCAGGCCGTCTGCGGTGGTGACATGCGGGGTTTCGCCCACGGTGATGACGGGGTAGTGAGCCAGCACCTTCTCGTACATTTCGTGCAGGAACTCGTGGACGCGAGGGCCGTTGGCTGCCATCCCCAGGGAGTCGGTCTTGGCGCCAGCTGCTACAGCAGGGTCATCGGGGTAGGCAGGGTCTTTAGAGATCAGGTTGATGACGTCCATGCGGAAGCCATCGACACCCTTGTCCAGCCAGAAGCGCATGAGTGCGTAGACTTCTTCGCGCAGGGCAGGGTTTTCCCAGTTGAGGTCAGGCTGCTTGACGGAGAAGAGATGTAGATAGAACTGCTCGGTGACCGGCTCCCATTCCCAGACGGAGGGAGAGAATGCTGCCACCCAGTTGTTTGGCGGTATGGGGGAGCCGTCCTCGGCGAAACCGGCGGCGTCCTTCCAAATGTAGTAGTCACGGTACTTGTTATCACGGCTGGTTTTTGCCTGCTGGAACCACTCGTGCTCGTCAGAAGAGTGATTGACCACCAGATCCATCATGATTTTGATGCCGGCTTCATGGGCGGTTTCTAGCAAAGTATCGAAGTCTGCCATGGTGCCGAATTCGTCCATGATGTCTCGGTAGTCCGAGATGTCATAGCCGTTATCGTCGTTGGGTGACTTGTAGATGGGAGAGAGCCAGATGACGTCCACACCCAGGTTAGCCAGGTAGGGGATTTTTTCGGTGATGCCGGGCAGGTCGCCGATGCCGTCGCCGTTGCTGTCGTTGAAGCTCCGGGGGTAGATCTGGTAGACCACAGGCTCCTGCCACCATTGGGTTTCCGCTGTGGGCTGGTCTAGTTGTTCTGTCACGGTGAACTCCTAATTGGGGTTGAAGTGAGGCGTTAGAGGTCGATTTTGAGGTAGAGACCGGAATGGTCAGAGATTGCAGCTGCAGGGTCGTTATCGGGGAAGATAACGCTGTGCTCAGCTACCGGTAGGTTGGTTGAGCTAAAGACGAAGTCAATGCGTTGCTGAGCGGCGACCAGAGCGTCCCAGCCAGCGATAGGTTTGTGAACGGTTGCCTCGCCGGTTACGGTCTGAGCAGTGGTAAAGGTGTCCACCCACCCCATCGATGTCATGAGGTCATAACCTTCGCCGCGTACCTCTGCGGGGCTGTTGAAGTCCCCTGCCAGGAGGGCGGGGGCGCTACCTGCTAGCTGACGTATTTGCGCATCAAGCTGCTTGAATTCATTCTCGAAGTAGTGCACTCCTTCTCGCTGCCACCAGGACATGTGGGTGGATGCCACCCAGGCGCCCTGGTGCTCATCGCCCAACTGAACAGCGAGCGCCACGCGGCGCGGCACGTCGGTGTACCCGTAGGACGGCGCGAGGTTGAGCATCTCGATACGGGCGACAGGAGACTTGGTAAGGATTGCGACCCCTTCGTCGTAGCGGTCAAACCCGATGTGGGCTTCAGCCCAGCCCCAGTAGTAGCCGTGGCCGGTGAGCTCAGTAATGAACTGATTGAGTATAAGGGCGAAGTTGTCCTGCCGTATCGGCCGTTCGTTGCCGCCGAGGAAACGCTCGGGTTCTTCAGCAAGTGGGGAGTGCCTAAACTGGTTGACTTCTTGTAAAGCAACGACATCTACAGATTCAGAGACGATGAAGTGGGCTAGCTCGTAAATCTTGGGAATCTGGTGAATCTCTAGCCAGCTGTGCACGTTTAGCGTCAGCAGTTTCATGAATGGGCTCACCTTAAAGTCGGAGTAAGAGGTTAAGTTGTCTACCATCCTATAAACAGGTGTTACCTTGCCGTAAGCAAAGAATATGTGAAGGGGAGGGGAACTTTTACCCGCTGCTGTAAAAGGTTCCAATCTCTGAAATTAATACCAATTGTGGGTTGTGGCTCTCAAAATATGTCAAACGCTGGTTATATTAGGTCTTGAGTTATTACACGGGCGCTAGCTACACACCCTCGCAAGAGTTCAGACGCGGCGCCTCAACACGAAAGGGATCTCTACCGATGATGGAGAAGATTCAGAGGTTCGGCTCGGCGATGCTCGCCCCCGTCCTCATCTTTGCTTTCGCCGGTCTTGCCGTTGGTATCGCGATCATCTGCAAGAACGAGCAACTCCTGGGCAGCATCGCTGCTGAGGGTACTGGCTGGTACAACTTCTGGTCAGTTTGGGAATCAGGCGCATGGACCGTCTTTAACCAGATGGAACTGCTCTTCGTTCTGGGTTTGCCCATTGCTCTGGCTAAGACCGCTCAGGCACGTGCAGTGCTCGAAGCTGGTATGGTCTACCTGACCTTCAACTACTTCGTTGGTAGCATCCTCAGCATCTGGGGTTCAAACTTCGGTGTGAACTTCGACGTTGACCTTTCAGAAGGCGCTGCCGGCACCGGTCTGAAGATGATTGCAGGCATCAAGACCCTCGACACTGGTATCTTCGGCGCCATCATCATCTCAGCAATCGTTGTATGGCTCCACAACCGCTACTTCGGTACCAAGCTGCCCGACTTCCTGGGCATCTTCCAGGGCACCCAGTTTGTCTACGCCCTCGGCTTCTTCCTGATGATGCCCGTCGCTCTTCTCTTCTGCCTGGTATGGCCTCCCATCCAGACCGGTATTGAGTCCATGCAGGGCTTCTTCATCAGCTCCGGCGTCTTCGGCGTATGGCTCTACACTTTCCTCGAGCGCATCCTGATCCCCACCGGTCTGCACCACTTCATCTACACCCCCTTCGTCTTTGGTCCCGCTGTGGTTCCGGATGGCATCACCAAGTACTGGGTTGCTAACCTGGACACCTTTGCAGCTAGCCAGACCCCCGTTAAGGAACTCTTCCCCGGTGGTGGCTTCGCTCTGCACGGTAACTCAAAGGTCTTCGGTCCCATCGGTATCGCAGCTGCTTTCTACACCACCGCACGCAAGGAAAAGCGCAAGGAAACCCTTGCCCTGCTGATTCCCGTCTGCCTCACCGCAATCCTGATTGGTATCACCGAGCCCCTGGAATTCACCTTCCTCTTCCTGGCACCCCCGCTGTTCGCAGTTCATGCAGTTCTGGCAGCTACCATGGCAGCTACCATGTACGGCTTCGGCGTTGTTGGTAACATGGGCGGCGGTCTGATTGACTTCCTCTTCCAGAACTGGATCCCCATGTGGCCCAACCACTCCGGTATGGTTCTCACCCAGATCGCTATCGGTTTCTGCTTTACCCTGATCTACTTCGTGGTCTTCCGCTTCCTGATCCTCAAGTTCAACTTCAACACCCCCGGTCGTGAAGTTGAAGGTGAAGAGACCAAGCTTTACACCAAGGCTGAATACAAGGAAGCCAAGAAGGCTGGCACCCTGAACAAGGACGGCTCAGTAGTAGCAGCTTCAGCCGCGGCACCCGCTGCAGCTACCGCAACCTATGACGACCCCTACACCCAGCGTGCGACTGAGTTCCTGGCCCACCTCGGTGGCGCTGAGAACATCACCAGCGTGAACAACTGTGCAACTCGTTTGCGAGTGTCAGTTGCTGACCCCGCACTGGTCGGCACCGAGGCTGACTTCAAGTCCTCCGGTGCTCTAGGCCTGGTCAACAAGGGCAAGGCTCTGCAGGTCATCGTTGGTATGGACGTCCCCCAGGTTCGTGACAAGTTCGAAGAACTGGTCAACGAGGGCAAGTAAACCCACTCTGGCACTAGCTAGATAGCTGAACGCCAAAAGGGCTCCTGAGCTTCAACACATGTACGCTAGAGATAGCAAGCGAGTGGGAAGGCAGGAGCCCTTTGTGGATTTACAAGAATTAGTCAACACGCATCACAACCGGCTGAGTGAAACCGAACGCGAGATACTTGCGTTCATGCTCAATAACGAGCAGTTTGTTGCTGACTCAACGATTAGCGCACTGGCTCATAAAACTTTCACTTCAACGTCCAGCATCATTCGCTTGACTAAAAAACTGGGCTTTAGCGGTTTTGCAGAGTTAAAGTTCTTTGTCAAGAGTTCTTTGAGCTCAACCTATGAACCTAACGCAGATTTCCTTGAAAGCGGGCGCGAGGACATCCTTAAGACCTATGAGGGTCTGCAGGGCGCAGACTTTGACGCGGTCTCCCGAATGTTGCACCAAGCCCGCACCATATACTGCTACGGCACCGGCTTCGCCCAGCGTAATGCTATCTCTGAGTTTTCTAAATCAATGCTGTCCTGCGGAAAATTCACCCACGTGATTCCCGCCAGTAGTGAATTTAGAGGTAGCACCGGTGCCATCACCCCCGATGACCTCATGATTATTGTGTCCCTATCCGGTGAAACCGCAAGTGCTCTTGATACAGTCAAAACCCTGACAGCACGCAAAATCCCCATGATTGCCATTACGGCACCCGGAGTCAACACCATCTCCTCGGCGGCAGATATCTCACTGCATTATGAAGCCACCCCCACCGTGACCAAGTTTCAGCGAGACCCCTTCCATTCATTTGTGGCGCTTTCCGTGCTCCTTGATTACACGGTCCGCCAGTACATTCAGTTTCTCGAAAGCAATTAACCCGATGAACGCTATTCTCTATGCCCTGCGCGATCTGGACAAGATGCGCACCTTCCTGTTCTGGTATTGGCTCATTAGCCCCTTTGTCTTCTTCTTCTATCAGTATTCTGCGTCCTCTATCAGTGGTGCAGGTTTGCAGGAGATGCTGAATCAGCCAGAAATTGCACTGTCCTTCTTGGGGGCATGTATGTCGTTGATTATGGCGGGTCTGCTCAAGGGCGCTGAAAGTGAAAATGAGGTCACCGAAAAAACCTTCGGTATCTTCGCTGTCGCCCAGCAACTCTTGGTGGGCAACATCCTTGGTTTCTTGCTCAGCTTCTTCTATGCGAGGGTGCTCTGGGACGCCGGGGGAGAACCTTTCGCGCCGCGTCTGCGCTGGGTGCTACTGGGCGGTATGGCACTGATTGGTTTGCTCAGCCTTCTCACGGTGGTTGGAAATATCAACATGTTCCTCAACCGTTAAGCAGCCCCGGTTGCGCGGCCCGGTTATTGAGCGGGTCACCTAGCAACTATCATGGTAAACAAAGCAGAAGACCCGTTGAAAGCTAGAGAATTTCAGTGAACGAGCCGCAGGCACCATCCACCACCCCAGCTGACCAGGCAACCCAGCAGAGTTCACCCTGGTCTCACGGTCCGGTTGCAGCCGAACAGCCCCAAGAGGCTGCTCCTCACCCTCTAGATTACCCGCACAGTTCGGAAGGCGACGCCGAGGTGCGCGCCGGGCTTGATGCGTGGGCTGAGCAGATGGAAATCTACACTGGCCCAGATGCCATGCTGGACTTCAACGAGGTTGACTACGTTCATATTGACCTCACAGATGCCAACTCATCCGGTGTAGCCCAGATGTTCATGGGGCGCAAAACCCGCCTCTCCACCATTCTGCGGGATAAAGAAAAACGCGAAGCTGGAATGGTAGCTGCCCGGGCGTTGCGCACCAAAATTTTTGAGCTCAGTGTTGAGCACGGCCTAGATGCCGGGTATTTTGTGGCCGGGACAGCGTCCTGGCTCTCCCACGATGTGCGTGAAGATGGCATGGTGTCCGAAAAACGTTTCATCGCCCCCATTCTCATGGCGCCTCTGTCAATCACTCCGCACCCCAACGGTGATGACTTTGAGGTAAAACTAACCGGCGCGGCTCAGCTCAACCCGGCTATGGTACGCCAGATCAAAAAAGAATACAGTGTTGACCTGGGCACCATGGATGTAGCTCAACTGGCTAACTCCATGCGAAAGCTTGATCCTGAGCCGGTCATCGAACGGATGCGTATCAGCACCGCTGGAGTGCCGGGTATGACGATCCGATCTAACTACTTCATTTCTACCTTTGCTGACCTTAAAGAAAGCACGGGCGAGCTACCTGCAACCGCGCATACCGATCTGGTGAGAGAGGTAGCGAGGCTCAAGCTGAACCCTCTCGAAAAACCTTTTGTTGCGCCCATTCAGAACACGCGTGAACCCGTCGATACGCGTGATTTGAGCAGCGACCTGCTCATTTTCGATGCGGACTCAGCCCAGCAGGAGGTCATTGACCTGGCATACCTGGGGCACTCTTTCACCGTAACCTGCGCACCGGGCACAGATCAGTTGCGCACCGCTATCAACGTGGCAGCTTCGTTGATGAATGAGGGTAAATCGGTGCTGATGGTGGGCGAAAAGCGCTCGACCCTGGCTGATGTGAGGGAGCTAGTTGAGCAAGCTGGGCTTGATGACCTCTGCTTTGATGTGCTCTCTGAAAAGGACGCCGAAGCCAACCGCAACGAGTTTATTCAGGCGGTTATCCGCAACGAAAACAGTGCCGTGCCCAACCTCAGCAAAACCTTCACAGAGCTAGAAGAAACCCGGGCCAAACTCAGGGGTCACACCCAGTCTCTGCGGTTTACCGAGTCCCGCTGGGGCTGCTCTGTCTACGAGACACTGCAAACCCTGGCCGCGCTCACCGCCCAGCACCCGGCTCCTTCAACCCACGTCCGTTTGGACCGCTCCACCATGGACGCCCTGACCCAGCGCACCGCCACGGCACAGAAGCTACAGCGTCTTGCGGGGCTGGGCGGTTTTGACCCTTCAACTCGCGCATCAGCCTGGCACCGTGCCAAGCTGGTGAACACCGATGAGACCGCTGCCGCCCATGAGCTCGCTCAGAACCTGAGCGAATCTCTAGCGAGCCTGCGCGCTAAAATGCGTTTGATGGCCGATGAAGCGGGCATCAAAGAGGGCGCCACCATGGAGCAATGGCATGCCCAGCTCGACCTCTTTGAACGCATCTCAGATACCCTGACCCGTTTCAGCCCCGATATTTTTGACCGCCCCGTCACCGACCTCATCGCAGCAACAGCCACCGGCTCCTGGCGGCGTGAACACGGCGTTGATATGTCGAGTATGCAACGTTCCCGCCTGCGTAAGGTTGCCAAAGAATATATCCTCCCCGGCGTGAGTATCGGAGATGTTCACGAGCAACTGTTTGTGGTTCAGAGCCAGCGCGAGGAATGGATGCGCTGGGTCACCGACCAGCGAGTGCCCACCGTCCCCGACAACCTGGGGGAGCTTCAGACCGCCTACCTACGCCTTCAGGAAGAATTTGTCGGGCTAGCGATCGTTCTTGAAGATTCGCCTCAGGGCACGGACTTCGGCAACACCGAGCTTAGCGTTTTAGAGAACCGGCTTGCGGCTCTCATCAATGAAGAGAAACTATTACACACCCTGCCTGAACGGGTTGACCTTCTCACAGAGCTTCAAGACGCAGGGCTCACCGAGCTGCTCAGAGACTTCTATGAGCGTCAAGTCCCAGAAGATGCGCTGGCTGCCGAACTCGAATTAGCTTGGTGGCAGACAGCCCTTGAAATGATGCTTCAGTCGCACGAGATTGAGATTCTCGATGGCGCGACTCTACGAGAGCTCGAAACGACCTTCCGCCGCGCCGACTATTCCTTCGTCTCATCTGGTAGCGCCAGGCTACACTCCAACCTGGCTGAGCTATGGAAGCAGCGTATTGAGAGCGACGAACACGGCGCAGCCTACCTGCGCAGTCAACTACGCGGTCACCGGTTCGAGCTGATGCAACTGCTGGAACAAGCCGGATCTATGGCGACCAGCCTGTTACCTCTCTGGCTGACCAGCCCCTTCGCGCTGTCTCGCAGCGTCCCCACCACGATGCGGTTTGACGCAGTGATTCTCTTGGACGCTGAATCAACCCCTTTGGCCGCTAACCTGCCCGCTCTCACTCGCGCTGAACAGGTGATAGCGCTCGGCGACCCGCACAGCGGTTTCCCCACTCCCTTCATGGTCTCAGCGGTGACCCGCAACCTGCCAGCACCCAAGCAACAGAGCATGGTGAGCACCTTTGATGCGCTCTCACAAACCCTGCCCTCTCGCTCGCTGGCAATGGTTAACAGGGCCCTTGACCCTGCTCTCTTCACCTACCTCAATGAGCATTTCTATGAAGATAAGCTCATCAGCTACCCCTGGGGCGAAGATATTACCGAGGGCGCCCAAGCCCTCACCGTTGAGGTAGTGAAGACCGAGGGTAAAATCTCGGATAACGCCAACCTCGATTCACCCAGCCCAGAAGTCCAACGAGCTGCAGAGCTGGTGATTGAGCACGCCTACCGCACCCCTCAGCAAAGCCTGGCGGTAGTGACAGCTACACCGCGCCATGCCCAACGGATTGCTGCAGCGGTGCGGGACCTACTGGTTCAGTACCCCCAGTTCGCGAGCTTTTTTGCTCCCGGAGAAGAACCTTTCAGAGTCGTGGATCTCACCCGAGCTGCCGACATAGAACGCGACGTCATTATTTTTGCTCTCGGTGCTGGCAAGACTTCCCGCGGAGCATCCCACCACTTTGGTGCCCTCTCAGAACGCGGCGGGCGTCAAAAATTTGTGCTCGCCCTGACCAGAGCTAGGCACCTTACCCGCATGCTGACTTGCCTAACCCCCGAAGACCTGGACCCCCAGCGCCTGGAGCAGGGAGCCTTCGATATCTACCGCCTGTTGCTGGCCTACCGTAAAGACAGGGACGCAAAGGCAGAGCAAGCAATCACCGCACCCATCACCGATAAACTGCCGGTCAACGAATTCTTGCGACACGATGACCTCGATGCCATCGACATGGGGGACTGGCTACTGAGCGACCTCGTGCGCAGGCTGGGTGCCCAGGGCGTTACACTCCACGAAGTGGACAATGATGTGATGTCCTTAGTGCTGACCGGCGATGACGAGTCCTTGATCGCTGGAGCGGTTGCCAGCCCCCGCGCTCGCAAGCAGCAGCAGAACGGTGAGGTGACTCCGCGCCGGGTTCCCCTGGCCGTCATCTCAGATGGTACTGATGCCTATGCAAAGATGAGCGTCCGCGAACGAACCCGACTACTGCCCGAGCTACTTGCTCGCACCGGCTGGAACCATATGACCGGTTGGACCATTGAGGTCTTTACCGACCCAGAGGCAGTGGTTAAGCGTATGAGCCGCTACGTGGGTGTAGAACACGAGGGCAAATAGATGGTTACGCCGGATCATACAGAAGCTGGCAGCGACAGCTATTCAGCTACACCCCGCCGCAGGCGCGGTAATCGGCGTGCCACCGGTGGTTCACCCTTCACCGGTGCGGAGCCCAAATTGGCTGGTTTAGACCCCACTAACGCTCAGGGTGGGGAGGGCGACTCGAGGGATAAGCGAGATGCCTGGCTTAAAGAGCAACGCCCCCCGCACTACCAGAACCGGGTCTGAAACTGGTATGCGAGGGGCGCAGGGTCTCTAGCCCCTATTTTCCCTTGTCGTTGGCGTAGAACCCTGAGCCCTTAAAGACAACACCCACCTGGCCGAACTTCTTGCGAAGCGTCTCCTGCTTACATTCGGGGCAGGTGCGAAGGGCGTCCTCGGTGAAGGACTGATGCTGTTCAAAAACGTGGTCACAGCTTTTGCATTGATAAACGTAAACGGGCACGGGTGCTCCTTGCGATGGTGGTGTCTGTGTCAATCAAAGAGTTATTCTACCGGCTCGCTGGAGCCAGCTTTTCCTAAGCAGTAAACCCCGCTTTCAGTGAGGACGTAGCTTAGGCGGGCGTCCCAATGATCGGCTGGAACCTTGGTGAGGATTTCGCGTTCAAAGGCTACGCCCACCGTGGAGCGGCTACGGGTGCTGTTCCCCAGCTCTTCTAGGAGACGGTCGTAGTAGCCCCCGCCTTGACCCAGGCGCCTACCGGTCACGTCATAGGCAAGAGCAGGGACGAGGCGTAAGTCTGCTTCAAGAAAAGCGGAGGAGGTCAGCTCCTCGCCCAGGGGCTCTTCTATACCCAAAGCATTAGTAGACATAGCTGCACCCGGCGTCCACCGCACCCACGATAGCTGGTGATGTGGAAGGACTCTGGGGACCAGAATGGTGTGGCCACGGGCGACAAGTTTCCCCAGAGCTTTTTTGATGGGGGGTTCTGAACCCAATGGCAAGAAGGCAGCTACGGTGAGGTGAGCAGAGGAAGAGCCCACCTCAGCCTCTATTGCTCTAATGAACCCCTGAGCTGTTTGTTGCGATGCAGGGAACCGTTGGCGCATTTTTCGTATATGGAATCTCAACAGGTGCTTATCGTGCGCAGTCTTTCCTGAGAGATTTGTAGTTTGTATGGGGGACATCGCGGGAGCTCAACCTTCCTATTTCGTAGACACTTCAGCCAGAAATCTTCATACTGTGCTCGCCCCCACGGGCTATTAGGCACCATTGTTAGGTATTCTGAACGTTATGACTGAACAAAAATCACTCACCGTGACCAAAGCAGTAATTCCTGCTGCTGGTCTCGGCACTCGCTTTCTGCCCGCAACCAAGGCTACTCCTAAAGAGATGCTACCTGTGGTTGATCGTCCCGCTATCCAGTATGTTGTAGAGGAAGCTGTTCGTGCCGGCCTCGACGATGTCTTGATGATTACTGGCCGCAACAAGCGTGCTCTTGAAGATCACTTCGACCGCGTACCCGGTCTTGAGCAGCAGCTCTCAGATCAAGGGAAGGACGCACTGCTGAAGAGCGTCGAGGATTCAAACGATTTGGGCGAAATTCATTACGTTCGACAGGGTGACCCCAAGGGGCTGGGCCATGCTGTTCTGCGCGGTAAGGTGCATGTGGGTAACGAGCCTTTCGCTGTACTGCTGGGCGATGACCTGATCGATGAGAAGGAAGACCTCCTTTCCACTATGGTGGCTGTGCAGCAGAAGACCGGTGGGTCTGTCGTAGCACTGATGGAGGTCCCCGAGGATCAGATTTCAGCGTACGGTTGCGCAGCGGTTGAAGAAGTTGCTGGTGAAGACGGTTTCGTTAAGGTGACCGGTCTTGTAGAGAAGCCTGCTCGTGAAGAGGCTCCTTCAAACCTGGCAATTATCGGGCGCTATGTCCTCTCACCCAAGGTATTCGAAGTACTGGAAAAGACCGAGCCTGGCCGCGGTGACGAGATTCAGCTGACCGATGCTCTGCAGACCCTAGCTCAGGGGCAGGGCGAAGGCGAAGGTGTCTACGGTGTTGTCTTCAAGGGACGCCGTTTTGATACCGGCGATAAGCTCTCTTATCTGAAGGCTAACGTGATTCTGGCTGCTGAAAACGATGACCTCGGCGAAGATCTGCGCCAGTGGATCAAGGAATTTGCTGCTGAAATCTAAGCTTCACTTAAGCGAATAGACGATGGTGCTCCCCGCTCTCTAAAGAGAGTGAGGCGCACCATTTCTGTATCCGGTACATAAAATATTCCCCGTCACTTCTGCGGTACAATAAGGCAGATAGATTTTCAGCTAATGAGAGGGGCAAACTGTGGCACTTTTGAGTACTTCGGGCGTTATTGTCACTCTTTGCATTCTCTTAGGGCTATATATCGTCACAGGACGTAACTCTAGGGCGAAATCTAGAGCTCCGTTCGGTGCAGAAATCTATGCTGAAGACGTTCTAGAAGACGCCGTTCTGGAGGCAATTGAGCATCAGGACACAGACGGTAGCCTCCAGCCCTCGGCGGATTCTGCACCTGCACCCTCAGCCCTTAGCGCTTCCTCGCCCCGAGTTTCGGTGGGCAAACGTGGCCGCCTGGCTATATTTGGCGGGGCTGTTTTCTTGCTTTTAGGCGCCGTAATAACGGCTCTCGTGGCAGCTTTTGGCGCGGTCAATTGGTGGCTTCCTGTATTTTTCCTGGCGTTTTCGGCGCTCATGCTGGGGCTTCTACGTTTTTGGGCTGTGCAAGATCGTAATAGGTCACGTAGCCTATCTGCTCTTTACCGTTCTGAAAGCCATGTTGCGTATGGTCCAAAGCCCAGCCGCGATGTTTCAGCGGAACTTAAGCATGCCCCGCAGGTCACTGAACGGAGCAGGCAAGCTCTCCCGGTTAACCACGCTGTAAAAGCTCTGCGGGCAGCGCGCACTCAGCATGTACCCCGCAGGGCTCCCATTGAGCCTCTACCCCTAACAGCTTCGGGTGAGGCGCCCGCCCGCCTGCGTCTGGACGATGAACTGCCCAATAGCGGTTGGCGCCCCGTAGAAGTGCCGCGACCCACCTATTTGGACGCCCCTGTGGTCCACACGGTGACTCCTGAGCCACTGCAGCGCGACACAGCACCGAAGAGCCGTAGCAAGACTCTGGCTCAAGCAGCTAGCTTTGACCTCGACGATGTATTACGCCGACGTCGAGCCTAAAACAATTCATTTTTCGCTCAGCGCCCACTCTCTTGGAAGAGAGCCGGGGCGCTGAGTACTCTTAAGGCGTATCATGCTTGCTTCCTGGCGTGATGAACATGTCTACCTCCCACTGCGAAGGGTTATATCCTATGGTGTCCCACCATCTTGAGATTGAGCGTAAATACGAGATGCCAGACGCTGGAGCTCCTATGCCTCAGCTGAGCTGGTCCATGAAGGAATTGGTGGGAGCCCCAACTGTCAGCGAACATCTGGATGCCACCTATTTCGATACCGAAACGCAGAGTCTGGGGCGCCATAAAATAGCTGTTCGCCGCCGTACCGGGGGGTATGACCAGGGATGGCACATTAAGTTCGACGCAGCGGGTGGGCGCCATGAAGTGGGCTTTGACCCCACGGATGATGCACTAGATGTGCCCGATAGGGTGACTGATTTTGTTCGGGCTGCCATTCTCGATGAGACCCTTGTGCCCAGGGTTTCTTTGACGACCGACCGTCAACGTACCGTTTTGTCTCTTGCAGGCACCGGCGATGTCGCTGAGATTTGTGAAGATAGCGTGAGAGCGGTGGACTATTCCACGGGAATACAAAGAACCTGGTGCGAGTGGGAAGTTGAGCTGCTGCCGGCAGCTGAAGAGAATGAAGAGCTGGCTCAAAAGGTTTTCTCAGAGGTGGAAACAGTGCTAACTGCTGCCGGTGCAGTACCTTCGCAGTCGAGTGCAAAAATTGCTCGGGCTCTGGGGCAGGACGCTGATTTTGAACGCAGGCTCAAGGGCGATAAGGGCGGCTCGCAGCCCTCTACGCAAGCTCCACGGGAAAAACGTAAGGGACGCGCGGGCACCACGGTCACCCTGCCCAGTTCTGCGCAGGTGCTCACCACCATCCTGACCAACCAAAGCCTAGCACTGGTACAAGCTGACCTTCTGCTGAAAGCCGGTGTGCAGGACGCAACCCACCGCGGCCGTATCGCTGCCAGGCAGCTACGCAGCACCATTAAGTACATGGTGCGCCCCTACGCTAAAAGCCCAGAGGTGGATGAGCACCTAGCTGAGCTTACCCGCGAACTGAAGTATTATGCTGAGGTGTTCGAGACCAACCGCAATGGGGAGCTGCTGGCTGACATGCTGGCTGAGCGGGGGAACCCTGCTGCCGGGGATCTCTCTCATCTGACTGGCCGCGCCCAAGAACAGATGCAGGTGGGGACTCAAGAAGCTCTCACTTACAGCGCTTCAGCTCGCCGACTAGCGGTGCAGAGAGAACTAGGGGCACTGATCGCTGATGTGACGATGAGCGCTGATCTGCCCCTTAACAGCGAAAACTATCTCAATAAAGTAGCTAAGCGCCTGCGTAAGGGCATTCTGAAAACCTATGAAGCGCACCCTGGGGGAGAAGCCGGGGTGGAGGCCGACGAGTCCTGGCACGATATCCGCAAGATGGTTAAGGCAGCTCGCTACACCTTAGATTCCTGTCAGGTCGCTGGCTTACCCCTGACTGAGGACCAGTCCAACATGCTGAGTATGACCAAAGAGCTGCAGAGTCACCTAGGCCGTCTCACCGATGAAATGACCTTTACCGCTTGGCTTTCTGGCGGCGCACCGCAGGCCCCGGAGAGCGAGAAGCCTTCCTATCTCTACCTGCAGGGCTACAGCGATGGGCAGGCAGACCTGGTGAGGGGCGAACT
Organism: Rothia endophytica; assembly: GCF_928381505.1. Classification (GTDB taxonomy): domain Bacteria; phylum Actinomycetota; class Actinomycetes; order Actinomycetales; family Micrococcaceae; genus Rothia; species Rothia endophytica_A. The sequence continues at coordinate 213,949 of NZ_CAKMSJ010000001.1, read as the reverse complement.
GCAAGAGAAAGTTCCAGCTGCGATGAAGGAACTGAAACAGCTCAAATTGAAGTAGCTAGCTAGCCTGGAGGCGTCATAAAGAGTAAGGCGGAGGTACCTGAGGTACCTCCGCCTTGCATCACACACAGGAAGAAGAAAAATCTTCGACACCTTCTAGCTACGTTGCTTCCCACAAGCTCAGCAACTATTTGGTAATAAAAATATAACCTAATTAAGTGCTCTTTGGCTAGCTTTACGAGATATTAATTTTGGTTTGCCTGATTTAAGAGTAAGGATTACCTAATTATGGGTGGGTGAAGCTCTTGAGGTGTCCTGTCTAACGTCTTGCCCTAGAGCCGCCCGCAAGCCGGTAAACTTGAGCAAATGAGAGAATGGCTAGACACCCTGCACTGGAGCGCCGCTATTGGCTTCTTCTGGGCCGTTGGCGTCATTCGCACATCCATCATCTATTCGCTGGGGAGACTAGCTGCCGCAGGCGGACGTCATTCTCAGAAAATCGCACGCCTGATGCGCCACCCCGCCTATGTGCAAGCTAGAAGTTTTGTGAACCGCTGGGGCGTGCTTGCCGTCCCAGCCTGTTTTGTGACCGTAGGCTTTCAAACCGCCGTCATCATCACGACCGGCTTCACCCAGATGCCCCTCCTCCGCTGGATACCTGCCATGCTTCTCGGCACGCTCATCTGGGGCATCATCTATGGAACGGTCGGTATGGCAGTAGTGTGGGCATGGCTTGAAAATCCTATCATCGCCCTGGCCCTCATCGCCCTCCTGGGCGCAATCATCGTCTTCTATCGCCTCAACCAGCGGAAGCAAACTGCTGAAGCTCTCAAGAAAGTGGAAAAGCTGTGACTCTGAGCGAAGCTATCCTCAACCATCCGCACCTCCTCATTGACGAGGAAACTGCCCGCTACGAGCGCGTGGGCAAAGTCCCGGGCATCTGCATCGGTTTCGTGCCGGGAATTATGCCCGGTAAATGGTTCAATCGCTGGCAGCAACGCTACAGCGCGATAGCCCCTCTCACCGAGGTTGCGCTGGCAGAAGCCCGCGGCTTAGATGCTCTAGACGCCTTCGCCGACATGGTTATCCTGCGCGCCGAAGATGAGCCAGAGGCCCGCGACAAGAAAAAGTACCACGCCATCGAGCTCTACCGCGAGCAGCTGGTCGTACTTATGCCCAAGGAACACCTACTCACCGTTCTGGAGGAAGTGCCTCTTGCCGAGCTCGCCGAAGAATACCTACTGCAAGCTCCCGATGAGGTGCCTGAGTGGGCAGAAATCTCAGCAGATTACCGCGCTAACAACCCCCGCGAGCTACCCGAAATGCGCAACCGCAAGGACGCCGTTGAGCTTGTAGCAGCCGGCGTCGGACTAATGATCGCGCCCCTCTCAGTAGCCCGCTTCTACCACCGCAAAGACCTCACCCACCGCCCCCTCCAAGGCGCTGAAGAACGCCCCGTACTCCTCTGCTGGAAACGCCAACTCCGTGAAGACGACCGCGAAGCAATCCTGCAAGACTTCGTAGGCATCACCCGCGGACGTACCGCAGCCTCCAACCGCGGCAGCGACAGCAAAGAAGTAGCCCTGGAAAAACAGCGCCGCCAAAAAGAAGAAGCCAAACAAAAACGCCAAGCCGCCAACAAACGCCGCGAACTAGAAGACCGCAAAAAACGCAACGCCCGCAAAAACGGCAACATTCGCCAATACCAGGCTCAAAAAGGCGGGGCGGCAGGCCGCAATAAAAAGTAAGAAACAGGCATTGAAATGGCTTACACGTCGGCTTAGCTTCACACCTCCAGACCCCTCAAGCTCAAACAGTTCCTCGCTTCGCTTCGGAAAACTCGCAGTCGGGGTCGAAGGTGCTCCGCTCAAGCTACGACTTTTGAGCCATTTCCAAGCCCGCACGGGAGCCCGGAACCAGTCAGCAACTCAACTACTGTTGACTGTCTGCGGGAATAGTTTTCTTGGGAGGTGCTGACTGTTCTTCGGTCAGAATCACGGACTGGTTGGTGTGCGGCATACGGATGCCGCGGGCGTCCATCGCCTTCTTAAGCTCCTCACGCAGCTTGCGCCCCACCGAGAACTGGGCAGCAGGAGCAGTCTTGACCAGCAGGCGCAGCGTCACCGATTCGCCGGTAATGGTCTGCACGCCCAGGTACTCGGGCTTACCGGTCACATTGCCCTTAATACCGGGCTTCTGCAGGGCCTCAGAGGTAGCGTCCACCAGGAAATCTGCCATCTCGTCAATATCAGCGTCATAGGGGATGGGTAAGTCCACCACGGTGCGTGCCCAGCCCTGGGACGAGTTACCCACCCTCAGAATCTCACCGTTGCGCACATGCCAGAGGGTGCCTTCCAAGTCGCGCACCTGGGTGGTCCGCAGACCCACGGCCTCTACCTCACCAGAGGCTTCGCCCAAGTCCACCCAGTCCCCGATACCCAGCTGATCCTCAGCGACAATGAAGATGCCGGACAAGAAATCCTTGACCAAAGACTGAGCACCAAACGACAGGGCCACGCCCACTACGCCCGCTGAGGCAATCACCGGGGCAATGTTGAAGCCCAGTTCGGCGATAATCATGACAATCATAACCGTCCAAATCATGATAGAAGCCACTGACCTCAGCACGGACCCAACGGTCTGTGCGCGCTGGGACTGGCGGGCACTAGACAGCGCGGTGTCGGTCTTCCACCTGCTGCCCCGCCTCTTTTTGGGGGAGGCCTCTACCACCCGTGACTGTGTGCCCCGGGTAATCGAACTGGTGACCTTACGGATGACCAGCCGCACCATGGCATGCAAAATCAGCCCAATCAACACAATCATGATGATGCGCAAAGGAGCACCCAACCAGAAATCAAAGCTGGCTAGACGCAACAGAAAATCACTTGCGCTCTGGGCGCCCTCACTCAAGGAAAGGGTAACCAAGGAAATCAGTGAAATACTCATGACTCACGAGCTTAGTGCCTGAAACTGAAAAGATCGGCAAAAGAGAAAAGCCCCGGAAGCTACACTGGATGAGAAGGAAAGGAGCCCGCCCTATGCCACTTGTCATGGATACTAGACCTGCAGCCTACGCCGTGGTGATCCGCGACGGATGCCTCCTACTGTCCCGGTGGGTTCCTCACATTCCCGGTATGAAACCGGGCTGGACGCTACCCGGTGGCGGCATGGATCCTGGCGAACAACCCTCAGACACAGCCGTACGCGAGGTTTTTGAAGAAACTGGCTACACCATTGAACTGAAGCAACTACTGGGAGTGCACGCCGGTTACTTCGAGCCGGAAAACGGCTCAACCCGCCCTTTCTGTGCCCTGCGCACCGTTTACCGAGCTGAGGTCACAGGGGGCGAGTTAACCTACGAGGTGGACGGATCCACCGACCTAGCTGCCTGGGTGCCGCTCGCTGAACTTGATCAGCACTTCTGCTACAGCGCCGTAGAAGAAGCCGCAAAGATGCTGGGCTTCGACACCCTGGAATCGATGGCAGCCCACTACCGTTCAACCCACCAGCCGTAGAGACCTAGAGAAGAGAAGGCCACCCATGACAACCGCTTTTTTCACCGCTCCCCGCCGCACATCTCTAGCAGCGACGCTGGCGCTCACCTGCCTCGCACTAACGAGTTGCGTCTCTGGCCCTTCCGAACAAAGTGCTGAACATACCGCGACCCCCACCAGCGCCACCAGCGCCACCATCCGCATCGGAACCGGTATCACCCCAGAAACCCGCCACGCCGCCCACCTCTACGCTGCTGCCCTTGAACGGGCTGGCTACAGTGTCGAAGTAACAGAAACAGGTGCGACCCGCGAAGAGCTCTTCGAGTCCATGGGAATTGATACCGACTCACTTGCTACCGCCGACCCCAGCGCCACCGAACCAGCAGAGGGCCGCATTCACCTTACCCCTGATCTCTCCGGTGACCTGCTGCTCCACCTCACTGATGACGGCAAAATCAGCCCCACCGAACTCGAAGAGAACAGACAAAACGCCCGCATCACCCCCAGCGAATTACCGACTAGCGCCAGCCCCCAACCAACAGACACTCCGGCTGGCCCCACCCCCTCCGCCTCACCTAGCCCCACCGCGCCACCCCTCAACGTCCGCGGGCTTAGCAGCAGTGACATCATCAGCTACGTGCAAAAATCATTGCCCGAAACGGTTAAGACGCTCGATTCATCAGCTGCCACCAACCGCTACGGGTACGCCATTACCTCAGCGACCGCCCAAAAATACGGCATCAGAAATATGGAGGATCTAGGAGAGCACTGCAAGGAGCTAGCCTTTACCGTGGCCCCCACCTTCACCACTAACCCCGCCGGTGCCGCGTCCTTGGACACCTACTACGGCTGCACACCCGGTAAAACCATAGAAAACGATGATAGGAGCTCACGCACCTGGCAACTCATCACTGCCCAAGCTCAGGTCGCCTACCTCTACAGCACCAGCTCAGACATTAAGCGCAACAATCTCACCCTGCTCGATGACCCCCAGGGCACCCAACTTGCTCAAAACATCATCCCCCTCACCCGAGCTGGGGAAATACCCGAAGACGCCCAAAACATCATCAACGGTGTCTCCTCCCAACTCGATACCCCCTCACTAGAACGCCTCGAAACTCTCACCACCGGTGAAAACCCCATTTCAGAAACAGACGCCGCGAATTTCTGGCTCGAGAGCGTAAAGGAGTAATCTGGGGCGTATGGAGTTCAAGCAATCAAAAAAACTGGCAAACGTTCTGTACGATATTCGCGGTCCCATCCTCGAAGAGGCCCAGCGCATGGAAGCGCGCGGCCACCGCATCCTCAAACTCAATATCGGCAACCCAGCCCCCTTTGGCTTTGAAGCTCCCGAAACCATCATGATGGACATCATCGAGCACCTGCCCGAAACCCAGGGCTACTCAGACTCCCGCGGGCTCTACTCAGCACGCACCGCCATCGTTCAGTACTACCAGAACGAAGGCATCATGAACATCACCACCGATGATGTCTACCTGGGCAACGGCGTCTCAGAACTCATCCCCATGACTCTGCAAGCCATGCTCGACCACGGCGACGAAATCCTCGTGCCCTCACCGGACTACCCCCTATGGACCGCTTCAACCCAGCTGGCAGGCGGCACCCCCGTGCACTACCACTGCGATGAAGAGAACAACTGGTACCCGGACATCGAAGACATCAAGTCCAAAATCACCCCCAAGACCCGCGGCATCGTTGTCATCAACCCCAACAACCCCACCGGCGCCGTCTACTCCCGCGAAATCCTGCAACAAATCGTAGACCTGGCAAAGGAACACCAGCTGGTCATCTTCGCCGATGAAATCTACGAAAAAATCACCTACGATGGCGCTGAAATGGTGCACATTTCATCACTCGCAGGTGACGACGTCCTCTGCCTCACCTTCTCCGGGCTCTCCAAGGCCTACCGTGTAGCAGGCTACCGAGCAGGCTGGGTCGCCATCTCCGGCCCCAAACTGGCCGCCGCCCCCTATATCGAAGGCATCAACCTCCTCGCCAACATGCGCCTCTGTGCCAACGTGCCCGCCCAACACGCCGTGCAAACAGCGCTCGGTGGCTACCAGTCCATCAATGACCTCATCCTGCCCGGCGGCCGCCTCAAAGAGCAGCGCGACCTCTCCTACAAGATGCTCAACGACATGGACGGCATCACCGTCAACCAGGCAGAAGGCGCCCTCTACCTCTTTCCCAAGATCGACACCGACAAGTTCAACATCACCAGTGATGAGAAATTCATGCTCGATCTGCTACGCGAACAGAAAATCCTGCTCTCGCACGGCACCGCCTTTAACTGGGACAAACCCGACCACTTCCGCCTGGTCTTCCTACCCGACACCCGCACCCTCAAGGACGCCCTGGAACGCCTGGGCAACTTCCTCAGCGACTACAAGCAGCAGTAAGGGAAGCGCGACAGAGGGGGAGGCGGCAACAGACGTACTCGTAGCCAGCTGACCCTCTCGAGGCTCGCGCGGGGCGCTCGCCTCGATTAACGCCAGCCCCGACCAGCCGGCTACGAGTACGCCTGCTACCCACCCCCCCGTCAACTGGCGCCACACCCCAACCAAACGTAGCTACTGGGTGGCGTCCTTGCGGGCGGCATCCAGCTTCGCCTGGGCACCATCCAGCCAAGCCTCGCACCGTTGGGCTAGCTGTTCCCCACGCTCCCACAGGGCGATGCTCTCTTCCAGGTTGGTGGCACCAGATTCCATGCGACTCACCGTCTGTAACAGTTCTTCGCGTGCCTGCTCGTAGGTCAGCTGGTCAACGGGGGTGGCGTTGAGGGTGGTGGTGAATTCGATATCTTTGCTCATAATCTTCTTCTCTCGTTCTGGGAAATGTTAGTGGTTGGTGGGGTGAATGTGGGTGACGGTTGCATCCAAAGAGCCGGTTGCCGCGCGCACATTCACGGTATCGCCGGGGGAAAGCAGAGTAGCGTCCCGCACTAATTGCCCGGCTTCGGTTTGCATGAGCACGTAACCGCGCTCAAGGGTCTGCTGGGGTGAAAGAGCCGTGACGCGAGCACGCAGCTGGGCTACCTCGTCGCGAGAACGCACCACCCGCTGGCTCACCGCAGCCCGGGCACGGGTACGCAGCCTCTCTAGATCTTCAGCCCTTGCCAGCAGAGCAGAGGCAGGGTCAGCCAGTACCGGGCGGCTGCGGAGCTGGGCTAACCCAAAGCGCTCGCGTTCCACCCACTGGGTGACTGACCGCTCTAACTGGGCACGGATTTGGGTGAACATGAGGCGCTCCTCAGCAACATCGGGCACGATGCGCTTGCCGGCATCCGTTGGGGTGGATGCACGCAGGTCAGCCACATGGTCCATAAGTGGTGAGTCAGCCTCGTGCCCGATCGCTGAGACCACCGGGGTCTGTGCAGCAGCTACAGCCCGCACCATTACCTCTTCCGAGAAGGGCAGAAGATCTTCAAAAGAACCACCGCCGCGAGCAATCACAATGACATCGACCTCAGGGTGGGCATCCAGCTCAGCTAAGGCAGCGGTGACCTGCGAGACCGCATTGACACCCTGAACCGCGACCTCACGAATCTCAAACTGGACGGCGGGCCAGCGCAAACTGGTGTTGCGCACAACGTCCTTGAGAGCGTCCGAATCTCTACCGGTAATCAAACCGATACGGTGGGGGAGCAGGGGCAGCTGCTTTTTGCGGCGGGCATCGAAGAGCCCCTCAGACTGAAGCTTGGCACGCAACTGCTCGATGCGCTCCAGCATAGACCCAACACCTACCGGCTTGATGTTGGAACCCTGCATCGACAGTCGCCCGGTTTTCACCCAGTAGTTGGGCTTGAGCTGTAGCACCACTCGGGAGCCGCGATCAATCTGACCGGCTACCTTAGCCATCTCAGAACCCCACACGGTGACCGAGACAGAAACTTCCTGATCAACATCGCGCAGGGTCACATAAGAAACCCGCCCGCGGTTGTTAAGCTCGATGACCTGCCCCTCCACCCAGGTGGGTACACAGCGGGCGATATAGTCGTGCATTTTGTTGGACAGCAGATGCAGCGGCCAGGGGTTTTCAGGGCTGGTCTGCCCAGCCGTGGGGGCCAACTGTCTCGGTTGCTGGGGCTGCTCCTGCAAAGCCTGAAGCTGCGCCAGAGTGGGTTCAGCAAATTCGTTCATGCTTCTATTTCTAGCACCCCTGGCTGACATTTTAGGTGCCCCTAGAGCCTGCCGTGGTAAAAAGTGCCGGTAAGTTCACGTCGGCACCCTAAGGCAAAACCCAGCTGAAGACGCTAGTATGCTCAGCATGGGCACAGAGAACCGGGGCGCAGACCCCACGCAGAAACTCCCAGATTACGGGGACGGGAGCTGGACTAACCCCCAGGTCGCTGCCGATAACAGGCGCTACCTGGAGCAGCAAGAGGCGCAGCAGGCAGCACTCTACCCTGCGCAGCCCTACCAGTCGCAGCCTGTTAGCCCTTATCAGCACAATCAACCTGCGCCCGGGGGCAGCTACCGGGATCCCGGCTACCAGCCTGCGCAACGACGCCCCGCCCCGGCGTCCTACCGTGCTCTGCCTGCCCGTAAGCCGGTACTGAGCCTGACCCGCCGCTTTATCTGCATTCTGCTCATGCCCCTGGCACTACTGGTGGGGCTTACCTCAGCTCTGGCTTACTGGGCTGACACCACCCTGGTAGAAACCCAAAACTTCACTGAACTGACCAGCTCCCTGGCAACTGACCCCGATTTTCAGCAATCGCTGAGTAGCTCGGTGACCGACGATGTTATGAGTTCCGACGCCATCGCCACCTATCTGGGCGACGGCAACAGCACCGCTTGGTACGGGGACGTGCAGAACTGGCTCTACGATCGCACCCACACCATTGTCAGCGATGCAACCACCGGGGCCATCACCTCAGAGAACTTTCAAACCCTCTGGCTAGAGGTCATCAATGACACTCACTCCTATAACTTCTCAGGTGAAAGCCGCCCAGCGGTGCTGGACCTTTCAGCAATTTACGATCAGGCCGGTGATTCAGTGAACAATTCGCTGGGGTTCACCATCGATACCAGCACCCTTCCCGGACGCACCGTTCCACTAGATAACGGGCAGGGGAGCTACCCCATCAATAGTGCTATCAACACCCTCATTAGGTTTTCTGATTCTTGGCAGCTCCTGCTCGCAGCAGCAGCGGTGATAGCAGCACTCAGCTTTCTGCTCTGGCCCGGTAACCGCTTTGCACACCTGGCTTTTGCAGCCCTCTCGGCAGCGGCGATGCTCTGGCTGGCAGGTCTTGTGGGGGGCGGGCTTTCCCTCACCTCGGGCATTAGCCTGCCCGCCAGTCCCACCGCAGTACTCTTCCTGCAAAGTATTGCTGAGAAACTCACGGCATCCTACGAAGACCTGCATTACCGCCTGGCCGGCTACGCCCTCATTGCGACCCTAGCCCTCACCCTGTTGGCTATTCTCTCAGCGATACTGCGCGCCACTGCGAGAGCCACCACAGCACACACCCGCTAAGACCACGTAGGATAGAAAGCATGTCCACAGCAGAGAAGACCATTGAACTCGGCCTGCCCACCGTACCCCGTGCGCGCAAGCCCCGCGAAGTAATTGAAGCCGCCGCACCCACCGACACCAAAAAAGTACTGCTGGCAGCCCCCCGCGGCTACTGCGCCGGTGTTGACCGCGCCGTCATCGCCGTTGAAAAAGCCCTGGACCACTACGGTGCCCCGGTCTATGTGCGCAAGCAAATTGTGCACAACCGCCACGTGGTAGAAACCCTCGAAGCCCAGGGAGCTATCTTTGTGGACGAGGTAGATGAAGTCCCCGAAGGATCGGTCACCGTCTTCTCAGCCCACGGCGTCTCACCGGCTGTTATCGCCGAGTCAGAAGACCGCCAGCTCAACACCATCGATGCCACCTGCCCGCTGGTCTCCAAGGTGCACCGTGAGGCCGTGCGCTTTGCCAAGCAGGACTACGACATCCTTCTCATCGGTCACGAAGGCCACGAAGAGGTTGAGGGCACCGCGGGTGAGGCCCCCGATCACGTTCAGATCGTCAACTCACCCGATGAAGTGGACAAGGTGACCGTACGCGACCCTGAAAAGGTTGTCTGGATTTCACAGACCACCCTGTCCGTGGATGAAACCCTGGAGACCGTTGCCCGTCTCAAGGAACGTTTCCCCACTCTGCAGGACCCGCCCAGCGATGATATCTGCTACGCCACCTCCAACCGCCAGGGTGCTATCAAGGAAATCGCACCCCAGGCTGACCTGGTGATTGTGGTTGGCTCAACCAACTCGTCCAACTCGGTACGCCTCATGGAAGTCGCCCTGGAATACGGTGCTAAGGCCTCCTACCTGGTGGACTACGCCAACGAGGTTGATGAAACCTGGTTTGAGGGCGTCACCACCGTGGGCGTTACCTCTGGTGCGTCGGTGCCCGAGGTTCTGGTGCAGGACGTGCTGCGTCTGCTGGCTGACTACGGTTACGAGGATGTCCAGCCGGTTGAAACCGCTAAGGAAGACATTCTCTTCTCCCTGCCCAAGGAACTGCGCTCAGCCCTTAAGAATGACACCGGCGCCCCCGCCATGCGCCTGGGCGGGCGAGGCGAAAAGCCCAACCGCTAAAGTCTGAACATCAAAAGTGACCCTTCAACCGTGAATAGTTGAAGGGTCACTTTTTTTATCGGCTCCAGTCGGCGTCCTCATCCGGTTCAGGCTCTGCTGCGGTCAGAAAGTCATCGAGCCAGGAGTCATAGGGCTCAGGGGCAGGTGTACCGAGAGCAGGGGCACTGGGGGTAGGCTCGGGGCTAGCCACCGGGGTCTCTGCCACGGGAAGGTCAGAGTCAGACCCACTTTCTGCTGTCGTACCCGACTCAGAGGCAGTACCCAAAAACTCTGGGGAGGTCAGTGGCTTCACCGCTGACTCGTTGGGGGAGGGGAAGAGGCTGTCCTGCACCGGTGCCTTGTTAAGCTCCGCAATTTTGCGGGCTGTCACAAAGACACGGGTTTCCAGAGAGCCGACCAGACCATTGTAGGAATCCACGGCGCGGGTCAGTGAGCGCCCCATAGCCCCCAGATGGGTGCCAGCGGTGCCCAGCCGCTCATAGAGCTGCTGAGAGAGCACGAAGAGCTCCCGGGCGTTATCGGTCAGAGACTCCTGGCGCCACGAGAAGGCTATAGCCTTGAGAGCTGCCAACAAGGAAACCGGCGCCACCAGGGCAATATTTTTAGTTGCGGCGTAATCCAGCAGCTGCCCGTCGTGGGCTAGCGCCGCAGCCAGGGCAGACTCGGCAGGAACGAAACAGAGCACTAGCTCAGGTGCAGCATCGAAGGCAGCCCAATATTGTTTGGAGGCCAGCGCGTCCACGTGTGCTCGTACCGCTTTGGCGTGCCGGTCTAGGTCAGCCTTCTGGGCAGGGCCTTCAGACTCTTGAGCGTCCAGGTAGGCACCCAGCGGTGCTTTAGCATCCAGAATGACGGTCTTGCCCCCGGGTAGATTAATCACCATATCGGGGCGGACGCCGCGCACCGCCCCGTGGGCGTCTTCAAAGCTGGCGGTAGTTTGCTCACTGTAGCTGACGTGAGGTGCCATGCCGGCAGCCTCGACCACGCGTTTGAGCTGAGCTTCGCCCCAGGTACCCCGGGCACTGGTGGACCGCAGGGCGGTGGAGAGCGTTCCGGTCAGATCTCGCAGCTGGGCCTGGGTTCTGTTGGACTCCGCAATTGCCTGTGCCAGCCCGCCGTATTGGTTGGCGCGCTCTGATTCCATGGTGCGCACCGATCGCTCCATGGTGGCAAGCTGGGTTTTGAGCGGGGCAAGCGCTAGCAGAACATCGGCATCAGCCTCAGCCTTGGTTTCCAGGCTCTGCACTCGGGCGTTCAGGTGTTTTTCTGCCTGTAAGGACGCCGCTAGGTCAGCGGTCAGCTGGGCGTTCTTTTCTTTCAGGGCATCCGCGCTGCCTGTAGCAGCGCGGCCCCAGAGAAACCCAGCTAGGGCACCGAGCACTAGGGCAAGAAGAACTGCGAGAAGAACCGTTGATGTAGCCATGCCTCAACTTTACTCTGCACCGTCTGTGGTGGCTTTCGGAGTAGCGAAGCTGCACCCTAAACTTGGTCAACTGTATGTAACCCATCAGCCTTACACTGGTGACTATGGCCTATATTTTCCTGTCGATCGCCATTGCTTCTGAGATTGTGGCAACCTCCCTGCTCAAGTTCACTGAGGGGTTTACCCGTCTCTGGGCCACGCTAGGCTGCCTGGCGATGTACGGTGTCGCTTTCTTCATGCTTTCGCTAGCGGTACGGAATATCCCGGTGGGCGTGGCCTATGCTCTCTGGAGTGGGTTGGGCACCGCGGCCATTGTGGCGGTTGGGGCCGCCTTCCTGGGCGAACCCATTACCCTGGTCAAGGTTCTGGGCATCTCGCTGATCGTGGCTGGAGTGCTGGTGCTCAATCTGGGTGGCGCCTCGTCCCACTAGGACTCGGCCTTCACCTGTTTATAACCAGCCGTTTTCTTCAGCCCGATGGGCTGCATCGTAGCGGTTTTCGGCGTTCAGCTTGGCTATGGAACCGGAAAGATGGTTGCGCACTGTGCCTTGGGATAGATGCAGTTGTGCCGCCAGAGTTACGATTGACGCGCCGTCCTTAGCTGCCTGTAGAACCTGCTTCTCGCGGTCGGTGAGCGGGCTGGGGCCTACCGCGAAGCTCTCGGCTGCCAGCTGCGGGTCAACGACCCGTAGCCCCGCATGAATCTTGCGGATGGCTTCTGCCAGCTGGCTCGCCGGGGTATCTTTAACCACGAAACCGCTGGCACCTGCTTCAAGTGCCCTTGCCAGGTAGCCCGGTCTGCCAAAGGTGGTAACAATGAGGCTACGGCAGGGTAGATGCTGTTCCTTCAGCTGCTGAGCCACACTGATACCGTCCATGCCCGGCATATCAATATCGAGCAGGACGACGTCCGGCTGGGTTTGGCGGGCCAGGTCTAGCACTTGGTCCCCGCGGCCGCAGGAGCCTGCCACCTCAATATCTGCCTGCAGGGAAAGCAGTGCCCCTAGGGCGTCCCGGATCAGTTGCTGGTCATCGGCTAGCAGAATCTTGATGGGGCTCACGCGTCAGGCTCCTAGAGGTGAAGTATCTCCGTTCATCGTAACAAGCAGGCGGGTACCACCTCCGGTTTCAAGCAGCAGGTCACCACCAGAATCTTTGACCCTTTGCTCCAGACCGGTTAAGCCGTTGCCCTTGACCAGCTCATGATTCTGGGGCGTAATGCCGTCATCTAGGATCTCCAACCGGTCGGCTTCAACCTTGACCCAGCAGTTTTCTGCCGCTGAGTGGCGAATGACGTTGGTGACCCCTTCGCGCAGAGCCCAGCTAAACAGCACTGAGTTGGTACCGGTCACCTGGGCCTCCTGCTCGCTGGGAAGGTGAGCCTTAATTCCGGCCGTTCCAAGGGCACGAGCTGATGCGAGAATCTCACCGGCGAAGGTGGGCATTTTTAGGCGGGTGACGGTTGCCCGCACCTCGGCTAGGGCTGTGCGGGACAGTTCTGAAACTTCCTGCATTTCTCGCTGCGCTCTGGCGGGATCAGCTTCTACCAGGGCCGAAGCTAACTCTGCCTTGAGGTTAATAACTGTCAATGAGCGGCCCAAGATGTCGTGCACATCGCTGGCGATACGCTCGGCTTGCTCGGTACGCTGCTGCTGCTCACGGCGCAGGACGCGAGCATCCCCGCCGGCTGAGAGCGCCGCCATGACCAGCACGAAGAAAGCACCGGTAATAAACCCGTACCCACCCTGCTGGAAGATGCGTGGGTAGTACACCACCATGACAAGAGTGGATAAGACGGTGACGAAGGTGCCGACGGTGAGCCCGATACGCGGCGGGGTTTGAAAGGCCCACATGGCAACAATGTAGGTGAAGAAATAGAGCCACCAGGGCCCCACTGCGTAGGTGAGCGCCGCAGTCGGGATGAGCAGGAGCAGGCTCCATCGCAGCGTCCGGTGCCAGGTTTTCTTGCCCGGTAAAACCCAGGGGGCGCCGTAAGAGGCCAAATAGGTCAGGGCAAAAATAACCACAGCAACTAGGCCCAGCGTTTTTTCTGTGTTGCTCAGTTGATTGTTAGTCAGCAATTGTGTGATTGGAAAGAGCAGAAATACTAGCCAGATTCCGGCGAACCCGGCGGCCAGCCAGTCAAAGTGCCGGCCTATGGTGGGTTGTGTGCTCATAATATCTACTTCCTGCTGGCTGTGAGCCTCAAACTTGTTGGCCTAGCGGGCGAGTGACCGCTTGCGCAGTAGGATGCTGGCTCCGATAAAGATTATGCCCCAGGCCGCCACATTTATCAGTGCATAGTGCAACGGTTCGGTCACCATCCGCTGAACCGCGTCGGTGGTGATAGTGTCGCCGGCGGTAAAGGGGTAGCGGGCTAGCTGGGTTACCCCGTACATGGGGGTGAAGCGGGCGTAGTCCATCAGTGATAGCGGCAGGGGGCTAAAGGTGGTGCCAAAGAAGGCGAGGAATACGACCAACCCACTAGCAACTGATACAGCGCGGGCTGACTTCACCAGGCGTGCCACCGCTATACCGTAGAAGACAAAGATAGATGAGGCTGCAATGGCTATTAGGGCGCTGAGCAGCTGCTGGGCGGGCGGAATTTCTGCGGTGGTAAACAGCGCGATGATATTGACGACGATAACCGGAAGGGCAGTGGTGACGAGAGCGTTGAGCACCTTGCTAGCCAGCAGAGCACTGCGACTCATGGGGGTCAGTGCCAGCTGGCGGCCCCACCCGGACTCTATTTCGATAACCGCCGTGCCTGATGAGGATACCGAACCGGTGACAGCCCCGTAGACTGCCATGCCGATCATGACGTAGGCGGTAGCGTTGCCATCTCGGAAGGGGGCTGAACCGTAGTCCTGCATCACCCCAAAGAGCAGGTAGAACCCGGCAGGCATGATGATCAGGTAGAAGAGGGTGGAAATATTGAAGAGGGAGTGCTTGAGGTCGTAGAAGAGAAAGCTGAGGCTCTGCATGGTTAGATCTTTTCTCCGGTGGTGTGGGTGGTGAGCTGGGTGAAGGCTTCAGCAAGGCTGGGTGCAATGATTTCCAGATTGGTGACGCTGTGGTTCTGCAGCAGGTGCAGGGTGAAAGCCTCGGCGTTGTGGCAGTGCAGGGAGTGCGTCGTTTGGCTGACCGTGTAGTTGCTGACTCCCCAGTCACGGTCTTGCTCTTGAGTGAGATGCAGGGCTGGGGCATCCAGCGTGAAGCTGATGGCGCGGGTGCCAGCATGATCCCGAATGGACTGCGGGGTGCCGTCCATAATGAGCTGCCCGCCTGCCAGCACCACGATGCGCTGGGCGAACTCTTGGGCTTCTTCAAGGTAGTGGGTGGCAAAGAGAATGGTTTTGCCAGCCGTAGCCTGAGCCCGCATGGACCCCCAGAATTGTTCGCGGGCGTTAACGTCCATGCCGGCAGTCGGCTCGTCGAGGAAGAGCAGATCGGGGTTGCCCAGCAGAGCGATGGCGAACTTGACCTTCTGCTGCTGGCCGCCGGAGCATTTGCTGATTTTTCTGCGAGCAATGTGGCTGATACCAGCTGCTTCTAGTGCGGCATCTACATCGGGGCTGCCGGGGTAGGTCGCTGCCACCATGGCAACCTGGTCGCGGACTGAGAGGTCGGTGAGCAGGCCACCAGTTTGCAGGACGGCGCTTACCCGGCCGTCTGCCACAGCCTGGCTAGGGGAGGAGCCCCACAACTTGACTGTACCGCTGGTGGGCTCGGTCAGCCCCAGCAACATGTCGATGAGGGTGCTCTTGCCCGCCCCGTTCTCGCCCAGCAGGGCAACAATCTCACCGGTTTGCACCGAGAAACTGACATCTTTGACTGCCTCCACCGTGGCGGTGCGGGTGCGAAAGGTCTTGTTCACGCTGAGGATTTCAATTGCTGTGTTCATATCTCAAGTTTCCTGCCTGATAAGGGCATTGACTCAGGCTAAATGTCACGACCTGCCCCTGACATTTGTCACGGTCTGCACCCGAGTTAAACCAACGCGGGCTCTAAAGTACAAGCAAACTCACCCGCGCACGTCCTGCTAAAGAGACAGGCAAAGCGCCATGCCTAGTAAACTGGGCACTAAGAACACCCCAAACAAAGGTTTATTTTTCCGTGGCTCTAACAATTGGCATCGTGGGTCTGCCCAACGTCGGCAAGTCAACCCTCTTCAACGCACTGACCAAGAACAACATTCTGGCAGCCAACTACCCCTTCGCTACCATCGAACCCAACGTGGGCGTCGTCAGCCTGCCCGATGAACGCTTGGCTCGTCTGGCAGAGATTTTTGGCTCCGAGCGCATTCTGCCCGCAACCGTTTCCTTCGTTGATATCGCGGGCATCGTGCGCGGTGCATCCGAGGGTGAAGGTCTGGGCAACCAGTTCCTGGCAAACATCCGCGAGGCTCACGCTATCGCCCAGGTAGTGCGTGCTTTTGATGATCCGGACGTCATCCACGTGGACGGCAAGGTTGACCCCGCTTCTGACATGGAAACCATTAACACCGAGCTGGTGCTGGCTGACCTGCAGACCCTGGAAAACGCCATTCCCCGCCTGGAAAAGGCAGTGAAAATCAAGAAGGGCGATGCTACCCAGCTTGAGGAATACAAGAAGGCTCAGGCTGTCTTGGAGCAGGGTGACACTCTGATTTCCAAGGCAGAAGAGGCGAAAATCGATATGGCTCTGCTCAAGGAGCTGAACCTGCTGACCGCCAAGCCCTTCATCTTTGTTTTCAACGCGGACGATGGGGTGCTGGCTTCTGAAGAGAAGCAGCAGGCTCTGCGCGACATGGTTGCTCCCGCTGAGGCTGTGTTCCTGGATGCCAAGCTTGAGGCTGACATGGTGGAGCTGGACGAAGAAGAAGCACGCGAAATGCTGGAAATGAGCGGTCAGGAAGAGTCCGGTCTGGACAAGCTGGCTCGTGTGGGCTTCTCCACCCTGGGTCTGCAGACCTACCTGACCGCCGGCCCTAAGGAAACCCGCGCCTGGACCATCTCCAAGGGCGATACTGCACCCCAGGCTGCCGGTGTTATCCACACCGACTTCGAGCGCGGCTTTGTCAAGGCTGAGGTTGTTTCTTTTGAAGATTTGGACGCCACCGGATCCATGGCTGAGGCGAAGGCTAAGGGCAAGGTACGCATCGAAGGTAAGGATTACGTCATGCAGGACGGCGATGTGGTGGAGTTCCGCAGCGGTCTCGCCTCTGGCAAGAAGAAGTAGTGGATGTTAATTGGATATCCGCCGTTGCGGGGGCCGTTGCGGCCTTGTTCTCAGCGGTGGCCGTCATTGTCGCAATTTGGGTTGCAAGGCAAACGAACAAGCAGACTGAGGCGCTCGCGGCTGAACAGGCGCTGCGTGAGCACCGCGCTTACTTCGCAGAACGGAAGGCGGAGTTCAGGGAACAGTGCCGTTCTGTGCTGACGGCTGCGAACGCCATCGAGACTATGCTGAATCCCCGAGTGTCTGAACTGATTTCGGCACCGACGGGCGAAGTCGATACTGCATCCGCGCGTTCGCACCTAGCTCGGTTGTCCTCCGAGGTGAATCTGCTGACCACTTTCGCCGACTCTACGAGCGGAATCCCCGCTGGCGTAATGCCAACTGTTTCGGAACTACTGGAAGAAGCAGCGTGGATCTACTCCGACTCATTGCACTTGGCAATCCTTGTGATGCAGCCGGACGGGGATGATGATGTAGATCTCGGTGATTCGCAGAACGTCGTCGACGCCTTGCTGGATGGATCAGCGGTAAACCTCGAGCCCCGTCTAATGCCGGGTTACGATGCGATGGCTCCTAACGGGGAGGGCGTTGATTCTGACGCTGCGTGGTGGGCCGCTTACAGACGACGAGAGGCCCTCCTGCTAGATAGCGGGATTGTCAATGCTCAGCCATCTCCGTCCTCCCTCGCAGAGGTCGCTGCTAGGTCGCTAGGGTGGATCTCGATTCGCCGGTTCGCGGATCGCGCGAGTGACGTTCTCTCATCTTGGGGCGATGGCGACGTGGTCGAGTTCAGGACAGGACTAACGTCTAAGAAGTAAGATGGGAGGGTGAAGAACCACATCCCCGCGACGCCGCGTCGCACCGCAATCTACCTACGCATCAGCCTCGACCTTGAGATGGACGGCCTCGCCATCGAGCGTCAGCGCGAGGACTGCGAACGCCTCGCCCAGCGCGAGGGCTGGACCGTCGTCGAGACCTACGTCGATCAGTCGATCAGCGCCATGGACGCCACGAAGAAGCGCCCGGGCTACGACCGCATGGTCGCTGACTACGAGGCTGGCATGTTCGACGCGATCGTCTGCTGGGACCTCGACAGGCTCACCCGTCAGCCCCACCTAGCTCCGGCGTGCAGTCACCGCCGCACTCCGAACAGGTGCGGTAGCTCTCGTCTGGACCGTAGGACGCCCCCTCGGGCCCGATAGACAGCCTTCCCACTACGAAACCACCTCCGCATACCTTCCAGCCCCGCTGAGGGCCGTGTAGAGCGTCTGGCGGCTAATCCCTAGCTCGCGGGCCACTGCCGCCTTGGGAACGCCGCTATCGACCTTCTTGCGGGCTTCAGCGATCTGCTCCGCAGTCAGCCTCACGCCCTTGTCGTACTTGCCATCGACTTTCGCCAGTGCGATGCCTTCCATCTGGCGTTCCCGGATCACTGAGCGCTCCAACTGCGCGACGGCTCCCAAGATCGTCAGCATGAACTCACCCTGCGGCGTATCGGTGTTCAGCGCCGGATTATCCAAAAACTCCACCGCGACGCCGCGACCCTTCAACTCCTCGACCATTGCCAGCAGATCACGTGTTGACCTGGCGAGCCGATCCGGCGACGTCACCCGCAGGGTGTCGCCCTCCCGGACGTAGCGCAACATCTCCTGGAGCTGCACCCGATCGGTGTTCTTCCCGCTCAGCTTGTCCGCAAAGACACGGTCGCAGCCGTCCAGAGCCTTCATCTGCCGTCCGAGGTTCTGATCCGTCGCACTGACCCGCGCGTACCCGATCACCTGACCCTTACTCTGTCCACTCACCCGAAGACCTCCTTACGCTTGTGTCTAACAAGGTCTAACACTACCGGCTATTGGACACTTTTGGCCGACGGGCAGCGCGCCATCCCCACCTGTCCAGCAGGTAGGCCCTGATGGACATTGCGCGGGCGCCATCGACACAGTCGACGAGGCCCTCGTCGGCCCTTTCAGATCGTGGGCCTTCAAGGTTCGGGTTCTCACGCGCGAGTCGCCTGGTTCACGAGCGGCAACTTCGACAGCTCAGTGAGCGAACAGCCCGACGCAAGACGTTAAGCCGCCAGTCATCTCCGACGCATTGCTATCCGCTGGTAGGCTCTGCGCAGCCGCTTAAGACACATGCCGATCACGAGAAGGAAGTGCACCGCAGCTGCGACTGCCACGCCAGCCAGAATGGGCCCTGCTCGATCGTCACACATCCATGCGCCGGCGTCGCAGACGATCAAGAAAAGCGCCAGCCCTAGCCCCCAGAGAATCGCCCACAGGGTGTTTGCCATGCACTCATCCACGAGTGAGTAGTCGTCCTCAGTGAGCCTCTTGTCCGTGCCCAGAGTGACGCGGAGCTGGAACAGGAAGACGGCCATGGCGATGAGTAGGGCCGCCACAATCGAGATGCCCGACACAGCAGCACCGACCTCGGCCATCTTGGCCCCGAGTAACCAGATGGCCACGCCCGCACCCAGAGGAAGGACCGCTTGCCAGACGATCGCCCACCAGTCGGGACGACCCGTGCGGTTGTTATAGAGCGTGCGGAAGTGATCGGCGGGCACGCTCCACAGAGAAGCTTTGCCCATCTCATCACACTCCTTGCTGTGGTGGCCTGCTCCAGGCTGCGTCCCACTTGCCATCGGTCCGTGCCAGCAGGTCGCGCACCTTCTCTGCGCACGTCTCCACCAGTTTGTCGACGTCGAGAGAATCCTCGTTGGAGTCGTTGAGCACCTCGCGGATCGCAGGTGCCCCCTCCGAGCCGAGTTGGAACTTCTTGGTCCGGCCGTCTCTCACCATTGTTACGAAGACGTCGTGATCCTCAGGCAGCTCTTCGACTGAAACCACCTCGGCCACTACACTCTTGCGATGCAGTTCTCCAAGGAGCTTGCCCGGAAAGAATCCACGCCGTTCCGGCCGTGCGATGTGAGACACCCGACCCACCTTGACCTTCAGACCATCAGCGACGTCCGCGCTCTTGCCAGTGACGCGCACCTCGACCTCTGTGACTTTTGCTGCTTCTCGCCATGCCTCACCCTCAGTGACGGCAGCGGTTTCCATAGTGATCTGATTGGTGTACTGGCTGAAGTGGGACTTGAACAGGCGTAGTATCCGGCCTCCCGCCGAGCCGCGTGACGACTCTTCGGAGAGGAAGTAAGCGCTCTCGCCTTCGGCAGGCACGAACAGCATCGCACGATTCTGCCCGGTAGGTGCCTGATGGTGCTCGATCTCGCCGACCGGCTTACCGGTATCGGTGTCGACAACTTCCCCTGGTTCTCCATACGCGCCCACCCGCAATTCGAGCAGGATCACCCGGGGCGCGTAACGCGTCAGCTCCGCAACGCTCACCCAAGTCTGCCGCTTCTCATCATGCGTGTCGGCTGCACTTAAACTCTTCGCCCACGTCTCGAAGATGTCCACTAAGTCTTCACCATTGAGGTCGGCAGGCGCGAAGCTAGCGGGATTCCGCTTGAACTTCTGATGGAAGGTCAGCTCCGATACGGTTAGGGCGCGACGGCCCATGGATTCCTCCTCGATGAGGCAAACAAGAGAACAGTGCAAAGCACGAACAGAGCACCATTACCGGTCAAATGGCCCAGCTTAACCTTGATCGACATTAGCGCACACCTATCTAGACACCTCGCCGGCAAAAACCTCTGCCTGCTTCAGCACGAGCTCAACGGCTTGCTCCTCGGCATCCGGCGGATAGTCATAGCGGGCCAGAATCCTGCGCACCTTCGAGCGCATCGCTGCCAGGACCGACTCCTTGAGGTTCCAATCGATCGTCGCCGACTGCTGCACAGACTTCACGAGATCCCGCGCGATGGCCTTCAGTGTCTCGTCACCGAGCTCCAGCACGGCTGCGTCGTTCTGGATGACCGCGTCGTAGAACGCCACCTCGTCCTCGCGAAGGCCCAGCTGCTCGAAGCGGTTCTGGTCGTCGCGGACCTGCTTCGCGAGCTTCACGAGCTCAGCGATAATCTCAGCAGTCGACAGAGACCTGTTCGTGTAGCGCTTCACGGCCTCGTCAAGCATCTCCGAGAACTTCCGCCCCTGCACGATGTTCTTGCGCTGCACCGTACGGATCTGGTCGTTGAGGATCTTGCGGAGGAGCCCCATCTGCAGGTTCGGCTTCTCCTTGCCTGCGAGTGAGTCCAGGAACTCGTCGCTCAGGATCGAGATCTCAGGTGTCTCGACGCCCGCGAGCTTGTACACGTCGACGACGTCCTCGGCGGCGACCGCCTCGTTGAGCAGCTGCCCGAGAGCGGTGTTGATCTCCACCGCGCCGGAGCCGCCCTTGCCGGAGTCTGGGTTCAGGATCTTCAGGATCGCCGCGCGCACGTCCGTGAGCAACCGCACATCATCACGGATCGCCGCAGCTTCATCGCGTGCGCCTGCGAGAGCGAATGCCTTCGCCAGCGCGAGCACCTCGTCGTTGAACCGCTTCGTGCGGTCAGGGTCCGCCATCACGAAGTCGAGCACCTTCGCGTACTCTGCGAGCCGCTGCGACGACGACAGCGCTGGCGATGCGTCATACGCGACGCCGTGCAGGATCCCGCGCACGACGTCGTGCTTCTCCAGCATCGCGCTGACGATCTCCTCGATCGGCACGCCCGCCTGGTCGCGGTCCGACGGTGAGTACTCCTGCAAGGCCTCCTGAAGGTTGGTGAACAGCCCGATGTAGTCGACGATCAGCCCGCCGGGCTTGTCGCGGAACGTGCGGTTCACGCGTGCGATAGCCTGCATGAGCCCAGCGCCCTGCATCGTCTTGTCGACGTACATCGTGTGCATCGACGGCGCATCGAAGCCGGTGAGCCACATGTCGCGCACGATCACGAGCTCCAGCGGATCATCAGCGTTCTTCGCCCGCAGCTTCAGATCCTTGCGAACGTCTTTCGAATGGATGTGCGGCTGGAACTCCGCCGGGTCAGCAGCAGACCCGGTCATGACTACCTTGATCTTGCCCTTCTCGGGGTCGTCGGAGTGCCACTCGGGCCTGAGCGCCACGATCTTCTCGTAGAGGCGCACGGCGATGCGGCGGCTCATGGCGACGATCATGCCCTTGCCGAGCATCGCCTCGCGGCGCTTCTCCCAGTGGTCAACGATGTCCTGCGCCACACGATCGAGCCGGGACTCCGAGCCGACGATCGCCTCCAGCCGCGACCAGCGCGACTTCGCAGCCGTCGCGGTGTCTTCCTCCACAGTCTCGGTGATCTCGTCGGCGAGCTCGTCCAGCGCTGCGAGATCAGCGTCCGAAAGCTCGACGCGGGCCAGCCGAGACTCGTAGAAGATTCTCACGGTTGCGCCATCTTCTACTGCACGTGTGAGGTCGTACACGTCGATGTAGTCGCCAAATACAGCACGGGTAGATTTGTCGTTTGATTCGATCGGAGTCCCTGTGAAACCGAGGTACGTGGCACCGGGCAACGCATCGCGCATGTGCTTTGCGAGGCCTGCCTTCAGTCTTCCCTGGTTATCGAGTGTCTCTCCAAAGCCGTACTGGCTGCGGTGTGCCTCGTCAGCGATCACAATCACGTTCCTGCGGTCCGTGAGCACTGGGTTCGTGTCGCCGTCCTCGCCAGGGGCGAACTTCTGCAGCGTCGTGAAAACGATGCCACCAGAGGCTCGTCTGAGCTTGTCACGTAGGTCAGACCGGGTTGTTGCCTGCACAGGCGTCTCTGGCAGAATCCGCGCGGGTGCGAACGTTTCCCCAAACAGCTGGTCATCGAGATCGTTGCGGTCGGTGATGAACACCAAGGTCGGGTTCGCCATGCGCGGGTCCCGCATGATCTTCGCCGCGTAGAACACCATCTCGAAGCTCTTGCCCGAGCCCTGCGTGTGCCAGACCACTCCGCCACGACGGTCACCGTCGGGGCGCGAAGCAACAACGGTCGACTCCACGGCGGCATTCACAGCCCAGTACTGGTGGTACTTCGCCACGCGCTTCACGAGCGTGCGCGTCGGCTGACCGGTGCTCTTGTCGGTCACGGTCTCGTCGCTGAACACGACGAAGTTCTTCAGGATGTCCAGGAAGCGCACGGGCTCGAAGACGCCCTTGATGAGCACCTCAAGCGCGGGGCGGTCGGTCACGACCTCGCGGCCCTCGATGGTCTTCCACGGGGCGTAGTGCTCGAACGCGCCGGAGTAGCTGCTCATCGCGGCCGACATGCCGTCAGAGATCACCGTCACAGCGTTCGGCACGAACACGGAGGGGATGTCATGCCGGTACGTCTGCACCTGGTTCCACGCTGACTTGAGGGTCGCGTTCTCCGCCGCGGGGTTCTTCAGCTCCAGCAGCGAGACAGGCAGGCCGTTCAGCATCACGAGCACATCGGGACGACGGTTCTTGCCGTTCTCCACGATCGTGAACTGGTTGATCGCGACCCAGTCGTTGTTCGAGGGGTCGTCGAAGTCGACGAGCTGGAGTCGCGTCGTGCGAAGCGTGCCCTCGGCGTCGCGATGCTCGACCGGCACGCCCTCGACGATCAGCTTGTGCACGCGAGCGTTCTCGTCGATCGCGCTCTGCGACTCGGCGCGCCGCAGCGTCTTGACCGCTTCGGTGATCAGCGCAGGGATCGCGCCGGGGTTGATCCGGCGCATCGCTTCCCGCAGCCGGCCCCAGAGGATCACGTCCTCGTAGGACTCGCGCTCCGAGGCGGGCTCGCCGGGTGCGAGGTCGGGGCCGTGCACGACTGTGTAGTCGAGCTCGTCGAAGTATTCCAGCGCGGCCTGCTCGACGACATTCTCATTGAAGGATGTCATTAGGCGACCTCCACGTCTGCGGCGCGGATGCACCCGGAGAGGAGCTCGGGAAGGAGTGAATCGCGCAACGTAGAAAGTTGTTGGCTTTCCTCTTGCAGGTGCAGCATCTCGGCCATAAATTCTGCAGGAACGAGCATTTCTTGCTCATTCAAGGATGGAACCGCAACCTTGATCTTGGAGAGCCTTCCTTTCGATACGTTTGTATAAACCGAACCGCCCCCACCAGCTGCAAGAAGCTCTGGTTTCAGGGATCGAAACAGATAGTAAGCAAATCCTGTATTGATCACGGACAAATTTGGGATTAGCGTGTTGATCTGTTGGTTAGTCACAGACTCGGTTCCGATGATCCCGCACTCCCCGACGGTGGCGATACAAGATATAGCGATTGATCCAGCTGGAACCACAGCACCTTTCACAAGCTCCGCGCCAGCGTTCGAAAGCGTGCGTGCTGACTGTTGAACGATGTGGTGAGCTGATAGCTCAGAAATAGTCACAAATGGGATTGAGCCCCCAAAATTACCTTTGTCTTTTGTGCTTGGAGTCTTTCCTGTCACAAGAGTGCCGAGACTCTCCAATGCGCGTAATTGGCCAATATCAGCATGCGCGAGGTAGTTGCCGACTCTGGTTGACATGATCCTGTCCAGAATGTCAATGGCCCGCCGGTTCGACTCGATCTTGTCGTCGAGTGCGCCGAGCGTCGCCGCGATACCACGCCAGTATTCACGTGGAGGAACACTCACAGCCTTACTCTTCAACGGGCCAGCAGTTATCTGTGGTTGAGCTGATCCAGAAACCACGTCGTTGAAATCCGTATTCAACGCCAAGTAGTAGATGAATGAGTTCTCTTCGTCGGTTCCCGCATCCAGCGCCATGGCATTGTTATTGACCCATACCGGTTCGAGTGGGTACTGAATAAGCCCACAGTTCGAGCCACGACAGGTCACCAGAGGGACTCGTCTTTGATAAGAAGCCTTCGGCACATAACCGAGTACCCCATTCGCTCCGACTGTCGGAACTGGGGTGTCCTCAGATCTCGAAGAAGCTAGATCGGATTTGGCTACATACTTACCCTGCTTGACAGTTACCAGGTCACCCCAGGTGGTTTGGATCGGTTCAAAAGCCAGCTGTCTCATAGCGTCGACAGCCCACTCAAACGGCGCCGAACCTCGTCCTCAATCTCGCGCCCACGCTCAAACTCAGCAAAGAGCTCGCTCGTCAGGCGCTCGATCTTCTCGTCGATCGGCTCGTCGTCTACCTCGGCCTCTTCAGCACCGACATAGCGACCGGGTGTGAGCACGAAGTCGTGCTTCTCGATCTCGTCGATCGTTGCGGATTTCGCGAAGCCGGGGACGTCCTCGTACTCTCCGTCGTGGTTACGCCACTCATGGTACGTGTCTGCGATCTTCGCGATGTGCTCGTCCGACAGCACGCGGAGGCGGCGAGTCTCCATGTCGCCGAGCTTGCGGGCGTCGATGAACAGCACTTCGCCAGCTCGGGCGCGGTGACCGTTGCCGTCGCGCCCTTTGGACACGAACCAGAGCGACACCGGGATACCGGTGTTAAAGAACAGTTTGTCGGGCATCGCCACGATGCAGTCCACAAGGCCCGCCTCGACGAGCCTCTGGCGGATCTCACCCTCGCCGCCGCTCTTCGAGGACAGCGATCCGTTGGCCAGCACAAAGCCGGCAGTTCCGTGCGGCGCGAGATGGTGCAGGAAGTGCTGCACCCAGGCGAAGTTCGCGTTGCCCTGCGGAGGGGTGCCGTACTTCCAGCGGGGGTCGTCCGCGAGCTTCGCGTCCCACCAGTCGGAGACGTTGAACGGCGGGTTCGCGATGACGAAGTCCGCGCGCAGGTCGGGGTGCAGGTCTTCGGTGAACGAGTCCGCCGAGTGCGTGCCCATGTCCGCCTCGATGCCGCGCAGCGCGAGGTTCATCTTCGCGAGCTTCCACGTCGCGTCGGTGAACTCCTGGCCGTACACGGAGATATCCGTGGGCTTGCCGCCGTGGGCCTTCACGAACTTCGCGGACTGGGCGAACATGCCGCCGGACCCTGCCGCGGGGTCATACACGCGGCCCTTGTAGGGCTCCAGCATCTCTACCAGCGTCTTGACGACCGAGCGCGGCGTGTAGAACGCGCCGGCGTCCTTGCCGGTCTCCTTGCCCGCGAACTGGCCCAGGAAGTACTCGTACACGCGACCGAGCACGTCGTCTGCGCCGTGGTCGTCGGTCGCGGTGAAGCCGATCGAGCCGATTAGGTCGACGAGCTCGCCGAGGCGCTTCTTATCGAGGCCGTCGCGGCCGTAGTTGCGCGGCAGCACGCCCTTGAGCGTCGGGTTCTCCTTCTCGATGAGGTCCATCGCGGTGTCGATGGTCTCGCCGATCTCGGGCTGCTTCGCCGAATCCTGGATCGCGCCCCAGCGCGCCGCGGCAGGCACCCAGAAGACGTTCTGGCTCGCGTACTCGTCGCGGTCCTCCAGGAAGCCGTCGATGCGCTCGGGCTTGATGCCCTCTGCCGCGAGCTCATCCTTGAGCTGCGTGCGGCGCTCCTCGAAGCGGTCGGAGACGTACTTCAGGAACACCAGGCCGAGCACGACGTGCTTGTACTCGCTCGGCTCCTGGTTGCCGCGGAGCTTGTCCGCTGCGTCCCACAGGGTCTGCTCAAGCGTGCGCTGTGGCTTTGTCGACGTCGTCTTGCGTGCCATGTTTTGTTGTCTCCTTCGCGCTGGAGAGCGCTGCCGGATGAAGTATCAGGTGTTAGCAGCAATCCTACCGAAGGACCTCTGATATCACAGGTGCGGCGCGCTTACACTGAGCCACAAATTCGCAGCCAGCGAAGTCGTTCTTACACAACTGGGCCCGACTATCGCCGGGCCGGGACCGCTCCTGAGAGCAGTGCCCGGCGCGCCTTCTGTGCGCCACATTCACTAGAGCCCGGCTGCCGGTGCGCCGGTGCTGCTCTCCCTGATCGAAGGGAGCACCCACCATGGCGACCACTGCCATATCCACCACACCCAGAGCCTGGATCGGCTGCCTTGCCTGCTACAACGCAGGCAGACTCGTCGGCGATTGGTTCGATGCCGTCACCGCTGACGAAGTAACAACCTACGACGTTCACGGCGCTCACTCACGTGCAGACTCCCATGACGAGCTGTGGGTCATGGACCACGAGAACATCCCCGTCAAGGGCGAGATGAGCCCCGCCGATGCGGCCGCCTGGGGTAGAGCCATCGCCGAGGCCGATGAGCACCTCAGACCGGCATTGCTCGCGTGGGTGGAGTCCGGCGACTATGTGGCCGAGGGCAACTCAGACCTGCCGTGCGTCCCTGACTTCGTGGAGCGCTACTGCGGCGAGTGGGAGAGCTTCGAGGATTACGCCCGCGAACTGGCCGACGAGACCGGCCTGCTGGACGAGATCCCCGAGGCGATCGCCAACTACTTCGACTGGGACTCGTGGACCCGTGACCTGGCGTTCGACTACGCGACCCACGACAACCCCGAGGACGGCGTGTTCGTCTTCCGCGTGATGTGAACAGCAACAGACCCCGTAGCCAACACGGCTACGGGGTCTTGTCTTTTGCGCTGCCAACTAGCCCAGCGAAGGGCCAACGTTCTCAGCTTGCGCCTCTGGTGCACGGGGCGACCTCCGGGGCTTCCGAACAACTGCTTGCTCTGCCATCTCGAAGTTGCCAGCGGCCACTTCTGCGCGCATCCTCTTGGCCTTGATCTGGTTGTGCTCCCACACCTCGGCTGCCGCGTCCAGCTTGTCCCGCCTCAGTTCCAAGAAGTGCAGCACCTCGGGGTCGATCTGCTCTCCGTACCTGTACAGGAACTTGCGCCCAACACCATTCGGAACCTCGCTGCCCGGGAATTCGCCGGTGGCCTCCAATGCAGCCACTGCCTGCTCGTCGAACGCCGCTACAGTCTCGATGAACTGCTGCGCGCTGTGCTGTGTTGTGTAATCCGCTGTCGAACCGAACAGATGCGGCGCGCGTTCAGCCTGAGTGGTACCGGCTACGGAGTACAGTCAAGTTTCTCGTCAATTCCTGACATTAGTTCTGTGAGGAACTTGGTGGATTTCCGCCTCAACGTCTAAGCTGCTGATGTTTTGAATTTTTGGGCAGGGTTCGTTCCATTTGTACAGCACTAGTACACCCCCATGGAACGAACGCTGGCCAAGGCTGCATCTAGCTCGTAAGCATTTGAGACAATTCCTTTATGGCCACAGTTAATTTTCCTAGCAAGGGCGCAAAGCTCTCTTTTAGCCCCATGACCAGGGATCTTGCCCGACTCATCGCCGATACCTGGGAGTACCCGCCACCCTACGACTTCTACGATGCTGCTGCTGACCCAGAAGACTACGAAGAGTTTGTGAACCCAGAGCAGTGGCCTCAGAAGTTCTGGCAGGCTCGTTGTGAAGAAGACTTAATTGGGTTTTTTACTGCCTCACCTACAGAGGATCGTGAGACCTATGAAATTAGTCTTGGTCTTAGTCCTGATCTGACAGGTGGCGGCCTGGGACTGAAGTTTGTGCTGGCTGGGTTAGAGACTCTGGCCGCTGAATGCTCACCTTCCCGTATTGTTCTTAGCGTCGCAGCTTTCAACGAGAGAGCTATAAAGGTTTACGAAAGGGCAGGCTTTAGAGCCATTCGCACTTACTCCCAACCCACCAATGGCAGCGTCTACGAATTTGTTGAAATGGAACTATTAGTCAGTCGTTTCTGATTACAGTGTAAACATCATGAAACAAAACCCTTATGAGCAGGCACTGATGGCTGCCATCTACGATGAAGACAATCCCGATGGGCCTGACCACGACTTCTACCGTGCCCTCGCTCAAGAGCTCAACGCCAAAACCATCGTGGATTTGGGATGCGGCACAGGGATCCTAACCGTCACGCTTGCTGGTGCTGGGCGAAAGGTCACGGGCATCGACCCTGCCTCGGCCATGCTGGACGTAGCCAGGGCACGAGAAGGCGGGAACAGCGTCCAGTGGGTGCAGGGCTACTCCTCCCAGATAAAGCCAAACTCTGCAGACCTAGTCCTCATGACCGGCAATGTCGCCATGCACATTCTCGGGCAAGCCTGGAAGCAAACACTGAGCGATATTGCCCAAGGCCTCAACCTCGGGGGAGTGCTCGCCTTTGAAACCCGCAACCCAGATGCCAGAGCCTGGGAAAAGTGGAACAAGACCGGTAGGAAACGCATGACCTCTGCCGGTGTGCTTCATGAAACGACGACCGTGAGCAGCGGCGTGCGCCTCGGCACACGCGATGAACTCCGACGGGGTCGTCCCGCCATTGACCATGGACATCGCATACGCGGCTGCACGTGTCGATCCGACCTTGAGGAGCTCCTTTCGCACCTCAGGGTCACGCCCGTAGAGGATGTACCCAACAGCTCCTGCAGCGTTGGTCGAGGGGCGGACGTTCACGGTGCTCATACCCGTGTCCGATCGCCGAGCGAGGCACGCACCTCGTCCACCGCAACCATCACCAGGTGAAGGAGACTGTCATCGACGGCAGCACCCTTGCGGAGCGCCTGGTTCAGGTTCACACCAACTCGACGCAGCTGCTCTACTGCCGGAGCAAGAGACGTGGCCGCCGCCTCCTCCACTCCCGCGTTGTTCTCCAGCTGATCGACCTTCGAGGACCTCGAGTCCAGCGCGTCGAGCATGACGGCGCGAGCCCATGCGCTCGGCTTGACGCTGAGCACGTGGGCGCGGCGGCGGATCGCATCGCGATCAGCCACCGTCAGCCGGACGTCGAGAGAGACCTCCCGACGACGGCTGTTCCGAGGCTCCACCGGAGCCTCGGCCGGCCCTGCCCTCTGCGCAGTACCACGACCGGTGTTCACCTGGGAGTCGTGGTGCTGCTCCGCGGGCAGGGCCGGGTCTTCCGCACACCCCTCCGCACGAGCCCGACCAGCGCTGCTTGGGGAGTCGGGCTCGTTCTCCGGGGCGTACGGAAGACGGCCAGCAGGGTTTTCGTCGGACATTTCGCTGGCGCTCATGTCCTCCAAGAACCGCTGGCCCTCGTCCTCGGTCGCTGCGCTCCCTGCGGGCGAGGGGGCCCCGGGACGCTGACGCAAGTCCCGGATCGGAGTCGTCAGCCGTTCCACGGTGCCGCCTCCTCATGTTCGGGATCGACGGACTGCGAGGCAGTTCCGTCGTTCACCGATCCCGAAGACGATGCCGCCTTCTTCGCACGCCTCGACCTCTTCGCCTTCTCTGCCTCCAAGGCACCGGCCGCCTCCTCGGAGAGCCGGTCGTAGAGGTCGGGGCTCTGGTCGCGCAGCAGATCGATGACCTTCTCGTCGATGCGGCGCTGCTCGGCAGCGGCGGCACGCTTGAGCTTGGTGATGCGCTCGGACGCACGGCGGCGCTCCTGCTCGATCAGCTCGTCGAGATTGGTCGTGGTCTTGTTGCTCATGGTCAGTTCCTTTCGGTTCAGTGACCTTCCGGTCGCAAGTTGTTGATGCACTTCTTGATCGACCAGTTGTCGATCGACCCGTCCTCCCGAAAGACGAGAAAGTTCCTCGTGCCCCACTCAGGGATGAGGGCGACGGTGATCCAGCAGACGCCAGCGCCGTGCTTGCGGTCGGCCTCTGGATGGTGGGCGAGGAGGTCACGGGCGAACGACTCATCGGAACCGCGCAGGACCTCCCCGAGCCCAGCTCGGTTCAGCACGGCACTGGCGTGGTTGGCGACTTTCTGCTTGGTGGCGAAGGCAAGTCCTCCGATGCTGTAGCTCATCGTCACCACCTCACGAAGCGCCAGCAGAAGCCGACTCGTCAAAGGGGTCGATCGCCTGCATCCACTTGACGTAGGGGCGGATCGCCTCCAGATCGATGTCGATCTGGCGCTCGGCCTTCGACCGGGCGTGCGACCAGAACCGCTCCTTCACGCGAGGCAGCCCGAATGCCTCGAACGCATCGAGCCTGTCTGCCAGAGGCCGTCCCGGATGGAGCCACGGGATGTCGATGATCTCCTGGCGGAAGGCGATCACGATGCCTTTGGCGATGTGCTCCAGCTGCGCTGCATGGGCGATCGAACCGTCCTCATCGAGCAGAGCGTCGAGCCGCGCAAAGTAGTCCTCCCACTGCTCGACAGTCCGCCGAACGGGGGAGCGAATCCACACGGGTTCGCCGAGGCCGTCGTCCCACTCCTTGAGGCCCTGGTCGACCGAACGCCCCAACGTGGCCTGCTCGGGAGAATCCCAGGGCACGGTGTGCACATGGGCGACCTCATGCTGGACGCCGTCGATGTCGATGACGTCGACCGACATCCCATCGGGGACGGGGCGGCGCTTTCGGTCGAACTCGATGGTCTGCTCCTTGTGGACCACGCGCGGCGCGAAGTCCAGCCGCTTGTCGATGCGGGTCAGTTCCTGCACCGAGGGAAAGACCTTCATCGTCACCGGGAGTGCGCCCTCACGACTCGCCATGAGCTCGTACATGAGGTCGCGGTCGGCCTGGCTGTCCTGCTCGATGCCCTCTGGAAGCTTGTAGCCACCGTGTGCCAGGACGCCGGCAGGCTGTCGGCTGAAGTTCGCCCGGGTAGTGATGTTGAGCAGGTCGGTCTGCTGGTGCTTGCGCTCCCACATCCTCTGCGAACCGGTCAGCGCGAGCCGGGACTCACGCCAGATCGGACCGAGCCCGAAAAGGTCGAGGCTGTCGACCACGTCCAGATCGGCATCCGTGATGAATCCGTCCGTAGTGCAGGACGGCGTGCTGTAGCCCAGGTTGTGAAGCTGGTTCAGCGTCGCAAGCAGAACCGCGCGCACGAGGCCGGTAGTCATGCACGCGTGCCAGGGTGAGGTGATCGCGGACCCGCCGACCGCATCACGTTCCTGCGCCCAGGCATCCCAGCCCCGCTGGCCCATAACTCCCTGCGCCAGCTTGCCGTAGGGAGAGTTCGCCATCAGCTTCAGGACGTTCTGCTCGAACGACTTCGCACCGAACTCCGCCTTGGCCCGCGCACGGTCATCGAGGAGCTGCTTGTACGCACCCCGGAGAAGCCGAGAGGGCTCACCATGCTCATCGGTGAGGACCCGTCCGAAGTGACCGATCTGACAGGTCACAGTCGCGCCAAGCGTGAGGGCGAGCCAGACCTCGGGACCGGTTGCCCAGACCCCACGAGCACCACCGCTTGTGAGCGGATAGACCATCGACCCCTCGACCGGAACCGGCAACGAAGGGAACGCGACCGTGCTCGGGAACTCGAAGCTCACGAACCCGAGGAACGGCGTGAGTGGGCTCTTGAAGTCGGACAGCGTGAGGTCGGCGTTGTTCACCGTCTTCAGAATCACGCCATCGGGATGCTGGTAGTCGACATCCCAAATCGTCGAGCTGGACGTGGGGTAGCAGGACTGAAGATCGAAGTCACTGGTCACGCGCGCGAACAGCCCAAGCTCGGCAGACATGTTGTACCCGCCTCGAAAGCTCATCGCCGCAGCATGGATCCACGTCGCCGCAGCACCGTCGATCGGCTCCAGCGCCCGGACGTGGTAGAAGTCGAGCTGCTGCTCGTCTACACCGGCAGCACCCTCGCGGGTCTTCGTCACCTTGTGGAGTCCGCCGAAGACGGAATTGAAGTCGCGGCCCTCGCCCAGCTCGTCCTGGATGAGGCCTTTCACCGCCTTCGCCGCAGCAGTGGGCAAGGTCAACGGGACAGCACGGTGATCGCCGTATAGCTGGCTCACGTATTCCAGAGCGATCACGGCATCATTCGCCGCGTAGTCGAGGAACTCCGTAGGATGCACGTCGAAGTACTCGTCCATCCGGGTGATCCAGTCACCAGGAACATCCAGCTTCGGCGCCCCGATCGCCGCACCGAGTGCCTTGAGCGGCTCAGCACCGCTCTGCGCCATCGTGTCGCGGATCGAGACTTCCACCGGCAGCTTCCACCGCCAGTTCTCGCCGGAAAGCACCATGCGGGCGGGCTTGTTCGACACCATGCCCGCGCTGGCCGAGATCACCGTGCGGAGGATGTCCGGGGCGCGACCGTCCAGCCACCGGGCACGTCGACCGTCCCAACCCGCACGATCCGACAGCGTCTTCGACCGACCGGGATACGCCTGGTTCCAGACGTTGATCGCCTTCCGGCGGTCGACGAAAGTAGTCAGGTCGGCGTGCTGGTAGTGCGCGACCAAGGTGATCGGCAACGCCCTGGGCGTCCCCTCGGGACTGTGCTTGAACCACACCGAGGGGTGGGACTTGCCGTCGTCACCGATGGCAGACTGCGCTGAGACGCCCTTGTCAGTCCACCCAACTGCGAGCCTGTGCTCATGAAGACCCAGGCTCATGATCGCGATCTCAAGGCTCTTCTCGAAGGACAGCCGCGCCGTACGAGAGCCGCGCGGCCCCCTGTAGCTCCGGGGGATGACCACGCAGAGCCGGAGCTGGGAATCATCGAGAGGGTCAATCGCGGCGAACTGGTAGGACACAATCTTCCGCACCATGTGCTCGTCCTCGCCGACCCATACACGGTCGGCATCCATCAGATCGACAGTCACGAACTCGGTGTCGAAGCCGATGACGATGGAATCCTGATCCGTGGACATCGCGGCCACCGAGGGGTACTGCCCGAAGCCGGCAGCGCCGCGCGCTCCGCGTGCTATTGAACGAGTCAGGACCTCGAACTCGGCCGGGTGCTTCCGCGACGTCGCCGAGTCCGCCACCACTGTCCGAGACCAGCCCGCCGCATCGACCGGGTCGCGAGCATCGGCGGCGGCGGCGTCATGGGGCTGCTCCCCATACGGCGGTGCCGCCATTGCCGTTCTACCAGGGGTTTCAGTGGTGCCGTGCGTGAAGAAGAGGTCTTTCGTGCACGCGAGCCCGGCGCTCATGCCGCACCGCCGAAGATCGCGCTGAGGCGACGGACCTGGGCGTCGCTCAGCGGGGGAGCGGAGCTGGCGAGACGTTCTGCGGCGGCCTCGACCTCCTCGAAGGTGGGCTGTCGCTTTGGGACCGCGAGGGCATTAAGGTCAGACCGCAGAACCTTGATGCGGCCTCCAACCTTGACCGCAGGAAGCTTGCCCTGGGCGATGTATCGCCGAAGGGTCTGATACGCGCCGAAGCCAAGTTCGACGGCATCGGTGAGGTTGAGGTAGTGGGTGAGGTCGGACGAGGGAGGCGGGGAGTACCCCATGACAACTCCAGACAGCTTGAACTGTCCGGAGACGGGGGAATAGTTGTCCGGCTACTTTCCCGGTCGCCGTGCGCGATGCTCCACTGGGCCCTGAGGGACCTCCGTGCCTTACGGGAGAAGTCACTCCCTGCCGGGTCGTCTGTATCTCAATCTCGACGTGGTTCCCGGCGCTACCCGGTGCTGACTATGCGCTGCTCACCACAGCCCACGTGGGGTGATCCCTCCTCGAGCACCTTGCGGTCGCGGTGATCAAGAACTTGAAGCGATCCTACCTGGCCTGTCAAGCGCGCGCAAGTTTGAGCGCTCGTGACGATAGTTCTGTCCATAACGTGGTCGAGTTCCGCTTTAATGTGTGAGGTGAGCAGCCTACAAACAGGGTCGTCGCTTCGTCGTCAGCGCATGAATCCGCTCCACCCCGCGGCATCGATGACGCAGAAGCGGTTACCCTCCGTATCCTCCATGATCACGTAACCTGCATCGGCGGTCCTGCCATCCCAAGGCACCTCACATGCACCGAGACGGGACAGACGTGCGATCTCCGCAGTTTGATCCGCGGCATAGAGGTCGAGATGTATGCGCGGCGGGAGAATCCGCTCGCTCGGCATCACGTCGAGCGATACGTTGGGCCCGGAGCACGGTCGGTCTATGGAAGCCGAGGTCCGCGATATTCCCACGAATGCCGCGCGACGGCCACATATCGGGATAGGGCTGCTGACAGGGACGCGCCGGTCGCGTGACCAGATTCTGAGCCTCGTATCCGCGGAAGACTCGAGTGAAACTGCTCCCCGGTCCTTAGCGAGCAACGCGGTGCTGTGTTGGCTCCTGGACTTGTTCTGCTGACCTACTTTTTACACCTGACTGAGCGTGCTTATGCAGTCGAGGGCTATTCGGTTTCAGAAGCCGGTGGAGTTCCACTTCAACGTAGAAGCTGGCTTGAGGGCCACACTCTCGGCGTAATAGGCCGTCAACTAGTCGTTGACAATCTATGCGGGTCAACCTATGGTTGACACATGTCAGAGATCAAGAAAAATCCGCCCTCTTACTCGTGGGGCATCGCGCTCCTGTTCCTCCCGAGCGTCATCGGGCTCCTCCTGGTGTTCGATCTTCTTCCTGGTGTGTGGTGGCTGCAGGTCGCGGTGGTCGTCATCATCGTCGGATGTGTCGGCGTG
This sequence comes from Rothia endophytica, assembly GCF_928381505.1. Taxonomy (GTDB): domain Bacteria; phylum Actinomycetota; class Actinomycetes; order Actinomycetales; family Micrococcaceae; genus Rothia; species Rothia endophytica_A. The sequence goes on along the minus strand of NZ_CAKMSJ010000001.1, from coordinate 179,122 downwards.
GGTTCGTACCTCGCATGGTGGGGGAAGCGCCCCCAGGTGGCCCGCGGCGAATGGACACCTTCGGAGACCCTCCCGGAAGACGAGCCACGGTGAACAACGTCTCCGAGAGGCTGCAAGATGTCATGGCGGCACTTGTTCCGGTGTCGGAGCCCCGGGAGCCGGAGGATTTCATCGCCGCGATTGCGGTGGCTCACGCGATCGAGGAGCAGTCACGCGAACTCCTCCAGTCGAGCGTGCTCGCCGCACGCGAGTCGGGAGCGACGTGGGTCGATATTGGCAAGTCTCTGGGGATCTCCAAGCAGGCTGCGCAAAAGCGGTTCGCCGCCCCAGTGAAGCTTTCGGCGCGAAGCCTTGATCCGGGTGAGCGCCTGATCGGGCCCGTGGGCATCTTTGATGCGATTGACGAGCTCAATCTCGCCGGGCGATACGGCTGGCATAGTGTCGGATTCGGCGTGGCGCACCACCATGTCGTGCACTCGGACAAGCAGTGGGAGCATCGTCTGGTTCTCGGAACACGGAAGGCCTCGGCACTGATGGATGACGGATGGGTGGTAGTGGGCCGCTCGTTCCCCTACGTCCTCCTCAAGCGCGATACCGGTGTGTCGGCGGTGACGGAGCCGACTCTGAACAGCGGCTGAGTGCGCCGATCTGTCCGCCCCGGAACATCAAGCCAGACGATATTCAGCTACGGAATGCGGTAGTGTTCCGTTTCAACGTTTAAAGTCTAGAGATAAGAAGTGGGAAGTCAGCGGATGTCTCGCGGGGTCTTACTCATCAACCTGTGGGTGGTGAGATAGTGTGGCGCAGTTAGAGCCCATGTGGTCTTATCCGTTACTAAAGGCTATCGCCGAAGTTCTTGCCGACACCTCCGACGGGTTAACTGGTCGCGAGATTGGCGATTTACTCGTTTACTTGAGGATGGAGGACCCGAATCCAACTGCGACCAAGTGTGACCGTCTAACCGAAGCTTTCGTTGCTCGTCAGAAAAAGGACCTAAGCTCGAAACGCATAATTACTTTTATCGTCACGGCAATGGAGCCGGTACGGTATCGCAGGCAGCCGGAGCTCTTCACTCTTCGACAAGATAGGCTCAACGAACACCTTGCATTTGTCGGGATGCGAGTCAATGATGAGGGCAGGGTCGCTAAGGGTCCAATTGCCCAGACGTTAGATGAGGCATCTCGCATCGCATCATCGATTCGCGATGAACTTCACCGCCGTAAATGCCATTCTGAGGTACTCCGATACTGTTCGCTAGAGGTGCTAAAGAAGTCGCACTTCCATGCCTGTTTTGAGGCAACCAAGAGCATCTTTGATCGAATCCGGGACCTAAGCGGTGCTTCGGGCGACGGAGCTGCGCTTGTCGATACTGCTTTGGCGCTCGGCCAGTCGGGTATACCGATGCTCGCAATCAACTTTCTGCGGACGCAAACTGATAAGGATGAACAGACCGGGTTCGCTAATCTCATAAAAGGCTTGAACGGCCTTTACCGGAATCCGATGGCGCATGACCCGAGGATAAACCGCAGGATTACTGATGAGGAGTTGCTCGAAGTATTGACAATGGTCTCGATGATCCATCGAAGACTCGATTGCGTGTCGAGGTCCAGCGGAGGTTCGTCGTGAAAGATGAAAACGACTGCGAGGTCGAGCCTGATGACGGCGACGTATCAAAATCCGAGGGAGTAACTCGGGAGCCTGCAGAGCTGGCCACGAGCGACCAGAAGAAACAAACTGTCGGCTTCCAGATACCAGCGGAGTTCTCACGGTCTCTACAAACAAGTATGGGCAATAGCCTTTCTAGTGCCCTCGTGCCCCTGCAGGATCAAATCCAATCGACGATACCCGACTACAGTGCCATGATCTACGAGGTTCTTGCGCCGATCAATGAGCCTTTTCGGGAGCAGATTGCGCCAATTATCGCTAGTATCCCTACTTTCCCGATGCCACTGTTTGACTTGCCAGCGCTACATACCCCGGTTATCAGCCCCGTAACTCAGGAGATACTCAAGCGAATCTCCGAGCATCAGACAGGCATATTGGAAGGGCTGAGGAGGTCTCTAGGGTCACTCTTCGACTCGCAGGCATCCCACGGCCTGAACCGTGCCCTTCTGCCTCCCAACCTCAAAGAACATGTGGGCGAGATTCATGTGAACCAGGTCCGCGAGCTCGTCGAGAAGGAAGGTATCCCTCTCTATCTCGTGCCTCGTGGACGGACGGCTCTTCGACTGTTGCGAGCGAAGGACAGCGCAGGGCGACGCCAGGTGCTCGGTGAATGTTACGAGTCAATTATCGAGGACTGTGCTGTGGTGTTGGAAGGGGCAGACCACCAGGTGGTCGGCGATGAGCTTACCTTTGCCCTCGACGGACTCGGCGCGATGCGGGCTGGGCATTTTCGTTCTGCTCAGGCTATGTTCACGGTTACGCTGGACACGCTTATCTACCGTTATTACCCCGACAGGGAAATACGTAGCGCCATCACGAATCGTAAGAGAGGCGATGATATCCCAGGTGAAATCGATAATATGAGGGTACACGAAGCGTTCGTGTGGCTACCGATTTGGAACGCGCACGAGGCGTTCTGGAAGGACAAAGGTGACAAGGTGCCGCACTACTACTCGCGCCACGCCAGTGTCCATGCTGTCTCCCCTCGCCAATTCAACAAGCGTAACTGCATCCAGGTTCTCATGCTGATAACGAGCCTCATCGGTTATATCGACCAGGTGAACGCATAAGTCAGATAGGGCTACTCCTCCCAGATAAAGCCAAACTCTGCAGACCTAGTCCTCATGACCGGCAATGTCGCCATGCACATTCTCGGGCAAGCCTGGAAGCAAACACTGAGCGACATTGCCCAAGGCCTCAAACCCGGGGGAGTGCTCGCCTTTGAAACCCGTAACCCAGATGCCAGAGCCTGGGAAAAGTGGAATGAGACCGGTAGGAAGCGCATGACCTCTGCTGGTGTGCTCCACGAAACGACGACCGTGAGTGAGCCGGATAGTAACGGCGTAGTAACCATGGTGGAGGTCAATAGATGTGAAGATACGGGCGATGTTTTAGAACTTGAATCTCACCTGCAATTCCGCTCGCTTGAAGTGATCAGGCAAGACCTAGAGAATGCGGGTCTCTATATCGACAAGGTGTATAGCTCTTGGAGTCGGGATGGGTTTGTGGGTGGCGCAAACCAGCCTCTCATGATTGTGCTTGCCCGGGGTGCAGCCAGCTAGGTTAGTCTGCTCGAGACTCCCTACACGAGGGGCGCCGTTGTTTCCACCGGCGCAGAACTAATACACACCCCATGGGACGAACCCTGCCCAAACTGTGGCTAGGCTCCGTAGTAGCTGCGCACCGCAAGACTGAGCCCAAAGAAATCCTCGCCCTTGTTGAGATCAACCGCTAAAAGCCTCTCGATGGTTGCAATCCGGGAATAGAGGGCTGTGCGCGAAAGGTGAAGCTTCTGGGCCGCTGCTGACCGGGACGTGGGGTGTTCGAGCAGGGTACTCAGCGTCACCATAAGATCAGAATCGTTGCGAGCATCATGCAGCAGCACAGGCTGCAGGGTGGTTTCGCCAAACTCCTGCACCCTCACGTCCTGATGTAAGTAGTTCACTAGACCATCGAACTGGTTTCGGTCAGCCCGTCGCAAAGCAACCCCGGTCTCAGGAATCTGAGCGTTCAGAGCGCTCATTCTGTGCAGGGCAGAACTTAAGTCAACGGGCCCCCTAGGGCCGGTAGCCACCAGAAATTCGATAGCTGTTCCAAGCCCTGCCAGAGCTTGCCTCGCAGCTTCTGCCAGCTCAGTAGCCTCCCACTTTTGGGAGTTTGCTGAAATAATGCAAACCACTCGGTGACTATTATTTTCGTGGTGAGCTACCATCACTTCAACATCTGGACTAATCGATAACAGGACGTTACGAACGGATGTTAGCGATAGTCGTTCGGCGGATCGAAGCTCAGAGGCTAACAGGGCCCGCCCATCGGTATGAAAACCGTTGGACTCCAACACAACTTTTTGGCCCTCAACGGTTGTAAAGCGGTTTTTCAGCACCCGTTTTAGCCCTATACGTTCCCGTAAGTCAGTCCACGCATGAGGGTTTGAAGCGCCTAGCCTTTCGATGGTGAGCGCCATTGCCGCGTGCCTCATCGTGTGCAAGGTTAAGGTATCGTCCAAAGCTGCACCGCGCACAAACAACCTGCCCCAGTGAATACCCTGCCCTTGAATATCTATAAAACTCCAGCTCACCTGAGAATTTTCAGGGTCTTGAACGGTAACAGGGTTAGCAATAAGACCGGCTGCGCTGTGATCAGATGCCCAGCGTCGTGATTTACCCTCCCACCCTTGCAGCAACTGCGAGGGCAACTCATGGCCTTCAGCGTATAGAATGACGCGGTGGGCCAGGTCCTCAAGGACCACTGGCAGGGCAAGCTCACGGGACGTATGTAGAATCAGTTGCTCGGCCTGAGCCCTGTTATACATGAGACTCCAGAAAGATTCATTAATACGTTGCAGTTGCTCAACCTGCTGAAACTGGCGCGAAAGAACCGCAGAGTGCACTGCCTCGGTGACCTCTAAGAAACGAACCTCACCCGCGGTAACAATCAGAGGTAACCCCCGCTCTGCACAGTGCTCAAGAATATCTTGCGGTAATTCATCGAGTACAACACCTATTTCGATGAGCAGGGCGGCCGCTCCTGCGTCCACCCATTTATCAATGGTTCTGTAGCGTTCTGGGGCGGTTTTTCCTAGGCTAGCTCCGGTGGTGAGCAAAAGTTCACCGCCGTCGATCAGTTCACCCCCGCGAGGGGTGTCAACCACGTGGACCCACCGTATTGGCTGATCGAGATGGCTTGCTTCGCTTAATAGTCTGGTACCCGCAGCTACTAGTACCGGCAGAGCCAGTATGTCTTTGAGAGTGATTGCTTCAGCTGAGCTGAGGGTCATAGGCTGCGTCCTTAGGTATCTGAGCGTTTACATCATGGGGGAACTAGTTCAGTTATCAAAAAAGGTGTACATGTTGAAATTTTATGTATGCAACCTCTGAAGGACGCGCATGACTCGGCATAGTGAGCGTTGACAGTTTGTTTAATTTCGGGGCGAAAACTGAACAACTTAGCTCTAGTTGCGGTACAGGTGAAATGAAACGATGGAAACTAGCCCCACTGGCTAACCGTCAACTGAACCAGATACCCAAGGAAAAAGGTATGACCACGCTCACCAGAATTCCTCACATCATCGGAGGCAAAGAAGCTTCCGGCAGCGACCGTTTTGGCCCCGTTTTCAATCCCGCAACGGGCGAGCAAACTGGCGAAGTCGCGCTCGCCGATGCCAGCACTGTAGAAAGAGCGGTGTCCACCGCCGAAGCAGCCCTCCCCGGATGGAGGGCTACAGGGCTAGCCAAGCGTACAGCTATTTTCTTCAAGCTCCGTGAAATCATAACTTCGCGTCAGGAAGAATTGGCAGAAGTAATTTCTTTGGAGCACGGTAAGGTGCCTTCGGACGCAGCGGGTGAAATCGCGCGCGGTCTTGAGAACGTCGAATTTTGTGCGGGCCTCTTGCACCACATGAAGGGCGAGTTCTTAGAGCAGGCGGCAAGCGGTATTAACGTGCATCAAACACGCCAGCCGGTTGGAGTGGTTGCCTGTATTACCCCCTTTAATTTCCCTGCAATGGTGCCTCTGTGGATGGTGACCGCTGCAATTGCTGCTGGTAACACCGTGATTTTGAAACCGTCAGAACGCGACCCTTCATCTGCTAACTGGATTGTTAAGGCTTTCCACGAGGCCGGTCTGCCTGATGGGGTGCTCAATGTAGTGCACGGTGACAAGGACACTGTTGAAGCTATTATCGATGCCCCCGCAGTTAAGGCTGTTAGCTTCGTTGGATCAACCCCTATTGCTCAATCGATCTACCAACGTGCCACGTCCCAGGGAAAGCGCTGCCAGGCGCTGGGCGGCGCTAAAAACCATATGGTGGTTATGCCTGATGCTGATCTTGATGCGGCAGCGGACGCCGCTATCTCGGCTGGATTTGGCTCGGCGGGTGAGCGCTGCATGGCAATTTCTGTGGTCGTTCCTGTGGGTGATATCGCTGATGAGCTGGTGCAGAAAATCCAGGATCGTATTGGCGAACTAAAGGTTGGGCCAGGCACCAACCCTGAGAATGAGATGGGCCCTGTGATTACCGCCCAAGCCAAGGAACGTATCGAAGGGCTCATCGCTGGAGCTAATGATTCGGGTGCCACGGTGCTGGTTGATGGCCGTGAGGCTGACCTACCGGCGGAGGGCTACTTTGTTGGGCCTACCCTCATAGATCATGTGAAGCCGGGGATGCCGGTTTATGATGAAGAAATTTTTGGCCCTGTGCTGGTCGTTTCGCGTACCGATTCGTTTGATGAGGCGGTCAGTCTGATCAACTCTAACCGGTACGCTAACGGTACCGCTGTCTTCACTCGTGATGGCCGTACCGCCAGAGAATTTGAGTTCAACATTGAGGTTGGCATGGTCGGCATTAACGTCCCCATCCCTGTACCTATCGGGGCCTTCTCCTTTGGTGGGTGGAAGGACTCCTTGTTTGGGGACACCCACATTTACGGCCCAGAAGCTTTTAATTTCTATACCCGCCGTAAGGTCGTCACGCAGAGGTGGCCGCTGGCGAGTGAGTCCCAAATTAATCTGGGCTTCCCAACCAACTAACTTTGCTCATTAGCACAGATAAGGAGTAACACTTATGGACGGCAACGTCTTTCACTCTTGGTCAGCTCAGGACCTCATTGACCCTGTCAACGTGGTTTCTGGTCAGGGATCTACCTTCACCGATGACCAGGGCCGAGACTACCTTGATTTTTCATCCCAACTGGTTAATCTAGCTCTAGGACATGGCAACCAGCGGTTGATTCAATCAATCAAAGATCAGGCAGATCGACTGGTCACCATCCAGCCTTCCTTCAAAAATGACACCCGTAGTCAACTTGCTCAAGAGCTCGTGGAGCGGGCGGGGGAGAGCTTCGGTTCAGTATTTTTCACCAATGGTGGAGCAGAAGCTAACGAGAACGCCGTGCGCATGGCGCGGGGCTACACTGGGCGGCGAAAGGTTATGTCAGCCTACCGCTCCTATCACGGAGCGACCTCTACCGCGATTTCTTTGACAGGCGACCCGCGACGTTGGGCAAATGAACCTTCGGATTCCTCGGTGGTGCATTTCTTTGGTCCTTACACTTACCGTTCAGCATTCTGGTCGGAAGATGAGAGGCAGGAATGTGAGCGTTCCTTGGCTCATCTGGAGCAGCAGATTATTCTTGAGGGATCTCAGACCATTGCAGCCATTATCTTAGAAACTGTGGTAGGCACCAATGGAATTCTGGTTCCACCTGAGGGTTACCTGCCAGGGGTACGCGCGCTGTGTGACAAGTACGGCATCGTCTATATTGCTGATGAAGTCATGGCCGGTTTCGGGCGCACAGGCACTCTTTTTGCTGTTGAAAACTTTGGGGTTGTGCCTGATCTGATCACCTTCGCTAAGGGAGTGAACTCTGGTTACGTTCCTCTGGGTGGGGTCATTATTTCCAAGGAAATCCAGAAGACCTGGTCTACGACGGCTTACCCAGGTGGGCTGACCTATTCAGGTCATCCTTTGGCTTGTGCTCCAGGTTTAGAGACCCTCAAAATTTTTGATGAGGACAAGATCCTTGATCGGGTGCGTGACCTGGGTGAGAGGGTGGTGCGTCCCCGGCTCGAGGCGATGAAAGAGAAATACAGCATTGTAGGTGAGGTTCGTGGGCTGGGGCTCTTCTGGGCTATCGAACTGGTCAAAGATAGGGAAACCAGGGAACCTCTCGTGCCCTTCAACGCCTCTGGTGCTGATGCTGCTCCGATGAATGATTTTGCGGGTTACTGCAAGCAGAACGGCGTGTGGCCCTTCGTGCACTTTAACAGGGTGCACGTTGCTCCACCGCTGGTGATTTCGGAGGAGGAACTGGTGCGGGGCTTGGATGTTTATGACGCCGCTCTTGCCGAACTAGACGAGAAAAGCTAATACCTTAGCAAAGGAATAAAGCCTCATTCTCATCTATAGAGTATTGAATATCTACCACCACGCTCTGCCCCGTTCTTGAGAAGAACGGGGCAGCGGGGAGATTAGGGTGTTTATTTTTATTAAAGTAGATTCAGTTCAGTAGCGTTCCGAAGGTAGGATTCCTGCCGGCAACACTCTGTCATCTATTACCGTCTAAAGAGAACGTTTTGATAATTGAGCAATGAGGTTTTGTCCACAACACTAGTAAGTAAAGCAATGTGTTCCATGCCTCAAAAATATGAGGTTGTTTCGTAAGTGGCCTACAGGCTCAGACGGAAAGGGTTTGAAATGTTTGGGTTACCAGGGTTTACCGTCCTAGTGATGACCGTTATTCCACTGTTCTGGATTATATACACCGCAGGGTTCTACTTTATGACCCGAGACTGGGCCAATGCGGATGAGGAGGATTAGGCTGTGAACATTGCAATAACATTCCTTATCATCTACTTTCTCGCTATGATTCTGATCGGAATCTGGGCGATGAAAAAGTCCGGTAATGACTCAGAAGATTTCCTCCTTGCCGGACGCTCCTTGGGCCCAGCCGTGACAGCCTTGCGTTTGCAGTCCTCCTCGATGTCGGGCTATATGTTCGCTGGAGCTGGCTCTCTCGGGTACTCATCGGGTTACTTTGGTATGTGGTACGCCCTGGGTGATTTGGGCGGCGGCGTCCTCAACCTCTCTATTATCGGCCGACGCATGCGTAAGCTCACCAAGATTCTTGGATCAATTTCCTCCATTGAGTACCTTGAAAATCGCTACCAGTCTTCAGCCGTGAGAATGGTTGCATCCATATTGGCTCTGGGCGGTCTCTTTCTCTACCTGATGAGCCAGTTCATCGCAGGTGGTGCCGGGCTGGCCTCTGTCACCGGTATAAGCTTCGATACTGCCCTTATCATCGCGGTAGCGGTGATTGTCTCCTATACCTTCCTCGGTGGTTACCTTGCTGTCGCCTACACCGACTTCGTCCAGGCAATCGTCATGTTGATTGGCATGGTCTGGGTTCTTATCGCCACCTTGCAGGCAGTAGGGGGCCTGACCGCCGGCCACCAGCAGATTGAAGCCATCAACCCCAACCTGCTCACCATGTTTGGTGCTGACCTTGAATATCAGAATCAGTGGGGCTTAATTATTGGTGCCCTTCTAATCTTCTCGATTGGTTACATGGGCTGGCCCCATGTTGTTGTATCCCATATGGCAATGAAGAAGCCTTCGGTATCGCGCATGGCCGGCGTTTATTCAACCGCCTTCAACTTACTCTTTATCCCCGCTCCCTACCTGGTCGGTCTTCTTGCTCTCATCGTGGTGCCTAACCTGGCAGCCCCTGAACAAGCTATTTTTGAGGTTGCAAAAACTGTATTGCCGAGCTTCGCTGTAGGTATTGTTATGGCTGCAGTGATGGCCGCAATTATGTCTACCGCTGATGCACTGCTACTCCAGGCTTCAACCATCGCTTCTCGTGACCTTGTTGGGCGCTTCTTCCTCAAAGAGGTCTCTGAAAAGACCCTGGTGAAGGTTTCGCGAATCACCGTATTAGTGATGGCACTGGGAGGTCTGACGATGGCGTTGCTTCAGCCCCCGTCCGTCCTCTTCCTCGCTACTTTCGCAGCAACTGTGCTCGGTGCAGCCTTTGCCCCTGCTTATATATGCGCAGTCTGGTGGAGGAAAGCTAATAAGGTGGGTGCCCTTGCCAGCATGCTGGCAGGTAGCTCGGTCTCTGTTGTGTGGAAGCTTGGAGACTTGGGGGCGGTAACTGGGCTGGACCCCATGTTGGTAGGTATCGTCTGTTCAACGGTGGCAATGATTGTTGGATCGCTTCTCACCCAAAAATCACACCCAGTCTCAGCGCATATTTTGGACGCCATTGATAGCGCTGCTAGCGTCACTAGCACCCGCTCAACTCGGGATGTCAAGGAAGACATTGACCTGTCGACCCAGATGCCGGAAGGTAGGTAGAGACCGTGACACAGCAGAAGGCTATTAAAGCGTCGGTGACCTACCACGAAGCTCTTGAGCTAGCTCAAAAGGTCTTCCCTGAAAAGGATTGGACGCGAACACTTGAGCCCAGCTATTACCGGCTTATAGGTGTGGTGTTCAGGGTATCGTCGCTCAAAGGGCCTTCACGCCGGCTCAATGGCCAGCTTATTCGTGTGCTCGTAGACCCCCGCACTCGCAGAGCTTGGACTTCGGATGATTGGAATCTCTCGAGCGAACCAGTAGATTCTGACCTGGTGCGAGAAGAGCCCCTGGATGATGTAGAGCGTCAGCAGCTGGTGAAAATCGCGCAAGAGGCAGCCTACGTACAATTTCTTAAGCACTACAGGCTTGCTGCAAGCTTCGAGTTTTTACTTGAGCATGTTCAAGAGGCCGTATGGAAGCCCAACTGGTATGCCGAAACCCGAAGTCACCGCCTCCTGATTGACGGGATTACCGGGCGCTATGCAACCGCCACAAAACCAACGGCCGGTGTGTCACCTACCTCAGTGCCCTAAGTAGGCGTATTATGTAGTCAGCACTATTAGCAACCGTAAAGGTGGACATCATGAGAGCACGTATCGCACTAGTAGCTGGCATCGGCATCGGCTACGTTCTAGGCGCTCGCGCAGGCCGCGAAAGCTACGAAAAGATTAAGACCCAGGCCACCAACGTCTGGCATGACCCCAAGGTGCAAGAAGGCATCAAGGCTACCGAAGAGACCATCAAGGAAAAGGCTCCTGTTGTAGCTGAAAAGGCTAAGGAAGCAGCTGCCACTGCAGCTGACAAGACCAAGGCTAAGGTCGAAGAGGTCAAAGAAACTCGAGCAGAGCACAAGGTTGAAAAGGCTGCTGAGAAGGCAGTCAAGGACGCTCCCGCTGACGTCATTTCAGACCCCGCAACTGCACCTGAGGACGAAGGCCCCGCCCTCTCCTAAGCCCTTGTGTGAGGTTTAATAACCCGCCCCTCCCCGCGCTGCTAAGCGTTGGTAGGGGCGGTTTTTCATTTGTGTATTTCTGCCATAGTAGAAGCGAACATGCCGGCAGAACAATAAACTCCGCTCCCAGACCCAATCAGGCCCAAGACAGCGTTTTTATATCTGCGGCTACGTTCCGCGTCAATGGGCCGACGAGGAAGAAGTGCTGCGATACCTGGCGAGTTCTTTAGTCAGCTCAGTGATTTCTTCCTCGGTTAGATAGGGCACCGGATGAACCAGAACCTTATTAAGGTGGGTTCTAAAGGCCCGGCTCAAATCTACCGGCTCAGAGCGTCGCCCATCTAAAATTGTTTTAGCGGTGATACCTTGGCCTAAAATCAGCAATTGATCAGCCTGCGCTGCAGCGTCCGTGCCCGGTGTGAGCTCCCCAGCGCGTTCTAGCCAGGCGAACATGTCATGATAGGTGATGCGAAGCTGCTGAAGACTGCGGTGGGCAATTTTCCGTAGCTCAGGGGTGGATCTCATCTCGGTGATCATACCCATCATCACCCGTGCGTAGGTTTCAGTGGCAGGAATAAGAGGAATCTGAAACTCTAGAATCCTCACGGCACCATCAACAGTGAGACCGTCTCTAGCCCGGGCTCTCACGTTCTCTTGAATACGATCCGTCAAAAGTTGTAGCGCGTACTCGAGTAAATCCAGCCGACTTTTAAAAGAGTGCCGCAAAGAACCCGCCGAAATACCCGCTTCAGCAGCTACGTTTCTGATTGAAATGGCACTGACTCCATGCTCATCAAGGAGCTTCCACACTGCTGCCGAGAGAAACTCTTTACGTTCTGTGTGATCGATAAGTTTAGGCACGAGAGGTTCCTTGGGTTCTAGTCAGTGTTCTTTAAGGACGCGAGGTGCATCTTAAGTGGCGCCTGCAGCTCCTGGTCAGAGGCTGTTTGGTCAGAGAGCATGTAGGAGACATGTACCCCGAACAAAAGCGAGACAAGGGTATCAGTTTCATACTGAACGTCGATATCTGATCTGATGCGCCCGTGAGCTTTCAGCTGGCTCAGAATAAAACTGTAAGTGTAGGACAGCTCGGTTTCCTGCTGCTGAAGCATGCGCGCAGCACCCGGGATGTTAGATGCTTCTGCCAGCATGCCAACTACCACCTCAGAGTACATGCGGCTTTCGTTGCTCGTGGGTAAAAAGTCGAACAGCAAATCCTCAAGGTGATCGATGAGGGGGCCGGTGACCTTCCGGCTGGTGAGCGATGCCAAAAATTTTTGACCGCTGTAATCAAGGGAGTAGAGCATCATGTCGTTCAGGGTGGGAAAAACATGGCGCAGGGAGCCTGTTGAGATACCGGCTTCTGCTGCCACAGTCCGGACAGAAACGCCACGAACGCCCTCGCGCGCCAGAACAGCCCATACCGCTTGAGCTATGTGCTGTTTACGTTCTTGATGGTTAATGAATTTTGGCACATCTTAGTGATGCGCTAAAAACTTCATTTTGTGTGTTAATATAAACTCTCTTTTTCTTGTGAATATATGAACGTTGGTGGGCTTTAAAAGGCGGGCAGGTTTTGGCGCTCGTTTTCTGTGGGTGGGAGATAAGCGGCTAAATGCTGAGCAGTCAGGGTTGTGGCTAGGGCAAGCTGTGCCGGGGTGCCTTCAAAAACGATGGTGCCGCCGTCGTGACCTGCTCCGGGGCCTACATCGATCACATGATCGGAGTGAGCTACCACAGCCTGGTGATGCTCCACGCAAATGACGGTGGTTCCACCGTCCACCAGCTGATCTAGCAGACCCAAGAACTGCTCGATATCAGCCAGGTGCAGGCCGGTTGTTGGCTCATCAAAGATGTAGATTCCGCCCGGTTCAGCCATATGGGTTGCCAGTTTGATGCGCTGGCGTTCACCACCTGACAGAGTAGAGAGTGGCTGGCCCAGGGTAAGGTAGCCCAGGCCAACGTCTGATAGGCGCTTGAGAATCTTGGCGACGGCGGGAATCTTGCCCTCCGAGCTGGTGAAGAAGGTGAGTGCTTCAGCGACCGGCAGAGTGAGCACCTGGCTGATGTTCTTGCCGCCAAATGTGTATTCCAGCACGGCAGGGCTAAAGCGCTTGCCTTCGCAGGCTTCACAGGTGGCGGTTGATTTTTCCATGAAGCCCAGCTGGGTTTCGATGACACCGGTGCCCTTACATTCGGGGCAGGCGCCCTCAGAATTTGCAGAGAAGAGAGCGGGCTTTACTCTGTTGGCCTTGGCGAAGGCCTTGCGGATGGGCTCTAGCAGCCCGGTGTAGGTGGCGGGATTAGAGCGGAGCGAGCCCTTGATGGCTGACTGGTCGATAAAGATAATGCGCTCTTCACTGCCCTCGTGCTGGCTGAAGAACTCAGCAATCAGGGAGGACTTACCCGAGCCAGCTACTCCGGTCAAGGTGGTCAGTACGCCGGTCGGCAGGTCAACGCTGACCGAACGCAGGTTGTTGCGCTGGGCGTCCTTGACGGTGAGGACGCCGGTCGGCGTGCGGACGCTACCTTTGAGGCCCTGACGGTCAAAGAGGTGGCGGGAGGTCACGGTGTCAGCTGCGCGCAGATTGTCGTAGCTACCTTCAAAGACCACGGTGCCACCGCCTGAACCGGCTAGCGGGCCCATATCAATAATGTGGTCTGCTACCGCAATGGTTTCTGGTTTATGTTCAACCACCAGCACGGTGTTGCCGCGGTCGCGCAGGGCAAGGAGCAGTTGGTTCATTTTTGCCACATCGTGGGGGTGCAGCCCTGCGGTGGGTTCATCAAAAACGTAGGTGACGTCGGTGAGCGGGGAGCCCAGGTGGCGTACCATCTTGGCACGCTGCGCCTCGCCGCCTGAAAGGGAGGACGCCGAACGGGAGAGCGCGATATAGCCCAGGCCGATGGTGACCATAGACTGCAGCAGGTGTTCAAGACTAGCAACCAGGGGAGCCACAGAGGGCTCATTCAGCTCCTTTACCCAGGTCAGCAGATCTGAGACCTGCATATCGCTCAACTCGGCGATGTTCTTGCCAGCTACCTTAGATTCAAGAGCTGCCTGAGAGAGGCGGGAGCCTCCACAATCGGGGCAATCCACAAAGGTCACCGCGCGCTCGACGAAGGCACGCACGTGCGGCTGTAGCCCCTCGGCGTCCTTGCTGAGCACCGACTTTTGCAGGCGGGGGATGAGGCCCTCATATGTCATGTTGATGCCGGCAATTTTCATGCGGGTTGCCTCTTTATAGAGGAAGTCCTCCCGCTGCTGCTCGGTGAAATCTTTGATGGGTACGTCGGCGGGGAAAAGCCCGCTTTCCTTGTAGAGACGCACGTTCCAGCCTCCGGCGTTGTAGCCGGGAATGGTGAAAAGGTCGTCTTCTAGGGTGAGGTTTTCATCAAAAAGCTCCGCCATGTTGATGTCGCTGGTTCTACCCAGGCCTTCACAGCGGGGGCACATGCCGCCGGCGCGAGAGAAGGTAACATGCTCCACCTTGCCGTTGCCTACCTTGCGGGCACCGGTTGCCTGTACTGATGCCTGGTTGAAACTAAAAGCGGTAGGGGAACCAAGGTTGGGGGAGCCGACGCGGGCAAAGAGCATGCGCAGCATGGGTAGAGCGTCGGTGGCTGTACCCACGGTGGAGCGCGGATTGGCGCCCAGGCGTTCCTGGTCCACAATGATGGCGCTGGTCAGCCCTTCAATTGAGTCAACGTCGGGGCGGTCCTGGTGGGGCATGAAACCCTGCACAAAGGCTGAGTACGTTTCATTGATCAGGCGCTGTGACTCAGTTGCCACCACACCAAACGCGAGGGAGCTTTTACCCGACCCCGAGATACCGGTGAAGACCGTCAAACGGCGCTTAGGGATTTCAACCGTGACGTTCTTAAGATTGTTATTGCGGGCACCGGTAATACGAATAACCTGGTGCGTATCTGCGGGATGCGACAATTCTGCCCTTCTAGGGTGGTGCGAGTTTGATTAGGCTCAAGTTTAGCGAACAAGAGTAAAATGCTAAACGTCCTCTAGACCTAGAAAGTTGACTACCGCATGTTCGCTTTGCCCCTCATGATTCTGGGTGGGGCTTTGCTTCCCATTCAAACCACCTTTAATTCCAGGTTGCGGGAGTCTGTAGGTTCCCCTTTCCTCTCATCTTTGGCGTCCTTCATCGGTGGTACGCTCTTCCTGCTCTTTCTCTCTACGGTTGTTGAGGGCTACTTCTGGTTTTCCCCGGCGGACGTGAGTGGGCAACCCTTTTGGATTTGGATTGGTGGCCTGCTGGGCGTCATCGGTCTTACCACCAATATCTTTATCTTTCCCAAACTGGGCGGGGTGCAGTCCGTCATCCTGCCCATCACCGGGCAAATCCTCATGGGCCTTATCATTGACCAGTTCGGGCTCTTTCACGCACCTCAGACCTCCCTGACCCCCTTCAGATTTATTGGAGCTGCTCTGGTTCTGACTGGTGTGTTCGCTGCTGTTTTGCTAGGACGCCGCGCCACGGCACCGGCTAGTGGTACGCAGCAACAGGGAGCTACCTCACCTGGCAGTCAGCTGGGGTGGCAGGCGTTGGCTATTTTCTCGGGTTTCCTCATGGCCATGCAGTCACCCATCAACGCGCGTCTGGGCACCCTCATCGGTTCCGGGCTGAAGGCTGCCCTCGTGTCTTTTACCGTAGGCACCTTGGTATTACTGCTCATTGCCTTAGCGCTCCGCCTCAAATTTAGGGTGAGGGTGCCAGGCGGTAAAACTGCCAACCCGCTCTGGATGTGGGCAGGCGGCCCGCTAGGCGCCATCTTCGTCACCTTTAACGCCCTTTTTGTGCCCATTCTCGGTGCAGGCTCCACCATTATGGCCGCATTGACCGGCATGGTGACTGCCTCACTCATCGTTGATAAGTTCGGAATCTTCGAGGCTCCCCGCCGCCCTGTGACCGCCCTGCAGGTTGCTGGTATCGCGGTCATGCTGGCCGGTGTTGCACTCATTCGCCTCACCTAACGTACTGCAGGTGAAGTTCTCAGCAGATTGAAGGACGCCGCCGCAGCCCTTCCAATTTGAGCATAGGAAGGGGAGCGGCGGCGTCCGTAGATATTGACGCTGAAGGTCTAGGGCACGCGATGAGTCCATTCTTCGGTGGCGAACTTTTCATCGACCAGTTTCTGAGCAGCAGCTATATCGGCATCGGTAAGCTCACCCAAACTGGCACCGTATCTACCGGTAAAGGTCGAGATCATGGTCTGCACGATTTCTTCACGGCTGGCACCGGTCTGTCGGCGCAAGGGATCAACCCGCTTCTTGGCAGAACGGATGCCCTTATCCACAATCTTTGCCTGCCCGATGCGCAGGACTTCCAGCATCTTATCGGCGTCGATGTCGTAGCTCATGGTGACATGGTGCAGCAGGCCTCGGGTGTTGCGTTTCTGTGCCGCCCCGCCAATCTTGCCTGCTTCTGAGGTGATGTCGTTAATGGGCTTGTACCAGGCTTTAACACCCAGTTCAGCAAGCGCCGCCAGCACCCACTGATCCAAGAACTCATAGGACTTCTCATAGGACAGCCCTGCTACCAGTTCCGTGGGAGCGTAGATGGAATAGGTGACGCAGTTACCGCCCTCCATAAACATGGCACCGCCACCAGAAATACGGCGCACCACCTGCACATCGTGCTCAGCCACACCTTCAGGCCACAGCTCATTGGTGTAGGACTGGAAGGAGCCAATCACCGTGGCGCGGTCCTCCCAATCCCAGAACCGCACAATAGGCCCGCGTCTGCCAGACAGTACCTCCTCAAGCAGATACTCATCCAGGGCAACATTCATCGCAGTGGGTAGGACGCCGGGGCGCAAAATGGTCCAGTCGTAGTCAGTAAACTCCTTGGCACCAGCCAGAGCACGGCGCACAATAAAAGCAATGTCCTCTACAGCAAAGCCGTGCAAAGATAAATCATCGCCAAACTGCACAAGAGCCGAGTTAATGCGGGTGACCAGGGCATCGGCGTCCTCATGCACCGACGCTCCGACCAAAGCAGGTGCAAGTTCAAAGAAAGCCTCCTCCGGCTCAATAAAGAAATCACCTGAAACCTTAGCGCTGGTGAGAACCTGCCCATCAGTCTCAAAATCGACCACCACCAACTTGCCGTTCACCACCTTGCGCTCGCCGTGGTAGCTCTGCTTTTCTGACATCATGACTCTGCCCTTTCCTCTGGCGTCAGTCGTATTTTATTCTCCAGCAATGAGCGCCTACAAGAGGCTAGGGTCAGGTAGCAGTGAGAGTAAGCGCAGAGCCAAACACCTTGCCAGAAGCAGGTAATCGGCGACACAATAAACCTATGGCTACAACTAAATTTCAAGGCACAGACGTCCAGACCGTAGGCGAACTGCCCGCCGTCGGCTCACAGGCCCCCAACTTCACCCTGGTCACCACCGACCTCGAAAACACCACCAGCGCAGACTTTGAGGGCAAGAACCTTGTTCTCAACATCTTCCCTTCGATTGACACCGGTGTGTGCGCCGCATCAGTGCGCAAGTTCAATGAAGAAGCTGCCAAGCTCGAGAACACCGCCGTGCTCTGCGTGTCCAAAGACCTCCCCTTCGCACTCGACCGTTTCTGCGGTGCTGAAGGCATCGAAAACGTCGTCTCAGCTTCCGCCTTCCGCGACAGCTTCGGCGAAGACTTCGGCGTCACCATGACCGACGGCCCCCTAGCAGGTCTACTGGCACGCTCAGTGGTCGTCCTCAACCCTGCCGGTGAAGTTATCTACACTCAGCTGGTCGATGAAATTACCACCGAACCTGACTACGAAGCAGCGCTCGCGGTTCTCTAAAGCCCAACAAAAATATCTGGCCCCGTTACAACAAGCGGGGCCAGATGCCTTTAAGCAGGTTCTTAGAAAACCCAGCTGGAAAGCACGACGCAAACCGCGGTGCCAGCCACCAGGCTCAGCGCCAGGTTTTTGCGCCACAGGTGTAGACCGGCGGTGACTACGACCCCGGCTAGGTAGGGGGTAGCTGTTTGAACCGAGGAATAGTCGATGCTCGCAATCACGTAGAAACCCAGGCAAATAATTGCACCCATGGGCACCCAGTGCGAGAGGTTCTCCACCAAAGCATTGCCTTTCAGCGCGCTCTTGATGCCGAAGGGGATCAGGCGTAGGGCAAAGGTAATGCCGGCAGCCAGAAGAATCGCCGTCAGAATGTAGCCGGTATTAGGCATGCTGGCCCTCCTGAGTCTCGTTTCTGCCGGCGTCCTGAGGGCTACCGAGCACATGGCGCAATATCAGCATGACCACTAGAGTCAGCAGGGCAACCAAGAGCATGGACTGGGGAAAGAACACAATGGCGGAGATAGATGCCGCGGCAGCTAAAGTTGCCGTGATGTGATCCTTGACGGCTCGGTAGGCATCGATGGAAAGAATGATGAACATGCCCGTCATAACGAAGTCAACGCCTGCAAGGTTGCTCAAGAAAGCTGCGCCCACAAAGTAGCCCAGGGTGGAGCCACCCCACCAGCTAGCCCAGAGAAGTAGCGAAACGGTCAGAATCCTCCCCTGGCGGTAATTCTTAGAGCCCGGCCCTGTGTTCACTGCGTAAGCCTCATCGCAGAGCATGTAAACAGCTAGCGCCTTGGCGAAGCCGCCTCGCACATTCTGTAGCGGGTAGCTGATGCCGTAGACCAGGTGCCGGGCGTTCATAATCAGGGTGGTGGATGCAATGAGCGATAGGGGAGCGGCGGCCGCGATCATACCTACCAACAAGAACTCAACAGATCCGGCGAAAACCACGGCAGACAGCACGGGGGCAACCCACCAGGCTAACCCGTAGGATGACACCAGCACACCCAGACCCATACCCATCACCACAAAGCCAAGGCACATGAACCCGGCAACCCGTAGACCCTCGCGGAAGCTGCTCTCACCGGGCAAAGTATGCACATGCTCGCCAGAAATTACAGGCAGCGCCCCGGTCGCTGTAGCGGGGCTGGTGACCTCGCTGGTTGTCACAAGAGGCAGCGCGGCAGTGGTGGTTCTTTCCTGGTGCATAGCAAACAAGTCTAGATAAAAATCCCCGCAAAGTGCTTGCTTTTTATTGCTAAAAAGTAGCTCCTATAGCATGATAAAACACATGGATGCCCTCGATTCAGCAATTATTGAAGAGCTTACCGCTAATGGTCGGCTCACCAACCAAGAACTTGCTGCTCGGGTAGGGCTAACAGCTGCCCCCTGTCTGCGCCGGGTGCGTCGCCTAGAAGAAGCTGGAATTATTGCTGGCTATACTGCCCGCATCAACCATGCTCTTCTCGATGAAGGCTTTGAGGTGCTGGTCTTCGTAGATCTTTCACGCAACGACCTGCCCAGCGTAGAGGCCTTCGAGAGCACCGTCCTTGCCGATCCAGCTGTCATCGAATTCCGCCGCATGTTCGGTCTGCCCGACTACTACATCAAGGTACGCGTGAAAGACTCAGAAGCCTATGAGCGCTGGTACAGTGCGCTTGCCTCTCAGCATGAGTACATCTCCCGCATCGACTCGCGTATCACCATGAAGCTACTCAAAGCTCCCTAACCCCTGTAGCCGTGACAGGGGGGCGGAATAAGTAGCTAGCGCCGCCCGTTTTACTAAAGAAAGCTCTTACTCCACTCGTATAAGGAGAAACCCATGGCAGAAAATGCCCGCACTGAAGACCCTAACTACCGCGCTGTGCCCGTTGAGCGCATCGGTAAAAAGCACTACCGAGCCACCGGCGCTAACGGGGCTACCTTGGATTTTGGTCAGGGGGAGGGGATGCTGACCCCTGTCGAGCTACTGCTTGCCGCGATCGCTGGTTGCTCCGCTGTGGACGTCGATGTGGTGACTTCCCGAAAGGTGGAGCCCGAGACTTTTGAGGTGCTGTCCTCTGCCATCAAGCAAAATGAGGACGGCGCTGTTCGGCTTGATGATGTTCAGGTGAGCTTCAAGGTAGCCTTCCCCGCCGGTGCTGAGGGTGAGAAGGCGCAGAAGATGGTGGATCGTCTGATTAAACTCTCGGCCGAGAAAGATTGCACCGTCAGCCGCACTGTAGAGCACGCCACCAAGGTTACTTTTATCAACGAGAACGCCTAGGTCAACCCGGGTACATTTCTAGCCCGCTCTTCGTCTCAACCGCGCCGCCCTGCGCTCCAGCCCCCACGGTCACTGGAGTGCAAGGCGGCTCTTTACTGCGCTCTAGGCTGGATATCACGCAGTGTTTAGGGCTCAAATGGACGCTGCGATGGTAATCTAAAGTTTGTCTTATGCCCCATTAGCAAAACTGTTGGGGTAAGTTCTTGGGTCTGGGATGTAATCCTCCAGCCTCCTAACCACCGAAAGCAGTACGCACCTTATGTCTACTGATGCAGTTCCCACCCCGGTAGGTGAGAATAAAGAAGAGCTGAAGCGCGGCCTGCGCAGCCGTCACCTCTCCATGATCGCTATTGGCGGCGCTATTGGCACCGGCCTCTTTGTCGCTTCAGGTTCCACCATCGCAACCGCTGGCCCCGGCGGTGCTCTGCTCGCCTACTCGCTCATCGGCATCATGGTGCTGCTCCTCATGCAGTCCCTGGGCGAGATGGCAGCCAACCTGCCCGTAGCTGGCTCCTTCCAGACCTTCGCTTCACGCTACGTCTCAGAGTCCTTTGGCTTCGCTATGGGGTGGAATTACTGGTTCAACTGGGCCATTACCGTTGCCGCAGAACTGGTCGCTGCCGGCGTCATTATGTCCTACTGGCTCCCCGGCGTCCCCGGCTGGATCTGGGCGGGCCTCTTCCTCTTCATCATCTTGGGCATCAACATTCTTTCAGCGCGTGCTTACGGCGAATCAGAATACTGGTTGGCCGCCATCAAGGTGCTCACCGTCATCGTCTTCCTCATTGCAGGTATCCTCATGATTTTTGGAATCCTGGGCAATAACGAGGCGGGCTTTGGTAACTGGACCGACGGCGAAGCACCCTTCAAGGGCGGTTTCATCTCCATCCTGGCCATCTTCATGGTCGCTGGCTTCTCCTTCCAAGGCACCGAAATGATCGGTGTAGCCGCTGGCGAATCAGAAAACCCCCGCCGCGACGTCCCCCGTGCCCTCAAGAGCGTCTTCTGGCGCATCATGCTCTTCTACATTGGTGCTATCGCGGTGATCGGTACCCTGATTCCTTACACCAGCCCCAACCTCCTGCGCGCTGATGAAACCGATATCGCCTACTCGCCCTTCACCATGGTCTTCGATAACCTGGGTATCGCGCTCGCAGCTTCCGTCATGAACGCGGTCATTCTGACCGCTATCCTCTCTGCCGGTAACTCAGGCCTCTACGTCTCATCGCGTATGCTCTACTCCCTGGCAGTTGAAGGTAAAGCACCCAAAATCTTCATGCGCGTCAACAAGCGCGGCATCCCCATGCCCGCCCTGCTGATGACCGCAGCTATCGGTCTCTTCGGCTTCGTCACCGCACTCGTAGGCCAGGGTGCCGCTTACACCTGGCTGATTAACATCTCCGGCCTCTCCGGGTTCATCACCTGGGTGGGCATCGCTATCTGCCACTACCGCTTCCGACGCGCCTTCGTCGCCCAGGGCTTCGATGTGAATGACCTGCCGTACAAGGCACCGCTCTTCCCCATTGGGCCCATCGTTGCGCTGCTCATGTGCCTCTTGGTAATTGGCGGCCAGAACTACAACGCCATCTTTGAAGGCCACTGGTTCGAGGTTATCTCAGCCTACATTGGTGTGCCCATCATCATCGGCGTCTACCTGGTCCACAAGATGATCAGCGGCTCAAAGACCATCCCCCTCAAGCAGGTGGATGTCTCTGGCATCGAGGTTGAACCCGTCAAGGGCTAACTTCAAACTGAACGGTGGCGGGGCGGACGTGCTCTCGCCGGCTGATCCTCTCGAGACTCGCGCGGGGCGCTCGCCTCGATTCATGCCAGCCCCGAGCCAGCCGGCTGCAAGCACGTCTACTCCGCCACCGCTACGCCAGCATGGCTCACCTTTCGCTCGCGAGGGGGAGCAGCCATGCTGGTGTTTTTGTTTGCGGGTAGACTGGTGCCGTTTGATTTTTCTGGTGAAGGGGTAGCGCACGTGGCTAAGCTGTATTTCCGTTTTGGGGCGATGAACTCTGGCAAGTCTACGGCCCTGCTGCAGGCTGCCTACAACTACGAGGAGCGGGGCCAGCGCGTCCTGCTAGCTAAGCCCCGTGTGGATACCAAGGGTGATGCCCTCATTGTTTCTCGCCTGGGCGTGACCCGCCGTGCTGATTTCCTCATTGGGCCCGAAGACTCAGCGAAGGATCTCTTTCATGCCGCTGCTGAAGTAGCTGAAGACCCTGACCGGATGCACTGGCACCTGCCCGTCTCCTGCCTGCTGGTGGACGAGGCACAGTTCCTGACCTCAGAACAGATCGATGACCTGATGCGCATTGCCGTGCTGGAGGATATCCCAGTGCTTGCCTACGGTATCCGCACCGATTTTCGTACTCACGCCTTCCCCGGTTCTGCCCGCCTGCTTGAAATCGCCCACACCCTTGAAGAATTGAAGACCATTTGCCGGTGCGGACGTAAAGCACTCTTTAACGGGCGGACGCTGGACGGCAAGTTCATCTTCGACGGCGACCAGGTGGCCATCGACGGCGTGCACGTGGGCTACGAGTCCCTGTGTGCTACCTGCTACCTGGAGGAATCTGGCGGCGCGCTGAGCTAGGCATCCATCATTTTTCTGCAGGATGCTTGCGCTGTTTTGTAAAGCTCTGTTAAGGTAGTAATCACGATTCAGAAGCCCAACGCTAAGCCCTTTGACTTGTTGGCTGGCAACCGCCTTTCGCAGACGGTGCCTTCAAAGGAAAATCGGTCACCCGGCTCAAAAGATCCGGTGAAAGCAGCGATTATTTTAGGAGGCCCTCATGGGTCAGCTTTCTTTTTCTTCTTCCAATGCCGATGCAGAAACCACCAAAGAACGTGTTGGTGCCCGCTGTATTCTTCACACTGCCGGTCACGGAATTGTGCCTGCTGTTGGTATGAACGCTTCAAACATGGTGTGGGAGAAAGCCACTGTCACTGCCCACCGCGGCACCCGGTTACGGCTACAAACAGCGGACGGTGCATCTTACTTCTGGCACCACGATCCGCAGCGCGTGGCTTACCTGTGCGCTCCTGAGGAGGGCGTGAACCCTGATAGCGAGACTGATGGGGAGGCGGCTACAACGGAGCTGCTGTGGAATTCCACCTATAAACTTTTGGGCAGGCGTTTCGATCATAGTTTCGCACTGGCTCATCTTGCGGATGAACCGCTGGATGGTTGCGAACTAGCGACCTCTCTTTCTTAAGAAAAGATAGATCAATACAAGGGGTGGTGGGCCAGGCTTTCTGGCCCACCACCCCTCTATTTTTTTGGGGACTAATGGATAGTTTTAGTGAGGTGTGTGGAGGCTATGTGCTGTTAGCCTGGAATCACTATCGAGAAAGGAAAGACAATGAAGTCTTATACTGGACTGACACTTCTGGCTGCCACCGTTCTCTTGGCCGGGTGCGGCTCATCTGGCACAGGAACAGCAGATAACGAAACGGTAACCCCACCTGCTTCGTCAGCTTCTGCAGCAAGTCCCTCGGCACCTACACCGAGCCCGTCGCCTTCGGCTACTAGCTCATACGACGCCCAGCCTGACCTAGTTGAGGTGGCTACTACTTTCCAGGTGGGTACGGAGGTGGCGGCCGATGGGAAAATCGGTATTTTGGTCAGCCCAACCGGCAATATTGGGTGTGACATCTGGGCGGTGGAGGGTTTCGCCCGGTGCGGGGTGAAGTCCTATTATGATGAGGCGAAGTACCCGACCGATGATATTACCGGCCCTGCCTGGGTCTTTGCGTTAGATGATGAGCTGGATGAGGTATCGCTGAATTCGCGTGGTGATGCCATGTTCTTCATGATGGGGGAACACGAGGGTAACGCCCCGCATGTTGTTGAGTATGGTACGACTGCTACGTACGGTTCGATGCAGTGTCGCTCTGAGGAAGAGGCTATGACCTGCACCAACACTAAAACCGGCCACGGTGTAACCATGAGCCGTGAAGGCTATACAACCTTTTAGAGCCACTATTAAAAGGCTGGTGACCTCCCTGAGTGGGAAGGTCACCAGCCTTTTTTATAATCTACTTACTTGAGCTTAGTCAGCTCACCGTTCAAGGTAGCACTCGGGCGCATTACCTTATCTGCCAGCTCGTCTGAGGGCTTGTAGTAGCCCCCCAGGTCCACGGGCTTACCCTGAACCTCCAGCAGCTCAGCCACAATAGCCTCTTCCTTCTCGCCCAGACCCTCAGCTAGCGGTGCGAAAGCCGCAGCCAGGTCGGTGTCCTCGGTCTGAGCAGCCAGCTCCTCAGCCCAGAACTTGGTCAGGTAGAAGTGTGAACCGCGGTTATCAATCTCGCCCACCTTACGTGAAGGTGACTTGTTCTCGTTCAAGAAAGTGCCGGTCGCAGCGTCCAGAGTGTTCGCCAGAACCTGTGCACGTGCATTACCGGTGGTCTTTGCCAGGTGCTCGAAAGAAGCCGCCAGAGCCAGGAACTCACCCAGTGAATCCCAGCGCAGGTGGTTTTCCTCCACCAGCTGCTGAACGTGTTTGGGCGCAGAACCGCCAGCGCCGGTCTCAAACAGACCGCCACCGTTAATCAGCGGAACGATGGAGAGCATCTTAGCTGAGGTACCCAGTTCCAGGATGGGGAAGAGGTCGGTCAGGTAGTCACGCAGAACGTTACCGGTCACCGAGATGGTGTCCTCACCCTTGCGGATGCGGTCAATGGAGAACTGAGTAGCAGCCTCGGGCGCCAGGATGCGGATGTCCAGGCCCTCGGTGTCGTGGTTGCCCAGGTACTTGTTGACCTTGGCAATCAGGTTGGCGTCGTGGGCGCGCTTCTCGTCCAGCCAGAAAACGGCGGGAGTCTGAGAATCGCGGGCACGGGTGACAGCCAGCTTGACCCAGTCCTGAACGGGGATGTCCTTGGTCTGGCAGGCGCGCCAAATGTCGCCAGCCTTCACGTCATGCTCAATGAGCACATCGCCGTTGGAGCCAACAATCTGCACCTTGCCGGCTGCATCCAGCTGGAAGGTCTTATCGTGTGAGCCGTACTCTTCAGCCTTCTGAGCCATCAAACCAACGTTGGGTACGGTGCCCATGGTGACGGGGTCAAAGGCGCCATTCTTACGGCAGTCGTCAATGACGGTCTGGTAAACGCCGGAGTAGCAGGAGTCAGGCAGAACAGCCAGGGTGTCAGCCTGCTGGCCTTCCTTGCCCCACATCTGACCGGAGGTGCGGATCATCGCGGGCATGGAAGCGTCCACAATGACGTCTGAGGGGACGTGCAGGTTGGTGATGCCCTTATCTGAGTTGACGTAAGCCAGCTCGGGGCCCTCAGCCAGACCCTTTTCAATGAGGTCGCGGACGTCCTGCTGGATGTCAGCGGGCAGGGTTTCAACACCGCTGATGATAGCTGCCAGACCGTTGTTGCCGTTGAGGCCGGCCTCGTCCAGCTGCTTGCCGTACTTGTCGAAGAGCTCTGAGAAGTAGGCGCGGACTACACGGCCGAAGAGGATGGGGTCAGAAACCTTCATCATGGTTGCCTTGAGGTGTACTGAGAAGAGCACACCCTCAGCCTTGGCGCGGGCGACCTGCTCAGCCAGGAAGGCGTCCAGCTTGGCGACGTCCATGAAGGTGCCGTCGATGATTTCGCCGTCCAGAACGGGTAGGGATTCCTTGAGAACGGTTACGGTGCCGTCTTCTGCCACGTGCTGGATCTTCAGGGTGTCATCGCCAGAGATAACCACTGACTTTTCGTTGCTGAAGAAGTCGTTCTGCCCCATGGTGGCAACGTTGGTCTTGGAGTCTGCGCTCCACGCACCCATGGAGTGGGGGTTCTTGCGCGCGTAGTTCTTGACGGATAGGGGAGCGCGGCGGTCTGAGTTACCCTCACGCAGAACGGGGTTTACAGCTGAACCCTTGACGCGGTCGTAGCGTGCGCGAACGTCCTTCTGTTCCTCGGTCTCAGCCTCATCGGGGTAGTCGGGGATGCCGTAGCCCTGAGCCTGAAGCTCAGCAATAGCTGCCTTGAGCTGGGGCACGGACGCCGAAATGTTGGGCAGCTTGATGATGTTAGCTTCGGGGGTCTTAGCCAACTCACCCAGCTCGGTCAGCGCGTCTGCAACCTGCTGGTCTGCGGGCAGAATGTCGCTGAACTGTGCCAGAATGCGGCCGGACAGTGAAATGTCGCGGGTCTCAACCTCAACACCTGCAGTTGCTGCGAAAGCCTCAACGATGGGCTTAAAGGAGTAGGTCGCCAGCAGCGGGGCCTCGTCGGTGTGGGTGTAGATAATCTTTGCCATAGGGTGGTCTCCCTTGATCAGTTTTAGGCAGTTACTGTTACTCAGAATACTATCTTGTGCCAACCCTCACATAATTTTACGAAGCGATAAGTCTATGTGTTGAGAAGAGCTGAATTAGCTGCGCCGCAGGGTACTTGTGCGGTGAGCTGGCTTGGCTCTTCTGGCCGGTACTCTAGAGAGCATGTCTGTTATCCGTGTTTCAGCAGTAGTTTTTGTTAATGATGATCTTGAGGTGCTGACCGTGCGCAAACGGGGCACCACCGGTTTTATGTTGCCCGGGGGTAAACCGGAACCGGGGGAAAGCTTCGAAGAGACAGCCGTGCGTGAAGTCTATGAGGAGCTGGGATTGAGAATTTCGGTTCCCGGCCTGCAGGAGATCGGCATCTTTACCCAGCCTGCCCTTAACGAACCCGGAATGATGGTCGAAGCTCATGTCTATCTGGCGCCCATCGTTGATACCAGCTGGGGTAAGGTGCACCCGCAGGCTGAAATTGAGCAGATCCGCTGGGTTCATCCCGTTGCAGGCAACCTAGAACACCAGGCGCCGCTCAACACCGAGGCGGTCTTTCCTGCCCTGGTCGAGCAGTTTGAGGGCTTTGATGTGCAAAAATCCCTGACCGTCTTTATGGGCTCGTCCATGGGGAATAGCCCCGTCTTCTCAGCTGAGGCAAACCGGCTGGGTCTTGAGTCTGCCCAGCGCGGCGTCAGGTTGGTCTACGGGGGTGCGCAGGTTGGTCTGATGGGGCAGATGGCAGATGCTGCTCTCTCCGCGGGAGGCGACGTTCTAGGCGTTATTCCCGAATTCATGATCCCTCTAGAAAAAGCGCATAAGAACCTTACCGAGCTAGTGGTCGTGGAAACCATGCACGAGCGCAAGGCTCGTATGGCAGAGGAAGGGGATGCTTTCGTTGCTCTGCCCGGGGGTCCCGGAACCCTTGAAGAATTTTTTGAAGCCTGGACCTGGTACTACCTCAACCAGCATAATAAACCTCTCTATCTGCTGAATGTGGGAGGTTACTGGAACCCGCTGATTGAGGCGCTCGAATCGATGGCGGACGCTGGCTTTGTCGATAGCCGCTATTTTGAGGCCTTAACAGTGGTGCAGGACGTGGATCAGCTGTTTGCGGAGCTGGGCTGGTAGGCCTGTTATTGAGGCGTAAATAAAAACATTAGGGCGACTATTGAACACCTTCCCTTATTGCTGGGGCCTGGGGTTGACGGTTTCATCTTTCTGATAAATACTTTACAAGTAAAGTAAATATTTCTGAAAGGTCTATATGACTGCCACCTCGCAAGCAAGCAATCTGCTGCCGGCTAATACAACCATGGGTGCAGTGCGCCTGCGCGTCAAAGACCTAAAAGCTGTCTATGACTACTACACCCGTGGCGTGGGTTTAGTTGAACTGACGTCTGACCTGCCCGGCGTCCACCTAGGGTTAGGCAATCAGGTGTTGGTGACCCTCGAGCATGACCCTTCCCTGCGCGCCCCCGCCCGCACCGAAGCCGGTCTTTTCCACGTCGCAATTCTCTTTGACACCCCGCAGGATCTCGCTAGGTCACTCATTCGAGGCTTGACCTCCTACCGCAACCGATATGTAGGTTCAGGCGACCATTTGGTTTCCCAGGCTTTCTATTTTGCAGATCCAGAGGGCAACGGAGTTGAACTCTACATTGACCGCCCGCGCGATCAATGGCAGTGGTCTAACGGTGAGGTTGCTATGGACACTCTCCATATTGACCCCGTTGAATTTATTCGCCAACACTTGACCGATGAGCAAATCGCCTTAGCAGCAGAGACCCCCGCAGACTACGCAGGCACCGTGGGCCATGTGCACCTGCAGGTGGGGGATGTGGCTACTGCTCAACAGTTCTATGTTGATGCCCTGGGCTTTGAGCGCACTGCCGGTTTGGGTAATGCTGCGGTCTTTGTCTCTGCTGGCGGCTACCACCACCACATGGCCATGAATGTCTGGAATTCTCTGGGTGCCAGCCCTCGCCAAAACACGCTGGGCCTTGGAGTGGTTAATCTGCACCTGCCGGGGGAGGGAACGCTCGAGGCGCTGGCTGACCGCCTGAAATACAAGGGCATTGCTACCACTTTTGATGGGCAATCGCTGAACTTCATGGACCCCTGGAATAATCAGCTGCGCGCTCACTCTGCCTGATGCGTAGCCCGTGACATTGAGGCCAGCGTCACTAGCGGGTAACTTGGTAGGCATGACAGAAACACCGCAGAACACCGATTACCTGACCCAACTGATTGAACACCCCCGCATGGTCTCCCTGACCGCAGGCCGCGAGGGTAACCCTGTGCTGACCATCAATACCCTTAACAAGGACGGCGCCAAGTACCGCCCCCGCCTCTGGGCACTAGAAAAGAATACAGGTCACAGTGGGCGCACCTACCCGCTGACCGCACCCGACTCCGGCGCCAGCGTCCTCACCGTTACCGATGAAGGGACGCTCTACCTGAGCCTGGGCAAAGAGGTGGACGAGGCCGACTCCGAGAGCGTCAAGGGAGTCTACCGATTGCCTGAGCAGGGCGAACCCGAACTGGTCTTTACGTACCCCGGCGGTATCGACTCTCTAGTGGTGCGCGAGCGCGAGCAGGGAACCCGCTATATCTTTAGCGCCAAAGCCCACCGCGGTAGCTTGGAAGATCAGGCATCAACCCTGGATAAGCGCAAGAAAACCGGCACCAGCGGGGTGCTCTACACCGAGTTCCCCACCCGCTACTGGGGTCATGACTTGGGCACCGGCGTCCCCGCCCTCTTCGTCAAAGACGGTGACGGCGAACCTCGGCGCATAGAACTGCCCGGCGGCCCGCGCGCTCAACTCAGCGGCTTCACTGTTTGCCCCACGGGCAAACTGGTGGCAGTCAGCGTGGAAACCAAAGAACGCGGTATTTACCAGCGCTCTAGCGTCTGGCTACTAGACCTGGACGGCGGCAAAGAGCCCCAGCAGATCGCAGCAGCAGATGCCACCCATGACTACAACCCCGGAAGCTTCAACCCCGGCGGTACCGGGCTAGAAATTTTGAAATTACGCCGCTGGCTACCCGGCCAGTCCATCAAGCTCAATGCTCACTACTACGACCTAGCCAGCGCGAATCTCACCGAGTTGTCCAGCGATTTGGACCGCTGGTCCTCTAACCTGGTCTGGCTAACGGATACCGACTACGCCTTCGTCACCGATCACCTGGGGGCAACCGCTATCTTTACCGGTAGTATCGGCGGCAGCGAAACCCGCGCCCTGGTTGATGATGGCGCCAGCTACTTCTCCCACCTTGCCTACAACAGGGGGCAACTGGTGGCTCTGAAAAATAGTCACCAGCACTCTGCCTACCCGGTCAGTATTGACCCTGCCACCGGTGAGGTCACCCGCTTGGCCGCTCCCGCGGAGGAACTTCGCGCTCCCGGGCGTCTGGAGCGTCTCACCAGTACCGCTGAGGATGGAACCCAGCTGACCAGCTTCTTGGCCCTGCCAGAAACCAACGATGAAAAGAGTGACCCGCTGCCCCTGCTAGTCTTTGCCCACGGTGGGCCTTGGGGCTCCTGGAACTCCTGGAGCTACCGCTGGAACCCCTGGTACTTCACCCAGGCTGGTTACGCCGTGTTGATGCCAGACCCGGCAATCTCCACTGGCTACGGCCAACAGATGATTGACCGCGGTGGGGACGATCTGGGGGGTGCCCCCTACCGGGACATCCTGCAGGTGGTCGAAGAAGTAGCTGACCGCCCCGATATTCAGGGCGATAATGTTGCCTTCTCTGGCGGATCCTACGGTGGGTTTATGACTAACTGGGTGGCTGGGCAGGCGGGCACCCGCTTCAAGTGCTACGTCACCCACGCGTCCATCTGGGATTACCAGGCTATGTACTTTGTCTCTGATAACGGTGCCTGGCACGAGTGGAAACTCAGCGATGGTGGGGAAGGCGATAGTATCTCACCGCGCCAGTTCGCTGCTACCATTGCTGCGCCCATGCTAGTCATTCACGGTGATAAGGACTACCGCGTGCCCATCGGCCAGGCACACCACCTCTGGGCTGATCTGCAGCACCACTCACCGGAGCTGGGGCACAAATACCTCTACTTCCCGGACGAGGGCCACTGGATTCTCAAGCCGGGTAACTCCCGTCTCTGGTATCAGGTCTTTGGTGCCTGGTTGGCGCAGCACCTGGGTGGGCAGGAGTTCCAGGCACCTGAACTGTTGGGCTAAAGCCCTTCTTTTGCATTGCGCCGGCGTTTAATCAGCGAGACCGTCGGCGCAATGTTGATTGCTAACCACAAGGGGTTAGTGATGACAAAAAGCATAAAGAGGGTGCGCACCAGTGAGGACGCATCAGCAGGGATCACGAAATGGTTCAGAAGCAAAGTGGTGCCGATATAGAGCACGGTGCCTACCACCACGTAAATCATGGCCCAGCGAAACTCAGAAGCGGACGCCGTGCCACGGTCATTCCAGTAGTGACGGTAAAAGAGCCGAACAGCGCGCCCAAAACCTACCTCTTCAGCAACGGCAGGCGCGCGGCGCTCGTCGGCCAGCTCGTCCTCAGTGAAACCGCCAGCGGCAAGAGCATCGGGGGTATCGTCACTCAGGGTCTCATAGACGAAGCTGGGGGTAGGATTTTTCTCAGACATACCCACCAGCCTACCCAAAGAAGCCCCATAAATCATACGGAAAGATAGAGATGGCCACGCTACTGCTCACCTATTTCGGTGCCTTTGAAGGGGTACCTTACAATCCAACCCGGGCAGTTGCCCGCCGGGCCGCTGACCTGCTTGCCGTCAGCGCCCCAGATTTGACGGTGCACCTCAAGGAGCTACCGGTTGAATTTGCCGGTTCTAGCCGGGTGCTCAGCGAAGCCTTAGATGAATATGAGCCCGATATCGCTATCAGCCTCGGTGTGGCGGCTGGGCGGGAGAAGGTCAGCCTAGAACGAGTGGCTATCAATCTAGATACAGCGCGCATCGCCGATAACGCCGGTGCCCAGCTCAACGATACTCCTATCCGTCCCGATGGGCCGGACGCCTACTTTTCTGCTCTGCCCACCCGCGCCATTTATGAGGAACTGAGCAGAACCGGGCTGCCGATAGAACTGTCCTATACGGCTGGGACTTTCGTCTGCAACCACATCTTTTACGAGTTGATGCACGCTACCCAGGGCAGTATTCCAGCTGGTTTCATCCATATTCCGCTCACTCACCCTGATCATGCATCAGAAACCCTCAAGCAGGACGCCGGCGAGCTCATCCGCGCTCACGCTGATACTGGTGGAGTAGAAAGCGGCGAGCTACCCACTCTCGTCGAGGGGCAGCTCGCTGGCATGATTGAGCAGTCAGCGCTCATCACCGCAAGGGCGTTGTGAGACTAGCTCTTACCCGCCCCGGGAAAACTGGCGTCCTGCAAGCGGCGCCAACCGAGAGACAGGCGAGAGAACGTAGCTAAGATGGCCAGTAGAACAAAAAGACCACACATCGCGATCATCTCAAAGAAGAAAGCCGGTGGTTCAGCTGAGGCGGTTCCATTTGCTTCTAACACCACAACCTCCCTCATCATCACCGCGAAGGAAGTGAAGTAGAGTGCCACACCGTGGCGATGGCTTCTGTTGATAATCTTTGATTCAATATCGGCAGGTTCGACACCCTACTTGCTATTTTCCTGTTACTCTCAGCCCAAGGCATCTATCTCCTTGCCGGGCCCTGGCCGGATTGTTGATGGGGGCAGGGGCCGAAGGCAAAGAAGGGAACTATGTCATCTAGAAAACTCCAGAACGTTACCAGCCCACAGATCCATCCAACTGATCCCCAACCTTCACCAACCGATAAGGCGGCTTTCATGCCTATACCTCCCGCTATCGAATTCAAGAACGTCACCAAGACCTATGGTGAGAACACCGTGGTCGATGATCTCAGCCTGAGCGTCCCTGCAGGAAAAATTACCGTCTTCGTGGGGCCGTCAGGCTGCGGTAAAACTACCTCCCTACGCATGATTAATCGCATGGTGGAGCACACCAAAGGCGAGATTCTGGTGGACGGCCAGCCCAACACTGGACGCCCCGCGCACGAGCTGCGGCGGTCTATCGGCTACGTGCTGCAGCAGGCAGGGCTGATGCCCCACCGCACCATCGTCGATAATATCGCTACCGTTCCTGTGCTCAAAGGGGTCTCTACCAAAGAAGCTCGTGCCCAGGCACTAGAGCTATTGGAGAGGGTGGGGTTGGACCGGTCCTTCGCAAAACGCTACCCCGCCCAGCTATCCGGCGGTCAGGCCCAGCGGGTGGGCGTGGCCCGAGCCCTGGCCTCCGGCTCTTCAATTTTGTTGATGGACGAGCCCTTCAGCGCCGTTGACCCGGTGGTGCGCAGCGATTTGCAAAATGAGCTGCTACGTCTGCAACGTGAGCTGGGGGTGACCATCATCTTTGTTACCCACGATATCGACGAAGCCATCACCCTGGGTGACCAGCTAGCAGTTTTTGCTCGCGGCGGGCGTATCGCCCAGTTTGGCACACCCGAAGAAATCCTGCGTCAGCCTGCCGATGATTTCGTGGCCTCCTTCGTGGGCCGCGACCGTGGTATGCGTCGCCTGACTTTTGCCTCAGCATCCGATGTCACCATTCACTCCCTTCACGCTCTAGAGACCCCGTGGCAGAACTGGCAGCTGAAGGTTGAGGGCGGTAAACCCGCTGGCTGGCTCTTGGACGGGCGATTGATCCCGGGAGGTTCCCTCTACCGCGAAGGAGCTAGCCTGCGCGATGCCCTGGATTCGGTACTGTCTTCACCTTCAGGTTGGGGTGTTGCCGTGGATAAAAACGGCAAGCTACTGGGCCTGCTCAACTCCGATGACGTTCTGGACGCCACGGAAACCGAACGCCAGCGTCGTTACGGAGTTGGCGCGTGAACTGGCTGTCTTCTAACCTCGACTACGTAGCGCAGCTAACGGCTCTCCATTTACTGCAGGCGCTCATCCCGCTGGTGGCTGGCACACTGCTTGCCCTGCCCTTGGCCCGCCTGGCGGTAGGACGCCGCCGCGACGGCCGTTCCACAGAACTGAGTACGACCGGGGGCAAGGTGCGCAGGGCTACAGTTATTAACTCTGCTGCCCTGCTCTACACCATCCCTTCGCTGGCACTTTTTGTACTCATGCCCCTGATCCTGGGCACCTCGATAACCTCCCTGCTCAACGTTTACGTGGCGCTCTCGCTCTACGTGCTGGCCATGATGGTGCGCAGCGCCGTTGACGCCTTCGAATCCGTCTCACCCACCACCCTGGAAGCAGCCACCGCTATGGGCTACACCCCGGTCAGGCGTTTCTGGATGGTTGAACTGCCTCTGGCTATCCCCGTCATGGTCGCCGGTCTGCGGGTGGCTCTGGTCTCTAATATCTCCATGGTATCGGTGGGTGCCGTTATTGGCATTCAGTCCCTGGGCACCCTCTTCACCGACGGTTTGCGCCGCAACATCCCCGCTGAAATTATCGTGGGCATCATTGGCACCGTCCTGCTCGCCCTCGTCCTAGACCGAGTGCTCGCAGCCCTGGGCGCCTGGAATACTCGCTGGAGGAAAGTATGAATATCTTTGAAAGCACCGCAGCCTGGTTTACTGCTGAGGGCACCTGGGCAGGTGCCGGCGGTATCATCCAGCGCACCACAGAACACTTGGGGTACTCTGCGCTGGTGATCATCCTTGCAGCCCTCATCGCTTTTCCCCTGGGTCTCTTAGTGGGTCACACCGGTAAAGGCGAAAACCTGGTGGTTGCGCTCACCGGTGCCTTGCGTGCCCTGCCCACCCTGGGCCTTCTGACCCTGTTTGCTCTCTGGCTGGGGTTGGGGCTCACGGCTCCCATCGCAGCGCTCGTCATTCTTGCCATCTCACCTTTACTGGCAGGGGTTTACGCCGGAATTGCAGCAGTAGATCCAATCACCGTGGACGCCGCTCGTGCCCAGGGAATGACCGAATGGCAGATCTTGAGTCGGGTAGAAATTCCCCTAGCCCTGCCCCTCATCTTCGGCGGAATCCGTAACGCCGCTTTACAGGTGATTGCTACCGTCACCATCGTTGCCTATATCAACCTGGGTGGTCTGGGTCGTTTCCTCATTGACGGGTTAGCCGTGCGCGACTACTCCCGTATGGTGGGCGCGGTTCTTCTGGTCGCTGCCCTCGCCCTGCTGGTAGATCTCCTGCTCGCAGGTCTACAACGCCTCACGACTCCCGCCGGAACATCCTAGGACACCCTCATGAACATTTCTTTGAACACCACTTCCCTGAACCGACGCCGGTTCCTTGGCGTCCTGGG
The DNA here is from genome assembly GCF_928381505.1 of Rothia endophytica. Lineage (GTDB taxonomy): Bacteria > Actinomycetota > Actinomycetes > Actinomycetales > Micrococcaceae > Rothia > Rothia endophytica_A. Next base: position 144,490 of record NZ_CAKMSJ010000001.1, on the reverse strand, counting down.
CGTCGGGGCAAGCGTCAGCGCCCTGACCGCCTGCGGCATCTCCGGGGAAACAGCCTTCGGGACCGGTGCCCAGGGCGGGCCCATCATCGTTGGGTCAGCCGACTTTCCCGAATCCCAAATCATCGCCGAAATCTACGCGGCGGCTCTCAACCAGCGGGGCATATCAGCTGAAACCCGCCCCGCTATAGGCGCCCGAGAAGCCTACATCGGTGCCCTGCAAGAAGGGTCGGTGGGCGTGGTCCCTGATTACTCCGGTAATCTTCTGCTCTACTTCGATGCCCAAAGCACCGCGGTCACCGCTGAAGAGATTATTGCTGCCCTGCCCCAAGCACTGGGTGAGACCTTAGCTGCCCTGAAACCCTCAACCGCGGAGAACAAAGACTCCATGGTGATTACCTCCCAGACCGCGGAGGAGTTCGGCTTGCGTAGCTTGGATGACTTATCAGAACACAACCGTCAACTGGTGCTAGGTGCACCCCCAGAATTCGCAGAGCGAGGCTACGGGCTGCCCGGGCTAGAGAAAAACTACGGTTTCACCCCGCAATCTTTTGAGCCCATCAACGATGGTGGCGGCCCCCTGACCGTCAAGGCACTGCTGGATGACCAGGTGCAAATCGTTGATCTCTTCTCCACCGACCCAGCCATCATCGCCAACGACCTGGTCGTGCTAGAAGACCCCAAGAACAACTTCCTGCCCCAGCAGGTACTGCCAGTCATCAACGGCGAGCTTGTCTCATATGCCGCAGCGCAGGTGCTGGATGAGGTCTCAGCGGTACTCACCACCGAGGATTTGATTGCGCTCAACACCCGCGTTTCGGGCGAAGAAAAGGCTAACCCGGCCACCGCCGCCCAGGATTGGGTTGCCGAGAATCTCTAACCTTCTCCTAAGCAATCTGCGCCGATGGTTGAGTCGGGCAGGTGAGGGTCTTGGGTGGTCAACATCCCTTAAACGCCAGACCCGAGCCAGTTGACCGCCCAAGACCCTCACCTGCCCCGGGTAAAGATGGCGGCCGCGTTTTTTCCTATAACAATAAGGCTCGGTTCTTATGAACCGGGCCTTACCATGACCTAACGACAACTTGTGCGAGCTGACGGGCATAGCGGCAGCAAGCTGGTCGGGTCTGGCGTGAATCGCCTCGTGAGCGCTAGCGAACCGGGCGAGTGGGTCTGCTTGCTGCCGCTATGCCCGTCAGGTGCGTTCAGTATCTCTTTGTATAGATACTGTGCTACCTACTTGCGGTTATTCAGGTAGAACTCAATCAGACCCTGGGTTGAGGAGTCCTGTTGAGCTAGGACCTCGCGGTCACCGCCCACAGCGGGTGCCAGCTGCAGGGCGAGCTGCTTGCCCAGCTCTACGCCCCACTGGTCGAAGGAGTCGATGCCCCAGACGGTGCCCTGCACGAAAGTGATGTGCTCGTAGAGGGCAATGAGCTGACCCAGAACTGAGGGGGTCAGCTGAGAGGCCATGATGGAGGTGGTGGGGCGGTCGCCAGAGAAGACACGTGCGGGTACGATCTCTTCGGCGGTTCCTTCTGCTCGTACCTCCTCAGCGGTCTTACCAAAAGCTAGTGCCTTGGTCTGAGCGAAGAAATTAGCCAGGAAGAGCTCGTGAACATCCTGCTCACCGTCCTTGGTGGAGTGCACCGGGTTGGCGAAGGCAATGAAGTCAGCGGGGATGAGGCGGGTACCCTGGTGAATCAGCTGGTAGAAGGCGTGCTGGCCGTTGGTGCCAGGTTCACCCCAGAAAACCTCACCGGTCTCGGTGGTGACGGGAGTGCCGTCCGCACGGACCGACTTGCCGTTGGATTCCATGGTCAGCTGCTGCAGGTAGGCGGGGAAGCGGTGCAGGTACTGATCGTAGGGTAGGACGGCGTGAGTTTCAGCGCCCAAGAAGTTGACGTTCCAGATGTTCAGCAGACCCATAAGGGCGGGGACGTTCTCTGCCAGGGGAGCGGTGCGGAAGTGCTCGTCCATGGCATGGAAGCCAGCCAGGAACTGCTCAAAAACATCGGGGCCCAGCACGATAGCTAGAGGAGTGCCGATGGCTGAGTCGACGGAGTAGCGACCGCCTACCCAGTTCCAGAAACCAAAAGCGTTCTCGGGGTCAATACCAAAGTCAGCGACCTTATCCAGGGCGGTGGAGACGGCAACGAAGTGAGCAGCAACAGCGTCCTTCTCGTCCTTACCTTCAAGGGCGCCGGCTTCACGCAGGCTGGTCAGCAACCACTCACGGCAGACACGTGCATTGGTCAGGGTCTCCAAAGTACCAAAGGTCTTGGAAGCAACAATGAAGAGGGTAGTTTCTGGGTCCAAGTCAGCCACGGTCTCAGCGGCGTCAGTGGGATCAATGTTAGAAATGAAACGAGCAGCCAAACCAGGCTGAGCGTAAGGCTTCAAAGCCTCATAGACCATGACGGGGCCCAGGTCTGAGCCGCCGATGCCAATGTTGACTACAGTTTCAATTTGCTTACCGGTAATACCGGTCCACTCACCCGATCGCACACGGTCAGCAAAGTCGTATACCTTGGCAAGAACCTCGTGGACATCCTCATCCACGTTCTGACCGTCTACAACCAGCTGGGGTTGAGCATCAGCAGGGCGGCGCAAAGCGGTGTGCAGTACAGCGCGATCTTCGGTAACGTTGATGCGCTCGCCGGCGAACATAGCGGCTCTGCGGTCTTCAAGATTAACTTCGCCTGCCAGCTTGATGAGCAGTTCAAGAGTTTCATCAGTGATAAGGTTCTTGGAAAGATCGACGTGCAAATCTGCTGCAGTGAAGCTGAGCTTACTAGCGCGCTGAGGGTCTTGCTCAAACCAAGTGCGAAGATTGGCGTCTAAGCCCTGACTGTGAGCATCCAGTGCCTTCCACGCGGTGGTGGTGACGGGGTCAACGATGGTGTTAACAGACATGTGCCTGCATCTCCCTTGCTGTTGTTTGTTACTTGCTTCCATCTTATGTTGGATTGGTGGGATTTCGCTGTTTTTCGTGTGGTTTTTTGTGGTTTTGGCGGTTAATTCTAGCCAAGGAATATCAGCAATGTTATGGTTATTGCCAGTGAGTGCCTCCACCACACAACCTAAGCCAATCGGCTGGGGAGGCGCTTTTTTGATGTGTTGAAACGAATACAACTAAAGATCGCATACTAAAGGAATAGATACATGACTACTACTCAGAACCAGACCCCGCCCGGTGCGGGCGTAGACCTGCGGAAGGGAGGCCTGAGTAAAGAGCAGCGTAAAAACATGCGTGAAGGCAACCTTGCTCCCAAGGTCTTCTGGCCCGCCGCAGCCATCATGGTGCTTTTCGTTGGTCTGACTATCGCTTTCCCGCAACGCGCAAAATCAATTTTTGATGCACTCCAGGCAGACGTCATTAACTTCTTTGGTTGGTACTACGTTGCCATTGTTGCATTCTTCGTGGTGTTCGCTCTGTACCTGGGCTTCTCACGTATGGGCGATATCAAACTGGGCGATGACGACGATGAGCCTTCATACTCCTTTACCACGTGGTTTGCCTTCCTCTTCGCCGCTGGTATGGGTATCGGTCTGGTCTTCTACGGTGCTACTGAGCCACTGATGCACTTCGTTGACCCTCGCCCCGGCGTAGAAAACGGCAGTAGCGAACAAATTGCTCAGGCAGCGATGAGCCAGTCCTTCTTGCACTGGGGCCTTCATCCCTGGGCTATCTATGTGATTGTTGGTCTGGCGATTGCTTACTCTGCCCACCGCCTCAAGCAGCCCCTCTCTATCCGTTACTCCCTCAAGCCACTGCTGGGTGACCGCGTTACCGGCAACTGGGGTAACCTCATTGATATTGTTGCCCTGGTAGGCACCCTCTTCGGTGTCGCCACCTCTTTGGGGCTGGGCGTTATGCAGATTGCAGCGGGTCTTGGCTACCTCAACATTCCGGCTGAGGGCAACCTCTGGCTCATTGGCATCATCGTGGTGCTCATGGGTATCACCCTCTTCTCGGTTGTCACCGGCCTGGAAAAGGGCATGAAGTGGCTATCGAACGGCAACCTGGTTTTGGCGGCTATCGTCTGTATCTTTGTGCTGCTCGTTGGTCCTACGCTCTTCCTCTTCCGTGAATTTATTGGATCCCTAGGGCACTATCTCCAGAACATCGTGGCTATGACCTTTGAAACCCTGGCCCTTTACGGTGTGGACGGCGAACAGTTCCAGGCTGCCTGGACCACCTTCTACTGGGGCTGGTGGATCTCCTGGTCGCCCTTCGTCGGCATGTTCATTGCCCGCGTCTCCAAGGGCCGCTCCGTGCGCGAGTTCGTCACCGGCGTCCTGCTGGTCCCTGCCCTGACCTCATTCTTCTGGTTCTCTGTACTCGGCGGCACCGCCCTGCATCAGGAGCTCTTCGGGGGCGAGACCCTCAGGAATGCTGACGGCAGCGTCTCCGCCGAGCACGCCCTCTTTGAGATGTTCAGCAACCTACCCGGCGGTGTTGTTCTGACCGTTGGTGCAGTCCTGCTGATTACGATCTTCTTTGTCACCTCCGCTGACTCTGGCGCGCTGGTGTTGGGTATGCTGTCCACCAACGGCTCACCCGAACCTAAGACCTGGATCCGTGTCTTCTGGGTCTGCGTGGCTGCAGTAACCTCTATCGCCCTGATTGTTGTGGGTGGCAGTGACTCACTCTCGGCCATTCAGACCATCGCGATTCTGACAGCCTTGCCTTTCTCAGTCGTTATCGTGCTGATGTGTATCTCGCTCTATAAGGCACTGAGCGTTGAGCACCGCCTCTTTGTGCGCGCTCAGCGACGCAATGCCCGCGAAGAGCTGATGGACTCCGTGAACGACCGCGTGGACGAACTCGTTGCAGAGGGCGTGGACGCCAAGGTCACCGCAGCTGTGGACGAACATCTCGACACCCACTTTGACGCCGCCGTCGACAAGGCTGTTGAAGCCAAGGTCGAAGAAGCGGTTGAGAAGGCAGTGGATGAGGTCACCGTTCAGATCTCGGCTAACACAGCAGCAATCGAGCAGATTCGCACTGCCACCGGTGCTATCCCCATCGTTACTCCTAAGACACAGGAAAAGCACTGGGATAAGTAGCCCCTCTCATTAAATGAGTTATAGCGGCGGCGCCCCTTTCTAGTCACTTGTACCTCAAGTCGTCAGAAAGGGGCGCCGCACCTCTATAAACATGTGTCCCACATGATAGTTCCACTTGAACCGTGGGGCGGTATACTCAGAACGAAAGCCCAAAAGCACCCGGCTCTCTTTATTGAGCGTTCGGTGCGCTCCGGCGTCCTTTTACCCTAGATAAAGCGAGATACCTTACGCATGTCTGAAACTCAGAACACCGCTTCACGTAGCGACCTTCGCAACGTGGCAATCGTGGCTCACGTTGACCACGGCAAGACCACCATCGTTGATGCGATGCTCAAGCAGACCAACGCCTTCTCAACCCACGGCGACGTTGAAGATCGAGTCATGGACTCCGGTGACCTTGAAAAAGAAAAGGGCATCACCATTCTGGCGAAGAACACCACCGTGTTCTACTCAGGCCCCGCAGCTAACGGTGAGACCATCACCATTAACGTGATTGATACCCCCGGCCACGCCGACTTCGGTGGCGAGGTTGAGCGCGGTCTGTCCATGGTAGACGGTGTTGTTCTGTTGGTGGACGCCTCAGAAGGCCCCCTGCCCCAGACCCGCTTCGTTCTGCGCAAGGCACTTGCAGCTAAGCTGCCTGTCATCCTGGTTGTTAACAAGGTTGACCGCCCCGATGCGCGTATCGACGAGGTTGTTGGCGAGTCCATGGACCTTCTGCTTGGCCTTGCAGGCGACCTGGCGGACGAGGTCCCCGACCTGGACGTCGACGCCCTGCTCAACGTGCCCGTTGTCTACGCTTCCGGTAAGGCTGGCGCTGCTTCACTGAACCAGCCCGCTGACGGCGCCCTGCCCGATAACGAAGACCTGGAACCCCTCTTCCAGACCATTCTTGAGCACGTCCCTGCCCCCACCTACAACCCCGAAGAGGTTCTGCAGGCACACGTGACCAACCTTGACTCCTCACCCTTCCTGGGCCGCCTGGCGCTGCTGCGTATCTTCAACGGCACCCTGAAGAAGGGCCAGACCGTTGCCTGGATCCGCCAGGACGGTCAGACCAAGAACGTTCGTATCTCAGAGCTTCTTGCTACCAAGGCGCTGGAGCGCGTTCCCGCTGAATCAGCTGGTCCCGGTGAAATCGTGGCTGTTGCAGGTATCGAGGACATCACCATCGGTGAAACCCTGACCGACTCAGAGAACCCCAAGCCCCTGCCCCTCATCAAGGTTGATGATCCCGCGATCTCCATGACCATCGGTATCAACACCTCACCTTTGGCCGGTAAGGTCAAGGGCGCTAAGGTTACCGCGCGTCAGGTCAAGGATCGCCTTGATAAGGAACTGATCGGTAACGTATCCCTCAAGGTACTCCCCACCCAGCGTCCTGACGCCTGGGAAGTACAGGGCCGTGGCGAGCTCGCCCTGGCAATTCTGGTTGAGCAGATGCGCCGCGAAGGCTTTGAGCTGACCGTGGGCAAGCCCCAGGTTGTGACCAAGGTTGTGGACGGCAAGGTCCACGAGCCCATGGAACACATGATTATCGATGTTCCCGAAGAATTCCTGGGCGCAGTGACCCAGCTCATGGCAGCTCGTAAGGGCCGCATGGAGAACATGGCTAACAATGGCACCGGCTGGGTCCGCATGGAATTCGCTGTTCCTGCCCGTGGCCTGATTGGCTTCCGCACCCAGTTCCTTACCGAAACCCGCGGTGCTGGTATCTCCAGCTCCTACGCAACCGGCTACGAGCCCTGGGCCGGCACCATCGAGTACCGCACCAACGGCTCTATGATTGCCGACCGCGCAGGTGTTGTGACCCCCTACGCCATGATTAACCTGCAGGAACGCGGCGCCTTCTTCGTAGAACCCACCACCGAGGTTTACGAGGGCATGATTGTTGGCGAGAACTCCCGTGCGGATGACATGGAAGTCAACATCACCAAGGAAAAGAAGCTCACCAACATGCGTTCGGCATCGGCTGATAACTTTGAAAACCTGACCCCTCCGCGCAAGCTGACCCTCGAAGAGTCCCTCGAATTCGCTCGTGAAGACGAGTGCGTTGAGGTTACCCCCGAGGCAATCCGCATCCGCAAGGTTGTGCTGGACGCCAACGAGCGCGTCCGCGAGGCACGTAAGCGCGCACGCGCCTAGTTCTAGCTAGTACTCAAAAGGCAGGGCACCAACAAAGGTTGGTGCCCTGCCTTTTGCTGTATCTGCTTTACCAGATAAGTGGTGGGCTTGTTAGACCAGCTTGTTAGCCCAGCCGTTGTCCTTGGTTAGGGTAATTGCAGAACCGGTGCGGGAGGTTAGCGTGATTGTCTGGGTGTAATGGTAAGTATAGGTCGGCAGTGTGCTACCTGACTGGCAAGAAGAGATAAAGCTGAAGTTGCTGGATGAGGGTTGAGCCCAGTTTGTTCCAGAATAGGTGAGGGGGCAAGTGTATGTTGACCGGTATTCCCTGAAGGTATACCCGCTAACAACCGTGTTATTGCCGGTCGCTGTCGGGACTGTCCAGCAGGTGGAGGTCCATGAGACACGTGAAAAGGTTGTACCGGATTGCACAGGAAACCAGTAGTTTGCCACCAGATTACTCAACGTGTAACCCGTGGGTATGTTATCGACCTTAACGAAAGTCGAAGAGTTTTAGGAAATCTGAATTTGTAATCGGCCACTGCAGCTGTAGGCGGGTACTGTAGCGCTAGCGCCGGTAGCTCTTCCGAACTGTGTGCTGCTGGTGATAGTCGGCTTGGGAGAGGCCCCGTAAGCAGGTATGGAAGCGCTGGCGAGTACGACTGGAACAGCCCAGGCTGATCCTTTAGTTAGGGTGTGGCGAGATAGGGGAGAGCGCGTTTCGCTCATAGGTCCTCCACATAAAAAGGGCTATGTGCCTAAACTTCAGGCTGAGCATATTAAAAGACAGAAAATCAAAAGCTGTATTAAAAATACTTTTTTGACATGATTATTACCCATTATTCATTGTACTCAGAGACTATTCCTGGGAGTTATTGTCTCAAAAAAAGAAAAATAATTTAGAGGTGTAATACCTTATTGGGTAAAAAAATACATAGATTTTAAGTTAGTTACCTACCGGATTTAGCTCTACGATGTGGCTATCTGTTCTGTACTTTCACTGGTCAACCTCATACCGCTGCACCCTGTACTGTTAAGGCTATGACTTCTGAATCTACTCCCTACTACCCTAAGCCGGGCGAGCACATAGCTAAGAATGCAGTGTTTTCTCTTCTGCCTCACAGTTTAGAGATGAGTCAGGCCAGGATTTTGTTTGTGCACGCCCACCCCGATGACGAGTCATCATCGACAGGCGCCACCATGGGTGCCCTGGTTAAGGCTGGCGCCCAAGTGCACCTCTTGACCATGACCCGCGGGGAAATGGGGGAGGTTATCGACCGTTCCCTCGCCCACCTAGAAGCTGAGAACCCCGCGAACACTGATGGGGGAGTAGCTCTGGGCAAACTGCGCACCGCTGAGCTGAACCAAGCGTTAGCCGCTCTGGGCGTCAAACACCATACCTTTCTAGGGGAGGGGTCAGCCAGGGCCGCCCAGGCCCCTGCCCTCTATCGTGACTCTGGCATGACCTGGGGTGAGGACGGCCGAGCTACTGCCAACGCCCTCGCTGCACCCGACTGCCTGACTCGCACTCCCCTAGAGCCCCAAGCTGAGGCTATTGCCGCCCTGATAAAGCAGGTTCGCCCCGACGTCCTAGTGACCTATGATGCGGACGGCGGCTACGGGCACCCCGACCACAAGCGCACCTATGAAGCAACACAGGCTGCTGTTGAGCTGCTTAAAGGTTCGGATGCCGCACCAACCCTTTTCTGGGGTATCGAGGGCGACGCTGATGCAACAGATACCCGGCAGCAGGCTGTTATCAACGGGGATTTGGCGCGTAAGCGCGAAGCTATGGCAGCGCATGTCACCCAGATCACTATTACCGGGGATACCACCTTCGAATACTCGAACGGGGTGCCTCAACCCATTTCAGCCGTCGAAACCTACCGGCTTCTTGGCAATGAAATTAGGGGAGCTAAACTGGCGCCCCTCACCGAAGACCAGAACGTAGCTGAGACCGAAGAAGAGCCTCCCGGGGCTATCAATAGCCTCATTACCTCCATAGCCCTTGGCTTGCTAGGGGGTTTCTCAGGAACCATTTATCACTCATGGATCTGGTACATCAACCAAGATTTCTGGGTGCCTTGGGGTGCTCTGCTGGGCTGTCTCACCGTTTTCTTCGCTGCAACCTGGGCTACTATTCATACCGGCAAAAACTGGGCCGCTGCACTGGTTGGCTTCACCGCCTTCACCCTCATCAGCATCTTTGCCTACGCCAAGGGCAACTCTATGCTGGTCTACATCAACCCCATCAACCCACCGGGTATAGCTGGCACACTCTGGGCACTAGGTTCCCTGGTCGCGGCTACGCTGTCACTTATCGCCACCACCCGCTACCGCCTCAAACGTGGATAAAGCTAGCGGCTAAGGTTACAGATCTAGACTGTTCTCTAGCCCACAAAAATAAGCCCCATGTGCGTGCACCCTATAAACTAGAGCACGAACCAAAACCTACCCAGCGCACCGGCGCCCACCCGCGCCCCAGAAAGGCAGAGATGACCTACGTTATCGCCCAGCCCTGCGTCGACGTCAAAGACCGTGCATGCGTCGAAGAATGCCCCGTCGACTGCATCTACGAAGGCGAACGCTCCCTCTACATCCACCCCGATGAATGTGTTGACTGTGGCGCCTGCGAACCCGTCTGCCCCGTAGAAGCCATTTACTACGAGGACGATGTCCCCGAAGAGTGGGAAGACTACACCGCAGCTAACGCTGACTTCTTTGACGACCTGGGCTCGCCCGGTGGCGCTGCACGTCTGGGTCTCATCGAAAAGGACGTCCCTTTCATCGCAGCCCTGCCTCCGCAGAACCAGGACTAAACAGCTTCCACCCCCTCTCCTCCCTAACTAAGGCGAGGAGAGGGGGTTTGTTTTTAAGCCCGGAATGGCCTGGTCGGGGTTGAACCAATGGTGAAGTTAAGGGCTTCGCAAGCTCAAGCGCATCATTTGAGTATACTCAAGACGTACGCGAGTCAGAACGGAACCATGATTACAGAGCTGGTGAGCGAGTGTATCGATAATCTATAAATATGTAAAGCCATCTAACTTTATATACAGATAGGTGACTCATCGAATAGCTTTAGAGGTGCCTACCTCTGTGTTTGTGTGATGGGATGAGGGCTCATGCATCGGTTTGATGGTAAAAGCTGTTTCTGAAGGTGTCAGTATTTTTTGAGTTTAACTGTAAAAATTCTCAGACTGCACAAGCTGTCCATGTAGGTTGGTTGAAATTACTTTGCTTTCCCACTGTTTAGTAGGGCCAGCCTCAAATTTCTCTGTTCTAAGCGTCAACAGCCTATCCTCCAGGCCTGGAGGATAGGGTGGAATTTCTTCCGGCGGGCAGCTCCATAGGAGTATGCCATCTTTGGTAGATGAAAAATTGCTGGGCTCCACCACCTCATAATAGAGGGTCTTCATCTGGTTGCAAGTGGAGCGATAGGGGATTCGGATGGCCAGAAGGTCCTGTCCATGGTTTTTTTTCTTAAGGATGACAGTAAAAAATGTGTCATAAACTACAAATAGGTAAATTTTGTGGTTAAACTCCTCTAAAGGGATGTATCCCTCCTGGGCAACAAAGCATTGTATGCAGGCTAGGCGATTTTTCATTCTTCGGCAACTCCTGGAGGTCTATCATGAAGCACAAATTATACCGTGGGTTTATCTCGATTATAACCATAGGAATCTTAGCTTTTTCCCCGGTTTCAGCGCAGGCAGCTGGAGGATACAATGTAGGGGAAATCCTTGACACTGTGAAAAATCCTAATGCTCCGGGAGAATTTCCTATTCGACGCGGATTCTTTGATGGTGAGCAGGGTTTCGGCTATGACAAGGCATATCATAAACACGGCTTGAGAAACATTGAAGCTATCAAGAAAGTTGGAAGGTCTCCCTTAAGCAGCTGGGAGGGTAATTCTCTTGTTGCCAGAGCATATGCCGGTACGTATACCTGCGGCTGGTGGGGGCGATGTACTCTACAGGATGAACGAGAGATAAGGAGGCTTATTCAAAAGTAGGAACACACCCACACCCCACCAACTAGACAACGGCCCCACCAGCGGCAAAAATAAGAGGATTAAATCACTACAAATAACCTCAAGCCATACCGGAAGAACCGTTGCTCCACCAGCGTACAACAGGGCTCACACCTCAGCAATTCACCACGCTACTGACAGCCCTCACCGCCCACATCACCTGGGCAAAACCAGGCGGAAGACCACCAGCACTAACCCTGGCCCAGGGTCTTAAAGTCACCCTTTTCTACCACCGACACAACCTCACCGAAGAACTCCTCGCAGAAATCTTCAACACCTCCCAGCCCACCATCTCACGGACCCTCAACACCGTTGAAAAAGCACTTGAGAAAGCCCTCAGGCCGCTAGAACAGTCTATAGAAAACAGCCTGAAAATCCCTGGTTCACTGGTTATCGACGGCACCCTAATTCCCACTTGGAACTGGCGTTCACTAGGAAAAACAAACTTTTCTGGTAAGCATAAACGTGCTGGTTTCAACCATCAAGTGATTTGCACCCTGGGCGGGAAACTGCTGGCCATCACTGACCCGGTCCCTGGCGCTAGGCATGATGCCTATGCCTTCAAGCATCATGGCTTGGAAAGATATCTTGATGAGAGCACTTTGGCTGATAAGGGTTACATCGGGTTGGGGTTGGCCACCCCAGTAAGACGCAGCAAAGCCCGCAGGATGCCTACAGATGTGAAGGTGGTGAACAGGTTCATTAATTCACGCCGATCGGTGGTGGAGCGGGTTATCGCGCAGGTCAAGACGTGGCGGGTTTTGCATACAGGTTTCCGGCGGCTGCTGAGCGTGTATGGGCGGGTGTTTGCGGTGGTTCGGGGGTTGGTGTTTTATGCGGCTGGGAGGACTTTTGAATAAGCCTCAAGAGTTGTTTTTACTGTAGATGCTCAGTATGGAGATATGAAATTTGACTCTCAGCTTGGGCTGCTCACAGCATACTGCAAAAACCCCGATAACGCGCCTCTTTGCCCTGACTGGGTGGAATCTTCGATTTTATATCCTGAAACCAATATTCTTTACGGTCAAGTACCGAACGATGTTTTCTCTAATTCATATAAAGAAGGTAGCAAGGTAGAGGTTTTCTCGTATGAGCAGCTACCTGAAATCATCGGTAAATAATTACATTTCATCCATTGAGGCTTATTCAAAAGGTATCAAAACCGCGGATGGGCGCAGTAGCGGCAAGTTAATCCTCTCAACTGGTTCGCTGTCGCTCACAAGGTGATTTACACCAGTCCCGAGCCAGATTGGCCACTTACTGCGTCCATCCGTTTCACCCTTTTGAATAAGCCTCATTTACTTTGACTTCGCAGGTAAACCTTGGCTTGCCGGCCCGGTGCTTATCAGCGGGTCTAAGCTAAGCAACCTTGCCAGCATTCGAGCGGGTACCAGCAGCGCTGCGGCGTCCTTGCGTAGACTAGAAGCAGACAGAACTCAGCCTAGTGAAGGAAAACCTATGAGCGCCTTTGGCCTTTCTCTGCCCGACTACCCCTGGGACACCATGGCTCCTTACTTGGAAACAGCCAAGGCGCACCCGGATGGGCTGGTGAACCTTTCCATCGGCACCCCGGTTGACCCGACCCCTGATGTCATCCGTCAGGCTCTCGCTGATGCCACTGACGCTCACGGTTACCCTACGACGCACGGCAACGTTCAGGTGCGTCAAGCAATCGTGGACTGGTTTGACCGCCGCCGCGAAGTGCCGGGTTTGAGCGTTGAGCAGGTTATGCCGACCATCGGTTCTAAGGAACTGGTCGCCTGGCTGCCCTTCCTCCTGGGGCTGGGAGAGGGAGATGTGGTGGTGCGCCCCACCGTTGCTTACCCCACCTATGACATTGGTGCTCAGCTGGCTGGGGCTACTGCTGTTGCAGCTGATTCTCTCAATGAGCTGGACGCCGATACCCGCGCCCGGGTGCGTCTGATCTGGGTTAATTCCCCCGCCAACCCTACCGGTATCGTCCGTGGCGTTGATGAGCTGAAGATGCTGGTTGATGACGCCCGGAGCCTCGGTGCTGTGGTTGCCTCTGATGAGTGCTACGCAGAGCTGGGCTGGGGGGAGTGGGATACCCAGCAGGGTGGACAGCTGGTGCCTTCTATCCTTGATCCCCGGGTGTGCGGCGAGAGCAAGCACCTGGTCTTCTCGGTCTACTCCCTTTCAAAGCAGTCCAACTTCGCTGGCTACCGAGGTGCCTTCATCGCCGGGGACGCAGAGCTCATGCCCAACCTCATTAATTCTCGTAAGCACGCAGGCATGATTGTGCCTGCCCCCGTGCAGGCCGCCATGGCAGCTGCGCTCAATGACGATGCTCATGTGGAGGCGCAGAAGGATCTCTACCGTGCCCGCCGTGACCTACTGCTACCAGCGGTGCAAAAGTTTGGGCTGACCGTTGAAAACTCTGAGGCCGGCCTCTACCTCTGGGCGACTGCCGGTGAGGACACCTGGACGACCGTCCAACGCTTTGCTGAGCTGGGCATTCTCATTGGTCCAGGAGTTTTCTACGGTGAAGCAGGTGAGGGGTATGTGCGCCTGGCACTCACCGGTTCTGACTCAGATATTGAGAAGGCAGCAGCTCGTCTAAAAGCTGCATAAACAGCGGTATTACAGGTCTTATTAGGGCGTAATCTTTTGCCCTGCCCGTCCCCTGAATGTGACCTCACCCATGGTTCTGTTGTAATGTGAACCATAGATGACATGCGTACGCGTGCGGTGTGGCCCTCAACGGTTGAAGGCCACGCCGCTCTCTATGAAATCCTCTCTAGCGATTCGTGTACGCTTGACCTCACACACCAGGAGGAACAATGACTGAAAACAACGCGACCCTCAGCTATCAGGGCAAGGAACTGCCGCTGCCTGCTGTGGAAGCAACCGAAGGTAACGGTGCCTTCGAAGTAGCTGGAATGCTTAAAGAGACTGGCAAGGTAGCCTACGACCCCGGCTTCATGAACACTGCAAACGCAAAATCAGCAGTGACCTACATTGACGGCGACGCCGGCGTCTTACGTTATCGCGGCTACCCCATTGAGGAGCTAGCCGAGAAATCAAGCTTCATCGAAACCGCGTACCTTCTCATTTATGGTGAGCTCCCCACCGCCGATCAGCTGGAAGAGTTTGACCTGATGATACGTCGGCACACCATGGTGCATGAGGATTTCAAGACCTTCTTCAACGGCTTCCCCCGCGACGCCCACCCCATGGCTGTGCTGGCGTCCAGCGTTTCAGCTATGTCTACCTTCTACGCAGATTCACTGGATCCTTTTGATCCGCGCCAGGTAGAGATTTCTACCTTCCGTCTGCTTTCCAAGGTTCCCACCCTGGCGGCTTATGCTTACAAGAAGTCCAAGGGTGAGCCCCTGATTTACCCCCGCAATGAGCTCAATTACTCAGAGAACTTCTTGCGCATGTGCTTCGGTTTCCCCACCGAAGAATACGAAGTTAACCCCGTGCATGCTAAGGCTCTTGACCTTCTGCTGCTCTTGCACGCAGACCATGAACAGAACTGTTCAACCTCCACGGTGCGCCTTGTAGGTTCAGCTAACGCCAATATGTTTGCCTCTGTTTCTGCCGGCATCAATGCTCTCTATGGTCCCCTGCACGGCGGTGCCAACGAAGCTGTGCTGAAGATGCTGACTCAGATCCAGAAGGAGGGCATCAGCCCCGAGGACTTCATGGAGAAGGTCAAGCGCAAGGAAGACGGCGTGCGCCTCATGGGCTTCGGTCACCGCGTCTACAAGAACTACGACCCCCGTGCCCGCCTCATCAAGGTAACCGCTGACGAGGTGCTTGAAAACATGGGCGGCAACAGCGAACTGCTGGATATCGCTAAGCGCCTTGAAGAGAAGGCACTGAACGATGACTACTTCATCGAGCGTAAACTCTACCCCAACGTAGACTTCTACACCGGCATGATTTACAAGGCGATGGGCTTCCCCGAGAAGATGTTCACCGTACTATTCGCACTTGGCCGTATGCCTGGTTGGATAGCCCAGTGGACCGAAGGCGTGCAGGACCCCGATCGTAAGATTGGACGCCCCCGCCAGGTCTACATTGGCGAAAACGAGCGCCACTACCCGGGTGCATAAACCCAGGGTTTAACACCTAAAGCCGGCCCCCAGAAGGTGGCCGGCTCTTTTTATTTAGCCACGATTTATTTAGGCTTCGTAACCATTGGGGTTGTTCTTCTGCCAGTTACAGTGATCGCGCACCATCATTTGAGCGCTCCAAACGTTTACCTATTGAATTGGTGCAACCGATTAAAGCAACTCTTGAAAATTATATTCTATGACTGTAGTGTTACCTGCAACACATAAAATCTATGTGTTTTTGGAATGTTAGGTTGAAATCATGCATTCCCTCACAGGAAAAGTCGCCCCCCTCTCAATAGTTCTCACCGTTGTGTTTACTTTGATGCTGGCTTTTTCTTCCGCTCAACCTGTAAACGCCTACAGTAAGCCATCGGGTGATGAGCAACTTGTTGAGGAGCTTCTCCAGTATGCTCAGTTGGATGCTACAGGGAATATCCAGTACTTTGATATATCTGAAGCAGTCTCTGATAACGCGGACAGTGCAGTAATCGATGCAGCGAAAGTCTTTAATTCATCCACTTTTTCTGCAGACCAAGGCAGCAGTGTTTCTGGGGTAGTTTCTCCCCAGTGGGGAATTCCTGTTCACGGTAATTGGTGCGGCCCCGGGCATAGTGGCCCCGCTGCTCCTATTGACCTGTTAGATACGCGTTGTCAGACCCATGACCGATGCTATGCTACTCAAGGCTATTTCAATAAGGCCTGTGACCGGCAACTAGTAGCTTCGATTGCCCTTGATTTGTCGCAATCAAGATATTCTTGGTGGGTCGGTACCAAGGCACGGGCAATAATGGCTGTATTTGTACCTAATGGTTATCTGTAAGGGTGAATTAATATGATGACAAATACCCGATATGTCGAAACAAATCACGGCTGGCGGGCCTTTAGCTCATCCAAATGGGGTAGCTTTCACTTAGTAGCCCTGGTAGCAACGGCTCTTTCTCTAGGGCTAATAATTTATGGAGCTACGGCCGTTTCTGAGATATGGATGCTGGCACCTCTGCTGGGAATAATATTTATACCCCTGAGCGTCATCGCCCGCACCTGGGGTTGGATTGTGATCTTTGCCTTGATTTTCCTCTTCTTCCCCCTGGTCATACTTTTCCAGGGGGTGAACTGGTAAACCGGTGAAAGATCATAAATATAAAAAGGGGTGCTCTTTCCACACATGGAAAGAGCACCCCTTTTTATGGAGTTGTTTAGGCTTCGTAACCGTTGGGGTTATTCTTCTGCCAGTTCCAGTGATCGCGCACCATGGTCTCGATGTCGCGGTGAGCGCTCCAGCCCAGGTCAGAGAGGGCAGCTGAGGGGTCAGCGTAGGAGACAGCGACGTCGCCGGGGCGGCGGTCCACCATCTTGTAGGGAAGCTCCTTGCCGGCAGCCTTCTCAAAGGCGTGTAGAACCTCAAGAACTGAGTAGCCGTTGCCGGTACCCAGGTTCCAGGTGTGCAGGCCCTGGTGGCTGGTGATGTAGTCCAGCGCCTTGAGATGGCCATCTGCCAGGTCAGATACGTGGATGTAGTCGCGCACGCCGGTTCCATCAACGGTGGGGTAGTCGTTACCGAAGACATTAAGATGCTCGCGGCGGCCCACAGCTACCTGGGCGATGAAGGGCACCAGGTTGTTGGGGATACCTGCGGGGTCCTCACCAATACGGCCGGACTCGTGTGCGCCTACAGGGTTGAAGTAGCGTAGCAGGGCGATGTTCCACTTGGAGTCTGATGCAGCGAGGTCGACCAGCATATCTTCGATGTGCTCTTTGGTGCGGCCGTAGCAGCTCTGAGCATCCATGTTGATTTTCTCGGTCAGCGGCATGGACTCCGGCTCACCGTAAACGGTTGCTGAGGATGAGAAGACGATGGAGGTGCAGCCGGCTTCCTCCATGGCGTAGAGCAGATTGAGGGTACCGGTAACGTTGGTCTGGTAGTACCAGAGGGGCTTTTCCGCTGACTCGCCCACGGCCTTGAGACCCGCGAAGTGGATGACTGCATCTGGCTTGACCAGGTTAAAGAGCTGCTTCATCTCGGGCAGATCCAGCAGATCAACCTTGCGAAACTCTACGGTCTTTCCAGTCAGTTCTTCAACACGAGCCAGCGACTCCATGGAGGAGTTGGAGAGGTTGTCCATGACGATGACCTCGTGCCCAGCGTTGAGCAGTTCAAGGACGGTGTGCGAGCCGATGTAGCCGGCGCCGCCGGTAACGAGAATTTTCACGTGTTCCCCTCAATAAGGTGTGGTTATTTGTGGTGTTTCTAGCTTAGCGGGTTAGCAGCACCAGGGCAGGGTTTGGCACACAGGTGTGGGCACATGCACGGACAGTGGCGCCCCGCCTATGACAGGTCCTTATCTGAACCTGTTATAGGCGGGGCGTCCTTATCGAGGGGGCTAATGCCCAGGTGCTTAAGCTAGCCTTTACAGCTTGCCTTTGCGGGTTGCCCGCATGGCGATACTTCCGACTACCAGTAGCAGAAGCGCTACAGCCAGCATGGTGAGCAGAGGTGCGCCCGTATATGCCAAGGCGCGGTTGGGCTGTGAGCTTGCAGCAACTTCTTGATTACCTGTAGTTTCACCTGCAGTTGCTACAGCAGTGGGAGTTTCCTCGCTGGGCGCAGAGGTTGGCTCATCGCTAGGTTCAACGCTGGGCTCTGCACTGGGGGAAGCAGTGGGTTCAGCTGATGCTGAGGGCTCGGGTGTCTGGCTGGGGGTGGGTACGGGGCCAACACTGTTATCTAGTGAGCTAGTACCGACCGTCCAGTTGAGAACGAAGAAGTCGGCCGGGTCAATGGTCTTGTTGGCTACCGCCCAGTCAATCATCAGATCACGCACGGCTTTCTGCTCTTCATAGACAATGGGAGCTGAGGTCACGTGTGGGTAACCCGAGCCACCGCTCCAGCGGTAGTTATTGAGTGCCAGAATGACCTTCTGATCATCAGCCAGGGCAGAGCCGTCAGCGAGTGTTAGGTTCTCAATGCGTTGGCCCACGGGCTGGGAGATATTGATGTGGTAGTTGACGCCAGAGAGCACATCGTAGGAGTAATCCGGGATGCCGCGGGTGGCGCCATCGTAGAGAGCATTGGTGACCGTTGACCAGTCCTCAATGACTGCTCCGGGCTCCTGCTGCTGGTAGTAGCGGGCCGAGTATTCCAGGTAATCCCTCAGCTGCGCTCCGGTCAGTTCAACCGCGTAGAGGGTGTTGTCATAGATATAGAGTGATGCCATATCCGCGATAGTCACAGGGCCCTGCTTGAAGACGGCAGTGCGTGAGAAGGGCGATGCCTCAGCAATCAGCGGGAGATCAGCGTAGGGGGTGCCTTCCAATGCGCGGGCTACCTCATCGGTCTGAACCCGGTTGATGAAGTCCAGCACAGCGGTGTCCTCCCAGGCAGATGTTGCAGCTGGCATATCTTCGGTAGCCTGGGCAACCACAGTCTGCACCCACTGGGTGGTTTCGGTATGGTAGGGCTCAATAGCAGCGCGGATACCCGGGTCGGCTGCGTAATTACCGGCTACCAACGGCGCAGCGGTAGGGCGCTCGGTCTCGTTCCACTTAACCTCAATGTCCCCATCAGCCTCTTTGACTAGGGGAAGGGTAACTTCAGAGAGGAAACGGGCCCAATAGCCCGGTTGAGTGAAGAGCACCTGCTCACCGTTCTTATTGGTGAAGTACTCCTGCACCTTATTGGTCACGTGCGAGTGACCTCCCACCACTACATCAACATCGGTGGACTGCTCAGCCACCGACTTAGCAATGTTCTCGTTGAGATCGGCAGGATTGTAGGTGTAGTCGGCAGCATCTAGTCCGGTATGAGCCAGTACGATGACCACATCAGCGCCAGCCTCCTTAACCTTGGGTGCCCACTCAGCGGCGGCAGCGGCGGCGTCCCTAAACTCTAGGTTGCCCTCAACGGTTGCCTTATCCCATACACGGACGCCGGGGGTTACTACACCGATCACACCAACCTGAACGGTCTCGCCGCCCACCGTTTTATTGATCATGGTGTAGGGCTCATAGGCGGGCTGACCGGTGCGCGCATCAATAACGTTGGCACCTAGCAAGGGCATATTGAGGCTGTCCTTGTACTGGGCAGATGCCTGTAAACCGTAGTTGAATTCATGGTTGCCTACCACACCCGCGTCATAGCTCAGCAGGTTGAAGACCGATGCCATGGGGTCAACGGTGCTGGCCGAACGGTTCTTTTGGTAGTAGCTTGCCAGGGGGTTACCCTGGTTGGCATCGCCGTTATCCAACAAAAGGGTGGAATCGTCACCCTTGGCGCTACGGGTCTGTTCAATGGCAGTTGCCAGGTGTTCCATGCCCAGCGCCTTATCGCCGGTGCCGTAGGGAGATCCTGTGAAATAGTCATAATTGAGCTGGTGTCCGTGAATATCGGTCGTAGCCAGAACGGTGAGGTCACCTAAATCAGTGCCACCATCAGCAGCAAAAGCTGCCGGCGCTAAAAACGCAGATGACGCCAGACCAAGGCCTGTCAGTAGAGCGAGAGAACGCTTCATAAAAGGAGTATCTTTCATCAGATTGTGTGCTGAATACCTGTGTGTGCGAGCTCTCTTCAGTTTAAAGGGCAAGAGCCCCGGCCTGCCACCCCATATAGGAGGTTAAAATTGCAGGTCAGGGCTCTTGGCCGGTTGGTGCGCTTTAGTTAGCGTGCAACTCTGAGTTCAGCTCAACGGTTTTGCCCTCGCGGGGTAGCACTTCAATAGCACCGGTAACCGAGTTACGGCGGAAAAGCAGGTTACTGATACCCGATAGCTCAACAGCCTTGATGACCTGGGGCTCTGCGCCGGGGTTGAGCAGGGTGACACGAGAACCAGCAGTCACGTACAGGCCTGCCTCAACCACGCAGTCATCGCCCAGGGCAATACCAATACCTGCCTCAGCGCCTAGCAGGGAGCGCTCGCCGATGGCAACGCGCTGGGTGCCACCACCCGATAGGGTGCCCATGGTTGAAGCGCCGCCACCGATGTCTGTGCCGTTGCCGATGACAACGCCCTGAGAAATACGGCCCTCCACCATGGATTCGCCCAGGGTACCGGCGTTAAAGTTGACGAAACCCTCGTGCATGACGGTGGTGCCAGCTGCTAGGTGAGCACCCAGACGCACGCGGTCCGCATCACCAATGCGAACCCCTGCGGGCACGACGTAATCAATCATGCGGGGGAACTTATCGACGTGGGTAACCACCAGGGCACCGCGGCGGCGTAGCTTCAATGACGCCGCGTTGAATTCGCTGGCCAGAACAGGGCCAAAGTTGGTCCAGGCGACGTTAGCCAACGTGCCAAAAAGGCCCTCAAGATTGATGGTGTTGGGCTCTACCAGGGTGTGGGACAGCAGATGAAGGCGCAGGTAGGCGTCCTCTGCGTTGGCGGGCGCTGCGTCCAGGTCAATGGTGACGTCCACGATTTCACGCACCACATTGCGGTCTTCATCGGTCTCAACCAGGGCTTCAAGATCAGCGACCACGGACTGGTCGGAGGTCTGCGCGAGAGCGGGGGCGGGGTACCAGACATCTAGTACGGTGCCTTCATACTCGCCGCTAGCGACGATGGTTGCCAGGCCTAGGCCTGCTGCTGTGCGGGTCTTTTGTTCAGTCATAGATACCAGTCTACGAAATCAAGGTGTACCGCGCAGTCTCTGCTTGTATGGTGGACGTATGACTGAACCCCGTGTTACCTCCCGTGACTTTGCCAGCTTTGGGCCGGCGTCCCTTGACCTCACCCAGCCAGTAGAACAGCTAACCGCTGACCTCCTTGATATCTTTTCCGTTTCCGGTGAGGAGGCGAGGCTGGCAGATGCTGTGCAGGTTGCCCTTGAAAGTATCGGTGGCTTAGAGATTACCCGTGATGGAGATTCCCTCATTGCCCGTACCCATCTGGGGAGGGGCCAGCGCATTGTGCTTGCGGGCCATCTGGATACTGTGCCCCTGCCCCGCACCGACGGTTCTTTGGGCACTGTACCTTCTATCTGGAAGGACGAAGCAGGGGAGCGTGTGCTCTACGGCCGCGGGGCGGTGGATATGAAGGGCGGGGTTGCCGTTCAATTGGCGTTGGCTGCCCACCTGACTAACCCTGCCTACGACATCACCTACGTCTTCTACGACAACGAAGAGGTCGCTTCAGAGCTCTCAGGCTTGGCTCGTCTCATGCGCAACCACGGGCAACTGCTAACCGATGCTGATTTTGCGGTGCTCCTTGAACCTACCGATGGTGTTATCGAGGGTGGCTGTAACGGCACCATCCGTTTCTGGATTCGTACTGAGGGGCTGGCTGCCCACTCGGGTCGCGCGTGGAAGGGCGACAACGCTATTCACAAGATGGCGGACGTCCTGGGCCGTCTTGCTACCTACCAGCCGCAGACCTACGAAGTTGAGGGGCTAGCCTACCGAGAAGGTCTCAACGCCGTGCAAATCTCTGGTGGTGTTGCCGGTAACGTCATCCCCGATGCCGCTGGCGTCCATATCAATTACCGCTTTGCCCCCAACAAAACCCTGAACCAGGCTACAGCCCACCTTCAAGAAATCTTTGACGGCTATGAGCTAGATTTTGTTGATCAGTCCTCGGCTGCCCGCCCCGGTCTGGACGCCCCCATGGCGGCATCTTTGATTGCTTCGGTGGGAGGAGAGCCTAAGCCGAAATACGGCTGGACGGATGTTGCCCGCTTCAGTGAAATCGGTATCCCCGCGGTCAACTTTGGTCCGGGCGATGCCCTGCTGGCCCATACTGATAACGAGCATGTGAAAGCCCGTGAAGTCCAGGCTTGCTACCAGGCACTTGCTACCTGGCTGGCCGCCTAAGGCAGAAGCTGTAACCGGTTAAAGCCCAATCCATGAAAAGGTCGGCGGGCCCACCATCTGGTGGACCCGCCGACCTTTTCACGGACCGGGACTAAGGAACCTTAATGCTTAGGGATCTTAAACATCATTTCAGTCTTAGGCCTAGCATTATCGACCTCGCCGGGCACACCGTCAGCGTGCTTGATCTCAACATCGGTGCGTGAGCTTAAGAACTGGGAAAGCCACTCAGCTAGCAGGGTGAGAGCGAAGTTGATCACTACGAAGATGAGAGCAGCCAACAGCAACATCTGCAGGATGTTACCTTCACCGGAGCCAAAGCGGCGGGCAGCTGCCAGCAGCTCGGGGTAGGAGATGATGTAACCCAGGGCGGTGTCCTTGAGGATGACCACGAACTGTGAGAGCAGGGAGGGCATCATGGCGGTGAGCGCCTGGGGCATGAGAACCGACGTCAGCACAGCCCAGGGAGTTAGACCGATGGCCAGCCCTGCTTCACCCTGGCCCTTAGGCAGCTGGTGGACGCCGGAGCGTAGCAACTCAGCGATCACCGAGCCGTTGTAGAGGGTCAAGCCCAGAACGACGGCAATGAAAGGCAACTGGGAGGGTGAGAAGAAGGTGAACTGACCCAGGAAGAGCCAGAAGAAAATCATCATCATCAGCACCGGTACAGCGCGGAAGAACTCGACCACCACGGTGCCAAAGCCACGAATAAATTTATTGGGCGCTAGGCGTGCCATGCCGAAGAAGAGACCAAATATCACTGAGGTAAAAACTGAAATGAGTGCGGCCAGCAGGGTTTTGCCCAGAGCCGGCAGGATGTAGTTAACCCAGAGGTTACCGGAGAAGAGTGAGGTCCATTTATCGGCTTCAAGCTGCCCCTGGCGCCCCATCACCATGAGAACGTAGGCCAGCATACCTGCCAGCACCAGAATGGCAATGATATTGAAAATACGGGTACGGGCACGTGCCTTGGGGCCCGGAACGTCAAATAGAACAGAGGTTGAGGTCATACGTTTCATCGCTTCACCGCCAGTTTACGAGAGGCCCAGGTGGTCAGCAGACCGATGGGGACGACAATGATGACAAAGCCCATGGCAAAGACAAAGAAGATCATGAAAATGAGGTCTGAGTTGAACTCAATCATGGACTTCATCATGCCCGATGCTTCTGCAACCGAGGCTACGGTGGCAACGGTGGTGTTCTTGGCAAGAGCGATTAGGGTGTTACCCAGCGGGGTAATGGAGCCGCGCAGTGCCTGCGGGAAGATGACATAGCGGGCAGTCGGCATGAAGCTCAGACCAATAGCGCGAGCTGCTTCAGCCTGCCCAACGGGCACCGTGTTCACACCTGAACGGATTGCTTCACAGACGAAGGCCGCGTGGTAGATCGCAAGAACGATGACGGCGTAGATAAAGAAGTTCCATTCAAAGCTGGTAGCCAGTGAGAGTTGGAACTGGGTCCACACGCCCAAAATTGCCAGGGTCATGAGAATGGTCAGAGGAGTGTTACGGATCAGGTGCACGTAAGCTGTGCCCGCCCAGCGCAACGAAGGCACCGGGGAGATACGCATGAGTGCCAGCACCGAACCGAGGACGAACGAGCCGATAGCTGCCCAGAAGGTCAGCTGCACGTTGGTCCAGAACGCTCCGAGAACGTCATAAGTGGCAAAGAGCGTGGAGAACTGTTCAGAGAACGACATGAAAGCCTCCAAAATCTAGAAAATGTGTGTTGAGAATGTTTACTGGGCGGGGACGGTGGCGCAGGCACTATCGAGAACGGGCGGGTTCAGCTCGGCGTCATAGACATAACCCGACGCTCCCACGTTCTTTTCGACAGCTTCTTCCCAGGCGCCGGTTTCTACCATCTTGTTGATGGCTGCGTTGATATCAGCGCACTGATCCGAGCCCTTGGGCAGGCCAATGCCGTAGCGTTCTTCGGTGAACGTGTTGCCCACCAGCTTCAGTTCGCCCTGATTAGCTCTGGTCGCACCAAGACCTGCCAGGATGATGTCATCGGTGGTGACAGCATCGACCATGCCGGCGTTGAGTGCAACCACGCAGTCAGAGTAGGAGTTCTGCTGAACCAGCTGCACGGTTGAGGAGTACTTATCCTGAATCTTTTTTGCAGAGGTAGAACCGGTGACGGAGCAGAGGTTCTTACCTGCCAGGGAATCAGGGCCGCTAATATCGGTGTTCTCCTGCTGTACCAGAAGGTCCTGCCCAGCGTAGAAGTAGGGGCCAGCGAAGTCCACGGTTTTGAGGCGTGATTCAGAGATGGAGTAGGTCGCAAAAATCATGTCGACCTGCCCGTTGACCAGCATATTCTCGCGGTTAGCTGAAGGAGCTTCGACCCACTCGATCTGATCCTCTGAATAGCCGAGTTCTTGGGCAACATAGCGGGCGACGTCCGTATCAAAACCGGTGTAGTCGCGGCCGTCCTGGTAACCCAGGCCTGGCTGATCGTACTTGATGCCGATGCGGATGCTCTCACCATCAGATGAAGAGCCGCACCCTGAAAGGGCGAGGACGCCGGTCGCAGCCAGGGCTGCAGCGGCTAGTGCCTTGCCTTTGAGCTGTGAAATGTTCATGGTGCACCTGCCCTAGTGGCCGAGGATCTTGCCGAGGAAGTCCTTGGCACGGTCGGACTGGGGGTTGGTGAAGAACTGGTCGGGGGTGGATTCTTCAACAATTTCACCGTCTGCCAGGAAGACAATGCGGTCAGCTGCCTTGCGAGCGAAGCCCATTTCGTGGGTTACTACGATCATGGTCATGCCTTCGCGGGCTAGAGAGATCATGGTGTCGAGAACTTCGTTGACCATTTCGGGGTCGAGGGCGCTGGTGGGCTCGTCAAAGAGCATCACCTTGGGCTGCATCGCCAGGGCGCGGGCGATGGCGACGCGCTGCTGCTGACCACCCGAGAGCTGGGCGGGCATCTTGTGTGCCTGGTTATCAACGCCGACCTTCTTGAGCAGGCTCATTGCCAGCTCTTCAGCCTCTGACTTGCTGAGGCCGCGAACCTTGCGGGGGCCTAGCGTGACGTTATCGAGGATGGACTTGTGTGCGAAGAGGTTAAAGGACTGAAAGACCATGCCCACTTCAGCGCGCAGGTCAGCCAGAGCTTTGCCTTCCTCAGGCAGGCTGACGCCGTCAATCTTGATGTCACCCGAGGAGATGGTCTCCAGACGGTTGATGGTGCGGCAGAGCGTAGACTTGCCGGAGCCCGAGGGGCCGAGCAGAATGATGACTTCGCCCTTGCCCACTTCGAGATTGATGTTCTTGAGGACGTGGTGGTCACCGAAGTACTTATTGACCCCGGTTACCTGGACCAGTGCGTCTTGAGTCATGCGGGTTTCCCTCCCTATGTGGTGTATTGACTGCCTCGCCGGTAGCATGGGCTACCGAACGTGTGTAGACAAAAAGGTGTATGTGCTTTACCTTACTCCCTGAAAAGTAAACAGAATGTTACACAACAGGGTGTGGAGCGAGTAATAAGCGCTTGGGCTGGGTGACAGACAGTAAAGCGCTAGCCGTTGATGGTGGGAAGAGACCGTGAATTATCTTTTAGTTGGCCTGACTTTTCTGGTGCTGGCGACAGTGGTAGCTGCCTGCGCGGTGCTGGGGACTGATCGCTTGATGCCGGGGCGCAGGGTGTTGGACGCTCTCAGCTCTGACGGTGTGGACGCCGCGGAGGCAGGGGAGCTGCCCCTGATCCTTTCAGACCACCCTCGCAGTGAAGAACTGAAACGTATCCGCTTTTCCACTTCATTGTTTGGCTACCACAAAGATGAGGTAGACGGCGTGATGGCTAAACTCATTGACGAGAACGCACGCCTGCGCTCCCTGCTTGACAGCGATGCTGCCACAGATGGAACTGAAAACCTTGGGCAGACCTCCCCGGAGCGACCCTAGATGCAGGTCAACCGCTCGGAGGGGCAAGAATCTGCCCCTGCGCTTTCGCCCCTGGACAGCCTGTGTCTGAAACTGAATGGGGCTGCCTTTAGACTCGCCCTTCAATTCGGCAGGTGCCCGGCCGCCGTGCAGGTCATGCTGGTCTACCTATCCAGCCGTATTGTCAGCTGGTTTATTTTCAGTACGGTTGGTTTGCAGCAGACCTTCAGCCCCTGGAAGCAGGGCGCTATGCGTTACGGCGAGTTCGTGATGATTTGGGATGCCGACTGGTACCAGAAAATTGCCCAGCAGGGTTACCCGCAGACCCTCCCTCTGGACGCTAACGGGCTGGTCGCTCAAAACGAGTGGGCCTTTTACCCCCTCTACCCGCTTCTAACTCGTGCGCTGATGACAGTGACAGGATTACCCTACGAGACCATAGCGCCTACTCTTTCCCTGCTGGCTGGTTTTGGTGCTGCCTGGCTGCTCTACCGCCTCTTTCACCTCTGCTGTCAGCGGGCGTCCGGCTCTCTCGGAGCAGATATAAACAAAGGTAACTGGCACAGCACCGCCCTGTGGGCTGTAGCTGCTGTCAGTTTTTGCGCTGTGACCCCTGTGCTTCAAACCGGTTATGCCGAGTCTCTGGGGTTGCTCTTTCTCATCTGGACCCTTCTCTACCTGGTGCAGGGCTCTTACACTCTGATGCTGGTGCCGGCGCTACTTGCCGCCCTAACCCGACCGGTGGGGGTTCCCCTGGGGGCCGCCGTTGGAATCTGGTGGCTGGTCTGCTGGTTTAGGGACTATTCAGACCGTAAACCTCAGCACGGTGCAGTCTTAGAGGCTCTCGGCGCTACCAGCCGGCAGCTGGTCTCAGCCCTAATAGTCTGCGTTTTTGCCTTTATCCACCCGGCTCATGCCTGGCTGGTCACCGGCAGATTTGATGCCTACACTGCCACAGAGACAGCCTGGCGAGCAGGCGGGGAACACGTTCTGCCTTTCATGCCCTGGGTACATCAAAGCCAGCACTATCTGGGTGCCGCTGGGCCGCTCGTCCTCGTCGTTGCCCTTCTGCTCTTTTTCACTGCGCTGCTGAGCCGCACCGTGCGGTCTAGTCTGCCCCTGCCCCTGCAGCTCTGGGTGTGGAGCTATGCGCTGTACATGCTGATTTTCTTTAACCCTCAGTCCTCAACGTTTAGATTGCTCCTGCCGCTCTTTGCACTGTATCTTCCGCTGGTTATACTCTCGTCTTCGCGTGCTTACCGTGGGTTGCTCGTGCTAAGCGGGGCGGCTCTACAGTTCGGCTGGGTGGGCTGGCTATGGCACTGGAAACAGCTACCCGGCGGGGGCGACTACCCGCCCTAAACAGAGCTGAAAACCTGATTTCCCCACAAAAAGGTGCGCAGGCTTTATTATTAAAGGAGTCACACAGCGGGTTCACCCCAGAGCCGCGTTTAATAGACAGCATCGCAAAGGAGAGACCATCGATGGCAGCACAGAAACCCCGCACTGGCGAGGGCCCGCTTGAAATTGTCCGTGAAGGCCGCAGCATCGTTATGCGCATCCCTGTAGAAGGCGGTGGCCGTCTGGTGCTGGACCTCTCTGAAGCTGAGGTAGAAGCAATTCGCGAATGCGTTGAAAAGTTCTAGAGCTCCTAGAATCCCTTCATTTTTAGTTCACCCCGGTGCCTGGCGCCGGGGTCTACTTTTTGTAAATCAGGAACAGCCCGCTGCCTGCAAAGACTAAGGAAACGTGTACATCGTCCACGCAGGCGGCCACATCGGTGAGCAGGCGCCGTAAGGAAACACTGCGGGCATCGCGGGCTACCGGATCAGCAACAGCACCACCTGCCAGTGGGTCGTGAACCACCAGCAAACCACCGGGTTCAAGGAGAGCCAGGGCATCGTAGGTGAACTGCTCAGCCTGGTCAGTACCCGCATCGATAAAGGCGAAGTCATAAGAGGCTGCCGAAAGACGGGGGAGCACATCGGTGGCATCCCCGGTAATAATACGCACCCGGTGATTCTTATCGAGCCCAGCTTCTGCCAGAAGCTCCCGGGTGAGCTGGGAATGGGCAGCATCAATATCGAGGGAGGTCAGCGCTGCGCCCTCTCTTAGCCCAAGAAGTAGAGCAACAGTCGAGACACCGCAACCGGTGCCGATTTCAACGGCGTGCTCCGCGCTGGTGGACGCTGCTAAAACAGTCAACAGAGAAGCTACAGAGGGAGCCACCGGGGCGGCACTCTGACGCTCAGCCTGCTGCCTCGCCTGGGTGAGAGTTGGCGCCTCATAAGGGAACTCTTCAGCGTAACGCCAGCTGCGAATCTGTTGGTTGGTGTTCAAGGCCCTACCTCTTCGTTTAGCTCTTCATGATTCTGAGAACATCTTATTGAACGGTACCCAAGTTTGCCCATTTTGCCCAGGGAATACTGGTAATCTCGTGGTGTGTTTGGAATTAGTGGTCTTGAGTTCATCATCCTGGCGATCCTGGTGTTTGTAGTCATCGGGCCTGAACGCATGCCCGAATACGCCCAGCAGCTCAAAGATTTCGTCAAGCAGGTGCGCCGCATGGCCTTTGACGCTAAAGACGACCTCAAAGAAACCCTCGGCCCTGATCTGGGCGACATCAACTGGCGTCAGTATGACCCTCGCCAGTATGACCCCCGCGTGATTGTGCGTGAGGCTTTTGCTGAGGATGAGGAAGAGCGCCGCAAGGAACTTGAGGCTAGGGCTGAGGCCGCGCCCGCCGCGTCGGTGACCTCCCGCCTGCCCCGTGGAGCCTGGGCACCCTTTGACGCCGAGGCAACCTAAGCCCCCCTCACTTCTTTAGAAGAAAGGGCCCGCACCGAGACGGTGCGGGCCCTATGTTTATGGAGAAACTGTTGATGCCCGGGGGGATGTGCTCACTTACGCATTATTGGAGCTACGTGACTCAAAGTGTTCGTCCTTGCGCACTTGGAAAAGAGTGCTTCACCCGGACGGTTTGCCGCCATAGGAGTCTTCTGCTCCTCGATCTTGATGCTTATTAAAGTTAAGGGCGCACTCCGCACCAACCAACTAGAGAAAGACAGCATCGCCACAAGCCTGTATCAAAAACGACCAATTGTGACACATAGAGGCTTATTCAAAAGTGGGAACACACCCCACACCCACCAAGAGACAACGGCCCCACCGGAGGACAATCTTGAGTGTTAAATCGCCAGAAATAACCTCAAACCACCGGAAGAACCGTTGCTCCACCAGCGTACAACAGGGCTCACACCTCAGCAATTCACCGTGCTCCTGACAGCCCTCACCTCTCATATCACCTGGGCAAAACTAGGCGGAAGGCCGCCAGCGCTCACCCTAGCACAGGCGCTGAAAGTGACCTTGCTTTATCATCGACACAACCTCACCGAAGAACTCCTCGCAGAAATCTTCAGCACCTCCCAGCCCACCATCTCACGGACCCTCAACACCGTTGAAAAAGCACTTGAGAAAGTCTTCAGGCCGCTGGAACAGTCTATAGAAAACAGCCTGAAGATCCCTGGTTCACTGGTTATCGACGGCACCCTGATTCCCACCTGGAACTGGCGTTCACTAGGAAAAACAAACTTTTCTGGTAAGCATAAACGAGTCGGTTTCAACCATCAGGTCATTTGCACCCTGGGCGGGAAACTGCTGGCCATCACTGACCCAGCCCCTGGCGCTAGGCATGATGCCTATGCCTTCAAACATCATGACCTGCAGAAGTATCTTGATGAGAGCACTTTAGCTGATAAAGGCTACATCGGGTTGGGGCTGGCCACCCCAGTAAGACGCAGCAAAGCCCGCAGGATGCCTGCAGATGTGAAGGTGGTGAACAGGTTCATTAATTCACGGCGATCGGTGGTGGAGCGGGTGATTGCCCAGGTCAAGACCTGGCGTGTTTTGCATACAGGTTTCCGGCGGCCGGTGAGCGTGTATGGGCGAGTGTTTGCGGTGGTGCGGGGTTGGTGTTTTATGCGGCTGGGAGGACTTTTGAATAAGCCTCACCCTAAAAAGGATAGGTGCCCCCATCATTAGGAGGCACCTATCTAAGCATCTTCGATAATATGCTAATTATTTTTAGATGTCTTAAATAAAAAGAATATATTTACAATAAGAAGTAAGGCTAGGGAAATCCATAATATCTTAACATAGAGTTCACTCATACCAATGAATGGGATTCCGATAAGTGATATCAATATAAATATCGAGCCGATGATTACAAGAATTTTACTATTTTTCATCTTAATCTCCTAAACAAGATAATACAGCTACACCAAAAGTTCTTAGAGATGTTATTGAAGCCCCTGCCACCACTAGCGTGGCACCTGCAGTTTCAGGTGCAGCAGCCAATGCTCCGGCTAGCGTGAGGGTTGCACCTATAAAGCCAATCGTACTGAGGATACACATACCCCATTCCACGTCCGTTTTATATCCAGTTAAATCAAAATTATTCACCGGGTCGCCCGCCGCATAAGCATACCGATTCGCATTCCCCGAATCCAAAGGAGAATCCAAAGAATCCTGCTTGGGCTGGTGTGGTGGTGAGTGCTATCCCTAGGGCGGTTAGTGGGGCTGCCGCTAGGAGGTTTCGTCTGGCGAGCATCGGGGTCCCTTCTGTTTATGGCCTTGTGGTTCATGACACTTTTAAGCTACTCCTTCAGGGGATATTCTCAGGTGCGACACAGATCTTTTTGCGTTTAATTCTTAAGAATCCACTGGTTTTTAGGGTTTAGCCACTTCTGTGACTAGATGTTTATCTACTTAGCGCATAATTCTCAAGGCTTTCCAGCCAGATGTGGATAAGTGTTATGAGCCCGAGAAACGGTGCCCCTAGACGTTGAAGGGGAGGGGTTTACCTGCCAGCCCGCGGGGGCGGTAGGTTAGCTGAGCTGCGATGTCAGTGAAAACCGCTGCTGCCTTGGTGTCTGGTGCTGACCAGACAATAGGGGTGCCGGCGTCCCCACCCTCGCGCAGAGCCATATCAAGGGGTACCGAACCAAGCAGGGGCACGGGGTAGCCCAGAGCCTTGCCCAGGGAATCAACCAGGATTTGGCCGCCGCCCTCACCGAAGAGAGCCATAGTGGAGCCATCGGGCAGGGTCATAGCTGCCATGTTCTCGATAACGCCGGTGACTTTCTGCTGGGTCTGCAAACTGAGGGTACCGGCGCGCTGGGCAACATCCACGGCGGCATGCTGCGGAGTTGAAACCAACAGAATTTCGGCGTGAGGCAGTAGCTGTGCCATAGAGATAGCGACGTCGCCGGTGCCGGGCGGCAGATCCAGGAGCAGAACGTCCAAAGCGCCAAAATGGACGTCGGTCAAGAACTGTTCCAGGGCTCGGTGGAGCATGGGTCCGCGCCAGGCAACCGGCTGGTCAGCGGCTACGAACATACCAATTGAGATGACCTTGATGTGACCGTTGCCGGTGGGAGCCTCAACGACCGGGGGGATGATCAAGTCATCCATGCGGGTGGGCCCTTCGGCCAGGCCCAGTAGACCGGGGATAGAGAAACCGTGCACATCGGCGTCGATGATGCCAACGCTCAGCCCGACGGAGGCAAAAGCTGCCGCCAGGTTGGCAGTGGCTGAAGATTTACCTACACCGCCCTTGCCAGAGGCGACAGCAAAAACGCGGGTGAGGGAGTCGGGCGCGATAAAGGGGTTAGCCTTGGTATGCCCCAGACGCTGGCGCAACTCGGAACGCTGGTCGGCGCTCATGTAGCCGATTTCCAGATTCAGATGCTCTACCTCGGCAACCCGACCGACGGCTTCCCGCACGTCCGCTTCGATGGTGTTCTTGAGCGGGCATCCCTCGATGGTGAGCAGAATTTTTACCCGGGCGGTGTTGCCATCCATCTGGGCGGTTTCCACCATACCCAGCTCGGTGATGGGCAGACGCAGCTCCGGGTCAATGACCGTCGCCAGGGCACTGTATAGAGCGGTATCGGGGGTCTGTTCAGGCATGTTCACGGGTTCGACTACTCAGGTGAGCCGTCGATATCCTTCACCATCTTCTTCTTACGGTTCTTGGGGCGGTCTTCATTCAGCAGGTCAAAAGCGCTGGTTGAAGGGTTGGCGGAGTTGGGGTCAAATTCGGGGAGTTCCACCTCGGGGTCGCTCTCATCAAGGCCACGGGCTAGATGCTCGGCGCGGGCAAAGAGCTCCTCCTGGCGTTTCTGAACCTCTTGAATTTCGTCCATCAAATCCCGCATCTCACTCCGTACGAAGTCGCGGGTGGCTACCTCACGCAGAGTGATGCGCAGGGAGGCAATTTCGCGGGTCAGGTACTCAGTTTCTTCCAGGTTCTGCTGGTCCCGCTGGCGGTCCTGTTTAGAAACCACGCGGTCGCGGTCGTCCTGCCGGTTCTGCGCTAGAAGCAGCAGAGGCGCGGCGTAGGACGCCTGCAGAGAGAGCATGAGGGTGAGCAGGGTGAAGTTCAGTGCCCTAGGGTCAAACTGCATTTCCTCGGGGGCCAGGGTGTTCCAGCCCAACCAGACAGCGCAGAAAACGGTCATCCACAGCAAGAACTGCGGGGTGCCCATAAAACGCGCAATCTTTTCGGTCATCTGACCGAAGGCATCCGGGTTGGGGTTGGCCGAGAAGAACCTGCGCCGCTTTTTTTCTTGGGGTGTGCCCAGGGTCTGCGCGGTATCTAGCGAAGGGCGTGCATCACTCAAAGCGTCGGCCTACCTTTCGGATCGGGGTTCCATCATCGTAGGTGCGCCAGTCATCGGGCAGCATCTCATCGAGCACGTCATCCACCGTGACAGCTCCGACCAGGCGGTCAAATTCGTTGACTACCGGCACGATGGTAAGGTCGTAGGTTGCCAGCACGCGGGAGACCTCCTCGATACTGGCGGCATCGTTGACTGCCTCAATTGAGGTATCCAAAATGTTGCCCACCTGCTCGCTGGGGGAATGGCGCAGTAAACGCTGCATATGCACCAGCCCCAGGTACTTGCCGGTGGGGGTTTCCAGGGGCGGACGCGCCACCATAACGGCAGCGGCCAGGGCGGGTGAAATTTCCTCCTGGCGGATGTGCGCTAGTGCCTCGGCAACAGTAGCCTCAGGGGAGAGCACAATGGGTACCGGGTTCATCAACGAACCGGCGGTGCCCTCCTCGTATTCCAGCAGACGGCGCACGTCATCAGAATCGTCAGGGTCCATGAGGGTCAGCAGCTCTTCACGCTGCTGATCAGAGAGCTCGCTGAGCAGGTCAGCGGCGTCATCGGGTTCCATCTCTTCTAGCACGTTGACCGCGCGCTCCACCTCAAGGTGGGAGAGAATCTCTACCTGATCATCCTCGGGTAGCTCCTGCAAAACGTCCGCTAGGCGTTCGTCCTGCAGCTCTTGGGCCACCTCTACCTTGCGCTTTTTGTTCATCTCGTGGATGGCGTCCGCAAGGTCAGCGGGGTTGGAGTCCTCATGGCTTGCCACGAATGCGGTGGCTGCCTGAGGCTCAAAATCGGTGGAAAGAATGGCCTCATGCCAGTCGATAATGAGGGTTTCTTTACGGCGGCGCATTAACGTGTTGTGCCCGCGGGAGACGAAGAGTTCAGAGATGAACCAGTCACCGTTACGGCGCTGTTCCATCGCGACGTCCTCAATCTGTGCCCGGCCAGAGCCATCCCGCAACTGCACCTTACGGTCAAAGAGCTCACCGACGACTAAGGCTTCTGAACCGCGCTGCTCAAAACGGCGCAGGTTCACCAGGCCGGTCAGAATGATTTGGGTGGAATCGATGCTGGTCACGCGCGTCATAGGCACAAAAATACGTTTCTTGCCCAAAATCTCAATCACAATACCCACCACCACCGGCTCTTTGAGCTTGGCCAGGGAACCCACCGCTGAGAACTGCGTGAAACCGTGTTTAAGCACCACAACATCACGCAAGCGACCTAAACGGTCACCGTGCGGGTCAAAGACATCCAGGCCAAGAAGGCGGGCAATAAAAATCTTATTCGGTGCAGTACTCACAGTTTCTAAGGGTACTAGCCTTTAGAGCGCCCCGCTACGCCGCACCCGCTGTGACAGCCATCCTTTCTTCTCCAGAGCCAGCAAGGACGCTAGCGCTCTCACCCTGCCTAGGAGCACCTCTCCGTTCACCAGGGGCGATAAAGCACCACCCACCCAGCAAGCTGCCAGCAGAGTAAGAGAAAATGGGGGAATGGACCAACTGAAAGCACCCCCGGCCCTCACCATGGCAGACGGCTCGCACATCCCGCCCGGCGAACTCGTGGCAACCTTTTCTGACCGCAAAGAACTCAACAAGGCAGTCGAATTCCTGGCAAGCCAAAAGTTCCCCGTGCACAGCCTCTTCATCGTAGGTCATGACGTTAAGCAGGTGGACTACATCACCGGCCAGGCAACCTACCCCCGAGCCGCCCTGAACGGTGCCATACAGGGCATCATGCTGGGCATTATGGTGGGTGTTTTCAATTCGATTCTTACCCAGACCTCCATGCTGGCCAACATTCTAAGCATCGTCCCGCTGGCCATTGCTTTTTGCATTATCTGGTCCATTCTGGTTGCTTCCCGCACCAAGGGAAAGGGAATTCGCACCCGTACCCAGATGTTGCCGACTCGCCTAGACCTCATGGCTATCCCCGCTACAGCAGCAGCTGCCCGTCACCTGCTGCGCGTTCCTATGCAGGGGCAGCCTCACCAGCCCGCCCAGTACCATCACCAGCAGATGCCTCCGCATCAGGCCGTTCATCACCAGGCACCTCACTACCAAGCTCCTGGGCAGCCTGCGGCACCAGCCCAGCACCCCCAGCCACCTCAGGCTACTACAGCACCCACCGGTTCACTGGCGGCACCTCAGCAAGCCCCCGAACAGGTCGAAGCACCCACCCCGGTTTTCACCCCACCGGCTGAAACCAACAAGGACGGGTCAAAGGCCGCCGGTAAGTTCGGTCTGCGTATCGACAACCCTCAGGAGTTTGAGCAGCAGATCCGTGAGCAGCCCGCACCCGCCACCACTAATGAACGGGTGGAGCAGGTGCGTGCCCAGCAGAGCGAGTCACGCTACGGGATTCGCGTGGAAGATCAGGCTGAGTTCGAGAGAACCATCCGCCAGGCACCTGCCCCCGCACCGAAAAAGGACGAGGACAGTTCTGAATCTAGCTGATGAATATAGCGGCGGCGAGCAGACCTTCTCGCCCGGTTCGCTGGCGCTCACACGGCGATTCACGCCAGACCCGACCAGCTCGCCGCTATATTCATCAGCTAGTATGCGGGAATGACGAAAGTCGTTAGGCAGACGAGAACAAAGCCCCTCACGAGTAGTAACTCGTGAGGGGCTTTGCTGTTATGGGGGGGAAGGGGCTAGTTACTCAGCTGAGCCATCCACTCTTCGATGCCCTCTACAGTACGGGGTAGGGCAGCAGAGAGGTTTTCATTGCCGGTCTCGGTGATGAGCACATCGTCCTCAATACGGATGCCGATGCCGCGTAGCTCCGCGGGGATCGCTAGGTCTTCTTCCTTGAAGTAGAGACCGGGTTCAATAGTGAAGACCATGCCGGGTTCTAGTACGCCGTCCATGTAGAGTTCACGTTTCGCCTGGGCACAGTCGTGCACATCCAGGCCCAGGTGGTGGCTGGTGCCGTGGGGCATCCAGCGGCGGTGGTGGCCGCCTTCTTCTGACAGGGAAACCTCAGCGGTGACGGGAAGCAAACCCCACTCGTGAAGACGGCTCGCCAGCACCTGCATAGCTGCGGCGTGGACGTCCTTGAAACGGGCACCGGGCACAGCTGCTTCAAAAGCAGCGTCCGCTGCTTCCAAGACAATGTTGTAAGCCTTAGCCTGAACCTCGGTGAACTTACCGTTGACGGGGAAGGTGCGGGTGATGTCAGCTGTGTAGAGGGTGTCATCCTCTACGCCGGCGTCCACCAGCATAAGTTTGCCGTCTTCTACCGTGCCGTTGTTACGAATCCAGTGCAGAACCGTGGCGTTGTTACCGCAGGCGGCAATGGTGTCGTAGCCCAAGTCGTTGCCTTCAGCGCGGGCCTTGGCAAAGAAAGCGGTTTCGATGATGCGCTCGCCGCGGTGGTGGTCGCGGGCGGCAGGTAGAGCCTTAACGACTTCTGCGAAACCGTCAATGGTGTTCGCTACCGAGCGGCGTAGATTTTCTACCTCAATGCTGTCCTTGACGAGGCGTGCCTCAGACAGCGCTTCGGTGAGCACGGCGTCCAGCTTGTCAGATTCTTCTAAATCAACGGCGGTGTTATAGCGGGAGGTATCGACCAGGGCATCCACATTGAGGTCAACATCGCGAACCAAGCGGATGCGAATACCACCCAACGCCTGGTTGCCGGCGTTCTTGGTGATAGCAACTTCAAGTTCGGACAGGTCAGCGGTTGCGATGCCGTACTCAGCCGACACAGCCTCAAGGGTGGGGCGGGCACCTACCCAGAACTCACCGTAGCGGGGGTCCTTGTAGAACTGCTCGGTGTCCCGACCCGCGAGAGGGCGGAAGTAGAGGGTTGCTTCATGGTTCGACCCCTGATCGCCGGTGCCTTCTTCCACTGGCTCAAAGACCAGCACGGCGTCCGGCTCGTGATCCAGGCCTAGTCCGGTCTGGTGAGCGAAAGCCGAATGTGGGCGGAATCGGTAGTCGGTGTCATTGGAACGTACCTTGAGCGGGCCGGCTGGGAGCACCAGTCGTTCGCCGGGGAACATTGCTGAGATCGCAGCACGCCGTTGAGCGGTGAAGTCCGCGACGGTTGAGCGCGCGGGTAGCTCGGTGTCTGCTGGAGCCCAGTTGGCTGCCATGAAATCAGTGAAAGCCTTGGAAGAAGGTGCTGCTGAGCGGTTATTCACGCGCTCTTCGATGGGCTGCTCAGAGCCTGCTGCATGTTCAGAAGTAGTCATGTCTCCACTCTAACCGATGGTTTCGCACCCGCCTGGGTGCTCGGTACAGTAGAGGGTATGTACGATCTCCACACCCACTCACAGATTTCTGACGGCACCCAGAGCCTGGACGAGTTAGTCGGTGAAATCGCTACCACCGGGCTGACCGGTTTCGCCCTCACCGACCACGACACTACCGCCGGGTGGCAGCGAGCTGGGCAACTGGCAGAGCACTTTGGGTTGGATTTTGTGCCTGGTATGGAGGTCTCTTGCTCGGGCCAGGGAGTTAGCGTCCACCTCCTGTCATATCTGCATGACCCACAGGACGCCGCTCTGCTGGCTGAAATTTCAAGAGCCAGGGAATCGCGGGTGGGCAGAGCTCAGCGCATGGTGCAACTTCTAGCAGAGGACTATCCGCTCACCTGGGAGGCGGTTCAGGCTCATACCCATGAAGGGGCTACCGTGGGCCGCCCCCATATTGCTGATGCTCTGGTAGCTGCCGGGGTAGTAGCTAACCGGTCGGAGGCCTTTGAGACCGTTTTGACGACCCGCTCAAAATACTACGTGCCTCACTACGCGGTGGACCCGGTTGAGGCTGTCCGGCTTGTGCGGGCTGCCGGGGGAGTGCCGGTCATGGCCCACCCCCGGGCAATAGCCCGAGGGCGGGTTGCCTCTGAAGAGCTAATCTTTGCCATGATTGAGGCAGGTCTTGCAGGGCTTGAGGTTTACCACCGGGACAACGGTCCAGAAGACCGCGCCTGGCTACTACAGGTAACTAAAGAACACGACCTGCTAGTCACCGGCTCCTCTGACTATCACGGCGCCGGCAAACCCAACCGGCTGGGTGAGAACACGACCGACCCCGAAACAGTTGCCCGAATCCGCGAGCAGGCGCGCTAGACTCTTACCTTTTGC
Organism: Rothia endophytica; assembly: GCF_928381505.1. Taxonomy (GTDB): domain Bacteria; phylum Actinomycetota; class Actinomycetes; order Actinomycetales; family Micrococcaceae; genus Rothia; species Rothia endophytica_A. The sequence goes on along the minus strand of NZ_CAKMSJ010000001.1, from coordinate 106,723 downwards.
CGGTTAGGCGGGAGCACGATGGCCCTGCCCTCCGGCTCGGGTCTGATCCCATAGGGCAAAGCTCAGCGGCACACCTTCGACCCCGACTGCGAGTTTTTCGAAGCGAAGCGAGAAACTGTTTGAGCTTGAGGGCTCTGGAGGTGTGCCGCTGAGCCGTGTCCCTATGCGGGACGCTGATTCTCTGCTTACTGCTGGAGCCAGGCGGTGGCTGGGCCGGGTAGTTTGCCGTTTACTAGCTCCGCTGAGGCCAGGACCAGCTGACCTGCCGGAAGCTCAATGGGCTGGTCACCGAAGTTGGTGACGTTGACCCAGCCTGAGGGGCGGCGGAAGGCTAGTACCTGCTCAGAGTCTGTTTCCAGCCACTCTAGTTCTTCAGCTCCCTGGAGCTTGCGGCGGGCTGCCAGCGCTGCCCGGTAGAGGTTGAGCGTTGAGGTGGGGTCGGCGTCCTGCAGGCTCACTGCAACGTCAGCAAACCAGGTGGGCTGAGGTAGGTGTGCAGTGCCGGGGCCGAAGCCGTAGGAGCTTCCGCGGCTCTTCCAGGGCAGGGGCACTCGGCAGCCGTCGCGGCCAACGTTGACACCGGGGGAGTTGAAGAAGGTGGGGTCCTGGCGCTGCTCATCGGGGATATCGGCAACCTCGTGCAACCCGAGCTCTTCACCCTGGTAGAGGTAGGCTGAGCCCGGCAGAGCTAGCTCGAAGAGGGTAGCTGCACGAGCACGCGCCAAACCTAGGGCACGGTCCAGCCGGCTTTCGGGGCCACCGGCTAGCAACCACTCGTGGCCCACCTTCTCATTGGTCTTCCCCTCGACAAAAGGCAGACCGTAGCGGCTGGGGTGGCGCACCACGTCATGGTTTGAGAGCACCCAGGTGCTTGATGAGCCGGACTCAGCAGACAGTTCCAGGTTCTCGGTCACGATCTTTTTGAACTCGCCTGCATCAAAGTGAGCGGTGAGCAGGTCAAAGTTAAAGGCCTGGCCCAGACCTTCGGGGCTGGCATAGGCGGGGCGGCGGTCTCGTTCCACCCAAGCCTCAGCAACGGCGGTGCGCGGCGGGGTGTACTCGTTGAAAACGGTTCGCCACTCACGGTAAATCTCGTGGACTTCGTCTCGATCCCAGATGGGGTGAGTTCCGTCCTTGGGCAGTTCCTGCAGCTCTTCTTCGCTGGGCAGATCGCCCCACATGTCACCCTTAGCGAGGCCGTGAGCGACGTCGATGCGGAAGCCGTCGACACCCCGGTCTGCCCAGAATCGGAAGGTGTCCAGGAAGTCTTGGTGCACCTCGGGGTTGCGCCAGTTGAGGTCAGGCTGCTCCTTGGCAAAGATATGCAGGTACCACTGGCCGTCCTCTACCTGTTCCCAGGCCGGGCCACCAAAAATGGATTCCCAGTCTGAGGGGGGTAGCTCGCCCTTCTCACCCAGGCCATCGCGGAAGATGTAGCGCTCGCGCTCCGGCGAACCGGGGCCTGCCGCTAGAGCTGCTGTGAACCAGACATGCTGGTCTGAGCTGTGGTTGGGCACTACATCTACAATGAGCTTGATACCGGCCTCGTGCAGAACCCGAGACATCTCATCAAAATCCTCCAGGCTGCCGATTTTAGGGTCAACATTGCGGAAGTCGTCCACATCGTAGCCACCATCTGCCAGCTGGGAGGGGTAGAAGGGGGAGAGCCAGACGGCGTCCACACCCAACTCTTTGAGGTAGGGAACCCGGCTGGTGATGCCCTTTAGGTCACCGATGGAGTTGCCATCGGCATCGGCAAAGGAGCGGGGATAAATTTGGTAGACGGTGGCTTGACGCCACCAGTTGGGATCATCAGCAGCGGGGACCAGTAGGTTCTTGGGGGTGCTCACGGTGAGTGCCTTTCAGTAAGGGGACGGCTTACGTTTAAGCCTATAGAACCGTCTGCGCACTGGAGCGCTCTTGGCAAAAATTCCCGACTTTGGAGCGCCCCCATCACCTTCATCAGGCTCATCCAGCCCGACGTGAAATCAGTATTTGGCTATGAGCTAAGTAGAAGAAAGAGGAGTGTGCGCGCTCCTACTTCTACCCGTAAGCTGGGTTACATGAAGTTTCTGAACGATATGACTCCCTCCACCGATCTGACCTACAACGACGTTTTTATGGTGCCCTCCCGCTCGTCTGTAGGCTCCCGCATGGGCGTTGACCTTGCGACCGCTGACGGTACCGGCACCACCATCCCTCTGGTCGTTGCTAACATGACCGCTGTTTCAGGCCGACGCATGGCAGAAACCGTTGCCCGCCGCGGTGGAATCGCCATCATCCCTCAGGACGTTCCCGCTGACATCGTGGCTGAGACCATCGCTCGGGTGAAGAATGCCCACCTGCTCTTCGAAACCCCCATCACGGTAAAGCCTCACCACACCGCAGGCTACGTGCGTCACCTGTTGCCCAAGCGCGCCCACGGGGCTGCCTTCGTCATGGACGGTGACCAGCCCATTGGCGTCGTCACCGCCAAGGATCTGCGCGGTTGCGATAACTTTGACCAGGTTGAGGACGTCATGTCCACCGAGTTACTGACCCTCCCAGACACTGTTAGCCCCCAAGAAGCCTTCGAGATTCTGCACCAGCACTCCCGTAAGGTAGCGCCCGTGGTCGATGTGGAAGGTAATCTGGTGGGCGTTCTCACCCGCGCGGCGGCCCTGCGCGCCAGCCTCTACACTCCGGCCACCGATGACCAGAGCCGCCTGCGCATTGGTGTCGCCATCGGCATCAACGGCGATGTAGCAGGCCGCGCCCGCACCCTTCTGGATGCCGGTGCCGACGTGCTGGTGGTAGACACTGCCCACGGTCACCAGGAAAGCATGATCGAAGCCCTCAAAAAGGTGAAGGCTCTCAACCCGAAGGTGCCTATCGTCGCAGGCAACGTCGTCACCGCCGCTGGTGTTCGTGACCTCGCTGAAGCAGGCGCTGACATCATCAAGGTGGGCGTTGGTCCCGGTGCTATGTGCACCACTCGCATGCAAACCGGCGTGGGGCGCCCCCAATTTTCAGCCGTGCTTGAATGCGCAGCAGAAGCCAAAAAGCTGGGCGTCCACATCTGGGCTGACGGCGGCGTCAAAGACCCCCGCGACGTAGCCCTCGCACTAGCAGCAGGTGCCTCCAACGTCATGATTGGCTCCTGGTTCGCTGGCACCTACGAATCACCCGGTGACGTTTTGCAGGACGCGGATGGCCGCCTTTATAAGGAATCCTTCGGTATGGCATCCCGCCGTGCCGTCACCAACCGCAACGCCAAAACCGAAGCCTTTGAGAAGGCCCGACGCCAAATGTTCGAAGAAGGCATCTCATCAGCCCGCATCTACCTACCCAAGGGTAAGGGCGGCGTTGAAGACCAGATCGACTCCATCATCTCCGGCGTCCGATCCTCCTTCACCTACGCCGGTGCCTCAAGCATCGCAGAATTCGCTGAGCGCGCCACCGTGGGCATCCAGTCCGCCGCCGGCTACGCCGAAGGCCAGGCACGCGAAACCCGCTAGCCCTATTTGGAGAAGCCTATTCCTAAATATTTTCAGGTGGTACAGGCTCGCGCTCGCTGCCGACCCTCTCGCCCGGTTCGCTAGCTGGCTCGCAAGCTCACCAGATTCGCACCAGGATTTATTTCCTCGCGCTCCGAAAAGTGTGCTCCATCGAACCAGCAGCTTCGCTGCGAGCCTGTACCACCTTCTCCTATGAGGCTAGTATCCCAATAAGAGCTATGGCCGGGTTGAAAAGAATTAAATTTCTTTCCAACCCGGCCATAGCTTTTAAACTATTTTAGTTTTCTGCGCGGGGAGTGCGGCGGCGACGACGGCGTGTGCCATCCCCGCTCTTTTCAACGCTCTTCTCACGGGGTGTGCGCTCAGCGGAGCCTTCGCCCTGACGGGCGCGGCGGCGACGCTCACCCTGGGGCTTGTCGCCGGTGCGCTCTGTACCTTCTGCGCCCTCAGATGAGCGCTCACGGCCACCGGAGCGGCGTCCACGACCGTCACCGCGGCTACGGCTGCTGTCGCGGTTTGATGAGCGGCGGCGGTCATTCCCACCGCGTCGGTCGTTACCGCCACGAGGGCTGCGGCGCTCGCGGCCGTCCCCGTAGTCTTCTGCCTCTTCAGCATCCAGCCCAGCAGCAGTCTGCTCGCTTTTAGGCAGCTTGCCCTTGGTCCCCTTTTCGATGCCTAAGTCAGTGAAGAGGTGGGGGGACGATGAGTAGGTTTCTACCGGGTCGTCCACGCCCAGCTCAAGAGCCGCATTAATAAGCTTCCAGCGGGGTACATCTTCCCAATCCACCAGGGTCACGGCGGTACCCGTGTTGCTCGCACGGCCGGTGCGGCCTACACGGTGCAGGTAGGTCTTTTCGTCTTCAGGGCACTGGAAATTGATGACGTGAGTGACGTCTTCAACGTCGATACCGCGTGCAGCCACGTCGGTTGCCACCAAAATATCAACCTTGCCGTTGCGGAAGGCGCGCAGAGCTTGTTCGCGGGCGCCCTGGTTAAGGTCACCATGGATAGCGCCGGCTGCGAACCCGCGCCCCATGAGTTCCTCTGAAAGGCGGGCGGCGCTACGCTTGGTCTTGGTGAAGATGATGGTGCGCCCTCGGCCTTCGGCACGTAGAATGCGGCCAACCAGCTCGTCCTTGTCCATGGGATGGGCGCGGTAGATCACCTGGCGGATAGAAGCCTTGGTGGCGGTTTCGTCCTCGCCACTTTCAGCACGAATGTGCATGGGACGGCTCATGTAGCGGCGGGCCATGGTCAGCACGGCACCGGGCATGGTAGCCGAGAAGAGCATGGTCTGGCGCTTTTCAGGGATAAGCGAGAGCAGCTTTTCAACATCGGGTAAGAAGCCCAGGTCTAGCATTTCGTCGGCCTCATCCAGCACCACAATTTTGACCTGAGAAAGGTTTAAAAAGTGCTGGCGCTGCAGGTCAATGAGACGGCCAGGGGTGCCCACGATAACCTCAACACCAGCTTCAAGTTCTTTAACCTGGCTTTCGTAGGGGCGGCCACCGTAGAGGGTGGCGACGCGGGCGTTGCGCTTAGTCGCTGCGATGGAGAGGTCGTTGCCCACCTGAATCGCAAGTTCACGGGTAGGGACGATAATGAGCGCCTGTGGTGCTCCTGGGGTATTCAAAGACGCCCACGCTTCGTCCTCACGCCCGACCACGGACTGAATCGCGGGCAAGCCAAAGCCGAGAGTCTTACCGGTACCGGTCTTAGCCTGGCCGATGATGTCATGCCCCGAAAGAGCAACGGGAAGGGTCAGAGCCTGGATGGGGAAGGGCGTGGTGATACCCTTTTCTGCCAAAGCATCGCTGATGTCCTGACGAACGCCATAATCGGCAAAAGTGCGACTATCAGTGGTGACCGTTTCAAAATTTTCTGTCAAGAATCGTTTTCCTTAGATGGTGCCGCAGCGAAGTGCGGCAGTGGGGAAGCCGATCGCAGGTTAGTCTCGTTCAATCGACCGCACAAACGGTGCGGGAGAACTTTGTTCAGGTGTTGATAGGTGAGGTTCACGACCGGGCAACCAAATAACTTTTTCATTCTACCGACAAAAAGACATAAAAACAGGGCAGGTGGGTGAGTCGCCTACGACTCACCCACCTGCCCTGAAGCGTGGCAGCGTTATTCGCCCACGCCGATGCCGAAGCCAATGCGACGCTTGGACTCAGCGCCGATTTCAACGAAGCCAATTTGAGCTGCTGGTACCAGGGTAGTTGCACCCTTAGAGTCAGTCAGTTCAAGAATGCTGCCCTGAGCCAAGGCGTCTGCCACTTTAGCCTTGATATCAGCAGTGGTTTCATCCGAGTCGATAACAACCTGGGTGGGCACATTCAGCACGCCAATTTTGATTTCCACGAGAAACTCCCTCAATACGGTGGGGCACGATGGAACCGTGCCAAGCTTTACCCCAGTGTACGTGAGCGCACTAGTTCTCAGACACCTCGGCGTCCTGTGTTCGTAACAGGCGAAACAGGTCTTTAGACTTGTTTATTCCCAGTCCTCGTCGATGATTGAAATGCCACCCCAGGCAAGGCGGAAGGTGGCCCTTTCGGCTGCCGCAAGAGCTTCATCGGAACTGCCATTGCCGATCACGACCTGTGTTGAGGAAAGTACCATACCGGTCAGCATGCGGGCAGTCAGCATCGCTTCCTTAAAGGGTAGGCCTGCATTGGGCGCTAAGATTCCGGCAATATTTTCTGCAATGAGGGTATGCAAATTTTCGATGCGTTCGAGCACCGCAAAGTCGTTGTGGATATCTGATGCAAAAATCAGGCGGTAGCCGGCAACGTTAGTGCGGGCATAGGTAAAGAAAGCGCCGATAACCCCCTCGACGCGTTCCCTATTGACCTCTGATTGATGCAGGGGCGCGATGATGAGCTTCAACATATTCTTGATTTCTTCATCGAGCGCCGCCAGGTAGAGATCACGTTTACCCGCAAAATGCTGGTAGAGCACCGGTTTGCTCACATTTGAGGCGTTAGCAATGTGATCCATAGTGGTGTGGTGGTAGCCTTGCGCAGCAAAAATCCGTACTGCGTTATTGATGAGCTGCTGCCTCCGCAAATCCTTGGGTAGGCGGGACACAACAAACGCATCGTTGGAGCCTTCTGGTGCACTGGGTGCTACTACAAGGTGAGAGCTCATCTGGAGATAAACCTTAGATGTAGGGATGGGGTCTTGCTAACGAAGCCATGAATCTCGCCCCTGCGTGCGGCTTCAGGTTATGAAGCGTCATCTTGCGAAAGGGCCTGATTTTGGATTTGTTCCTGCACTTCAATGCCATATAGTGCCTCGAGGGCAGATACGTAGTCATCAATCCTGCCGTCACGGGCTAGTTCCCTAGCTCGCACGGTGGGGGTGTGCAAAAGCGATTTAACCATGCGGCGCATGGCAAATTCGAGTTCTTCGGTGGCTGCTGTGCAACCGTATTGATGACGCACTTTAGCTAGTTCTGCATCGAGAACGCTCATGGTGTGCTGTCTGAGAGCAACAATAGCAGCATCCACATTGCGAGCCTTCTCTTTGACCCTGAATTCAGCAGCTTCTTCGTCCACAATTGTGCGGGCAGTATGCACCGACTCCACGGTTTCTTCCGGCGCGGCGAGGCGTACCGACTCTAGGGTAATGAGTTCGACATTGGGTAAATCGGCCACCTCGGGGGCGAAGTCCCTAGACAGGGCTAGATCAAGGATGACGCGCTTACCCTCGGGGATTTCAATCGGCAACATGGGGGAGGAAGCACCAGAGCAGCCAATGATGATGTCGGCCTTTTCCATAGAGGAATAGAGGCTGCCGTGGGGCACTGCTTGAGCGCCTCTTTTGTCCGCAAAAGAAGCTGCACGATCACTTCGGGAATAAACCCAAATATCGGTGCATCCCCGCTCGTGAAGTGCGGCAATAGTCGCACCGGCATAGGCGCCAGTGCCAAAAACCAGCGCTGTGCGGGTGGCCCAGGTCTTCTCGGTGATGTCATCAGAAATATCTAGAGCAACAGAAACAATCGAGCGACCGCGAGAACCCAACATGGTGCGCTGCCCAACCTTGCGTGCCGTGGCAGCTCCATGGTCGAAAAGTCGCACCAGGTTACCGGTAGCCCGCCCCTTCTCCTGCGCCAGGGAGAGCGCTCGGCGCACCTGACCGGTGATTTCTCGCTCGCCCACAACCGCGGACTCCAACCCAGAGGCAACCGTGAAAAGGTGGTGGGCGGCGTCCGAGTTGATAAAAACATCAAAGCTGCTCTCAACGATGTCGTAGCTGAGACCAGAACGCGTTGAGACCGTTTCAAAAATCTTTTCAGAGGCGAGAGCCACATCATTGTGGATATTCTGCTGGGTGGCCCCGGGCTTGCTGGCCAGTTCGACGTAGATTTCTAGGCGATTGCAGGTAGACAGAATCACCTCGCCCTCAACGCCTTTGCTGACAAGGTGGGAGGGGAGGTCTTGAACACCATCGCTGAGATGAGCGATGGTGGTGAGGTCTACAGTGCGGTGCGATGCAACGAGGCTAAAAATAGTCACAACGCTCTTAATAATAAACAAAAACTTGCTAGAAATTTCTGACAGGGTGTCACTAAGGTAAGGGTGGTAGGGGTCAACCGTGGGCACTTGAGCTTTACAAGGCCGCATCTCGCGGCGCAGCGGGTCTGCACTTAAAAGTGCATTTCTGCTGGTGGTAGCCAGGTCATACATCTCTAGATTTACTCCAGCGACACCCTGTCTCTAAAATTTTTTATTTTGATTGGCACAATAGTGTGTATGAGTATGAACCAGAGCCCTGCCCTCAGGCAGCGTGCCCTGCTCACCGATGAGCAGCTCGCGCACCTCCCTGCCAACCACCCCCTCAAAACTGCGAACACCGGCGAGTCGGCCATGATTCGCACCCTCACCGGGCGTCAGGCTGACCACGCTCCGGTCTGGTTCATGCGTCAGGCTGGTCGCTCTCTGCCGGAATATCGCGAGGTTCGTGAAGGGATCCCCATGCTGGATGCCTGCCTCACACCCGCACTCGCTGCAGAAATTACAGTGCAGCCCGTCCGCCGACACAAGGTGGACGCCGGTATTTTCTTCTCTGACATCGTTATCCCCATGAAGCTTGCTGGAGTCAACGTTGATATCGTTCCCGGCCGCGGCCCGGTGCTGGACGCCCCCGTGCGCACCATGGAAGAGATCAAGAACCTGCCGGAACTTGAGAATTCAGCCCTAGACCCCATCCGTGAGGCTGTTGCCCTGACCGTCAAAGAGCTGGGCTCCACCCCGCTGATCGGTTTTGCTGGCGCCCCCTTCACCGTAGCCGCCTACATGGTTGAAGGCGGCCCCTCCCGTGACCACCTGCGCCCTCGCACCATGATGCACGCAGACCCGGAAGCCTGGTACGCCCTGGCATCCTGGGCAGCCCGCACCAGTGCTCAGTTCCTGGCAGCTCAAATTGAAGCCGGCGCATCAGCGGTACAGCTCTTTGACTCCTGGGCAGGATCCTTGGGTGAGGGTGACTACCGCCGCTTCGTGCAGCCCCATTCTGCCGCCGTCCTCTCTGCTGTTGAACACTATGGCGTGCCCCGAATCCACTTTGGCACCGGTACCGCTGAGCTGCTGCCCGCCATGCTAGAAGCTGGTGCTGATGTGATCGGCGTGGACTACCGTCTGCCCCTGTCCGCAGCCCAGGAGCGTCTGGGCGGCGGCATCGTCTTGCAAGGCAACATTGACCCGGCACTTCTCGCCTCGGGCTGGGAGGCGCTTGCCGCCCACACCGACGCCGTGCTGGAAGAAGGACGCTGCGCACCGGCCCATGTCGTCAACCTGGGCCACGGCGTACCACCGGCCACTGACCCCACCGTGCTCACCGCCCTGGTGGACTACATCCATACCCAAACTCGTAAAGGCTAGGTAGAGAGCCCATGGCAACCGGAGCTTCACAGGCGGAAACCGCACTCGTTATCGGTGGCGGTATTTCAGGTCTTCTTGCTGCGCGCGAGCTAGCGCGCGCGGGCAAAAGAGTCACCCTGGTTGAACGCGAAGAGCATCTGGGCGGTGCGGTAGGTTCTCATCAACTCGCTGGGCTGGTGCTGGACTCAGGTGCTGAGTCCTTTGCTACCCGTACCCCGGTGGTAACCAACCTACTGGGTGAACTGGGGCTTGAAGAGCAGATCGTGCACCCCAACCCCCTGGGCTCCTGGCTCTACCTGCCTGAGGGCGCTTTTCCCTCACCATCCACCGGTGTGCTGGGTATGCCGGGAAGCTTTGATAACCCGGCTCTCAAACAGATTTTGGGGCGCAGAGGTTACCGCCGCGCCACCTTGGATAAGGTGCTGCCGCGCTCTGCCGGCTCCACGGCAAAAACCCTGGGTGAGCTTGTGCGGGTACGCATGGGGCAGCAGGTACTTGATCAGCTGGTGACCCCCGTGGTATCCGGTGTCTTCTCAACTCACCCTGACAAACTCGAAATTGCCACCATCGCGCCGCGCTTACTAGAGGGCCTGGCCCAGCACGGCTCTCTGGCGGCAGCATCCGCCGCTCAACGGGCTGCTTCACCAGCTGGGTCCCAAGTAGCGGGAATTGATGGCGGCATGAACCGCCTGTCGGAAGCACTGGTTGATGAACTGCTCAATCTTAGAGTGAGGCTGGTCAGCGGGTTCGACACTATTGCCGTTGACCGCGATCCCTCGGACGGCCGCTGGACCGCTATCCAGCGTCAACCTCAGAGCGGTGAGCGTGCAGCCGTTATTTCTGCTGACCTGCTGGTCGTCGCTACTGACGCCCAAACCGCTGTGCGCTTGCTTGGCCCCTACCTGCCAGCCAGCGCACTGCCTGCTGTGAAACCGGGGCCAGAAGTTGCCCTGGTCTCCCTTGTGCTGGACGCTCCAGCCCTGGACGCTAACCCCCGCGGCACCGGCCTTTTGGTGAGCGAGCAGGTCACCGGCGTCCGCGCCAAGGCACTGACCCACGCCACTGCCAAGTGGAGTTGGGTTGCCGAAAGAGCAGGGGAGGGGCGCCACGTCGTCCGCCTGTCCTACGGCCGTGCTGGGCAGGAGAACTCACCGCTGTCAGACCTCGCCCTGCACGATGACCAGCTGGTCACCCTGGGCCTGCATGACGCCGGGCGTCTACTGGGCGTGCCCCTGAGCAAGTCATCGTTGGTTGCCGCTGATGTGGTGCGCTGGCGTACGGCGCTACCCTCCACCGGGCCAGGGCACCGTCAGGGCGTCGCAGCCTTCCGCTCAGCTCTTGAAGATCTGGATGGAGCCACCGCAGTTGGGGCCTGGGTAGCAGGCACCGGCCTGGTTGCTATCGTCACGGACACCGCCCCGCACATCCAGCGTTTTATGCAGCGCAATTCAACCGTCTAAGTCAGCCACAAGTTTCATCACACCCTAACCCAACGGTCAAGGAAGAAAACCCATGTCACACCCCACCTCAGCCCACGGTTCAGAACACGGTGCAAGCGGCTACAGCCACGCAGCTGCAGCTCGCCCCACCGCCAAGGACGCCAACGGTAAGGTTCAGGGCCAGCGCCCCGGCGAAGTTGCCGAAGGCGATACCCAGTTCCACTACGCCCTCTACACCATCTTCGCCCGCGAGGGCGTTGCCAGCCCCAACGCACGGGGTGCAGAAGCAACCGCTGAACTCGAAAAAGCAGTAGCAGAGTTAGAGGCTTCCGGCATTACCGTTCGCGGCTTCTACGATGTCTCAGCGATGCGTAACGACGCCGACGTGATGGTCTGGGTGCACGGTGCTGTGCCCGAGGACCTGCAGGCAGCCATCCGCACTCTACGCCGTACCGAAGCCTTTAGCGGCACCAAAATTGTCTGGTCTACTATGGGTGTGCACCGTGACGCTGAGTTCGTCGTCAACCACACTCCCACCTTTGCTAAGGGCATCGAACCCGAAGCCTGGCTCTGCGTTTACCCCTTCGTGCGTAGCTTTGACTGGTACACCATGAACCCCGAAAAGCGCCGCGAGATCATGAAGAACCACGGGCTCAAGGGCGTGGACTTCCCCGAAGTTCTGCCCAACACCATCGCCACCTTTGGTCTCAATGACTACGAATGGCTCATCGCTTTGGAAGCTCCCGAGCTGGTGCTGATCGTGGATATTATGCGCTCCTTCCGTAACACCGAAGCCCGCCACTACATCCGCGAAGAGATTCCCTTCTACACTGGCCGCCGCATCCCGGCTGCCGAGGTCGCTGAGGTGCTTGCCTAATGACTGCTATCCCTAACGACGTCCGGCCCAACGTCACGGACCCCAACAACACCGCCTCCAACGGCCCTGCCCGCCTGGATGAGACCACCATCGCCGACTTCCACGGTGAAGAAAACCTGACCCGCCCGCGCGCAGAAGCACCCCAGAACTACGACCTGGTCATCCTCTCATCCTTCGGCGGGCCCGAAGGGCAAGAGGACGTGATCCCCTTCTTGCGCAATGTCACGGCCGGCCGCGGCATCCCCGACGAGCGCCTTGAAGAGGTTGCCACCCACTACCGTGCCAACGGTGGAGTGTCGCCCATTAACGCCCAAAACCGTGCCCTGTTGGCTGCCCTGCAAGAAGCTCTGGCTGAGAAGGGCCCCAACATTCCTATCACCTGGGCTAACCGCAACTGGGAACCTTACGTCAAAGACGTGGTGCAAAACGCCTACGACGAGGGTAAACGCAACATTCTGGTGCTAGCTACCAGCGCCTACCCCGGTTACTCCTCCTGCCGCCAGTACCGCGAGGACTACGGCATGGCGCTTGAAAAGCTAGGTCTGGAAGGCAAACTGAACATCGATAAGGTGCGTCAGTTCTTCGACTCACCCGGCTTTATCCAGTCCTTTGTTGATGGTCTGGTGGATGGCCTGAAGGACGTGCGCGCCCGCCTGGCAGAAACTGAACAGAAGGCAGCCGGTAACGGCAAGATCCGCATTATGTTCTGCACCCACTCGGTGCCCACCAGCGCAGCCAACGAAGCTGGCCCGCGCGGAGTGGACTACGAAGGCGGCAGCGCCTACGTTGAGAAGCACCTGCAGGCAGCACGCGCCGTCCTCACCGGTGTAGAGGCAGTAGACCCTGCCCTGCTCGATGAGGTTGAGTGGGAGCTGGTCTACCAGTCACGCTCCGGCCCACCCAGCATGCCCTGGCTAGAACCCGATGTGAACGACGCGCTAGACGCCATCGAGGGAGCTGTTGACGGTGTGGTTCTGGTACCCCTGGGCTTCGTCTCGGATCACATGGAAGTAAAGTGGGATTTGGACACCGAAGCTCTGGATACCTGCGCTCGCCTGGGTTTTGTAGCAACACGCACTCCTACCCCCGGCGTTCACCCTGAGTATGTGGAGTCCCTGCGCCAGCTGATCGCTGAGCGTGTGGCCGAAACTGCTTCTTCTGCCGATCCGGCTGAACTGGAAGCTAATCGTGGGGGAGTCTGCGGCGGCAAGGGATGGTTTGACGCCTGCAACCCGGACTGCTGCAAGTCTCTGCGCCCCGGCTCAGACAAGGCACGTATTGCTGATTACACCGGTGACACCACCGGCGGAACCCGCTAAAAACGTCAGCACAGCGCCCCGGCACCCCTGCCGGGGCGCACTGATGCTTAAACCTAAGGACGAAGGTACATGGTAGCGAAAGCACCCTACACTGTTGGCACCCGCGGCTCAGCTCTGGCGATGACGCAGAGCAAAATGGCGGCAGATTCCGTGGCAGAAGCCGGAGGTTTTGAGTTGGGCATGGTCACCGTTAAAACCGAAGGGGACGTGCTTACCGGCCCGCTCTCTCAGATGGGTGGCACCGGCGTTTTTGCTGCCACCCTGCGTACGCGCCTGCTCGAAGGAGCTGTTGACCTGGCAGTCCACTCCCTCAAGGACCTACCCAGCGCACCCTGCCCGGGACTGGTTATTGGTGCTACCCCTGAGCGAGAAGACCCACGTGATGCCCTCTGCGCCCGTGACGGTCTAACTCTTGACGCCCTGCCGACCGGCGCCCGCGTGGGCACAGGCTCCCCGCGCCGTGCCGCCCAGCTCTTGGCATTGCGCCCCGATCTAACCATCGTTGATATCCGCGGTAACGTGGGCACCCGCCTGGCACGTGTGGCCGGTAACGAAGCCTACGGAGTTGGCGGTGCCGGCCTGCACGGCGAAAAGAAACTGGGCGCTATCACCGGCGACTGCGATGCGGTCATTCTGGCGGCTTCGGGGCTTAAACGCCTGAACCTAGAGGAAACCATCACCGAGTACCTGCCTACTGATCGGGTGGTTCCTGCCCCCGGTCAGGGTTCGCTGGCACTTGAAGTTCGTGAAGGTGAACTGGACGGTGAGCCTACTCCTCTGGGGTCGGCAGTCACTGCGGTGGACCACCTACCCACTCGTCTGGCGGTCACCGCCGAACGCGCTCTACTGCGCCGTCTTGAGGCAGGCTGTGCCGCCCCCATCGGCGCCTATGCCTACATCGAGGAAGACCAGCTCACCCTGGATATTTGCGTGGCAGCTACCGACGGTTCAGAGACCCTGCGTCAGACCCTCACCACTGACAAGCTCACCCTTGAAGCGGCGGCTGCTCTGGGCGTCCGCGCCGCTGAGCAACTTTTGGAGCAAGGCGCAGCCAGTCTTGCCGGGCTCGAAACTGCTTTTGGGAACTAGGTAGAGTGAAGACTATGACGCACCTTCTTTTCACCCGCTTTCCCCGCAAGGCGGGCGGCTTTACCCAAGAACTGCAGAAACTCTTGCCCGGCACTACTGTCGATTGCGCTCCGGTGCTTGAAGCGGTTGCGGTAACCCCGGAAGACTGGGACGCCACCGCCTTCTCGCTGATTCGCGGAGAATATAGCTGGGTCACCTTTACCTCGGTCAACGGTGTTCTTGCTTTTGACGCTCTGGCTGCGGAGCTAGGGCAGAGCACTGTTGAATTGCTGGGTGCTGCCCAGGTTGCCGCGGTGGGCACTGCCACGGGCAAGGCGCTAGAAGCCTTGGGTGTACTGGTGGATTTTGTGCCAGAAGAGCAGTCTGCAGCGGGCATGGTGGCCGAGTGGCCCCTGGATGAAGAATGGGAAGACCCTACAGAAGAAACCGTACTGCTGGTACAGGGCCTGACCGCCTCACCCACCCTGGAAGCCGGGCTCACCGACTACGGCTATACTGCCCTAACCCTGGGCGTCTACGACATGCAGACCTACCCGGCGCAGGAGCCCCTGGTGGAGCGTCAGGAAGAGGACGCTGCGGCTCTTGACCTGGACGCCGCCCGGGCGGCTGTGACCTCGGCTGATGTCCTGGTAGCTACCTCACCGCTGATTCTTTCTACCCTGGCTGAGGGCTACTCTGGGCAGCTGCCGCCCACAGTGACTATCGGAGCAGCTACCGAAGCTGCTGCCCGTGAGCTGCCTGCCAGTGTACAGCCCGCGAAAATTTCTGCCGCTGCCACCCCCGCTCCGGCTGATCTGGCAGCCGCTGCAGCTGACCTTCTCAACTCCTAAGAATGACCCAAAGGACCAACGATGTTCTCAAAACCCAGCCTTGATTTACCCGTGCGCCCCCGCCGCCTGCGCACCAGCGGCCCCATGCGCGCGCTGACCGCTGAGACCCGCCTGGCACCTGCCAACCTGATTCAGGTGCTCTTTGTGCGCGACGGCATCGACGCACCCGTTGAAATCGCTTCCATGCCAGGCCAGTACCAGCACACCCTGGATTCCGTACTGGGGGAGGTTCAAAAAGCTATTGACGCCGGCGTCGCCGCCATTGACCTCTTCGGTGTGCCCAAGGACGAAGACAAGGACGCCGCCGGCTCGGTGGCCTGGGCAGATGACGGTATTCTCAACCGCGCTATTGCCGCCGTCCGTAAGAAATTTGGTGAGCAGATTGTCATCGTTGCTGATACCTGTCTGGACGAGTTCACCGACCACGGCCACTGCGGCCCGCTGACCACCGATGACTTCGGCGTAGTGTCTGTTGATAATGACGCAGCTGTGGAAGCCTACTGCAAGATGGCTGTCTCCCAGGCCAAAGCCGGCGCTCACACCGTCAGCCCCTCGGGCATGATGGATGGCCAGATCTCTGCCATGAGGGCAGCCCTGGACGATGCCGGTTATAGCCACGTCTCCATCCTCGCCTACTCCGCCAAGTACGCTTCAGCCTTCTTTGGCCCCTTCCGCGATGCCGTGGGGTCAACCTTCACCGGTGACCGCAAGACCTACCAGCAGGACCCAGCTAACCGCCGCGAATCCCTCTACGAGGCCGCCCTTGATATTGAAGAGGGCGCCGATATGGTCATGGTCAAACCTGCCACCGCCTACCTGGATATCGTCCGCGAAATTACCGACTTCTCACCCGTTCCGGTTGCTGCTTACCACGTCAGCGGCGAGTACGCCATGATTGAGGCAGCTGCAGCTCAGGGCTGGATTGACCGCAAGGCGGTTGCCCTTGAAGCGCTGACCGGCATCCACCGCGCCGGTGCCACCATGATTTTGACCTATTACGCCACCGAAGCCGCCGGCTGGCTTAACCAGCGCTAATCCCTCATTTCCTCTTGACCTCAGGGCAGGTAGAACACCTGCTTTACCACTGAAAGGTTCCCTAATATGACTGTTTCAGAAGATCTCTTCGCTCGCTCCGCCAAGGTGATTCCCGGCGGCGTTAACTCCCCGGTCCGTGCCTTCAACTCTGTGGGCGGCACCCCCGCCTTTATGGTGGAAGCCCAGGGCCCGTACCTGACCGACGCTGACGGTCGCAGCTATGTTGACCTGGTCTGCTCCTGGGGCCCGGCGCTCCTGGGCCATAAGCACCCCGGCGTGATTGAGGCTGTACACGCCGCCGTAGAGCACGGGCTCTCCTTCGGCGCTTCCACCGCTGCTGAAACCGAACTGGCTGAACTGGTCGTGGACCGTATCAATGCCGCTATTCCTGGTGCTATCGACCAGATTCGTATGGTCTCCACCGGTACCGAGGCCACCATGACCGCTATTCGCCTGGCACGCGGTTACACAGGCCGCGACAAGGTCATCAAGTTCGCTGGCTGCTACCACGGCCACGTTGACGCTCTGCTTTCTGAGGCTGGCTCAGGCGTTGCTACCCTCTCTCTGCCTGGTTCTGCGGGTGTTACCGCAGCAACGGCGGCCGAGACCATCGTCCTGCCCTACAACGACGAGGACGCCGTACGTGCTGCCTTTGCTGCCCACCCCGGTGAGATTGCAGCCATCATCACTGAGGCAGCTCCCTGCAACATGGGTGTGGTTCCACCTGCTCCCGGCTTTAACAAGTTCCTGAGCCAGGTCACCAAGGAAAACGGCGCCCTCTTCATCTTTGACGAGGTGCTGACCGGCTTCCGTGTTTCATCTGCCGGTTACTGGGGCTTCGCTTCACCCGAGGACGGCGGCTGGGTGCCCGACCTCTTCACCTTCGGCAAGGTCATTGGTGGCGGTATGCCTATGGCTGCTCTGGGCGGCAAGCGTCAGGTCATGGAGTACCTGGCACCCACCGGCCCCGTCTACCAGGCAGGCACCCTCTCAGGTAACCCCATCGCTATGGCAGCGGGCCTGGCAACCCTCAAGGCAGCTGACGCTGGTGTCTATCAGACTATCGACCAGCGTTCAGTCCAGCTCCAGACTGAGCTCAAGAGTGCCTTTGACGCTGCGGGCGTGGACCACTCTATCCAGACTGCCGGTAACCTCTTCTCGGTTGCCTTTGGCACTAGCCAGGCTGGGGTGCACAACTACGCTGATATTAAGGCGTCACAGACCTACCGCTACAACGCTTTCTTCCACTCCATGCTTAACTCCGGTGTCTACCTGCCGCCCAGCGCTTTTGAGGCCTGGTTCCTTTCGGCTTCCCACGATGATGCCGCCATGGACCTCATCGTCTCCGCCTTGCCGGACGCCGCGCAGGCAGCAGCCGCAGCCACCGCCTAAGAGGGGAGAGGCCTAGCCCCTTTCAACCCCACAACACAGTAGACGCACCTGCTTCTTACTCAGCTCACTTGCTGGCAAGAAGTAGGTGCGTCTACTTATTAAAATCACTAACCTCTGTGAGATTGTGAGTGAAGGATTACACGGTTTTGGGAAAATTTGGGTTCATGTGATGCGATGTATCGGTCTGATTCTGCCGGGGCACGTCGAAAGGCGCCGGGTTTTTACTTGCTCTCCAACAATCCTTATCTTAGGGGGTTGGAAGCCTAGCGGGTATGCCCGGTCGGCAGACTGGCGACGTCCTGGGTGTCGCGGTCATAGCGCCAGTCGGGGTCCATGAGCAGGCGTGAGAAGGCCAAGCCCATGCCCAGCGCCATGAAAATAAAGAGCACCTGCACAAAGCTCTCGAGAGCCGCGGAGATATTTCCGTTGGAGAAATGTGCCATCGACATATAAAAACTGACACCCGGAACCATGGTCACAACCGCCGGCACCGAGAGGGAGACGCGGGAGACGCGGCGTCCAAAAGCAGGGGCAAGAATCTCAGACAGCACTCCTGCAGCGAAAACAGCGGTAGCAACTGCCAGGTGGGGTGCCCACCCCGTCTCCACCAACCAGATACGCGCCGGGTTTACTCCAGCCGCTATTACTCCGGCCCAGAAGCAGGCAAGAGGGGAAGCCGAGAAGAGCATGGCGAAGCCGAAAGCGGCGATGAAGGACGCCACCACCTGCGCCAGCACTAGCAGCCAGGTGGCGATATGAGGTGACGCTGCCTGCTCTAAGGGCAGGTCAAAGGCCGTGGAGACCAGCCAGACAGCGCAGGAAGCTGAAACCAGCAGCAGCATGACGTAGGTTAGCCGGTTGATACCGGCGGCAAAATCCATGCGGAAAAGATCTAAGAGCCCGGTCACCAGAGGAAAGCCGGGCACCAAGTAGAGCACCGATGATATAAAGCCCACCAGGTGGTTATCGCCAATGAACCCAGGGGCAATGAGGGCGTTCATAACACCCACATAAAGGCCCGCTGACAAAAGGCCACACAGTAACCAGACTGCTGCATGGTTCATTCCCTTGTGCGCTAGCGTGGAGCGTAGTAGCTGGCCAGCGAAGGCAGCGAGCAGAACTACAGCGCACTCGATGATGCCGCCCCGGTTAAGGAAGGCAAAGCCTGCGCAGGCAAAAGCAGCTGCTAGGGCTAGGAGACAGGGAGGGTAGATGGGCTTTTCCGCGCCGATGCGATCCAGGGTAGCGCTGGCCTGTATCGGGCTGATGTGCTCGGGTAGGGATGAAACAAAGTCACCCAGTACATCAATTTTGAAGGCGTTAATGCCTTTGATACGAGTCTCGGCGACCTCGGTGCGAAAGTTGTTCCCCGAATAAGAGGTCGTAGAGATTTCGGTAAAGCTAATTTGGGCGTGGTGCTCATCCAGCCCCACTGCTCTTGCAAGGCGTGACATGGAAGATTTAACCCTGTAGGCAGAGGCCCCAGACTGCATGAGCAACAGACCCAGTTTCATCACTACTGCTGACTGGTCCATCAGCAGACGGTGCTCGCTGGGGTTTGAACCCCTATAGGCGGCGCTGATGGTGTCGTTCATGGTGCCCTCACAGGTCTAAGAAGGATGTGCGTCTTTAATCCTACTCGCCGGTACGCACCGGCCATTCACCGCTAATGTCAGCCTGTTTGCCAATGCGGTCAAAGTATTCCTGCAGCTCTTTGGCCTGCTCAGCAGCCCAGGTAATTTGGGCTTTGTGCAGGTCAGCGGCAGGTTGCTCAATCTCGTCGTATTCCAGGCTCATGGCGGTCAACAGACGCTCGGCGGCCAGAGCGTCGTCCTTTGAAGTGTGAGCGTTTTCAAGTTCTACGCCGTACTCACCGGCGAGGACTTCTAGGGTGCGCTTGCCCTTCTTGAACTTGTGCACGTGCTTGTTGATGACCAGGGGGTCCAGCACGGGGTAGCAGGTCAGTGGCGGGTAGTCATAGCGGGCTAGCTCGTGATGCATGACCGAGAAATCGTAGGAAGCGTTGAAAGCAATCACGGGCACCCCATCCGCGAAGAGACCGCCCAGCGCCATAGCCACCTCATAGGCTACTTTGGCCGCAGGCTGACCGTGTTCACGGGCGTATTCGGTGGTGATTCCGTGTACCGCGGCTGCTGGGGCTGGAATTTCAATGCCCGGGTCAGCTAGCCACTCACCGGCGCGCAATACCTGACCGTCGGCGTCCACCAAGACCAGGGAGGCGGTGACAATACGAGCGGTTGCGGGGTCAACGCCGGTGGTTTCAAGGTCGAAGGTGGCGCGGGGCAGGTCTGTCCATGAAGTCATACCTCGATAGTAGCCGCTGGCAGGAGGTGATAAAAAATATTTTCTGCCCTTGAGCGCACAATGCTTAAAGTGTCAGACCCCTGTGATGAAATGATGGGGTAGAGCCAAAGGAGAGCTACCGATGACCGCTGAACACCTTCTGGGGGCACAGACACCTGCCCGTCTTCTCTTGGGCGCGCCGGGCACGGGTAAGACCGAGCGTCTGCTACGCGCAGCCCAGGAGTTTTTGGACGGCGGCGCTGACCCTGCCCGCCTGCTGGTGCTGACCCCTTCGCGTGTCTCTGCCACCCGCTTCCGCGAGGAGCTTTCATCGCGTATCTCAGCCACGGTTTCTACCGCTCCGGTGCGAGCCTGGCAGGCCTACGCCTTCGATCTTCTGCGCCGGGCCCATGTGCAGGGCTACCTGCCGGGGGTCGAATTTTCCCCCAAACTTTTGAGCGGCCCCGAGCAGGATGTACTGATTAGAGAACTTCTTGAGGGCCACCAGCAGGGGCATGGTACTAGCCTGACCTGGCCCCAGGATCTGCGTGAGGCTCTTGACACCAGGGGTTTTAGGCACGAGGTGCGAGATTTCTTTGACCGCCTGGCAGAACACGACCTCTCAGCCGAGGCGGTGCAGCAGCTGGGGCAGCAGGCAGGGCGCCCTGAATGGATGGCGGTGGGCAAGCTTTATGCCGAGTACCGGCAGATTCGTGCCCTGCGAGCGCCCCAGGCCTTTGACCCCGCTGCCCTTATTCATGAGGCTGTTAAGGTTCTGCTGGCTAACCCTGAGTTTTTGGCGGCCGAACGGTCTCGGTTCGATGTGGTGCTAGTGGATGATGTGCAGGAGCTGACTCCTTCTATTTATCGGCTTCTCTCTGCCCTGGCGGGGAGGTCGCTGGATGATCTGTTGAGCCGTAGCCGCAGCTCGGTGCAGGGGCTGGGCGAGCACGCCGCAGAGCAACTTGCCGCAGCCTTTACTGCCGCTCCCCGTGTCATTTTGACCTGTTGCACAGATACAGTGGTGCAGGGCTTCCGCGGTGCGGTGCCTCAGCTAGCATCTGGGCTGGGTGACATGATGGGGGAGCTGGTTCAAGAGCAACTCACGGTCTCTTACCGAATGCCAGAGGCCGTGGCTAGCAGCTGGGCGGCACTTGTTAGCCGCCTGCCCGCCGTCCCCGGTGCGGTGCACCCGCGTCAGCTTTCGTTTACTTCACGGCAGGTTGAAGGCGATCAGGCTTTGCTTCATCTGGGGGACGACGGCGCCCTACTTGACCCTGAAAAAGCGGCGGATCCTCACCCGGCGGTTTTGGGGCTGACCGTAGAAAGTGCCCAGCACGAGAGCCGCCTGCTGGGGCAGATGATTTTAGAGGACCACCTCTACCGGGGTAGATCCTACCGACGCTCTGCCATCATTGTGCGCAACGGTTCCGATGTCACTCGTATCAAGAGGGCGCTTACCGGTTTGGGTGTACCCGTGCAAACAGCAGCTTCTATCACCCCGGTGCGCGATGAACCGGCAGCTCGCCCCTTCCTCGATGCTCTAGGGCTCCTGCTGCACACCAGGTCGCTGGGAGAAGCCCCTAAGACCGTTCAAGCAAAGGACAAGGGACCGGCTGAAGAGCAGAACCAACTGACCGAAACGGGAGAAGTCTCACCCTTCACCCCGGCGCCGGGTTCTGCTTGGGGGCTGGGGGTTGATACAGCGCTGTCTCTGCTCACTTCTCGTCTGGGTGGAGCCAGCACCGCTGAAATTCGCCGTCTGCGTCAGCATCTACGGGCCGCTGATCTGCGAGCAGGGAGGGGGCGTAACAGCGATGAGCTTTTGGTTGAAGCCCTGATTCACCCCGAGCTGCTACCCACCAGCGGGGCGGGTAGGGCCGCTAGCAGACTGGCATCTGTCCTCAAAGCAGGCAATATCGCACTGGATCAACCGGGTGCGACCGCTGAAACAGTGCTTTGGGCGCTCTGGGAGGCGTCCGGTCTAGCCGCTGAATGGAAGAAACTAGCCGCTGGTACCGGAACAGCTGCAGATCGTGCTAACCGTGATATTGACGCTATGATTGGGCTCTTTGAGGCCGCAGAACGCTACACCGACCAGATGCCCGGTGCCACTGCCGAGCAGTTCCTCACCTACATTGATGCCCAAGACCTGCCCATGGATACCCTGGCAGAACGCACTGGCAACCGAGATGCAGTAGAAATTATGACCCCAGCCTTGGCCGCCGGCAGGCAGTGGGAGACGGTCTACATTGCTGGCTTGCAAGAAGGCACCTGGCCTAACACCACCGTGCGTGGTTCTCTGCTAGGAACCCAAGATCTGGTTGATCTGGCGACCGGCGCTGCCTATGGTCCCGGGCGGCTGCTAGAACGTCTCAAAGAAACCCGCTTTGATGAGTTCCGCATGTTCTCCACTGCCGTCTCCCGTGCCAGCTACCGCGTGGTCTGCACGGCGGTCTCGTCCGCCGATGAGGCAGCCAGCGAACTGCTCGATATCTTCGCCCCGGCCCCCGGCGGCGAACGGTCCAACACCGAGGTGCGCCGCCCCATGACTCTGCGCTCACTGATTGCGGAGTTGCGTCAGTGGGCTGAAAGCCAGCACATCTCGCCCAGCAAGGCAGACGCCGCGGCCCGCTTGCTCAACCGCCTGAGTAACACAGAGAACACCGCTGGTCTGGTCTTACCCGGCGTAAACCCTGCTCATTGGTGGGGCCTTTTACCGCTATCGTCTTCAACCCCTGCCTTCGAGGGGGACGGACCGGTGCCGATTTCGCCGTCCCAACTAGAGAAGATCCACCGCTCACCTCTAGACTGGTTCGTCTCAGCCTCTAAAGCTGAAGCTGCTACAGACGCATCACGTTCCTTAGGCACACTTATTCACTCTATTTGTGAGGACTTCCCGGATGCCCCTGGCCACCAGTTGCGAGAGGAGCTTCACCGACGGCTCCCCACCCTGGGGTTACCAGACACCTGGGAGAGCCGCAAGACCATCGAACGGGCTGAGCAGATGGTCTCAAAGTTCGCCAGCTACGTGGCTGAACTGCCCGGTAAGGGGCGCGAACTCGTGGGAGTTGAAGGTTCCTTTACCGTTCTGGTGCCGGGCCCTGCCCGGGACGCCCTGCTTTCGGGCCGGGTTGACCGCATCGAGAAAGACCAGTTAGGGCGGTTCATCATTATTGACCTCAAAACTGGTAAGTCTAAGCCCTCTAAAGCTGACCTTGAAAAACACCCCCAGCTCGCTGCCTACCAGGTGGCTCTCGAAGCAGGCGCTGGCCAGCTCATGCAAGAGGCCCTCACACAGGACCAAGCAGGGCAAGAGCAGTCTTCTGACCAGCGTCCTGGCGGCTCTGTTAGCCGAAAAACTCTCGAATTTACCGGTCTGCGCGAGCTCTCCGGCGGTGCCCTACTGCTACAGATTGGCGACAGCACTAAGAGCTACGGTGAACAGGCGCAGGCTCCCCTCGATACTGATAGCGCATGGGCAGTAGAACTCATTAACCGGGCTGCAGAACTCATTGCTGGTGAGCAACTACAAGCTCGTCATGCCGGTGGCGGCGCCTTTGGTATTGGCTGCGCCCTGCCCGATATCTGCCCGCTATGCTCCCGCGGCAGGCAACTGACCGCTCGCTCGGCCCTCTAAGGATCAAGATGATGACTACTTCACTCCCTGATAGCCAGCACCCCTACCTGACTCCGGAGCAGATTGCTGATGCCCTGGGCCGGCCCCGCCCTACCCCCGAACAGTCCGAGATTATCTCAGCACCGCTCACTCCGCGTCTGGTGGTGGCTGGTGCAGGTTCGGGAAAAACAGCGACCATGGTGGATCGGGTGGTCTGGCTGGTGGCTAATGGGCTGGTGCGTGCTGACCAGGTGCTAGGCGTTACCTTCACCCGTAAGGCCGCCGGTGAGCTACGCGAGCGTATGCGCGGGCGCCTAGAAGAGTTGCGCCGCCAGAACCTGGTGCGCCAGGCTCCGGGTGCGCAGGACGAGCCGGTAGGCGACCCCGTAGTGTCGACCTATCACTCCTACGCAAATTCTCTGGTGGCCGCCTACGGTTTGCGCATCGGTATTGAGGACGACGCGCAGATGTTGGGCGGCGCTCAGGCCTGGCAGTTGGTGGCGCAGTTGGTCGAACACTACGATGGAAAGCTGCCTGAAAAAGAGGTGGCAAAATCATCCATGGTGAAGTCGGTCTTGCAGCTCTCGGGGGAGTGCGCTGAGCACCTGGTGACCCCGGAGCAGGTGAGTGACTGGTGCCAGGAACAGATTAACCGAATTCAAGGATTGGGCAAGCCTACCGGTAAGGGTGCAACCGCTGAACAGCGCACTCTCGTTCAGGGGCTGCAACTGCGCATTTTCTATGCTGAGCTGGTGAAGCGCTATTCCCAGGTCAAACGCAGAATGCAGGTCATGGACTACGGTGACCTTATTGCTTACGCCGCTCGGATCGCCCAGGAGGTGCCGCTAGCCGCCTCTACAGAGCGGGAGCGGTTTGCAGTGGTGCTTTTGGACGAATTCCAGGACACCTCCCACGCCCAAATGCAGCTCTTCTCTGATCTGTATGGAGCCAGAAACGGTGCTGCAGAACATCCGGTCATGGCAGTGGGTGACCCCAAACAGTCCATCTACGGTTTCCGTGGCGCCTCAGACGGTCAGCTCTTTAGCTTCTATGACTTTTTCCCCACCACCGACTGCACCGCCCGCTATCTGACGGTTGCTTGGCGTAACGATACCGCCATTCTGGCGGCAGCTAACGCCAACGCGGCTCCGCTAGCTCTGCAGCCTTATTGGGTTCGTTCCCAGCACTCCATCGAAGTGCCCAACCTCGTGCCACGCCCCGAGCCGGGCAGTGGCCGGGTTGAAATAGGGGAGTACCTGACCGACCGGGAAGAAGCTGAGGTTATCGCTGAAAAAATTGCCCAGCAGCGAGCGCCCTTCGCGCACCGTCCCCTAGCTGAGATGCCAACGATGGCGGTACTATGCAAAAAGCGAGCCCAAATGGAACCCCTGCGGGACGCCTTCGAAGCCAAGGGCGTGCCCTACCAGGTGGTTGGCTTGGGAGGTTTGCTGGATACCCCCGAGATCGTTGATACGGTCGCGGTCTTGCGGGTGCTCTCAGACCCGGGGCGCTCTGACGCGCTGATGAGACTGCTGTCCGGCGCTCGCTGGCGTCTGGGCGTCAGCGACCTGCTGGCCTTCGCTGACTGGGCGGGGGCACTCAAACAGCAGCGCGAGTACGAGATTCGTTTTGGTATCACCGGTGAGGCGGCTGCCCTGCGCGTGGAACAAGAAACCCTTGATGAACTCGATGAGGTACGCTCACGGGGGCTGAGCAACAGGCAGGACATCACCCGCCTCAAAGAAGCCGAACAGACCACCGATTATGAACGTTACCGCCGTATTCTAGATTCTGCTGCCCCCGATACCTCAGACGGGGCGTCGCTGGTTGAGGCTCTTGAAAACCTGCCCCCTGAGGGTTG
Source organism: Rothia endophytica (assembly GCF_928381505.1). Lineage (GTDB taxonomy): Bacteria > Actinomycetota > Actinomycetes > Actinomycetales > Micrococcaceae > Rothia > Rothia endophytica_A. The sequence goes on along the minus strand of NZ_CAKMSJ010000001.1, from coordinate 81,573 downwards.
GGCTAGCCCCCGCACCGGCCGGTCATTGACGAATGCGGCTCGTGGCCGTCTGCAGGCACTAGCAGCAGAAATTAACTACCTGCGTCAGTTCACCTCCGATGACCTCTCTACCCTGCTCTATGAAATTGAGCGCACCATGCTACTGGATATTGAACTGGCAGCCCGCCCCGGCGTCCGCTCACACGCAGCTCGGCAGCACCTGGATGCCTTCCATGGGGTCGCAGCTACCTACGAGTCCAGCGCCCCGCGCATCAATGCACTCCTGTTAGCAGCAGCTAACGGTCTAGACGCTGACGAGGCTGAAGAAACCGTGCGTTTTTCGCTGACCGCTACCGGCGCATCAGCTAGCGGCATCAGCGGTTTTTTGGCCTGGCTTGATGCGGCTGCCGCCGAAGAGGGTGGGCTGGATATGGTGGTGGAAGCGCCGCGCCATGATGCGGTGCAGTTGCTGACCGTACACGCTTCTAAGGGTTTGGAATGGGACCACGTGTATATCCCCGGTATAGCTGCCGGTGAATTCCCCGATGGTAAGGACGAACGCTGGACTAAGAAAGGGGATACCCTGCCCTGGCCACTGCGTGGTGACGCCAATTATCTGCCGCCCTGGCGCGATGACTTTGAGAACCTTAAGGACTTCGGCGAGTTCATGGGCGTCATGAAGGAACAGGCCATTGAACATCGTGTCGCCGAGGAACGCCGGCTCGCCTACGTGGGCTTCACCCGGGCACGGTCTCTCCTGGTGCTGACCAGCTCAGCGTGGAAGGGTACCGGGGCTAAACCCCGGCAGGTCTCAGACTTCCTGCAAGAGCTACTAGACCGAGGTCAAGACCTGGCAGGTAGCGATAGCCAGGACGCCGTTCAGCTGCTGGCGCGTGTTGACGAGGCTCAGCTTGAAGCCGGTAACCCTCAATCAGCCACCCTACTCACAGCCCTCTGGCCCTTTGACCCCTTTAACGGGCCAGAAATCCGTAGCTGGTCCTCTCTAGAAGATTTGGAGGCCGCCGGGGTAGAAGCGGTCAGTGAATCCGGTATTTCTCACGCGGAGCTGCGCTCGAGCGGAGATGAAGCTCCCCAGCTCACCCCGCGTCAGAGAGTTGAGCGCGCTGCCAAGAACGTGTTCCTGGGTGGGCTAGAGCCAGGAGAACTGTCTCGTGCACAGGCCGCCACCGATAGCAACGGCCAAGAGACCGCTGACATCGAAGACTGGGAAGAAGAGACGAGGCTGCTGCTTGAAATCTTGTGTGCCCCAGCAGATCACCAAGAGTTTGAGCTACCCCAGCACATTTCAGCCTCCCTCCTGGTTCAGCTAGCGCAGAACCCTGAGGCAGTCATCGATAACCTGCAGCGCCCCATGCCCCAGCGCCCCGGCATCGCAGCCCGTCAGGGCACCCTCTTTCACACCTGGGTTGAAGAACACTACGGTCAGAGCGCCATGCTGGACTTGGGGGAGGAAGACTTCGAAGATGATGACACCGCAGAAGAGCTAGACCTACCCACCCTGCGCTCTAACTTTTTAGCTAGCCGCTGGGCAGAGCTAACGCCCTGGGCCATCGAGTACCCCCTGGAGACCCCCATCAATGGGGTAACGGTGCGCGGCCGAGTGGATGCTATCTTCCGTTACCAGGATGAGAACGGCCAAGAAACCTGGGAACTGGTGGACTGGAAGACCGGGCGAGTACCCAGCACCAAGGAGATGAGCAAGAGAGGTATTCAGTTGGCGCTCTACCGCATTGGTTTCGCTCGCCTGCACCAGATTCCCCTGGAGAACATCAGTGCTTCCTTCTTCTACGCCGCTGATGGAAAAGAGAAGGCGCTGGAGAGCTTTGTCAGTGAAGAGAAGATTGCCAAGATACTGGGTCAGGCCCGTCAGCGCTAGCGAGGATCACTGAGCAACTTATCTGCAGCCATCCTCCTGCCTGGCTGCAGTTTCTGCCTCACAGTTAAGCCTGGCTGCAGCAGGCTCAGTGGCTTAGAAGTCGTCGGCTACTTTGTCTGGTAGCTGGGCAGCCGGCTGCGGGTCAAGAGCCCCTACTTCGCGCAGTTCAGTTTCAAGGCTGGTGAGCATCGAGACCGCCTCCGATACCATCACACGGTCTTCAAGCTCAACTCCGCGAATCAGCCACTGAGCTAAACCGAACTCAGCGTAAAGGTTAGCGCGGGACTCAAGGTGTTCGTCGGGCTGCTGCGGCATCTGGTCGCGGTAAAGCTCGAAGATGCGGTCACGGAAGTCAGTATCTGAGCAGGCAAAAAGCCAGGAGAAATCTTGGGCAGGGTCGCCTACACAGACCTCCGACCAGCCGGTTACCTCAACAATAGTTTTCTTGTCGAGCACCAGGTTGTCTTCGTTGAGATCTCCGTGAATGACGCGGGGGCGGAACTGCCAGAGGGATACATCATTGAGTTGCTTTTCCCAGCGTTCTAACAGACCTGAGGGCACCTTACCGGTTGCTACGGCGCGGTCCAGTTCAGCCAAGCGGCGCTCGCGAATCTGTTCACCGGTATAAACGGGTAGGTCAGCCTCTTCTACGATGGTTTCGGGGAAGACGTGCACGGTGGCGATGATGCCAGCGATAGCTTCTGCGATGTCGGTTTTGCCCCCGCGGTTGCCGTAGCTGATATCTGCTAGCTCATCAATATCGATGGGCGCACCGGGATTATGTGAGTAGATAAAGGTTTGCAGACCGCCCTGGGGTACCGTTCCGACGATGGTGGGTACCAAAAAGGGGAGCCGGGCGCGCAGCCCCGGAGAGAAGGACTGCAGAATCATGTGCTCTGCTTCAAGTCGCACGCTAGCTTCTGGGTTTTTGGGGGCGCGGACGCGCCAGCGTTTATCAGCGGAGTCGATAATGATCGCTGAGTCGAAGTCTACGGTGTCATCAGCTGAGGGGAGGGCGGCTACAGGGTAGAGCCCTGGCACGCCAGCTGATACGATTGCGGCAAGTTGAAGCGGTGTCGAAGTCACACTTCCAGGGTACAAGAGATAGAGGGGCATAGAACCGATGAATGCCGAAAATATGATGAATCTGTCGCTGACGGGGCATTTTTCGCCCCTGGGTCGTCTACCTTTTGTGCCGCATCGTCTCTCCGAGCAGGGTAGCGTGCGCGATGAACCTGGGTTCTTAGCGGCAGTAGTGGCGCAGTTAGTGGACGGCGGGCAGCCGGCTACTGCGGCTGACGACGGGCAGCTCTACCCTTGGGAGCACCTGCCACTGGTACTTGCGGTGGACCGCGGCAGGGTACTGGTGAAGGGCATGGGAGAGGGGCAGACTCCTGAGCCCCTAAATCTTGCGGCGCACTACGGTCTGCAGGCTGAGCACTGGCATGACTACGCAGTTACTGATAGCCACCACACCGCCCGGCTCGTTTTTGCCGGTTTACTGGCCCTAGAGGATGGGGATGCCCCGGTCCTTGCCCTGACCGGTGACTTTGAATATTTTTTGGACCTCGGGCATCAACCCCTGAACCTGCAAGGCTTCGATCAGCAGGAGCAGACCGTGGCAGACATCCTCGCCGCTCAAACCGGTGGGCAGTGGGAGATGATCCGAGACTATGCCGCCTACGGCTATGAGGGCAGCGGCTTAGCTTTCGCCTGGGGTCAGCCGCTGGCAGCTGCTGCTTCTCTGGCCAATTGGCACGGTTCGCACAGGTTTGACCCCGCGACCGGAGAACCCACCCTAGCCATACGCGCCGGTTGGGCGCGGGTGACCCAGAGCGGCCGGGAACTTTTCCCGCGCACCGACCCCGCCGTCATTACAGCGGTCACCGCTCAGGTAGACGGCGAAGAAAAAATTCTGCTGGGTCAGGCAAGAGCTTGGGGTGCGGGGCGCTTTTCTACCTTCGCCGGTTTTGTCGAGGGCGGTGAGTCTCTGGAGGACGCCGTGATTCGGGAGGTCTGGGAAGAAAACGGTGGGCGTGTGGTCGGCATGGCTTATCTGGGCTCCCAGCCCTGGCCCTTTCCCCGTTCGCTCATGTGTGGTTACATTGCTGTCATTGATAACCCGCAGCAGGTGAAAGCTGACGGAGCCGAAATAGAAACGATCCGCTGGTTCACCCGCCAGGAACTCATTGCCGCCCACCAACATCAAGAAGTTCAGTTTCCGGGTCAAAGTTCGATTTCCCGTCGTCTGATTGAACACTGGTTGGGGCAGCCCCTGTAAACGGTAGACTGGTTGACTGCCCCGTCTAACCAAGGAGTCCTCGTGCTAGAAACTGATCGTCTGCGTGCTGAGCCCATTGAGCTAACGCAGCGTAGCGCTGATTCTATCCTTGAGGGCCTTGACCCGGAGCAGCGCCGGGTTGCCACTGAAATATCCGGCCCCATGTGCGTGTTAGCAGGTGCGGGCACCGGTAAGACCCGGGCGATTACCCACCGCATTGCTTACGGCATTGCCATCGGGCGCTATAACCCTCGCAGTGTTCTGGCGCTGACCTTTACTACTCGTGCGGCAGAAGAAATGAAGGTGCGCCTGCGCGCTTTGGGGGCTGTAGGCGTGGTGGCCCGCACCTTCCATTCGGCTGCACTGGCCCAACTAAAGTATTTTTGGCCGCAGGCAATTGGCGGCTCAACCCCTGAGATCCTCAAAAATAAAGCGCAGTACATCATTGAATCCGCTAGGCGCTTAGGCTTGGGCACGGATCGCGCGATAGTGCGAGATTTAGCCTCTGAAATTGAGTGGGCTAAGGTCTCCATGTTGACCCCCGATACCCTGATGCCAAGCCTGGCTAACCGGGAGTTGCCAGCGGATATTACCCCCATTGATATGGTGCGCCTTTTTCGTACCTATGAGGAGCTCAAGGACGAGCGCAACGTTATTGACTTTGAAGATATTCTCTTACTGACTATCGCCATTATTGAAGAGAACCCGCAGATTGCTGGGCAGATTCATCAGCAGTACCGCCACTTTGTGGTGGATGAGTACCAGGACGTCTCGCCGCTGCAGCAACGCCTGTTGGACGCTTGGCTGGGTCAGCGCGATGACATCTGCGTGGTGGGCGATGCCTCCCAGACTATTTACTCTTTTGCCGGGGCTACCAGCCGCCACCTGCTTGATTTTCCCCGCCGTTTTGAGGGCGCCACGGTGGTTAAACTGATTCGTGACTACCGCTCAACACCCCAGGTGGTTCAGCTGGCTAACCGTCTGCTGGCAGCGCGCCGGGTTCAGCCTGACTCTACTCGCTTCTCTTGGGCACCGCCCCTGGAACTCAAGTCCCAGCGTCCGGGTGGGCCGGATGCCGCCTGGTTTGGTTACGCTGATGATGAGCAAGAAGCCGCCGGTATCGCCGAGGATATCAAGGATCTCATCGAGAAGGACGGTGTGCCAGCAGCTGAGATAGCTGTGCTCTACCGTACCAATGGCCAGTCGGCCGCCTTAGAACAAGCCCTGAACGATGCAGGAATTAAGTACCAGCTACGCGGGGCTGAAAAATTCTTTGATCGAGCTGAAGTGCGCGCTGCACTCAGCATGCTTCAGGGGGCTGCCAAGGGGGCAGACCCCGCTGAGAGTGTGCCGCAACTGGTGTGCGATAACCTGAAATCACTGGGCTGGGCAGAGAAAGCCCCAGAGCGCAGCGGTCAGGTGCGTCAGCGATGGGAATCCTTGGAGACCCTGGTAGCTCTGGCTGACCGTCTCACTCATGAGAGGGAGCAACAGCGCCAGCAGGCAGCAGCTAATGATGCTACTGAGCTGCCGCCCGAACTCACCATTTACGAGTTCGTGGCGGTGCTCTTCCAACGCTCAACCCAGCGAGACGCCCCTTCCATGAACGGAGTAACCCTGGCCTCGCTCCACTCAGCCAAGGGCCTGGAATGGGACGCTGTATTCCTCTGCGGTCTTAACGAGGGGCTGATGCCCATCTCCTTCGCTAAGAATAGCGATGCGGTCGATGAGGAACGTCGCCTCTTTTACGTCGGTATCACCCGTGCCCGCAAACATCTAACTTTTACATGGTCTCGCTCGCGCACCCCAGGTGGGCGAAGCGGCCGGCAGCGGTCCCGCTTTATCAACGATATTGCCCCCAAGGGCGTCTAGTGGCCTCATCACTCCAGATCATTGAGGCAGGGGAGGGTCGCCCCGAAATTGAGGTCGTGCGTTCAGCGCGGCGCAGGCGCACGGTGCAAGCGCAGCCGCTGGATGATGGGCGGGTGCGACTTTTAGTACCCGCTACTAGCAGTCAGGCAGATGTCTGGGGCTACCTTGAGAAGCTCCTGCCCAAGGTTCAAGCGCGCAGAGAACGCAGAGAAGCTAATCTCCGGCAGGTCACCTCTGATGACTTTTTGGTAGGACGAGCCGCCCAGCTTCGCGCTCAATATCTGCCGGAGTGCCCCGAACCGGCCTCCGTCCGCTGGGTGAGTAATCAGAAACAGCAGTGGGGTTCGGCTACTCCGGCTCAGCTCAGCATCCGAATATCTGATGTCTTGCAGGGGGCACCCACCTACGCCCTAGACGCAGTACTTTTTCACGAACTCTGCCATCTGGTTGAAGCCAACCACAGTGCCCGCTTTAGGGCTTTAGAAGCCCGCTACCCGCAGCTTGAAGAGGCACGAGCCTTCCTGGAGGGCCTTACCTTCGGCCAGCACAGACCTGTTAGGAACAAATAAAAAAAGAGGGGTATGAAGGCTATTTCCAGTAGCACCCTTAAATGCCACACCCTCCTGAAGTCGGGTGATTCCGAGCCCTCTTGAGTGCTCGCGAACTCGCACCCAGGCTCTCCATCAAGCCAGCTACCGGAAATAGCCTTCATACCCCCTTATCGTGTGGTTCAGGTTAAAAAACTAGTTTTTGCCGGAGTTATCGTCTTCAGCACCGGGTTCTTCGTCGTAGCCGCCGGAGAGAAGCTTTTCGAGGGCTGCGTCGAACTCGTCTTCGCTGGCGTTGAGCAGGGCTCGGCGGGAGATGAAACCTTCGGGGTCATCGAGGTCCTCGCTGGTGGGTAGCGTCTCGGGAGCTGCCCAGAGGCCATCGCGAGCCTCAAAGCCGTGGGCCTCTTCGTAGGAGCGCCAGAAGCCCAGAGCCTCGCGCATTTTGCGGGGGCGGAGCTCCAACCCAACGAGCTGGGAGAAGGCATGCTCAGCAGGGCCGCCGGTGGCGCGGCGTCGTGCCATGGTCTCAGCCAGCTGAACTGCCATGGGCAGGTTTTTGGTGGCTTCTTCGGTGATGAGGGTGACCCATCCCTCGATAAGGGCTAGCAGAGTTTCGAGGCGGTCCAGGGCAAGCTGCTGGTCCTCAGTGTTCTGCGGCTTGAACATATCACCGCTGAAAGCCGCCATCATTTCTTCGGGATTGGTGGGGTCAAGCTCAATCTCTGAGGCAGCTTCTTGCATCCGTTCAATATCTACGTGGATGCCGCGTGAGTAGCGTTTGATGAGTTCTATAATGTCTTCGCGCAGCCAGGGATTAGCCTTATGCAGACGGGTGAGGGCTACTTCACGCACAGCTAGGTAGAGCATGACCTCCTGAGCAGGAATCTCAAGCCCTTCACCAAAAGCAGCAACACCGCCGGGGAGCAGGGCCGAGCGTCCTTGAGCTAGGGGAATGCCGATGTCGGTGGAGGAGACAACTTCACCGGCAAGCTGGCCTATAGCCTGGCCCACCTGCATACCGAACATCATGCCGCCAATTCCAGCAAAGATGTTGCCACCGCCCAGCATGCCTTTGATTTCTTCGGGCATCTGGGTCTGAATAGAGGTATTCATGGCGGTAGAAACCGAGGACGCCACGGGGCCAGCAATTTCTTTCCAGGTATCAAAGGAGTTCTCAACCCACTCTGCCTTGGACCAGGCTTCAACGTTAAAGGCGGGGCGGTCGAAGGCGGTGACGGGGTCGAGCCAGAGGTCAGCCAGAGCGGCTGCATCACGAACAGCGCCTTCCTGGTTGGACATCATGGACGGGTCAGAGCCCGCGGTAAGCACCTGCCGGGCGTGCTGCTTAGCCAAGTCCCAGTTAACCGGTTCATCGGTGGGCTGGGCGCTCATCATGGCGTTGACCTGCGCGAAGATGCCAGAAAGCATCGCGGGGTCGATGGGCATCCCCATATTTTTCATGGCCTCAGGGTCAAAAGCACCGTTGGCGCCCATACCCATAGCGTTGGGGTCGAAGCCTGATTCTTGAAGTTTTCTGAAGAATTCTTCCATGGGGTCATTGCCGGAGTTACCAAATGGATTGTTGGTCATGCTCTGCCTCGCTTGTTGGGTAGGGGCGCAGCCTCAAGCTGCACAGTTCTTCTACCAGCCTACTTGCTCAGCCCTCTAACTGCCCCGTAGTTTAGCCCTGGGCGAGTGGGAGTCTGCTGGGTAAATAATGGATGCCGAGTAGGGGAAAGCAACTGAAGCGCTGGCTTAGAGATTCCCGCAGGGTAGGGGCAGGGTTACTTTGCTTGTAGGCTATTGCTTATGGTTTTTTCTCAGAAGGTTAAGAAGAACGGGGCACCTGCAGCCCGCACCGATTTGCGCAGGGTCAGTGCCTGGGCAACTCTGGCGTTGGTGGCTGGTTCTTTTGTGGCGCCGGCTAACTTTGTGACTGAGCAGCCCGGCCCCACCTTTAATACCATCGGTGATTTTAATGAGAAGCAACTAATCGAGATTGAGGACGCAGAGACCTACCCGGTCAGTGGCGCCCTTGATATGACTACTGTGTCCGTAGCTGGTGGGCCCAACTCAACGGTAGGAGCCTTGAATGTGCTTTCAGCCTGGCTGAGTGATTCGGGCTCGGTGCTGCCCAGTGACCTCATGTATGCCCCCACCGTGACCAACGAACAGGTCAGTCAGCGTAATTCGGCAGAGATGACCAATTCGCAGGAGGTGGCTCAAGCGGCAGCGCTCACCTACCTTGGTGAAGATTTTACTGAGCATCTGACTGTTTCCGCGGTGGCTGAAGGCGGCCCTAGCGAGGGGCTCATCGAGGACCAGGATGTTATTCTGCGGGTCAACGGGAAGAAGCTAGATGGTTTTGAAAGCCTGACAAAGGCAATTAATGAGCCTAAGGGGGATGCCGTGACCGTCACCGTCCAGAGGGATGGAGCGGAACGGGAGTTCACTATCACCCCCGTCTATAACGAAGAGAACGATAGCTATCTCTTGGGGCTCTATCTGGCACGCAGCTTTGACTTTCCGCTGACCGTTAATTACGGCTTAGAGGAAGTGGGTGGCCCCTCTGCTGGCATGATGTTCGCCCTCGGTATTATCGATGAACTCACCGAGGGGGAGATGACCGGGGGAGAGCACTTCGCTGGTACCGGCACCATTGACACCGATGGGGCCGTAGGCGGTATTGGAGGTATCGCGCAAAAGATGCGGGGCGCCTTGGACGCCGGGGCTACCGTCTTTCTTGCACCCGCTGAGAACTGTGATGAAGTGGTGGGTCGAGTGCCTGCTGGGCTGAGCGTGGTGAAGGTAGAGACCCTTACCGATGCTGTGGAGGCAGTAGAGCAGATTGGCAAGGGCTCAGACCCGGCGACCTTCCCCACCTGCTCCTAAAGACCAGTGCACTGAGGTTTTATCTCCCTCTGCTAGCTGAATGTTACCTTTCACCTCGAAACCCCCTGTTTTCTTTGGCAGAATGGTGCCTAATACCTTGAACCGTTTCACCACGGTTCAGTTATTTATGTAGCCGCTCAATCTGCGGCGCACCATTACAACACCGAAGGAACATGTGTGAGTACCGGAAGCACCGCTAACACCTCTTCACGCGCTCCTCGGCGTAGAAATAAACCCCTCATGATGACAGCCGCTATCGTTGCAGTTGCCATCGTAGTTTTTGTTTTTGCTACCCAGGTGTACACCGACGTCCTCTGGTACAACCAGCTGGGCTACCTCAAGGTGTTCATCACCGAAAATCTCACCCGCATTATCATTTTTGCTGTGGTGGCTCTGATTTCAGGGTTAGCGATCTGGGCAAGCCTCTTCTACGCTTACAAGCGCGGCGAACTGCAAACTCCCAACCCCAAGCGTCCTCAACAGCGTGGCCCCAGAGTCGATGCTGAGGGCAACCCGCTGCCCGATCCCTACGCTGATTTTCAAGAAATGTTCAATCAGAACATGGCACGCTACCGCGATAGCGTTGATTCGATGCGTAAGGTGCTGTTGATTGCAGTGCCTCTGCTCCTGGGTGCTTTTATTGGCACCGGGGCTATGTCCCAGTGGGAGACCGTTCTACTTTTCTTCAACGGTGAGAGCTTTGGCGCCACCGATGCTGAGTTCGGTATTGATCTGGGCTTCTTTATGTTCACCCTGCCCTTCCTGAATCTGCTGACCGGTGTTCTGCGCACCATCGTCATTTTTGCAGCGATGGCAGCTCTGGTCATGCACTACTTCTACGGTGGCATTCTGGTACACGAAAAGGGCATTACCACGACTAAGGCTTTCCGCCGGCACTTCGCTATTCTGGGTGGCATCTTCTTGCTGCTGACCGCGGCTGTGCTCTGGCTGGATCGTTACAACACTACTCAGGACCAGTCCGGTTCTTGGGCTGGCGCTATGTACAGTGACGTAAACTCCATCATCCCGGTCAAGGCCATTCTCGCTATTGCGGCTCTGCTGGTCGCGGTTCTCTTTATCGTGGCAGCCATCAACGGTAATTGGCGTCTTCCCATGATTGGTACCGCGGTGCTGGTTATTGCTTCTCTGGTTGCTGGTAGCCTCTACCCCTGGATCGTTCAGCGCTTCCAGGTAGTACCCAACGAGCAGGCTGCTGAAGAACCCTACATCCAGCGCAATATTGACGCTACTCGCGCTGCTTACGGTCTGGATGCCATCGAGGTCACTAATTACGACGCGAAAACTTCAACCGTCGCTGGAACCCTATCCGGTGAAAGTGAGACTGTCTCGAATATTCGCCTACTGGACCCCAACGTGGTTTCCGGGGCTTTCGCGCAGCTGCAGCAGTTCCGCCCTTACTACCAGTTTGGGCAAAACCTCTCAGTGGACCGCTACGAAATTGACGGCACCCCCACGGACACCGTTATTGCCGCCCGTGAGCTAAACCCCGCGCAGAACTCCGGTTCGTCCTGGGTTAACCAGCACGTGGTCTACACCCACGGTTACGGCGTTATCGCAGCTTACGGCAACCAGGTAGAAGCCGACGGTAAGCCCAAGTTCATCCAGTCTGGCATCCAGGCAACCGGTGACATTAGCGAGAGCTATGAGCCCCGTATCTACTTCGGTGAATCATCCCCCGACTACTCCATTGTTGGTGGAACCCCCGAGGATGAGCCGCTGGAGCTTGACCGCCCCCAGACCACGGACGATGAGAGTGGTGCTGACGCCAAGTACACCTTCAGCGGTAACGGCGGGCCTAACATCGGTAACCCCTTTAACCGTCTTGCCTACGCTATCAAGTACCAGTCATCTGACATTCTGCTTTCTGATGCGGTGCGTCCTGAATCCCAGATTCTCTACGATCGCAACCCCTCTGAGCGTGTTCAGAAGGTAGCTCCCTACCTGACTGTGGATGGCAACCCTTACCCTGCGATTGTTGATGATCAGGTGGTTTGGATTGTTGATGCTTACACCACCAGCAACCAGTACCCCTACTCCCAGTCAGCTGAGCTTGATAACGCAACTGCTGACTCTGACACCGCCACCGGCATTGCCCAGGCGCTGCCCAGCGAGCGGGTTAACTACATCCGTAACTCGGTGAAGGCAACGGTCAACGCTTACGATGGTTCGGTTAACCTCTATGCCTGGGATGACGAAGACCCTGTGCTGAAGTCTTGGCAGAAGGTTTTCCCCGAGACCGTGAAGCCTTATAGCGAAATGAGCGCTTCACTGATTGATCACGTACGTTACCCGCAGGATCTTTTCAAGGTTCAGCGTGAGGTGCTCAACGCCTACCACGTGACTCGCGCTAATAGCCTCTACGCCGGTGATGATCTCTGGTCTATTCCTAACGATCCCACCAACGATAGCGGCCAGCCGCTTCCGCCTTACTACATGTCTCTGCAGATGCCAGGGGAAGATTCAGCGAACTTCTCGCTGACTACCTCCTTCATCCCGCAGCAGTCAGATAGCAACACCCGTAACGTTATGTACGGCTTCCTGTCTGCTAATGGTGATGCTGGTACCGGTCAGGACGGCGAGAAGCGCGAGAATTACGGCAAGCTCTCCTTGCTGGAGCTTCCCCGCTCGTCAGTTGTCCCTGGCCCCGGTCAGGCTCAGAACGTCTTTGACTCTGATACAGCGGTCTCTACCGAGCTGAACCTGCTACGTACCGGTGCATCATCGGTCATCAACGGTAACCTGCTGACTCTGCCTGTGGGCGACGGTATTCTCTACGTCCAGCCTGTTTACGTACAGTCATCGGGCGATGCAGCCTACCCGTCACTGCGCCGCGTACTGGTTGGTTTCGGTGAGAACGTTGGCTTTGCTCCCACGCTTGATGAGGCACTGAATGAGCTCTTTGGCGGTTCTTCTGGCGCTGAAACTGCAGCGGATGCCGGCGTGAATGAGGCTGAAGCTGCTCAGGCAACTGACACTGAAGCTGCTGATACCGGTTCTTCTGGCTCGGCTCCTAGTGATGCTGCTGGTCTGCAGGGTGCTCTTGAGGACGCTCAGACCGCCATGGAAGATGCAGATGCTGCTATGAAGAATGGTGACTGGGCTGCCTATGGTGAAGCTCAGAATCGTCTGAATGAGGCTCTGCAACGGGCTCTTGAGGCTGACGGTGTTGAAGGTACCGTTGCTTCTCAGCCCGCAAGCGGTGCTAGCGCTTCGGCGCTGGCAACTGCTAGTGCGTCAGCTAATCGCTAGTGCTAGCCTCTGATCTAGGGAGACAGAGCTAAGCGAGAGGGTGGTGCCTTCCCTGTCGGGGCGGGCACCACCCTTTTTAGCGTTCCATCGGTGGTTCATCTGGTTGGCCCGCGTGAAGCTTTTGAGGGGTGGGTCACAAATGCCCCTTTCGGCTTGCGCACTGCCTGCGGGGTGCGTATAGTTATATAAGTCGCCGCGGGGTGGAGCAGTTCGGTAGCTCGCCGGGCTCATAACCCGGAGGTCAGAGGTTCAAATCCTCTCCCCGCAACCAAGACGAAAAGCGCCTCACGAAAGTGAGGCGCTTTTCTTTTTAACTATATGCGCGGATGAGGGCAATAAAAACCTGCAATTGGTACCGGGGGCACCAATTGCAGGTCTATATCGTGTACACAGCGATCTTGAAGGCTTTAGTCGGCCTGGGCCATCTGGGAAAATGTTTTCTGCTCTTCAAAGAGTGCTTTACGTAAGCTGTTGGCAAAACCAGCGGGGATGCGTGTAAAGCGGTGCGCACCATCGCCTAGGGATAGAGTATGGCCTGCAAGTGGCTGGTAGGACAGGCGCGCGTTCTCAAGACTATCGAGGTCTAGCGAAACTAAATGGCCGGATTGAAAACTGTTTTTAGTGATCAGCAGACGCTGACTGGTCACGAAAAGAACTGAATCCCCAAAGCCAGAAAAGCGTCCGGGGGCAATTTCTAAGACAGTCTCGCGGCCGAGAAGTGAATCAGCCATGTGCAACGCCTTTTGCAGCTTCTTCAGCTGTTTCTGATGAGATGAATGGTAGGAGAAGACCTGATTCAGGGAGGGGGAGTCGAAGGTTTCATTGACCCAGTTTTTGAATTTCATCATGGTTAGTCCTTTGTGGGGGAAAGGCAGGCATGTGCTTCCATTTACTATACGGGTTTTGTCCCCCAAAAGGAGGGAGTCTCATTGGAATTATAAAAACTTAGCTTAGGGTCACCAATAATTTTCTGTGAAGAATAAATAACGTTTAAATTTATAAAGCACCTAGTAGAAAAGAGTTATAAAGTTTCTATATCAAGTAAATGTTTTCTAATGAGGCAAGCTGGATTCAGTCAGATAGGGGGACAAAAACCTAGGTTGGCGGGCAAAGAAATTAACTGAAGGTAGACAGTTAACCCTCCAAGGCTTCCACGCCCTGATGTCATAAACATGTCACAATTAAGGAAGTTCTCCACACAAACGGCAGAAGAGACTCATGAAACCCCTCATTATTGGTATTGCAGGCGGCACCGGCTCCGGCAAGACGACGCTCACCAACTCACTTCTCAAGCGCTTCAACGGTCAGGTAGGGGTGATTTATCACGATAACTACTACAAGCGCAATGATCATCTCACTTACGATGAGCGTACTGAACTTAACTACGATGCACCCACAGCCTTCGATAATGACCTCCTGGTCACCCATCTCAAGGCTCTCATCGCCGGTCAGACTATCGAGACTCCGGTGTATGACTTCACCGACCATAATCGCTCAGAAGAAACGATGATTGTTCAGCCTCAGAGGATTATTATTCTTGAGGGCATTCTCATCTTCGTTGAGGAAGAAATCCGAAAACTGTGCGATATCAAAATTTTCGTTGATACTGATGCGGATGTACGCATTCTGCGTCGACTACGCAGAGATGTCATTGAGCGTGGCCGCAGTATTGAGTCGGTTGAAAGCCAGTATCTCGCCACCGTTAAGCCCATGCATGAGCTCCACGTCGAGCCTTCAAAACGTCACGCGGACATGATTATTCCTGAAGGAGCGAACCTTGTTGCTTTAGATATGCTGTTCCATCGTGTCAACGGGCAAATCCACGGGTGGGCAGAGAAGTAGTACAAACCAGGGCTTAAAGTAAGGGGCCGGGCGCCACTAAGAGCGGTGCCCGGCTCCTTTAATCACTTCTAACCCTGCATAAGAGAGGCTAGGAGCTGGGGAGCTTACTTGCCGTTTTTGAGAGCAGCGAGTCGTGCATCAAGCTCAGCCTCACGGCCCAGCGATTCAAGGTCGTTGAACTGGGCGTCCAAGGAGGACGCTGCGAGCTCCTGCTGCCCACGAACCTTTGCTTCCTCACGGCGAACCTTGTCCTCAAAACGGGAGATTTCGCTGGTGGGGTCCATAACGTCAAAGGACTTGAGGGCATCGTGCACCTGTGACTGGGCAGCAGCAGATTTCTGGCGAGCGTTGAGCTCATCGCGCTTGCGTGAGATTTCGCCCAGCTTTTCCTTCATCTGAGTCAGCCCAACCTTGAGCTTCTCCACGATTTCGGTCTGTGACTGAATCTGAGGTTCGATAGCTGAGGCTTCGTTCTCTGCCTGCATCTGGCGACCAAGGGCAACGCGCGCAAGGTTGTCGAACTTATCAGCGTTGGCGGTGTCACCAGCAGCACGGAATTCATCGGCTTTGCTAGAGGCAGCTAGAGCCTTTGAGCCCCATTCGCTCGCTTCACGGGTATCTTCTGCATGGTCTTCTTCGAGCATACGCAGATTGCCGATAGTCTGAGCAACAGCCTGCTCAGCCTCTGCAATATTGTTGGTGTAGTCACGAACCATCTGATCCAGCATCTTCTGAGGATCCTCTGCAGCATCGAGCAGGGAGTTAATGTTTGCCTTGGTAAGCTGTGCGATGCGGCTAAAAATAGTCTGCTTTGCCATGGGTCTACCTTTCGGGTATTGCGGGTCAGGCGTCGGGCACATGACCACTTGTTTTATTGTCTCAGGACGCCCGCCCCTGGGCTAGGGGTTAGGGGTGTCTGATGCTACGTTCTGGGCGAAATTGGGTGTTCTATGAGCCCGCCTTTAGGGGAGGGTGCTGCTTAGAAGTTGCCACCGGCACCACCGCCTGAGCCCCAGCCACCTCCGCCGAAGCCGCCACCAAAGCCGCCACCAAAGCCGCCACCTCCGCCAAAGCCACCTCCGAAGGAGCCCCCGCCCCAGCTTCCTCCGCCAAAGCCACCGCTGCTGCTGTTGTTTCCGCCCAGCAAGGTGCCCAGCAGAATGCCGCCCAGCATTGCCGAGTTGAAGTTGCCATTATTACCACCGCGACCACCGTAGCCGCTGTTGTTGAAGTGATCGACGTCGTTGCGGGCGATGTTCTGGGCCTCGTTGGCCAATCTAATAGCGTCATTGGCGTTAGCCAGTGCGGTCAATGGGTCTGAGGTTTGCAGCCGCTGCGCCTCTTGGAGGTGGCGCTCAGCTTCACGCAGGCGGGTTCGAGCCTCTGCCTTCACCCCGCCGCGTCGGGCCCACACATATTCACTAGCGGCAGATACCTGGGCTTGGGCTGAAACCAGTGCATGGCCCAGTGTCTGGCGTGCTGACTGTTGCTGTTCGTGGATCTGACGTACAGAGCCTAAGGCGGTATCTAGTTCGGAGCGCACTTCGTGCAGGCGCTGGCTCAGAAGGTAGGGGTCAATTAGTCCCTTATGGCGTTCTGCTCGAATTTGACCCAGCACTGCTTCAACTCCTGCTGCTGCACCTTGCAACTGGCTACTGCTTCCGGCTCCGCTGCGAGCCAGTTCTTTAGCCTGAGCTACATCTCGGTCGGCAATGATGAGAGCGCTGTCGAGGGACGCGGCCGTTGCATCGAGGTCTTTGGACGCGTGATCAATGGACTCCAAAAGACCCTTGGCCTGCCCCAGGGCCTCTTCAGCGGCACGTAATTTGATGATGGCACCACTGCGATTGGTAGCAAGCTGCTCCTCAGCTTCCTGCTCGGTGTTTCGGGCGAATTCAAGACGGGCCTCGGCTTCTTCGATATTGTCCGCCACCGTGGCGAAGGCGCTAGGGGCGTAGGCTGCAGCCATCGCAGTGAGTGAGCGTTCAGCTGCGGGGAAGAGCTGCTCTGTTTGCTTAATTTCAGTAGCTAGGGACTCTAGAGCCTGCGGGGCATTGTGCTCCAGCTGACGAAGCTTAGCGAAGTTATCTTCCTGTTCGCTGAGTGCCTTCTGCGCGTCTTGGGTTCTAGCGATAATCTCGCTGAGCCAGGCACGCTGATCGGCTTCGGTGTCAGGAATATCGTCATCAAGCTGTTTTTGCAACTGGAAAGATCGCTGCATGTGAGACTTAGCTTCTTCAACAGCTGCCAGGTAAGGGGTTACCGCATCTTCGCCGTATTGCAGGCGAGCAAACTCAACTTCTTGCAAGGAGTGGGCAATAGCGTCGTCGGTTGAAATGAGTAGCTCACCGGCCTGCTGGCGCAGTTGCTGGATACTGGACTGGGGAGGCTGCTGGGCAGAGGAGGCGCCTGGGCGGCCGCCTTCTGTGCGCTGACCCTTACGGGCAGAACGGCTACGGCTCAAGAGCAGAGCGCCACCGCCGGCCACTGCGGCAACACCCAACAAAGTGCCGCCGCCCACCATCACTTCGGTTGCGCGTGAGGTATCAGAGCCTGAGGAACCAGATCCACCGGTGCCACTTGAAACCGCTGTTTCTTCGATTCCTGTGACCGCGGCGTCGGCAGCCCCCTGGAAGTCAAGTTGGGTGAGTTTGGGGTAGATGTAATCATTGTAGATGGTGTTTTGCTGGTCCCTCGAAAGAACCGAAGTGTCACCGGCAATGAAGTAGGCCTGGCGGTCTTCGGTAGCAATAACTAACAGAACATCCTGGGCACCAAAGTTGTTGAGCTCAGCGAACCGGCTAGCCCATTCGGAGGAGCTGGAAGGTGCCTCAAAGCTATCAACCGTCACCACAAAGAGATTAACCCGCTGACTGCTTGAAAGATTTGAGATATCAGTTTCAAGACTGGAAGTATTGCCCAGGGAACTGGTGGTATCGGCTACACGGACACCGGGATCTAAATCAAACGGTGCTTCAGCGTAGGCGGCGGGGCCTAGGGCCAGCCCTAGGGCAGCGAGTAGTGAAGCACTCGTGAGTCGTGTGCGTGACATATTTCCCCTTGGTGTAATGGTCCGAACATTGCTCTGTTTTCATCATAGGGCGTAAATCACTCTATGGCGCCCTGCTGGAGCTAACCTTTCGCGGTGAGCACAGGGCGAGCAATTTTCAGGGGTAAATATGGGTTTATTACTGAACTTTCCTCCAAACCTGGCTCCCAGTTAAAGCACAGCTAATCTTCACAGTGAATCCAGATGCGTGGAGAATAATAAGCTGACGAACATGCGCCAGCCAGGTCGGGGGCGCTGAATTGATGATGAAGGACATACGCTCATGACCGAGAATTCCCAGAACCCCCAGAACCCCCAGAACCCTCAGAGGCCCCAGGGGGAAAGTGAGCCGAACCCGGCACCTGCTGACCAGGACCAAACCGTTCCGCTGAACACAGCCTACCCCGGTGATTATGGGCGTTCAGCTTACGGTTCATTTGGTGCCTATCAACCGCAACCGGCACCCAATGCCCCTTACGGAGCTCCGGCCGCTCCCTATAACACTGATGCGGGCTACGAAGATCAAGCGCAAAAGAAAAAGCCCGGCATCAAGACCTTAGCCGCGGTTGCCCTACTGTCAGCTCTGTTAGGTGGTGGCGCCGGTGGGGCTGTGGTCGCAGCCAGTGACTCTTCCCCCGCCTCCGGTATCGCTTCTCTCAGTAGCGGCACTACCATCGTCAATAACACCGACTCTGTTAACGCTGTAACCGCTGCTGCAGCCAAAGCGACCTCCTCAACGGTGACTATTTCGGCTGCTTCAACGAGGGAATCTGGCTCAGGCTCTGGAGTTGTCCTTGATGATCAGGGGCATATCCTCACTAACACCCACGTGGTAACGCTTGACGGGGCGACTGCATCAGCCGAGATTGAAGTGCAGCTTTCCGATGGCTCGGTTCGTGCCGCCAGTGTCGTGGGTACTGACCCCACCAGTGACCTGGCAGTCATCAAACTTAACGATGTTTCGGGCCTGACCCTCACGCCGGCGTCCCTGGGAGACTCGGGGAACCTCAATGTGGGTGACACAGCGATTGCCATCGGTGCTCCGCTGGGGCTACAGAATACGGTAACCACAGGTATCGTGTCTAACCTGGTGCGCACCATCGAGGTGGCATCATCTGCCGCTAATGAGCAGCAGACCGACTCTAGTGCCCAGCAGGACCCTTTTGGCACTTCCCCTTTCCAGTTTGATGTGCCTGGCCAGCAGCCACAGAACAACACCAAGTCAACAATTTCAATTAATGTTATTCAGACCGATGCGGCGGTTAATCCCGGCAACTCGGGAGGCGCTTTGGTCAATGCTGACGGTGAAGTCATCGGAATTAACGTGGCGATTGCTTCCACCGATTCAGGCAGTTCAAGTAGCGGCAACATCGGCGTAGGCTTCGCCATCCCTATCAACTACGCCAAGCGCGTTTCTCAGGAAATCATTGAGAATGGTTCTGCAAGTCACGGTTTGCTGGGGGCTAGTGTTTCAACGTCACCAGCTAATAATGATCAGTCCCTGGCATTCGGTGACGGAGCCCTGATTCAGGAAGTGGTCAGGGGCAGTGCGGCTGACCAGGCGGGGCTCCGCAGCGGGGATGTTGTGGTTGCTGTGAACGGCCGTTCTATCAGCGAAGCCACTGAGCTTACCGCTGCGGTGCGGCAAGCGGCAGCTGGTAGCAAGGTTAGCTTGACCGTCAACCGAAATGGCTCAACTCAGGATGTCGATGTAACCCTGGGCGATGCCAGGGACGCTGGCTAATAGATATAACGAAGCGGGGTGGGTCTCACTGTTAGGTGGGCCCACCCCGCTTCGTTGCAACCGGTAGTCTCTAAAGCTCTCCGGCTCTAGATTTGGCCTCCGGGAAACCCGTGCTGCCGCCATGCCTCGTAAATTGCGATAGAGGCGCTATTGGCTAGGTTGAGAGAGCGGCGCCCCGGAACCATGGGAATTTTGACACGTTCGGTAATGTGATCATCGTTCTGTACTGCCTCGGGTAGCCCTACCGATTCGGGGCCGAACATCAGCACATCCCCCTCTTGGTATGCGATATCGGCAAAGTTGGTGCGGGCCGTGGTGGTAAAGGCAAAGACACGGGCCGGGGTAAGAGCTGCCCAGGCGTCCTCCAGGGTTTCGTGGACGGTCATCACGGCTAGGTCGTGATAATCCAGACCTGCTCGGCGCAGGTTGGCGTCCTCAAAGTTAAAGCCCAGGGGCTTAACCAGGTGAAGCTCGGCACCGGTGATGGCAGCTAGACGGATCGCGTTGCCGGTATTACCGGGGATCTCGGGGGTATAAAAAAGAATCTTGAACACCCCACCAGTTTACGCAGAAGCCGTGGTGGGTTTTTCGTGAACCAGCCCATACGCGCCCGGGGGAGTGGGCGGGTAAGATGAAAGGCTGTACTTGAGCCGGCACGAAAGGGAGCCTATGCCACGCGTTTATATGGATCACGCTGCTACCACCGATGTCCTGCCTGCAGTGATTGAAGTGGTGACCGAGCAGATGCGTGCTGGCGGCAACCCCTCATCGCTACATTCTGCTGGGCGGCGAGCCCGTGCCACCGTTGAGTATGCCCGAGAACAGATCGCTGGGCTGGCTGGCTGTGACTCAGCTGAGGTCATTTTTACCTCCGGTGGTACGGAGGCAGATAACCTGGCGGTCAAGGGTCTCTACTGGAAGCGACGTGAAGCCAACCCTCAGTCAGTGCGTATTATCCTCTCAGCGGTGGAGCACCATGCTGTGGGGGATGCAGCAGAGTGGCTCGAAAAGCACGAGGGCGCTGAGCTGACTTGGCTACAACCGGATGCTCGGGGGCTTATTGCTCCCGAAACTCTTCGAGAAGCGATAGGCGATCACCCTGAAACGGTGGCACTGGCAACGGTGATGTGGGCTAACAATGAGGTGGGCACCGTTCAGCCGGTTGCACAACTAGCAGCAGTCGCTGCTGAATGTGGCATTCCCTTCCACACTGATGCTGTTCAGGCTTTTGGCACTCTCCCTCTTAACTTCCGTGCAAGCGGGGTCAGCACCATGGCTATTTCCGCCCATAAGATTGGTGGCCCCATGGGGGTTGGTGCTCTCATCGCTACCCGAGCTACCGGGCTAACCCCCGTCTTGCACGGGGGCGGGCAAGAGCGCTCGGTGCGTTCAGGCACGATTGATGCCGCCTCTATCGCAGGTTTTGGTGAAGCAGCTAGGTGGGCCGGGCAGAACCTGAAGCAGGAAGGCCAGCGTCTAGCCCAGCTACGCAATCGCCTGGTGGAGGGCGTCCTGGCAGCTATTCCTGAAGCTACTCTGCAGGGCGCACCGCTTGATGCTCCTGAGCAGAAGGAGGGCGGCGCTGGCAGGCTTCCCGGCAACGCCCACTTCACCTTCCCCGGCTGTGAGGGCGATTCCCTGCTCTTTTTGCTGGATATGGCTGGCATTGAAAGTTCTACCGGTTCAGCCTGCAACGCCGGGGTACCCCGCCCCTCCCACGTCCTTCTGGCAATGGGGCTCACCGAACATGAGGCCCGCGGCGCTCAGCGCTTCACCCTGGGCCACACCAGTACCGAAGCCGATGTCGATGCCCTGCTAGCAGCCCTACCGGCTGCCTGGGCCCAAGCAAAGAAAGCCGGCATGGCAGATCATACCCCTGATGCTGATCGCTGGAACTAGCCTTAGAGCAAGCAAACTCACGAAATAAGTAGACCCTCCCGGTGGTTACTCAAGAAAGAGACCACCGCACCCAAGGAATGACAAGACTATGAAAATACTGGCAGCTATGAGCGGTGGCGTAGACTCCGCCGTTGCCGCAGCCCGCGCCGTCGAAGCTGGCCACGAGGTGGTCGGCGTGCACCTAGCCCTCTCCCGCATGCCCGGCACCCTGCGTACCGGCAGCCGAGGCTGCTGCACCATTGAGGACTCCATGGACGCCCGCCGTGTCTGCGACCAGCTTGGCATCCCCTTCTACGTTTGGGACTTCTCGGAACGCTTCAAGGAAGACGTGGTCGATGACTTCATCAGCGAATACGAACACGGCCGTACCCCCAACCCCTGTATGCGTTGTAACGAAAAAATCAAGTTCGCAGCCCTTCTGGAAAAGGCAGTTGCTCTAGGTTTTGACGCTGTGGTGACTGGCCACTACGCCAAGGTCATCACCGATGCGGAGGGCAACCGAGAACTACACCGCGCCGCCACCTGGGCGAAAGACCAGTCCTACGTGCTGGGCGTACTCACCCACGAACAGCTACGGCACGCCTGGTTCCCTCTCGCCGATACCCCCTCCAAGGACGAGGTACGTGCCGAAGCAGCCCAGCGCGGCTTCTCGGTGGCCAAAAAACCGGACTCCTACGACATCTGCTTTATCCCCGAGGGCGATACCCGCGAATGGCTCGAAGAACACATCGATATGACCCAGGGCGATATTAAAGATACTGAAGGCAATCTCTTGGGCACCCACCGCGGGTCCCAAGCCTTCACCGTAGGCCAGCGTAAGGGGCTGGCCATCGGGCACCCAGCCCCAGACGGCAAACCCCGCTTTGTGCTCGAAATCCGCCCCAAAACCAACGAGGTGATCGTGGGCGGCCGTGACCTGCTCGAAATTGACGAGATCCGCGGCATCCGCGAAACCTGGGCCGGTGAGCCCATCGCCGAAGCCGCCGACTTTCTGGCCCAAGAGCCCGTGGAGGGCGCTCGCAGCGCTGATTTTGAGGTAGAAGCACAGGTGCGTGCCCACGCAGACCCGGTTGCTTCAACCGCCCACCTGGTCTGGGTTTTGGACGATGAGGCCGAGACCCCCGGTGCTCTCAGACTAGAAACCGTGGTTCGTCTGCACGAGAAGCTCCGCGGCGTAGCTCCTGGGCAGACCATGGTGATTTATCAGGGCACCCGAGTTCTGGGCCAGTCAACCATCGCCCGTGCCTACTCACTGGACCGGGCTGACATTACTGCTTGATGACGGGGAACTGTATGGTTTCCATCTTCTGGCGGGGCGTAAACGCTCACCACGGCGTCCTCAGTGTTTCAACAGGTGGGAACTTAGCCCCATAGATGTACCCAAAGAGCTGAGAATTTTTAGACTGGGATTATGAGTAACATGAGCACAGACCCTGATGAGCTGAGCACTCACGAGAATTTTGATACCCGGGCTACCTCCATGACGGGTGTAGCCCCTGAAGTGCTTGAAGAGCTGTTCACCATGCGGCAGACCATCGATAATATGGACGCTGCTCTGGTGCACATTTTGGCTGAGCGCTTTCGTGCTACCCAGCGGGTAGGGCACCTTAAGGCTGAGCACAGTTTGCCGGCGGGGGACCCGGGGCGGGAAGAGGCCCAGATCAAGCGTCTGCGTGGCCTGGCCCAGGCCGCCCATCTTGATCCTGAGTTTGCAGAGAAGTTTCTGAACTTTATTATTTCTGAGGTAATCCGCCACCATGAGCAGATTGCCGCCAAAATTACTGAGCCCTAATCTTAACTGAAAGGTCAGCTGAAACCTGTGAAACAGCGCCCTGCACTTTATTTGCCCACAGACGCTGAGATGCTTGCGCTTCGCAGGGACTCTGAGCAAGCCCTGACCTTTGAAGAGCATCTCTTGGTGCGTGCAACCGGTCTAGGGGGCTGGGGCGGGGTGAACATGGTGGATGCTGTCAGCCGGGTACGGGGGGAGCTGGGCGCCCCGCACCTCAGTTTCTTGCCTGAACTTGCTGACCGAGGTTTTCATGCCACGGCCCTGGGCCGTACCCTGGCCTGCCTTGAGGGGCTGACTGCTGATATAACGGCCAGCGGCTGGCGTATCACGGAGGGGTTCGCCAAAGAAGGCAGTCTTGCACAGACCCTTTTAGCTTCTGATATCAATGCTCTGGCAGATGTTGTGGGCAAAGAGAAGCACCCCGAGGGCGGGCTCAAGGTGCGGCTCCTGGGGCCTTTTAGCCTTGCAGCTAGTACCTACCTGACTAACGGGGAGCTGGTACTAATTGATCACGGGGCCCGCAGGGATCTATGTGATTCCCTTCTTGCTGGTCTTGAAGCACTGGTAGAGCGATTAAAGCAGGCAGCACCCGGTTTGCACCTCAGCTTGCAGTTCGACGAACCGTTGCTTCCCGCCGTCCTCGCCGGAACGATCAAGACATCCAGCGGGTATTCAACCGTGAGGGCACTGAAACGTCATGAAGCCGTCGAAACCTTTGCTCAGATTCACCGCCGTGCGGAGGGGTTGGGCGCTAACGTGCTGGTGCGCAGCAACGTCCTTGAACTGGACCCAGAAATTCAGGCAGTGCTCACGGCTCCGATGCTCAACCTCTCCGGTCGCCCTACTCGTGACTGGGAGCAGGTAGCCAGGATGGTAGAAGCGGGAGCCCGCCCTCTCTTTGAGACCGTCTCACCGCATACCCGCCAGCCGGTGGGTCAGTTAGCGCGTGATTTCTGGGTTCGCTGGAGAGACGTTGGGTTAGCCAAGAACCTGCTGAGCAGTATCACCCTTACTGATTTACCAGGTTTGGAAGAACAGAGCCCAGAAATTGCCACAACCGTGCTGGGGCACCTAACGGAGACCGCCCGTGCCCTCTCAGAAATTGCCCAGGACGCTTAGGAGCTGGTCTACCGAGGCAGATGCGGAGACACCGGTTAGACTGGTAGCTGATCTATCTTGAATTTCGAAGGAGCGCACAGTGAACGCAACCATTCTCGTCGTTGATGATGATGATGCCCTGGCAGAGATGGTGGGAATCGTCCTAGCCCAGGAGGGTTACGACGCTGTCTTTTGTGACGCTGGTGATCGCGCCATCGAATCTTTCATCACTCATCAGCCTGATCTCATTCTTCTGGATTTTATGCTCCCCGGTATGGACGGAATTCAGGTCTGTACCCAAATTCGTGCTGAATCAGATGTCCCCATCATCATGCTGACCGCTAAGGGCGACACCGAAGACGTGGTCAAGGGCCTAGAAGCTGGTGCAGATGACTACATCACTAAACCCTTTAAGCCCGCTGAATTGTTGGCCCGCGTCCGTGCACGCCTTCGCCCGCGAGAAGACCGCTTCATTGAGCCGATCTGCGTCGGTTCCCTTCATATTGATCTCGCCGGCCATACCGTTTCCCGCGACGGTGAGAACATTTCCCTCACCCCGCTGGAGTTTGAGTTGCTAGCTAACCTTGCCCGCCAGCCGGGGCAGGTAATGACTCGTGAGACCCTGCTGAGGAATGTGTGGGGCTATGAGAAAACCGTAGATTCTCGTCTGGTTAATGTTCATATTCAGCGCCTGCGAGCCAAAATCGAAAAGGACCCGGAGAACCCCGAGATCGTGCTTACCGTGCGAGGCGTGGGCTACAAGGCCGCCGCAAACGGGGCACGCTAAACGGTGGCTCTCTCCCTGGGTACCTCGGGCGCTGAGCGGGGTCGCTTCCACTGGCTGGGGCGGCCCCTTCACCGTCTTAAAAAAATGTGGCAGCAATCCCTTCAGTTTCGCGCTGTGCTCACTGCTGCACTGCTGCTCCTTATCTCCTTCATGTTTGTTGGGTCCTTTATTTCCCACCAGATTGCTAACTCCCTGTTTCGAGGCAACCTGGAGCAAGCTTTAGAGGAATCATCGAGCGGCTTCAGCAACGTCCAAACCCTGCTAAATGCCTCTGACGCTACCGGCCGTACTGAAATCCAGCGGGACGTTGCCCGGTTCTTGACGGTGCTGGAAACCACCAGTGCGGATCGAAACCGTGAGTGGGTGCTTCTGCAAGACATCAACGCCACCACGCAGGGCTTCGTGTCGGAGCAGAGCCAATCAGGTAACACAACAGCCGCCGATATTCCAGAAGAACTAGCGCAAACGGTTAGCTCTGGGCGGGGTATTTACTGGCAGTCTTCGGCAAGTGTAGGGCCGGACGGAAGGACGGTTCCTACCCTGGTTGTGGGTACTAAGATTTCAATTCCTCAGAACCCTGATTACGCTTTCTACCTGGTCTACGATTTGTCTTCTTCCCAGAACACGGTGAATTACATCAACGTGGTGGTATGGATTGGTTTCGCCATCCTGCTTCTGGTGGTTCTTTCCATTGTGTGGGCCATTTCCCGAACCGTGATTCGTCCTATCAGTTCCACTGCAATCACGGCAGAAAAGCTTGCTGCTGGTGACTTGGATCAGCGTGTACTGGTACGCGGTGAACACGAAACTGCCAGGCTTGGTATGTCCTTCAACCGCATGGCTGACTCACTGCAGGATCAGATTTCCCGCCTTGAGACGCTGTCCACTATGCAGCAGCGATTCGTCTCCGATGTTTCCCATGAGCTTCGCACGCCGCTCACCACTGTGCGTATGGCGGCTGAGATGCTGCACGATAGCCGAGACAACATGGAACCCATTTATAAGCGTTCCACCGAGTTGCTCTATAACCAGGTGGATCGCTTTGATAACCTGCTGGCAGACTTGTTGGAGATTTCACGCTTTGATGCCGGCAGCCAGACTCTTGATCCGGTTTCGGTGGATTTCATGGCGGTCCTCAGCGAAGTGCTCAAGGCGGTCGAGCCGCACTTGCAGCGCACGGGCACCGAGTTGACCGTTCACACCAACTACTCTGAGATTATGGCGGATATGGATCATCGCCGTATCGAACGCGTTATGCGTAACCTCATCTTCAACGCTGTTGAGCACAGTGAGGGCAAGCCCATCGATATTTATATTGATGCTACCGACACTGCTTTGGGCGTTGCGGTGCGTGACCACGGTATAGGTCTGAGCTCGGAGGAAACGGAGCAGGTCTTTAATAGGTTCTGGCGAGCAGATACGTCCCGCAAGAGGACGCTGGGCGGAACTGGGCTGGGGTTATCGATTGCTGCCGAGGACGTCCGCCTGCACCAGGGAACCCTGGAGGCCTGGGGTATTAAGGGGCAGGGGGCCTGCTTCCGCATGACCATTCCCCTGAAGGAAGGCGGAGTAATGGGGGCTTCACCCGTCCTCATTAGCGGGCACCCCACCCCGTCACCCGTTGAAGTTGAGTTTGGTGCTGACACCTCCACCCATCGACTAGGAATAGAGCAGGAGCAACACCCAGATGCGACCTCTTAACCGTAGAGACCTCCTATCGGCGTCTTTGGTCTCAGCGGCAGCCGCTCTAACGGGCTGCGCTGCGATTCCGACCGATGGAGAAGTTAACCATTACGCTGACCCTCGGAATACAGCTTCACCTACCGAAGCCATCGATACTCCCGCTGGCCCTGTGCCGGGGGCGACACCCACTGAAATCATCGATGGGTTCCTGCACGCCGGTGTTGGGGCTAATGATGATTACAGTGTTGCTCGTCTTTTCCTCACCGAATCTCTGGCCCAGTCTTGGAGACCTGACGGGCAGACCCTCATCTACAACTCGTCGGTTACGACCGAAGAAACTGGGCAGGACACCTTCACGGTGACCGTCCCAACCTCCACTCTTGTCGACGGTAGGGGCCTTGCTACGTCCTATACCGAAGCTACAGAAAATGAACTTGAGTTTTCTCTTCGGCAGGTAGAGGGGGAGTGGCGTATTTCTACTGCTCCAGATGGAACTGTTTTGAGTAGAACTGAGTTCGGTGAGGTTTTCAGCCCTTTCACACTCTACTTCTACGATCCAACCTTTACTCAGGCTGTGCCTGATGTGCGCTGGTTCGTAGAACGCCCTACCGTCGCAACGTCTCTTGTGAGGGTCTTGCTTGAAGGCCCGGCACCTTATCTTGAAGGTGGCGTGATTACAGCGATCCCTCCTAACACCAGTTTGACCCGAAACTCAGTGACGGTGGAAAACGGCAGGGCGGACGTCCAGCTGTCGGGCGGCCCCTCTCTGCAGTCTGCGAGTGCACTCGACTTGGAACGTCTGCGTACGCAGCTCACCCAGACTCTCTCTAACTTAGCTTCTATTACCTCAACCCAGCTGAGCATTAATAATCAGGTAATTAATACTCAGGATCTTGAAAATTACCGGGAGCCAACAATTAATGCTGAGGTGCCTCCATTTGTGTTGGGGGTTGAGAATAACCGTTTGGTGATGCGCGATAATTTGTCTGCGAGTGAGAACCAGAGTTTTGTTTTTGCGCAAAGTGGTGTTGCCCCAGCCCAGCCTGCTATGAACTACAGCCGCACTTCCTTTAGCTTTACGGCTACTGACAGATCTGAGCTGTGGTTAGCTACGCTTTCTGAGGCCCACGTGGTGCACCGGGGGGTAGGCATTCTTCAGCCGAGCTATGATCATCAGAACTGGTTATGGATTGCTCAAGAGGACGGCAGTGTGCGGGCCTTAGCTGCGGGCCAGCGGGGAGCTGAACCCAGAGCGCTTGAAACGTGGCTGCACGGCCAGACGCTTTTGTCGTTAGCGGTAGCCCGTGACGGTGCCCGTGTTGCTTTGGTGACCTCAACAGATGGTGCTACTTCAGCTTGGATTTCAGCGATTCGACGCGCTGAAGACGGGGCGCCGCTGGAGTTGTTGGACCCAGTTCAGGTTGGCACCGTCATCAGCCCTGACGGTGTGGAGTGGGTGAGTGATGAAGACGTGATTCTTTGGAATACCACCACAGCTGAAACCGAGATGGTCTCTTTGACCGGTCAAAGCACCCGGTATGACAACCTGCCTGACATTGAGCATATTGTGACCGGTAGCGGTGTTGATCAGGTGGTTGCTACTAGTAAGACGGGCACGCTTTTCATCGTGGCTGGTAACGGTTGGACTCGCATTGAATCCAGCCTGTCGGCGCTTAACTATTCGGGCTAAGCGTTATTTAGTCCCAATGTGGCGGTAACCGGTTTATTGGTTCGCACCACTTATCCACTTTTCTAGCTGTCGCTTGTGGTTGAGGCCCTGGGGCGCCATTCTAGCGGTATGAAAAGTATTGATGCTTTAGCTGGCTGGGCTACCAGAGGTGGGCGGTCGCTTGATGAACTGGCAGAACTCTTCGCACCGCGGTTCTGCGCTGTGTGTAGGTCCTATGGGGAGCCTATGCGAGGAAGAAGGGCACTGTGCCCCAGGTGCTCGAGACTTTTGAATATAGCTACCTTGAATCTTGCGATGACGGAGCTGACCTACGCTCCCTGCCCGGTAGCAAGCTCCGGGGAGTACGAGTACGAGCTGGCTCATTGCCTCTTGAGTTTCAAAAATGCTGCGCGTACTGATCTGGTATCCCATCTGGGTTCTGCGCTAGCTAGGTCGCTGACTTTTCTGTGCCAGGAGGTTGGCCTTGCCCAGGTTGCGGGGAAGGCTGCATCGGTTTATCTCATCCCTATCCCCTCCAGCCGGCAGTCGGTAGGACGCCGGGGTTTCGCGCCTGCGTCCGAGCTCACGAGGGCTGCTAGCAAGCTTTTGCCTTCGACATATCCAGAGGTAAGTTTTACCGTTCTTGAAGCTTTACGCCCTCTTTACACTGGCGAAGGGGCTAAAGGACTAGCTGGTAGTGCTAAAGGTGCCCAGAAGCAATTGGGGCAGCAAGCAAGGTACTGGAGAATGCAGGGGAGCCTGCGAGTGCGCCAACCTATGCTGAGTTGGGCTGGGCGTTATCTGGATTTATCCGGCCGAATCTGCATTATCTGTGATGATGTTGCCACCACGGGTGCTTCTATCGCTGAAGCGTATAGGGTTCTATCGGAGGCTGGTGCTTGCGTGGTGGGTGCGGCCGCTGTTGCGAGAGTTCAACGACGTTCGGAGCTACTTGCGTCTTAGGTTGTCCCCAAAGAAATGAAAAAATGAAGAAAATTTCCCAAAAAGATCGCGGAGAATGACTTACGCCACAAACAGGCGTACAGTTAAAGCAAGGAATCAGCCAGACAAGATTCCCCGGATCGAAGCCTTCACAAGCTGAGATTCAACCCCCAGACCGTGGAGGGAATTGTGGAACTCAACGTACAAGGCCGCAACGTCAAAATTAGCGAACGCCTGCAAGAATACGTCGAAAGTCGAGTCGTCAAGTTCGAAACGCTCGGCGATAACGTTACTGACATCGAAGTCAAATTTACTAAAGAAGGCCATGGCGGCCCCCGCTCAATCCGTGTTGAAATCACTGTCATTGGTCGTGGACCCGTGCTTCGTGCAGAATCAGAGGGCGAAGACAAATTCGCTGTCTTTGACGATGCCTTTGGCAAACTTCTTGAGCGTTTACGCCGGGCTCGTGACCGTCGTAAAGACCGACGCGTAGGTGGCAAGCATCCTGTCTCGGTGGCTGAAGCTACCGGTTCCATCCCCGTAGTTGCTGAAGGTCAGGCGGTTGCGACCACTGAGATTCATGTTGACGATGTACCTGTCGAGGAGGCCGCATTCGCCGGTGAATACAACCTCACCGATGAGGTCTCTTCTCCCATCGAAATCCGTAAGAAGAGCTTCCCTGCTGATCGGCTAACTTCCGAAGAGGCCGTTGATCGCATGGAGCTGGTAGGTCATGATTTCTTCATCTATGTTGATAAAGAAACTGGCGCACCGTCCGCAGTCTACCGCCGTAAGGGCTGGTCCTACGGTGTCATTGCTCTCGACGCTGAGTAAGAACTCCTAGGTTATTTCAAAGCCTAAAATATATAGCTGGCCCCCAACCTCTAGGGTGGGGGTCAGCTTTTTAACCGGCAGAACACGCGGGCATCTCTAAGCGCTGGGCAAAAGCTCATCAGAACACCGGTGGTGCACTAGTATTATGTGAATGACTGTGTGCAGATTGTATGCAGCTGCCGGCCCACCTACCTAGGAGCAAACTTCAGTGGCATCTCTTCTGGAAAAGCTACTCCGCAGCGGAGACAAAAGAATCCTCAAGCAGCTGCGTGCTTACACCGATGCAGTAAATTCACTCGAAGATAGCTTTGTCGCCATGAGCGACGAAGAACTCCGCGCTGAAACAGACTCCTTCCGTCAGCGTGTTGAAAATGGGGAAAGTCTGGACCTTCTACTCCCAGAGGCTTTCGCTGTGGTTCGTGAGGCATCTAAGCGCACGCTGGGTAAACGTCATTATGATGTTCAGCTGATGGGCGGTGCTGCTCTCCACCTGGGCAACATCGCCGAAATGAAAACTGGTGAAGGCAAAACCCTGGTTGCCACCGCCCCTGCTTATCTCAATGCACTCTCAGGCAAGGGCGTTCACGTCATTACCGTTAACGATTACCTAGCTGAATACCAGGCGAACCTCATGGGTCGAGTTTTCCGATTCCTGGGAATGGAAACTGGCGTTATTCTTGCTAACCAGAGCCCCGAAGTGCGCCGAAAGCAGTACGAAGCTGACGTTACATACGGCACCAATAATGAATTTGGCTTCGATTACCTACGCGACAACATGGCGTGGACTAAAGAAGAGCAGGTGCAGCGCGGGCACAACTTTGCGATCGTCGATGAGGTTGACTCAATCCTGATCGATGAAGCTCGTACGCCGCTGATTATCTCCGGCCCAGCTATGGGCGAGGCTAACCGCTGGTACGGCGAATTTGCTCGCATCGCTAAGCGCCTTGTTCTTGATGAGGACTATGAGGTCGATGAAAAGAAGCGTACCGTTGGTGTACTCGAAAGCGGTATCGATAAGGTCGAAGACCACCTCGGTATCGAGAATCTTTATGAATCGCAGAATACCCCGCTCATCGGTTTTCTAAACAATGCCATCAAGGCTAAAGAGCTCTTTAAGGGCAACAAGGACTACGTTGTTATGAACGGCGAAGTCATGATTGTCGATGAGCACACCGGGCGTATTTTGGCGGGACGCCGATACAACGACGGTATCCACCAGGCAATTGAAGCCAAGGAAGATGTCGAGGTGAAGCCCGAGAACCAAACCATGGCGACCGTGACGCTTCAGAACTACTTCCGCATGTACGACAAACTCTCTGGCATGACCGGTACCGCAGAGACCGAAGCAGCTGAGTTTATGAATACCTATGAACTGGGTGTTGTTCCTATTCCCACCAATAAGAGCATCCAGCGTATTGACCAGCCTGATAAGGTCTACAAAAACGAAATCGCTAAGTTCAATGCGGTGGTTAAGGATATCCAGGAACGCCATGCAAGCGGTCAGCCTGTACTGGTGGGCACCACCAGCGTTGAAAAATCTGAATACCTGTCAAAACTCCTCGCTAAAGAGGGTATTCGTCACGAAGTTCTCAACGCTAAGAACAACGCGCGCGAAGCGTTAATCGTCGCTCAGGCAGGGCGCAAAGGTGCCGTTACCGTAGCTACTAACATGGCCGGTCGAGGTACCGACATTATGCTGGGCGGTAACCCCGAATTTGAAGCCGTTGAATCTATGAAGGCTCTGGGGCTTGATCCTCTTGAAAACGCTGAGGAATACGAGACCAAGTGGCCTGAGGTTCTTGAAGCGGCAGAACTGGCGTCGGCAGCAGAGCATGACGAGGTAACGGCTCTGGGCGGTCTTTATGTGCTGGGCACAGAACGTCACGAGTCGCGGCGAATCGATAATCAGCTGCGTGGCCGTTCAGGGCGTCAGGGCGATCCCGGGGAATCACGCTTCTACCTCTCTCTGTCTGATGACCTCATGCGACTGTTCAACGGCCAGGCCGCTTCACGTCTTATGGCTGGTGCGCCGGACGATACGGCGCTGGACTCAAAGCTAGTGTCTCGTGTTATTGCCTCAGCGCAGGGGCAGGTTGAAGCTCGTAACGCTGAACAGCGCAAAAATGTGCTCAAATATGATGATGTTCTGAACCGTCAGCGTGAAGCGATGTACAAGGACCGCGGCCAGATTCTTGACGGCAGCGACCTCAAGGATCAGATTCAGAAGTTCCGCGTTGAGGTTATTACTTCGGCTATTGACGCACACGTTGGTAGCGGGCACGCGGAGGACTGGGACTTTGATGCACTGTGGGAGTCACTAAAGACCGTTTTCCCTGTTTCTATCACTCCAGAAGATCTTTTCGAAGAGGCTGGGGATCGCACTAAGGTCACCCGTGATCTGCTGGTGACTGAGGTACTTGCCGACGCCGAAGTGCAGTACGAGGACCGCGAAGCTTCTGTTGGTGAGGATGCCATGCGCGAAATCGAGCGTCGAGTGGTACTTTCAGTAATAGGCAAACGATGGCCTGAACACCTCTACGAGATGGATTACCTCAAGGAAGGTATCGGCCTGCGTGCTATGGCTCAGCGTGATCCTCTGGTTGAGTACCAGAGGGAGGGCTACGCCATGTATCAAAGCATGATGGGAGCCATTCGCGAAGAGACGGTCTCAACCCTCTTCAGCTTGGATCTTTCAAAGCAGCGTACTCAAAATTCAAAGATTCAGTTGAAGATTCCTGCTCAGCCTAAGTTCTTGCAGTACTCGGCACCTACCGAAGGTGGTAAAACAGAGGTTCGTACTGAGCCTGCTCCAGAGCCTGAAAATGATGCCATTGAAGTAGAGAAAAAGTAAATATCCAGAGGGGGGAGGGGCCGGTCATCCTATGACCGAGCCCCTCACTTTTAGGCTTCACAGTTTCCTGTACGTGCGTGAGTGCTTAGGCAATATCAAGAGCCGTAATTTTCCACCGACGGTTGAGGAACTCAGCACGTAGGGCTACTGCTCGCGCTCTCTGCGCGTCCTGAACGATAAGGCAGGCCTCGTAGGCTTTGGGGGAAACCTTCTGCAGAATAATCCTGCGAGCCTTTACCGGGTGTACCTTGGGCTGGAGTGGGCCTGAAGACGCCGGTGGCTGGAAGGTGCGGTTGACCATCTCATGAACCTTCTGGACCTGTTGGTGAACCCTCCGGTAACAGGCCTGAGAAAGCCAAGGGGAAAGGTGGTGCATGGGGCGTAGACCCATAAAAGTTTCAACGGTGGCCAGCCCGATTGAAAGCGCCAGCTGTTCAACCGATTTTTCTTCTGCACTGATGTAGACAGGATCATTTTGTGGTTGCTTAACCTGTCGTTCGAAGTAGGGAGCGTAGTGCTCTTCGTATTCTGTTGCATCGATGATGCAGTAACGGTTGCGGTCATGTTCTGGGAATGCGGTTTTCATGGTTTTCTCCTCAGAAAGGTAGCGTGATGCTTTGCCCCGGGTAAATGAGACTTTCAAGTGTTGGAATATCTTTGGCGTTGGCAGATTGGATGTTGCGTACAAGGCTGAGCACTTCAGCACCGCTAGCTGTAGCGGGTAGCTGCTGTTCAGCAATGGACCAGAGAGTGTCGCCCTGCTGAATGATGTATACCCGTGGTGATACGTGCGCTACGGGGTCGCTATCCTGCGAAGATGCCCGTAGAGGTTCTACAGGCTTCCGGAGTCCGCCGAATAAAGGTGAGAGCTGAGTGTGCTGACTAGTCTTAGTAACCGTCACTTCGACCTGACCCCCTTCATTGCCAATTAATGTCGGGGATGGTGAATCTGAAAACAGGGGAGAGGTACCGGGGGAAGTGCCGAATGAATCATTAGAAGGAGGCAAGAAAAGACCTATCGGAAGCGGTTCTTCGTGTTGCTGAACCTGAGTAACCGAACTAAGGGGTTGAACAGTCGGGGTTGTTGAGGCTAATGCTGGGTTGTTCAGTAGCCCCAATCCAAATAGTCCGGTCACAGTAGCTTTTACAGCCGTCGGAGCCCAGGAAGGTAAGCTAACCTGCTCTCGCCCTTTGAGCCTAGCCTTGATAACAAGCATCGAGCTGACTGCCATACTGAGGAACCACCACAGAAAAACAATGGAGCAAATGGTGAACGCTACAGCACATGATAGAGCTTCCCACCACATCCCAGACTCCTGCGACTGACCCTGAGAAATAAGGTGGAATTTGTGCGTGAGAAGGCTGTAGCTAGCCAAGCTCCCCACCGAAGCGATGGCAGGAACAGCAACCACCGAGAAGATACTCACCATCTTGCTCTTCATCATCTGCTCCAATCCTGTTATTTGATGTAGTTAGATGAATAATCATCATAATAACCTCTTTTTAATTCTTTTCAAGGTCTTTCGTTGCTTTCGTGCGCATTTACATTTTTTGCCTCGGTGGATAGGCTCGATACATGAACAACTTGGACTTGCTTCTTCGTGATTATGAGATTCAACTAGATGAGAGTAAACGGCTCAACTATGAGGCAGATGCGGCAGAGGTTCGCCGATCGGAAGCCGCAAAAATTCATCTAGCAGACCGTCTCGCTGCTCAAATGGGTCAGCAACTTGTTGTTCACGGGTTGAACTCAGAGATGTGGCGCGGAACCCTCAAAAATATTGGACTGGGCTGGATTCAATTGGAATCAAGTGCAGGTGATCTCATTGTTCCCCTGGCAAGTCTCATGTGGTGGGAGGGTGGGGATAACAAATCCTTCACATCAGCCCAGGAGGTAAGCAGAAAGTTGACCCTGGGGTATGTTCTAAGGGCTCTAGCAGCTTCTCAACAGACCGTGTCAATTTCTCACGGTGGGCCAGATTCCCCGCTCACTGAGGGGCGGATTATTACGGTAGGTGCTGACTATTGCGAATTATTTGTGCAGAGAATAGAAGCAAAAGAGGGCACGCAAAAAAGTGAAGTGCGCGTTATACCCTTTGGGGCGATTGCAGCACTTCGTGCCAGGTAAATGCAAAAGAAAATAGGGAGCTTAGGCTTCTTGGTGGTCTAGCTGCTCAGCTTTGATGCTTTCTTCGGTCTTTTGATACATGGCCTGAATGTACTGTTCAAGCATCGAGCTTTCAACGCGCCACTGATTTCGACCACCAATCTGAATCCCCTTGAGTTCGCCGGTTCTCACCAGTGCGCGAGTCTGACTTAGGGAGATATTCAGAATTTCACTCACATCAGTCAGTGTTAGAAAACGCTGTTCGACCATGGGGCTTCCTTCGTATGGTGATCCAATCACTATCTTGATTTATTTTAGTGCATTTTGGTGTGGTTTGGAAGAAAAATGCCGCTATTGAGTCTTGTTAGCGCTTTGTGGCGTAATGTTTGGTCAGATGCTGGTGTTGATTTGGAAAGTTATTGTTTGATTAGTGAAAATTCTGATAGTAGTACCCAACTTGATGAAGGAAGCTCTGCCCATGCCATCTAAGCTGACACCGCGTTTCAAAAAGCCAGGAGCCACAGACCCACGGCTCCTTATCGGAGTTTTCATTGTGGTTCTTTCTCTGCTGGGGGTTCTGGGAATTATCCGAGCGACCAACCAAACAGAGCCTTTTTATGCCCTCACCGCTGATGTCGGCATTGGTGAAAATATCACGACCCAAAACCTAACTGTTGTTGACGCAAGGTTAGCCGGCTCTAGCGAACGATACATCTCTGCAGATCAGCCTATTGCCCCTGGAACTGTAGCTAAGCGTCCTCTAGTATCAGGAGAATTGCTAGCGGCTTCAGCGGTCACTACCGATCTCAAAGAAGGGCGCAGGCTGGTGACCCTTCTCAAAGATCAATACGCGGTTGCCGACTTCCAAGCGGGGGATCGAGTGGATATTTGGGTTGCCTCAAAGGCTGAAGGATCAAATACATACAATGAACCCAGAGTAATTGCGGAGGGAGCTGAAATTCATTCGGTGACTGCACAGGAGTCGATTATTGGTGGGACGGGTCAATCTGCTGTAGAGCTGTGGGTAGAGTCTGATCTTTTGAGCGCGGTTCTCGCAACTAGCAGCGATGGGTCGGTCATCAACATCGTGCCTTCAACCTATGGGGCAGGCCAGTAATGCAGATTCCAATTATTGTTGTTGGAGATATCTCCGGCAGGTATATTTCGGGAATTGAGTCTCAGCGCGGGGATATTAGCGTGGTACGCCACGTCCACGACCTTGGGGAAATGCTGGGAACCGCGCAGAGCGGGATAGCCCGTGCAGTTCTTTTGGTGACCCAATACGAGGATCTCACACAATCAATGCTCGCGGCGCTCTATGAACTTGATGTAGCTGTTTGCGCTGTAATCGACCCGGGTAGCAACCTGCCTTTCTCTGAAATTTACACTATTGATGCTCTGGCTGATATACCTGATGTACTTCAGGGGGTTCGCTTGGCTGTAGAGCGGCTTGAAGATTTTAGTGGCTCTGATGTTGGGGCCTACGACAAGCAGCTGAGTAATTCAACACTCGAAGTTGAATCTCCTGAAACCGAATTAGATCAGGCTGTTTCAGAAAAGACAGAAGAGCGTCTCGGCAAAGTGCTGGCTGTCTGGGGAGCCCAAGGATCTCCCGGTAGAACGACTTTTGCAGTGAATCTTTCAGGGCTAGCAGCAAACGCTGGGCACAAGGTTTGCTTGGTGGATGCAGATACCTATGGCGCCTCCGTAGGGGCTGTTTTAGGTTTGACTGATGACTATTCGAGTTTGGCTCAGATGTGCCATTTTGCCGATAGAGGTAATCTTGATGCGCAAAAGATTGATGAGCTGGTTAGCACGATTCAGCATAAATCCCACCAGCTGGATATCATTAGCGGCATCAACCGCCCTGATCGCTGGACCGAGATCAGGGGTAAAGCCCTGAGCCGAGTGATCAATATGCTGAGGGAAAAGTATGATGTGATCATCATTGACACCTCGTTTTGTATTGAGCAGGACGAAGCCGCGGCCTTTGATGGGTTGGCACCCTTGCGTAATGACGGTACATTGACAAGCATTCTTGAAGCAGACCATATTCTCGTTGTTGGCGCTGCAGATGTGGTGGGCGTACCCAGAACTGTCAAAGCTCTGGACAGCCTAAAAAACCTCCTGTCAGACACCATGATTGATGTACCTCGAAGCGTCTTCTTTAATAAGGTTCGGGCAGATGCCGTAGGCGCTAATCCCACCGTGGCAATAGAGCATGCTTGGGAACGCTTTGGTCCCTCAGAAAAAATCGATGGGTATGTGAGCGAGGATCGGGCAACTACAGATAAAGCTTGCCTCTCCGGTAAAACCATTATGGAGGCCGCACCGAAATCCAAGGTGGGACTTGAATTTGAAAGCGTTTTTATGCATATCTCTGATGTCCTAGCTTTGCGTCCTGCAGAAGATTTACC
This sequence comes from Rothia endophytica, assembly GCF_928381505.1. Lineage (GTDB taxonomy): Bacteria > Actinomycetota > Actinomycetes > Actinomycetales > Micrococcaceae > Rothia > Rothia endophytica_A. The sequence continues at coordinate 44,117 of NZ_CAKMSJ010000001.1, read as the reverse complement.
AGATGATGTATCAAATCTGCCTTCTGATAACGTGAGGGATAAACACAAGCTCGGGCCTTTAGCTCGGCTTTGGGGTAGGTAGAGTGCCGCTATTGGCCCTGATAGACAGTCCAAGGAAGAAATAGCATGCCATTAATCGACACGCTCTCTCGCAGCGGAGCTTTTGGTCCGGGCGATATTGAGTGGCTACATCTGCTCACTAATGAATGGCAAATCATCGCTGATACGGGGTACTGCGACATCCTTCTATGGGTTCCAGAAGCAGTTCTCGACGGCAATCACCACCTCCTTTCCCAGCCTCTTGAATCAGATGCAGGCTTTCTGTGCCTAGCCCAAATTCGTCCGTCCACCACTCACACGGTCTTTCATACCGACCGGGTAGGGCAGCAGCTTAGTGCCGGTCTTTTAGAGAGGGCTGTAGCCAGCTGGAACAGTCATACGCCTAAAGGGACTGACGACGAGCACACCATCAAAGACATAATTCTCGATACTGAATTTATCCCTCTCATCAGAAATGGACGTCCGGTGGCACTGCTCTCGGTACATCGAGAAAACCTGGGAACCAGGAAACGGCAGCAAGCAGAACGAGTGTATAGGGACGTTGCCCACCATTTACTACAAATGGTATCGAGGGGCGCCTGGCCAGAATTTTCGGCACCGGTAGGAACTGCTCACGGTAATCCGCGTGTCAGTGATGGCCTGCTCATGCTCGATACTGATGGCAGCGTACTCTATGCGTCCCCCAACGCCCTATCTATCTATAAACGTTTAGGGTTCAGCGGAGACATGGTAGGAGAGAGCCTGCTGCATCTCACCCGGTCTCTTCTTCCAGCCGGTGAAAAAGCAGATGAGACTCTACCTTTGGTGCTCACAGGTCGTATGCCCTGGCGAGCTGAAATTAAGGCTAAGCGGCAAAATGTTACTTTCCGGGCGATTCCTCTACGGCAATTCTCGCGACTAGGCGAAGAACGCTACGGAGCCTTATTACTCTGTAGAGACGTGACGGAGCTACGCCGCCGCGAGCTTGAGATGATGTCTAAGGATGCAACAATCCGCGAGATACATCATCGGGTGAAGAATAATCTCCAGACCGTTTCAGCCCTCCTACGTTTACAATCTCGACGCATGAACAGCGTTGAGGCTAAGGAAGGTCTAGAGCAGGCCATGCGCAGGGTTTCTACGATTGCGATGGTGCATGAAGCGCTTTCTCAAGGTCTGACTCAGGAGGTCAATTTCGATGACCTCATCGGCAGGCAATTCAACCTAGCTGCTGAGCTGGCGTCTCCAGATCAGCACGTCCATACGCGAATTGTTGGGTCCTTCGGTAAACTCCCCAGCCAAATTGCTACGCCCCTGGCACTGGTTATCAACGAGGTTGTGGCAAATGCTGTTGAGCACGGCTTAGCCGGACAAACTGGCGAGGTAACTCTAAGCTGCTCGCACGACTACAAACCCAACGGCGATCATATTATGGTGGTGAGCGTTGCTGATAATGGAGTTGGCCTCACCGATGAAACCAGGTTGATGTTGGAAAGCGGCGATTCATCCTCAGGTTTGGGCACACAAATTGTAAAGACACTTGTTTCAAGTGAATTGGGTGGCAGTATCCATTGGAGCTCGGTTAAACCTCACGGAACGCTTGTCACTATAGAAGTTTTGCTATCGGGCTAAGCGCAGCGATCGGCTTCGAAAAGCAGTGTTAAAGAAAAGAAGGAGAGCTTGAAAGCTCTCCTTCTTTTGCTATATCTGTGCAGTATGGTCTGACCTTAGGACGCACGCCGCGCGCGCGCTGCGCGTCGCTTCATAGCCCTTCGTTCGTCTTCACTCATACCGCCCCAAACACCTGAATCCTGGCCAGTTTCAATGGCCCACTGGAGGCAGGTATCCATCACAGTGCAAGAACGGCAGACGTTCTTAGCTTCTTCTATTTGAAGAAGCGCTGGTCCAGTATTTCCTACGGGGAAAAAGAGTTCGGGGTCTTTTTCAAGACAAGCAGCACGGCTTCGCCAATCCATTAGCATGCTCTCCTAGGTGTTACCGGAATAACTAAAGCTGAAAAGTTTTCAGCAACTAACTATAAAATTTGGCCCCTTATAGTAAGGAGCCAAAGCTGAACTCCACTAACTTTCCCACGTTATGGGTCTTCAGACAAGGGGGGTAGTGACGAAAATTGGCACCAACGGCTGAGTGAAATATCACAGGGCATACCTTGGGGGTGTTTCTGAGTGAGAACTGCCACGAAAGTGCCCTTAGGCTAGTAAAAGTGATATTAGAGAATGAGAAGAAAAGGCGCTAATAATGTCTCAGCAACCCTTACCTGCGGCGGTAAAGCTTACCGTTAGCCTTGTGGCGCTGGAGGTTCTAGCTCTGCTCTTTTTTACAGTGAGCGGTGTGATGACAGCGAATGATCTGAGAGGGGCATCAGTCGTAGGCTCATTTTTTCTACTGATTGCCTTATCTCTGGTTATCGGTGTGGTGGCGTTCTGGAAGCATCGCCCTTTTAGCCGCGCGCTCATTCTGGTGTGGCAATTCTTTGGTGTTGTGATTGGAGTTCAAACTGCTCTAAGCAACGCACCTTTATATGGTGTGCCGGTGGTATTGCTGAGTGGAGCAATTATCATCTTGATGTTTACTCAGCCATTGCTTCGTCATACTCGCCAGTTTTCCTAGGCACCGCTCTCAGTGGGACGTGAAAAGCAAGGGTCGTTCCATGATCGATGAGCACCCCTCTGCCAGGCGGAACCTTGCCATCAGTTTTTAGATCCCAGGGTAGGGCTGCTCCTGTGTAAAAGCTCAGATCAGATACCGAGGTGGGTGCTAATACCAGCCCAGTTTCTGTTCCGGACAGAGCAGACAGGATAGGAGAAGTACTCCATCTGGGCCATGGGGTGTAGGCCACGATAACTTTTGAAAAACTGTCTCTTTCCTGAAGGATGAACCTCTGTATCTCTTCGTTGAGAAGATGCAGATTATCAATACAGAGGATAGGAAGATCTTTATGGCCATCACAGCTACTGATAAGAGCGTCCTTAAACTGCTTCAGCGTTGATCCAGCTTCACCAGGTAGAAATATAGCTGATTGCTGTTTGTTCATTTCCATCAGGGACCGCAGAAAATTCGTTTTACCGCCTCCTTTCTTCCCAGAAACAGCTATAAAGTTGCCACCCAGCTTGGGCAGACCGACAGCGGATCCATTTCTTGTTATCCCGATGCGCCACCCATCTTTTTCAGTAAGCTCAGGTACATCCTTTAGCGACAGGTGAGTAGGGAGTTGGCCCAGTACTAGCTTTTTATCGACCTGTTGAATTATTGGACTAAATTCTGGGTCTGGAAGCGCAAGGCATACCACCCCGTTCTCTGCGGCGTCGCCCACCAACGATTGAACGGCGGTGCCCTCAACAGAAAACTGGCCTTCATGGGGTCGGTTGTATTCTTTGCGGTGGGACCTCAACGGATCTGTCTCAAGGTAGGAGGCCGAAAAGAGTACGTTAGCGAAAAGCTGCTGGAATTTGCCTCGGGGCAAGGATGAGGCCGTACATATCGTTTTCACAGTGCAGTGGCCCACTGGGGACAGAAGGTCTAATATTTGTGTCTCAAAATCTGGGTATCGTGCCATAGTGTCTTGGATTTGATCCAAACAATCTAAAACTAGCAGCGTTGGTGACCGTGTCGGTATAAGTGTTTCTACAGCACCTCGCACAAAATCGATGTCTTTCATAGAGTAGGCATAGCAGTTGGCAGCGGAGGCTGGGAATCGTGTTTTCACCCGATGAATGAATTGTTCTGATGGGGAGAAACAAAAGACAGACGAACCGTTACTTAGAGCTTGTTCCATCAGCGTAAAGACATGCTCATTGCGTTCAACCGGTGAAGCAAGGAAAAGAAGGCAGCCGTCATCTTCTTCCCACCACCATTGGTTCTGGATACCCGCATCAGGCACTTCGAGAACGCCAATGTTGAGGCTGAGCGGTGAAGCGCTAACACTGTATGGCCGGGGACTGAGAGAAGGGGCGATGGGTGTATAGCTCTTTTCAGCAAAAGATGGCTGCTTTGATAGAGCAGAGCACAGGGTAGTTAGCTCTTTATCTGTAAGAGCTTGAGCTGCTTGGCCTAGGCCATCATCGGTGCCCTGGCTACACACCGCTGAAATAGAAATAACCTCGGATTCTGTGGCCCCGTAGTAACCGTTGATGAGTGGTGCTTGAAATTTTATGAGGCGGTTTTCGGAGTCCTTTGCGTACCCAACCCCGGGGGAGCGGGCAGGAATGGACGCGGCGTCCTCCGTTGATATGACGTTGTAGGAGTCTTGCGTGGAACTAACTCTCAAGCAGAAAGCCGTGGCGATGTTTGCTCTGATTTCAGCAGATACGGCTCCCTGCGGACGCTGAGTAGCGAGAAAAAGATGGTATCCCAGCGAACGACCTATGGTGGCTATTCGCATAATTTCATTCATAATGATGGGGTGTTGGTCGACCAGCATTTTGAACTCATCGATACAAATCACAACTTCAGGAAAGTCTAGATCCGTTTCAGCGCCCAAGATCAAAGCACGGTAGTCCTTATGGGAGCTTACTCCGGCTTGGTGGAAGGCCTTTTCCCGCTTTTTCAAATCTGCGCGTAAGTATTTTAATGTACGGGAGAGTTGCGTGATATCGAGATCAGTGATGGAAGAAACGCAGTGGGGTAGAGTTGTTAGAGGGCCAAGACCTGCACCGCCCTTAAAATCAATCAGGATAAAGCTTAGGCGGGTGGGCGGGGCCGTTAGAGCCATGGACCAGAGCGCTGAGCGTAGGAACTGTGATTTCCCGGAGCCTGTGGTGCCTGCACACAGAAAGTGAGGGCCATGGGTATTTAAACCGTAGGTGAGCGTAGCCCCGGTTTCGGGTTCGATTCCGGCAAAGAAATGTACGTCTTCGGCGTCTTGGAATGGGTTCTCAGGGGGAGCGGCAAAATATTCGATGTCGCTGGTTCTTGAACCAGCAATAGAATGCCCTGCCTTGTTGAGTGCTTGAGTAGGTAGGGAACTAACTAGAGCCCGGTAGGTAGATTCACTAATGCCATCTACATTTACTCCTCTATCCCGCAAGCAAACACCGCTGTAGGTAGGGGCTTCGTCGCTCGAGAGAGAGAAAATTATCGCCTTCTGAGGTGATATGGCGGGCTTTCTTTCACAGATAATAATTCCCGTTGCCCCGGAATCAAGCCTCCTTATCAGATGGCTTGATGGGTGAGCCAGCAGAGGCTGTACTAATTGGTGATATGACCTGCTATCAGCCGGCGTCACCAAAATACTCACGTGACTACTCCCTGCCAACAGATGTACAAGAGCCAACCGTTGAGTATGAACTGGAAGGGTCGGCATGAGTTCAGCTGCCTGCCCAATGCTAACTATAAAGGGAGCTGCATCGATCAGTGGAGGGTTTGAGAGCTCTCGCTGTTTACTACGTATCTTAGTTTCACGCTGATGATGCCCTAGAACTATTTCTTGACCGATTGAAAGGGCACCGAACTGTCTAACATTGGCCAGATCACGTGCAGCTGCTTCCAACACAGCATTCCGGGTCTTTCGGCTTTCACCACGGTGAGAGATCATATGCAGCGCCATTAGCATTGATGAAGCTACCGACATAGCTAGAATCAACCATAAACCGGTGAAGAGAGCTATCGTCAGCCCTACGATGAGTGGCATGAGAATCATGGCAACCTGCAGCGCTTTGGGGCGAGGAGCAGGGAGTTCTATTTCTACATCGTCAGTATCCCTGAAGGAATCGGAGAATCTTCGCGGCTCACCTATCCTAAGCACGCTGTTGCCAATTTTGATGAGAGATTCAGTCTGTATAGCGTGGCTGTTTAGCTTTGAGCTGTAGGTAACCCCTGAATGGTCCACCCTCATATAACCTTCAATCGGGTGCATACTGGGGTCATTCAGGGTGATGTCGCAGTTATATCGGCCGATGCTCCACCGTCCTCGTGAAAGGGAAAATGCTTTTCTAGAGTCTGGGCCGTGCATGATCTCGGCACTGTAGATCGTTGATGCTCCTTCCACAGCACCTTTACCCCGATAAGATTCCACGATGGATCCGTTGAGTAGGGGAGGCTGCCCAACTAATAACTCCCTGATGGGGGTGCTGGCTATGGCCCATTCATGGCTTTCTGACCCGAAAAATTCTTGTAGTTTTTCTTGTAGCAGGACGCCAGAAACAGTGCCGGTGTACCGCAGATGCACAGCGGTGAACTCCGTTTTCGAGGGACTTTCAACCAACAATCTAATATCCATGCCGTCCATTACATTTCTGGAGAAGCGCCCTATCAAGGGCATATATCCGTGATGCAACTTTTCACGGTTGATTTTGAGCATGTGGTGATCGATCGCCAAATAATTTCTCCGGTGGCTTAGCCCACCACAATTAGTCAGCATCCCAGACCGGGGAATAATCACACTGACTTCTCAGCCAAATCGATGAGTAATAGACCACCTTTTCGGGTAGCTTTAGATATAACTCTGTTTACCTCAAAGAAGGTAGGCACATCATAGAGCTTCCCCTGTCACGGGAGGCAAATTATAGAGATGACGCTTTCCCAAGCATCATTCGTACACAAGGAGTATTAGTGAACGCTGATCTTGTAGTTGTGGGTTCAGGTCTCTTTGGCCTGACAATAGCTGAACAGGCTGCAACCGAGCTGGGGCTAAAGGTGGCTCTACTCGACCGACGTCATCACATCGGCGGCAATGCATACAGTGAGAACGAAGAACGTACTGGCATTGAAGTACATCGCTACGGCGCTCACCTCTTCCATACCTCCAATGAGCGAGTCTGGGAATACGTCAACCGTTTCACCGGTTTCACAAACTACACTCACCGTGTTTACACCAACCACAACGGCATTGTTTATCCCATGCCCATTAACCTAGGCACCATCAATCAGTTTTTCAATGCAGCGTACTCTCCGGCTGAAGCTAAGGCCCTCATCCAAGAGCAGGCGGGAGAGCTGGCAGGAACTGACCCGAAGAACCTCAACGATAAGGGTATTTCCCTCATCGGACGTCCGCTCTATGAAGCGTTCATCAAGCACTACACTGCCAAGCAGTGGCAGACTGACCCCGCTGATTTGCCGGCGTCCATCATTTCTCGCCTACCGGTGCGCTACAACTATGACAACCGCTACTTCAATGACAAGTATGAGGGTCTGCCCGTTGACGGCTACACTGCCTGGCTTGAGCGTATGGCAGCACATCCTAATATTGAGGTGCACCTCAACACTGACTTCTTCGAAGAAGGTCACGAGTACTCCCGCTCCAAGGTAATCGGCCAGGTGCCAGTTATTTATACCGGGCCTGTCGACCGCTACTTTGACTATGCCGAAGGCGACTTGTCCTGGCGCACCATTGATCTTGAAGAAGAAGTTCTCGAGATGGAAGATTTCCAGGGTTGCTCCGTGATGAATTACCCAGATGCCACCCACCCCTACACCCGTATTCACGAGTTCCGTCACTTCCACCCCGAGCGTGACTACACTAAGGATGCCACTGTCATCCACCGTGAGTACTCACGTTTTGCCGAGAAGGGTGATGAACCCTATTACCCGATCAATACCGGTGCTGACCGCGAAATGTTGCTAAAGTACCGAGACCTGGCTGCCGGTGAGCAGAATGTACTGTTCGGTGGGCGTCTGGGCACCTACAAGTATCTCGATATGCACATGGCAATTGGTGCGGCTCTATCGATGTTTGACAATAAGCTCCGCCCCCATTTTGAAAAGGGCCATCAGATCGCCTCCGGCGGAATCGACGCTTAAGGTAAGGAAACATGAGCACAACGACTACAACTGAGGTGGCCCCTCAGCGCGTACTTCAACGCGTTATTTTGCCTGAAGCTGTTCAAACTGACGTTATCCCGCTTTATATTGATGGTGGTAACGCTACAGGCGTGCACCTTCCCACACGACTGGACGGCAATGCAGCTGATACCATCGCTGCAGCCGCCGCTGCCCAAGAAAATGCAGCTACGAATTCTGCACTTTCCAAAGCCAACCAACCTGATGTCCTAGGTCGACGTTCAGCTCAGATCTCTGCGGGGAAAACTGTTTCTTTTGGAACATATTTCAATGCTTTCCCTGCATCATACTGGCGCCGTTGGACCTCACTTCAGTCTGTAACTCTTAGAGTTCATACTGAGGGCGAGGGCATGGTAGTTGTCTATAAATCTAACGCTCGAGGGGTAATCCAGCGCGTTGATGCTGCGGTTGTAGCGGGGGCTATGACCTCAAAGTTCAATCTAACTCTGGCGCCCTTTGGCGACGGCGGCTGGTACTGGTTTGACCTTTCCGCAACCAAGAGTGATGTCACTCTGGTCGAGGCTGAGTGGGCAGGCGCTATTACCCCCCGCCTAGGAGATGAAGGCGGCAAAGCTACCGTCCAGATCACCACCATGAACAAAGTCCAGTACTGCATCGATAACATTCGGTCACTGGGCGAGAACCTTGACGCCCTAGACAGCGTCAAAGAAATTCTCATCGTAGATCAGGGAACTGAAAAGGTTTCAGATCACCCTGATTTCGAAGAAGTGGTTGCACCTCTAGCCGGGAAGTTCCGGATTATTAACCAGGGCAACCTTGGCGGGTCCGGCGGCTTCGCTCGAGGCATGTACGAATCGGTTAATAACGGAAGTGACTATGTGTTGCTCCTGGATGACGATGTTGTGGTTGAACCCGAGTCCATCCTGAGAATGATCACTTTTGCCGATTACTGCAAGAACCCCACCATCGTGGGTGGCCATATGTTTGATATGTACGACCGCTCAGTTCTGCACGCTTATGGTGAGGTAGTTAACCCCTGGCGCACTTTCTACGATCGCCCACACGAAGACATGTCTTTGGGACACGACTTGGGAAAGATGAACTTGCGGAGCACCCACTGGATGCACCGCCGTGTAGATGTTGATTACAACGGCTGGTGGATGTGCCTCATCCCCACCGAGGTTATTAAGCAGATTGGTTTGTCACTACCCCTATTCCTCAAGTGGGACGACGCTGAATACGGGCTCCGAGCGAAAGAGGCCGGATTTGCTACCGTCTCCTTCCCCGGTGCTGCTCTGTGGCATGTCTCGTGGCAGGACAAAGATGATTCAGTAGGTTGGCAGGCCTACTTCCACGAACGCAACCGACTCATTACAGCACTGATTCATTCACCCTTCGATAAGGGCGGATCAGTTCTCAGAGAGTCCCTCTTCCTGGATGTCAAGCACGCGCTTTCTATGCAGTATTACACCGAAGAGGGCCGTTTGATGGCAATCGAGGATCTCCTATCGGGCCCTGAACATCTTCACCCCTCACTGAGTGAACGCCTGCCCGTTATTAGGGGCAAGGTTAAAGAGTTCCGGGACGCTCAGCTTAAGACCGATCTGGATGATTACCCCCAGCCTAAGACGAATAAGCCACCCTTCAAGGGAAGGCGGAATTTCAAGTCACCCGGTTACCAGAAGCTGATTCCCTGGGCTGTTTCTACCGTAGGGCGTCAGCTGTTTAAACCGGTGGACGACCTCGCTAAAAAGCACCCTCAGATTCAGTTGAATTACTCTGAAAACCGCTGGTGGACTGTTTCTAAGTTTGATTCAGTGCTGGTTACCAATGCTGAAGGTACTGGAGTTTTCTGGTATCAGCGCGATCCCCAGCAGTTGCGTGCCAACCTCGCAAGGGCAACAAAGCTTCATGCTCGTCTTTACCGCGAGTGGGCGTCCTTGCGCCAGCAGTATAGAGATGCTGCAGCACGCGTTGCTTCCTACGAAGCGTGGCAAGAAACATTCGATCAGCAAACAGAGTCTGAGCTCCGTCGATGAGTATTTCAACCCATTCCCCCCTGCTGCCTCCCGGTCGTGGCAGGGGGCTAAGGGACGTTCTCAAAAACCGGTACCTTCTTAAGCTTCTGGTCGACAAAGAAATTCAGGTTCGGTATCGCGGATCTGTTTTGGGCATCTTGTGGTCCTACATTAAACCCGGTGTTCAATTCGGTGTCTTCTATATCGCCATGGGTCTTTTTCTGGGCCTTGAGCGAGGTATGCAGAATTACGCGATTTACCTGTTCTCAGGAATGATTGTTATCAATTTCTTCTCTGAAGGTTTCAGTAATGGCGCTAAAGCCATGGTTGTAAATGGCGCTCTGATCAAGAAAATCTATCTGCCGCGCGAGCTATTTTCTGTCTCAACGATTTGGGTAGCACTCATCCATTTTGTTCCGCAGATTCTGGTCTTGCTGATTGCCTGTTTCTTCGCTGGGTGGAGCCCCGATATCAAGCAGTTGGGTGCTGCTTTTGTGGGAATGGCTATCATCATGCTATTTTCTGCAGGGCTAGGCCTCATCTTCGGTGTTGCTAATGTATTCTTCCGGGATTCTGAAAACATCGTAGATATGCTTCTAATGGTGGCGACCTGGTTCTCGCCGGTACTCTACTCCTGGACCATGGTGAGGGATACCCTTTACCCGTGGGTGATGACCGTTTATATGCTCAACCCGCTTACGGTTGCTGTAGAGCTGTTTCACTATGCTTTCTGGATTCCAACGCTGAGTGCCGAGGCTTTGACTCTACCCACCTCTCACATCCCTCCGAACCTTCTGACCTTCTGGGTGCCGATAGCTCTGCTGATCTCATTGGTGACACTGTGGATTGGCGATGCACTCTTCCGTAGGCTTGAGGGCAACTTTGCTCAGGAGCTCTGATACAGCGTGAAGATTGAAGAAATGAACCTGCCACCGGTTTCGCCGGACGCCGCAGTGGTGATTCGCGTTGACTCTCTGGTTAAACGTTTTGTGCTCCGCCATACTCGCTCTATGAAGGAAGCCTTTATCTGGCTCATTAAGGGGCGTAAGGGCGACCTGAACGAAAAGTTCAATGCACTGAACGGTGTAACGGTAGACGTGCGCGAGGGGGAGCGGGTAGCTCTACTCGGCTTTAACGGCTCTGGTAAATCAACTCTGCTCAAACTTATCTCTGGAGTAATGCACCCTGATGGGGGAGAAGTGCTGACGCGCGGCCGTATCGCTGGCCTGATCGAGGTTGGTGCGGGCTTCCACCCCGACCTCACTGGACGAGATAACGTCTATCTCAACGCTGCAATTCTCGGCATGGAGAAGGAACAGATTGAGGCTAAGTTTGACCAAATCGTTGAATTCTCAGAAATTGGTGAATTCATTGATACCGAGGTCAAATTTTATTCTTCAGGTATGTACCTGCGATTGGCGTTCGCGGTGGCTGTTCATACCGATCCAGAGATTTTCTTGGTGGATGAAATCCTCGCCGTAGGCGATGAACCCTTCCAGAAAAAATGTATTGGCAAGATTAGAGAGCTGTGTGCAGAAGGCAAGACCCTGGTGGTCGTGAGTCACGACCTTGACTTGGTCTCAAAGATTTGTGACCGCGGTGTGGTTTTGGAGAAAGGCAACCTTAGTTTTGATGGGCATATCGATGACGCTATCAAGGTACTGCGCGGAGAGATGTAGAGTAACCACTAGTTCTTACTAGTAGGGCACCCACTGAACATATCGTTCAGTGGGTGCCTTTTTAGAAGCTATGGTCGAAAATTGTGTCAATATGTTACGAATTTACAGTTCTATGTGTACATCTCTCACCCCAAGTCACCCCAAAATGAGGCTAAATCTATTCCTCCTAGTCAAAGGATGGCTACTGATTAGTAGCTAGATGCGTTCTGCTACTTCAAGTAGGAGGTTATCCACAGCCCGATGACTAGGTTTGGATATTTCGCCACATCAAGGCTATGTTTGTGCTTGTATCGGAGGGCTCGAGAGCTGGGATAAGGGGGAATGACAGTGTCCGTAATTGAAGCTGAACGACTGCTTGAGATGGACGTACGTGACCTCGTGCGTCAGAGCAATATTGATCCCCTGACCCAACCTGATGAGGCCAGAAAACTCATCACCAGAGCTATCGATTCCTACGAGCAGAGAATGCTCAGGGGGATTGTTCCTAGAGTCGATAACCTTGCGCCTCTTCACCACGTGCTTTTCGACAGAGTGTGTGGGTTTGGTGAAATCCAAAAGTTTCTTGATGATCCTGATATTGAAGAAATCTGGATCAATTCACCAACCGAGGTATTTGTCGCTCGGGGAGGAGAATCTGAGCTAACCGGTGTCTCTCTGGACGATCAACAAATTAGGGCGTTGGTTGAGCGAATGCTCAAAACCTCTGGGCGCCGTCTCGACCTTAGTACCCCTTTCGTCGACAGCTCCCTGCCTGATGGGTCCAGGCTGCACGTTGTAATCCCCGATATCACCAGGAAGCACTGGTCTGTGAACATCAGGAAGTTCATTGCCAGAGCAACCCGTCTCAACGATCTCGTGAAGCTAGGTTCACTCTCGCCAGAGGCTGCTCGCTTTCTTGATGCTGCCATTGCTAGTGGTCTTAACGTTCTTGTCTCGGGTGCTACGCAGGCTGGTAAAACCACCATGCTGAACTGTTTAGCAGCCTCCATTGGTATGCGGGAACGAGTTGTGACATGCGAAGAGATTTTTGAGCTCAAAATACCCTTAAGGGACGTCGTCAATATGCAATGCAGACAACCTAACCTTGAGGGACAGGGCGAAATTCCCCTGCGACGTCTTGTTAAGGAAGCGTTGCGTATGCGGCCTGACCGCCTCATCATCGGCGAAGTCCGCGAAGCAGAATCCCTTGATATGCTCATCGCTCTCAACTCTGGCTTACCCGGTCTGTGTACAATCCATGCCAACTCTGCCAGGGACGCAATAACCAAAATTTGCACCCTGCCCTTGCTCGCCGGTGACAATATCTCATCGGGCTTCGTGGTTCCGACCGTAGCATCATGCTTTGATCTTGTGGTTCACTGTACCCGTGACCTACACGGTAAACGGCGAGTAGAAGAAATCGTGGCTGTAGGTCACAGGGTCGAGAACGGAATAATTGAGACTTCGACCCTCTTCACTCAGCGTGAGGGCCGCCTTGTATGTATTGCCTCAGAAACACCTTCTCAGGATAAATTTAGGAGGGCGGGTTATTCCCCAGAGACCCTTCTCAGCCACACCGGGGATTCAGCATGATAAGCGTCATTATGGGTTTGATGATGGGAGTTGGGTTCCTCTTTATCTGGATGTCTTTTTGGCAGGAAACCCAGAATAAGCCCTTGAAGGTACGCAAGGCATCCAGCTTGCAGACTATGTTGCGGCAAGCTGATCTTGAGAAGATATCGGTTAAGTTATTCTTCGCGATGTCGCTAGTGGCTACTCTCTTCCTCATGATTATCGCATTGGCGCTCACAGGCATAGTTCCACTGGCGATCATTTGTGGTGTAATAGGAATCTTTTTACCCCGGACGGTGGTGCGTTACCGCGCAAAGCGTAGACAAGCTGTGTTACGGGATCTGTGGCCAGATGCGGTGGACCATCTAAGGTCTGCTATCAGAGCCGGAATGTCCCTTCCGGAAGCTCTGATGCAACTCAAACACCGCGGCCCCGAACCACTCAGGCCAGCTTTCGCAGCTTTTGCTTCAGACTATAGGGCTAGTGGCGAGTTTGTTCCTGCACTGGAACGTCTTAAGACGCGGCTCAGCGACCCTACAGCAGATAACATCATCGAAGCTCTTAAAGTAACGCGTGAGGTTGGTGGTACTGATTTAGGGCGACTATTAGGAACGCTGAGTATGTTCCTTCGAGAAAATACCAGAACCCGCTCTGAACTCGAGGCTCGTCAATCGTGGACAGTCAATGCAGCCCGCCTGGCCTGTGTTGCCCCATGGGTAGTTCTGGGCCTTATGGCGACTCAACCCAGCACCCTAAAAATCTATAACAGTGTGGCTGGATTCGTCGTTCTTGGTGGTGGCCTGCTCATTACAATTTTTGCTTACAGACTGATGATGAGAATAGGTGCGCTGCCTGAAGAAAAGCGGGTGCTGGCATGAATCTCGAAGTTATCTTGGCGTTGAGCTTAGCCTGCGGCCTTTGGCTTATTATTCTCAGCACGCTGGTACACCGAACCGAGGACTTTTCTGAGCGTATTGCCCCTCAACTTCGGGCAGCTGAACTAAGAAAAAATTCGGTGAGTGAGTTTCGCAGTTTACCCGAAGGTTTATACGGTGGGTTTACCGCTATGCTGGCACCGGCCATTGAGACAATGTACAAGACCCTGGGTAGGAGCAGCCTTGATACCGCTTCTCTGGAGAAACGTATTGAGCAGTTGGGAGGCGGACTCACCGTCTCTGAATACCGCGTGCAGCAAGTTCTGTGGAGCATTGGAGCTCTGACCCTAGCACTGTTTTTTGTGGTGATGGGTGCGGTAAGGGGACAGGTAGGAATAATAACCGGTCTGATTCTAGTACTACTGGCTGGCGCCTGCGGTTTCCTGGGTAGAGACTACTGGTTGACTCAGCAGATCAATAAGCGTGAGAAGGCAATGCTTGCCGAGTTCCCTGCGCTGGCTGAACTAATGGCACTGTCGGTAACAGCTGGTGAGTCAGCGATTGGTTCTCTTGAACGGGTGGTGCGCAGCTCAAACGGCGAGCTTTCAAAGGAATTCCGTAAGATTTTAGCCCTGACTCGTTCTGGAGAAAGTCTTCTGAGTGCCTTGCAGAGCTTTTCTCATAGAACTTCCGTCGCAGCTTTATCTCGATTCGTAGATGGTCTCATTGTGGCTATCGAGAGAGGAACGCCGTTAGCTGATGTCCTTCGAGCTCAAGCCCAGGACGTCAGGGATAACGCTAAACGAGAGCTTATGGAAACAGCTGGTAAGAAAGAAATCGGCATGATGACACCGGTTGTTTTCCTTATCTTGCCACTCACCGTGTTGTTTGCGATGTTCCCAGGTATCTCACTTCTCAATCTAAATTTTTGACCACCTACTTACATCTATATCGAAAAGAAGGAACCCCACTATGAAGAATCTTATGAACGAAGCCTACCTGAAAGTGATGCTGGCTCTTTTTGCCCCGCACCCCTCAGAAGACCACAGCGAGCGAGGGGATGTACCTGGCTGGGTCATGATTACCATGATGACCGCAATTCTGGTCGCTGCGATTCTTGTGGTTGCTCAAGATGCACTTGTCGGGATGTTCAATAACGCTATGTCGATGCTGAGCCGCTAAAGATATGATTCGCGAGGATCTTCAAAGAGGTAACGCTACCGCCGAGTTCGTCATGGTTTCGGCTATGGTGGTCTTACTCTTTTTGGGCGTCCTACAAATAGCGTTTGCTATGTTCACAAAAAATGTGGTGCAGGACGCCGCCTCGCAAGGCGCTCGGTACGGAGCGCTACTTGATCGACAGCCAGAAGATGGTGGCGCTAGAGCTACAGAGCTCCTATACAGTGTTCTGCCGGACTCCTACCAAGCAGATGTCACCACAGGAATTACTGACTGGCAGGGCGTACCTGCTGTTGAGGTACGTATTCAAGCACCTGTTCCCTTACTAGGTCCTTTTGGTTTTATCACTTCCTGGGAGGTGACCGGCCATGCCGTGGTTCAGCAGTGACGTGGCCAGGCTGATCAAACGCGCAGAATCTACTGGAGCTAAGGGGCAACCCTATGAACTGCCCTCTGCAGCGGTGGACCATCACGAAAGTGGAAATGCTCTGATTGAGTTCATAGTGCTGGGTACCATGCTAATGCTACCCACCATGTATTTTCTCATCTCCGTTTTCGCTCTCCAGTCTGGAGCTTTTGCAGCTTCCAATGCTAGTCAGCAGTCTCTTCAGTATTTGCAACAGGTGCAACCTGGCCTAAGAGGTCAGGGCGCTGCCCAATCAATTGCTGAGCGGGCGGCCAGTGACTACGGCGTGGACGCGAGCAAGGTCAGCACTCAGCTTGGGTGCGAAGATACCTGCGCCAACGGCGAGCGCCTAACGGTCAGTGTCTCAATCGAAGTGCAGTTGCCGCTTATACCCTGGCCAGGTGCCCCAACCATTGCAACGATGACTTCTCAAGCGATTAGCTGGGGAGGTCTCTACTCATAATGACTGCAGCCCGCCTAAAAGAAAGAACTTTGCTGACAAAGCCTAACAATAAAGTCACTGAAGACAGCGAGAAGGGCAGTATCCTACTGCTCATTGTGGGTCTCTGCCTCGTGCTTTTATTAGTAGCCTCCACGGTGGTGGCTGTGAGCTCAGTGTATCTGGAACGACACCGACTTCAGGCACTGGCCGATCAAAGTGCCAGCGCTGCTGCTCAGCGGGTAGAAGGCATCAGCTCTGCCGGAGCAGATGAGGCTGTGGCCCGGCTCAACCCTACAACGGTTAACTCAACGGTCCAAACCTTTATCGGGGAGAGCGGTGCAGCATCTGATTTTAATAATCTGGTCATTAACCCCGCTACAGGTGTTTCTAATTCCAATACTGCTGTAGTGGTACTGAACTCAACAGCCCACCCGCCCTTGCTGTCGGTGGTGGTTCCTGATGGCGTCCTCATCACCGTTACCGGTAGAGCCCGCGTTCAGACCACCCAGCAACAGTAGGGAAAACCTCCCCGCTGCTCTACTTTCTGCCCTTGAGTAAAACGTCGGTTAGAAACTCACAGAGCTTATGAATTTCAGATAGGCTTAATACCCATGGCATCCACAGACTTTTCAGCTGAAATCAGAGAACTTCGATCAACCTACACTTCTATCGCAGAGGTAAGCGACATCGAGGGTATGCGTCGTGCCATTGAAGAGCTTTCAGAACAAGCCGGTGCCCCCGAGCTTTGGGATGACCCTGAGAACGCCCAAAAAGTAACATCATCGCTCTCTCATAAACAAGCGGACCTAGCCCGCCTCCTCAAACTTGAAGAAGCGCTAGATGACCTTGAGATCATGGTTGAGCTCAGCGAAGAAGACAGCGATGCTGAAGCACTTGCAGATGCCGAAAAAGAGCTAGGCACTATTCGTGCCAAGCTGGCTGAGCTTGAAGTACTAACCCTGCTCTCTGGGGAGTACGACCAGCGTGATGCTGTAGTTACGATCCGCGCCGGCGCCGGTGGTGTTGATGCAGCTGACTTCGCTGAAATGCTACTGCGGATGTACACCCGCTGGGCTGAACGCAACGGGTTCGATGTTAGCATCTTGGATACCTCCTATGCTGAAGAAGCCGGACTCAAATCAGCGACCTTCGAGGTCAAAGCCCCCTTCGCCTTCGGACGTCTCTCTGTTGAAGCTGGTACACACCGGCTTGTTCGTATCTCACCCTTCAATAGCCAAGGGAAACGAATGACCAGTTTTGCGGCAGTTGAGGTCATACCCCTCATTGAGCAGACTGACCACGTAGATATCCCTGAGAACGAGTTAAAAATTGATGTGTTTAGGTCATCTGGACCAGGTGGTCAGTCAGTTAACACTACTGACTCAGCGGTTCGCATGACGCATATTCCCACCGGAATAGTTGTCTCGATGCAAAATGAAAAGTCTCAGATTCAAAACCGGGCAGCGGCCCTAAGAGTGCTTCAATCACGGCTCTTACTACTCCAAAAAGAGCAAGAAGACGCCCGGAAGAAAGAACTCGCCGGCGATGTTAAGGCAAGCTGGGGCGATCAAATGCGTTCATACGTACTAAACCCCTACCAGATGGTTAAAGATCTACGCACTAACCATGAGGAAGGCAACCCCAGCGCCGTCTTTGACGGAGGGTTGGATAGCTTTATTGATGCTGGGGTACGATGGCGAGCTGCTGCGCGAGCTGAAAGAAAAGACGAAGAGTAAGAATGGCTAAGAAAAAACCCGTTAAGGCTGACCCAAATAATAGTACCGTCGCCTCCAACCGCCGGGCTCGGCACAATTACAACATCATCGAAACGTGGGAGGCCGGCTTGGTGCTCCTAGGTACAGAGGTCAAATCCCTGCGAGATGGTGGAGCATCCCTGACCGATGGTTTCTGCCAGATGTACGGCGATGAACTATGGCTTGAGAATATCCATATCGCAGAGTATGGCCGCGGTTCATGGACTAACCATGCAGCCCGCCGCCGGCGTAAACTGCTGTTGCACCGCAGTGAACTTAATAGAATTGCCCAGAAACTACGCGAAAGTGGCTACACAGTAGTGCCGCTCAAGCTTTATTTCACGAAGGGTAAAGCCAAGGTAGAAATCGCGCTAGTCACCGGTAAACGCGATTACGATAAGCGCCAAGCACTTCGTGAGCGACAGGATAACCTTGAAGCTCACAGGGCTATGCGCTATAAGAACCTTGGCTAAGACACAACCAAACACTCAAGGAGTAAACAATGACCACCGGCAATAACAACGAAAATCCTTACGGCGAATACGTACCCGGGCAGTACTCTGCTGCAGGAAACAAGGACGGCCAGCCTGAGTCAACTAGCCAGGCTGGATCACAGGCAGCTGCTGATAGCACCCCAACTGACTATTCAACAAATGCCCCTTCCTACAACGGAACTCAGCAGCAAGGCTACAACCAGCCTGCCACTGACTACTCACAGGGCTACCAGCAGCCAACCTACGGAGCTAACGGTTACAACACTTACCAGCAGCCTAAGCCGAAGGGCCTGGCTATTGCAGCGCTGGTGCTAGGTATTCTTGCCTTCCTCAGCGGCTGGACCGTTATTGGTGGTACTTTTGGCCTGATTGGTCTGATTCTTGGTATCGTGGCTCTGGTAAAAGCTAACAAGGGGCAGGCAGACGGTAAGGGCATGGCTATTACCGGCATCGTCCTCAGCACTCTGGGCATCATCGCCGCTATCGCTATGGGCGTTTTCTTTGGCTGGGTAGGTAGTGCTGCTTTTGAATGTGCTGATTACACTGATGATCAGGTTGCATTTGAGCAGTGCGTCGATCAGCAGATGGGAATTAGCACCTCCAATAAATAACCCAGGTGGTCTTTCAGACGGTTCGCTTGCCTTCTACCTTTACACGGGTAGAGGGCAAGTGTAAACTGGGATATCCGAGTAATTACGGGCTGGCATTTTCACACGAGTACATCTCGAGAGGCTGCTGGATAACGTTTTATTCGGGTTCTTTGATAAAAGAATATGGGGATGATCGGTTTCGACGATGTGAGTTGAAATGGATGAAGCGTGCCGAGGACGCAGGGTTATCTCGTTAACGCCCTCTGCAAAAAAATAAGTGCAGAATCTAAGCGCACTGACTTCGCACTCGCTGCCTAATTAACCCAGCGATGCAGTCTGGTAGCCTGAGCATGCCTTTGGCTCAGTTCCTACCATCAGTTTAAAAGGCCACTGCTGTTTGCTTTGTTCACAGGAGTAAACGGGACTTTTATGTGGATAGGTTAGGCCCTGTAAGTGTTTGCGCAAGCAGGGTAGCCGAAAACACCGCTTTCACAAACTGCGCACGGAGAAGACCCGTTGACGCCATATCGGACCGGGGTTCGATTCCCCGCATCTCCACAGACAGCCTCCTGTCCCTTGAAATATAGGGGCAGGGGGCATTTTTGTGCCCGAAAAATACACAGACAGGCAGACAGCCTCGAACAGAAAAACCTGTGTGGATCTAGTTAGCAGCCTCGCCGACTTCCTGAACCCACACACGCCAATTAGCGCCCAAGAGCTCATCCACGAGTTGGCGAGTGCCCTCATCGACCATCTCGGGAGGGTAAACATCTCGGTGCGCCAGCATTCGATAGGAAGAAACAATCAATGTTCTGAGCCTCGTATTAAAAATCATGCCCTTGGTTACTGCCGGGTCGTCGTTGAGAGCGCTCACAACCCTAAAGGCGAGCCGCGAAGCACATTTGTGTGCCCCAGAACTCCTCGCGGCACCAGCCCCCTCTGCGGCAAATGCAGAAACGTAGGCATCCTGTTCACCGCTGGTGCGATCGAATCGGACGCTGAGCAAATCCTCGGTTTTAGCGCCAGTTAGAGCGAGTTCAAATGTTTTCAACACTGGGTCGTCAGAAGGGTGTTTGAACGCCATAAGATTGAGTTTATCAGCCGAGTCACGGGTTACTGGCGGAGATTTTCTTATCCACCTCGCTGAGCACGGTGGCTTTGCACCTGGTACTTGAGTGAACTGATAACCTAGCCTATAGAGACTTAGAGAACGTACAAGAGCGGAAAGCGAGAAGCCGTGACCCAGATTCAGCAGCCACCGAGAGCGCCCATGGCTGGAGCGCCCGGCGTTCAGCCTTACTCTGGGCCACCACAGGCTGCCCCCTATGATCTTTCGACCCCCGGCGAACCCGAAGCCTACCGTGTTCCAGTAGCCTACCGCCGCCCCTACGGCCAAGTAACCCGCGATAAGCGCGGGCGCGCTTACTTCACCGCATTTATGTCAGTCATGTGCGCCGCTGCCGCCTATATGACGGTTTTTCTTGCCGGCGGCTTGGCACTACTGGCTATGATTCCCGCAGTCACAGCACTAGTTCTTGGAATTGTAGCCCTGCGGCAAAAGTCCGCCGGTCAAAGAACACAGTTCACCGGCAGAACAAGCGGAATGGCCTGGGGCGGTATCATCGCCGGAGCTCTTTGTGTTCCCCTAGCTATTGGCATGCTGCTGGTGACCTCTTGGTTCATGAGCGTCGCCGAGCAAGCTAACTGCGAGGTCTTATATTCTGGTAATGAAGAGGCAATCGCAGAATGCGTCGCTGAGAATTCTTAATAAAGAAACTGCCGGGGCAAGTTGCCCCGGCAGTGTTCTTTAAGCAATGGTTTTTTCGGTTCCTAGGTAGTTCAGAACGTCCTGGTGAAGTTTTCCATTGGAGGCAAGGGCGTTACCTCCGTGGGGGCCGTCTACTCCTGCTAGAGAGGTGAAGGTTCCGCCTGCCTCTTTGATAATGGGCACAAGAGCAGCCATATCGTGAAGGTTTAGCTCTGGTTCAGCAGCGAAGTCAACGGAACCTTCAGCGACCATGCAGTAGGACCAGAAGTCACCGTAGGCACGCGTCCGCCATACCTTATCGGTAAGGTCGATCAAGCTGTCCCGCAGACCCAGTTCTTTCCAGCCGCTGAGCGATGAATAAGAAAAAGAAGCGTCCTCTAGCCGGTTAACCGCTGAAACGCTGATACGTTTTGCCTTGGCAAGTGAGCGGCCGGTATAGGCACCCGTGCCCTCTGCAGCCCACCAGCGTCGTTGCAATGCCGGTGCGGAAACCACACCTACCACCGGTTTGCCGTGCTCCAACAGAGCAATGAGGGTAGCCCAGACCGGGACGCCGCGTACAAAGTTTTTGGTTCCGTCAATAGGATCGATAACCCACTGACGAGGGGAAGTGCCGGTGGAACCAAATTCTTCGCCTAATACCGAGTCACGGGTGCGCACCCGTGAGAGCTGAGAGCGGATGAGCTGTTCTGCTTCACGGTCAGCGTCTGTGACGGGGGTGAGGTCTGGCTTGGTCTCAACTGTAAAATCATGGGCGTTGAATTTAGTCAGGGTCAGCCGGTCAACGGTATCCGCCATAATGTGCGCCAGGCGCAGGTCATCGGTGTGGTTAGTATTCATAGTTGCTCGTTAGTGTTCTAAATTGCCAAGTTCTTTTTCGGTATCGCCTTCTTGCTCATCTACCCGTAGCAGTTTGCGGAGCGATTCGAGACGTTCTGTGCCGGCTTCTCCGGCGAGACCTGCCTCCACGTAGGCTTGAAGGCCACAGTTAGGGGCGGTAAGAGAGTGAGTACAGCCCTTGGAGCAGTCTAACGCGCCGGGAGCTAGGTCGGTAAAAGCTGATACCAGGTTTTCAACGGGTACGTGAGCCAGCCCGAAGGAACGGATTCCGGGGGTATCAATAATCCAGGTACCGGCTTTACTGTCTCGGGGCTGCAGAGCCAGAGCTGAAGAGGACGTATGCCGGCCTCTACCCGTCACCGCGTTGACGTGCCCCGTGGCTCGCTCAGCGCCGGTCAGCGCATTGACGAGGGTTGATTTACCCACACCTGAGTGGCCCAGAAGCACCGAGACTGACCCGTCCAAAATGGTGTGGAGCTGTTCAACCAGAGACACATCTAGCCCCTCGGAGCCCTGTTCACTGGGTGCCCTGCCGTCCGCTGCCTTGGAGAGCAGGATGGTCAGGTCAACATCCCGGTAGTAATCCAGCAACCACTGGGGGTGCTTAAGATCGGTTTTGGTGATACAGAGAATGGGCTTAAGACCGGCATCAAAGGCAGCTACCAGGGACCGGTCGATGAACCCTGTGCGCGGTTCAGGGTTTTCGGCGGCTACCACGATAACTAGGTAGTCAGCGTTGGCAACTACAACACGCTCGACCGGATCGGTATCGTCGGCACTTCGGCGAAGGAGGTTGGCGCGTTCTTCGATGCGGATGAGACGGGCCAGTGTATCGGGTTTGCCGCTGATATCGCCTACAAGCCCCACCTTGTCTCCAGCAACGATGGGGGAGCGGCGCAGTTCCTTAGCGCGGACTGCTGTGACTGCGCGTTCCTGATCGGTTCCTTCATCTACTACCGCTGTGTAGCGGCCCCGGTCCACGGTAATAATTCTGCCAATGGTGGCCTCTTTATAGGCAGGGCGATCCTTGGTACGGGGGCGTGAGCCTTTTTTGTTGGGGCGAATCTTGACATCGCTTTCATCCCAGTGACGGCGCATTACTGAGCCTCCTTCCACTGGTCCAGCATGTTCTGCCATAAACCGGTAAACCCCGGTAGGGTCTTGGCTGTGGTCTCTACATTTTCCACCACGACGCCGGGAACCTGCAGCCCGATAACGGCTGCTGCAGTCGCCATACGGTGGTCATCGTAGGTTCTGAAGAAATCACCGTGCTGCACCGGTGCCTCAATGCGAATGCCGTCAGCAGTTTCTTGAGCCTGACCGCCAAGCCTATTAATCTCTTGGGTAAGAGCGGCTAACCGATCTGTCTCGTGGCCTCGAAGGTGGGCAATACCCGAAAGGACGCTGGGGGTGCTGGCTAGGGCGCAGATAGCGGCAACGGTCGGCGCTAATTCGCCGGCTTCTGATAAATCCCGTGTCAGGCCGGGGTACTGGGAGGAGGCTCCCGCAGCAGGGCCAGTTACGGTTAGCTCACTATCCGCAAGGGTTACAGCGGCACCGAAGGCCGGGAGAATCTCAAGCCAGTGATTACCGCCCTGAGTTGTTTCTTGCGGCCAGCGGGGAATGACAACGGTATTACCGGTGACTACGGCAGCTGCCAGGAAGGGGCCAGCATTTGAGAGGTCGGGTTCTATCGTCACCTCAAAGCCAGGGAACCGGGAGGCTGCAACCTGCCAGGTGTTCTGGCCATCGTAAGAAACGTCAATGCCCACCTGGCGCATGGTCTCGAGAGTCATTTCGACGTGCGGCATGGAAGGAATAGGTGAGCCTATATGGCGAAGAGTCAGGCCGTTTTCAAAACGGCAGGCAGCTAGCAGGACGGCTGAAGCAAACTGAGATGAAGCGGAAGCATCGATTTCTAGCTCGCTGGCAACAATCGAACCATCACTGACAACGGTAAAAGGAAGTGCACCTAAACCGGCATCTTCCACCTGGACACCCAGGGCACGAAGCGAATCGATAACGGGGCCCATAGGACGCTGACGGGCATGGGGGTCCCCATCGAAAGCAAAAGAGCCTGAAAGCAGAGCCGCAACCGGTGGAACGAACCGCATCACGGTTCCTGCCAGACCAACATCAATTGAAACCGAGCGTTCAGGAGCCGAAAAATCAATGGGGTGAACCCTAAGATCAGGCCCAAAAGGGGAGTTTGTTGGAATCTCTTCGAATCTGGCACCAAGCTGGGTAAGAGCTTGGACCATGAGCTGAGAATCCCGAGAATGCAGGGGCGCGTGAATCAAGGAAGGGGTTTCAGCTAGAGCGGCTAGAAGTAGATAGCGATTGGTCAGGGACTTAGATCCCGGAATCTCCACCAGAGCTGAGGTACCTGCGGCTCCACTCAGAGTTGGTGCCTCCCAGTTGCCAGATGCCATCGCTGAATTATTCACGCTCACTACGCCAATACCTGCTTCCGTTCTACTTCGTTTCACAGTGTACTCACCATTTTAGAGCCCCTCGATAGACAGCCGAAAACCCCGCACCGATAGGGTACGGGGTTTCTCGAACTATGAACGCCTAGATGAGCCTTCGTTAGGAGGCAAAGAGGCTCTCAACCTTCTTATGGGCATCGTTGCTGGCATCCTTAACGTCACCAGCCAGCTGCGATGATTTCTTAGCTACCTGCTGACCTAGCTTGTTCGCACGCCAGGCAAGCGAGGGGTTACCATCGGTGTCTACTGAAGCGATAGCTACAGCACCCAGCAGCGATGCGTTACGGACGGTTGACTGGCGGCGGGCTGACTTTTGCTCTGCAGTCTGAGCCTCAGAAGCCTGGTGCTCAACGTAGGCATTGATCGCGCCAGTAACGAGCAGGACAGTCGATGAGAAACGCGGTAGCTTACCGAGAGCAAATAGGGTGCCAGCAGCAACCTGTGAACCTGCTAAAGCCTGACCGACCAGCTTCTCCTGACCTTCAAGTGCACGAAGCTGAGGTGCGGCCTTGCTCGCTAGGCCGATTGCCTTGGACAGGTGCTTAGTTGAATCTGGGTCACGCAAACGTTCTACCCCTGAAACAATAAAGCTTGAAGCCAACATAGGGCGAGCCAAACGGCGTACCAGTGACATGAGTTCCTCCTCATTGGGATGCTTTTCCCTCGCGCGGGAATCGGCAGTTTCTACCTATCACTAAGCTTACATAATAAATACATCTCACCGGTGCGCTCTGCAAAACATCTACTGAAAAAACAGCGTCTGGGAATAAAAGCTATCTGCAGTCCCTTGAACCTGATAGGACGTTCGTGCCACAACGTCCTCACCGGTAGAGTTGAAAATCAGCGAAAGAAGACAATTGGAGGGCAATGACCACCACAACCTCACCCGTGGCAGGCAGACCTGAAGCTGCGGAAGGTGCCTCCAGCGGCGCACCGGAAACCGACGCTGAACGAAAGCTACGTTTTGAGCGCGAAGCATTGCAGTACGTAGACCAGCTCTACGCTGCAGCACTGCGCATGGCCCGCAACCCCGCGGATGCTGAAGACCTGGTACAAGAGGCCTATATGAAAGCCTTTTCAGCCTTTCATCAGTACAAGCCCGGGACCAACTTGAAAGCCTGGCTTTACCGCATTCTGACGAATACCTACATCAATGTCTACCGCAAGCGGCAACGTGAACCGCAGCAAGCGAATACTGACACTGTAGAAGATTGGCAATTGGCTCAAGCCGGAGCACACGATTCCAAGGGCCTAGAATCAGCCGAAACAGAGGCCCTGTCTCATTTACCTGACTCCAATATCAAAGAGGCCCTGCAAGCCATCCCAGAGGATTTCCGCATGGCAGTCTACTACTCAGATGTTGAAGGGTTCTCCTATAAGGAAATCTCAGAGATCATGGACACCCCTATCGGAACGGTGATGTCCAGGCTTCACCGGGGGCGTAAGCTCCTACGAGATTTATTGTCCGACTACGCCACTGACCGCGGTATCACCGGTATCTAAATAAGACTAAGGAAAGGAGCGTCAAATGAATGAGACCCGCACCAACACCGCAGACAAGCCTTGCGCTGAACGACTCGCCAGTATTTACGAATACCTTGATGACCCCATCAGCTGCCAGGATTTAGAAGAACTGCAAGCACACCTGGCGGAATGTAGTCACTGCGCTAAAGAATATGATCTTGAGTGCATCATCCGGCAAGCGATACGCCGAACCTGCACTGAGACAGCCCCCACCAGCCTCACCTCTAAAATCCGGGCTCGCATAGATGAGCTTCACGCTGAAGGTCACCACGAAAGCCCTAGTGCTTAGCCGCATGAGGTAAATTTGCCCATGAAAGAGGGCCCTCACCGAAGTGAGGGCCCTCTTTTTAGCCTTATGAATTAGGGCGCTTACCGTGGTTCGCGCCGTTCTTACGGCGATCCTTACGCTTACGACCGCGCTTGCTCATATGAGCCTCCTTGATAAAGGTCAAACTGCAGTACCGGAGTAGTGCAGCTAATGGTCGGTAGCACCATTAAATGGCACTTCTGCCTATTCTCGCATATCTTGGCACGCTTTGCATTCTCACGAGCATGGTTGGGAACGTGAGCTGGGCGAAAGGAGTGCCTGAATCCAGTGTTTAAACAGGTTCTGAAATCTGCAACCAGTTGTACCAGCCGCGGTGCAACACCAGCCATGCGATGAGGCCGTAGCCCGACTGGCCAGGGCGCCCGTCATTAGCGGCTAGATCGTTGCGCCACTGCTCGTGATGCAGAAGCGGGTTGAAGGTATCAACGTAGACATGATTACGGCGGGTAACCACATCCGCGTAAGCTGCTGAAAGGTCAGCAATTTTGCGGTTACGCTCTGCATCGAGTGTGGGGGGCGGGCCCACAACAAGAACCTTGATGTTATTCTGGGATGCCATATCCACCATGTTGGCAAGGTTGAGGCGTGAGCGGGCACTGGTCATACCCAAATCAATGTCATAGCTAGAAGGCGCAATGACCAGACGGTTTTCATGCCCCTGCGCGAAACGACGAGATGCCTCTTCAAACCAGCGGTTGTTGAGCATCTCGCTACCTTCACCAGGAGCAGCCAGATTGTAAGCAGCAATCGAAGCTGAGGTCTGAGGGGTGCGCGCCATGACTCGACCGAACCACCCGAGGGTGCGGGGATCCCCGACGCCTGCGAGCAGATCATCGCCAACGGCTACAAGACGAATTTTTCGCTGATCCACGTGTATCTTTCTGGTCAGTTGGCGCCTAGCGGCACCGCTGTGAATATGTACAGTTCTTACCAAGTCTAAACCCTCCTGCACCTTCAGTGCACACCGTGACATCACTCAACACTGCACAAGAGACAGAAAACGGGCGGCCAACTCATAAAGGCTGGCCGCCCGTCCTCTGATTTGCCTGGCTTTAGCGGTCGAAGACCTCTGAAATGAGGTTGTCGAGCTCGCGCTGGTGGCGCTTACCGGTACCAGCCGCGGGGGAAGCCGCGGCAGGACGCGAGATAAGACGCATCTTGTAATCCACCTGAGGCATGAGGTTCAGCGCCATGAAAGGCCACTGACCTTGGTTGGCAGGTTCATCCTGCGCCCAGACAACCTCTGCGTTGGGGTAGTTTGCAATCTGTTCTTTAATCTCTGCTACCGGTAGCGGGTAGAGCTGCTCTACGCGTACCAGAGCGGTGCTCTGGTCCTTACGCTTGGCTCGTTCTGCTTCCAGATCGTAGTAGAGGCGGCCCGAAACGAAGACCAGGTTAGTTACCTCGTTCGGGGACAGGTTTGCCTGATCCTCAATCACGGGCTTGAAGCTGCCCTCAGTGAAATCTTCCACAGACGAAGCCGCTGCCTTGAGACGCAGAAGCTGCTTAGGAGTGATCACAATAAGGGGCTTGTGGGGGCGTGAGTGTGCCTGACGGCGCAACAGATGGAAGTAGGATGCTGGGGTGGAAGGCACAGCTACCGTCATGTTGTTCTCTGCACACAGCTGCAGGTAACGCTCCATGCGTGCAGATGAGTGGTCAGGGCCCTGGCCCTCAAAGCCGTGGGGGAGGAGCAGCACTAGGGATGAGCGCTGAGCCCACTTCTGCTCTGCCGATGAGATGAACTCATCAACGATGGTCTGCGCACCATTGGCGAAGTCACCGAACTGAGCTTCCCAGAGCACCAATGAGTCGGGACGTTCAACGGAGTAGCCGTACTCGAAGCCCATCACACCGTATTCCGAGAGGAAGGAGTTGTAGATGGCGTACTTACCCTGGGTGGGTGAGAGGTTCTGCAGCGGGTTCCACTCTTCATCGGTCACGCTATCGTGCAGGACAGAGTGACGCTGCACGAAGGTGCCGCGCTGGACGTCCTGACCGGTCAAACGCACGTTCTTACCTTCAAGAAGCAGGGAAGCAAAGGCAGCAAGCTCACCAAAGCCCCAGTTGATGCCACCTTCAGTAGACATGGCTACGCGCTGTTCAAGGAGCTTCTTAAGCTTCTTGTGCACGGTAAAGCCTTCAGGAGCATTGCTGAAAGCCTGACCGATCTGTGCGAGAACTTCAGGTGAAATTGCCGTCGAACCGGCCACCTGCACGGAGTCTTCATTCTGCTGGGCAGCAGGGCGCTCAATGTTTGAAACAGCAGCGGCGTCAGCGGTCACTAGGGGAGCAGAAGAGGACTGAGCCTCGTGGGTCTCGGTAAAGATCTGCTCCAAGCGTCCCTGGTAGTCACGCAGTACGCGCTCAGCTTCTTCCTTGGTGATGTCACCACGGCCAACCAGAGCCTCGGTGTAAATCTTGCGGGTAGAGGGAAGCTGCTCAATCTGCTGGTACATCTTGGGCTGGGTCATCGAGGGATCATCGGCTTCGTTGTGACCGCGGCGGCGGTAGCACACCAGGTCAATGACGACATCCTTATTGAAGGCCTGGCGGTACTCAAAAGCGATGGCGCCTGCGCGGACGACAGCCTCGGGGTCATCTGCATTGACATGCAGCACCGGTGCCTGAACCATACGAGCGATATCGGTGGAATAGGTGGCTGTGCGTCCTTCACGGGGAGTGGTGGTGAAGCCAACCTGGTTGTTAACCACGATGTGAACGGTACCGCCGGTGGTGAAACCTTCTAGCTTGGACATCTGCAGGGTTTCCATGACGATGCCCTGGCCGGCAAAGGCCGCATCGCCGTGAACCAGGATGGGAAGAACGGGGTAGCCGCCCACACCCTGCTCAGCCAGAGTGTCCTGCTTAGCGCGGACGATGCCCTCAAGCACGGTGTTGACCGCTTCGAGGTGGGAGGGATTAGCTGCCAGGTAGACCTGAGTCTGGTTGCCGTTATGGGAGGTGAAGAGGCCTTCGGTGCCCAGGTGGTACTTCACATCGCCGGAGCCGCCGGTGAGGCGGGGGTCCATCTGGCCCTCGAACTCACGGAAAATCTGGGCGTAAGACTTACCGGCAATGTTGGTCAACACGTTGAGACGACCTCGGTGAGCCATGCCAATACCAACACCGTTGAGACCAGCGTCCGCTGCCTCGGAAATCACCGAATCCAGAAGAGGAATCAGGGATTCGCCGCCCTCCAGTGAGAAACGCTTCTGGCCCAGGTATTTGGTCTGCAAGAAGGTCTCGAAGGCCTCAGCAGCGTTGAGGGTGCCAAGAACACGGAACTGCTCATCACGGCTGGGCTTGGTGTAGCCGTGTTCCAGGCGCTCCTGGAACCAGGCACGCTCCGCTGGGGTTTCGATGTGCATGTACTCCACACCCAGAGTGCGGGTGTAGGCCTCACGCAGTAGCTCCAAGATGGTGCGTAGAGCCAGGGTTTCCTTCTCGCCGAAGCCACCGGTGGGCCAGTGGCGATCCAGATCCCAGAGAGTAAGGCCGTAGTTTTCTAGGCGAAGGTCGGGGTGGGAGAGCATCTCGTAGCCGATGGGGTTGGTCTGGGCGACCAGGTGACCGCGCACGCGGTAGGCGTGAATCAGCTGCTGGATGCGGGCAACCTTGGAGACCTCGGACTCAGGGTTAACCTGGTTATCACGGGCCCAGCGGACCGGCTCAAAGGGGATACGAAGATCCTGGAAAATCTGGTCGTAGAAGCCATCTCCACCCAAGAGGTAGTGCTCAACGATCTTGAGGAATTCACCCGAGCCAGCACCCTGAATGACGCGGTGATCATAGGTGGAGGTGAGAGTCAGAATCTTGGAGACGCCATTGCGGGCAACGACCTTCTCTGAGGTGCCGCGGTATTCAGCGGGGTAGTCCAAAGCACCTGCGCCGATGATCGCGGCTTGACCCTTTGAAAGGCGGGGGACCGAGTGAACGGTACCGATACCGCCGGGATTAGTCAGTGAAACAGTGGTGCCCTTGAAGTCTTCGACGCCCAGCTCACCGTTGCGCCCGCGCTTAACGATGTCGTTGTATTCATTCCAGAATTCTGAGAAGGAAAGCTTCTCAGCTCCCTTGATGTTGGGAACGACCAGGTTGCGGGAACCGTCAGGGCGAGGAAGGTCAATTGCCAGACCAAAGTTGACGTGAGCGTGCTGGATAGCAGCAGGCTTGCCCTTGGCGTCCTCGCCGTAACTGACATTCATGGAGGGGAAGTTCGCCAGGGCACGAATGATGGCGTACCCGATGATGTGGGTAAAGGAAACCTTGCCGCCACGAGTTCTGGTGAGGTAGCTGTTAATCTCAGTGCGGTTATCGATCAGAAGCTTGGCGGGAATAGCGCGCACCGTGGTGGCGGTGGGTACGCTCAGGGACTCATCCATATTGGTGGCTACAGCCTTAGCGGGGCCGCGAAGGGTGACGACCTTATGCTCTTCCGGTGCTTCTGGCGTCTTCGCAGACTTCTGAGAAGCTTCATTGGAGGGGGCAGGGGTGGGCTTTGCTGCCGGCTGCTTAGCGGCAGGCTTAGATTCCTGAGCCGCAGGAAGAACCGTTGAACCAGACTTTTCGGCCTTGGCTACGGTTTCTGGGCCGGGGGAAACAGTATCGGGTGTCTGCTCTGTAGAGGCTGACTTCTGATTGGTTTCAGAGCTAGCGCCGGTGCCAGCCCACTGATCAAAGAGGGGCCACCACTTTTCATCGACCGAGTTGCGGTCTGTCTCGAACTTCTCAAAGAGCTCTTCGACAAGCCATTCGTTACCCGCGAACTCTTCGGGTACTGTGCGCTCTGACTGGTTTGGCACTGGACTTACGCCTCTTCCATCTCTTGTGATTACTGTTAACGCACCGACTGGCGCGCCTGCGAGTTCATCGCACACTCCATTGGGTGCGTGATGTAACGCATATCTTTGTACAGTTTAGAAGCGATAAGGCCATACGTCCAACACAGCGAACAGTATGTGACACGTAGTGTGCAATATTTTCAGGTGAAAGCTTTGCCAACTTGGGGTCAAAATGACCCATAGGCTACCTTTGGGGTGCATTTTAATGGAAACTCAACTGGTGCAGAGTCGCTCATCTAACACCTTTCGCAGGCTGAGAACTTGGCTCTTGGCCGTGCCCCCTCTACAAGTTTTAGCTAGAATAAGACACTATGGACGATCCTTATAGTTGCCGCCCTGATATGCGGCCTTACGAGGTTAGAGCCTTCACGCTCACCTCCCAGCCCCTGACCGCTTCGAGGTCTACATCCACTCTAAGGATGACCGAAACTCAAGGGGTGGCAATCTAGTGGAATGGCTACTTCTCATCTTCGGTCTTCTGCTCATCCTGGGCACCGGTTTTTTCGTAGCTGTCGAATTTGCCCTGGTTGCACTGGATCAAAGCAAGGTTCAACAGGAAATTGACCGCGGTGATAAAGCGGGATCTAAGGTACTAGCCTGCCTCAAGTCCCTGTCGACTCAGCTATCCAGCTGTCAGCTCGGTATCACCATCACAACCCTGCTGACCGGTTATACCCTGGACAGCGCACTGCAGTCTCTGACGACTGACACTATCTCCTCGTGGGGTTTCTCCGAGAGTACGGCTCGGTTGATCTCGCTGGTGGGTGCAATGGTCTTTGCAACCCTGCTCTCCATGATTATCGGTGAGCTGATCCCCAAAAACCTCGCTATCGCTGAAGCCTATCGCGTAGCGAGGGTGCTGGCGCCCGCCCAGTTGCTCTTCACCAAGATCATGGGCCCTATCGTCCGTTCAGCTAACGGCTCGGCTAACTGGATTCTTCACCGCTTCGGCATGGAGGCCAAAGAGGAACTGTCTGCCGCCCGCTCACCTGAGGAACTATCATCCATGGTGCGTCGCTCAGCAGACCTCGGCACTCTGGACTCAGATACCGCCCGATTCGTAGATAAAACCCTTTCCTTCTCCGAGCTAACCGCAGCAGACGTGATGACTCCTCGCCGCAAGGTCATCATGCTTGAAGACATAGCCCCGGTCAGCGATGTTATTGACCTAGCGCGCACCACCGGGCATTCCCGCTTTCCTCTCTACCGCGAAGACCAGGACAACATCGTAGGTGTAGTGCACGTCAAAAAAGCGGTCGGCGTGCCCGTAGAACGCCGCGACGCTCTAGAAGCTGGCGCTCTCATGGAAGACGTTCTACAAGTGCCTGAAACAGTCCACCTCGACTCCCTGATTGTTCAGTTACGCGAAGGTGCTCTGCAGCTGGCTGTGGTCCTCGATGAATATGGTGGAACCGCCGGCATCACTACCCTCGAAGATCTAGTAGAAGAAATCGTCGGCGAGGTGTCCGATGAACACGACACCAACTCGCTAGACGACCGACCTCTCAGAGTAGGAAACGGCGACTACCTCTTCTCTGGACTATTGAGACCGGATGAAATCAACGAGTACATCAACGTTCTAGACATTGAAGACGACCCCGCTTACGAAACCATGGGTGGCTTCATGATGGACAGACTGGGCCGGGTCCCCGAGACCGGGGATGTGCTACCCATCGACGGTGGAACGCTCAAAATTGAAAAGATGGAACAGCGCCGCGTCGACCGCATCCGCTACACCCCCCACCCGGCTGAAAACCTCGCCGATACTGACCGAAAGAAGGCGCAGGCATGAACGACTGGGTAGCAATAGCCTTACTCTTTGTACTACTAGCAGGTAATGCCTATTTCGTGGGTGCGGAGTTCGCCATCATGGCCACCAGGCGCTCGCAAATAGAACCGTTAGCGGCTGCAGGAAACAAGCGCGCAGTCAAAGTGCTCTACGCACTTGAAAATGTATCCCTCATGCTGGCAACCTGCCAGCTGGGTATCACCCTCTGCTCGCTGCTCATTCTGAATGTTTCAGAACCGGCTATCCATCACCTGGTAGCTGGCCCTCTTGAGAATATGGGCATTCCCTATGAACTAGCCAGCGGTTTGGCTTTTGCCTTCGCTCTCATTTTGGTGACCTACCTCCACGTTATTTTCGGTGAGATGGTGCCCAAAAACATGGCAGTCTCGATGGCCGCCCAAGGCAGTGCTCTATGGATCGCACCTTCCTTGGTATCTCTTTCTCGTCTGCTCAAGCCCCTCGTTGGTTTGCTGAACTGGATTGCTGACCACGCCCTGAGGCTGATGAAGGTGGAACCTAAAGCTGAAGTGTCATCAACTTTTACCCTGGATGAGTTGCAAAGCATCGTGGCTCAGTCCACCGCTGAAGGCACCGTTGATGATGGTTCGGGCGTACTTTCTGGTGCGCTAGAGTTCAGTACAAAATCCGTGGAAGAAATTATGGTGGGGCGCGATCGTCTCATCACCATGAACTTCCCCTGCACTCCGCTGGATCTTGAAAAGGCTGTGGCTCAGACTGGCTACTCCCGATTCGTCATGCAAGATCCCGCAGACGGCACCTACATGGGCTACCTGCACATTAAGGACGCCCTTGCCTACGACGGTGAGAGGGTAAGCCAGCCTATTGCCTGGAGCAAACTACGCCCCATGTCCATTGTGAAGCCTGAAACTGAGATTGACGACGCACTGGCCACCATGCAGCGTAACCGCGCCCACGTATCCCATGTGGTCGATGCCCAAGGCATGAGTGTGGGTGTGATCTTCCTTGAAGATGTGCTCGAGGAGCTGGTTGGTGAAATTAAGGACACCACCCAGGACCACGTGCGTCGCAGGGAAGAGGCAGCATCACGCCGTGCTGGTGACTAAATAATATCCCTACCGGAAAAGGTGGTAAGACCGTGTTGAGCGGTGGTGCCACCTTTTCTGTGGTCTAAAGTACCCGCCATTCGTTTGCGAATGATTCGCATTTACTCTAGGGTGAATTACAACAAGCTAACGTAGAAGACGAGGAAACGATGAAAAAGGCTCTAGGCGCAATCTCCCTGCTATCAGCAGCAACTTTGATGCTTTCAGCATGCGGGGCCGGCGACAGCACCACTGCCGATGACGGCACCCTCAAAGTTGTTACCACCACCGATGTTTATGCTGACCTCGTCACCCAAATAGCCGGTGATCACGTAGAAGTAACCCCCATCATTGCCTCAACCGCAGTAGACCCCCACTCCTACGAGGCAACCAGCTCTGACCGTCTCACCGTGAAAGACGCTGACCTGGTGGTGCTCAATGGCGGTGGGTATGACACCTTCCTTGAAGAGATGGCAGGCTCCGATAACAAAGAGCAGACCATCGTAAATGCAGTGGAAGTGTCCGAGCTTTTTGATGAAGAAGAGCTGGCACACATCAACGAAGAACATGCTCATCACGACGGTGAAGAAGCGGAACACGACCACGTGCACACCTACAATGAGCACGTCTGGTATGACCTGGACACCATGATTAAGGTGACCAACCAGGTAGCAGAAGACCTCGCAACCCTTGACGCTGAAAATGCCCAGACCTACCGGGATGCGGCGTCCGAGTTTGTTACTGAACTAGAAGGGTTGCTGGAGCGAACCCAGGCACTAGCCACTCAAGAGCGTAACTACCTGGCAACAGAGCCTGTACCGGGTTACCTCCTTGAGGACGCTGGCTACACCGACGTCACCCCCGATGATTTGGTAGCAGCCATTGAAACCGACAGCGATATCGCCCCGCTCACTATGCAGGAAGCAAAAGACGTGCTGACCGGTCAACAGGCTGACCTACTGGCCTTCAACGAACAGACCCAGACAGCTCAGACCAAAGAAATCTTGGACTTTGCAACTAGCGTGCAGGTACCCACCGCCTCCTTCTCAGAAACTTTGCCCGAGGGCCAAAACTATGTGCAGTGGATGACAGCCAACATTGAAAACATTGAAAAGGCAGTAGCATAAAACCTATGTCTTCTACTCCGTCTAAGCTCGCCCCTGCCATCAAGATCCGCGGGGGCGGGCTTTCGTTTGGCCACCGAGCCCTCTGGCAAAATCTTGACCTTGAGATCCAACAGGGGGAGTACTTTGCAGTGCTCGGACCCAATGGGTCGGGCAAATCCACGTTCATCAAGACAGTCTTGGGACTGACTACCCTGAGCTCGGGGAGCATGACGGTGCTCGGTAAACCTGCGCACCTTGGAAACCCGGGGATTGGCTACGTGCCTCAGCAACGAGCAATCGGCTCTGAGACACCGCTACGGTCTAGAGATTTTGTGGGGCTCGGGGTGGACGGTCACCGTTGGGGCTTCCGCCTGACTCGAAAGAATTACCGGGCGAAAGTGGATGAACTGCTGGAAGCTGTGGGAGCCACTGAGTACGCTAATGTGCCCATCGGCCTTCTCTCGGGAGGTGAGCAACAGCGTTTGCGGATAGCCCAGTCTCTTGCCAATGACCCCCAGATTCTGTTGGCTGATGAGGCCTTGCTGTCTTTGGACCTCAACCACCAGTACGCTGTTTCTGAGCTCATCCACCGCTACAACCGTGAAAACAATGCCACGGTTATCTTTGTGACCCATGAAATTAACCCGATTATTGAACACGTTGACCGGGTTCTTTACCTGGCTGGCGGGCGCTTCACCGTGGGAACCGTTGAAGAGGTCATGCGCTCTGAGGTGCTCACCGATCTTTACCAAACACCTGTTTCTGTCATCCACACCAATGGACGCTATGTTGTGGTGGGCGGGGAACACTCCGAAAAAGACCATCACTGCAGTATCCAGGGCCAAGACCTGATCCACGGGCCTCACGTTGATGAAATCCACCGCCCCTACACCTCCGATCGGAGTGCATAGCCGTGCAACTCAACATTACTTTTACAGATTTCCTCTCTGAAGTCTTTGTCTTCGATCGCTACGGTGAGCTGGTGGCACTGCTGCACCAGTCGATTTTTGCCGGTGCAGTGCTGGGCGTTATCGGTGGCTTTGTGGGTATCTTTGTGATGATGCGCCGGCATGCTTTCGCCGTTCACGCCATCGCAGAGATGTCTTTTGCTGGTGCTGCGCTGTTTCTCTTATTGGGCTATAACGTGGTCACCGGGTCCCTGGTGGGATCCATCGCCTCAGCTCTACTGATCGCTCTCATGGGGTCCAAAGCCCACGAAAATGATTCTGTGATTGGCGCTCTCATGCCTTTTGGGTTGGGACTGGGCATCCTTTTCCTCTCCCTCTACTCAGGCCGAGCCGCCAACAAATTCTCACTGCTGACCGGTCAAATTGTTTCGGTAGATTCCGCACAGCTCACCACCATGATCATTGGTGCAATCGTCATTGTTGGTGCCTTGGCCCTCATATGGCGTCCCCTCATGTTCGCTTCGCTTGATCCGGTGGTAGCTCGGGCAAAAGGCGTTCCGCTTCGCACGCTTTCTCTTGCCTTCATGATTGTTCTGGGTATCGCCACCGCTCTATCGGTCCAGGTAGTGGGCTCCCTGCTGGTTCTTGCCCTTTTGATTACTCCCGCCGCAGCTGCTCTGCAGGTAACGGCGTCCCCCCTCAAAGCCCTGATTCTTTCGGTGATTTTCGCTGAGATTGCAATGGTGGGTGGCATCATGCTGGCACTGGCAGGGTCCCTTCCCATTAGCCCCTACGTCACCAGCATTTCCTTCTTCATCTTCGTGGTCTGCAGAGTAATCCGCGCCGTACGTCAGCGCCACAGCGCCTCAGGACGTGCACAGACCAAAGAACTAGAGCACGTCCCCGCCGCATAAGGGTACGAAAAAAGCCCGCTCATTGTAGAGCGGGCTTTTGATATCTAACTAGCAGAACAGTTGCCACACACGCCGGTAATCTCGATGATGTGGTTGACCTCGGTGTAGCCGTGTTCGCCTGCGATTTTCAGGGTCCAATCCTCAAGCTGGGGGACCTCAAACTCAACCGCCGCACCGCATACCCGGCAGAGCAAATGGTGGTGATGGTGCTCAGACTCGCAACGGCGGTAGATGGCCTCACCCTCTTCGGTCTTGAGGGACTCTACCTCGCCAGCAGAAAGCATAGACTGCAGAATTCTGTAGGTTGTCGCAAGAGAAACCGCGTCCCCCCTGGAGACCATCAGCTGGTGCAAATCCTGAGCTGAAATAAAATCTTCGAGAGTATCGAGGGTAGCGGTCAACGCGCGTC
This sequence comes from Rothia endophytica, assembly GCF_928381505.1. Classification (GTDB taxonomy): domain Bacteria; phylum Actinomycetota; class Actinomycetes; order Actinomycetales; family Micrococcaceae; genus Rothia; species Rothia endophytica_A. The sequence continues at coordinate 7,349 of NZ_CAKMSJ010000001.1, read as the reverse complement.
GTTGCTTTGTATTGCGCACCTCGGTAGTTTTCTGCGCGGTGGTCGCCATTGGCTCCTCTTTCATCGGAAGTCAGCTTGCTCTACAGTCCATAATAACCTTGCCGAGCCATCCAAGCTGCGGCGTTCACCGGCAGGGGAGGGAAGCCCCGTTCACCCGAAGATAAAATGACGCTGGCAGGCACCCACAGCTGTTGTGTAACCGGCTAAACTACTAGGGTAGAGATATGAAACTTACCAAATACACCCACTCCTGCGTCCGTCTCGAAGATCACAATACCGTGCTGGTGCTTGACCCCGGTGGCTTCTCCGAAGTAGAAGAAGCTCTAGAAGGTGCCCAGCACATCCTCATCACCCACGTTCACCCCGACCACTTTGATGAAGAGAAGGTGCTCGCCTTTCTCAAAAAGAACCCCGAGGTAACCCTGCACGCGCCAGCCGCTGTTGTCGATACCGTCAAAAAAGCTCTACCCGACGCCGCGGCAACCGCCGTAACCGCTGACGGTCAGCTAGAGCTGTCGGGCTTCACCATCAAGACCTTTGGTGGGCAGCACGCGGTTATTCACCCGCTCCTACCGGTGATTGACAACGTAGGTTACCTCATCGACGACAACCTCTTTCACCCGGGCGACTCCTTCGTTGTTCCTCATGGCATCGAGGTCAAGACCCTGCTGGTACCCATCCATGCGCCCTGGAATAAGATTTCTGAGGTAATCGACTTCATCATCGCTGTGCGTGCACAGAAGGCATTCCAGATCCATGACTCGCTGCTTGCTGAGAACGGCAGGAATATGATTGTTGGTCACGCCACCAACTTCGGCAAAAAATATGGCACCGAATTCGAGTACCTGCCCGCGGGTACCTCAGTCGATATCTAGAAAGGGCAGCCATGAGCACCGTTTTTACCATGATTATGAAGGGCGAAATCCCCGGCCGCATGATTTGGCAGGACGAAAAGGCCGTTGCCTTCTTCACCATCGAACCCTTCCAGTACGGTCACACCCTGGTGGTTCCCCGCGAGGAAATCGACCACTGGGTTGATATGCCCCAGGATCTCGCCACCCACGTCTTTGGCGTAGCCCACAAGGTCTCTGAGGGGCTGCAGAAGGCCTTCGAGCCCCAGAGGGTTGGCATGATTATCGCGGGCTTCGACGTGCCCCACACTCACATCCACGTCTGGCCCTCCCAACACCAAAGTGAATTCACCTTTGAACAGGCCAACCGTAACCCGGACGCCGCTGCAATGGACGACGCCGCGGTAAAGCTCCGCGAGGCTCTGCGCGAGCTAGGCTACGGCGAGTTCGTAACTGACTAAGCAAACAGACTTATAAGGGCATAGCGGATGTGCTCGTAGCCGACTGGCTGGGGCTGGGTAGTTGCGCTAGGCGCCCTCCTGCTAGCTGACCCTACTCACGACGCGCTCATCGCTGGATAGCATACCTAATCCAAGATGAAGAGCGCGCCGTGATTCACGCCAGCCCCGAGCCAGCTAGCAGGAGGGCGCCTAGCCGCAACCAGCTTTGTAGCGGGCAGTTTAGCTGTTCTTCATGGCGTCCAGGGCTTCGCGCAGCGCCTTGGAGATTCGCTTCTCCGAGACCGTGTAGGCGGTGCCCAAATCCTGGGCGAAGAAGCTGACGCGTAGCTCCTCAATCATCCAGCCCACCTGCTCCAGCTCGGGGCTGGGGGATAGCCCAGCGGGTAGGGCCTTAATCGCCTTGTCGTAGGAATCCTCAAGGTTCTGCACAGTGAGCATCAGCTGGTTATCGCGGTTGACGTTGGGCCCTAACTTTTCGATGCGTTTGCGCATAGCGGTCAGGTAGCGGGGCAGATGGTGCAGTTGGGCTGCACCGGTAGCCGCTACGAAACCGGGGTAAATCAGGTGCTCAAGTTGGCCCTTCATATCACCCATAGCGTGAATAACCGCCAGCGATGTGCTCTTCTTGATGAGCTTGCGAACGGCGGCTGCCTCGCTGAGAATGTCTGCCACCAGCTTGGTAATGATGAAGACCGTATCAATCAGTTCAGCCCGCACCGTGTTGAAGAGCTCCGTGTACTCACTCTTGGTAAAGGGAGGGTTTGCCGGGGTCAGCTGGTCAATGGCGGCAACCGTGCAGTCACTAATCAGCTCATCGATGGAACCGTGGGGGTTTTGTGTGAAGATGAGCTTCTCACGATTATTGAGGTGATCACTCACATACCGTTCGGGCGACGGGGTACCCAGCTTGAGCAGACGAATCACACCACCGCGCTGGGCGCGCAAGGCCTCAGCCTCGGTGGGAAAGATGCGAACCGCAACACTGCTGCCTTCATCGACGAGAGCGGGGTAGCCTGCCACCGTCTGAGTGGCGATGACCCGCTCAATTTTGCGGGGGAGGTCTGCCTCCGGCCAGCTGGTTAGCCCGGAGACTTCGCGGACTGCATGAGTCTTAGCCCCGGACGTACTGCCCCCGCTACTCATTCCCTGGGCTGGGGAGCTAGAACGCGGCGTCCCCTGAGCAGAGGCCTTACCCGGTGTAGCCTTCCTCTTTCCGCCCGCCATCGCTTGCATGGTTCCAAGAGTTTCGGGGGATGCCCCCAGTGACGCCGCCAGAGCCGAACGAATCTCCGTGTGCAGATTTGCCTGCAGGTCTTTGAGGTTCTTGCCCTCACCCAAAATTTTATTGTTGTGGTTGCGCACCTGGAAGGTGAAGCGAAGGTGCTCAGGCACAGCGTCCCAGTCGAAGTCTGCCGGGTCAACCACGTGCCCGCGTAGACGGCGCAAAGCTAGTGCAAGTGCCTCGGTGAGACTATCGTTGAGCGGTGAAAATTCTTCGGTCAGCTTTTCAACCGCCTGACGGGCGACGTCCGGGGCCGGCACAAAGTTTTTACGGACCTGTTTGGGTAGGGACTTGATGAGGGCAGTGACGAGCTCCTCGCGTAGACCCGGAATCAGCCATTCAAAGGGCGCAGGCTCAAGCTGGCCCAAAAAGAGCACCGGCACCTGAACTGCGATGCCGTCAGTCTGTGCTTGTGAAGAACGGACCCCACCAATCGAAACTGAGGGCGCAAACTCATACCTCAGGTCAAGAGAAAGCTCTCCACCGCTGGTAGCTACCTGCCATGTGCGGGGGAAGAGAGACTCATCGTAATCTGCTGCCTCTTCATCAATGAGATTCTCTGGATTGAAGTCGAGGAGGTGCTCGTTCTTGGTACGCTCTTCCTTCCACCAGCGGTCAAAGTGTCGTTCTGACACCACATCAGCGGGGATGCGGGCATCGTAGAAATCAAAGAGAGTCTGGTCATCCACTCGCAGGTCGCGGCGGCGCAGACGAGCCTCCAGCTCTTCAACCTCGGCCAGGGCCTTCTGATTGCGGGCGAAGAACCGGTGGCGGGTAGACCAGTCACCTTCAACTAAAGCTGCACGGATGAACATTTCGCGGGCAGCTACCGGGTCAATACGCCAGTACTGAACCCGGCGGTCAGCGATAACGGGAACTCCAAAGAGAGTGACCTTCTCATGAGCCAGAACCGCACCCTGCTTAGCAGACCAATGGGGGTCAGAATACTGTCGCTTGACCAGATGGGCCGCTAATTCTTCAACCCATTCCGGCTGGATTTCAGCGTTGACACGCGCCCAGAGACGGCTGGTTTCAACCAGTTCCGCTGAGACAAGCCACTCCGGGTTTTTCTTAAAGAGACCGGAACCAGGGAAAATTGCGAAACGGGTTCCGCGAGCGCCGCGGTATTCGTGCCGGTTAGTTTCATCTTGCATACCGATGTGGGAGAGCAGACCGGTGAGCAGGGACTTGTGCACGGCCTCCTCACGAGAAGCGGGGTCGATTTCTCGCCCGCCACTGACACTGATACCGGCTCCGCGCCCAATTTCACGCAGCTGAGCAAAAAGATCCTGCCACTCCCTGATACGCAGATAGTTGAGGAACTCTCGGTGACACATCTTGCGGAACTGGCTAGAAGATAGCTCATCCTGCTTCTCATTGATATGTTGCCAGAGCAACAAGAAGCTAGAAAAGTCAGATTTCTCATCCTGGTAACGCTTGTGCAGGGCATCAGCTTCGCCGCGTTTATCAGCCGGGCGCTCGCGGGGGTCCTGGATGGTCAGGGCAGCGGCCAGCACCATCATTTCTTTAGCTACCCCGCGCTTGGACGCCTCAACGATCATACGGGCAAGCCTTGGGTCAACGGGCAGGGCAGCCATGGCCCGCCCTGCTGCGGTCAGCGGTGAACCGGAGCCACGGCGTCCGCGCCCCCTATCAGTCTGAGCTCCAGCTTCACGAAGAGCACCCAGCTCACGCAGAAGGTTGACGCCGTCATTGATAGCGCGGCTTTCGGGAGGCTGTACGAAGGGGAACAGCGAGATATCTGCGGGGGTCTTGACCACGCCGATGGCGGTCATCTGCAGTATGACAGCTGCCAGGTTAGTGCGCAGAATTTCAGGATCGGTGAACTCGGAGCGAGCTGCGAAATCCTCTTCAGAGTAAAGACGAATAGCGATACCGTCAGAGACACGACCACAGCGGCCAGAACGCTGGTTGGCGCTGGCCTGAGAGATACGTTCAATGGGTAGGCGCTGCACCTTGGTACGCGCCGAGTAGCGCGATACGCGGGCTGTGCCGGTATCAATCACGTACTTGATGCCGGGAACCGTCAGTGAGGTCTCAGCGACGTTGGTAGCGAGGACGATGCGTGGCCTGCCAGCGGGGCGGAAAACCCGGTGCTGCTCAGCCATTGAAAGCCGGGCATAGAGGGGAAGAACCTCGTAGTCCCGCAGGCGGCGGGTGGTGCGTACCATGTCATTGATCGCGTCCTCAGCGTCGCGGATCTCGCGTTCACCCGAGAAGAAAATCAAGATATCGCCAGGTGCCTCTTCAGAGAGCTCGCGAATAGCATCCAGGACGCCGTCCAGCGGGTCGCGGTCTTCGTCCTCTAAGCCGTCACCGGCGTCCATATCGTCTTCGCCGCCGTCCCCGGTGCGGGTGCCCTCTAGAGGGCGGTAGCGGATCTCAACGGGGTAGGTGCGCCCCGAAACCTCGATGATGGGCGGGGCGTCATCAGGCAGGGTTGCTTCAGCTATTTCTTTTTCTTCGGCGCTCAGCGACTCATCAACAATGCCTACGGCGGGCATGAAGCTGGGGGAGAAGTGGCGGGCAAAGCGCTCGGGGTCGATGGTTGCCGAGGTGATGATGATTTTGAGGTCCGGGCGCTGAGGCATAATGCGCTTGAGGTAGCCCAGAATAAAGTCAATATTGAGGCTACGCTCGTGAGCCTCATCGATGATGATGGCCGAGTACTTGCTCAGGAGCTTATCGTGCTGAATCTCAGCCAGCAGAATACCGTCAGTCATGAGCTTGATCGCTGAATTCTGGCCTACCTCAGAGGTGAAACGCACCTGGTAGCCCACGGTTTCACCGATTTTCTGGCCCAGTTCTTCGGCAATACGTTCAGCGACGGAGCGGGCGGCCAGACGGCGGGGCTGGGTGTGCCCGATGAGGCCCTTTTCTGCCAGCCCCAGATCCAGGAGCATCTTGGGGAGCTGGGTGGTTTTACCGGAGCCTGTTTCACCGGCAACGATGGTCACCTGGTGCTTGGCGATAGCCTCCATGATGTCGTCCCTGCGGGCAGAGACGGGCAGGGACTCGGGGTAGGTGATGGTGCTGGGCAGGGCGGCAAGAACCTTGGCGATATCGCGGGGCTTTTCTCGTCTGCCCTGCTGGCCGTTGCGCTTCTGGCGTGCGTCGGAACCCTGGGGCGTCCGGCCCTGCCCCGTTCGCCGGTTGGGGCGGCCCCTGCGGGGGGTGCGGGGCTGGTCCTTGGCCTGCTCGGTATTGGCCTCCTGGGCCGGGGACGTGGCGCGGTCGGGGGCCGCGTGCATGGCGGCGGCCAGGGCCCCGAAGTTCTGGGTGGGCTTCTTGCTGGATTCTGCTGGTGTAGACATACTGAACCCTATTTTAGGGCAGGATGCTGGGGTGCGGGGAGGAGCGCGCTGGCTGCAGATTTTTGGTCTGCAGCCCGCTCTTGTCTGGGGACTCGGTGAGATTGAGCTGTCTTAGGCTGCAGCTGCTACGGGCAGAACGAGTTCCATCATGGCGGTGAAGGCGGTCTGGCGTTCTTCGGCGCTGGTTTCGGTGCCCTTGAAGAGGTGGTCAGAAACAGTGAAGACAGCCAGGGCCTCTACGCCTGCGGCGGCCGCTACGGCGTAGATGCCGGCGCTTTCCATCTCAACGGCCAGAACGCCCATGTCTGCCCACTTCTTGGCGTCGCTGGCATCCGCCCGGTAGAAGACGTCGGAGGAGAGGACGTTGCCCACGTTGAGGGTGAGGCCCTGTCGGTCTGCTTCCTGGGCGACGGCGGAGAGGAGGGACCAGGAGGCGGTGGGGGCGTAGGTGCCGGGGAGTTTGTAGTGGTGCAGGAAATTGGAGTCGGTGGAGGCAGAGGCGGCTACCACGATGTCGAAGAGGTCTACGCCCTCAGAGAGGCCGCCGCAGGTGCCGATGCGGATGAGGCGCTTGACGCCGAAGGTGTGGATGAGTTCGTGGGTGTAGAGGCTGGCGGAGGGGATGCCCATGCCGGTGCCCATGACGGAGATACGCTGGCCCTTGAAGTCGCCGGTGTAGCCGAACATATTGCGGACGGTGTTAAACTGGACGACGTTTTCCAGGTAGGTGTCGGCAATGAACTTGGCGCGTAGGGGGTCGCCGGGTAGGAGGATGGTTTCTGCGATTTCTGCGCCGTTGGGGGCGATGTGGGGGGTGTTGGTCACGGTCTTTCTCTTTTCTGGTGCGGTGGCTTTTCTTTCGCCCCTAGTTTACCTGGCTGAGCTGGTGCCTGAGCGCGGTGTTTTTCTTGTGCCGGTTGGGGCCTGGGCTGGAACTGAAAATCCCGCCCTTTCTGCATGCTTGGATGGTTGACGGCAGAAAGGGCGGGATACGAGGGGGGCTAGTTCTTGCTGGGGGACTTTTCGCGTTTCTGTTTGAGGGCTAGGGTGCCGATCGTGCAGAGAACAAGGGCTAGAGCCAGAAGGGGAACCAGGCCACTGGCACCGGTGGAGGCCAGGAAACTTCCCTTGGAGTTGGCCTGGGGAGTCCCTGCCTGCTGGTTATCGGTGCCCGCTGGGGTGCCCTGGCTGGAACCAGGCTGGGCCTGCTGGCTGGCATCGGTGGAACTGGGCTGGCTACTGGGTCGCTGGCCTGGGTGCTCGTTGATTCGGGGAGTGGCGCTCCTGCTCGGGGCCGGAAGAAGATGCCTTTCCAAGCAGTCGCTAGCATCCTCAACCGTAGCAATAGGCGGTAACTGCCGGTCCAGGTCAGGGGTTGCCCGGTAAATCTCAAAAAGACGGGCAGAGTCAGTAACTGCCC